>NZ_LT859959.1:6375000-7797098 GCF_900176205.1 Bradyrhizobium sp. ORS 285
AGGCTGAAGAGCCATCCTTAGAAAGGAGGTGATCCAGCCGCAGGTTCCCCTACGGCTACCTTGTTACGACTTCACCCCAGTCGCTGACCCTACCGTGGTCGGCTGCCTCCATTGCTGGTTAGCGCACCGCCTTCAGGTAAAGCCAACTCCCATGGTGTGACGGGCGGTGTGTACAAGGCCCGGGAACGTATTCACCGTGGCGTGCTGATCCACGATTACTAGCGATTCCAACTTCATGGGCTCGAGTTGCAGAGCCCAATCCGAACTGAGACGGCTTTTTGAGATTTGCGAAGGGTCACCCCTTAGCTTCCCACTGTCACCGCCATTGTAGCACGTGTGTAGCCCAGCCCGTAAGGGCCATGAGGACTTGACGTCATCCCCACCTTCCTCGCGGCTTATCACCGGCAGTCTCCTTAGAGTGCTCAACTAAATGGTAGCAACTAAGGACGGGGGTTGCGCTCGTTGCGGGACTTAACCCAACATCTCACGACACGAGCTGACGACAGCCATGCAGCACCTGTGTTTCGGGCTCCGAAGAGAAGGTCACGTCTCTGCGACCGGTCCCAAACATGTCAAGGGCTGGTAAGGTTCTGCGCGTTGCGTCGAATTAAACCACATGCTCCACCGCTTGTGCGGGCCCCCGTCAATTCCTTTGAGTTTTAATCTTGCGACCGTACTCCCCAGGCGGAATGCTTAAAGCGTTAGCTGCGCCACTAGTGAGTAAACCCACTAACGGCTGGCATTCATCGTTTACGGCGTGGACTACCAGGGTATCTAATCCTGTTTGCTCCCCACGCTTTCGTGCCTCAGCGTCAGTATCGGGCCAGTGAGCCGCCTTCGCCACTGGTGTTCTTGCGAATATCTACGAATTTCACCTCTACACTCGCAGTTCCACTCACCTCTCCCGAACTCAAGATCTTCAGTATCAAAGGCAGTTCTGGAGTTGAGCTCCAGGATTTCACCCCTGACTTAAAGACCCGCCTACGCACCCTTTACGCCCAGTGATTCCGAGCAACGCTAGCCCCCTTCGTATTACCGCGGCTGCTGGCACGAAGTTAGCCGGGGCTTATTCTTGCGGTACCGTCATTATCTTCCCGCACAAAAGAGCTTTACAACCCTAGGGCCTTCATCACTCACGCGGCATGGCTGGATCAGGCTTGCGCCCATTGTCCAATATTCCCCACTGCTGCCTCCCGTAGGAGTTTGGGCCGTGTCTCAGTCCCAATGTGGCTGATCATCCTCTCAGACCAGCTACTGATCGTCGCCTTGGTGGGCCATTACCCCACCAACTAGCTAATCAGACGCGGGCCGATCTTTCGGCGATAAATCTTTCCCCGTAAGGGCTTATCCGGTATTAGCACAAGTTTCCCTGTGTTGTTCCGAACCAAAAGGTACGTTCCCACGCGCTACTCACCCGTCTGCCGCTGACATATTGCTATGCCCGCTCGACTTGCATGTGTTAAGCCTGCCGCCAGCGTTCGCTCTGAGCCAGGATCAAACTCTCAAGTTGAACTTGAAGCTTTGAACCGGCTGATCACAACGTTTGACGAGGTCCCACCAATCGATCCCGCGCTTCACAGCGCAAAGACTATGGTGTTACCTTTGAAACATTGTCCGCCGAAGTCTTCTCGTCCGATCCCAGAACCAAAAGCCGAAGCTCTCAATCCCGAGACCCGCAAGGACTCCGCCGTCCACGTTTCTCTTTCTTCATCTTCACTTGTCAAACAGCCCGGGACCTCAGTCCCACCCTCTCTTGGAGGGGTTCCGCACCCTATTCGACGGCGATGGGCAACCGGGTTCTACCGGTTGTGCACCACTCAACGAAGTGAGGAGCAGTATTGGCGCGAATGCTCGCCTCGGTGTGTCCCGAAGCGGCGCCGCGCTCAGTGATCGGGTGTATAGGGGGAGCCGATCGGGGTGTCAACGACGAATTTCATGAAATCGTCGCATCGGGTGATTTTTTTCCGCGCGGCTACGGAAGCCCGATTTCTTGCGGACATCGTGCCCCACTTGGGCCACAATCCTGCGACGATTTGTTAAGCATCGACCTGGGTTGATTTGGGTCCAGCAGGGACTGCCATCGGCTCACGGTGATCCAGATCAAGGAATTGGCGAGCCCTTCGCCTGATTCAGACGACCGAGACGACATCGAGAGATCCTGAAGAAGAACAGCGGTCCGGGATTTGAGGGTTTCATGCCCGAGAGCCTCGAACCGTCAGAGACGCGCCATCATTCCGAGCCGTTTGTCTTAGACGGTCTGTCCTGGACGGTTTGTCTTGGACGCTCTCGTCCTGGACGGTAAGCCAACCGGCAGCTGAGTGATCTCGGTGCTGACTTTGAACTTGGGGGACTGAGGTTGAACCATCGGACGTCACGCGGGGGGATTGGGCGCGAGATCGGCATGATCGATCTCGGGCATGAGCCGCCGCTATCGGTCGATGGCTCCGAGGCTGCGGTGATCGATCGCCGCCGCGTCTCCGTCCAATGGTTTTCAGGCACGATTCTGACAGGTCTCTGCGGCGCGGCCCTGATCGGCGGCGCCGTTTTTGCGTCGCTCGATGGCGAGCTGACCTTTGCGCGCATGCCGGAGCGGGTGGAGAGCGCGCTGCGCGGCGCGTTCGGCGCCAATGATCGCGTCGCCACTTTGCGCAAGAGCGACCGGCTGCCGCCGCCGAACGAATCCGCCGCCGCCCGCAATGTCGTCCGCGTCTCGACCGTGACCCGTGCCGGAACGCGCGAGGTGATCCGGGTCCGTCCCTATGTGCGGATCTCCGGCAACCTCTCGATGACCACCAGCGACCTCTCGGCCAAGATCCCGCCCTTCAATGCGCAGCGGCTGTTGACCGACGCCGAGAACGACAAGACCAGCCCCGGTGACGATCCCAACAATCCCGCGGCCGTCGAGCCGGATGCCGAGGTCTCGTTCGTGACCAAGGACCTCGCGGCCGTGCTGCCGAAGGCCAAGATCGCAGCCTCCGTGGCGCTCGACGAGATCGTCATGCGGGTCCGCGACGCCGCCAATTGGCGCGGCAACAATGGCGGCGTGCGCTACGCCTCGCTTGCCAATGCCGCGGCGGACGCCACGGGCGCCCAGGGTGGTGACCTGAAGCTGTCCTATGCCAATGACGGCACCCTACCCGACCCCTATGCCGGGTTCGAGACGCGGGTGGTGCCGGAGAACGTGACCCTGCTGCCCAAGACCAAGGACCAGATCACCGGCGGCAACCCGCTCGGCGAGCGCGTCCACCTGGTCAAGAAGGGCGATACGGTCGCCACGATCCTGCGCGACCAGGGCGCCACGCCCGACGAGGCCAAGGCGATCGCCGGCCAGCTCGGCGCCCGCGGCCGCGACGGCGGCCTGAAGGAAGGCGAGAAGCTGCGCATCCTTATGGCGCCGGCGAGCCCGGCCCCCGGCGCCCGGCTGCAGCCCGTCCGCGTCATCGTCGCCAACGAGACCATGATCGAAGCGGTCGCCGCGCTGTCGGACCTCGGCAAATATGTCGCCGTCGACGTGCAGAGCATGAACACGGTGACCGAGACCGCCGACAACACCAATGACGACGAAGAGGATGACGGCACCGGCGTCCGCCTCTACCAGAGCATCTACGAGACCGCGCTACGCAACAAGGTGCCGGCGCCGGTCATCGAGGACATGATCCGGATCTATTCCTACGACGTCGACTTCCAGCGCCGGGTGCAGCCGGGCGATTCATTCGACGTGTTCTATGCCGGCGACGACGACGACAAGCCCGGCACCAATGACAAGAGCGAGGTGCTGTTCGCCTCGCTGACGGTCGGCGGCGAGACCAAGAAGTACTACCGGTTCCAGACCCCCGACGACAGCGTCGTCGATTATTACGACGAGACCGGCAAGAGCGCGAAGAAGTTCCTGGTGCGCAAGCCCGTCAACAACGCGATCATGCGCTCCGGCTTCGGCGGCCGCCGCCATCCGATCCTCGGCTATGTGAAGATGCACACCGGCGTCGACTGGGCCACCGCCTACGGCACGCCGATTTTTGCCGCCGGCAATGGCGTGCTCGAGAAGGTCGGCACCGAAGGCGGCTACGGCAAATACATCCGCATCAAGCACAACAACGGTTACGAGACCGCCTACGGCCACATGTCGGCGTTCGTGAAGGGCATGGAGCCGGGCAAGCGGGTCCGCCAGGGCCAGGTCATCGGCTTCGTCGGCTCGACCGGCCAGTCGACCGGCCCGCATGTGCACTACGAAATTCTCGTCAACGGCCGCTTCGTCGACCCGCTGCGCGTCAAGCTGCCGCGCGGCCGTTCGCTCGAAGGCCAGATCATGGCCGGCTTCGAGAAGGAACGCGACCGTGTCGACCAGATGATGGCCGGCCGCGGCAACGGCCCCTCGCGCATGTCGGATGCCGGGCCGATCCAGGTCAACCGGTAAGCCTTCGCCCTCCTGAGAGATTTCCAACGCAAACGGCCCCCGCTGATCACTCAGCGGGGGCCGTTTCCATGTGCGCTTGGCAATCGCGCCGCTCAGTTCAGCTTGCGCTTCGGGATCGGCGCCTCGAAGGTGGCGATCTCCGCGGTGCGATGCGCCTTGCCGTTGAAGGTCAGCACATTGCCTTCGGAGGAGATGGCGACGTTGTCGCCGTCCTTGATGTCGCCGGCGAGGATCATCTCGGCGAGCGGATCCTGCACGCTGCGCTGGATCACCCGCTTCAACGGACGCGCGCCATAGGCCGGGTCCCAGCCCTTGGCGGCCAGCCAGTCGCGCGCATCGCCATCCAGCGACAGCGTGATCTTGCGCTCCGCCACGAGCTTCTGAAGCCGCGAGAACTGGATCTCGACGATCCGGCCCATCTCGCTCTTCTGCAGCCGGTGGAACAGGATGATCTCGTCGACGCGGTTGAGGAACTCGGGCCGGAAATGCCCGCGCACCGTGCCAATCACCAACTCGCGGACTTCCGACGTATCCTCGCCCTCCGGCTGGTTGACCAGGAACTCGGAGCCGAGATTTGACGTCATGATGATCAGCGTGTTGCGGAAGTCGACGGTGCGGCCCTGGCCATCGGTCAGGCGGCCGTCATCGAGCACCTGCAGCAGCACGTTGAACACATCCGGATGCGCCTTCTCGATCTCGTCGAACAGCACGACCTGATACGGCCGGCGCCGCACGGCCTCCGTCAGCGCCCCGCCCTCGTCATAGCCGACATAGCCGGGAGGCGCGCCGATCAGCCGCGACACCGAGTGCTTCTCCATGTACTCGGACATGTCGAGCCGGACCATCGCGGTCTCGTCGTTGAACAGGTACTCCGCGAGCGCCTTGGTCAGCTCGGTCTTGCCGACGCCGGTGGGGCCCAAGAACATGAACGAGCCCATCGGCCGGTTCGGATCCTGCAGGCCGGCGCGCGAGCGCCGCACCGCGGTCGCGACCGCATGCACCGCCTCGAACTGGCCGACGACGCGCTTGCCGAGCGAGTCTTCCATCCGCAGCAGCTTGTCCTTCTCGCCCTCGAGCATCTTGTCGACCGGCACGCCGGTCCAGCGCGAGACCACCTGCGCGATGTGGTTGGCGGTCACCGCCTCTTCCATCATCTCGCCGGCATTCTCCTTGGCCTCGATGTCCGCCAGCCGCTTCTCCAGATCGGGGATCCGGCCATAGGCCAGCTCACCCGCCTTCTGGTACTCGCCGCGGCGCTGCGCATTGGCGAGCTCGATGCGAAGCGCATCCAGCTCGCTCTTGAGCTTCTGCGCGTTCGACAGCTTGTCCTTCTCGGCGCTCCACTTCGCGGTCAGCGAGGCCGACTTCTCCTCGAGATCCGCAAGCTCCTTCTCCAGCGCCTGCAGCCGGGTCTTCGAGCCGAGATCGCTCTCCTTCTTCAAGGCCTCCTGCTCGATCTTGAGCCGGATGATCTCGCGATCCAGCGAATCCAGTTCCTCCGGCTTGCTATCGACCTGCATCTTCAGCCGCGCCGCCGCCTCGTCCATCAGGTCGATGGCCTTGTCCGGCAGGAAGCGGTCGGTGATGTAGCGGTTCGACAAGGTGGCCGAGGCCACCAGCGCGGAATCGGTGATGCGCACGCCGTGATGCTGCTCGTATTTGTCCTTCAGCCCGCGCAGGATCGAGATGGTGTCCTCGACCGTCGGCTCGGTGACGTAGACCGGCTGGAACCGGCGCGCGAGGGCCGCGTCCTTCTCGACATGCTTCTGGTACTCGTCGAGCGTGGTCGCGCCGATGCAGTGCAGCTCGCCGCGGGCGAGCGCAGGCTTCAGCAGGTTCGACGCATCCATCGCGCCGTCGGCCTTGCCGGCGCCGATCAGGGTGTGCATCTCGTCGATGAACAGCACGAAGGTGCCTTCGGCCGCAGTCACCTCCTGCAGCACGGCCTTCAGCCGCTCCTCGAACTCGCCGCGATATTTTGCACCCGCGATCAGCGCACCGAGATCGAGCGACAGCAGCCGCTTGTCCTTCAGGCTCTCCGGCACGTCGCCATTGACGATGCGCAGCGCGAGGCCCTCGACGATCGCGGTCTTGCCGACGCCGGGCTCGCCGATCAGCACGGGATTGTTCTTGGTACGCCGTGACAGCACTTGAATCGTGCGGCGGATCTCCTCGTCGCGGCCGATCACCGGATCGAGCTTGCCGTCGCGCGCCGCCTGGGTCAGGTCGCGGGCATATTTCTTCAGCGCATCATAGGCGTTCTCGGCGGTCGCCGAGTCGGCCGTACGCCCCTTGCGCAGGGCTTCGATCGCTGCGTTGAGATTCTGCGCGGTCACGCCGCCCTTGGCGAGCAGACCACCGGTCTCGCTGTTCTTGTCGAGCGCAAGCCCGAGTAGCAGCCGCTCGACCGTGACGAAGCTGTCGCCGGCCTTCTCGGCCGCCTTCTCCGCCGCGTCGAAAGCGCGCGCCAATTCCGGGGATAGATAGATCTGACCGGCGCCGCTGCCCGACACTTTCGGCATCTTGCCCAGCGCGTCTTCGGTCGCCTTCAGGATCGCGCGCGAATTGCCGCCGGCGCGATCGATCAGGCCGCCCGCGAGGCCTTCGCCATCATCGAGCAGAACCTTCAGGAGATGCAGCGGCGAGAACTGCTGATGGCCGTCGCGCACCGCGAGAGACTGCGCCGATTGAATGAAGCCCCGCGCGCGCTCGGTATATTTGTCGATATTCATGATGTTTCCCTCAGCCTGCTGTGACGCCCCGAAGGCACGGTTTCAGCATCTTCATTGGGTTTCGATCTGCGCACGTTGACGCTCGTCAACGCCGCAGCAATCCACGTCGCCGGCTTTGAGCCCGGCTTGAGAGAAATGTGGGAAGGCTGCCGCAAAACGGAAGGGGCTGCTTCACAAAATCGTGTGCCCTGGCCGCTCGGTAAGGAATCTCCTATGACCCCGCCCATGAGCCAAATCAGCCCCGCACGCATCACCGGCCTGTACCGCTATCCGGTCAAGGGCCTTACCCCGGAACCATTGCAGACGGCCCGGTTGCGGGTTGGCGAAACGCTGCCGGCCGACCGCCGCTATGCGCTCGAAAACGGCCCCACCGGCTTCGATCCGGCCGCGCCGGTCTGGCGGCCCAAGACTTCTTATCTGATGCTCATGCGCAACGAGCGCCTCGCCGGCTTCAAGACTCACTTCGACGACGCGACCAACATGCTCACCATCCGCAAGGATGGCGCCATCGTCGCGCAGGGCGATCTCGAGAGCGCCGAGGGCCGTGCTACGATCGAGCGATTCTTCGCCGCCGAATTCGCCGACGAGCTGCGCGGCCCGGTCAGGCTGCTGTCGGGCGGCGGCTACGCCTTCACCGATCTGGCGCGCAAGGTGATCTCGATCATCAACCTCGCCTCCCTCGCCGAGATCGAAAAGCTGGTGGGCGCGACCGTGCACCCGCTGCGCTTCCGCGCCAACCTCTACGTCACCGGCTGGCCGGCGTGGCAAGAGACCACGCTGATGGGGGAGACGCTGCGGATCGGATCGGCGCGTCTGAAGGTCGTCAAGACCACCACCCGCTGCGCCGCCGTCAACGTCGACCCCGACACGGCGGCACGCGACCTCGACATCCCCCCCGCGCTGATGCAGGCCCGCGGCAACAACGAATGCGGCATCTACGCCGAGGTCATCGAAGCCGGCGACATTGCCGTCGGCGATGAGCTCGCCGTGGAGCAGCCGCGGCTGGTGTAGTTCGAACTGCCGTCACTCGGAAGGTGCGCTCCCTCTCCCCGTTCTTACGGGGAGAGGGTCGGGGTGAGGGGCAGCCGCACGGGAAGTACAATTTATCTGCCGCAAATTTGTGCCTTTATCCTGTTAAATTAGTACGTCACCGCCAGACTTCGGGGGCGCCCGCAGCCGCCGTGCCTGTCCGAAGGACCGGTGATCGCGGCTGCATGTGTCCCATGCCCCTCACCCGGATTGCTGCGCAATCCGACCTCTCCCCGCAAAGAGCGGGGAGAGGTTGCACCGGCCGCGCCGAGATATGGTGCGTCAGCAACGCGAACGGCAAATCACCGTCATCGCAAGAATGCCTCAACTGGTGTAGCTCGAGCTCTCACCACACTGCGGTCTGCCCCCTCTCCCCGTTCTTACGGGGAGAGGGTCGGGGTGAGGGGCAGCCGCACGGGAAGTGCCGCTGATCAACAGCAGGCCGAACTCATCAGTTCGGCATCACATAGGCATACACGCGGCCGCGCGACACGGCGCTCTCACGCACGCGATTGCCGTTGTTGCCGGAGATGACGATCGGGTTGCCCTGGGCATCGACGCCCGAGACCACGCCGACATGGCCGCCGCCGCGGCGGCTCATGACGGCGATGGCGCCGACCTGCGGACCGGAGACGCGCTGGCCGTAGCTCGCGAACGAGCGCGCCATATCGGAGCCCGTGCCGCGATGGCCGGTGCGCTCCAGCACCATGTTCATGAAGCGCGCGCACCACAGGCTGCGCCGTCCGGTCGGGTTGCCGCCGCCGATGAAGCTGCGCGCCGCGGAGACGACGCTGCTGTCACCGCCGTAGCCGCCGCCGGACATTCCCATGCCCTCGGACGCCGTGCCCGGCATCATGAGGCTGGCCTGCGCGTCGGCGACGCCCTCGACCTGCATCCGCGCCACGCCGCGCTCCCAGCGCGACTGCCGGGCGAACGAGCGACGGTGATGATGAGTCCTTGCGTAGTGATGGCCGCCGTGGCTGCGGTGGGCATGATGCCCGGAGCCGTGATGCGGACGGGCCGATGCCGGTGTTGCGGAGGCGGCAATCACGGCCGCTCCCATGGTCAGCGCAACGATGTGCAGCGACCGGCGAAGGGTAGACACAACCATACTCAATCCTTCTGTTACTTCCCCCAGTACCCTGACTGGTACTCAGACTTGGCACCCCCCGGTCCTCAGCGCGGCCCCTCTGCAAGCCGCCAGCGGGGTCCGTAAAAAGTCGCGGTGTGACGAAACCATGACCATCGACGGCAAAATGCCGGCGACGAGAGGGTGATTCCGAGTCCATCCTGCGGCGGAAACAAGGCCGCCAGCGAAGCCATTGTCGCGTCTCGCGCGACACGTCATCATCAGGCACGCGACACGGGAGGAGCTGACGATGCCCCACGCAACGGCGAAAGACGGCGTTCGCCTGTATTTTGAAGAGGCAGGCCAGGGCACGCCGCTCATCTTCCTGCACGAGTTCGCCGCCGACCACACCAACTGGGAGCCGCAGCTGCGCTATTTCTCGCGCCGTCACCGCTGCATCGCCTACTCCGCCCGCGGCTATACGCCGTCGGACGTGCCGGCTTCGCCGGACGTCTACAGCTACGTGCATTTCTACACGGATGCGCTCGCCGTGCTCGATCACCTCGGCATCGAAGCCGCGCACTTCGTCGGCCTGTCGATGGGCTCCTACTCCTCGCTACAGGTCGCGCTCAATGCGCCCACGCGCATCCGCTCGATGGTGCTGGCCGGGGTCGGCTCCGGCTCAAGCCTCGAGAACCTCGACAGCTTCCGCGCCCAGTGCCGCGCCACGGCCGAACAGTTCGAGACGCTCGGCTCCGCCGAGACCGCCAAGGTCACCCGCGAGGCCCCCGGCCGCATCCCGTTCCTGGTCAAGGACCCCCGCGGCCACGCCGACTTCTACGCCGCGCTGGCCCGCCACGACGCCACGGGCTCGGCCAACACCATGCGCGGCTTCCAAGGCGGCCGGCCGTCGATCTACACGATGACGGATACGATCCGCCGCGCGACCACACCGGCCCTGATCATCTGCGGCGACGAGGACGACGCCTGCATCGAGCCGAGCCTGTTCCTGAAGCGGCATCTGCCGGCGTCGGGGCTGACATTCTTCCCGAAGTCGGGGCATGTGCTGAACCTCGAGGAGCCGGCGCTGTTCAACGAGGCGGTGGAGCGGTTCATCGCGCTGGTGGAGGCGGGGCGATGGGGTGTGCGTGACCCGAGATCGATTGCCGGCTAACGATGCCAGCGATGAACATCAGGTTCATGCTCGTGGCTGTCACCGGCCTTGGAATGACGCCGCCTGCAACCGCCGCCGATCTATCGAGCCTCGTTGGCGGGTGTTGGGAGTACCACGGCTTCAAGACGAACGACAGGAAGGAGCCTGCGCGAACCGTCCTGGCCCACATCCATCACATCTGCTTCCGACCAGACGGGTCGGCGGAAGGCTTCACCTTCCACGATTACGACGCGTGGGATTGGACCGTGGACTACGAGCTCACCAAGACCGGCATCGTCGTCGGCAATGTCCCTTGGACGATCCTCGCATTCGATCGGCAGCAATTCACGATCGAGGACCAGACTTCGCGGCGAATCTATAAGCTCATCTGCCGTACCAAGGCTGAAAATGCCGCATGCGAGCAGTTCTAGTCTTCCCGACACACCTGCCGTTGGACCTCAAGAGGCCGCGGCGTCCTAGATGCCCGCCGGCGCCGAGGCTGTCACTCCCTGCTCCGTCATCGCGAGCGTAGCGAAGCGATCCAGGGCCACACGAAAGGACGTCACGCGTAGCCCCTGGATTGCTTCGTCGCTTGCGCTCCTCGCAATGACGGAAGCCGCGATTCCTACTCACCGATGATCTTGATCAGCGCCCGCTTGCGCCGGCCGCCGTCGAACTCGCCGTAGAAGATCTGCTCCCACGGGCCGAAATCGAGCTTGCCTTGCGTGATCGCCACCACCACCTCGCGGCCCATCACCTGACGCTTCATGTGGGCGTCGGCATTGTCCTCGCCGGTGCGGTTGTGGCGATAGCTCGACACCGGCTCGTGCGGCGCCAGCTTCTCCAGCCACTGCTCGTAGTCATGATGCAGCCCGCTCTCGTCATCGTTGATGAACACTGAGGCGGTGATGTGCATGGCGTTGACCAGCACGAGCCCCTCACGCACGCCGCTTTCCCTGAGCGCCGCCTCGACGTCCGGCGTGATGTTGATGAAGGCGCGCCGGCCGGGAATGTCGAACCACAGCTCCTTGCGGAAGGATTTCATTGGAGGGCACCTCGTCAGCGTTGGCGTGTTTACCTCGACCGATTGTACCAAGCTCGCGGCGACAACGTCGAGCGCCCGACCGCACCGATCCTCCGGCCGGCACCCGACGGGCAATCTACGCATGCGCGGCATGCATCCACTGCCCGTCGTGTTAGTTTGTCGCAATCGGGGGCCTTGCCCCGTCGAGGCTGGGCAAGAATCCAAATTAGGAGGCTAGGAGGGCTCGGCGCGGTGCGACTTCGAGCCATAGCCGTATCATCGTCCAGTTTCGTATCAAGGCAAGCGGAATCGCCTCTCGTGCGGCGTTGGCCTCGGCAGAGGCGGCGTGTTGAGCTGCAATAGCCCACGCGGTGATGCGGGCGAGGAAGTCGTTCAGGCCGAGAATGTTGAGGACGCGGCTAAAGTTGTAAGAGAGCGCCATGAGGCTCCATTCCCCGCGAACCTTGTCGAAGCTGCGGACGAGGAAATGCTGATACCCGGCGCGGCACTTGAGTGTGCCGAACGGATGTTCGACGAGGGCTGAGCGGCGACGCATCAGCTGGCCAGCCTGTTCGCTCGCCATTCTCTGGCGGTGACGATCCAGCACCTCCTCGTGCTCCCACCGAGAGACGTTGCGGCTTTTGGCCTTCGCGGAGAGGCAAGACGCCTTGAGGGGGCAGACGCTGCAGGTCGGCACTGAGCCCAGGTAACGGCGTTCCATTCTGCCGCTCGTATTCTTCCAGAGCTTCTTCGTGGGATGCAGCGCCTGGCCTGCGGGACACCGGTAGGTGTCGGTTGCGGAATCGTAGGTGAAGTCAGCTCGCGTGAAGCGCGTGTGCTTCTTGCCATTGCCGTGATGCAGCGGGACATAGGCGGTGATGCCATCATCCTCGCAAGCCTTGATATCCTCGCTGTTGTAGTAGCCGACATCGGCCAATATCTGCAGCGACGAGACCTCCAGGTTCTCCTTGGCCGCTATCGCCATCATATGCAGGTGTCGGACATCGCTGCGATTGACGACCTCGCTGGCGACGATCAGCTTGTTCTTGTCGTCAACGACGCTCTGGACGTTGTAGCCTGCAATCGTCTGATCGCCCTTGCTCAGCAGCCGCGCATCGGGGTCGGTCTTCGACACCTGTCCCTTGTCGTTTTTGTCAAGGTTCTCCAGATCGGACTGAGCGCGCTCACGCCGCGCCATCAGTTCCTTGATCCTGTCCCCGACATCGCCGCCGCCATTGCCATCCTTGCCGTTGTCGGGCCGCTTGGCTTCTGCTGCATCGTTGGTGTCGAGGGACTTGCCGTACGCCTCGATCTCCTCATCGAGCTTGGCGATCTGTTTGGCGAGCTTCCCGCGCGTGAAGATGCTGTCCTTGCTGGCATTGCCGTGGAATAGCGCCCCGTCGACCGCGACCAGGGTCCCGCCGATCAGATCGAGTTCGCGAAGCAGCAGCACGAAACTGCGGTTCGCGGCCTTCAGGGCCGCCCAGTTCTCCTTGCGGAAATTGGCGATCGTCCGGTAGCCGGGCTTGAGAGACTTCAGCAGCCAGATCAGTTCCAGATTGCGGCAGGCTTCACGCTCCAGCCGGCGTGATGACCGGATCTGGTTGATATAGCCATACAGGTACAGCTTCAGCAGATCGGACGGGGCGTATGGCGGCTGTCCCGCTCCCGCCGCGCGCCGGTCGGCGTGCCGAAATCCAAGCTTGGCAAGGTCGAGCGCATCGACATAGCCATCGATCGCACGAACCGGATTGTCCGCAGATACGTAATCCTCGATCCGCGGTGGAAACAGGCTGGCTTGCTCGCGGCTCTCACCGCTCTTGAACGGGCGATTCGTCATAAGCCGAATCGTACATCCCGCCACGCAAAACGCCCGAGATTCTTGCCCAGCCTCGTCGGGCAAATCAAGCGCAGATTTCTGCCCGTCCCGCCTCACTGCACGTGGGGCGTATCGCGGTCGTCACGAACGCTGAGGTGGGATGCGGTGGGCGTGTCGGGTTGCGCGTGCGTGTCCTCGCGCGGACGAACAATTCCGATGCGCACGGTCAAGTCGCGCGGTCCTGACATCCCGACGCTGATGTCAACTCACGGCGAAGCTCTCGCTTCTCGTGGGGATGGTGGCCAGAAAGCCCGGCGCACCAGGGAGAACGCGAAGCAGCCGTACAGCCATCGCGCAGGGAAGGCCGGGTGTTCCGGCTCGTACCTGTGGTACCTGCCGCCTGCATTTTTTCCGCAGGCGGGCCATGGGTGCGGCCAGCATCCGGCCTTCCCTGCGCCTCTGCGTTTTCGGAGGCGGTGATTGATGCAGAGCCCGGGCGCGAAAGTGCAGCGGGGATAAGAACACGCCATCAGCTGTTTGAGATGTGAAACGCGACAAACCAAACGGCTCGCCAATGACGAGTTGCGTTATCGCGCGCGGGTCAGGGGCAGACAATCGGTCGCCCAGCACTCAGTTGTCGTCCCGGCCTTGAGCCGGGACCCATACCGCGGAATCTATCGGTCAGGCGCAACTGCGAGTCATCGTCCCAAGACCAACGGTGGTTATGGGTCCCGGCTCAAGGCCGGGACGACAGCGGAGGATGACGCGCGCGCCGTGAACTACGGGCGACGAGCGGGCGTGGCCCCCTTACCGCCGCTCACCCCGGCTCAGCAGAAACACGCCCTGCTCGCCGAACATGTTCCAGAACCACCAGGGCATCGCGACGCGCAAGGGGCGGCCGTAACTATCGAGCGCCACCGCGCGCTCCATCTTTACGCCGATCTCGTCGCAGAGCTGCACGAAGTCCTTGATGGTGCAGAAATGAATGTTGGGCGTGTCGTACCAGGTGAATGGCAGATTGTCGGTGCGCGGCATGTGGCCGCCGACGAGCAGTTGCAGTCGCAGCCGCCAGAAGCCGAAATTCGGGAAGGTGACGATGGCGCGGCGGCCGATGCGCAGCAGATTTTCCAGCACGTCCTTCGGCCGGCGCGTCGCCTGCAGGGTCTGCGACAGGATTACGTAGTCGAAGGCGTCGTCGGGATAGTCGACGAGATCGGTGTCTGCGTCGCCCTGCACCACCGCCAGCCCCTTGGCGACGCAATGGTTGACGCCCTCGCGCGACAGCTCGATGCCGCGGCCGTCGATGCCGCGGCTCTCCAGCAGCTGCAGCAGGTCGCCGTCGCCGCAGCCGATGTCGAGCACTTTCGAGCCGCGCTCGACCATGCCGGCGATCAGGAGATGATCCGGGCGATAGGCCAGCACCTCGCCGCCGGTGAGGCCGTTCAGCGGCAGCACACCTTGCAGGCTCATGGCTCAGCCTCCCGTCACGGTCTTGAGGCCGCGCGCCTTGCCGGCCGAATCGAGAAAGGCGCTGGCGATCTCGAAGAACTCGGGCACGTCGAGCAGGAACGCATCATGTCCCTTGTCGGTCTCGATCTCCGCGAACGACACCCGCGCGCTGGAGGCGTTCAGCGCATGCACCAGCGCCCGCGACTCCGAGGTTGGAAACAGCCAGTCGCTGGTGAACGACACCACGCAGAACCGGGTCTGGATGCCGCGGAACGCCGCCGCAAGGACACCGTCATGGTCGGCGGCGATGTCGAAATAGTCCATCGCGCGCGTCAGATAGAGATAGGAGTTGGCGTCGAAGCGCTCGACGAAGGACGAGCCCTGGTAGCGCAGATAGCTCTCGACCTGGAAATCGGCGTCGAACGAGAAGGTCGGCAGCTCGCGGTCCTGCATGCGGCGGCCGAACTTGCGATGCAGCGCGGCGTCCGAGAGATAGGTGATGTGCGCGGCCATCCGCGCCACCGCGAGGCCGCGATGCGGATGCGTGGCCTTGTCGGCGTAGCGGCCGTGATCCCATTCGGGATCGGCCATCACGGCCTGGCGGCCGAGCTCATGGAAGGCGATGTTCTGCGCCGAGTGCCGGGTCGCGCAGGCGATCGCGAGATTGGCGAACACGCGGTGCGGATAGGCCACCGTCCATTGCAGCGCCTGCATGCCGCCCATCGAGCCGCCGACCACGGCGAACAGGGTGTCGATGCCGAGATGATCGATCAGCATCGCCTGCGCGCGCACCATGTCGGGGATGGTGATGATCGGGAAGTCGAGACCCCAGACCTTGCCGGTCGCAGGATTCAGCGACGCCGGCCCGGTCGAGCCCATGCAGCCGCCGATCACGTTGGAGCAGATGATGAAGTAGCGCGCCGGATCGAGCGGCCGGCCCGGACCGACCAGCGTCTCCCACCAGCCGGGCTTGCCGGTCATCGGATGGCGGTTGGCGACATGCTGGTCGCCGGTCAGCGCGTGGCAGATCAGGACCGCATTCGACTTGTCGGCGTTGAGCTCGCCATAGGTCTGGTAGGCGATCTGGAACGGCGCGAGGTCGATGCCGCAATCGAGCTTCAGCGGCTTGTCGGCGCCGAACTGCGCGACCAGCGAGCTCGGATGGTCGACCTCGTGCGAACGCTCTTCCGGCGCAACGCTGCGCAGCGCGGAGGTGGATTTCGGCGTCAGGCCTGTCATGTCTTTCACCCCGGCCTTCCGGCAAGGGCTCCCGAACCACGTGACATATCAGGCCATGAAAAACCCGGCCTGAACTGGGGTTCGGCCGGGATCGATAACGTCCCCGGCCTGTTTAGCGAGTTTTTTAACGTGGCTGCAAGCCGGCCGGCTCAAATGACCACGGAACAGGCAGAAACTAGTCCCGCGGGCGCTCCGCGTCAAGGCAAGCCGGGGTTGCCGGACGAACCGGCCCGCCGCCGCTGCAGTCCAGCCAAGCCTAGGCAGCACAAGGTAAACTTGCTGTTGCGCGGGCCCGGCGCATCGGAGAGAACGGCATCCGTTCCAGTCGGCCGCGCGTCAAGACGTGGCCCGCGCAGAGTGACCACGCCCATGTCGAACCCGCCCCCTGCCCCGCCCTCCCTGGCCGATCTGCGCAAGGAGATCGACGCGATCGACGAGCAGGTCCATCACTTGCTGATGCAGCGGGCCGACATCATCGACCGGCTGATCAAGGTCAAGAAGACCCAGGAGGTCGGCTCGGCATTCCGCCCCGCGCGCGAGGCGGACATGATGCGCCGCCTGGTGCAGCGGCATCGCGGCATCCTGCCGCTCGACACCGTCGAGGGCATCTGGCGCGTGATCGTCTCGACCTTCACCTATGTGCAGGCGCCGTTCTCGGTGCATGCCGACGTGTCTGTCGGCGAGTCCGCGATGCGCGATTCCGCAAGGTTCCATTTCGGCTTCGTGGTGCCGTATGTCGCGCATTTCAGCGCCCAGGCCGCCGTCGAAGCGGTGGCCCGCTCGAAGGGCGATCTGGCACTGGTGTCGACGACCTCGGGGCATACGCCGTGGTGGATCACGCTGGAGCCCGTGGGCGCGCCGAAGATCATCGCGCGGCTGCCCTTCATCGAGCGCGCCGACCATCCGGCCGCTCTGCCGGTGTTCGCGGTCTCGCGCGTCGCCGACGACGCGATGCTGCTGGAGGTCGAGACCTGGAGCATCCGCGTCTCCGGATGGAATGCGCAGGTCTCACGGGCGCTGTCGCCGCTCGCGGACGTCGTCGCGGTGCCCGATACCGCCTTCGACAGCGCAGCTCTGCTGGTGTCGATCGAGGCGCCGTCAAACCTCGACAGCATCAAGTCGGCGCTGATCGCGGCGGGCGCCTCGGTGCGCTCGGCGGCGCTCGTCGGCGGCCATGCGAAACGCTATACGGTTCCGAGCTGAGGCCCCCTTGCGCCCGAGATGATTGTCCGGAGTTGATGATGAACCGCCCCGTGCCGAACCCCGGCATTCTCGACATCGCGCCCTACACGCCCGGCAAGAGCCCCACGCCCGAGCCCGGCCGCAAGGTGTTCAAGCTGTCGGCCAACGAGACCCCGTTCGGCCCCTCCCCGAAGGCGATAGAGGCCTTCAAGAGCGCGGCCGCGCATCTGGAGGACTATCCGGAAGGCACCTCGCGGGTGCTGCGCGAAGCGATCGGCCGCATTTATGGCCTCGATCCCGATCGCATCGTTTGCGGCGCCGGCTCGGACGAAATCCTCAATCTGCTGGCGCACACGTACCTCGGCGAGGGCGACGAGGCGATCTCGACGGCGCACGGCTTTCTGGTCTATCCAATCGCCACCATGGCTTGCGGCGCGAAGAATGTCGTGGCCGCCGAGACCGAGTATCGCACCGACGTCGATGCGATCCTCGCCGCGGTGACGCCGCGTACCAAGCTCGTCTGGCTCGCCAATCCGAACAACCCGACCGGCACCTACATCCCGTTCGACGAAGTCAAGCGGCTGCGCGCCGGCCTCCCCTCCCATGTCGTGCTGGTGCTCGACGCAGCCTATGCCGACTACGTCTCGCGCAACGACTACGAGTTCGGCCTCGAACTGGTCGCGACCACCGAAAATACGGTGGTGACCCACACCTTCTCGAAGATCCACGGCCTCGCGGCGCTTCGCGTCGGCTGGATGTTCGGCCCGGCGCACATCGTCGATGCCATCAACCGCATTCGCGGGCCGTTCAACGTCTCGGCGCCGGCGATGCTTGCGGCCGTCGCGGCCATCGAGGACACCGCGCATCAGCAGATGTCGAGGACGCACACGGAGACGTGGCGCAACAGGCTGACCGAGGAGATCGGCAAGCTCGGGCTGACGGTGACGCCGAGCGTCACCAACTTCATCCTGATTCACTTCCCGACCGACAAGGGCAGGACCGCGGTCGAGGCGGACGAATTCCTGACCCGGCGCGGCCTCGTGCTGCGCGCGGTCGCCAACTACAAGCTGCCGAACGCCTTGCGCATGACGATCGGCACCGAGGAAGCCAACCGTCTCGTGATCGATGCGCTTCGTGACTTCATGGGGGCGAAGTGAGCGTCGCAGGGCATTTCGAACGTGTGGCGCTGATCGGCTTCGGCCTGATCGGCGGCTCGATCGCGCGCGCGGCTAAGCTGCAAGGCGTGGCCGGCGAGATCATCACCACGGCGCGCTCGGAGAAGACGCGCGCCCGCGTCGCCGAGCTCGGCATCGTCGACCGCGTGGTCGCGAGCAATGCGGAGGCAGTGAAGGAAGCCGATCTCGTCATTCTCTGCATTCCCGTCGGCGCTTGCGGTCCGGTCGCGGCGGAGATCGCTCCGCATCTGAAGCCCGGCGCTGTCGTCTCCGATGTCGGCTCGGTCAAGGGCGCGATCGTCCGTGACATGGCTCCGCACCTGCCGGCGAACGTTCATTTCGTTCCGGCCCATCCTGTCGCCGGCACGGAGAATTCCGGTCCGGACTCCGGCTTCGCCGAACTGTTCATCAACCGCTGGTGCATCCTCACGCCGCCCGACGGCGTTGACGCCGGCGCGATCGATCATCTGCGCGCGTTCTGGGCGGCGCTCGGCGCCAAGGTCGAGATCATGACGCCGGATCATCACGACCGCGTGCTCGCGATCACCAGCCATCTGCCGCATCTGATCGCCTACACCATCGTCGGCACCGCCGACGAGCTGGCGCAGGTGACCGAGTCCGAGGTGATCAAGTTCTCGGCCGGCGGCTTTCGCGATTTCACCCGCATCGCCGCGTCCGACCCAACGATGTGGCGCGACATCTTCCTGAGCAACAAGGACGCCGTGCTCGACATGCTCGGCACCTTCACCGAGGATCTGTCGAAGCTGACGCGCGCGATCCGGCGTGGCGACGGCGAGGCGTTGTTCGATCACTTCACCCGCACGCGCGCGATCCGCCGCGGCATCGTCGACATTGGCCAGGATTCGGCGGCGCCGGATTTCGGCCGGCCGCTGCCGCAGATCAAGAAGCCCTGAGATCAGAACAGCGGAGGGACGCGCGCGACCTTGAACGGACCGAGCACCACGACGCCATCGGAGAACCGCAACGGAAAGGTTCGCGCGTTGCGTCCCTCGAGCGTGGTCTCCTTACCGAGCGCATTGATGCCGAGCGCGACGCCGACATTGGCGTTCTGCTTCACCACCTTGCCGAGGCCGGGAATGGCGCGGTCGAGCGCCCCGAGCAGATTGCTGACGTCCTGCGACTTCACGCCCGGCGCGACGCGATCCAGCGTTCCCTGCGGCACACCGTTCTCCAGCATCTTGTCGAGGCCGAGCGCCGGAATCACCTTTTCGATCCCGGCCACCGTCATCTGCACTTCGCCATCGATGTTGCCATTGGCGGTCAAGCTGAGCGTGCCCGCGGCGATGGCGAGCAGTTCGCCTTGCTGGATGCGCGCCTGGACGATCTCGACATGACCGCCGGCCGCCTGGATCTCGCGAAACCGCTCCGGCCAAGGCTTGGGCCGGAAATCCTTGAGCCCCGTAACGCGGCCCTGGATGTCGGTATTGAACGGCTCGGCGAGCAGCGGATGAGCGCCCTGAATGCTGCCGTTGGCGATCTGCAGCGCCGTCTCCAGCACCGGCTGATCCGGCGGCGTGCCGTCGGCGAGACGGCCGTGCAACTCGGCGTGATCGGCGCGCGCTGTCGGCACCGCAGTATTGCCTTCGACACGGTCGATGGTCGGTTGCTCGAACACGAGATCGGCGCGCTGAGGCGGCCCCGGCAGACCGCGCACGCTGGCCTGCCCCACGCTCCAGTTCGCATTGAACGAGGCCGGACCGCGTCCATCGGCGATAACAGCAGGTCCCTTGAACTCCGCGATGATCCGCTTCGGATCCCACACCTGCGCCACGACCAGGATCTCGTCGAGCTTGGCGTTCATCAATGGCGTGCCCGCAGCTTGCGAGAACAGCGCGACCGTCGGATCGGAACAGCGCACCTCGAGGCGGAACGGGAAACCCGCGACCGAGCGCTTGGCGCAATCATAGACGCGGCCAGCCTTCGCCTCGCGGGCGCGCCAGGCGTCGGCCTGGACATCGACCTGCGAAGCAGCGAAGAACCAGAAGGCGCTCCACGCGACGGCGGCGATCAGAAGCAGGATTGGGGCAATGAAGAGTCCCCAGAGGGAGCGCCTGCGGCGCGCTTGCGGCAAACGAGACATGCAGGACACCCTTTGGGCAGCAATTTTGGCGATTCCACGATCACGGATTGTGTACATAAATTAACAATTCGCGAGCACCACACTTAGGCGTCCGCTGTCATGTCCGCAATGACTCTCTCCCCCCGCGATCTTCCCCATGGCGACCTCTGGGTGTTCGGCTATGGCTCCTTGATGTGGCGCCCGGGCTTCGACTTCCTCGAGCAGGTGCCGGCGCGGCTGATCGGCGAGCATCGCGCACTCTGCGTCTATTCCTTCGTCCATCGCGGCACGCCGGAAAACCCAGGCCTCGTGCTCGGTCTCGATCGCGGCGGAGCATGTCGTGGCATTGCCTTTCGCGTTGCGGCCGACAAGCGCGACGAAACCATCGCGTACCTGCGTGCCCGCGAGCAGGTGACCTCGGTGTATCGCGAGGTGACGCGCTCGGTATGGCTGGAGAACGACGGGCGCGAGCGGGTGAGTGCGCTGGTCTACGTGGTCGACCGCGGCCATGTGCAATATGCCGGGCGGCTGTCGCTGCAGGAGCAGCTGCGCCATGTGCGCCAGGGGCACGGCCAATCGGGCGCCAATCGCGACTACGTGATCTCGACCGTGAAGGCGATCGAGGCACAGGGTTTTCGCGACACGCAGCTGCATCGGCTGGCGACGATGCTGCACGACGACGGCCACGCGCGGCATCCGGCACCGGACGGTACGCCGTAGCGCGCATCAAGCCTTCACTTCGACCGGCACGCGGCCGAACAACTGCGCCTGTTCGGCTTGACCGGTTGTGACGAGACGACCCGTCGCGTCTTCGATCATCGTCTGCAGACGCGTCATGAACTCGTCGCGCGGCAGGCCCGGCGGCAGCGGATCAAGAAACTCCACCACCAGCGTGCCCGGATAGCGCAGGAACGTGCGGCGCGGCCAGAACAGACCTGAATTGAGCGCCACCGGCAGACAGGGCACACCGCAATCCGTGTAGATCAGGCTGACGCCGCCCTTGTAGTCCGGCGGCGCACCCGCCGGCCGCCGCGTGCCCTCGGGAAAGATCACGAACTGGCGGCCGTGCTTCACCTCTTCGGCTGCGCGCCGCATCACCTGCTTCAGCGCACGAGCGCCGGAGCTGCGGTCGATCGCGACCATGTTGGCCTTGATCAGGTACTGCCCGAATAAGGGAATGCGTAGCAGCTCGCGCTTCAGCACGAAGAACGGCGCATCGAAGAAATGCAGCAGCGAGATCGTCTCCCACATCGACTGATGCTTGGCGGCGACGATCAGCGGCCCCTTCGGGATCTTCTCGACGCCGCGATACTCGACGCGGATGTTGCAGATGACGCGCATCAAGAAAATGTTGCTCTGCGCCCACCAGTTCGCCACCCGCAGCAGCGCCTCGCGCGGCATGGCCAGGGTCGGCAGCGCGACCAGCAGCCAGAACACGAAGTTCGGGTAGAACAGGATGTTGAACACAAGCGAACGCAGGAAGATTAGAACCATCAGGAACCCAGTTCAATTGGCCAGCGCCGTCGCCGGACGGCGCGAGATCGCACCCGTCGGAGGCTCGCTCTCGGGTACCAGATCGATCCCGAGATCCGCCAGCCGCAGCCGCGCCTCGGCAGCAACGTATTTGGCATATTCAGACAACAGCAGCCGCAACGTCGGCGCACTGGTCCACCACGGCTCGTCGCGCCACTTCTCGCCGACGACCGCGTAAGGGATGAGATCCATGCTCGGCATCGCGTGCGACAGCTCCACGATGGCGCGCGGCATGTGATAGTTCGACGTCACCACGATCAGCGACTTGAAGCCGCGCTCCGCCGCCCAGCGCCGCGCCTGGGCCGCGTTGCTGCGCGTGTTGATCGCGGAATAATCCAGGTCGACACAGCAATTGATGAACGAGCGCGCCTCCGGCAGCGAGCGGGTGATGTCGCTGGCCTCGTTGGTCGGGTGGACA
This sequence comes from Bradyrhizobium sp. ORS 285, assembly GCF_900176205.1. Classification (NCBI taxonomy): domain Bacteria; kingdom Pseudomonadati; phylum Pseudomonadota; class Alphaproteobacteria; order Hyphomicrobiales; family Nitrobacteraceae; genus Bradyrhizobium; species Bradyrhizobium sp. ORS 285. The sequence goes on from NZ_LT859959.1 coordinate 6,397,317, forward strand.
CCGGAAATCAACAGCCGCCGGCCGTAGCCGCCGGCCAGCAGCTCCACCGCATCCGACACCCGCGACGAGCCGCCGGTCAGGACCACGATGCCATCCGCCTTGCGCTCGGGCTTGATCTCGGCGCCGCGCAGTTGCGACAGAAAGCCGACGAAGCCGACCGCGGCCACGAAGAAGCCGAGGCCGAGCATGCCAACCATGCCCGCAAGCGTGCGGCCCGCCACCACGGTGAGCGGCAGCCTGCGCTGGCTATCGTCGGTCTTCGGCCCCATGCAACGCTTCGTGTATCCCTGCCTGCCTGCGCGCGGCGCCATGCCGTCGCGCCTTCCCGTCGTTCAAGTCCGGGAACACCGGCAGGTTTCGCCGGCATCCCGATCACGTTCGCTCGCAGCCTACTCTGGCGCGCGGTCGTCCCCGTGTTCGTGACCCAGCTCACCCCGTCCTGCCTCAACCCGGCGCGGACGATTTTAGGCGGTTTTCAGGCCAAGTGAAATCCGCAACGCGACGGCTGGGGACAGAAGCCGCCATCAATCGATGCTCGCCAGGGTCGCGAACAGGGTGCGTCGGGCGGCCCAGCCGGTCACAGCGGCGATCACGAGGGCCTGCAACGCGATGGCGACGTAACCGAGCGGGCGCAGCGAGAAGGTGCCGAGCAGCGCCGCGAACTGATCTCCCACCGGCGTGCCGGAGAACCAGTTGGCGATCGACTCCGAGAACCCGAAGCCGAGCATCGCCAGGCCGCCGCCGATCACACCGCCCTCGAGACCGAGCTGCAGAAAGTGGCGCAGGAAATGATTGGCAATGTAGCGGTCGCCGGCGCCGACGAAATGCAGCACTTCGACGATCGGCCGGTTCGCCGCCATCGCGCCGCGGGTCGCGAACGACACCGAAATGATGGTGGCCGCGATCACCAGCACGAGAATGCCGAAACCGGCGAACAGGGTCGCTCCGGTCATCGAGCGCATGCGCTCGATCCAGGCGCGGTGGTCGTCGACGCTGGCGGTCGGCGCGACCTGGGTCACGCGGTTGCGCAGCGCGTTGAGATCGAAGCTGGTGCCGGGCTGCACGCGGGCGATGATGACGCGCGGCACAGGCAGCTCGTCGAACGACAGCCCGCTGCCGAGCCATGGCTCAAGCAGCTTGCTGGACTCGTCCTTGGTGAAGGGCCGGACCTCGACGATGCCGGACTGCGCCCGCATCGCCTCGGTCACCAGCGCGACGTCGCGCTCGAGGTCGCGGCCGGTCTTGGGACGGACCTGAACCGTGATCTCACTGGCCACGTCCGACTGCCATTCCGCCGCGGATTCGCTGACCAGCAGCACGCCGCCCGTCGTGATCGACGCCAGGAACGTCATGATCGCCACCACGGCGACCAGCGCGCGGCCCGCGATCGAGGCGCGCGGCACGATCGGCGACACGATGCGCGCCTGCGCCGGCAGTTGCGGGCGGTCCTCGCCCAGATCGACCAGGAGGCCGCGATCGTCCACGCTACTCATAGATGTGCAATCGTCCCTGGTGCAGCACCAGCCGGCGGGCCTCGTACTGGTCCATCAGCGTGATGTCGTGGGTTGCGATGATCACCGCCGTCCCCGAGCGGTTCAGTTCGATGAACAGCCGCAACAGGCGGCGCCCCAAGGTCGGATCGACGTTGCCGGTCGGCTCGTCGGCGAGCAGCAATTGCGGCCGCGAGATCACCGCGCGCGCAATCGCCGCACGCTGCTTCTCACCGCCCGACAGGATCGGCGGCAGCGCATCCATGCGCTCGCCCAAGCCGACCCATTTCAGGAGATCGATCACCTCCTTGCGATAGCTCGACTCGTCGCGCCCCATGACCCGGAACGGCAGCGCCACATTCTCATAAGTGGTCATGTGGTCGAGCAAACGGAAGTCCTGCAGCACGATGCCGATGCGCTTGCGCAGATCGGCGATCTCCTCCTTGCTGAGCAGCGAGATGTCATAGCCGAACAGATTGACCAGCCCGCGCGTCGGCCGCAGCGACAGGAACAGCAGCTTGAGCAGCGAGGTCTTGCCGGCGCCCGACGGGCCGGTCAGAAACTGGAAGGAATGGGCCGGAATCTGAAAACTGAGGTCGCGGAGGATCTCCGGCCCCAGTCCATAGCGCAGCCCAACATTTTCGAACCGAACCAAAGCGTCAGCTCCGTTCGACGGCGCGCAGGGTCGATCCGCACGCGGCAAGCCCGGGATTACGATCGCCCGATTGAGCGCCCGTTATGGTTTCCGGTTCGTTAATGGTTGCCATGTACCAATGGCGCGATTGCGTTCCGACGTTCGTCAACATGGCGGTCCTTGTAGCACGAACTCTCGGAAACAAAGCGGCAATGCCCGTTGGAGACCTGGCGCGATGTTCATCGTTTGCCCCCATTGTGCGACATCTTACGCCATCGACTTGGCAACCCTGGGTATGGCCGGTCGCAGCGTACGCTGTTCCCGTTGCAAGGAGGTTTGGCTGGCGCGACCGGAAGACGCGGTCGAGGCCCCCGCCCCGATTCCGGAAATGGCCGAAGCCGGCGCGGCATCCGCGCCGCGCGACGCCGCCGACGAATGGGAGGCCCTCGCCCGCGAGGAGCCCGATGAGCAGCCCGAGGTGGAAAGTCCGTCGATCGCCGCCGGCTGGCCCGAGGATGCCGTTGCCGATGAGACCGACGAGGCCCAGCCCGATGCCGAGGCCCCGCCCCAGGGCCGGCTCGCCCGCCTTGCAGGCCTCGCCAAATTGGTCAGGCGTCCGGCCTTGCCGCACTTCCCGGGCAAGAAGGTGTTCGGCCTGCCGGCGTTGACGGCCGCGATGGCGTCGCTCACGGTCGCGCTCATGGTTTGGCGCGCCGACGTCGTCAAGCTGATGCCGCAGACCGCCTCGTTCTACAAATGGGTCGGGCTGGAGGTGAATCTGCGCGGGGCCGCCTTCAAGGACGTGAAGCTGGCAACCGAAACCGTCGACGGCAAGCCGGTGCTGGTGATCGAAGGCACGATCGTCAGCATCACCAAAAAGGCGGTCGACCTGCCGCGGCTGCGCTTCAGCGTGCGGGATGCGCAGGGTACCGAGATCTACGCCTGGAACACCCTGCTCGAGCAGCCCGTGCTCAAGCCCGGCGAGCGCATCGCATTCAAGTCGCGCCTCGCCTCGCCCCCTCCCGAAGGCCGCAATATCGATATACGGTTCTTCAACCGGCGCGATCTCGCTGCCGGCAGTGCATGATGGTTCCGGTCTCGTGGGTCGCCCGCGGGGCTCACGACACGGAGAGACGATGACATGTCGCGCGTGCTGATCGCCGACGACGAAGACTCGATGCGGACGCTGGTCGCCCGCGCGATCGCGATGGATGGGCACGAGACCGTCACCGCGCAGGACGGCGCCGAGGCGCTCGATATCCTCACGCGCGAGAACGGCGCCTTCGACCTGCTGCTGACCGACATCCAGATGCCGATCATGGACGGCATCGCGCTGGCGCTGTCGGCGGCGCGCGACTTCCCCGATCTGACGATCCTGCTGATGACCGGCTTTGCCCATCAGCGCGAGCGGGCGTCGAATTTGAATGCGATCGCGCATGACGTGATCACCAAGCCGTTCTCGGTCGCCGATATCAGAACCGCGGTGGCCGATGCGCTGGCGTCGAAGGCGGCCAAGGCGTAGGACGGCGGCCTCATGCCAGCCTGATCGCTGCGATCCACGGTCGTCCCGCAGTCTCCACTGTGGTCCCAGCGAACGCGGGGCCCAATAGACACCGGCCTCTGTTGAGACGCGACGCTGGTCCTCCATCGTGTGTAATCACTTCCCTGGGGTTATGGGTCCCGGCGTTCGCCGGGACGACAGCAGTATTTTCGGCGCGCGCTTGCGATCCCGCGGCATCTGATGCCCGAGCTGTGCTGATCGTTGTCACCCCTCAACGAAGTCGAAGGGCGCAGGGAATGCCGGGTGCTGGCCGCAACCCATGGCCCGCCTGCGAAAGAAAATGCAGGCGGCAGGTACCACAGGTTCAGCCGACATTCCGGCATTCCCTGCGCGATGGACTTACGGCTGCTTCGCGATCTCCCCGGTGCGCCGGCTATTTGGCCACCGTCGTCTACGCAGCGCATCAGCAACAGCGTAAACTTGACCTCAGCCTCGGGAGGTCAGAACCACGCGACTTGACCGTCCGCAAGCTGCCGTTCGTCGGCGCAGGTCTCCCCACGCTGCGGCATCTCGCGGCCATCGCCTCCCCGCCTCGCGTGTCGTGACGATCGCGCGCAACGCCCCTTCGATGTGAGGCGGGATGCGCGGAAATTTGGAGGTGATTTGCCCGACGAGGCTGGGCAAGAATCTCGGGCGTTTTGCGTGGCGGGATGTACGATTCGGCTTATGACGAATCGCCCGTTCAAGAGCGGTGAGAGCCGCGAGCAAGCCAGCCTGTTTCCACCGCGGATCGAGGATTACGTATCTGCGGACAATCCGGTTCGTGCGATCGATGGCTATGTCGATGCGCTCGACCTTGCCAAGCTTGGATTTCGGCACGCCGACCGGCGCGCGGCGGGAGCGGGACAGCCGCCATACGCCCCGTCCGATCTGCTGAAGCTGTACCTGTATGGCTATATCAACCAGATCCGGTCATCACGCCGGCTGGAGCGTGAAGCCTGCCGCAATCTGGAACTGATCTGGCTGCTGAAGTCTCTCAAGCCCGGCTACCGGACGATCGCCAATTTCCGCAAGGAGAACTGGGCGGCCCTGAAGGCCGCGAACCGCAGTTTCGTGCTGCTGCTTCGCGAACTCGATCTGATCGGCGGGACCCTGGTCGCGGTCGACGGGGCGCTATTCCACGGCAATGCCAGCAAGGACAGCATCTTCACGCGCGGGAAGCTCGCCAAACAGATCGCCAAGCTCGATGAGGAGATCGAGGCGTACGGCAAGTCCCTCGACACCAACGATGCAGCAGAAGCCAAGCGGCCCGACAACGGCAAGGATGGCAATGGCGGCGGCGATGTCGGGGACAGGATCAAGGAACTGATGGCGCGGCGTGAGCGCGCTCAGTCCGATCTGGAGAACCTTGACAAAAACGACAAGGGACAGGTGTCGAAGACCGACCCCGATGCGCGGCTGCTGAGCAAGGGCGATCAGACGATTGCAGGCTACAACGTCCAGAGCGTCGTTGACGACAAGAACAAGCTGATCGTCGCCAGCGAGGTCGTCAATCGCAGCGATGTCCGACACCTGCATATGATGGCGATAGCGGCCAAGGAGAACCTGGAGGTCTCGTCGCTGCAGATATTGGCCGATGTCGGCTACTACAACAGCGAGGATATCAAGGCTTGCGAGGATGATGGCATCACCGCCTATGTCCCGCTGCATCACGGCAATGGCAAGAAGCACACGCGCTTCACGCGAGCTGACTTCACCTACGATTCCGCAACCGACACCTACCGGTGTCCCGCAGGCCAGGCGCTGCATCCCACGAAGAAGCTCTGGAAGAATACGAGCGGCAGAATGGAACGCCGTTACCTGGGCTCAGTGCCGACCTGCAGCGTCTGCCCCCTCAAGGCGTCTTGCCTCTCCGCGAAGGCCAAAAGCCGCAACGTCTCTCGGTGGGAGCACGAGGAGGTGCTGGATCGTCACCGCCAGAGAATGGCGAGCGAACAGGCTGGCCAGCTGATGCGTCGCCGCTCAGCCCTCGTCGAACATCCGTTCGGCACACTCAAGTGCCGCGCCGGGTATCAGCATTTCCTCGTCCGCAGCTTCGACAAGGTTCGCGGGGAATGGAGCCTCATGGCGCTCTCTTACAACTTTAGCCGCGTCCTCAACATTCTCGGCCTGAACGACTTCCTCGCCCGCATCACCGCGTGGGCTATTGCAGCTCAACACGCCGCCTCTGCCGAGGCCAACGCCGCACGAGAGGCGATTCCGCTTGCCTTGATACGAAACTGGACGATGATACGGCTATGGCTCGAAGTCGCACCGCGCCGAGCCCTCCTAGCCTCCTAATTTGGATTCTTGCCCAGCCTCGACGAGGCAAGGCTGCATCCATGCGACAAACTGGCTCGACGGGCAGTTGGCGCAGGGCTGTCATGAGCAAATTGCCCGTCGGGCATATGCGCGTGAGGCCCCTGGATTGCTTCGTCGCTCCGCTCCTCGCAATGACGGAGAGTTTGCTGTGCGTCACAACTGTCCGCCGTCATTGCGAGCGCAGCGAAGCAATCCAGGGGTCACGACCCGTGTCGGCTGTGGCTGGGCGAGACGGAGCGGCAGCGTGCCTCGAACGTCTCCCTGGGGATATGGGTCCCGGATCTGCGCGCGCGTGCCGCGCGCTTGTCGGGACGACAGCGAAATTGTGGTTGGAGGCTTGCGCCTCAAGCGCTGAGCGCGCGCATCTCCGCATACAGGTCGGACTTGCCTTCGAAGCCGATGCCGGGGAGATCGGGCATGGTGATGTGGCCATCAACCACCTTCACGCCGTCGGGGAAGCCGCCGTAGGGCTGGAACAGATCCGGATAGCTCTCATTGCCGCCGAGGCCGAGGCCTGCGGCGATGTTGAGGGACATCTGGTGGCCGCCATGCGGGATGCAGCGGGACGACGACCAACCGTAGGTCTTGAGCACATCGAGCGTGCGCAGATATTCGCACAGGCCATAGGACAGCGCGCAGTCGAACTGCAGCCAGTCGCGGTCCGGGCGCATGCCGCCATAGCGGATCAGGTTGCGGGCATCCTGGTGACTGAACAGGTTCTCGCCGGTCGCCATCGGGCCTGGATAGAAATCCGCGAGCGTCGCCTGCAAATGATAATCGAGCGGATCGCCGGCTTCCTCGTACCAGAACAGCGGATAGTCGCGCAGCATCTTGGCGTAGGCGATCGCGGTCTCCAGGTCGAAGCGGCCATTGGCGTCGACGGCGAGCTGATTGTTCGGGCCGATCTCCTCCAGCACGGCCTCGATGCGCTGGCGGTCCTCGTCGATCGGCGCGCCGCCGATCTTCATCTTGACGACGTTGTAGCCGCGTTCGAGATAGCCGCGCATCTCGCGGTGGAGCGCCGAGAGGTCCTTGCCCGGATAATAGTAGCCGCCGGCGGCGTAGACGAAGACGCGTGGATCGGCCTTGCGGTTGTGACGCTCGGCGAGCAGGCGGAACAGCGGCTTGTCCGCGATCTTCGCCACCGCATCCCAGATCGCCATGTCCAGCGTGCCGACCGCGACCGAGCGTTCACCATGGCCGCCGGGCTTCTCGTTGCTCATCATCGCCGCCCAGGCCTTGTCGGGATCGATGTTGTCCCTGGTGGCATCGAGCAGCGATGCGGGATCGGCTTCCAGGAGGCGCGCGCGGAAACGCTCGCGGATCAGCCCGCCCTGGCCGTAGCGGCCGTTGGAGTTGAAGCCGTAGCCGACGACGGGGCGGCCGTTGCGCTCGACATTGGTGATGACGGCGACGAGGCTCGACGTCATCTTGGTGAAGTCGATATAGGCGTTGCGGATCGGCGATGAGATCGGCTTCGTCACCTCGCGGACGTCGACGATGCGGATGGTCATGGGTCTTCTCCTGGTCTTGGTCCCGCACGCTGCCCTTAGAGCGAGGCGCCTGCGCAGATGGTAATGGTCTGTCCGGTGATGGCGGCCGCTTCGGGCGACAGCAGGAAAGCGGTGAGCGCTGCAACTTCCGTGGGATCGACGAAGCGGCCCATCGGCGGCAGCACCGGCGCGGTGCCGGCGCGGCTGGGATCGCGCAGGAACGGCGTGTCGGTCGCAGCCGGTGCGATGACGTTGACGGTGATGCGGCGCGGCGCCAGCTCGATCGCCCAGGATCGCGCGAGACCTGTCAGTGCCGCTTTGGTCGCCGCGTATTGGCTGCGTCCCGCGGCGCCATTGGCAGTGCGGCTGCCGATCAGGACGATGCGTCCGCCTTCGTCCATACGAGGGGCCAGCGCATTGGCCAGGGCTTCGGCAGCGCCGACATGGACGCGCCACATGCCCTCGCCGTTGTCGGGCGCGAGCTCGCCGAGCCGGCCGACGCGCATGTAGCCGGCGGCGTGAACCAGCGCGGTCACCGCGCCGACCTCGACCAGGCCCGCGAGCAGCGCGTGCGACTCGGCGAGATCAGCTTGCAGACCTTGAAAGTGCTCGTGTGAGACGGCGGACATCGCGCGGTCGATGCCGGTCACGCGCCACCCGCCTGCCAGCAGCCGTTCTGCAATGGCGCGGCCGATGCCGGAGCTGGTTCCGGTCACCACCGCATGGCCACCAGAACGTCTGTTATGATCCGCTGCCGTCATCCCTTGTACGCAGCCGCCTCGGCCTTGATCTTCACCGCATCGAAATTGTTGATCTTCTCGATCAGCTCATTGGTGTAGAGCGCAGCATAGTCCTTGATGTCCAGCCCGTTCATCACCGCCTCGGTGCGGAACTCCTGCTCGTTGATCGCGCCCATCTTCGTATCCGCATAAGGCGGCGCGTAGAGCTTGATGCGGCGGCTGATCGATTGCAGCACGGCTTTCACCGCTTCGTCCTCGCTGGCGCCACGCGGCGCCGTTTCGGGATAGAGCTTGAGGAACGCCCTGGCGCCGGCGGCAGGGTTGGCGAGCAGGAACTGCGAGGCCTTGCACACCGAACGGCCGAAGCCGATCAGCAGCTCGCGATCCTTCTCGAACGTCTGAGGCATCGCCATCAGGAACTGGCCGCCGACCATCGGGATCGAGGTCGGACGGGGCAGATAGGTCAGCGCGATACCGGCGGCTTCGATCTGGCCGAAGCCCGTGTCGAAATAGGCGAGCGCATCGATCACGCCGCGCTGCAGGGCGACGCCGGCCGGCGTGCCGTTGCCGACCGCGACGAAGCTCACATCCTTCTCCGGATCGAGGCCGAGCGCCTTCAGCACGTTCTTGGTCACCGGATATTCGGTGGCGCCGAAATCGGAGACGCCGATCTTCTTGCCCTTGAGATTCGTGTAGCTCTTGAGCGCCGAGCCCGGCGGAACGGCGATGTCCCATTTGTACGGATAGGTGTACTGATAGAACATTCTCGCGCCGCTCCATTCGCCCTTGGCGAGCAGCGGCAGCGCCGTCGAGGGCACGCCGACGCCGATCGCCACCGTGCCGCGATCGGTCGCGACCTGGACGTTGGCGTTGGTGCCGAGCGCCTGGACATCGAGCGAGAAGCCCTCCTGCGCGTTGTAGCCGAGAGCCTCGCCGATCACGCAATTGATGATGGTGGCATTGAGCGCCTTGAGGCCGACGCCGAAGCGAATCTTCCTCGCGTCCGCGGCCATCAGGATCGAGGGCGCACCGCTCATCAGCAGCGCCGCGCCGGCGCTGCTCTTCAGGAATGACCTGCGCGAAACCATGTTCGTTCCTCCCGTTCTTATTTCTTTCCGTTCTTATTTCTTTCGATTGGCGCCCCAGTGCACGACCTTGGCCTCGCACCAGCGCACGATGCCATGCAACACGATTCCGAGCAGGCCTAGAATGATCAGGGCCGCGAACACGCCGGCCACGTCCGACACCGCCTGCGCCTGGGTGATGACCACGCCCATGCCGCGCTGCGCGCCGAGGAATTCCGCAACGATGGCGCCGAGCAGCGCGTACACCACGGCCATGTCGAGGCCTGCGAAGATGAAGGGCGCGGCGTTGGGCAGCTTGACGATGCGATAGGTCTCGAAGCGCGAGGCCGATAGCGAGCGCATCAGATCGATACGTTCCGGTTCGACCGCGCGCAGGCCGGTAAAACTGTTGATCAGCACCGGGAAGAACGACAGCAGCGCCGAGATTGCGATCTTCGAGCCGTCACCGAAGCCGAACCAGATCACGATCAGCGGCGCGATCGCCACCTTGGGCAGGCTCTGCAGCGCGAAGGCATAGGGCATGACGAGACGCTCGATCGCCTCGACCTCGGCCATCAGCGAGCCGATGACGAGGCCGAGCCCGACGCCGATGGCGCACCCCATGGCGGCGTTGCTGAGCGTGCTCCACAGCGGCAAATAATAGCCGAGCGGACTGGCCGGATTGACGGCAAGCCCGGACCACAGCGCGCGGACGACCGCTTCCGGCTTCGGCAGGATGTAGGACGGGATGTTCAGCAGGTTGACGGCGGCGATCCAACTCAGGATCAGCACGGCCAGGCCGATCCAGGCGATCGACGAGCCGAGATTGAGGCGGCGGCTGGGCTTTGTCGATTTCTGGGTCATGGCAGGCGCGGCGATGTTGGCGAGATCAGTCATGGCCATGCTCCTGGGCGTTCAGCAGCCCGCGAACTTCCTTGGCGAGGCGCGCGTAGTCGGGATGGAGCACGATGTCGTCGAACGTCCGTGGCCGTTGAATCGGAACGGGGAGGTCGGCCAGGATGCGGCCGGGGCGCGCCGACATCACGATGACGCGGTCGGCGAGGAAGATGGCTTCGGAGATCGAATGCGTGATCAGCAGGATGGTCTTGCGGTTCTCCTGCCAGATCCGCTGTAGCTCGAGGTTCAGGCGCTCGCGCGTCAACGCATCGAGCGCGCCGAACGGCTCGTCCATCAGCAGGATCTCGGGGTCGCGCGCCAGCGCGCGGCAGATGCCGGCGCGCTGCTGCATGCCGCCGGACAGCTCATAGGGATATTTGTCGCCAAAATCGCCGAGGCCGGTCACCGCGAGCAGGCGCTCGATGCGATCGCCGGCAGGCGCATGCCTGCCGCCGACGCGCAAGGGCAACCCGACATTGTCGCGTACCGTCATCCACGGCAACAGATTGGCCGCCTGGAACACCACGCCGACCTTGCGCGAGGGACCGGCGACCTTTTCGCCGTCGAGCAGCAGGCGTCCCTCGCTGTAGCCATCGAGCCCGGCGAGCAGGCGCAGCAAGGTGCTCTTGCCGCAGCCGGAAGGACCGACGACGCAGACGAACTCGCCCGGCTTGATGTCGAGCGAGATGCGGCTCAGCGCATGCACCGCTGCGCCCGAGGCCGAGACGTAGGTCTTCGACACCTGGTCGATCGCGATCAGCACGTCCTCTGGCGAGGCAGGAGCGCGCTGCGGCGCATGTTCGACATCCATCATCAGCATGAGCGTCCACCCGGATTGTTATTCGTTGATTGTCGGACGCGGCAGCCGGGCCGGGCCGGCTGCCGCTGGTCGCAAGCTCAGGCCGCAGCCTGCACCGTCAGGCCGGCCGCGGCGACCGCGGCGCGGATCGCGGCCATCTCCTCGGCGCTCGGCGCATGCGTCGGCGGACGCACCGTGGCATCGCGGATCACGCCCGCGACCTGCATGGCGGCCTTCATGCGGCCATGCGCCTCGCCGGTCGGCTCGCCCGCGCCATACACCGCGTCCTTCAGCGGATCGATCATCGCCTGCAGCTTCATCGCGAGCTTGAGGTCGCCGGCATTGACCGCGGCGTACAGGTCGTAGATCAGGTCCGGAATCAGGGAGGCGAAGCCGACCAGTGCGCCATCGACGCCCTGCACCATCGAGGCCAGCAGATATTCGTCGTGGCAGGTCAGCAGCGCCTTGTGCGGCGCCGCCGCCCGGATGGCCTTGAGGTCGCGGGCATATTTGTTCATCTCGCGGGTGCCGATCTTGAAGGCCTGGACGTGATCGAGGCGGGCGAGTTCGGCGAGCAGCTCCGAGGAGAACGAGGCGCGGGTCCAGGCCGGGTAGACGTGGACGATCAGCGGCAGCTTCGTGGCCTCGCCGATCGCATTGAAGTAGTCGAGGCAGTGCTCGCGCTTGAAGCCGAAGCGCAACCAGTGATGCGGCGGCATGATATCGAGCGCGGTGGCGCCGGCCTCCTTGGCCATCATTGCGTGCTCGATGCCGTCCTTGATGCCTTCGCAGACGACGGAGGAGATGGTCGGGCAGATGCCGGTGAGCGCCTTGGCGACGATGCGCGTCACCTCCGCGCGCTCCTTGGCGGTGAGGCTGAACACCTCGCCGGTGTGGCCGTTGGTCATGATGCCGACGATGCCGCGGCGCCTGCCGAGCCAGGCCGCATAGCGCGTCAGTTCTGCCTCGTCGATCGAGTGGTCGGCGTTGAAGGGGACGGCGATCGCCGGGATGATCCCCTTGAAGTTGGTCATGACGCTCATATCGGTCTCCTGGTGAATTCTGATGTCATCGGTTGGAAACGGTGGCGGTGGCGCCGCCCATGGCTTCGAGCGCGCGCGACAGCTGCGCGGCCGCGCGCAGCAGCGGCGCGACGCCCATCCGCTCGAACGCCTCTGCCGAGATGCGCATGGTCGGCGCGGCGACGCTGATCGCGGCGAGCGGCACGCCATCGCGATCGACGACGGGCGCGGCGAGCACGCACAGGCCGGGCGCATTTTCCTGGTTGGACAGCGCGTATCCGGCAGCCTTCACCTGGCGCAGGCGCTGCAACAGCGCGTCGAGATCGGTGATCGTGGTCTCCGTGCGCTTGATGCGCGGCTGCGCTTCGAGCACCTCGACCTGGGTCTCCACGGGGAGCAGGGCGAGCAGCGCTTGCCCGACGGCGGTGGAATAGACCGGCGCGCGGCTGCCGATGCGGACGTCGACGCCGAGCCGGACGAGGCCGGCCTGGATGCGCTCGACATAGACGATGTCGCTGCCGTCGAGCACGGCGAGCGAGGCGGCCTCGTTCATCTCGCCGACCAGGCTGCGCAGGATCGGGCGGGCCTGGTCGCGCAGCTCGGAGCGCGCGATCGCATGGAAGCCGAGGTCGAGGCATTTCAGCGTCAGGCGGAAGCGCCTGCTGTCGCCGACCTTCTCGACGTAGCCGAGCATCACGAGCGTGTTGAGCAGGCGGAATGTCGTGCCCTTGTCGAGCGTGGCGCGGCGCGCGACGTCGGCCAGCACCAATTCGGGCTCTTCGCTGGTGAAGGCGTTGAGCACCTGAAAGCCCTTGGCCAGCGACTGCACGACGCTTTTGCCAGCCTTGTTGTCCTCGTCCACGGGGAGGCTCCGACGTTTCCTGCTTGACGCCCATCTTGATGGCGGGCATTTTCGACTTGCTAAAGTTCGGATTGCGAACTATAGTTCGTATATTCAAGCGATGTTGCCGGTGCCTGTCAAGGGGCGCGCCGTTGCGCGTACGCCTGTCAGGATGGCAGCTTGAAATTCGCCTCTCCCGCATGATCTCTCCCGGACGCGCGGCCCATCGGGCGTCGCGCTTCGCAGGAGACTGGGATTGAGCGTTGCATTCACCAAGGAAGAGAGCGCCGAGACGGCCGCCGAGACCATGCTGCCCGACCGCCCGGTCTCGCCGCATCCCAACCTGGTCACCGAAGCGGGGCTGAAGGCGCTCGAGGATCAGCTGCATCAGGCGCAGGCGGCCTATGAAGCGGCGCAGGCGATCGAGGACGTCAACGAGCGGCGGCGCGAGCAGGCGCTGCCGCTGCGCGACGCCCGCTACTTTTCGACGCGGCTGCGGACCGCGCAGGTGATGCCACCGCCCGCCTCCACCAACACCATCGCCTTCGGCAGCACGGTGACGTTCGAGCGCGGCGACGGCCGCGTGCAAACCTATCGCATCGTCGGCGAGGACGAGGCCGATCCGAAGCAGGGCATGATCTCCTACGTCTCGCCGGTCGCACAGCGCCTGATGGGCAAGGCGGTCGGCGACGTCGTCGACGTCCAGGGCCAGGAGATCGAGATCGTCAAGATTGTCTGAGGCGAGATGAGGATCGGGATCATCTCCGACACCCACGGCCTGCTGCGGCCGGAGGCGGAGCAATGTCTGGTCGGCGTCGATCACATCATCCACGCCGGCGATATCGGCCGGCCCGAGATCATTGACCGGCTGCGAGCCATTGCGCCGGTCACCGCGATCCGCGGCAACATCGATACCGCGGATTGGGCGAAGGCTTACGCCGAGACCGAGACCGTCAGCCTCGGCGGCCGCACCTTCCACATCGTCCACGATGTTCACGATCTGCAGATTGATCCCGCCGCTTCTGGCATCGACGTCGTGATATCGGGCCATTCGCATCGCGCTCGCGAGGAGACGATCGGCGCCGTGCTCTATTTGAATGCCGGCAGCGCGGGGCCGCGACGATTCAAGCTGCCGGTGACGCTGGCGACGCTGGATGTCGGCGTAGGCAGTCTGTCGCCGGTCATTCACGACCTCAGCGGTCACTGATGTTCTCTCATGCAGAAGGGCGCCATCGGGCGCCCTTCGCGATGTCTGGATCCGGCAACGATCAGAACTGATCGGCGCGGGCCATGCCGGGATCGCTGAACGACGGACGGCCGGTCTCGATGTGGCCGGCGACGCGGCGATAGAAGCTGTCGTCGGTGTCGCTGGTGACGACGAAGTCGTACCACAGGCCCGACTTGCGCAGATGCCAGTAGAGCTCGCCGTGGCGGCCAGGCGCGGAGACCTTGACGGTCCACGACGTCGACGGGCCGCCATGGCTCGGGCCGGGGAAGAAGGTCGGCGCGCCGAAGCCGAAGCCGGGGGCATCGAAGTCGGGCGCCGGACGGAAGCCGGGCACGGTGCCGAAGCCGACCGGATGCACGTCGGGCCGCGGACCGAAGCCCGGGCACATCGGCTCCAGCGCGGCCGACACCGACGCGGTGACGGCCTGCAGCGGTCCATAGATCTCGTTGGACGTCACCGCAAAGTTCACGCGACCCTGGCCGTCGTTGCGCAGCTGCATGTGCAGGCCGCCCTCGAAGATGTTGTAGCCGACGAAGATCTCGGGATTGGCCGCATGCGCCTGGTTGATCTTGCGGACGTTGCCCTTGAAGTGGCGATGGAAGCCGTTCGGGCCGAGCACCCAGAGATCATAGAGCCCGTCAGTGCCGACGCTCCATTCGTCATCGATCATCTTGCCGGCCTCCACGGTGTAGCGGCGCGGAATGAGATCGAGGTGCTGCTTGTCGTAGACGTGGAACACGGCGCCGGCGAAGCCGGTGTTGGCGAACAGCAGCTTCACCTTGCCGCTGGCCGCATCGACCCTCGCGGTGGCGTGCAGGATGTAGGGCAGCGGGCGCGAATAGCGCACGCCGCTCTCCTGGTACAGCGGCTGCGGCGTCGCCGGCGCGACCGGAGCGGGCAAGGTTTTCTGGTGCGCATCCGAGGCCTGCCAGTTGCTCTGGTCGGGCAGTTCGGGGAAGCGCGGATCGTTCGGGCTGGCGAAGTCGAACGCCGAGGTCAGGTCGCCGGAGACGGCGCGATGCCACGGGCTGATCGCCTCGACCTTGATGCCGAAACGCTTCTCCAGGAAGCGGCCGACCGAGGTGTGGTCGAACACCTGCGAGTTGACCCAGCCGCCCTTGCTCCACGGCGACACCACATACATCGGCACGCGCGCCGACAGGCCCCACGGACGGATGTTGCCGCTGATCGTGTCCGTCGCGGTCAGCACGTTGCCGACGGTGTTGGAGAAATACTCGCCGTCGAGCGGCAACGTCGCCTTGCCCATCAGCTTGCCATTGATGTCGTAGGACGGCACGGCCGGGGCCGGCAGATGATCGAAGAAGCCGTCGTTCTCGTCGAAGGTGAGGAAGAAGACGGTCTGGCTCCAGACCTCGGGATTGGCCGTCAGCGCTTCCAGCACCTGGTCGGTGAAATTGCCGGCGCGGGTCGGGCTGCCGCCGCCGGGATGCTCCGAGTTCGCCTGCGTCGGCAGGATCCACGACACCTGCGGCAAAGTGCCGGCCATCACGTCGGCCTTCAGCCGGTCGAGATAGTCCGGACCGCCGGTCAGGCCGTGGACGTAGTTCGGATCGTTCGGCTGCGCATGACGGAAGCTGGAGAATGCGAGACAACCGTGCATCGCGCCGGTCCAGTTGTCGTTCATGTCCTGGTAGATGTGCCAGCTGACGCCGGCCTTGTTCAGGAGGTCGGGCAGCGTGTCCCAGTTGAAGTCGCTGCCGACATACTTGTAGTTCGCCTGCGGCTGCGGCTGGCCGGCGACCCAGGTATGCGGGTTCGGCCAGCAGCGCAGATTGTTCGGCTCGGCATCGCTGGTGGTGGAGTTGATGCCCTGCGCGCGCAGCGCCGGATTGAAGTTGGAGCCGGACCAGAACACGATGCGGTTCGGATCGGTGCCGGTGGTGATCGAGGCGTGGTAGGCGTCGCAGATCGTGAACGCCTCGGCGAGCGCGAACTGGAACGGGATGTCGTCGCGGCCGAAATAGCCCATCGCGTAGGGCGTCTTGTACTTCGGCCAATAGCCCATCTTGCCCTGATTCCAGGCGGCCTGACTGTCGCCGAACGAATGCGGCGTGCCGTAGCCGACCAGCGCGTTCGAGGTGGTTGAGTCTCGGTGATAGGGCGGGATCTCGCGGGTGCCGTCGGACTGGAACCACACCGGCTTGCCGCTCTCGAGCGGGATCGGGAAGCGGTCGCCGAAGCCGCGCACGCCGCGCAAAGTGCCAAAGTAATGGTCGAACGATCGGTTCTCCTGCATCAGGATGACGATGTGCTTGACGTCCTGAATGGTGCCGGTCCGGCGCCGCGCCGGAATGGCCAATGCCTGACGGATGCTGGCGAAGGTGGCAGCCGCCGTGGCGCCTGCGAGAAAGTCGCGACGTGTTGTCATGATGTTTCGGCCTTCTGAATTCCTGGAGAGGAAGTCGGCGGCGGCCGGGCACCGACCTCCGCCTGGGAACGGCCGAAGGGGTAGCAGTGCGACTTGACGTGGCTGTGAAATATTTATTTATGATCAGATTCACGATGAGATTTTCTCAGTCGAGCAGATGAGGCGCATGTGACGGGTTCCACCTTCAGCTCCGGGCCGGCTGCGACCGGCATCCTGTCTCGCGTGCGGGAGCTGCAGAACGAGCTGCCGCCCAAGGCGCGGCAGATTGCGGAGCTGGTGGTCGCGCGGCCGGAGCCGTTCATCCACATGTCGATCACCGAGGTGGCGGAGGCCTGCGGGGTCAGCGAGGGGACGATCGTGTCGTTCTGCCGGCGGGTGGGCGTGCGCGGCTTCCAGGAGCTCAAGATCATGCTGGCGCGCGACCTGATCGAGCCGATCCGGCTGATCCAGGAGGATCTGCATCGCGGCGACGATCCTGCGACGGTCACGGACCACATCTTCGCCGCCCATGCCGCCTCGCTCCAGGAGACGCGGCGGCTGTTGTCGATGGACGCGCTGGCGCAGGCGACCAGGCTGCTGCGCGAGGCGCGGCGGATCGAGATCTACGGCATCGGCAGCTCGGCGCCGGTCGCGCAGGATCTGTCCTATCGGCTGCTGCAGCTCGGGCTCGCGGCCAATGCCATCGTCGACTCCCACGTCCAGGCCGTCAGCGCCGGGATGACCGGCCCTGAGGTCGCGACCGTCACCGTGTCGCATTCCGGCAGCACGGTCGAGACGGTGCTCGCGACCAGGCTGGCGCAGGCGGCGGGCGCGCGGACCATCGGCATCACCCGGCTCGGGAAGTCGCCGCTGGCGGCGCATTGCGAGGTGCTGCTCTACACCGTCGCCAACGAGACGCGCTATCGCCCGGAGGCGATGAGCAGCCGCGTCGCGCAGCTCGCGATCATCGACACCTTGGTCAGCTGCTGCGCGCTGACCGACACCGAGCGCTCGGTCGAGAAGCTGCAGCACGCGGCCCGCATCCTCTCGGAGAAGCGCTACTGACCGGCACGGCCTCCGCTCCAAACGGCGAGCCACGGGGATGATGTCCCGCGGCCGCCGCATTCCTCAGTAGTCCTTCAGCAGCCGCTCGATGTAGTCGAGCTCGACCTGCGGCCGCGAGGAATCGCCGAGGCGGCGGCGCAGTTCTTCCAGGATGCGGCGGACGCGCTGGACGTCGATCTCGCCCGGGATCTTCTGCGAGAAATCGTCGATGTCGCGGCCCGGATGCATCGGACGGCCCAGCGGATCGGTCTGCTGCGCGCCCTGCTGGCGGCCGGCGCGCTGACCGGGACCGTCGCCCGGCTGGTCGCCGTCGCCCTGCTGCATCGCCTCGGCGAGGCTCTGCGCGCCCTTCTTCAGCGCATCGAGCGCCTTGCCCTGCGATTCCACCGCGCCGTCGGCGTTGCTGTCGCCGAGCTGGCTGCCGGCATCGCCCATCGCGCCATCGGCCTCGTCGAGCCCGTCGCCGCCATCGCCCTGCTCGCCCTGGTCACCCGGCTCGCCTTGCTGGCCCTGCTGCCCCTTCTGGCCTTTCTGACCCTTCTGTCCCTTTTCGCCCTTCTGGCCCATGCCGCGCTTGGCGAGCTGCTCCTGCAACTGCTTCAGCCGGTCGCGCAGCGCCTGCTGGTCCTGCTGCAGGTCGCCCATGCTCTGGTCCTGGTCGCCCTGCTGACCCTGCTGGTTCTTGCCGCGGTTGCGCCGGGAATCCTGGCCCTGCTTGAAGGTCTTGTCGCGAAGCTGCTGCTGCTTGCGGATCATGTCGCCGAGCTCGTTGAGCGCCTGCTCCATGTCCTGGTCGCCGCCCTGGTTGGGCTGCGCCATCTGCAGATTCTCCAGCATCTGCTGCAACTGCTCGAGCAGCTCGCGCGCGCCCTCCTTGTCGCCCTGGCGCGACAGCCGCTCCATGCGGTCGATCATGTTCTGCAGGTCCTGCTGGCGCAGCACCTTGGTGTTCTGGTCGAGCGGCCGCTGCGCCATCTGCGGATTGTTGCGCAGCTGCTCGGCGAGCTGGCGCATGTAGTTGTCCATCGCCTTGCGCAGGTCCTCGGCGAGCTTCTTGATCTCCTCGTCGCTGGCGCCGCGCTCCAGCGCCTGCTTCAGCGCGTCCTGCGCCGCGCGCAGCGCCTTGTCGACGTCGGAGATGTTGCCGTCCTCGATCGTCACCGCGAGCGCCCACAGGCTGGCGACGACCTCGCGCAGCGCATCGTCGGTGCGGGCGGCCTCGAGCTGGCGCGTCACGGAATGCAGGCCGAGATACTGGCCGGGCTCCGGCGTGAACAGCTCCGGGGCGATCGCCAGCGCATCGAGCGCGGTGAACACCTCGGCATTGCGGTTGGCGTCGAGCGCCAGGATCCGCCGCTGCTCGATCAGCGCCCGCGCCAACGGCTTGGTGAACAGCCGCTCCGGCAGCTTGGTCTCGAACGGCTCGCTGGTGCCCTCATTGCCGGCCTCGTCCTTGGCCGTCAGGGTCAGCGTAACGTCGGCGCCGGCATAGGGGTCCTCGCTGAGATCCTTGACGGTCTGGCCGACGCCGTTGCGGGTGCGCGCGTTCGGCAGCACCAGCGGAAACTCCGGCGGCTGGAACAGCGGCCGCGCCGCTGGCGTATCCGCCGTCTTGGAGTCAGCCTTGGTTTCAGGCGCACGCGCGGCGACTTTGGCGCGGGCTTCGGTGACGCCGTAATCATCCTCGATCTTGTAGGACAGCTTCAGCGAGCCGCGCGCCTGACGCTCCGGGTCCTTGGCCATGCTGATGACCGGCGGCTTGTCCGGCGTCGCCGCGAACACCCATTGCGGCTGGCCGGCCGGCGCGCGCACATGCACGGTGCCGTCGGACTTGATGACATAGTGCTTCTCGGTGGTGCCCTTCGGCGCGGCCTCGCCGGCGGCGACCTCGTTCGCCGCGGCCTCCGTGACGCCGCCGCCGGTGATGACGTCGAGATTGCCGCCGCTGGAGCGGATGATCAGGGTCGAGCCCGCCGGCACCACGATCGGGCCGTTCGCGGGCACCGCGCCTTCCTTGTTGGCGGCGGACAGGATGATCGGCGGCTTCGCGGTGTAGAGCGGCGGCTTGATCCAGGCATCGACGCGGATCGTGACCGGCGTCAGCACGCCGTTCCAGTCGAACGCGGAGGCTATGCGCATCGGCCGCTCGTCGCCGGCCGCGACATAGGTCGCGACCAAGAGCACGACGACCAGCGCGCGCACGGCCCAGGGATCGTGCAGCGACAGCCGCGGCCGCGGCGTGCCGGCACGGATGCGCTTGATCGAGGCGAGCGTGCGCTCGCGCTGCGCCTGCCACAGGGCGTGGGCGATCGGATCCTTGGTGGTGAGCGTATCGGTCAGCGCGGTCGCGGGGCGATGCGCGATGCCGGAGCCGCGGTCGAGCCGCGCCAGGCCCTCGTCGCGGCTCGGCCAGCGATATCTCAGCATCGGCACGGCGGCGCCGAGCAGCAGCAGGAGAAACAGCGCAACGCCGATCATGCGCGCCGCGAACGGCAGGCCGAGCCACAGCCCGGCCCAGGACACGATCAGGAACAGGCCGAGCACCATCAGCAGCCGGGCGAGATGCGGCCAGCCGCGCTCCCAGGCGATGGCGTATTGCGCCCGCTTGAGCGCCTGCGCCAGCTTCAGCCGCGCGAGGCGGTCATGGGTCGGCCCGCTATTGGCCGAACCAGCGCTGGTTAGACCATTGTTGGCCAAACCTTGGGGGGTGCTGCTTGCCGGCCCGGCCGGCTCGGGGGTCACGCCGCTCAACAATCTCTCCAGGTTGCCCGGATGTTCACCCTAGCACAAAGGCAGCCGTGAGGCACCCGTTCCTGTGGGGCATTCCCCGCGGCGGAAGCGGTTCACACGGGAGTGTGACCGGGCCGGTTCCCGAAAATTCACGGAAGCCTGCCGTCCGGCCTCTCGTCGCGGCCAGGGATCGCGGATACGTTGGCCGCTTCGCGAGCTTCTCCCCGAGCGCAAACGGATCAGGCCTCATGAACCTCCTCTTCGTGGCAGTCGCGCCGATCTGCTTGTTGGGAGGACTCGTCGCCGTGGTGGTCGCGATCTACTCGTTTTTCGTCATGTTGCAGAACGAACGACCCGACAACCGCACATGGCTCACGTCGTTGCTGGGCCCGCTCATTCTCTTCATTCCCGGCCTCTGGACGGCGGATGGCAACGCCGCTCGCCTGCG
This sequence comes from Bradyrhizobium sp. ORS 285, assembly GCF_900176205.1. Classification (NCBI taxonomy): domain Bacteria; kingdom Pseudomonadati; phylum Pseudomonadota; class Alphaproteobacteria; order Hyphomicrobiales; family Nitrobacteraceae; genus Bradyrhizobium; species Bradyrhizobium sp. ORS 285. Next base: position 6,417,998 of record NZ_LT859959.1, read on the forward strand.
GCTGATCTATAGCTTGCTCGTGTTCGGCGCGTGTTTTCTGATTCTGAACCTGCTCGGAGTCGGACAAAAGTAACGTCCTGCACACCTCCCGTGCCCCCTTCTGCCGTGCCCCTGCCCCGACCAGGATGTCGCCGAAGACTTGCATCGCGTGACGCGCCGTCATCGCTCCCGCATGCAGCCGTGATGATCCGTTCTCGCGGCATGTTTCGCCCGAGCTTTGCAAACAGAGATGACCCTCTCCAAACAGAGGGCGCAGGGAAGGCCAGGTGCCGACTGGCACCTGCGGTCCGCGTGCAACAAATAAGCACGCGGCAGAACCACAGGCTCAGCCGAGATCACCCGGCCTTCCCTGCGCGATGGTGTTACGACTTATACGCGCTCTTCCCGGGGACCGGCTTGTTGGCCCCGTCGCGGACGACACGTCCTCGCCCACTTGGCATCAGCACCGGGATGCCAGAACCACGCGACTTCCTCGTCGCACCAGGATCGTTCGTCCGCGCGAGCAAGCCCACGCTGCGTCCCGATGCGCCCACCGCATCCCGCACCCGACGTCCGTGACGATCGCGAAGCGCCCCCTCTGTGGGACGGGATGCGGGCAGTAGAGCACGATTTCGGATAAAGCGCAAGAGACATTTTGGAGCGGAGGCCCTGAGGGGGTTACGGAAGCTTGGACGTGCCGGGCCTCGCCGCGCGAGGCGAGCCGCGAATTCGTTAGGCATGGACGCGGCGATCACGAGACCTGGCAAAGCCCGATCAACGGCCACCGCTTCGTCGTCGACAACGCCATTCCCTCGCGCCATCCTGCCAATGACGGGCTGAAACAAGCTGGACTGCCGAAGGCGTTCTGACGACAATCGCACCTAATCCTCACGCGAGCGTCTTCATCCCAGCCCCGAGAACCCAGTCCACCAATTGCTGCCTCGCATCGATCCCGCCAAAGTGCTAACACCGGCATCGAATTTCCATATTCTTCAGAGAATATCCTCCCTCAGCAGGTATGCCGTCGCTGAGCCCCTCTCTAACAAAAAGTTAAGAGTAGTGAGCATCTGGTGCTGACTGTGGGGGGTCGTGCGGACTTTGTGTCGGTTCTGACGCAAGTAGGCGCGAACGAGGTTCTCCAGATAATAGATCGTATTTACCTCGAGCTCCCTTGACACCAACTCGGGCACGCGTTCTATGATGCTGCTGATCCATGAAATTCCATCCTCGACAAATTCGCTTCCAATTTCGTTCAGAAACTTGGCAAGCGAGTACAGTACAGCGGGATGATCCCCCATGTCCTCGGCGACACGCTTGAAGAATGCCCTCTCTCGGGCCTGAAGCGAACGCCACGTTTTTGCATCTTGCCTCCAGTACGGCCATGCAAGTAGATAATTGTGCACGACCTCCGCGCCATAGAACCGTCCCGTCCTACGCTCGCATAGCTCCTTTATACTGGGATAAAATAGCTCCCATACGCTCCAGAACTGTTCATACTGATGCACCTTATCCTCAGCAGACACGAACGAGCTCAATAGCGAGGCAACCTCACGCGATCCGCCGAAGTGCTCCAATAGTGGCTGCAAGTAACCACGGATGTCCTCCTTCTCAGATTGCAGCACCACCAGCGCCAGCTTATCGAAGAAGCGCAGACGAAGAGTGTAGTCAAATTTATCCTCCTCGCCCCTTGCAAGCAGCCGTTTTGCAAGAGCCTTACAGAGTGCCCTAGCAAACTCCTTGTGGCGCTCATCAGTCGTCGGAATAGGAAGAAGCGAAAATCCAGTCGCGAGAACCGTACCGCTTAGAGTGTTTACCGGTGGAATTTCTTCGTGAGTTATCTGGCCACCAAACGCCCTCTCAAGCTCCGCCTGGCACTGCTTAGTAAATTCATCAAGAACATCCGATCGCGAGAACTCGACGGCTCCCTTTTGCCACCTCTCATCTCTGATTGAGCGCCGAATGGCATCTAGCCGAGGCTTTAAGAGAAGATAGCCGCAAAGCAGAGCGTTCGCCTCAATCGCAAGATCACCCCACATCTCAACCACCGCAGAGACCGCGAAATCAGAGAACCTTTGTGACATACCAGCCGGCTGCTCATTGAGCAGCACGAATAGCAGAAGCGCCCTGACACGAGATCCTTCTTCTGGAAATTGCCTCAAGATTAACGGCAGGATGCGAACAGCGACGCTTACACCATCAGACACCTGATACCGATACTCCGGGTCGAGCGATGCTGAGGCGTAGTCAAGCACTACATCTTTGCAAAAATCCCGCTCCGATGCATCGAGCGCCTCGAACTTGTCTCTCAGCAAGACTGCACAAGCGTGGGCTGGGACATCCCTGTAGAATAACGAGAACCTTCCATCATCGCCTCCTTCTGCGCTCACCCCCTCAAGAATGCCCCTCATTTCTTTGAACGCTTGCTTTGCGTCACCATCGTACTGAGGATACTTCTTGTACTCCTCCTCGTTTCGTTCATAGCGATAATGCGCCCAAAGCTTTAAAGGCGTGTATTGCATCGCCACCGTCGTTCTTGCGACAGCCTCATCGCTATACTGTCTTAGCTCCGGATCTATCTCCGGATTGAAATTGATAATTACCTTGTCATCCTTGGTCTCGGTAGAAATGTTCATTTTGCGCCGATCCATGCGCGCAAGATACAGACGCCAAATCTTGTCGCCATCTGTTTCCTCGGCTGCATCCGGTAGCGTCGCATAGTAATCGTCGAAAAGGCGCCATATTATCTCTTGCCTGACCCCAACAACTTCCTCGGTCTCATCGCCCGATCGAAACAGCTGATACTTGAGTGCGAGATGCTCTAAGTTCATCTTCCGGTGCGAATCATCGCATGTACGCAGACGCTCGTTTGCATAGACACCGGTTCGGTCGCTATTGATCGCGAACAGCCCTCTTGCGGACATGTCCAACCGCCACCTCTCGGTTTCGAAAAGGAACAACTCCTTCGTTCGAAACAAAACTTTCGCCACATTGAAGAGCTTGTTCGGTTCGGCCAACACAATACTCGTCACCAAACCGGTGATTGACGCCGAACGAGAACCTTCGATCAGATACAAACACCAGCCTTCCAAGACTTCCGATCTTGCCATCTTTGCCTGGGCTAGTAACCATCGCTCTAGCGCCATGTGGATGGATTCGAGAAGCACTGGCGCAACCTGCGTCCCTCGATAAAGATTCCAGATACGGCTGGATATCAGCTGCCTGATGGGCTCCTTACCATCGACGTGTATCTCAATTTCTTCTACCTCAGCCCTTCCAAGCTCGGTTTGGGCGAAGTGCTCGACTGCCCTATTGGTGAATCGGAGAATAAAGTCTGCCGCTTCCTTCGGAGCTACCTGCATCAAATTAAAGATCGGCGTCTGGAACGCACTGGCAGGATAGTAATCTGAGTGATTACTGGCGAGATCGAAGTACGATTCCATCTCCAGATCAGATCGATCTGAGTACCAGGCACGCCTTTCCTTCGGTGGAGTGTAGACCCAGTAGAGTTCCGCCAAGCACAGCGTCTCTGTCGGCAAGCACTTGGAGACAACGCTTGTCTCCCCAACATCCGAAAGCAAGGCCTTCGCTAATTCATAATAAGTCGTCCGGCGAGTGACATCGCCACTGGAGACCATGTTGGTGAATATTCTCCTCAGTTCGCCTACGATCTCGGCGGCGCCATTAAAGATCGTCTTTATAAGCCTCTCCTTCGTATCGTCTTCGATACCGTACGGGAAGCGGCCGTTATCTCTAGCTAACTGTTCATAGTAGAAAAGAGCCAACTGAGCGGCATGCCTCGTTGTCACCCCCTGTTTGTTATAGCGATTCCATTCGTCCAGCACGGGTAAAACTAGGTTCATATACGCCAATCCAAGCTCGCCCCTATGCCGGCTTATGAAGGCAACGACGCTATGCCACCCTGCCCCCTTTGGCTTGGCAAACAGATGCGCCACTGCATGGCTCTGCGCTCCAAGCGCCTTGAGCAACTCATGATCCACATCCTTGCAAGCGATGCGCAGCAAGAAGAGGATCTTGGTTAGCAGGCGATCTTCATATTTGCGTTGAACGGTAACGGAACGATCGGCGCTAGTTGACTCTCCATCGTCGATTGACTTTTCCGGTATACTAAGAAGCTTTGCGCTAATATAATCGATAAATACCTCAGCGTAAGGAGAGAGCATTGCGGCCACAATTACCTCGTCCCTCCAATGGCGCTCCACTGTAGGTGCATCAATCGTTTCTTCGATAAGTCTTCTGGCTGCACTATCATCTGCCAAAAGCTTCTCTGAAAGCCAGACTCGAAAGGCTCTACGTATGGGCAGCGAACTGCCGATGGTCTCGTAGAACTTACTGAATGACGCTGCGGCACGGAAGGCACGTTCAATTAACTTGTCGAGCGCCCACTCAGCATAAATGTCATGCGCAACAAAATAGCCACCCGCAATTTCGTCATACTTTATGATTTCGTCTGCTTCCAGCTGCGGCAGCACTTCGTCGGCGCCCTCGACCGCTACGAAGAAACTGCCTGTGTTCGCCCGCTTTCTCGCTATCTCCAGGAAGCATTGCTCTCGCCTGCGGTGCAGGTTGCTTCGGGTATCGGCTGTCTTCGCGATGCGAGTGTTCCACATCGCATCGCGGAATTCTGAGTAGTTGATCTTCGTATAGCCTCTGGGATAATCACGGAGATATTCATTTAAATAGAATGGATTTTGGAGCAGCTTACAAAGTCGCTCATTTTCCGGAAGTACGAACGAGTAATTCTCGGCAAGCTGCGCCAACTCCTCAGCCGTCAAGCTCTCGATCGCAAGCGGCTTGAAAGAGACGCCGTAAACGTGGATCAGCGTACGCTCTAAGTCTTCGAGATAGTTAAGGCGGGTTGTGAAAATCACCTTCCATCCCGCTGATCGCAAGGTGGACAAGATCTCTTGGAAGACCTCAGGATGCTCTATGCTCGAAAGCTCCTCTGCCGAATCCACAACGACGTATTTTTCGTCAGAAGCACTAAACCCCTGAATGAGGTCCGACAGAGTGAAGTTGCCGTAGTCCTTAAAGAGTTGATTGACGTTCGCAATCGCGCTGAATTCGGTTGCCTTGAAGACAAATAGGGGCGCGGCGGCCGCGAGTTCGCTGCGGAAATCTTTCACAACGGCCGTCTTGCCAACGCCAGCCTCCCCGCAAACGATCACGACAGGCGATTGCTGCAGCGTCTCCTTGAGACGCGCTACGAGCGAACTTCTGTCGATTTTGATTATGGCCCCATGCGAGGCAATTTCTGGGCGGATAAGATTGGGAATGGCCTCGGTGTGTCGGGTAAGTTCCTGTATTAGATCGATGGCGCTCTTTTCGTTGGTGAAGAAATATCGTGCGATATTCGCGTTTTCTTCACATACGAGCGGCTTTTCAAAGAAGTTGCGCATTCTCCAAGTGAGACTTACTCCCTTGGAACGCGCATGTTCCTCCACTTCTGTTTTGTACTTTGGCTCCTTCGCCCCAGATTTTCTGCTCGGTGCAAAGTCGGCGCTTATATAGAAATAGATTTGCGTAAGGCTCGGGTTCTGGAGCTTGGCGTCGTCGATGGCCTTTTTTAGCGTTTCGACTTGTCCAGACAACTTGTCGACGAACTTGGCCTGCCAGCCTATTACCTCGCTGCCTACGGTGATTGGATCTTCTTCAATGCCGGCCTGATTGAAATAGCGCAAAGGACCGATCGGCTGCTTGTGCTCTTTGGCAAACAGGAGCGAGCAGAACCATTCAAAGGCTTTCTGTTCTCTGCCGTTAAATTTGGCTGCGAAAGCTCCCCAATTTGCCTCGACGATCATGACGTGAGTGTACTCCCGCGGAAAAGGTTCTGCGAACGGTACCGCCTTGCATTGCACCAAGGCGCATCCTTCGGATGCAACAACTGGCCAGCTGCGGCAGATTCGGCCAGAAAGAACAACCTAGGAGCCCACCAAAGTACTTGGCATCAACAATTTATTGGATTTATTCACCTTTTTAAACGCCCCCTGTGCGGCGGGGCTGCGGCCGCTCGCCCGCCCCTCACGCCGCTCGGGCCTTCCACGCGTCACCCAATGGATCCTTCGCATGACAATCGGCCATGGGAACCGTTCCTTCGCGTGGAACGAAATAACAGGGATTACGGCGACGATGCACTCAACTCGTCATTCATCAAGTTGCAGCATCGTCGTGCTGTTCGCAGCGAGCATTTCCGACGCCAACTATGGTCTTGCAGTCGCCATCACGGCCAAACCGGCGCCCCCTCCAGCCCCGCCGTCTCCGGCAGCCCGCACATCAGGTTCGCGTTCTGCACCGCCTGCCCGGCGGCGCCCTTGCCGAGATTGTCGACGACGCCGAGCGCGATCACCAGATTGCGCGCGGGGTCGGCGGCGTAGCTGACGAAGGCGAGGTTGGAGCCGGTGGCCCATTTGGTCTGCGGCGGCTTGTCGGTGACGCGGACGAAGGCGCGGCCTGCGTAGAAGCTTCGGGCGGCGTCCAGGCACTGGTCTGACGTGGCGCGGCCGCGGGCGTAGATCGTGGCGAGGATGCCGCGGGTCATCGGCACCAGATGCGGCGTGAACACGAGGCCGGCGGCGCTGCCGCCGCTGATCCGTGCGATCGTGCTTTCGATCTCTGGCATGTGGACGTGTTTGAGCAGGCCGTAGGGGATCAGGTTCTCGTTGCTCTCGGCGTAGCCGAAGCCTGCGCCGCCGCCGCGGCCGGCGCCGGAGATCCCGGTCTTGGCGTCGATCACGATGTTCTCGGGCGCGATCAGCCTGTCGGCCAGGAGCGGCGCCAGCGCGGTCAGCGCCGCCGCCGGGAAGCAGCCGGGATTGGCGATGCGGGTCTTGCCCGCGATCGCCTCGGGCCAGACGTCGGCGAGGCCGTAGGTCCAGCCGTCGGCGTAGCGGTGGTCGCCGCCGATGTCGACGATCTTCACCTCGCGCGGGATGCGCGCCAGCGCGTCGCGCGAGGCGCCGGTGGGGAGCGAAGCGAAGAGAACGTCGAGCGGCGGCAGGCGCGCCGGGTCCCACTTCTCGATCACGAGATCGGCGAGCTTTGCCGGCACGCCGGGGAAGCGCTCCACCAGCCGCTGGCCGGCGCTGCCCTCGCCCGCGGCGTAGACCAGCTCGAACGAAGGGTGGCCCGCGATCAGGCGCATCGCCTCGCCGCCGCCAAAACCGGAGATCCCGACGATGCCGACGCGAATGCTCATGGGTGGGGTCCTCGCAGAACCGTGTGACCGATCAGGTCGGGAATCGATCAGGGCAGGCGGTCTCGCGCAGGCGCCTGATCCGGGCTAAACTAAAATCACCATGGTCAATAAGCAAACCAGGCTGCTGCCGTCAGCCCTGCCCCCGAGCGAGACCGAACGCGCCGAATGGCAGCGCTTGAGCCGGGAGCAGCAGATCGCGCGCTATCGCGAGGTGCTGGAGCATCCGGACAGTCTCAGGATCAGCGACGCGACGATGAGCGAGGTGCTGGTGAAGGCGAGGCAGCGCGTTGCGAAGCGCGGTGGCTGAATTCAAGCGTTCGGCCTAGTATGAGCGCCAACTCTGCCACAGCGCGCAACTTCGAGATCAACGCGCAGTCACCCTCCCCTGGAGGGGGAGGGTCGGCTCATATGCGCGAAGCGCATGTGGGCCGGGGTGGGGTGATCTCTCCACTTGCACCGGCGCCCGCGGTCACCCCACCCCGCTCGCCCGCTTCGCGCGCGATCGACCCTCCCCCTCCAGGGGAGGGTGAGACTGCGATCGAGGTGCTGTCCGTCGACGTCATTGGCACGTTGGAAAGCGCAACCGCGCGAGCGGCTTGCGCGGCAGCCGCCCTCACAGCCACGGCGCCGGCGTGTCCATGGCGATCAGCTGCTCGACGTCGATGCGCGGGCGGATGACGGCGGATTGGTTGCCCTTGACCAGCACCTCGGGGACGAGCGCGCGGGTGTTGTAGGTGCAGGCCTGCACGGCGCCGTAGGCGCCTGCGGTCATGATGGCGAGGAGGTCGCCGGGCGCGGGCTCGGGCAGCGCGCGGTCGAGGGCGAGGTAGTCGCCGCTTTCGCAGACCGGGCCGACGACGTCGGCTACGAAAGCGGGCGTGTTCGGAGCCGCCTGCTTCACGGGCAAGATGTCGTGATGCGCCTCGTAAAGCGTCGGGCGGATCAGGTCGTTCATCGCGGCGTCGATGATGACGAAGTTCTTGGCCTCGCCGTGCTTCACATAGATCACCCGGGCTACGAGGATGCCGGCATTGCCGACGATCATGCGGCCGGGCTCGAACATCAGGGTGCAGCCGAGATTGTGCGAGATGCGCTTGACCATCGCGGCGTAGGCGGCGGGCTCCGGCGGCACGGCGCGGTCCATGTGATAGGGGATGCCGAGGCCGCCGCCGAAATCGACATGTGAGATGTCGTGGCCGTCGGCGCGCAGGGTCTGCACGAACTCGGCGAGGATGCGGAACGCGGTCTCCATCGGGCCGAGATCGGTGATCTGGCTGCCGATATGGACGTCGACGCCGGTGACCTTGATGCCCGGCATCTTCGCCGCGCGGGCGTAGACGCGGCGGGCGTGGTCGAGCGGAATGCCGAACTTGTTCTCCGACTTGCCGGTCGAGATTTTGGCGTGCGTGCCGGCATCGACGTCGGGATTGACGCGGATGGAGATGCGGGCGGTGTGGCCCGTTTCCACGGCCAGGCGCGCCAGCAGGTCGAGCTCGGGCTCGGACTCGATGTTGAGGCAGTGGATGTCGGCCGCGAGCGCGGCGCGCAGCTCGGCCTCGGTCTTGCCGACGCCTGAAAATACGATCTTGCGCGAGGGGATGCCAGCGGCCAGCGCGCGCTTCAGCTCGCCGCCGGAGACGACGTCGGCGCCGGCGCCACACTTGGCCAGCGTGCGCAGCACCGACTGGTTGGAATTGGCCTTCATCGCGTAGCAGATCAGCACGTCCTGGCCGGCGAAGGCGTCCGCGAACACGCGGTAGTGCCGCTCCAGGGTGGCGGTGGAGTAGCAGTAGAACGGGGTGCCGATTTGGGCCGCGAGATCAGCGAGATTGACGGCCTCGGCGTGCAGCACGCCGTCGCGGTAGTCGAAATGGTTCATGGGTTCGGGTCCGCGCGCGGCTTGCGAGTGAGTGATTGTGGCGGCGAATTGCCGGGAAATGGGAGGGGATGTCAATCGACGCTGCCACCCTCCCCTGGAGGGGGAGGGTCGACGCGCGGCGCGTCAGCGACGGGCGGCGGGGTGGGGTGAAGCCGCGACGGCGGTGCGCGTGGAGAGATCACCCCACCCCGCCTCGCATTTCGCTTCGCTCAACGCGAGCCGACCCTCCCCCTCCAGGGGAGGGTGAACCAGCGCGCGCGGAGCAGGGCGCTATTTGCTGTCCAGCAGCGGGTCGAGGAAGAAAGGTTTCTTCTGGCCGCGCGAGGCGGCGGGGGCGCCGTCGGTGCCGTAGCCGGAGTTGAAGACGCCCGGCTTGGCGGCGTTTTCCATCGCGGTGTCGGTGGGCGCGGCGGAGAGCTGCGGGGCCGGCGGGGAATTGGCGGGCAGGTCCAACCCGGCCTTGCGGCCGCAGGCGGCGAGCAGGAGCGCGGAGGCGCCCAGGACGAGCAGGACCCGGGCGGCGGAGGTTGGACGGCGAGCGCTGGTCACGTGTGAAATCCCCATGCGGGCGGCACCATACAGAGGTTGATCCGCCCTGACGAGTGCCGGAGAGCCACGCCAGGGGGATCAAATGTTGGAGGGAGGCCCTACTTTCGCTGCTTTTCCAGCCGCTTCAGCCAGGCCTTGGCCTGAGAGGCGACGTTCTTCGGCGCGGTGCCGCCGAAGCTGGTGCGGCTCTTCACCGAGGATTCCACACTCAGCACGCCGAGCACGTCGGCGGTGATCTTGGGCTCGACCTCCTGCATCGCCTTGAGCGGCAGCTCGTGCAGCGCGACGCCCTGCTTCGACGCCAAACCGACGATACGTCCGGTGACGTGATGGGCCTCGCGGAACGGCATCTTGAGCGTCCGCACCAGCCAGTCGGCGAGATCGGTGGCGGTGGCATAGCCCTCGCCGGCGGCGGCCTTCATGCGGGCCTCGTCCGGCACCAGGTCGAGCGCCATGCCGGTCATGGCGCGCACAGCGAGCGACAGCGCGGCGAAGGCTTCCATCGCGCCCTGCTTATCCTCCTGCATGTCCTTCTGATAGGCGAGCGGCAGGCCCTTCATGACGATCAGGAGGCCGTTGAGCGCGCCGATGACGCGGCCGGTCTTGGCGCGGACCAGCTCGGCGGCATCCGGATTGCGCTTCTGCGGCATGATCGAGGAGCCGGTGGTGAACTTGTCCGACAGCTTGATCAGGCCGACCAGCGGCGAGGTCCAGATCACGATCTCCTCGGCGAAGCGCGACAGATGCACGGCGCAGATGGCTGCGGCCGACAGCGTCTCCAGCACGAAGTCGCGGTCGGAGACGGCGTCGAGCGAATTGGCCATCGGGCGGTCGAAGCCGAGCGCCTCGGCGGTGGCGTGGCGGTCGATCGGGAACGAGGTGCCGGCGAGCGCGGCGGCGCCGAGCGGGGACTCATTGAGGCGCTTGCGGGCGTCGAGGAAGCGGCCGCGGTCGCGGCCGGCCATCTCGACATAGGCCAGCAGATGATGGCCGAAGGTCACCGGCTGCGCCGTCTGCAGATGGGTGAAGCCGGGCATCACGGTGCCGGCGAATTCGAGCGCGCGGGTCGCGAGCGCCCGCTGGTAGGCTGATAGCGCCGCGTCGATGGCGTCGATCTCGTCGCGGACGAACAGGCGGAAATCGGTCGCGACCTGGTCGTTGCGCGAGCGCGCGGTGTGCAGGCGGCCGGCGGCGGGGCCGATCAGCTCGGACAGCCGGCTCTCGACGTTCATATGGATGTCTTCGAGCGCGCGCTTGAACTCGAACGAGCCCTTGGTGATCTCTGACAGGATCGTGTCTAGACCCTTGGCGATATTTTTCGCATCACCTGCGGTGATGATGCCCTGGGCGGCGAGCATGGCGGCGTGCGCCTTGGACGCGGCGATATCCTGCGCGTAGAGGTGGCGATCGACGTCGATCGAGACGTTGATGTCCTCCATGATCTCGTCGGGACGTTCCGTGAACCGGCCGCCCCACATCTTGTTGCTCATGCCTGCCGCTCTTAAACCTTGATGACCGCGTCTGGATGGGACACACCATTTTGGTGGCCCCGAAATTCGCGCCTCTGATAGCCGCAACCGACCCGAGATGACAAACGATAAGCCAGAGACGTCCCCCGCCCGCCCCGCCTCGCGCGGCCGAACCGTGCTGATCGCCGGCGCCGTGGCGGTCATCGCCGTGGCCGGCATCGCGGCGGTGTCGTTCGGGGGGCTCTTGAAGGGCAAGCCGGCCGGCGACCAGGCCTGCCAGGCGGCGGTCGACACGGCGGCGCGGCTGGCGCCGCTGATCAAGGGCGAGGTGGCGGCGCTGACCGCCGCCAAGGCGCCGCTGCGGCTGCCGGATCTCGCCTTCGAGGACGCCTCGGGCAAGCCGGCAAAACTGTCGGATTTCCGCGGCAAGACGGTGCTGCTGAACCTCTGGGCGACCTGGTGCGTCCCCTGCCGCAAGGAGATGCCGGCGCTGGATGGCCTGCAGGCCAAGCTCGGCAGCGACGCCTTCCAGGTGGTCGCCGTCAACATCGACACCCGCGATCCGGAGAAGCCGAAGACGTTCCTCAGCGACGCCAAGCTGACGCAGCTCGCTTATTTCAGCGACGCCAAGGCCAAGGTGTTCCAGGATCTCAAGGCGGTCGGCCGCGCGCTGGGCATGCCGACTTCGGTGTTGGTCGACGGCAATGGCTGCGAGATTGCCACCATTGCGGGACCGGCCGAATGGGACAGCGCCGACGCGCTCAAACTGATCCAGGCGGCGACGTCGAAGGCCGCCGCGGGGCTGTAATCAGGCGGCGATGTTCAGGTTGCCGCCGACGCCGGGGCCGACATTGGCGAGCGACAGCGTCTGCTGGGCGCCGCCGAGCAGGGTCAGGACGGCGTCCTTCTGGGCGTTCAAATTCTGCTTCAAGACCGACGTCGCGACCTGCTGCTGGGTCGCACTCGCCTGCTGCGCCATGACCGCAGCCACCAAGCTCATATCCATACGCACATACCTCGTCTGAGCTGAACGGTAGACGATCAGCCTTAACGAAGCGTGTGGATCGTTTCAGATTGTTTCAGCGGGTCGGCACCGGCTTGGGGCCGCGATAGTCGTAGAAGCCGCGCTGCGTCTTGCGGCCGAGCCAACCGGCCTCAACGTACTTCACCAGCAGCGGGCACGGCCGGTACTTGGAATCCGCGAGCCCCTCATGCAGCACCTGCATGATGGAGAGACAGGTATCCAGGCCGATGAAGTCGGCGAGCTCGAGCGGGCCCATCGGATGATGCGCGCCGAGCTTCATCGCCGCGTCGATCGCCTCGACATTCCCGACGCCTTCGTACAGCGTGTAGATCGCCTCGTTGATCATCGGCAGCAGGACGCGGTTGACGATGAAGGCCGGGAAATCCTCGGAGACGGCGACCTGCTTGCCGAGCCGCCCGACGAACTCCTTGGCCGCCTCGAAGGTGGCGTCGTCAGTGGCGATGCCGCGGATCAGCTCCACCAGCTCCATCAGTGGAACCGGGTTCATGAAGTGGATGCCGATGAAGCGCTCGGGGCGATCGGTGCAGGCAGCGAGCCGCGTGATCGAGATCGACGAGGTGTTGGAGGCGATGATCGCCTCCGGCTTCAGCGTGGCGCAGAGATCGTGGAAGATCTTGCGCTTGACGTCCTCCTTCTCGATCGCGGTCTCGATCACGAGGTCGCAATCGGCCAGCCCGTCGAGGCTGTCGGTCAGGGAGATGTGCTTGAGCGCCTCGGTTCGGGCGTCCTCGGAGATCATCTTCTTCGCGACCTGACGGGTCAGGTTGCCGTTGATGGTCGCCATGCCCGATTTCAACCGGTCGGAGGTGACGTCGTTGAGCACCACGTCGAGCCCGGCCAGCGCGGCGACATGCGCGATGCCGTTGCCCATCTGTCCTGCGCCGATCACACCGAGCTTGTTGATCTGAGCCATGTTGTCATCCACCGGGACGGCGCGCCATCGCGCCCATCCATGCCCTTAACAGATAAGACACCGGCCGCAGCAGTCCCATGCGGCCGGTGTTAGCAGCCTTACTTACCGAGCGCGTCCGTCAGCTCGGGAACCGCCTGATAGAGGTCCGCTACCAGCCCGTAATCGGCGACCTGGAAGATCGGCGCGTCCTCGTCCTTGTTGATCGCGACGATCACCTTGGAGTCCTTCATGCCGGCCAGATGCTGAATGGCGCCTGAAATGCCGACCGCCACGTAGAGTTCCGGCGCGACCACCTTGCCGGTCTGGCCGACCTGCCAGTCGTTCGGCGCGTAGCCGGCATCGACCGCGGCGCGCGAGGCGCCGACACCGGCGCCGAGCTTGTCGGCGAGCGGCTCGATGTACTTGGCGAAGTTCTCGCGGCTCTGCATCGCGCGGCCGCCGGAGACGATGATCTTGGCCGAGGTCAGCTCCGGACGATCGCTCTTGGCGACCTCCTCGCCGACGAAGCTCGACAGCGCCGGATCACCGGCGGCCGCCACGCTCTCGACCGCCGCGCTGCCACCGTCGCCCGCAGCGGCGAAGGTCGAGGTGCGCACGGTGATGACCTTCTTGGCGTCCTTCGACTTCACCGTCTGGATCGCGTTGCCGGCGTAGATCGGCCGCTCGAACGTGTCGGGAGCGACGACCTTGATGATCTCCGACACCTGCATCACGTCGAGCAGGGCGGCGATGCGCGGCATCACGTTCTTGAAGCGCGAGGTCGCGGGCGCGACGACCGCGTCGTAGTTGGCAGCAAGCTTGACGACGAGATCGGCGAGCGGCTCGGCGAGATCATGCGCGTAGGCCGCGTCATCGGCCAGCAGCACCTTCTTGACGCCAGCGAGCTTGGCGGCGGCCTCGGCTGCGCCCTTGGCACCCTGGCCCGCGACCAGCACGTCGACATCGGCGCCGAGCGCGGCGGCTGCCGTCAGCGCCTTGTTGGTCGCGTCCTTGATCCCGGCATTGTCGTGTTCAGCAATCAGCAGCGTGGCCATCAGAGCACCCCCGCCTCGGTCTTGAGTTTGGAAACGAGCTCGGCGACGTCCTTCACCTTGACGCCGGCCTTGCGGCCCGCCGGCTCAGCGGTCCTGATCACTTCGAGCCGCGGCGTGAGATCGACGCCGGTGTCGGCGGCGGTCTTCTCCGCGATCGGCTTCTTCTTCGCCTTCATGATGTTCGGCAGCGACGCATAGCGCGGCTCGTTGAGACGGAGATCGGTGGTGACGATCGCTGGCCCCTTGAGCTTCACGGTCTGCAGGCCGCCATCGACCTCGCGGGTGACCTTGAAGTCGGAGCCTTCGACCTCGAGCTTGGAGGCGAAGGTCGCCTGCGCCCAGCCGAGCAGCGCCGCCAGCATCTGGCCGGTCTGGTTCGAGTCGTCGTCGATTGCCTGCTTGCCGAGGATGATCAGTCCCGGCTGCTCTTCCTGCGCCACGGCCTTCAAGATCTTGGCGACCGCGAGCGGTTCCACAGTGCCCTCGGCCTTGACCAGGATGCCGCGATCCGCGCCCATCGCGAGCGCAGTGCGGATCGTCTCGGACGCCTGCGCGGGTCCGATCGACACCACGACGACTTCTGTCGCCTTGCCGGCTTCCTTCAGCCGCAGCGCTTCCTCGACGGCGATCTCGTCGAACGGATTCATCGACATCTTGACGTTGGCGAGCTCAACGCCCGATCCGTCGCTCTTGACGCGGACCTTGACGTTGTAGTCGACCACCCGCTTGACCGGCACCAGAACCTTCATCGATCCTCTTTCGCTCTATATCTTCCGGGGTTGATCTTTCGGGCGCGGAACCTAAAGCGCCCGTACCCCCCGGTCAACGCGCGAGGGGCGAAAAAACGCCACCCCGCACGCCCCCGGGTTAACGGTTTTGCCCCGGCACCCACAACACGTCGCCAGCGCCGTTCCGATTTGCGGCGCGGCTGGCCACGAACAGGAAATCCGACAACCGGTTCATATAACGAATGGCAGCCTCGCTGACCGGCTCGTCCGGTCGGGAAGCAAGTTCCGCCATGATCCGTTCCGCCCTGCGGCAAATGGTACGCGCGACGTGCAGATGCGCCGCCGCCGGGGTTCCCCCGGGGAGCACGAACGAGGTGAGCGGCGCGAGCTTCTCATTCAACGTGTCGATGTCCCGCTCCAGGCGATCCACCTGGCTCGCCACCACGCGCAGCCGCTCCGCCTTGCCCTCCCGCTGCGGCACCGCCAGATCGGCGCCCAGGTCAAACAGATCGTTCTGGATCAGGCCGAGCATCGCATCGATCTCGGGCGCGTCGGCCAGATGCAGCCGCACCACCCCGAGCGCGGCGTTGGTCTCGTCGACGGTTCCATAGGCGGAGACACGCAGATCGAATTTCGGCCGGCGTTCGCCATTGCCGAGCGCCGTCGTACCGTCGTCACCGGTCCGCGTGTAGATGCGATTCAGAACCACCATGCTGAAATCTCAATATCCTTGTCTCGACGTCTCGGCGCTCGATCTCAACGACCCATCTCAGCGCCCCATGGCCCAGATCGTCGCCATGGCAATGACGATCGCCACGAACTGCAGGATCACCCGCCAGCGCATCAGCTTCTGCGACAGGTTCGGCGAACCGCCGCGCGTCATGTTGACGAGGCCGAGAAACAGCACCAGGGCGACCGCGCCGACCGCGATCGGAAGGATGAATTTACCGAGAAGTGAAGCCATTGGTGCTAGATAACACCGCGAACGCAGGAGCGCCATGCCGGATCGGGGCATCCGCCCCTGCAACCGCTGGCTTTTGGCACCGTATTATTGGATTGTATCAGGCCAATTCCGTTGCGGAGTGCAGGGACAAGTGAAGGCGCTTCGCACCATCTTCCACGTCGTCATGGATGCGTTCTACACCTTCCTCGCCGACGACGGCTGGGCGATCGCGAGCCACATCGCGCTGTCGACCCTGATGGCGCTGTTTCCGTTCCTGATCGTGCTGACCTCGCTGGCCGGCTTCCTCGGCTCCAAGGACCTCGCCGACCAGGCCGCCGGCCTGATCCTCGAGACCTGGCCTGCCCAGGTCGCGGATGCGCTGACCGGCGAGATCCACGACGTGCTGACCACGACCCGCACCGACGCGCTGACGATCGGCGCCGTGCTCGCGGTCTACTTCGCCTCGAACGGCGTCGAGGCGCTGCGGGTCGCCCTCAACCGCGCCTATGGCGTGATCGAGCAGCGCCGCTGGTACTGGCTGCGGTTGGAATCGATCGGCTATACGCTGGTCGCCGCCGTGACGGCACTGGCGATGTCGTTCCTGATCGTGCTCGGGCCGCTGATGCTGGCCACCGCCCGGCGCTATCTGCCGCTCGCGGTCGAAGCCAATGAGCGCTTCGTCAACCTGTCGCGCTACGGCATCACGATCAGCGCGCTCGTCGTTGCGCTGTTCATCCTGCATGCCTGGCTGCCGGCGGGGCGGCGCAGCTTCATGCAGATCATGCCGGGTATCGTCTTCACCTTCGTCGCCTCGCTGGTGTCGGGCATCGTGTTCGGCCAGTATCTGGCGCGCTTCGCCAACAACTACGTGACGATGTATGCGGGGCTCGCCTCGGTCATCATCGCGCTGGTGTTCCTGTATTTCATCGCCGCCATCTTCGTGTATGGCGGCGAGTTGAACGCGTCGATCATCAAGTCGCGGCTGCCGCGCGGGATGTCGCTGCAAGAAGCGCAGTCGCTAGAGCCCGCGGCGAAACGGGCTTGAGCAGGAATGCGTCCGCGCCTGCGGCGCGCGAGGCCGCCTCGTCCTCGCCGCGCCCTGAGACGCCGATGATCGGGATGTCGCCATGGGGGGCACCAAGGGCGCGGATCAGGGCAATGGTTTCGACGCCGTTGATCCCGGGCAGCACCATGTCCATCAGCACGGCATCATAGTGGCCTGTGGCGATCCGTTCCGGCGCCGCCTCGCCGCGGCCGATGAACTCCGCCTGATGGCCAAGCTCGTTGAGGATGGTGTTGAGCACGACCCGGCCGAACGGGTTGTCTTCCACCCCGAGGATGCGCAGCGGCCGCGTCGGCGCCAGCGTCACACCGTCCTCGCCTCCCTCCGCTGTCGTGTGCGGCGCTGCCGCGACGGACAGCGTGACGGTCAGCGTGAAGGTCGTGCCGCCGCCTTCATGGGGCGTCACCGCGACGTCGCCCCCCATCGCACGCGCGAGCTGCCGGACCGAGGACAGGCCGAGGCCGGCGCCACCGAAGCGCGAGGCGATCGAGACGTTGGCTTGGCTGAAGGGACGGAATAGCCGCTTGATCTCCTGCAGGGTCAGGCCGATGCCCGAGTCCGAGACGTGGAAGGCGACCGCCACCTTGCCCTTCGTGCCGCCCCTGCCGCGGCCGGACTTGCCGGCCAACGCGATCCTCAGCGCCACCCCACCCTGCTCGGTGAACTTCACCGCATTGTCGATCAGGTTTTCCAGCGCCGCGCGCAGCCGCACGGGATCGCCGATCACGAGCGCCGGCAGTGCGTCGGAAACCTCCACCTTGGCCTCCAGCCCCTTGGCGGCCGCCCGGCCGGACAACGAGTCGCCCGCCGCGCGCGCCAGCACGCGCAGGTCGAACAGATCCTCGCGCAGCACCGCGCCGGTGGTCTCGTCCTTGGCGGCAGCGACGAACAGCGTCGCCAGACTGGACAGATGCTCGGCTCCCGCCTTGATCGTATCGACCCAGCGCCGCTCGCGCTCACCCAGCTCGGAGGTGGCGAGCAGATCGCTGATGGCGAGAATGCCTGTCAGGGGCGTGCGCACCTCGTGGGCGAACACCGCGAGCGCGGCCTCCACGACGCCAGGTCCCGGCGTCGCTGCACCAGTCTTCGGGGCCGGCTTCCCCGTGATGGCCTTCAGCGCTCTGGATTTGGCCGCACGTCGCCGCGTCCCCGCCGGCGCCGTGACCTGAGGAACGTGCTTCTGCAGCGGCCGCGCCTTCGCGCGCTCCTTGGCAGGCATAGCCTTCGCCGCGTCAGTCTTCGGCTTGCGTGCTTTGGACGACGGCGTCCTCAGGGAGGTCGTCCTGGAAGATGTCGTCTGAGAGGAGGTCGTCCTAGAGGGCGCCTTCACAGCGCGCGTCTTGGACGCGCCGGATGGCCTGGGCGCAGCCGGCTTGGCCGGTCGACCCCGCCGCCCCGTACTCATGTTCCGAACGCGCTTCATCATGGCCCCTGTGACATGAACTCCGACAAACGAAGGGGCACTTCTACTGTCATGTCTCGTCGTGCCGCTTTCGATTGAAGCTCCCGATAACCCGCGCCATTGAGCAGCATGGCACGGTCGTTTCCGGGTGTCACGATGCCCCGGAGGTTGTCCCCGCCGGAAACATTCGGAGACGCCGGGACTTGCGACAGGAGGCGGCTAGACCAAGCCGATCCTGTGTCGGATTTCCGCCGGCGAGACGCCCTCCGCGCGCAATGTGCGCAATCCCGTCGCCTGGGTGGACTTGGACAGCTTGTGGCCCTGCACGTCGCGAATCAGTTGATGGTGCCGATAGGCCGGCGCCGGCAGGCCGAGCAGGACCTGCAGCAGCCGGTGCACGCTGGTGGCATGAAACAGGTCCTGGCCGCGCACCACCTCGGTCACGCCTTGCAGCGCGTCGTCCACGACCACGGACAAATGGTAGCTGGTGGGCGTTTCCTTGCGCGCCAGGATCACGTCGCCCCATGCGGCCGGGCTGGCCTCGACCATCCCGATCTCGCCACCGGGCCCGCGGCCAACCTCATCCCAGCTCAGCCGGCCAGCGCGCGCGACCGCCGCCACCATGTCCAGCCGCAGGGCATAGGGCGCGCCGCCCGCCATCAGCTCTGCACGCTGGGCCTCAGAGAGCATTTTGGCCTGCCCCGGATAGAGCGGCGCACCGTCGGGATCGCGCGGCCAGCCGCCATCGCCATCCCGTTGCGCCACCAGCCGCGCGATCTCGGCCCGGCTGTCGAAGCTCGGATAGACCAGCCCCATCGCCTGCAGCCGCGCCAACGCGGCGCCATACTCGGCAAGATGCTGCGATTGCCGCCGCACCGGCTGCTCCCAGACGATGCCGAGCCAGCCGAGGTCCTCGTAGATCGCCTGCTCGTAATCGGGCCGGCAGCGAGTCGGGTCGATGTCCTCGATGCGCAGCAGCAGGCGGCCGCCGGTCTCCTGCGCGCGCTGGAAATTCAGCAGCGCCGAATAGGCGTGGCCGAGATGAAGATAGCCGTTGGGGCTCGGGGCAAATCGGAAAACGGGTGGCATGGCATATCGTCCTTGCAGGACTTGAGCTCGCGTGATCCGACACTCATGCTCCTTCGCGGGCACCTTCGATCCGAGATGGATGCGCGGTCAAGCCCGCGCATGACGATCCAGAAAGTCCTGCCACGATGACCCTCCATCTCGACAGCCAGGCCATTCTCGAGGATGCGATCCGCGACCTCGTCAAGCAGGACACGCGGCTTGCGCCGATCCTGGAGGTCACCGGCATGCCGGCGCTGCGGCGGCGCGAGCCCGGCTTTGCCGGGATCGCGCACATCGTCTGCGGCCAGCAGCTGTCGACAGCCAGCGCTGCGGCGATCTGGGGCCGGCTGCAGGCGGCGTTCGATCCGTTCGAGGCCGAGGCGATCCGCCGCGCCCGCGCCGACCGGCTGGGGCGCCTCGGGCTGTCGGCGGCCAAGATCAAGACGCTGAAGCACATCGCGCGCGAGCTCGCTGCCGGGCGGCTGAACCTCGACGTGCTCGCCAACGAGGATGCCGACGCGGCGCATGCGACGCTCACCGCCCTGCCCGGCATCGGGCCGTGGACGGCCGACGTGTATCTGCTGTTCTGCCTCGGCCATGGCGATGCCTGGCCGGCGGGCGACCTCGCCGTTCAGGAGGCGGTGAAGGTCGGGCTCGGCCTCAGCGCGCGCCCGACGGCCAAGCAGATGATGCCGCTCGCGGAGCCCTGGCGGCCGCTGCGCGGCGCCGCGGCGCATCTGTGGTGGAGCTACTATAGCGTGATCAAGAACCGCGAGGGCGTCATCGCTTCCGCGAACTAACAACGGCGGTGAACGCCGTTTGAAACAGGGTTGGGGTTGCAAAACGGTCATCGATGTCGGCCCGGATCGCAGGTGAGACATCCACCACCGCCCGAGGTCAGACGCGCCTCGACGGCTGGCTGACGGTAGCGGCGGGACGCGGGCCGGCGGCCGTGCCGCGTGTCTATCTCGACACCTCGCAGGGACGGATTCCACCGCACGAAGCTCACATCCTGTCGATGGCAGGCTGAGCGGGTTTCCGCCGGCGGCCGAACCCGTGTAGCCTTGCGCACACGCAGCTTGCATGGGGACAAAAGGCGATGGCTCATCTCGGGACCGGCGACTACACGTATCGCGTCGTCAAGCACTGGGCGAAGCTGCCCGAAGGCTGGGCCCTGACCGACGTCGCCTCGGTCGCCGTCGACAGCAAGGATCGCGTCTACGCCTTCAACCGCGGCGCCCATCCGATGATCGTGTTCGATCGCGACGGCAATTTTCTGCGCAGCTGGGGCGAGGGCCTGTTCAGCCGCGCGCACGGGCTGTCGATCGATGCGGACGACAATCTCTACTGCACCGATGACGGCGACCACACCGTGCGCAAGTGCTCTGTCGACGGCAAGGTGCTGCTGACCATCGGCCTGCCGGAGCGGCCCACGCCGTTCATGAGCGGCGAGCCGTTCAACCGCTGCACCCACACCGCGCTGTCGCCGTCCGGCGAGATCTACGTCTCCGACGGCTATGGCAATGCGCGGGTTCACAAATACACGGCCGAGGGCAAGCTCATCAGGAGCTGGGGCGAGCCGGGATCCGATCCCGGACAGTTCAACATCGTTCACAACATTGCGACCGATGCCGATGGGTTTGTCTATGTTGCCGACCGTGAGAACCACCGCGTCCAGATCTTCGATGGTGAGGGCCGCTACGAGACGCAGTGGAACAACCTGCACCGGCCCTGCGCGCTGTGCGCCTGCGGCGCCAAGCGCAAGACCTTCATCATCGGCGAGCTCGGCCCGGGCCTGCCGGTGAACCTCAACGTTCCCAATCTCGGACCGCGGCTGACGATTACGCATTCCAGCGGCAAGCGGCTGGCGCGACTCGGCGGCGAGCACGGTCCGGGCCTGCAAACAGGGCGTTTTCTCGCGCCTCATGGGCTCGCGATCGACAGTCGCGGCGACATCTATGTCGGCGAGGTCGGCGTCACCAATTGGAGCACGAGCTTTCCCGGCCAGCCGATGCCCGCCGAGGTCAACATCCATCGCTGCCTGCAGAAGCTGGAGCGGGTGCCGGCCTGAGGTCCCTTCTGCAACTGAGTTGCACTGCGGCGGAGCGTGGCACCGCCATGCTTTCGACGCGCTTTGGACCGACCTTCGAAAGGCGGGAGAAGTGATGTCAAACCATGTGTCAAGCCATTCTTGGGGCTTCACAATCCCGTCACGCTGCATGTAGTATGTGAGGGCATGCTGCTTCGCAGCCGTTATGGAGGCCAGGAGCGTTACTTGAACGCACATGTCTCGCAAGGCGGTTGGCCGGTGTTGGTGCTGAACGCGGACTTCCGGCCGCTGAGTTATTACCCGCTGTCTCTCTGGTCGTGGCAAGACGCGATCAAGGCGGTGTTCCTCGATCGCGTCAACATTGTCGAGTACTACGACAGGGCGATCCGAAGTCCATCGTTCGAGATCCAGCTGCCCAGTGTGGTCTCGCTGAAATCCTTCGTGAAGCCGTCGACGCATCCGGCCTTCACCCGCTTCAACGTCTTCCTCCGCGACCGCTTCGCCTGCCAGTACTGCCACTCCGGCGACGACCTGACCTTCGATCACGTCATCCCCCGCAGCAAGGGGGGCCAGACCACCTGGGAAAACGTCGTCGCCGCCTGCTCGCCCTGCAATCTGAAGAAGGGCAATCTGACGCCGCAGCAGGCCAAGATGTTCCCCAAGCAGGCGCCCTACGCGCCCACCGTCCACCAGCTCCATCGCAACGGCCGGCTGTTCCCGCCGAACTACCTGCACGACAGCTGGCTCGACTATCTCTATTGGGACACTGAGCTGGATCCATAGGGGATTGCAGCGTCCCGCTCGTTCGATGGCGCCTTTGCCGCCATGCTGCTCGTCTGTCGCCCGACGACCGGCGACATCCGGGCCGTCAACCCTAAGCGGTATTATCCGGCGGATTAACCCGGCCTTAGGCCCCTGTTCAGCATGCTCTCGCGCAAGGGCCGTCGACAGGGCTGGCTCGCTCCCATCATCGATCGACAGGGCCATCCGCTTCGCATGCAGACCGCTTCCACCGACACCAAGGCGGCGGCGCTTGCGAAGGCCCAGGCGGCGAGCTCGCTGCAGAACATTGCCCTGACGCTGTTCGCCAACGTCGCCATCGCGATCTCGCTCGCGCTGCTGATCTATCTGCGGGAGGGCAGCACGCCGATCCTGTGGTGGCTCGCGGCGGCGGTGGCCTTTGCCCTGCTGCGGGCCGGGTGGGTCTCGCACCTGAAATCCTCGGGAAAGATCGAGCGCCATCCGCACCGCGTGCTTCGCGGCCTGACGATCATGGCGTTCGCCAGCGGAGCGTTGTGGTCGGTGGTCCCGCTCGGCCTGCCGGTCTTCACCCAGGCCCACAACGTCAACGACGTCGTCTTCATCATGGCCGGCACGACGACCGGCGCGATCATCCAGAGTCTCGCTTATTCGCCGATGGCCATCGCCTTCGGCGCGCCGCTGATGGGCGCGACGGTGCTGCGCATGCTGCTGTCCGGCGGCGACGTCGGCTACATCGTCGCCGCCGACATCGCGTTCCTCACCGTGATGCTGTTCCGCGCCGCCCGGCTCGGCGAGCGCAATTTCATCGCCAGCCACAGCACGACCATCGCGGCAACGGAGCTGGCGGAATCGCTCGCCTCGGCCAATCATACGCTCGAGCGCCTGGTGCGGATGGATTCGCTCACCGGCCTCGCCAACCGCAGCCACTTCCGCACGGCAGCGGGCGCGGCCTGCGCCGCCGGCCATGGCGTGGCGTTCGTGCTGTTCGACGTCGACAACTTCAAGACCATCAACGACACGCGCGGCCACGATGCCGGCGACCGCGTGCTGCAGACCGTCGCGGCGCTGCTGCGGTCCGCCTGCGGCGACGATGATCTGCCGGTGCGGCTCGGCGGCGACGAGTTCATCGTCGTGCTGCAAGGCAAGGACTGCGCCGCCCGGGCCGTGGCGCTGGGCGAGCGGCTGATAGCGGCGCTGCTGCGGCCGGTGCTGATCGCCGGCCAGCCCTTGAGCGTCAGCTGCTCGATCGGCATCGCCGCGCAGGCCGACGGCGCCATCGACATCGAGGAGCTCTCCGCCCGCGCCGACGCGGCGCTGTATCGCGCCAAGGACGACGGCCGCGCCTGCATGCGGGTGTTCGACGACCGGATGCAGTCGGCGCTGACGATGCAGCGCCGGCTCGACGTCGAGCTGGCGACCGCGCTGGCGCGGCGCGAGCTGCATGTCGAATTCCAGCCGCAGGTCGCAATGGCAACCCAGGAGGTGATCGGCTTCGAGGCGCTGCTGCGCTGGAAGCACCCCTGCGCCGGGATGATCCCGCCGCCGGACATCGTCTCCGCCGCGATCCGGCTGCGCCTGTCCGGCCAGCTCACCGAGTTCGTCGGCGAGCGCGCCTGCGCGTTCCTGCGCGCGCTCGACCGCAAGAAGGCGCATGGCATCCGCGTGTCGGTCAACGTCTCGCCGCGCGAGTTTCCGATCCATTCTCCGGCGCAGACGCTCAAGCTGGTCACCGAGCGCTATGGCGTCGATCCCCGGCGGATCGAGATCGAAGTCACCGAGGAGGCGATGTTCGATCCCAAGCGCTGCGCCGACGAGCTCAAGCTGATCGACCAGCACGGCTTTGCACTCGCGATCGACGATTTCGGCGTCGGCCATTCCTCGATCGCCAATCTGATGGCGGTGGAGATCGACACCGTCAAGATCGACCGCTCCTTCATCGACGGCATCGCCGGCAATCGCCGGGACCAGCAGCTCGTCGCCGCGATCACCGCCGTGGCGCTGCCGCTCGGCCACCGCATCATCGCCGAGGGCGTCGAGCGCGAGGAGGACGCGCAGTGCCTGCGCATGCTCGGCTGCTCCTACGGCCAGGGCTGGCTGTACGGCAAGCCGATGAAGGAGGACGATGCGATCGCCTGGCTGGTCCAGCACCGCAACGCCGCCGCCACCGTCGAGCCGCTGCCGCGCAGCGCCTGAGCACGCCCCGTCATGGCTGCAGCAGATGGGCAAGGTTTGGTGCAAAGGCGCCGGCCCATGCGGCGGCGATGACCAGGACGAGGCCGGGGATCAGCCGCAGCGCGAAGGACGAGCCGCCGCTGGTCCAGGCCACCACGATCTTGCTGATCGTGTTGGCCGACAGCGCAGCCAGGATCGGGACCACCGCGTCAGCCGCGCCGATCTTGCCGGACGCCACCAGCGTGGCCGCAGCGACCGCCGGCGCGTGCGTATCGACGAGACCGGCGACGGCCGCGCTCACCACCAGGCCGGCTTCGCCGAACGCCTCGCGCAAGCCGGCTGACAGCACCAGCACCGCCGAGATCGTCAGCGCCAGCAGCAAAGCGCCCGGCAGGCTGAAGGCGTGTCCGGGCGGCAGGTCCGCCGCGCCGCTCTGCCGCAGTCCGATGATCGTGAAGATCGCGCCGTAGACCACGGCGGCGGCGCCGGCGCACAGCAGCGGGATCAGCAGCGACTGCAGCGCCGGCAGGCTGGTGGCCGCCAGCACCGCCGCGAGCTGGACGATGGTCGCGACGGTGGACAGCGTTGCGCCGGCGGCCGCGGCACCGCCGAGCTCCGGCGCCTTGCGCGCCCGCGCGCCCATCGCGCCGATCGTGACGGTGCTGGAGACGAAGCCCGAGGCAAAGCCGGAGACCGCGAGCCCCCCGCGCGCGCCGAGCAGCCGCATCGAAATGTGTCCGGCGGCACCGATCGCCATCATCAGCACGACCAGCATCCAGATGCTGCGCGGATTGAGCGCCCCGAACGGACCGACCGGCTGATCGGGCAGCAGCGGCAGCACCACGAGCGTCGCCGCGGCGAAGATCAGCCCGTCCTTGAGCTCGCTCTCGCTGAGCACCGAACGCACGAAGCCGTGCAGCGCCGGCCGCGCCGCCAGCAATACGGCCAGCACGACGGCGACACCTGCGGCCAAGGCAGGCCGCTCGGTGGAGAGGCCGCCGAGGAGCACGGTCAGGATCAGCGCCGTCTCCGATGTCAGTCCGGGATCGTCGCTGCGCGAGCGCAGATAGGCGATCGCGGTCAGACCCATGATGCCAGCCGCGACGACTGCGAGCAGCAGCTTGCCGCCGGTCAGCATGCTGATCGCGCCCGCCAGCGAGGCCGCGGCGAAGGTGCGCAGGCCGGCTGGCGAGCGCCCCGGCCCCTCGCCCTTGCGGCGCTCGCGCTCGAGCCCGATCAGCAGGCCGATGCCGAGCGCGACGGCGATCGCGACGATCTCGGGGCTGCGGCTCATGATCTCCGGCATCGACATGGTCCTGAAGGTCCCCTGCTGCTCACGGCGCGACGAAGGCGCTGACGATCATCAGCACACAGGTGACGAGACCGAGCGCGGGGATCCAGAGCGGGACGCGCACATGGGCGACCTCCGATCCGATGTGCCGGATACGAATGCGCAGCAGACACAGATTGACGATGGCAAAGATGGTCAGCGTCACGAGCGAGGTTCCCTCCGCCAGCCGCTCCAGCGGGAAGGCCAGCGCGAGCACGGCCACCGCCAGCATCACCAGCCCGGTCGCGATCAGCGGCGTGCCCGTGCGCGGGTGGACGCGGCCGGCGATGCGCGGCAGGTCGCCCTGCTCCGCCATGCCGTAGACGACGCGCGCCGTCATCGTCATCTGGGCAAGAACCGTGTTGAGCGTGGACACGACCGCAATCGTGCTGAATGTCGCCGGACTGATGCCGGCCACGGCGTTGAACACCAGGCTGAGCGGCGCCGGCGAGGTCGACAACACGCCCGGCGGCACCGCGCTGACCGCAATCGCTGCGATCAGCACATACAGCACCGCCGTGATGAGCAGCGTCAGCGCCATCGCGCGCGGAATGTTTCGCTGCGGATTCTTCGCCTCTTCGACGACATTGGCGAGATCCTCGAAGCCGACGAAGGCGAAGAACGCGAGCAGCCCCGCAAAGGTGATGCCCGAGAGGGCTCCGAGCTCGAGCGGCGGCGGCGTCAACAAGGCCGGCGCGAACGAGACTCCGGAATAGACGGCCGAGACCACGATCCACACCAGTCCGCCGGTCTCGATCAAGGTCAGCAGGCCCGCCAGCATCACCGATTCCAGAATGCCCCAGGAGGCGACGACGCCGAGCGCGACCACGATCGCCATCGCGATCAACGGCGTCGGCAGATCGATCAGTTGCCGGATGTAGCCGGCCCCGCCGAGCGTCACGGCGGCAGCGGCGATGATTCCCGTGGCGAGCCGCAACGCGCCCGTGGCGGTGGACAATAGCCGCGACTTGAACGCGGCCCTCACATAGGCTGCCTCTCCGGCGCTGACGGGATAGCGCGTCGCGAGCTCGGCGTAGGAGGCGGCGGTGAACGCCATCACGAACGCCGCCAGCGCAAACGCGAAGGCCGAATAGCTGCCGGCATGACCCGCGACCGCGCCGATCAGGACATAGATCCCGGCCCCGACGGTGACACCCGTCCCGTAAAGGACGAGCAACGGAAGCCCGAGCCGCCGCCGCAATCCGGAAGGAGGCACGATGTCAGTCTGCGGCACCACGAGGTCCATTCTTCATCACGACGAGCGACAGATGTTGTAGGGGCTTAGATGACCGAACGCGAGCGCTCTTGATCCCGGTCAATCGGGACCATGCACCCGAAGTCAGCGTCGGCGGCATTCGGCCGCCCGCCGCTTCATCGCGGACGATGCTCACCTGGGCATGCCTTCGCGCTCTCGCCGCTCCATGAGCCCGAGCTGTGCTGATCGATCCCCTCTCGCGTAACGAGAGGGTGCAGGGAAGACCGAGCCTCGGCTGAGGCCCGTGGCCCTCGTGCGGAGAAAAGTGCACGGGGCAGGAACCACAGGATCAGCCGGACAAGACCCGGCCTTCCCTGCGCGATGGTTGGAACGGCTGCTCCGCGCTCTCCCCGGGGACCGGCTTGTTTGCCCCCGTCATCGGCAACGACGCACGATTGTCACCGCACGAACGTCATCGCAAACTTGACGCCAGCTTCGGGGCGCCAGGACCACACGGCTTGACCGTCCGCGAGCTGCCAGTCGTCTTGCGCATCAGCGCACTGACAGGCCCGCGGCCACCACTCCCCGCCCCTACGTATCGTGACGACGCGTACGCCCCTTGCATGGGACGGGATGGGCGGAAGATAAGCATAGATTCCGAAAAAGCGAAACATGAATATTTTTCGCCGAGGCACTGGACAGCGACGGCTGATTGCGCCGGATGCCACGTGATTTGGGCGACGGGCAGCGAGGGACAACCGGCAGACGCCGTCGTCCGCCAACGGCGAGTGCGCGCGGTAGCTTCCCTCACGTGCCGCAGCGGCTTAGGATGCCCTCGTCCTCACGTTCCGGAATACGCGCCGTGGCTGACTTCGAGCCGATCTACACGACGAACGATACCGAGAGCGTCGGCCGCTTCGTCGCAAAACATTACGCGCTGCCAGAGCCGCTCACCTGCCGCCTGATGAACCGCGGCTTCAACGACGTCTATCTGATCACTGCGGCCAGCGGCGACCGCTACGTCCTTCGCCTGTCGCAGCACCGCGCCCGCGGCCCTGCCGATGTCCGCACCGAGACCGACTTCCTCGCGCATCTCGCGCGCTGCGGCGTGCCGGTCGCCCCCGCGAGTCCGGCTCGCGACGGAGCGCTGTTCGTGCACGGCGAGGCGGCGGAAGGCTCGCGGGAAGGCGTGCTGTTTCACGCGATCGAGGGCCGGGCCCGGACGTCGCCTCGCCAAGCGATGCGCGCGCCAACGGCGTGACGCTGGCCAGGATTCACGATGCGGCGTCGTGCTATCGCGCGGAAGCGCCGCTCTACCGGCTGGATCTCGATCATCTGCTGCATCGGCCGCTCGCGCGCGTTCAGCAGCTCTGCCGCCTGATCGATGCCGACGACGGCGGCATTCTCCAGGACATCGCGGCCCGCACCGCCGCCCGGATCGAGGCGATGCAGGGGCTGACGTGGACGCATTGTCATGGCGACTGCCATGGCTTCAATGCGCGCATCGCCGCTGACGGCACAGCCGTGTTCTTCGACTTCGACGACGGCGGCCCCGGCTATCTGGCCTACGATCTGTCGGTCTTCCTGTGGGCGAAGCTGTCGTTCGGCCGGCGCTTCCATGCGGCGTGGCACGCCTTCGTGGACGGCTACCACTCGGTCCGCCCGATCTCTGCCGCGGACCTCGAAGCCGCTCATGCCTTCGTGATCGTCAGGCACATCTGGCTGATGGGCGAGCAGGCCAGCCGCTCGCCCGAGTGGGGCAGCGAGAACATCCGCTGGGTGACGCAGCAGCGTGACTTTCTCGAAGGCTGGGAGGCGGCGCAGCTCACCGCCCGGCTGTTGTGATCGCGAAGGGACGGATGGATTGAACCATATGGCTTCGAGGGCCGACGCATGATCCGGCACTCAACGCAACGAGCGAGCAATCGAGCGTGCTGCGCGATGCAGCGCCCTCTCCCCTTGCTAGGGCTTTGCGCAATTGCAGCTTCGTGATTCGATGATTTTATCGTGAGTCGGGGCGAAAATCATGGTCGAGCGCAATGTCGGACAGATGAGCCTGGCGGACAGCTTGGTTCGTAAGTCGCGAAGCAGCATCCTGGACGAAGTCGGCGCTGTGGTGGACTGGGCGCCGTTGCGGTCGCTGCTCGGCAAGCGAGGTGGCGACGGCGCTGGTAACAGCAGCTATCCGGCGGAGGTCCTGCTGCGGTGTTTGCTCGCCGGAATCTGGCACAATTTGTCCGATCCGGCGCTGGAAGCTGCCATTGCGGACCGTCTGTCGTTCCGTCGCTTTGTCGGCCTCAGCCTGCACGACCGCACGCCGGATCACACCACGCTGTGGCGGTTCAGGCAGGAACTTGCCAAGGATGGACTGATTGAGAAGATATTCGAGGAGATCAACCGTCAGTTCGAAGCCAAGCATCTGATCTTGAAGCAGGGCACCCTCGTGGATGCCTCATTGATTCCGGCTCGTGCGAGACCGCCTCGAAAAGCGTCCAAAGAGCGAGAGGAGACCTCGCCAAAGCCCTCTGTCGACCCCGATGCGAAGTGGGGAAAGAAAGGCAAAAAGAGCGTGTTCGGCTATAAGATCCACACCGGCGTGGATGCGGGTCACACGATCATTCGCCGCATTCATATGACGGATGCCTCGGTCACGGACACCAAGCCCGCGGATCGGCTGTTCTGCGGTGACGAGAAAGCGGTTTATGGCGATCAGGCTTACTACACCCATCGCCGGCATGCGCGCCTGAAGAAGGCTGGCATCAAGGACCGTTTGATGCACCGGGCGAACAAGCATCACGCACTTACAGCCCGGCAAAAGCAGCGCAATAAATTGATCGCAAAGGTCCGCGCAGAGGTTGAAAGACCCTATGCGGTTCTCAAGGAACAATATGGTCTGCGGCGCATGCGCTTCTTCAATTACACGCGCAACAAGGTCCAGGTTGTTCTTGCTTGCTGTGCCTACAATCTACGTCGCGTCGCGGGTATCCTATCCTCACCACGGGAGAGGCATGCCTGCGGATGAAAAATCATGGGGATGGGCACGCAGAATGCCGCCATAGCAGCCGGTCTCGGCCAAACGACAGAGGCCGACCGCCTTCAAAAAAGCCCACGAGGCTAGATCAGCCTCAATCACCTCTTTGCGCAAAGCCCTCCTTGCGGGAGAGGGCATCGATGGCCCATCCCCTTGCGCGGTTGGGTGAGGGGTATCTCTCGGCAAGAGAGGCTCGCGGAGAGATACCCCTCACCCAACCGGGGTTGTAGCTCTGTCCTACATGCCCTCTCCCGCAAGGGGAGAGGGCGCATCCATCTGCACCTGCTGATCCAATCAGCGCTACCGTCGTTTGTTTGTATGGCAGTGATAGCTACCTAGCGGAATGCGTCAATCACGACGCGGTGGTTCCGGTGAGCCCAGCAATCTTCCGGATAAAACCGAACGGGCGGCGACTTCGGAGATTTTGGCAGTGACAGACGCATTAACTCGCTCCCGCCGGCTCGGCTCGATCGGCAGCGTGGTCGGACTGCTCGCGCTCGTTGCAGCGATCCTGCCGCACTGGGTGCTGCCGGCGATCGATCCGCCGCCGCCCATCGACAAGGTCCTCGTCGACGTCGGACATCGCGTCAAGGACCGGCTGGTGGCGCGGATCAAGGGCGTCGACTACCAGGCGCCTGTGCGCGAGCGATCGTGGACCGACCGGCTGCACCAGCAGCTGCCCTTGGCCGCGGTCTCGCTCGGCCTGCTCGCGATCATCCTCGGCGTCGTCGGCCAGCTGCGGCGCGAGGAGCGTCACATCGCGGCGATGGCCACGACCTTGGGCGGCTGCGCGATCGCCGTCCAGCTGTCCTTCGTGCTGATGGGCGTTCTGATCGTGGTGGCGATCATCTATTTCATCGGCGATTTCCTTTCGCTGTCCTGATCGCGGGATGCGCGTACATCGACTTGCTTGCCGCAGGCGACGCGCCTCTTCGTCGATCGAGATCTTTCAACCTCATTGCGAGCGCAGCGAAGCAATCCAGGATGGTGGGTGGGACTCTGGATTGCGTCGTCGCTGCGCTCCTCGCAATGACGGAGAGGGACCGACCATCATACACAGATGACCCATTCGTGTCCTGAGCGTCACAGCGCGACAGCGATTGAATTCCGCACATTGCCAACGGCATCATCCAGTGATTAGTACGCGGCCGGCGTC
This sequence comes from Bradyrhizobium sp. ORS 285, assembly GCF_900176205.1. NCBI lineage: Bacteria > Pseudomonadati > Pseudomonadota > Alphaproteobacteria > Hyphomicrobiales > Nitrobacteraceae > Bradyrhizobium > Bradyrhizobium sp. ORS 285. The sequence continues at coordinate 6,448,979 of NZ_LT859959.1, forward strand.
GAGCATTCCGCTCCGCCGCATGAGGAGAGAGACGATGACTGCGATCATCCGTTGCTCCGCCAGGAGCCGCCGGGCCTGATCCTCGCGTGAGGCGGGGTGTGGTTCGGCACGCGTGCGTTCGCGCGCGCTGTCAGTCCCAGACTACATCTCCCTGTCTTTCTCCAAGGTACCCACATGGGCAATTCCCATCACGTGGACGGCCGTGCGCCGGTCCACGGCTTCTACTCGTCCAGCTCCTGGATCGAGGGCGCCGCCGTGCGCCAGCTCGAAATGGTGGCTGATCTCGATGGCGTGCGCGCGGTCGCCGGCCTGCCGGACCTGCATCCCGGCAAGTTCGGTCCCGTCGGCTGCGCCATTCTCGCCGACCACATCCATCCCGGATTCGTCGGCTCCGACGCCGGCTGCGGCATGGCGCTGTATCAGCTCGATCTCGCTTCCCGCCGCATTCGCGTCGACAAAGCGGCCGACCGGCTGCGCGATGTCGCCAAGCCGTATGACGGCGACATCGCTGGCGAGCTTGCAGCGCATGAGCTCGCGCCGTCCGACCTCGACGCGTCGCTCGGCACGATCGGCGGCGGCAATCATTTCTGTGAATTGCAGGCCGTCGAGCAAGTGTTCGATGAAACGGCCGGCATCGATCGCGATCGCGCTTTCCTGCTGGTGCATTCGGGCTCGCGCGGCCTCGGCCATGCGCTGCTCGAACGGCACGTCGCTGATGGCCTGAAGCCGCTCGCGCCTGATAGCGCGGAAGGCCAGTCCTATCTCGTGGCGCACGACCATGCGCTGCGTTGGGCACGGCTCAACCGCGACGTCATCGCACGGCGTGCGGCATCGGCGTTGCGTTGCGAGGCAGATCCGGTCTGCGAATGCTCGCATAATTGCGTGGTCCATCGCAGCGAGGGCGTGCTGCACCGGAAGGGCGCGGCGCCGTCCGACCAGGGGCTCGTGGTGGTGCCGGGCTCGCGCGGCGCACTCTCCTATTTGGTCGCGCCGCTTGCCACCGCGCCAAAGGAGGCGCTGTGGTCGATCGCGCACGGCGCGGGACGCAAGTTCGACCGGTCGTCGATGATCGGCCGGGTCGGTGCCACCCGATCGGATCGCGAGCGGCTGGCGCGCAATCCATTCGGCGGCCGCGTGATCTGCGAGGATCGCGCGCTGCTCGCGGAGGAGGCGCCGGAGGCCTACAAGCCGATCGCGGGTGTGATCGCCGATCTCGAAAGCTTCGGGCTCGCGCGCGTCGTGGCCAGCTTCCGTCCGCTGGTGACGGTGAAGAAGATCGCGGTCGAACGGCGGCACAAGGAGGACCGCCGATGAGACGGCTCCTCCTCACCTCGGGACGCGGTCCGGCGGAATGCCGGATCGCGGTCGCGCATGCGCTCACCCGGCTCGCAGCCGAAGCGGAGGCTGCGGATTGCGATTGCGCGATCGCGCCAGGAGAGGCGGATCGTCACGGCCCGGCCAGCGCTGTTGTCGTGCTGGACGGGCCGGGCGCCGACGCGCTCGCGCAGCGCTGGACCCGGGGCTCGCTGCTCTGGGTGTGCCGCAGTCCGCTGCGGCCGCATCACGGGCGCAAGAACTGGTTCATCGGCGTGATCGATCTGCCGCTGCCGCCAATGGTGCCGGCATTGGCGGCGGCGGACATCAGGTTCGAAAGCTTCCGCGCCGGTGGTCCGGGCGGCCAGCACCAGAACAAGACCGAGAGCGCGGTGCGCGCCGTGCATCTGCCGAGCGGCCTCACCGCGATCGCCCGCGACGGCCGCTCGCAGCATCGCAACAAGGCCCTGGCGCTCGCCCGTCTTGCGGCGTTGCTGGACGGTCGCGCACGCGTGGTCGAGGCTGGCGAGGCGCGCCTGATGCAAGCCGCGCATGACCGCGTCGAACGCGGCGCAGCCGGTCTGCGCTTCGAGGGGCCGGCGTTCAGGCCCGCAGGGTGACAGAGGAGCGGCCAGGGAACGATCCCTTCCTGGCCGCCCCACGCCGCGCGAACACCTGCGCCCCTCGCTTACGGGCTAGCTCCTTGGAAGGCCAGAATTTTGCGCTCGTCTGTCTCCACGCCGTCATGGCCGGGCTTGTCCCGGCCATCCACGTCGTTCGGCGCACCGGGAACGACGTGGATGCCCGGGTCAAGCCCGGGCATGACGGAGAAACTAACTCGCAGCTTTCTTCGTGGCGCTGACTCTTAACGAGCTACAAGCAGCCGAACTAATCGCCGGATTATTGGACCGTTTCGATGTGTACGGCTATCATCTAACAAGAACGGCCAAATGTTCAATTAATGAACGAAACAATCCGGAGGATGGAATGCTCTGCAGATCGACGGCGCTCGCGATGCTCAGTGTGGGACTCCTGCTCGCAGGCCCGGCGCCTGCGACAGCTCAGCAGGCAGACGTCAACGCGCCCGATCTCGTCCTCGTCAATGGCAAGGTTCTCACCCTGGACGAGCAATCCAGCGTCACCGAGGCGATCGCCGTGCGAGACGGAAAGATTCTCGCGGTCGGAAGCAGCGCGTCGATGCGGGCGCTCGCCGGAGCGCGCACGCAGGTGCTTGACGTCTCCGGCAAGACCGTCGTTCCAGGATTGATCGATACGCATGCGCATTTCAAGGCGGCCGGACTTGGCGACTATGTCGTCATCATGGGCCGGGCGAAGACGGTCGCGGAGGCGCTCGAAGCGATCAAGGCCTTCGTCGCCAAGAGGAAGCCGGGCGAGTGGATCGTCGGCGGAGCGTGGCACCCGCCGTCACAACTCGCCGAGAAGCGTTATTTGACCAGGCAGGAGATCGACAGCGTCGCGCCTGATAATCCGGTCTATCTGCGCACCGTCGGACACTTCTCGATGGCGAATTCGATGGCCTTGCAGAAGGCCGGCGTCGACAAGACCACCGCCAACCCGGACGGCGGCTCGTTCGAGCGCGACGCGGCCGGCGAACTGACCGGCCTGCTCGTCGAGACCGCGATCGAGCGGGTCGAGAAGGCTGTTCCGCCGTGGACCGACGAGGATGAAATCCGGCAGTTCACGATTGCCGAGCGCGCGCTGAATAGTTTTGGGATCACGAGTGCAATAGAAGGCGCGACGGAAGCGCGCGACATCCGCACCTTGCAGAAGCTCGCCGCGTCCGGACAGGCGACGCTGCGGACGGGATTGATGTACAGGCCGGAGCCGCCCGCCGATCTCAACGCCTGGGACGCGATCATCTCGGGGAATGGCGCCTCGTCCGGATTCGGCGACGACTGGGTCAGGTTTGCCGGCATCAAGATCTTCTACGACGGCGGCATGACGCTGAAGACGGCGCTGATGCGCGACGTCTATCCGGACTCCCACGACAGCTACCATGGCATCGCGCAGCAGACGCCCGAGCGGCTGGCGCAACTCGTCTCGATCTGCAATCGCAACGGCTGGCGGGTGGGCGTGCATGTGGTCGGCGATCTCGGCATCGACCAGGTGCTCGACGCCTTCGAGGCGGCCGACAAGGAAAAGTCCATCCGGGATCGTCGTTTCGTTCTGATCCATGCGAGCCTGATCAGGCCCGAACAGATGGAGCGCGCGCGCAAGCTGGGATTAAGGGTCGACTTCCAGAACGTCTTCATGTGGGACAAGGCCGCGACCGTCGAGCGATTCCTGGGGCGGCCGATCGCCGATCGCGCCGTGCCGACCAGGACGCTGATCGAGACGATGGGGCTGGACAACCTCGGTGCCGGATCCGACTTTCCCGTCAACCCGATCAATCCGTTCCTCAACATGTACATCATGGTGACGCGGAAGGACCCGAGCGGGAAGGTCTACGGCGCTTCGGAGGCGATCAGCCGCGAGCAGGCGCTGCGCCTCTACACGTCTGCCGCATCGCGCTACACGTTCGACGAAACGCGAAAGGGGACGATCCAGCCGGGCAGGCTCGCCGATCTCACGGTGCTGTCGGCGGACTACATGACCGTGCCGGACGAGCAGATCAAGGACATCAAGGCCGATATCACGCTCGTCGGAGGCAAGATCGTATTTCAGCGCTGACGAGAGCCGTTGGCGTCGTGGCAAGCCACGATCGAGAAGGTGCCTCCGTCGTCGTCGCCACCTTCTCTGCTTTGCGCCGGTCATCCTCCTCGACAGTCGGACTTTTGCGACCGTCTGCCTCCCCGTCGTCATGGCCGGGCTTGTCCCGGCCATCCACGTCGTTCAGCGCCCGGGGAGCGACGTGGATGCCCGGGCCTTCGCCGCGACGAAGCGGCTTCGGCCGCGCAGGCGGGACAAGCCCGGGCATGACGGAGAAACTAACTGGCAGCATCCTTCGCGGCGATGCCCCCCTGCGTGCCGAAGGAGCCATGCGCCATCTGAGGCATCTTCATGCCGGCCATGCCGCACCTTCGCACATGACATTGCGCTGCGAAACGGCTAAGCGGACCGCCCCCCAGGACATCAGACGAGACGAGCATGGCGGCAGCGGCCCATTGCGGCATCGACTTCGGCACTTCGAATACGACGGTCGGCCTCAGCGATCACGCCTCCGCGCAGCTCATTCCGCTGGAGGGCGAGCAGCGCACCCTGCCGAGCGCGATGTTCTTCGATTTCGAGGATCACGGCGTGCAGTTCGGGCGCGCGGCGATCGATCGCTACCTGACCGGCCATGACGGCCGCTTCATGCGCGCGCTCAAGAGCATTCTCGGCACCGCGCTGATCCACGAGAAGACCTATATCCGGCAGAAGGCGGTGCCGTTCTCCGGCATTCTCGGCTTCTTCTTCGCGCATCTGAAGACGCAGATCGAGACCCGGCTCGGCCATGAGGTCAGCCAGGTCGTGCTCGGCCGCCCCGTGCGCTTCGTCGACAAGGACGACGCCGCCGACGCCGAGGCGCAGAGCGCGCTGGAGGGGATCGCGCGCGACCAGGGCTTCAAGCACATCGCCTTTCAATACGAGCCGATCGCGGCCGCGCTCGACTATGAGCAGCAGGTGAACCGCGAGGAGCTGGTGCTGATCGTCGACATCGGCGGCGGCACCTCGGACTTCTCGATCGTGCGCGTCTCGCCGGAGCGGCGCGGCAAGGCTGACCGCGAGGACGACATCCTCGCCAATGGCGGCATCCATATCGGCGGCACCGATTTCGACCGGTTGCTGAGCCTCAAAAGCGTCATGCCGCATCTCGGCTATGGCAGCTTCACCGCCGACGGCAAGCGCGAGCTGCCGACGGCGTACTACCACGAGCTCGCGACCTGGCATCGCATCAACCAGCTCTACAAGAAGGGCGTCATCCACGAGCTGCGCCAGATCCGCTACGAGGCCGAGCGGCGCGACCTCGTCGACCGCTTCATCAAGGTGGTGGAGGAGCATCGCGGCCATACACTCGCGATCGGCGTCGAGCAGGCCAAGATCGCGCTGACGTCGGCGAAGTCGCTGACCTCTGTGCTGTCCGAGAAGGACGAGTGGGCGCGCATCAAGTTCACGCGCAAGGATTTCGACCGCGCGATCGCCGATTCCGTCGAGCGCGTCGTCCGCACCGTCACGACGCTGCTGGATGACGCCGCGGTCGAGGCCGCCGCCATCAACACGATCTTTCTCACCGGCGGCTCGAGCATGGTGCCGGCGTTGCGCGAGGGGATCCTGAAGCTGTTTCCGGCAGCACGCGTCGCCGAGACCGACCTGCTCGGCAGTGTCGGCATCGGGCTGTCGCTCGATGCGCGGCGCAAGTTCAGCTGAAGGCTCCTCTCATTCAGGGGCGGCTGTCGCAACCGCCCGCGCCGTCCGCTTCGGCGCGCTCTGAAGCTGGGCTCGCGCCGCTGGCTGCGGCGCGGCGGACGCCGCGTCAACGCTGCGGACGGGGGCGGGCTTTGCGCGCGGCCGGGCACCAACCGCTCCGGTCCGTCCCAGCTCTCCCGCCCGGATGATGCCCCACGGCCCCGCATTGGCCGGAGACGGCGAAGGGCCCGCACCGGCTCGCTTCGCGCGCTGGGTCCGCGGCAGCTCGGCACGCGGCGCCGGGGCGGCTTCCGCAGGCGCCTCCACGCGGGACGTGACCTCCAGTGCGACGGGCTGGACCTGCGCCCCGACCAGGAGCGCCGGCTCGAGTGCAACGGCCGGAGCGACCGGCGCAAGCGACGCGGCTTCCGGCGCGGTTGCGTTCACGATCGGCTCGTCGGGCAAGGTCACGAGAGCCGGAGCGAGGACCGCAGCAGCTTCGCGCGGCGCGTCGGTGGTATCGTCGGCCAGCCCGAAAAACAGATGGCTCGGCAGCAGACACCCCGCCACCGCCAAGGCGACGGCCACGCTCGGACCAAGCGCGGCCTTCATGGACAGGGCCGGGGCCGGCAGCGCGTTGCCGGCGCGCTTGGCGATGTCGACAGTGGCGACCGCAATGAAGGCCGCAAGACCGAGGCTGCCGCCGACCATCGGCAGGACCGTCGATGCCTGCACCAGAACCACCGCGAGGGTCAGCGCGGCCACGATCGGCTGCAGCAATCCGGACAGCCGCTGCGGCGACGACATGCCGAGGAAACAACCTGCATAGTAGGCGTCGACGAGACAGCGCTGGTCCGGCCAAAGCGCCTGCATGATCGCCATGCCGGCAAACGCCAGCGTGGCCGAGACGAAGGTGCGCGCTGCCCGCCCCGCGTCGGCGACATGCGGAAGCCGCTGGATGAAAAGGGTCAGGAACGTGCCGGCGAGACAGGCCGCCAGAATCGCGAGCGAGCCGTCAAGCTCCTGGTCGAACTGAGTGAGATGCCTCAGATGCAGCGTGTCGCCTTGCCCGGCGAGCCACGGCCCGAGCGTGACGAACAGCAGCGATCCGAACGCCGCCAGCACGCCCAATCGTCCGCCATAGCCTTCCAGCAGCACGACACGCCGCCGGATTTCGATCGCGGTGAAGATGCAGAACAGCAGGCCACAGAAGATCGACAGCAGATAAAGCGACGATTCCTGCGGCAGTCCGGTGCGAGCGACGCTGTCGCTGAGCTGTGCGATCGGCGTCATGCCGCTGAAGCTGCCGCCATAGACCGAAGAGGAAAATGTGATCGCGGCGAGATTGCCGGGAGACGCAATGACCAGGCCGGCGCACAGCACGACCGTCACCGCCGCCGAGGCGAGCGCGGGCGGCAAGCCCAACGCGCTCAGATGCAGCGTCGCGAAACAGCCGAGACAGGCGCCCGCAAAGGACACCAGGAGTGCGACAGAGAGATCGTAACGCCGCGCGTGCGGACGCGGCTCGAACAGGACCGGCAGGCCTGTTCGCCATGGCGCGGAGTCACATGGTGCGGACTCAGAAGCCTGCTGCATCAACGAACCACCCCCCGTGTGGATCGACCGGGGCCCCGATCTCGCCGTCACCGCCGGACGAGACCCCTCAGCACCGCTTTGTGCACGATGAAGTGAAAACATGGCGAAACACGAGCGGCCGTGTGGCCGCGGCGCGTTATCGCCGCAAAAAGGCTCACGCTCTGCCGTCACGGCCCCGCGAATGTGGACGGATCGGGCGTCCACTCCGGCGCAGGCTGCACATCCTGGCGAGCCATGATGCGCGGCCGCGGGGCCACGCGTGGGACCACGCGCGCCTGGCTGCGCTTGGGCAGCATCGCCGGCACCGCACCCGCCTGGCCATAGCGGTCGACACGCCGCTGCGGCTCCGAGGACATCGGCAGGGGCGCGACGGCGCTGGGTTCCCCGGACCGGCCTCCGCCGTCCGGCCGCAGGATCTGCATCGGAAGCTCCGGCACGCCAGCGTTGGCCAACGGAGCGTCGGGCAGAGCGCCCTCTTCTCTTGCGTGGTCGACCGGTGGCGACTGGGGCGCGGGCGGCGCAACCGACAGCGGTGAAGCGGCCGGCTCGACGCGCGGCTGTTCGAACAGCAGCTCGCTCGACATCAGCATCGCGGCGATGGCCAGCGCGGCGAGAACACCTCGCGTCCACGCGATCATGGTCTGCCGCGGCGATTCTCCGGCTTCGATGAACAGCCGCACGCCGGCGTCGACGAACAACACCGAGACGAAGGCGACATAGCCGAGGCTGCCGCCGACCGCGGGAAGGATCGGCGCGGTGAGCATGAGCAGAGCCGCGAGCAGGACCGCCGCCGCCATCGCCTGCAGCAGGCTGCGCAGCCGGCGCGACGACGACATGCCGAGGAAGCAGCCGGCATAATAGGCGTCGAGCTCGGAGGCGTTGTTGGGCACGAATTGCAGCAGCAGCACAAGGCCGGCGAACGCCACCGTCGCCGCGACGAAGATGCGCACCGCGCGCCGCGATCCCGCGACCGGTGCCCAGCGCAGCGCCGCCATGGTCGCCAGCATGCCCACCGTGCACAGCAGGAAGGTGATCGCGGCCGCGACGAAGCCGAGCTCCGGCACCGGCCGGCGTGCGATCGGAAACAGCTCGCCCTCCGGGCCGAGCATCGGCGCCAGGCCGACGAACAGGAAGGAGGCGACAGCCGCGAGCGCGCCGAGCCGTCCGCCATAGCCGCGCGCCAGCCCGCCGCGCAGCCACAGATCGAGCGCACAGGCGAGACAGAACATCAGGCCGCAGAACAGCGAGAGCAGAACGAAGGCCGCATCGAGCGGCAGGCCGGCGCGGATGACGCTGGCATTCAGCAGCACCACCGGGGTCATGCCGACGAAGCTGCCGCCATAGGCCGATGAGAAGAACGTGCCGGGCACGAGGTCCGCCGTCCGCGTCAGGATCAGCGAGGCGCATAGCAGCAGCGCGGCCGCTGCCGAGGCGACCAGCGGCGACAGGCCGGAGGCGCTGAGATGCAGCGTCATCAGGCAGCCGAGGAAGGCGGCGATCAAGGAAGCCAGCGGCGGACAGCCGAGCTGAAACAGCTCCGAGCCGTAAAAGGGGATGGGCCGGCTCAGCTGCCGTGTGCGCCACATGTGTGGATCGAACGCACGCTGCGCCTGCGACCCACGCGACCGATGTCCCGCCGTCCCGCGATTCATTCCAACACCTCATCGGGCGCAACCCTGGGCCCGTCCCGCCTATGATACCTCTAGCGGTTGTACACACGCTGCATCCCTGCATTTGCGTGTGCTCGATTAATGCACTGCAATGCAGCGTTGTGAAGACGTTTGGTTCCATTGCTGGAAAGAAACAATTCCGTAACCTTAACGGCGGTCGGATCGCCGTAATATCAATGACATGGACATGGCATGGTCGGGCGCAGACGCCGCTTGCCCGAAGTCGTGTTTAACGGCAACATCCGGCATGCTCACGCCCACGTTGCATACCGCGCGCCTGGTCCTGCGTTCGCTGGCGCTCAGCGACGCCCCCGCGATCCAGCGCCATTTCGACAATTGGAACATCGTCCGCAACCTCGCGGCCACCGTGCCGTGGCCCTATCCGCCCGACGGCGCGGAGACCTTCGTCAGGCTGCAGCTCGACAGGATCGCGGCCGGCGAGGAGATCTACCAATGGGTGCTGGTGCTGCGCGACGGTGACGGCGAGGCCATCGGCAACATCCACTTCCGGCCGCGCCTGCAGTCGGCGAAGGGCCATCGCGGCTTCTGGCTCGCCGAGCCGTATTGGAATCGCGGGCTGATGAGCGAGGCGATCGGGGCGGTGAACGACTTCGCCTTCGGCCCGCTCGGTCTCGATCAGTTCACCGTCTGCAACGTCGCGAGCAACGTGGCCTCGCGCCGGGTCAAGCAGAAGACCGGCGCGGAGTTCACGGGCTTCATCACGCTCGCGCACCACAATGGCGAGACGCGATCCGAGCAATGGGTGGTGCGGCGGGAGACGTGGCTGCAAGGCCGGCGCGATCGCGCCACTCCCGCCTGAACCACAGCGCTACGCCTCCGCCACCACGTCGATCACCGCCTGCGCAAAAGCCTGCGGCGCTTCCTGCGGCAGATTGTGGCCGATGCCCCCGGTGACGAGGCGATGCTCATAGCGGCCGGTGAACTTCTTGGCATAGGCCTCCGGTGCCGGATGCGGTGCGCCGTTCGCGTCGCCCTCCATCGTGATGGTCGGGACCGCAATCGTGGGGAAGGTCGCGAGCTTCGCCTCCAGCGCATCATACTTCGACTCGCCCTGCGCGAGCCCGAGGCGCCAGCGATAATTGTGCACGACGATGTCGACATGATCCGGATTGTCGAAGGCGGCAGCGCTGCGCGCGAAGGTCGCGTCGTCGAACGCCCATTTCGGCGACGCGGTCTGCCAGATCAGCCGCGCGAAGTCGCGCCGGTTCTTGTCATAGCCATCGCGGCCGCGCTCGGTGGCGAAATAGAACTGGTACCACCATTGCAGCTCGGCGGCCGGCGGCAGCGGCTGGCGGCCGGCCTGCTGGCTGCCGATCAGATAGCCGCTGACCGAGACCATGGCCTTGCAGCGCTCCGGCCACAGCGCGGCGATGATGTTGGCGGTGCGTGCGCCCCAATCATAGCCGGCGAGCGTCGCGCTCTTGATGCCCAGCGCATCCATCAGCGCAATGATGTCGGCGGCGACCGCCACCGGCTGGCCGCTTCGCAAGGCGGTCGGCGACACCAGTCGCGTGGTGCCGTAGCCGCGCAGATGCGGAATGATGACGCGATGGCCGACGGCCGCCAGCGCCGGAGCAACGTCGGCGAAGCTGTGGATGTCGTAGGGCCAGCCGTGCAGCAGGATCACGACAGGACCATCGCCGGGCCCTGCTTCCGCATAGCCGATGCTGAGCTCGCCCGCGGTGACCTGCTTGATCGGACCGAGCGCCGTCGTCGTTCCCGGCTTGATCGCCGGCAACTTCGCTGAAGTGTTGACGCTCTGCGCCCCCGCACCGTTGGACCCGAGCTGAAGCGCCGCGGCGGCGGTTCCAGCCAGAGTGAGGAAGCGGCGACGGCTGGGTTGAAAGGGATCGCGCATGGCAGGCTCCTGGTTGATCTGGCGCGACCGTGCCTGATCCCACCTGCCCGCGCTTGGAGACGACATTGATTTTTCCTTGAGGCCGGCTTGATTTCGAGCCGCACCGCGTGAAGGTTGCCGAGCTCCCGAGGCGGCCGATGGCAACGCATGTGCTGTATTCCTTCGAAGATTGCGTGCTGGATCCCGGCCGCCGCGAGCTGCGCCGCGGCGAGCTCCTCGTCGCGATGGAACCGCAGGTGTTCGACCTGCTCGCGTTCCTGATCAGGATGCGCGAGCGCGTGGTCAGCCGCGACGAGGTTCTCGCCGAGGTGTGGGGCGGCCGCATCGTCTCCGAGGCGACGCTGGCGAGCCGCATCAGCGCGGCGCGGAGCGCGATCGGCGACAGCGGCGAGGCGCAGCGGCTGATCCGCACCATCCCGCGCAAGGGACTACGCTTCGTCGGCGTGGTCCGCGAGGAGGCCGATGCGCGTGAAGCGCCGACGGCTCCCACGGCGCGGATCGACGGTCCGTCGATCGCGGTGCTGCCTTTCACCAATATGAGTGGCGATCCCGCCCAGGACTACTTCGCCGACGGCATGGTCGAGGACATCATCACCGCGCTCTCCCGCTGCAGCGGGCTCGCCGTGATCGCGCGCAATTCGTCCTTCACCTATAAGGGCAAGGCGATGGACATCCGCGAGGTCGGGCGCGAGCTCGGCGTCGGCTACGTGCTGGAGGGCAGCGTCCGCCGCGCCGGCGAGCGGCTGCGCATCAGCGGCCAGCTGATCGACGCCGTCTCCGGCGCGCATCTGTGGGCCGACCGCTTCGATGGCGATGTCGGGGACATGTTCGCGCTGCAGGACCGCATCACTGAGCGCGTCGTGGCCATCATCGAACCGACGCTCGAGCTCGCCGAAGGCGAGCGGCGCCGCGCATTGCCGCAGCCCGCGGCCTATGACCTGCTGCTGCGCGCCGCCAGCCTACGCGACGCGTTCACTCCGGACAGCCTGAAAGCGGCGATCGCCTGCCTCGACGAGGCGCTGGCGCTCGATCCCACTTATGCGCCGGCCATGGCCGCGCGCGCCTACGGCCAGGCGCTGCGGCATTTCCAGGGCTGGAGCGACCCCGGCGAGGACTATCGTGATGAGGCTGTCGCGCTGGCCTGGCAGGCGACCGAGCGGGCGCCCGGCGATGCGCAGGTGCTGTGGATGGCCGCCTTCGCGATCTGGAACATGGCCGACGACATCACGCCTGCGCGCGAACTGTTCAAACGATCGCTCGCGATCAATCCGAATTCGGCGATGGCGCTCACGATGAGCGGCTGGATCGAAGCCATGGCCGGCCATCCCGCCGAAGGACGGGCGCTGGTCGAACGCGCGCTGCGCCTGAATCCGCGCGATCCGCGCGGCTGGTTCGCAGCCGGCGCGATGGCGATCTGCGCGGTCGCTGACGCGGATTTCACTGATGCGATCCACTGGGCCGAGATGGCCTTGACGCAGAACCGCCGCTTCGCCGTCGCGCTGCGCGTCCTGATCGTCGCCTTGGTGGGACGTGGCGATGTCGTCCGGGCGGCCGACATCGCGCGCCAGTTGCTCGCCGTGGAGCCTCACCTCTCCGTCTCAGGGTTCCTGAATCGGATCCCATTTCCAGTTCCGGCCATGGCTACAACCTACGCGGAAGCGCTGCGTGCCGCGGGTGTCCCCGGCTGAGTCCGATTGCGTGCAGAGGAACACGCTTCAACTGTGAATTCTGCCAGTTTCTGGGAAGTCGAGACACTTGGAGGAGCGTCGTTCACACTACCTTAGGTTCCACTCCGTAGTTTCGCGGACATTACCCGGGAGCCGAGAAACGGCGCATTGCGGAGGGGATGAATGAAGGCATTGCTTCTCAAATTTTACGAAGACGAATCCGGCGCAACCGCCATCGAATACGGGCTGATCGCCGCGGGCATCGCCCTTGCGATCATCACCATTCTCAACAAGCTCGGACTGACCCTCGAGGGCATCTTCACGACGCTGACAACAAAACTGAATGGTGGCTGATCCATCGAATTGTCTGGAATGGCGTTCTCAGGGCTGGAGCAATCCGGTCGCCATGGTCGGACGGGGCCGGGCTCTCAAGCCCGGCCTTTTGCTTTTGCACGCGTCGATGAAAGTGCCCGCGGCTCAATGCGCCATGCTGCGCCCGGCCTCCTCGCAGGCGCTCATGCAACGCCGGCAGGACTCGGCGCAGATCCGGCAATGCGCATGCATGCCGGCGTGCTTCTCGCATTCCTCCGCGCAGAGACGGCAGGCTGCGGCGCAGGCGTCGAGCATGCGGCGGATCATCTCCTGATCCGAGCCCGTCCGCCGCGTCGCAATGCGACCGGTGATGTTGCAGACGTCGGCGCAATCGAGATTGAGACGGATGCATTGCGTGAGCTTCGCGACGCTCTCCTCGCCGAGACAGGCATCCGCGCAGGACGTGCAGGTCTGGGCGCAGGAGTAGCACTCCTCGATGCAGCGGACGAGCGCATCATTGACTTGGCCGCGGACGTGCGGATGGGTTTCGATCATCTGTTGGGCGTGCATGGGTGACTCCAAGCGAGCTGGCCCCCGTGCGCGTCAATGACGATCGGCAGAGAAGGTTCTAATCGGCGCGTCGTTCTAAAGGCGCGATCTCTGCTGCAGCGGAACGGATGTGCCGTGCTTACGTTCTCCTTTAGCATGCCGGGTGACAACCGGCCGCAATGGGGAACGGCGGACGCAGCTGATTTTGCCGGTTTCTGGCTGCGACATCAACGTATCGGTACGCGCTGACGCCTAACCTGTTCCCGGCATGCATCTCATTCCGCCTTGCGTCGGCCGCTGTCTCAGTGACAGCAGCTGCCATCGGCCTCGCCAGACGTCCCATCCGCGCTCAGCACGCTCTTCGCGTTCCGCTCCGCCGGAATGTCGAAGCCGGCATTGGCGGCGAAGAAGCCGACAGGCTTCAGCATGAAGCCGGCATACTCGACCGGCATGATCGGGAAATCCTCGGGCTTGCACACATGGGTGTGCCCGAACGAATGCCAGACCACGATGTCGGCGTTCTCGATGTTGCGGTTCTGCGCGATGTAGCGCGGCAGGCCATCACCGCCGCCATGCACGTTCGGATAGTCGCCGCTGGCGTATTTCTCGGCTGGATCATAGGCGGTGACCCAGACATGCTTGGTGGCAAAGCCGCCGCGGCTGCGCACGAAGCTGCCCTCCTGTGCGAGCATCACCGGGCTCGGATTGACCACCAGCTTGTAGCCGGGCGCCCCGCCGACCGAGTTTGTCTCGTTGGGATTGGAGATCTTCCAGTAGCGCCCGGTCTCGCCATTGGCGAGCCTGGCCGCATCGCGCTCACGCGCCAGCACGCGGCTGGTGGTGTCGAACACGTTGCCATGCGGATTGTCGCGGCCCCACGGACGCGGCACGAATTCGTGCTCGGTGACGGTGTTGCCGCCGCCGTCGACATCCATGTGCAGGCGGGCGTTGAAGAAGTGCTGATGCGTGGGCCCACCCAAATTGTCATCGACCATGCCGCCCCACGGATAGGTCGCGCCCGGCGCGATCGCCGCCGTCTGGATGATGCCGGTGAGCTTGCATTCGAGCTGGATGGTGCCGTCCTGGTACAGGTACCAGTAGAAGCCGTAGTCGTAATTGCCGACGGTGGCGAAGAAGCTGATGACGAGCCGGCGCGAGCGCCTGACCTCGAACAGGCCGTTGCGGAATTCGTAGTGCTTCCAGAGGATGCCGTAGTCCTCTTCATGCATGCAGATCGCGTTCTGCATCACGAATGGCTCGCCCTTGCTGTCGGCGGCGGGCACGTTGAAGTAATGGATGTTGCCGAGACAGTCGCAGCCGAGCTCCAGCGCATTGGCGAGCATGCCGAGGCCGTACTCGCCGGCGTCGAAGGCCGACTTCCAGAAATGGTTGGCGGTCGGATCGGCATAAGGCACCACCATCTCGGTGACGCTGGCGCGATGGATGATCGGCCGCGTGCGCTCGCCGTCCTGATAGCATAGCCGATGCAGCACGAGACCTTCGCGCGGCGTGAAGCCGACGCGAAAGCTCCATTTCTGCCACTCGACCTTCCAGCCATCAACGGTGAAGCTCGGTCCCTGCGGCTGCTCGATGTTGAGCGGCTTGATGTCGGCGCGGGGCGCCGTCACCTCGTGGGCGCCGTAGTTGCGCTTCTTGCGCGGGATCGGGATGACCGGGTCCTCGTCGGTCAGATCGATGACCTTCCCGGCGATCAGGTCGACGACGGCGACCACGCCCTCGATCGGATGCGCATAGCCATTGTCCTGCGGATGCTCGCGGAAATAGCTGACCGCGCGCACGATGCGCGCGCCGCGCTCGAACGGCAGGTCGAAGAAGCCGGACGAGAACGGATCGACCTGCACCAGTTCGATGTCCTTGTCGGTCAGACCGCGCCGTTGCATCGCCTTGCGCCAGCCGGCGTCGGCCTTCACGGTGGCCTCGCAGCGGAAGAATTCCTCGAGCATGACCGGTGGCTGGCCGTAGGGCGCCGCGCGGTTCGGCACCACCTTGCGCGCAACGATAGCCTGAGCGCCGAGATCGACGACATGCTCGACCGACTCGCCGGAGGCGATATCGAGCGAGACCACGAAGGCTCTCCGCGGCAGCTTCTGTCCGCCGCCATGGGCCGCAAGCTCGGCCTTGCCCGGCTCCTCCAGCCGCACGATGGGAAAGCGGCAATTCTCCGCGGAGGCTGCACTCGCACGCACCAGATCGCAGGCAGCGGCGATCTCCTCCGACGTCAGCGGATCAAGCGGATGACTGACGGCGATTGCGGCGATGCCCTGCACGGATGTCTCCATCGAGGTGGATGGTCTCTGGGAGAGACTGCCAATCAGACGCAGGACAGCGTTATCGAAATCGGGCAAGATCCGGAGCGAGCCGGTCCTGCCGCCGGCCCGCGCTGGCGCGCATCTTGCACGGCCTTCGCACAAGATTTCGCCGTGATGTCATGAGCTTGAGCCCGACACATAGAGCGGACGTCAGCACCGGCCTCGTGCAGACGACCAGCACGGATGTCGACGAGCATTGCGCCAAGCTCGGCGGCTGGCGGCTGACCTACGACCAGATCAGCGCCGGCGCCTTCCGCGGCAGCTTCACCCAATTGTCGCTGCCGCAACTTGATGTCTTCCACGAGGTGACGAGCCAACAGGTGCGGCAACATGGCGAGCTCGGACGCGGCTGCTGCGGCCTCGCCGTCCGCTGCGGCGGCGACGGGCCGGTGAATGTCAACGGGAGCGGTGTCACGCACAACGTGCTGATCGTTTCCTTCGATGCCGAGATCGACATCTGCACGCCGCCCGGCTTCGCATTGCGCGGCGTGACCCTGTCCGTCCAACTCATCGACGAGATCGCCAACAAACTGGCGATCGAGCTGCCGCGCGATCTGCGCCATCGCATGCGCGCGCTGTCGGCGCCAGCGGATGTGCTGGCTCGCTTCCGCGCCGCGCTTGCGACCATCGACAGGCTCTACGGCGCAGAGGTGAAGCTACCGCTGAGCGCGGCGTCTCGCGAAGCCCTTCAGGACAGCATGCTGCTGGCGATCACGGACCTGCTGCCGGACGCGCGCCCCTGTGACGACACCCGCAGTACCGCCACACGCAAACGGATCGTCGACCGGGCCTGCGACATGATGCTCGCATCAGCCGACCAGCCCATCTCGCTGCTTGATGTCTGCAAGGCGGTCGGCGCCAGCCGGCGCAAGCTGAGCTACTGCTTCCAGGACGTGCTGGGCACCAGTCCCCTCGCCTATTGGCGCGCGGTGCGTCTCAATCGCGTACGGCGAGACCTCAAGGCACCGCACGATCCGCGCGACGGAATTTACGACATCGCCGTGCGCCACGGCTTCTGGCACTTCAGTCAGTTCTCGCTCGACTACAAGCGCCATTTCGCAGAACTGCCATCCGAAACCCTGCGGCGTGCGCGTATGGACGCCCCTGCGCGATTGAGGCAAAACTCCTTGCATCACTGAGATCGGCGGCGCTGAGTTGCTGAACCAAGAACGGCGCACCCAAGCGCCTGACGATGCGGAGGACCTGATGCTGATCCCGATGGCGGACGTGCCGCGCTGGTACGCCGAGCGCAAACCCAAAGACAGCATCGCGCTCCAACATGGAACTGACGCGCTGACCTGGGAGCAACTCGAGCGCCGCGCCAATGCGCGCGCCCGCGCCTTCGCCGCCAAGGGCGTCAAGCCCGGCGACTTCGTCGCCATCGGCTTGCCCAACGGCAATGCGCTGTTCGAAACCAGTTTTGCAGTGTGGAAATGCGGTGCCACGCCGACATCGTTGTCATGGCGGTTGCCACGTGGAGAAGCTGCCGCGGTGCTCGAGATTCTCAAGCCGTCGCTGGTGGTGGGCGGCGAGGCCGACTGGAACGCGCCGAATGCGCTGCCGGCTGATTTCTCGCCGGAAGGATTTTCGGACGAGCCGCTCACGGCCCCGGTGTCGCGCTATTGGAAGGCGATGACCTCGGGCGGCTCGACCGGGCGTCCCAAGGTGATCCTGGATCATCAGCCGGCCGTGACCGACACCGCGGCGGAGCCACCGCTCGGAATTCCAAGAGGCGCGGCGCTGCTCAATCCCGGGCCGCTGTATCACAACGCGCCGTTCATCGTGTCGCACTACGCGCTGTTCGCCGGGGGCACCCTCACGGGGATGGCGAAATTCGACGCCGAGGAGACGCTGCGGCTGATCCAGGCGCAGCGCATCCAGTGGGTCAATTTCGTGCCGACCATGATGCACAGGATCTGGGCGCTGCCGGAGGCGGTGCGCAACAGCTACGATGTCTCGAGCCTGAAGATGGTCTTCCACATGGCCGCGCCGATGCCGCCATGGCTGAAGGAGAAATGGATCGAGTGGCTCGGCGCCGAGCGCGTCTATGAGCTCTATGGCGGCACCGAGCGGCAGGGCCGCACCATCATCTCCGGCACCGAATGGCTGCAGCACAAGGGCTCGGTCGGCAAGATCGACGAGACCTGCGGCTTGCGCATCCTCGGCCCCGACGGCAACGACGTCGCCCCCGGCGAAAGCGGCGAGATCTACTTCCTGCCGGCCGATGGAGCGGGCAGCACCTATCACTATCTCGGCGCCGAGCCGAAGCGGCGCGCCGACGGCTGGGAGTCGCTTGGCGACATCGGCCGGCTCGATGCCGACGGCTATCTCTATCTCGGCGATCGCCTCGCCGACATGGTCTTGCGCGGCGGCGCCAACATCTACCCGGCCGAGGTCGAGGCCGCGCTGATGGCGCATCCCGACATCCGCTCCTGCGTCGTGGTCGGCCTGCCCGATCCCGAGCTCGGCCAGCGCGTGCATGCGATCGTCGAGATCGACCGCGCCAAGGACGCCCAGGCGATCGTCGACGGCATGGGGACGTTCCTGGCCGATCGGCTGAGCCGCTACAAGCATCCAGAAAGCTATGAGCTGGTCGACACCATGCTGCGCGACGATTCCGGCAAGGTGCGCCGAACCCTGCTGCGCGACGAGCGCGCGGCCTGGATCAAGGATGGCCGCGACTTCCGTCTGGTGCCGATCCGCGCGCGCCCCGCCGCCGACTGAGGGGACGACAATTTTTCGAACGTTTACGGTGCTGGCGTAGACTCCGAAGATGGGCAGGAGTGTTCGCGCCATGATCTCACGACGACGGTTTCTCGGCACCGCAGCCGCGGCTGCGGCGCTGCCCTTGGCGCCGATTCCGCGGGCGCGGGCGGAGCTACGCCCTGTCCTCAACGATGCCAGCCGGCTCAATCCGACGCCGGTTGCCAAGCATGTGGTGATCTCCAAGCCCGGCACTGACGACCTGATCGCGCGGCTGCGCGCCGAGTTGAAGGAAGCTGCGGCTGCGAGACGCCCGGTGACCGCTGCCGTGGCCCGGCATTCGATGGGCGGCCAGAGCCTGCCGCGCGACGGCACCGCGATCACGCTCGACGGCGGTGCCATCGAGCTCGACACGGCGGCGCGGACCTATCGCACCGCCGCCGGCAACCGCTGGTGGGACGTCATCGCCACCCTCGATGCCAAGGGCTTCTCGCCGGCGGTGATGCAGTCGAACAGCGACTTCGGCGTCGGCAGCACGTTCAGCGTCAACGCCCATGGCTGGCCGGTGCCGTACGGCCCGTTCGGCTCGACAGTGAAATCGATCCGCCTGCTGCTCGCGGACGGCACCTTGGTGCAGTGCTCGCGCACCGAGAATGCCGAACTGTTTGGCCTTGCCATGGGCGGCTATGGGCTGTTCGGGATCATCGTCGACCTCGAGGTCGAGATGGTGCCGAACGTCCTGCTCGAACCGCGCTTCGAGCGGATGGCGCCGGAAAAGTTCGCTGAGATGTTCACGCAGAGCATCGACGGCGATCCCAACGTGAAGATGGCCTATGGCCGGATGTCGGTGTCGCGCAAGGCGTTCTTCGACGATGCACTGCTCGTCACCTTCCGCCCCGCAGCCGATGCGCCCGCGACCCTGCCGGCCGTGGCGAGCTCGGGCAAGCTGACGGGCGTCGCCAACACGATCTACCGCGCCCAGACCGGCTGGGAGGTCGCCAAGGGCCTGCGCTGGTTCATGGAGACGCGGCTCGGCCCCGCCATCTCCGACAGCCGCTACACCCGCAACTCGCTGATGGCCGAGCCGGTGGCGAACCTGGCGCAGAAGGACATGCACCGCACCGACATCCTGCACGAATATTTCGTGGCGCCGGAGCGGTTCGGCGAGTTCCTGACCGCCTGCCGCGAGATCATCCCGAAGGCGCGCGCCGAATTCCTCAACGTCACCCTACGCTACGTCGCCGAGGACAAGACGCCGGCACTGACCATCGCGCCGGTGCGCCGCATCGCGGCGGTGATGTCGTTCTCGCAGGTCACCTCGCCGGAAGGTGAGATCGACATGCTGCGCACGACCGAGGCCCTGATCGACCTGGTCACCGCGATTGGCGGCGCGTTCTATCTGCCCTATCGTCTGCACGCGCGCCGCGACCAGGTCGAGAAGGCCTATCCGGCCGCGGCGCGCTTCGTCGCCGCCAAGCGGCAATATGATCCCAACCTTCTGTTCCGCAACACGATGTGGGACGCCTATTTCGCATGACGACACCTGCCGACGGCTTCTCATTCGACCGCTATCGCATCGCCGCCCTCGCGCTCGCCGTGGCGCTGCTGTTCGCGGCCGCGACCGACTACATCCCCGCCTTCCTCGATGCGCAGGGCCGCGTGTTCGGCCTGTTCCAGCTCGACATCTACAAGGACGCGCTGCACGTCGCCTCCGGACTGTGGGCGTTGGCCGCGATGCTGTCTCGCCGCAGCGCCGTGTTCTTCCTGCGCGTGTTCGGCACGCTGTATTTCCTCGACGGCGTGATGGGCGTGTTCACCGGCTCCGGCTATCTCGATCTCTCCATCATCATCGACGGCATCCGCAACACGTCTTGGCTGGTGAAGGTGCTTTCCAGCTTGCCGCATCTCGCGCTTGGTGCTGTTGGCATCGCCGTTGGCTGGTCACCCTGGCGCTCAGGGCGATCGCATATGAAGATTTGAGGCTGCTCGATGAGACCCTGCCTGTTAGTTACTCCGTCATGCCCGGGCTCGTCCCGGGCATCCACGTCGTTCTCAGGACGCCGGACAACGTGGATGGCCGGGACAAGCCCGGCCATGACGGCGTGGATAGACGTAAGCACAAAACATCGATCTTCATATGCAACCGCCCTGCCCCGGGGCACGAGGCCCGCGCTTGCATGAGCCTGCGTCGCAAGATCCTCTATTTCGCCGGCGCCGTCGTCGTCGCCGCGGCGATCGGCATCACGACGACGGTGATCACCGTCGAGACGGTCTGTAGCGCCGACGTGCCCACGCCCGTGGTGACCTCGCAGTTCGGCATCACCGATCCCGGCTATGCGAGGTCGCAGGGCGACAGCTTCCTGACCTTCCCCGAATGGTACATCGTCCACGCCTACAGCGATCTCGCCGGCGTGACTGGGCAGAAATCGGAATCCGACTTTCATTATCTCTCGAGCATCGCCGGCTTCTGGCGCAGCCTGTGCCGCGCGACGCGGCAGGCCGATGGATCGGGGCCCGCGACCTCCGATCAGAAGCTGACGAACTACATCATCGGCTTCAGCTTCACCGCCGAGATGGCGCTGCAGGGCGGCTATGAGAAGACGGTCGGCGCTCTCACCGAGGAGACGACCGACGGCGTGAAGACCGCCGAGGACGCCTTCAACCTGGCCCTGCTGAAGGACTACGCGGCATTCCTCTATCAGACGCCCTGGTATCGCTACCCGTTCTGGGCGAAACTCGAGCAGTTCTGGCGCGACACGCCGTTCGTACCCTCGTTGCGCTCGGTGGAACGGCGGCTCTCGCTCAGCCTGCAATATGCCGGGCGTGCGGCCTATGCGGCGGTCATCGGCTACGCCGCCGGCTACGATCCCGCAATCCTGACGATCCAGAGCGTCGTGACCGGCCTGCCCGCCGCCGACCTGGCGGCCATCCCCGGCGTGAAGGTGATCCGCGAGGTGACCGACGCCAAGGGCGTCAGAGGCGTGCTGGTGCAGACCGAGCGCTACGCCAGGTTCGACGCATTCGTGAAGGAGCTCGGACGCCATCCCGGCGCGGCCCTGGCTGAGGTCGCCGGCAACCACCGCATCCTGGTGACCATCGTGGTGCCTCCCGGCGATGGGCGACTGGCGGCCTTCGAGGGACTGCCTATATTCAGTGTCCCGATCCAATCCCGCCCCGGCGCGCGCCGCATCGGCGTCGACGTCCCGATCCGCTCCCTGGTTCAGGACATCACCCGCTTCGAAGCCGCCGGCTATGATTTCGAGCATGCGTACGACTATTGACAGGCTGTCTCCAGCGCGCGCCCTGCCCGTGCAAGGGTTGCTGGTCGTCGCCCTTGCGTGGTTCGCGGGCATGGCGGCGCTGGCACTGGTGGTCAAGCCCGAGGCGGTCGTCGTCTTCGGGCCGGCTGACCGCATGATTCCGGCGATCGTCGCCGGCGATGGAGCCTTGCTCGATGCCGGGCGTTTCCACGTCTCGGCGCGCACCGGCGCGGCGACGGTGGGCGAGCTCTATGCGGCGGGGGCATGGTTCGTCTGGCCCGTGATGTCCAAAGGCTGCGGCCGCGGATGATCGGCGCGAGAGCGTCGTTTCTCCCGGCACGGCCGCGGAGCGGCGGAACTGGCGCCCGTGGCCAAAGATGTTAAGCTCGCGTTGACGCTGCGGCCGAGACGCGACAATCACGCGACACGAAGCAAGCTTGGTCGAAGTCCCCCGGGGCATCGACAGAGCAGGAGAAAGAAATGCCTTCTTTGACCGAATGGAAAGTGCCGTTCGCCTTCCAGCCTCGCGCCGAAGACTATCAATATGATCTCGACCACGCGCTGTCGTCGATCGTCGGCCTGCATTCGATCATCCCGCCGGATGCCTTCAGCGCGGAGACGCTGGGCACCGAGCGCGCCGGCAATGCGGTCGTGATCGATGACGGGCTGGTGCTCACCATCGGCTATCTCATCACCGAGGCTGAATCGGTCTGGCTGCATCTCAACGATGGGCGCGTGGTCGAAGGCCATGTGCTCGGGTTCGATTTCGCGACCGGCTTCGGCCTGGTGCAGGCGCTCGGGCAGCTCGACCTGCCGGCGCTGCCGCTGGGCTCCTCGGCGTCGACCAAGATCGGCGACCAGGTCGTGCTCGGCGGCGCCGGCGGCCGGACCCGCTCGGTCGCAAGCCAGATCATCGCCAAGCAGGAATTCGCCGGCTATTGGGAGTATCTGCTCGACGAGGCGATCTTCACCCATCCGGCGCATCCCAATTGGGGCGGCACCGGCCTGCTCTCGCCCAAGGGCGAGCTGATCGGCATCGGCTCGCTGCAGCTCGAGCGTGAGCGCGACAGCAAGGCTGAGCACGTCAACATGATCGTGCCGATCGATCTGTTGAAGCCGATCATCGACGATCTCCGCCGCTTCGGCCGAGTCAACAAGCCGGCCCGGCCCTGGCTCGGCATGTACGCCACCGAGGTTGACGACCGCGTCGTGGTCATCGGCGTCTCCAACAACGGCCCGGCCGCGCGCGCCGAGCTGAAGGCCGGCGACATCATCCTCGGCATCAATGGCGACAAGGTCACGACCCAGAGCGAGTTCTACCGCAAGCTCTGGTCGCTCGGCGATGCCGGCGTCGACGTGCCGCTGACCGTGCACCATGAGGGCGTCACCTTCGACGTCACGGTGGCGTCGACCGATCGCGCCAAGCTGTTGAAGGCGCCGCGCCTCCACTGAGGCGCGGCCTCACGCTATCACGTGCCAAGCCGCCGCGACCTGATCGTGCAGATGAGCATCACTCGGCAGCTGTGAGGCGGCCGTCGGATCGAAGCCCGGATGGGTCTGCGTGTAGGTCGCCATCGCCTGCACCAGCTGCGTGACCTGGGTATCGAGCTCCAGGCCGCCCGCCTTGATCTCCTGCAGCTGATAGGAGCCGCCGAGGAACCAGTCGGCGATCGTCACCTGCTGGTGAGTGCCGAGAATGTCGATCTCGAGATCGTTGCCGGATTTGACGAACCAGAAATTGTCGGCCGTGTAGGCGCTGCCGAAATCCAGCGTGCCGGTCGGCTTGGACAGCGACGCGACACCGTTGATGATCACGTCATTGCCGTCGCCCGGCGCATAGACATAGGTCGCGCCGACACCACCGACCAGGATGTTGTCGCCGGCGCCGCCGTTCAGCACATCCCTGCCCAGGCCGCCGATCAGCAGATCGTCATTGGCGGTGCCGTAGAGCATGTCGTTGCCGCCGCCAGCAATCAACAGCGCGCCGTCGGTCGCTGCGATCGTCACGCCCGACACCGGATCGATCATCACCGTCGTCGCGGCATCGCTCAGCGCTGCGCTGAGCCAGTCGAGATTATCAGTCTTGCCGCCCCACAACGTGCTGATCGCCGTGTCGATCAGCTTGGCATCCTCGCCGTCGGCGCTCGCCACCGAGTCGATCAGGGCAATCTTGCCGAGGATGTCGACGGCCGAGCCCGTCGCGATCGAGGACCACAGGTCGGACGAGAGATCTGCGACGAGCAGGTTCTTGGCCGTGTCCTGATACAGAATGCCGTGCTCGTGCCCGATCACGCCCGGCGTCGCCGACAGCACCTCGTCATGGTTCTGCGCCAGCAGCGCCGAATACTCCACGACGATGTCGGCGAGCGCCTTCTCGACACCGCCGTTCTTGAGATAGTGCGCCGCCGTCGATGCGCTGACGCTGTCGGCGAGCACGCCGCCGCCATTGAACAGCGCCTGCACGGCGCTGTTGCCGTAACCGCTGGCGTCGGTCACCGTCGAATAGGCGATCATATCCTTCATCTTGTCGGCCGGCGCGCCTTCACCGCCCACGCCAGCCGCGGGAATGCCGACCGCCTTGGCGATCGCGTCATCCTCCAGCGGCGCCAGCAGCACCGCAGCCGCCTTCTTCCAGTCCTGCGCATTGTTGTCGCTCGCCCACTGCATCATCGTCAGCAGCGCGATCGAATGCAGCTTGATCGGATCGAGCCCGAGGTCGGTTCCCGCGCCGAGCACCGTCTTCTGCTCGGACGAGATACCTATCGCCGCATCGGTGATCGCCAACGCGCCGGCGACCGGTCCGAGCTGCAGCAGCGCAAGCGGCGCTTCCAGCACCGGCGCTGCGGCCCGCACATATTGCAAAACTTCGCCTGAGAGCGAGACCGTGTGAATGTCGGAATAGCGGTCGACCGGGTGCGAGCCGAGTGCGCCCCAGAAGCCGTGGAGCTGATCGTAGCGGACCTCGGCCGCGAACTCGAACGGCATCGCGTCATACGCGTAGGCCACCTTGTCGTTCAGCGCCGCGATGTAGCCGGCCAAGCCGCCGCCGAGCGAGTGACCGGTCAGCGAGACATGGGACGTCGTCGCCCATGTCTTGTAGTAGGCCTCCGCATCTGGAAACTGCGTCGGCCAGCCGGTGAGCCCGGCGCCGCCGAGCCACGCCGGCACGTCGGCGATGCTGTCGGTGCCGCGATACGAGATGATCCGCGTCGATGGATCACCAGCGAGCTGATAGGTCGCCGCCTCGAAATTATCAGCCGCAGCGACGACAGAGCCGGCCACCAGCTCGTAATTGCCGATGCGATTGAAATTGACAGAGAGCGTCGGATTGACACCTCTGTTGTAGACGTCCATGGCGAGCACCGCGTTGATCAACGCGGCTGACGGCGAACTGGTCATGATGCGCATCCCCCGTAACAGCCGGTCGGCCATTTTGACCGCAACATCAGATAGATTTGGAACCTGCTGCTGCGCCGTCGGCTTTCATGAAGTGCGACATCACGTCCGATGTTTGTCAATCGCGATTCGTCCACACGTGTATTTGCTGACGATGCGCTCGTTGCGCGATGCGCACACCATCAGCCCGCTCCCGATGCCCACGACTGGCCTGTGATGCCTTGGAGCGGTCATGCGCGCAGCGAACACCGGTTCGGAAAATGATCATTGCCGCCGCCGCCGATTTTGCGTTGCATGACAGGGCTCCCCGGCCAGCGGGTGACACATCGAAACCCGCCCGACCAGGAGATCTGCATGACCGACGCCGTGGTGGATGACATTCTCATCATGTTGCCGCCGCTGCTGCAGACGCTCGAGGCGCTGTCCTTCGTCGCGCGCTATCTGAACCCGCCGGATTTCGATCGCGTGATGGCCGAGATCGGCGATCCCGAGCAGACCCTGCACACCGCGCGCGTCCATCTGACATCGTGGCCGGCGGATTTTGCCCATATCCGGCTGGCGTTCGATACCGCCTCCGATGCCGCGCTGCTGTCCTTCGCCGGCCTGCGCGCGGTTCAGCGCGGTGAAGGCGATCTGGTCGACGTGTTCCGCGCCTTGCGCCAGCTGCCGCGCGCGCTCGAGGCGCTGTTTCCGCTGGCGCCGACGCTGCCGCCGCTGAGCGAGTTCTTCCTGGACCCGGCCGTCTCCGAGGACCAGGCCGTTCGCCAGTTGCTCGCTGCGTCGGCCGGCAAGGATGCGGTGTTCCACGATCACAACGAGATCGGCAATCGCGGCGGTTTCTCGCTCTACGTGCCCGAATACTACACCGCCGACCGCGCCTGGCCGCTGGTAATGGCGCTGCATGGCGGCAGCGGCAATGGCCGCGACTTCCTGTGGAGCTGGCTGCGCGCGGCCCGCAGTCTCGGCGCAATCCTCGTGGCGCCGACCGCCACGGGGCCGACCTGGGCGCTGATGGGCGAGGACGCCGACACGCCGAACCTCGTGCGCATCCTCGACCTCGTGCGCAGCCGCATCTCGATCGATCCCGCACGGATGCTGCTCACGGGAATGAGCGATGGCGGCACCTTCTGCTATGTCAGCGGGCTGGAGCGCAGCTCGCCGTTCACCCATCTCGCCCCCGTCGCCGCGACCTTCCACCCGCTGATGGCCGAGATCGCTGATCGCGATCGCCTGCGCGGACTGCCGATCCAGATCGTGCACGGCCAGCTCGACTGGATGTTCCCGGTCGAGATTGCGCGGCACACCCAGGAGGCCTTGGCAAAATCCGGCGCGCATGTCGTCTATCGCGAGATCGACGATCTCAGCCATTGCTATCCGCGCGAGGTGAATGTCGAGCTGCTGCGCTGGCTGATGAGCTGACACGATCAGCTCCGCTCGTCCGACATGACCGATCGGTAAGATCGGCGACATAATCTCGACGGATTTTCTCCGCATTGATTAGCGCTCGGCTAACAGCGGGGGCGCTGCACAGGGCGGACATGATGCCGCCGAAGGATCGCCCATGCCCTCGCCCGCTGCGCCGCTCTCCTCGGCCCGCCCCACCTCCGTCGTGCTCGCGGACGGCGTGAGCCGCCTGGAGGTCACGCTTAAGCTCACCACCGCGATCCTGGCGCTGGCGGCCGGCGTCTACACCTATCTCGGCGTGCGCGAGCTGCTCAATGGCAGCCCGACCACGGTGTTCTTCGCGGCCGTCATCTATTCCGTTGCGGTCTCTGTCGGCATCTACGCCTTCTGGGTGTTCATGATGCAGTTCATGCCGCACGTCACCAGCATGATGGGACGGCTGCTGATGGCCGGCTGCATGGTGCTGGGCTCGCTGATGATCGTCGCGATGTCGTCCTGGCTCAACGCCTCGGCGCTGGCCGGCGCCGCCGCCATTCAGCAGCACCTGGCGATCACCGTGCAGAACTACACGCGCGATCTGGACCGCGCGAACAGCCAGGCGATCGCCGCACAAAGCCTGTTGCCCGACATCCAGCTCGCCTCCTCGCGCTTCGCCAAGCTGGCCGACGCCGAGCGAGCCGGCTCGCTCACCGGCACCTCCGGCTCCGGTACGGTGGTTCAGCTTCTCACGCAGATGTCGACGCAGCTCGACGGGCTCGGGCAGCAGGTGCAGGAGTCCGGCAAACGAGTTTCGGCGCTCTACGAGCAGGGCGGCAAGAGCCTTGCCAAGATGCGCGAGCTGATCTCCGACCGCGGCCCCATCGCCAGTCGAAGCGATGCGTTCGCCACGGAGTCGCTGACCCTGATGGGCGTGATCGCCAATCTGCAGCAGACCTCGGTGGCGCCTGCCGTCAGGCGCACCGCGGCCTCGCTCTCCGCCGGCTTCATCGCGCCCGCCGCGGGCGGACGCAGCGGCGACCTCGCCGAGCGGCAGACCGCCGTGGTCGGCAAGGTCGAAGGGGCGATCGCCACGCAGGCGGCGTCGCTGGCGGACGCCGCCGACAAGATCCTGGCGCTGCCGCGCATCGAGCCGACGCGGTTTCAGACCTTGTCACCGGCGGAGGCCGTGCTGCGCTATGCTGGCGACTTCATTCCGAGCTGGGCCGGCGCCATCTCGATCGACCTGATGCCGGCGGTGCTCGTCCTGATCCTCTGCGTCGTGCACGCCGCAATCCGTCGCGAGGGCCTGCCCGCCGCCAGCGCCTCGAGCCTGACCGCGAGCGACCTCGTGACCGCGCTGCAGATCGCCCGCGAGGTCGAGGATGCTCGACGGGCCGCCGAGGCACGGCCTGCCGCTGCACCGGCCGACACACCCACGGCGCCTGCTGACGAGCCGCAGCCGGCGGCCGCCGTGGCCACCGCGGACGAGAACGTCACCTCGCTGTCCTCCGCTCGAATCGGGAAGTAGTCCGGTGGCTTCGGCCTTGAATCGACGCGTCCACGCCTGGCTCGCCGACAATCCGGACGAGAGCATTCTGCGCTGGGTGTTTCGCACCATCCTCGTCGTGACGATCGTAGTCCTCGCAGCCGACTTGATCGAGCTGAATGATCCGCGTGCCTCATCGGAAGCGGCATCGCCTCAGCTCGACATTCGGAAGGAGCCGACGGACGCTCCGGCCGAGACACCCTCGGTGCTCACGCCCTTGTTGAAGCGGTTGATGCCGCTGCCGAAGGGCGATCCGGCGCTGGAGCAGCCGATCAGCCTCGAGCTGCGCGGCGGCGGCCGGCTCTACGCGACCGGCACGATCACGCCCGGCAGCGCGCGCGCCTTCACCGACGAGGTCGAACGCCATGGCGAGTACATCAAGACCATCGTGCTGAACTCGCCGGGCGGTTCGGTGGCCGATGCGCTCGTGATGGGGCGGCTGATCCGCGCGCGCAAATTTTCGACCGAGGTCGAGCCCGGCAAGACCTGCGTGTCGTCGTGCCCGCTGGTGCTCGCCGGCGGCGTGGAGCGCCGCGTTGGCGAGCGCGCCACCATCGGCGTGCATCAGGTCGCCGCGGTGCGCGCCGCCAATGCCGTCCGCACCGACAACGACATGAGTCTGGCGCAAAACGTCTCGGCGCGCTGCCAGCGCTACCTCGCCGACATGGGGATCGACCTGAAGGTCTGGGTGCATGCGATGGAAACCCCGCATGACCAATTGTTCACCTTCAAGCCCGACGAGCTGAAAACGCTCAATCTTGTCACGTCGGGGCCGGAATCGCGTCCCGAAAAACCGCGCAGTTAGTTTGTCTGGTCCGGCTTGAACCTTCCGCCGCAACGGCGGAACCAAGCTTCGACGGCGGCGTTGTCGGCCGTCACACTGGAGAACATGATCATGCGGACATTGGTGGGAATGATCCTGGGTGCGCTGCTTCTGGGGTTCGGCGTCTACATCCACGATTCGATGCAGACCTCGGAAGTCGCCAACGGATCGGGCGCGCAATCGCGCCGGACCATCGTCAACTGGGACGTCGCGTCGGACAGCTGGAATTCGCTGAAGACCCGCGCGCATGACGACTGGGTTCGCATCTCGTCGAAGTAACGCGCGGCATCGCTGGTTTGCAGGGCGTCTCGACCTCGGGTCGGGGCGCCCTTTGCTTTGCACCCTAGTTGGCGGCCTTGGCTTTGCGCGCATCGGCGATGACCTGCTCGAACTGCGCCATGGTCAGCACGCCCGGCACCCTGAACTTGCCGACGATGAAGGACGGCGTGCCGCGGAAGCGCAGGCCGCGCGCCTGTTTGTCGTTGCGCGCCAGCATCGCGTCGATCGCCTTGGCGTTGGCGGAGAGATCG
The DNA here is from genome assembly GCF_900176205.1 of Bradyrhizobium sp. ORS 285. NCBI lineage: Bacteria > Pseudomonadati > Pseudomonadota > Alphaproteobacteria > Hyphomicrobiales > Nitrobacteraceae > Bradyrhizobium > Bradyrhizobium sp. ORS 285. Next base: position 6,478,284 of record NZ_LT859959.1, read on the forward strand.
CGCTTGGCGCGATCGACATCGATGCCGGCCTCGGCAAGCAGCTCGTCTATGCGCGGCTCGGTGAGCTTGGAGCTGACACCGATCAGCGCCTCATGCGCCTTCGCATATTTGTCCTGATACTTGGTCGCCAGCGCCATCCGAGCCGCGGTCACCGACACCGGCCCGAGGATCGGCCACTCCTTGAGGACCCAGCGGACCTTGCCGTCGTCATGCACGACCTGCTGCAGTTCGGGATCGAGCTTGCGGCAATACGGACAATTGTAGTCGAACCATTCGACGATCGCGATGTCGCCCGAGGCGTTGCCGAGCACCGGCGCGTCGGGATCGCGCAGCACCGAGGCCTCGTCGGGCTCGTCGGCGTCGTCAGCGTTCTGGGCACGGCTTGATCGTGAAAAAACAGAAAGCGCGGCGCCGGCGGCCAAAAGGGAGAGAAGCTCGCGCCGGCTGCTCGCCGGGATGATCGCATCCGATGTGCTGCGCTTCATGAAAATCAGCTCCAGATATGCAGCAGGCTGCGTGTCAGCATGTAGAGCGCCACCGCCGCGATCACGACCGAGAATACCACGTTCAACGCACCGCGCCGCTCCGAGAGATGGCGCGCCAGGCGCGTGCCGGCAAGGCCACCGGCGATGCCGCCGGCAATGAACAGTCCGGCGAGATCCCAGGCGACCAGCCCCGACCAGGCATAGCTCGCGGCCGTGGTGAGCCCGAAGGTCGTCACGGCGACCAGGGACGAGCTCACCGCGTTCATGATCGGCATGCCCGTGGCGGCCATCAGCGCCGGCACGATCAGGAAGCCGCCGCCGATGCCGAAGAAGCCGGACAGCGTGCCGGTGGCAAGTCCGAAGCCGACGATGGCGGGGACGTTCGCCATGCTCATCTTGACGTCGGGGATGCCGACCCGCGCCCGGGTCTTCAGCATCAGCAGCGCGATCACCATCATCACTAGCGCGAACAGCGCCAGCAGCTTCTGGCCGTCGACCATCTTGCCGAGCAGCGAACCGGTGAAGGCGCCGACGATGCCGGCGGCGGCGAACAGCGCCGCGATCGGCCAGATCACGGTGCCGCCGCGGGCATGGTTGGCGAGATTGATCGCGGCATTGGTGGCGACCGCGATCGCGCTCGAGCCGATCGCGATATGCGGCTCCGGCACGCCGACGACATAGACCATCAGCGGCACTGCGAGCACCGAGCCGCCGCCGCCGACGAGGCCGAGCGAGAACCCGACCATTCCGCCGCAGAGCACGCCGAGGATGCCTTGAATCGTCGAAATCATGGCGGGAGCAGGTTCATTTCCCGGGCATCAAGGCAAGCCCCAAATTCACCGGAGCAGCATTGCCGCGCGACCGTCGCCGCAGGCCGGTACGCCCCGTCAACGACAGCGGCCGGACGCGCGAGGCATCCGGCCGCCGCGACACCTTGCGTAACGCCGAGCTCAGGCCGCGCCCTTCAGCTTCTTGGTGCACTCGCTGAAGTAGCCGCCGCCCTTCTGGATCCACTTCATGCCGCCATTGGCGTTGGTCGCCTTGTTGGCGTTGTACTGATCGACGCAGGTATGCATGCGGGCCGTGCCGGGCTTCTCCTTGGCGTATTTCTGATCCACCGCCGTCGGGAAGACGGCCGGACCGCTCGGCGCCGCAGGAGCCGCTTCCTCCTTGGCGGCAGACTTGCTCTCCTTCGCCGGCTTCGCCTCGGCGGCGGGCGCGGCCGGAGCGGCCGGTGCAGCAGCCGGCGCCGCGGCGGTGGCGTCGCTGCCGCACTGCGCCTTGCGGAAGTCGTTCCACTTCTGGCCGTTCAGCGTACCGGCCTCCTTCGCCTGCTTGTACTTGGCGCTGCACTCCTGCGAGGTCAGCGCCTGCGCCGGCACGACGGCGAACGCAGCCAGGCTGAGAGCTGCGATGGCAACCAATGATTTTGCGTGAAAACTCATTCTCGATCTCCCCGTGGAGCATGATGGAATGGGACTACAATCTTAGCGGGCGAAGGGCCTGCGACAAGGCGGGGAGGCTCGGCCTTGCGCGAAAATATAATTTGCCTCGCCTGCCGATCCGGCCCATGGCATTCACACCGGGTTCAGCATCGGCGGACATGGGCCGCGCGTTTCGTTCGAGGATTTCAGCATGACTCTCCCTGCCCGCGCGGCTGCCACGGTCGCCGCCATCGCCATCCTGTTGGCCGCGGGTCCCGCTGTCTGCCAGCCCGGATTGACGCTGCCGGCACGGCCCGATGCCGCCACCGACAAGTTCGCCACCATGGAGAAGACAGCGCGCCGCGCGATCTCGGTCGCCTGCTCCAAGGAGGCCGACGAGCAAGGGTTGAAGGGCAAGGCGCGCGGCAAGTTCCGCTCCGCCTGCAAGCGCGACAAGGCGGCGGCGGCCACCCCCCCGGCTGCGTCCGACAAGCCCAAGTGATCCGCGCGAAGTGATCCGCGGAACAACGGCGTAAAGCCTTTGTTGGCTTTCCTCCGCATGCATGGCCGCACCGCAGCGGCGGGGAATTGTTCCCCCGCTTCGGGTTTGGCATAAGGCGCCGTGCGCCAGATCATCTCCTCCCTCCCCTTTGAATGGCCGAGCCGCGCCAAGACGCTGAGCGCGCTCGAGACGCTCGCGCTCGGCACCGCCGGCGGGCTCCTTTTCCTGTTCGCCCATCTGCCGGGCGGGCTGATCTCGGGCGCGATGATCGCGACCGCGATTGCCGCCATTGCCGGCCGCCCGCTGGCGATGCCGCCGATCCTGACCCAGACCATCCTGCTGCTGCTCGGCATCTCCATCGGCGCGATCGTCTCGCGCGAGCTGATCACCCATGTCAGCGCCTATCCGGTGACGATCGGCCTGCTCGCGCTCGCGACCTTCTGCTCGACCTTCGGCTCCAGCCTCTATCTGCAGCGCGTCCATGGCTGGGACCGCACCTCGGCGCTGCTCGCCGGCAGCCCCGGCGCGCTGTCGCAGATCACGCTGCTCGCGGTCGAGCGCGGCGCCGACCTGCCGGCGATCGCCGTGGTGCAGACCTTGCGCGTGATCATCCTGACCGCGGCACTGCCGCTCGTGCTGGCGATCGCCGGCGTCGCGCCGGCGGCGCCGGTCTCGCTCGACCAGAGCGTCGCCTCGCCGCTCGGCCTGCTCGCGCTGCTGGTCGCTTCGCTCGCCGCGGCCGTCCTGATGCAGTTGATCAAGTTTCCGGCGAGCTGGCTGTTCGGCGCAATGGTCGCGAGTGGCATCCTGCACGGCACGGACCTGGTCGAAGGCGGCCTGCCTGAGTGGATGCGCGGCGTCGCGCTGGTCGGCATCGGCGCGCTGATCGGCAGCCGCTTCGCCCGGATGCGGATCAAGACGCTCGTCAGCCATGTCAGGGCGGCACTCGGCTCGTTCGCGATCGCGGTCGCGATCTCCGCGCTGTTCGTCACCGTGATCGTGCTGGTGACGCATGTGCGCTTCTCCGACACCATCGTTGCCTTCGCGCCCGGCGCGATGGACGCGATGATGGCGCTGGCGCTGACCCTGCACATCGACCCGATCTTCGTCGGCGCGCATCACCTCTCGCGCTTCGTCTTCGTCACCATCGCGACACCCGGCATCGTCCATCTGTTCGGACGGCCGCAGGAGGATGTCGACGACTAAAGCGCGATGAGATCAGGATGAATCATCATCGCGCGTTAGGTTGTTGTTTGCGCATGATCTATTCGGAAAACCGCTGCGCACTTTTCCGGATCATGCTTTAGGCGGCCGGAGCAGCACGCGATACTTGCAGGGTGCAGTAGCGCTCAGCTGGTAAGGCGTCCCCGGTCTTCACCTCTCCCGCAGGGAGAGGTCGGATTGCATCGCCAGATGCAATCCGGGTGAGGGGATCAGGTGAGAGCGATAGCGCGGATGGACCCCCTCACCCGGCGCTGCGCGCCGACCTCTCCCCGGCGGGGAGAGGTGAAGAGGCCCCGGCGATCGCCTTGCGATGATCAGGCGGCCGTCTTGCGCGTGATGCCCCGGCCAGAGATGGCGGCGATCAGCAGCGAGATCAGCACGCTGTAGCCGGCCAAGGACAGGCCGAGGAAGCGGAATTGCACCTCGTCGCAGCGCACGACATGGACGCTGTCGAGCCGTTCCAGCAGGCTGCCGGCGCTGCCGAGATTGCCGATCGGCCCGGTGCATTCGGTCGGCCCCGGCCAGAAGCCCCATTCGACGCCGGAGTGATAGACGCCGAGCCCGGCATTGCCGAGCGCCGCCAGCGCGATCAGGCCGAGGCCCGCGACCACCAGCGCGCGCGGCGCGCCGCCCTTGGCCGCCAGCGCAATCACCAGCCCGAGCGGCACGATCGCGTAATACGCCCAGCGCTGCTTCAGGCAGAGCTCGCAGGGTTGCAGGCCCCAGACCAGCTGCATGTACCAGGCGCCGGCCAGCGCCGCCGCCGCGATGCCGGCCGCGAGCAGCGCCGCCGTCATCGCCGGGCTCGTCGGCCCCGCTGCGGGGCGCGCCATCACCGAGGTATTGCTCATCGATCCTCCCGAACGGGCCTGCATCCGGCCCCAGGCGGGCCGCTCCGGCTCCTACTCCCGGCCGCGAAACCTGTCGAGATGCGAGCGCATCACGTCCGTGCGGGTTGACCCTGCCCCGCCGCCCGGTATAGTCCGCCCCGCTTCGTACGGTTCCTGCCCAGGGCCAATGCGAATGCCCCTGTGGCGGAACTGGTAGACGCGCTCGACTCAAAATCGAGTTCCGCAAGGAGTGCTGGTTCGATTCCGGCCAGGGGCACCAACTAGGCTGTTCACGCCCGTTCTAAATCGTCCGCAAGCGTTCGCGCAGCGCTCGGAACCCCTTGAAGAATAGAGCTTTCCGCGTACATCGGTGTTCGTCACCGTTTGTTCTCGTCCGACCCCAGCCGGCCAATTTGTTGGTATTTTTGTTGGTATCGTGTTGGTATCGCGAGAACAAACGTTCACGGTGACTTTCGCTATTCCGAGTGCAGGAATTGAGCAGATGGCCCGTAAGAACGCTGGCGCGTGTGCCGACCCCAAACAGATCAGAACCGACGTCGACTGCCGCGCCGCCCAGCCGAGATTCGACAATGGCGCGTGGAGTCCCGCCAAGATTTCCGACGTGACCGGCGGCGGTCTCTACCTCTTCGTCACACCCGACGAGAACAGGCCAGGTAAGGCCGTCTCCAAGCTCTGGCGGATGGCCTACCGCTTCTACGGTCGCCAGAAAACCTACTCGATCGGCCCTTATGGCAACGGAAAGGACGGCACGTTTTCGCTCGCCGACGCGCGTCGCGAGCGCGACAAGGCCAAAGACCTGCTCAAGGACGGCAAAGACCCCAGCACCGAGAAGCAGCTCGAGAAGCACAGGCAAGCGGCCGCCCGACCTTTCGAGCAATGGGCTGACGAGTGGCTGGCGAAGAAGAAGGTAGAGAAAGTCAAACGCGGAAGGATCGTCGCGGTTCGCGATTCCAAGACCATCAAGGTCCTTGAGCTGCGCGTCGGCTACGTCAAGGATCGCTTCGGCAAGCTGTGCAGGAAGGATATCAAGCGTCCGGACGTGCTCGCTTTCATGCGTTCATACGAAGCCGAAGGAAAGCTGGAAACGCGCGACCGCGTGCGCAGCATCGGTGCGCAAATCTGCGACTATGCCGACGTCGAAGGCGACGGCTACAATCCATTCCGCAACCTGAATGGACAGATGATTGCCAACATTTCGACGCCGCGTCCCGGCGTCACCGAACCACGCGACGTGGCGCGCGTATTCAAGCTCATCAGCGCACCGTGCGAAAGAGCGAGGTTTGGTGACGTTGTTGGCCTTGCCTTGCGGTTCGATGCGCTGACTATTCCCCGCCCAGGCATGATCAATGAAATGGAGTGGAGCGAGGTCGATTGGGACGCTGAACGCTGGACTATTCCAGCCGCCAAAATGAAGACCGGTTGGGACCATGTCGTGCCCTTGTCACGGCAGGCACTCGCAATCCTGCGCAACGTCCAGAAGCTGACCGGCCGTCGCCAGTACGTTTTTTCCTGCTCCAAGGATGCCCCGCTATCGAACAACACGCTCAACAAGCGCTTGAGGTTGCTTGGCATTGACACCAAGACTGATCATTGCGCCCACGGATTCCGGACCACCTTCTCGACCCTGTCTCACCACGAAGAGATCAAGGAGGCCAAGGCATGGGACGGCGATGTCGTCGAGCTGCAGCTCGCGCATCTCGATAGTTCAACCGTGGAAGGTCTCTACAAGAAACACGGACCACTCGCACTGATCGGCTCGCGCACAAAGCTAATGCAGCATTGGGCTGATCGTATCGACAAATGGCTCGATCCCAAGAAGGTGATGCCGATCCAGCGCGGCACGCAGCGAGCGTGACGCCAGCACAGATGAAGCTATCGCTCATTTGCTTGCTGAAATCGGCATGGCCAAACCCAAGTTGCCCAAGCACCTCGGCAGGGAACTCCGCTGCTCGCTAATGTGCTCGCGCGTGTATCATCGCGGCGTATATAATTTCTGATGCGCTGCATTCTCGGCAAGCAAGTCTGGAGATTTCGTCGTGTGCGGCAAGGCGGGCTCGATCTCCAACACCTTGCAGCCGCGCGCCAGCAGAAAATGGTACAGGAACAATTCGAAAAAGGCGCTGTGGTGCTGATCGTTGATCGTAGAACGAAACCGCGCGATCAGTTCGTCACGAGTTTTCGCAGGATATCCGGCACTAGACATCGAGCTTTTCGCGCACACGGCCAGCTTCGAGACGCGCGGAGAGATTGAGGTATGCAAACTGCGTCTCGCCCGCAGGCAACGCCAAGCTGGCACAAGAAATGTCGTCAAAAATGCTCATTCAATCGAGCTGCCCGTTCGGCGCAAATGTCTCCCTGTTTGAGCAAGCATCAACGCACCGTTTGTGGCAAGCGCGGCGATGCGGGGCAGCGAACCGCCCCGCATGCCACGTCATGCCATGCGGCGGGATCAAAAAGCCATCGGCTTCGCCTTGGTTGACCCGGCGGGCGCAACGAACATCACCGCCGAGATGCTCGCACCCGGGGGCGGCGGGGTTGCCCCCTGCTGATAGACGATCGTCATTGAAGATTGCGCTCCCGAGGGCCAACCCGTGACTGGAACCGTAATCATGAGGTTGGGAGAATTGATCACCTGCGTGGGAACGATGATCGGCGGGATCGCCGGCGTGGGTCCCGGCACCACAAATCCCACCTGGCCGCCGACCGGAATGTTGGTGCACTGAATGCCGAGGTAGAACATCTGCGCCGGCGAAGGGCCGGTGATCGGCACGGTCTCGGTCCATGTCGGTGCCAGGCCGTTGATGGTGATGACGCCGCGCACACCCATGTTGGGATGCGAAGTCACGAATTGCACGAGCGCGTCGTACGTGGGGAATGGCGCAAGCCCCTGGAACGGATTGACCGGCGGATTGGTCGGGTTGTTCTCGACCCAGGTGATTGTGATGTAATGACCTGACCCCATCGGCGTGGGCGGGGTCCATTCGAACGGCTGGTTGACGACGCAGATTTGATTGCCGGCGGTCGCCGCCAGCGGCTGGTGGTTGGTCGACTGGCCGCTGACAGTCACGAGGTCGCCGCGCCAGTTCTGCGGCCAGAGCGCCACACTGCTGTCGGTCCAGAAGAACCAGACGCGTCCGGTACCGGCGGTGCCCTGCGCATTGAGCGCGCGCGGATAGACAAAGTTTGTCACGTTGGTGAAGACGTTGCCGCCGTAGTCGGTGGCATAGCCTTGCGGAGTGACATATTGCGCGGAATTCGCCGGCAGCTTGCCGGCGAAGACGATGTCCGGTGAACTGCTCCACGGGCCGGCAGGCGGCTGGTTCGGCACTTGCCCGAGATAGTCACGTACGAAGAATCCGCTGAAAGACATAGGGTACTCCCTGGGGGGCGATGCAACAAACGCCGTGCGGACGGCGCAGCCGCGGCACGGCGTAGTGACGGACAGTGCGAGCTAGAACCCGTAGGTCATGGTGCCGAGGACGGCGGCGTAGATGTCGTAAGCGATGTCGACCCCGGCGAGCGTTTCGCGATTGACGACGAAGTCGAGCGTCGAGCGCAGCACCATGTGCTCCGGCGCGTCTTTCAGCAGCGCCAGGGTGTCAGATGCCAACTGCTGGCCCGGGATGATCAACGTGACCGTCACGTTGGCGCCGGTCTGCGGCTGGGTCGGCCCCTGCTTGTAATAGATGGTGATCGACGACACAGCGTTCCCCGGCCAGCCGTAGATCGGCACCATGTTGAGCATGTTGGGGTTGGAGATCGGCGTCAGGTTCGAGCTGATCGTCGCAATGCTCGGAATGGGTCCCGGGATGGTGTAACCGAGTTGGGCGTCGGTCGGCATGTTCTTGCACTGGATGCCCAGGTAGAACATGGGGGGCGCGGTGGATGGGCCGGTCACACCGGTGGTCTGCGTCCAGGTATAGCCGAGGCTGGTGACGTCGGTGGTGTTGCGCCAGCCCATGTTCGGGTTTTGCAGCACGAAATTGACGAGATCGTTGAAGGTGTTGAAGGCGCCGAAGCCCAACGCCGGATTTTGCGGCGTTGCGGTTGGGTTGTTTTCGATCCAGCTGACGCCGCAATAGTGCGTGCCGGCAGCCGGCGGCGGCGGCGTCCAGATGAAGGGCAGGTTGCAGATCACGACCTGGTTGTTCGCCGTGGTGGTGATGGGCTGATAGTTGATCGCGCTTCCGGCCACCGTGACCGAACCGGTGTTCCAGTTTTGCGGCCAGAGCGCGAGATCGCTCTCCACCCAGTAGAACCATGCCCGTCCCGTGATTGGCGCCTGCGGCGTCGCCGCGGGATTGGTGTTGAGCGCGCGCAGGAACGTGTAATTCGGCGTCGGCGGCGTGGTCGTGTAGACCGTCGAGCCATAGTCGGTCGCGTAGCCTGCGGGGCTCGTATACGTCGACAGCGGCGGTGGCGCCGGATTGCCGGTGCCCGCGAAGATGATGTCGGGGCAGCTCGACCAGCTTGAGCCGGTCTGGTTGGGCACTTGCCCCAGATTGTCGCGGACGAAAAAGCCGATGTAGTTGCCCATGGAATGCTCCAATCGAATGTCAGGTCTTGTTGGGCCCTCGACCGCGGGTCAGGTCGGGTTAACTTGCTGCGCGATAGCGATGTTCATCGAATTGATGGCGGCCGCGTACAGCCCCGTGCAGTCGGAAGCTGCTGCGATGCCCCACGGCCCGAGCACGCCGTTCGACCAGCTCAAGGTCTGCTTGATGCGGAGCGATTGGGCATCGAGGATGCGAATTGCCGCCGCGGCGACGTCGCTCGCATAAAGCGAGACGCCGTCGGCCGACACCGCCAGCGACACGAAGTTCGTGACGTTCGAAGGATTGGGCAGATGAACCAGCTGCGCCGTTTGTGTGGCGAGGTTGACGACCGACATGTAGGCATTGTTGCCGGCCTGGATCGCGACATATCCGGTCGAGCCGTCGGGGCTCACGGCGAGCGTGCTCGGAATGGGTCCGGTGACGCCGGCTGCGAGCGGCAGCGATGTGCCTACGCTCCAGTTGCTCGACGAGCCGGACAGCGTCCATAGCGTCGCTGTCGTCGCATCGACGGTGTAGGCACAAACGCCGCCGCCACTGGCCGGGCCGATCGCGAAAGGCGTCGACAGCGGCGGTCCGAGCCCGGTATAGGCTGCGACATCGGCGAGCAGGTTGAAGGCCTTGCTCGCGACATCGGTCGAGAACACCATGAAGCTGTACTGGTTGCCGCCGTTGCTGACCAGTGCGAACAACGTGCTGCCGTCCGGCGACACCGCCAGACCGACCGCCTGGCGGGCACTGAAGCCGGCGAGCGGGATCGGAATGCTCCCGATTTTCGACATCGTCGACAGAGTGTAGACGTCGATCCCCGCGACAGCATGCGTCGCGACATAGATGGCGTCATCGGCCGCTTGCGGCGAGATCGCCACCGTATTGATCTTGGCGCTGCCGAGATAGGGCGAGACCGCCGCGCCCGACACGGCGCCCTTGACGATGCCGGTGAGCGGACTCCCTCCCTGCGAGAAGATCTGAACCATCGCATCGCACCAGCCGACCATGGTTGTGTTGTCGGCGGAAAGGGCCACGTTGGTGATCACGCCGCCGGCGGACGTGGGCGCGGCGACTTCCGCATATTCCGCGAACGTAACCACAGCCACTGAGTTGCTCCCCGGCAGCGCCACCACGCACAGTTCTCCTTCAGGGGTGAAGGCGGCGCTGAGCGGCGCCGCAGGCAATGTCTGGGAGTTCTGGATCGTGGCCAGCGAATAATTGATCAGCGCCACGGTGTTGGGCCCGCTGCCGGTCGCGATCGCGTAGGCGCCGGTGGGCGAGATCGCAACGCTGTTGGCGCCGGGCAGCGGGTAGGTCTGCCGCGGGCTCGTCGCCGCGAACTGGGTGTTGTAGCCATAGACCGCGCCGTCGCCGGAGGCGGCGACGAGGAACTTCTTGCCGTCGGGCGTGAGACCGATCGATACCGGCTTTCCGATATTGCGGAGCAGCGTGCCCACCGCCGGCGTGTCGCCGCCGACCGTGATGATCGAAATCGTTCCCGACGCGGAATTGGCGACGTAGATCGATGCGCCGCTTGCGGATATTGCGAGGCCGCGCGGCGCGTTGCCGACCGTGACCGCCGGCCCGGCGGCATAGCTGCCGCCCGTATTGCTGATCGGCACCACCTGCCCTGCTGTGGAATCGCCCATGTCAATCGTCACCCAGCAGGTCCCGTCGGGCCCAACCGCGAGCTCTTGCGGCATCCCGCCGACATCGACGGTCGCGACAGAGGTGAAGGTGAACGCGGGGATCGCTGCGACATTGGCGACGCTGAAGATACTGACGGTGCCGTCACTCGAGTTGGCGACGTACATCAACGTTCCGTCGAGCGAGAAGGCGATGCCGAGCGGCCTGTTGCCGGTCGTCACCGTGGTGAGCGGGTAGTAATTGGCGGTCGACAGGATGGAGACGAGATTGCCGCCCGGTGCGGTCACCGCCACGAAGCCGGCATTGACCGGCGCCGCGCAATACCCGCTGTCCTGGTTCGTCGTCGCGGTCTGCACCGCGATATTGAAAGCCGAGACGAACAGGCTGCGGCTGACGGTCGGATCGTCGCTGCCGCCTTGCGGCGTGAGCGTGAGCATCTGCGGTGTCAGCAGCGCCGGCGTCGCCGAGCTGACCGCCGGATAGGCCGGTCCTACCGGACCGGTGGTGCTGCTGGTCAGCGTGACCGAGTTGTTGGTGTTGACGTTCCAGGCGAGGTTCGTCGGATAGCCATTACCGAAATCGTTGACATAGATGCTTGCTGGATTCGCGGTGAATCCGTTGATCACCGGCAGCACTTGCGCGGTGACGCTCAACGATGCGATGTTGTCGACATTGCCGGGTCGCTGGCCTTCAGCCACCAGCGTGAACTGTGTGGTGTCGCCGATATTCGGCGAGTAGCCGTTCAATGCCGTGACGTCGATCCCAAGCGGCTGCAGTGTCATGCTGGTCATGTTGGTTGTCGACCAGGTCAGCTGTACCGACGCCGAGCCATTGTTCAGGATCGATTGCGCCGGCGAGACGCTGAACGCGGTGATGGCGACATGCGGCTGCTTAACCAGGGTGACCGCGAAGCTGCCGGACTTGAAGCCCGTGACGTCGGAATAGCCGACCAGCACCACCGTCGGTCCCGGCTGGAAGTTGGTGAACAGCGAGGAGATGTCGAAGGCGATCGTGCCGCCCGAGCTTTTTGGGAACAATGGTCCCGCCTCTTTCGGCGAAAATGACCAATACGGCGGATTGGCATTGAGGTAGGGCGTGATCGTCCAGTCGGTCGTGCCCTGCGCGGCCTTCACGCTGAGTTGCTTCGCCTCGTCGACCGTCAGCAGCGCGCCATAGCCATTGATATCGGCGGCGAAGGCGAAGTTGAGGGTGAAGGTGCTGGACGGGGTGACCATGACGGCCGGCGCATTCGGATTTTGCGTCATCGTCAGTACGAGCGAATTCGACACCGGCGGGTTGAGATTGTCCGATGCCACGACCTGCAACGGCGACAGATCGACCCACATCGCGGTGGTGAGATCGCCGGTGTTGTCGTCCGGCACCTGGAACACCACGGGGATGTTGCCCATGATCGGGAAGAAACTGCTGCTGGTGATGCCGGTGACCCGATAGGCGAGCACGGTTAGGCCGGCCGAGGGGCCCGGCGCCGTCGCCAGCGTGAAATCGGTGAGCGAGAAGGTGATCTCGGCCGGCGTGGGCTGCAGCGTGACCGCGGCCGTCGGCGTAAGGCCGATATATTGTCCGCTCTCGTCGCTGTAACTCTCAAACGACCACCCGGAGGACACCAGCGAGAGCGCGTTGAACTCGGCTGCCGTCATGCCTAGCGGAGTGAGATTGAGATAAAGCAGCGAACCCGTTCCCGTCGACGCCTGAGCTGGCGGCACCAGCGTGCCGGCGGTAAAGCCCGCCACCACGGTCGAGGTCATCGCGAGCGTGAGCTTATTGTCGGCGGGGTTGGAGCTTATATAGATCGTCCCCGGCGCATCGGGGTTGTTGAGGCTGTAGCCAAGCTGCGGAATCACGCCTTGGGGTGCTTGCAGTTTGCGCATCGTCGCTCCTCTCCTTACGGGTCAGCTCACGCACTCACCACGATGGTATCGGTGAACACGCCATCCGCCGTCCCATCGACGGCGTAGTAATCGAAATATAAATTCGCCTGGCTGAGCGTGCTCGCCGCCTTGAGCCCGGTGACCGTCACGGTCACCGCGCCGTCGGGCTGCAGCACCACGTCGTCAGCCACGGGGGTCGCCGCCCAGTACGCGCCATAGATCGAGTCCTGCTGTAGCGCGAAGCTCCAGCTCGGTGCGGCCAGCGAGATCGAGGGCACGTCGACCGCGTCAACCAGCTGGCCGAAATGAATGTAGAAGATCGAACCGGCCGGCTTGCTGCCCTCCGGCGCCAGCACGCCCGGCGTAAAGGTGACGACGTTGGGCTTGGCGTTGCGGATCGTTAGCGTCATGTTCTGGGTCTGGCCGCCAGTGACGATCGCCTTGCCTGCGGAGTTGAGCAGGTCGAAGGTGAGCTGAGTCTGATTGATGCGCAGCCAGCCTTCGGTCAGCAATTGCGGCGTGTAGTTCCAGACCGCGCCGGTGGTCGCCGCCGCGATGTCGGAGACCGTCACCCATTCCGGCTTGCTGTTGAAAAGCATCTGCTCGACGAAAGAGATGTCGAAGCCGCTCGCCGCGGGCACCGGCATCAGGAGCAGCGCCGGCTCCTGCGGCACCGGCGTCGGCTTGAGCACGGGTGCAGCGAGGAAATAGACCTCGAGCGACGACAACGCTTCGCTCGAAATGTCCGAGGGGATCTCCAGCGTCTCGGTCGGCAGGATGCCGGTCACCGCGTGCACCGGGGCGCGCGGATCAACCAGCATCAGCACGCGGAACGTCTCGGCCCCAGCCGGCGGCGGATCGGGATCAGCAAGCGTCGGGGTCACTGTGAGCTGGATCGTGCTTGCGTCGGGTACCACCACGCCGGGATCGCTGCCGTCGGCGCCTTCGCTGAAGAAGGTCGACAGGTCGAAGCCGCTGCCCGATTGACGGAAGAAGCCGACCAGCCCGTCGTCGAGCTTGTCTGCATCGCCGAGCAACACCGGGAATTTCACGCCCGACAGTCCGTTCTCCGTGTCGGTCCATTGCGAGCTGGTGAGGCAGCCGAGCGTGTTCTGATTGAGGAGCGGCCGGCCCTGCAGGTCGATCCGGATCGCCGCCTGCACCACGGCAACGGGGCGCCCGACCAGCACCGCCAGACCGCTTTCCAGCGACAGGTTTTGCGGGTTGACCGTGCCGTGGGTGGTATCGACGGCGCGGAAGAAGGACTGGAAGAAGGCCGGCGTGGCGTTGAACAGCGCGAGCGCGACCTGTAGCAACAGCGGATTGGCGTCGGCGAGCGCCTGGGCGATCGGCTCATCGATAGTCGCGTCGTCGCCCGGTGCGCCCTGCCACACCACCTGCGGCGGCACGTTGCCGTTCACCTGGAGGGCGCCGAGTGGCCTTCCCGTGCCGTCATACAGGAAGAAGCCGCCGGTCAGATGGTTGGGCATCAGCCAGCCGCACACCGGCGAGGTGGCGGGATGCTCCGTCATCTCCTCGATCGAACTGACGTTTGCCGACATCCATTCGAACAGCAGGCGGCTCGGCTGCGAGATGCGCGGCGCGGCATAACCGATTCCGGGTTCGACGGTGTTGTTGCCGATCACCGTCGTCATCGACTCCGCGGTATAGAAGTCGCCGGCGCCGATCTGGAGCTGGCGCTGCTGGCCGAAGGCATCGACCACCATGCCGGAAACCTTGAAATAGCCCGCGCGGATCGGATTGTAAGCGGCATCGAACATCGGTCCGACCGGATAGCTGTTGCCGACGATTGCCGCCGTCTGAGCGGTGATGGCCACCGCTGCCGGACCGGCATTGGGCGGCGTCACCAGCGAGAATTGCGCCTGCAAGACCCGGTCGAGCAGCGCCGGGCCGAAGCCGGACAGCGGCTGGACCACGATCTGGGTGTTCTGCAGCGCGGTCAGAATGGCCTGCAGCGTCGGATCGCTGTTCTTCTTCACATACTGGGTGATCGCATTCTCGAGATTGGCGGGCGCCTGGTCCGACAGCAGCGCCGAACCCGAATAGGTTGGGGTGTAGGTCTGTGTGGCCGGATCGATGTTGATGCCGTTCGGTCCGCTCGGCGTGTAGGAGATGAAGCTGCCGGTGTCGGGATTGATCGTGTAGTTCGCGGTGAAGAACGCCGGATTGTAGTTTTCCAGCTGGGTCTGGTTGACGATGGTCGGCTGCAACGGCACGAAATCGACGGTCCATTGCAGGAACATCGGGATCCACGGATTTGCGTTTTCCCACCAGCTGACTTCGACCGGCGAAGGCGCGGCGCCCGCGGTGATGGTCCATTGCGTCTGCTGACCGCCGGTCAGCAGTGCCTTCAGCGCGGTTCGCAACGCCGGCTCGCCGACATTCGACCAGCCCGACGCAAGCTGCGTGTCCAGCAGCAGCGCTTCGGCGAGCAGCGCTTCGCAATCGGCGAGATAGGGCAGCATGTTGCTGTTCAGCCGTGTCACCGCGCTGTAGTCGCTTGCGCTGCGGCTGATCCCGTTGATGCTGAGGGCGCTGACGATCTGGTCGGTCGAGCGGCACACCAGCGTGCCCGTATCGGAATGATCGTTGTCGCCACCGTAACGCGCCGGCAGCTCGAGCCCGTCGCCGGCCAGCAGCAGCACCGGCTCGGCCGGCTGCCAGTAGCGGGGACCCGGCACTTCGCGCAGCGACAGATCCTTGCGCTGGGCGATCAGGTTCCGGAGGTTAGTGTCCGCCGTATCGCTGGCCGTCTGCGCCGCGGTCCAGGCCGCCTGCAGGCCCTGCCATTGCGGCAACAGCACTTGCGCAAAATGGTTGAACACCGTGGTCTGATTGAGGCTGCCCTGCGGCTGGTTGAAATAGCGGTACCAGTCCGTGAAGATCTGCCACTGGTAGGTCGAGACATGCTCGCCGACCGCGAGCTTGTCCTGGCGGGCGACGTTGGCATCGTTCAGTGCATCGGCGATGCCCGGCGGCAGATTGATCGCCTCGTGCGTGACGCCATCGGGGTCGCTCTGATAGATCGTCCAGATCAGGTTTGAGTCGACGCGCTGGAATTGACTGGTGTGCAGCTTCTCGGCAAGGCTCGCGAGCATGTCGACGGTCGGCTGCGACAGGTTCGGCCACTGACCCTGCTGAAACGCGGTGAGGATCTGCTCGAAGAACGGAATGTTCGGATGCAGCAGGTTGCGGAAATAGGCTGCCAGCGCCTCCGAAGGAGTATTGCCGACGGCGGCGGTTGCAACGATCGGCGGCAGCGAACCCCCTTGCGGCACATACGCGCCGTTGGGGTTCCAGTTCACCGCCTGGGTGGTGCCGCTATAGAGCGTGTAAGGCGGGGGCGGCTCGTCCTGCTCGCCGGGCATCTCGCTTCCATGCGTCGACCAGCGATAGTCGCTGCGCAGGGTGGGCTTTCGCCGGCCCGCCAGCGTCTTGGCGCGGCGTGCCGCGACGATCTGCGCCGGATCAAGCGTAATGTCTTCGTACCAGCCGGTGACGACATACATCAGCTGCGCCGGTCCGGCGAGATCCGCCAACGCATCGAAGAATCCAAACGAGCTGCGTCCCTCCGGATAGTAGGCGGCGAACTGCGGCGTACCGAGCGAGACGGCGCTGAGCGGCTGGCCGGTCGCGGCAGTCAAGGGGGTTTGACCGAGCTGCGTATTGTAATCGTCGAGGTTCGCGCGCAGGCCCATATAGGCGAAGCCCGGCGCCTGGCTGTTCTGCTGCTTGACCGGCAGCAGCGGCGCGTATTGACCGGCCGGGAGCGTCGTCGAAAGCCCGTCGCTCTCCACCACGAACGAGGTCGGGGTGACGGTGGAGCCGCTGATCGCAAAGCGCGTCACCAGCCAGCGGTTGGGCACCGCCTCGAACTTGACCGGCGCGGCACTGTCGGCCTTGCCCTTGGTGAGCGCATCGGGCAGCGCCCAATGCAGGTGCACGCCCGCTTCCAGCGGCTGCAGCGGCGGTGCGTTGAGGGCGCGGTTGGCGACCGCACCGGTGTAAGCCTGGAGGTTCGTCGGAGTCAGCGCCGCGTAGTTGACGGTTGCACCGGAGAATGAGGTCGTGCCTTGAATGGCGTCGCTCTCGCTGACGCAAAAAGCGACGAGATCGACCGGTACGACAACGCCCGTATTGCCTGCAGCGGCCACGACCTCGCCTCCCCTCAATTCCCGACCACGAATTCGACCTTGACCACGCCCTTGATGAATTCGAGCGCGTATTCGGCCGAGGTGAAATCGGCGATGTTCTGCGAAAAATCAGTATTCAGCTTGGTCAGCACCGAATTGGCCGCAGCGGCCACCTTGATGGTCTGGCCATCGGCCCGCAACGGCACGTCGGCGCTGGCCGGCCCGCCCTTGGGATCGGTGAGGAACTGCTGTCCCGGATTGGGCCCAGTGACCGCACGCAACGTGGTCGAGGCCGTCCCGCTTTTCAGTTCGACCCCGCAATGCAGCTGTTCGGGCGCTTCGTGGATTGCAACCATCGCGACCGTGCCGTCGAACAGACACAGCATCACGTCGCGAGACAGCATCACCATGCGCAGCTTCGGCACCTCGTTGTTGCCCTGTGTGTCGGAGTAGCCGTTGATGTTGAGCCGTGGCCAACCCGGCACCAGCTGCGAGCGCAGCAACACGCCAGTGACCTGCTGCGGCGAATTGCCGAGGTTCGCCTGCTTGGCGCGCGCCAGATGGGGACGGTCATTGACCCTCGCCTTTCGCGCCACGCGGGCGCTGCGCCTCGTCAGTTCGTCATACTGCTCCTTGTCGATCCGAAGCTCGCCCTGGGTCGCCCGGCCGATACTGAAGGCGCCGTCGACCAGGGCCTCAATCCAGTTGGGATCAACCGAGAACAGCCGAAAACTCTCGGTCGGCAGCATGGCCTCGCTCGGCACCAGCCAGGCGAAGGGCACGCCGACCAGCAATCGCAACTGGCCGATGAACTGCGAGACGATATCGGGAATTTCCGGCGCGAAGACGCGGTTGCCGCGCGTCTGCACCAGGCTTGGAAACAGCGTTCCATCGCCGAGCTTGGCGGAGAGCAACGCCTGCTCGGCCAACGCCGCCGCGTTCTTGCCGAGCGTTTTCTTCCATTGATAGAGCGCGGTCGAATAGGCCGCGCTCTGTAAGGCCAGCAACTGACCAAGTTGCCAGGCCGCGGCGTAGCTCGTGTCGAACATCCCGGTATAGGGATCGTAACGCAGCATCGCATCGGGCCCGAAGGCCGGGACGCTGACGAAGCTGCCGGTGCCGCCATAGGGCAGCAGCGGTCCGCGATACCAGGAGACAGTGTCGCCAGCCTCCCGGAGGTGATGGTCGAGCGGGACATAGCCTTGCGCCAGCGCGTTGAGCACCAGCGTGTCGGCGTCGGCGCCGGTCAAGGCTGTGGCTTCATCGGTGATGGCGTTTGCGACCGCAGTGGCGTCGGGGGCCGGCGCGTCGATCTTGATGGTGGTTGCGCCAAGTTCGCCGGCCATGTTCTTGTTGAGATTTTCCGCCAGATTCTGGAAATTCTCGTCGAGATTGTTGGCGTAGAAGTTCCAGCTCGCCAGCACGATCAGCCGGACCGTGCTGATGCCTTGCGGGAAATTTGCCGATGCATTGCCGTCGTCGTCCGGCAGATAGTCGCCCATATTCTCCAGCGAGACCAGCAGCGCGACCGCATTGAAATTGATTGCCGGCATGCGGTTGCCGAGCACGACCGAGAATTGCTTGCTCAGCTGGGTGTCGTCGACCGAATCCAGTGTATCGATTTCACGGATATGGGCCAGATACGGCAAATCGGTCGCGGTTGGCGCGATGCTGCTGAACATTGCGACCGACAGATCGATATAGCTGGTCGGCGTATCCGGCGCTTGGCCGTAGTCGAGCGGGTTGATGCCGGGATAGGAGAAAGTGCCGGCCGGCATCTTGCCCGTGCCGGTTACCTTCGACCCGAACACGGTAATTGTCTGACCCGTTGGGATCACGTCCGCGGCAGTCCCGTTCTTGATCGGTGGCGTCTCGCTTTTCTCAAGCAGCAGGACCGCCAGCCACGGCGCATCAAGCTCCGACTCCACCGAGGTGCGCTGCCAGGGCAATGTCGAGACCTTGAGCACGACGTTGGGCAGCACGCCGTCAAACTCGCCATTGGCATTGGACGGCGGAAAATAGGAGGCGATGGCGTCGCCCGGGAGCTGAAAGCGATTGCCGCCGACCGCGAACACGCGCTGGGCGGTGAAGTCGTTGGGTGTGGTCTGATCGACGGTCTGATGCGCGACCAGCTTGTATTCGCCGGCCTTGAGCGGTGGGATGTCGTACTGGATGAAGGTGACCGTCTTTTGCAGTGTGGTGCCCATCGCATCGCTCCCGTCACGCCGCTTCGCCGAGATAGCGCAGCTCCGGGGCGGCCAGCAGGTAGCTGGTCGCGCGATCCGCGAGGCTCGACACGTTCACCGCCGTGTTGACCGCAAAGCCCGAATTGTTGATTGCCGTGATCAGCGCGGCGCGGTTGGCGGTGGCGCGGGCCGATCCGATGGTGTTCTGCACGGTCTCGGCGGAGGTGAAGGGATCGCTGGTCTGCACGACGGGCTTGCTCCACGTCAGCGTCTGGACGGCCGGATCGATGGTGTATTTCAGGTACTCGAGCTTGATCGGCAGCGTGTGGTCGGGAGGCGGGACCGTAGGCACCAGCGTGAAGCCGGTGAGCACGTTGGGAATCGTCGTGTCGTTAAGCGGATCGACTCCCTTCGGCACGCCGTTGGAATCGAAGTCGCGTTTCTCCCACATTGCCTTGGAAATGTTCTGCAGCTGCATCTCCGCGAGGAACTGGCTGTTTTCCTCGGTGGTGAACTGCAGTGTCAGATTCGAGGTGAGCTGCGCGACGCCGACAGGACCGACGCCGAACGTGGTGGTTGGGTTCACCTGCGCCGGCGAAAGCGTGATGTCGACGATCGAATCGTTCGGATTGGTGGTGATGCTCTTGAGAAATTGATAGGCGCTGAGCGGGATGTTGCTGACCACGGTGCACTGGAAGCTGTGGCCGTCCACCAGCCAGTCGAGCCCGGTCGACGGGTCGAAGGTATTGAGCAGGCCAGTCGTTGCGTTGATCTGCAGCACCGGTGGCGGCGGCGGATCGGTATCATCCGCGGCGGCGTCGGCCAGTGCGAGCATCGCCGAGCGGCGCGCGAGCTTCGCGCTGCTGCCGGGAGCCTTGGGCAGCATCTGGCTCGTGAAGGTGCCCCAGTCCACCGTGGTGTCGCCGGAGCGCGGGGCGTGGCCGAAGCCGATGGTGAAGGAGATGATGTCGAGATCGACATCGACCTCGCCCGAGAAGTCCGGTCCCCAGATCTCGGCGCCGACGCCGACGTGGATGGTGATCGTGATGGTGGTGAACCACAGATCGATCGAGAACGACGCGCCGAGGTCGATCGAAGCCGAGATGTAGTAATGCAGCGGCTGGAACACGAGCAGGAAGTCCGCCTCGACGTCGAACCAGGCGCGGAGCCCGCCGCTCGACCACACCGCGCTGAGGCTGCCGCCGGCCATCACCGCGCTCGAGGTCAGCGCAAAATATTCGCCGCCCGAGATCGTCAGTTGCGGAGTGACCTGCCAGTTCAGGCCCAGCCGCGGCACCACAGGATAATATTTCGGCACGTTGTAGTGGCTGCTGTAGCCGCCGAGCGTGACCACGAACTGGCCGGCATAATCGCCGGAATACCAGAGATAGAAGGCGAAGCCGCCGGTCAGGTGGCAGTCCTTGGAAAGCAAATAGGAGGCGCTGGTGAGCTGTCCGGCGATCGACAGCACGCCCTGCGACGGCTTGATCGAAGCCTTGATTGCGAGCTGGGCGAAGGCCAGCGGCGTCGCCGGCGCGGGCGGCAGCGACAGCGACGACAGCCCGAGGATATCGACCTCGAAATCCTTGCCGAGCGAAACCGTCAGCAGCGCGAACGTATCGAGCAGCTCGAAGCTGGTGAAACGCAGTCCCGCGGCGAACCAGTATTCGCCGATCTCCGGCGCGATCACGCCGGATTGGCTGAGCGTCTGCATGGTGGCGGCGACCTGCGAGCCGATGTCGCCGCTGGGGCTGGAATTCGGCGCATTGATGCCGACGGCCCATTGCACCAGCGGGAAGTCCGCAACCCCGCTGACGTCGGGGATCAGCAGCTGGCGATTGATGCCGAAGCCCGCCGAAACTCCGGTCACGAAGAAGAAGCTCGGGCCGCCGAGCGGCGCGTCCAGCACCGCGTAAAGGAAGAAGGACGGATCGCCCTCGTAGGTGGCGTATCCCGCCAGGGCGCCCAGCGAGATCGGACCCATCTCCAGCGACAGCTCGCCGTAGAGATCGACCGGATCGATCTTTCCGACCAGCGCGCCGGAGATCGCAAGCTCGCCCGCCTGCAAAGATGCGCTGATTCCCGCAACGGTGAAGCTCGGCTGAAAACTCGTGAGCGGCGATCCTGCGCCCAGCCCCATCAGCCCGATTTCAAGCGGACCGATCGTGACCGTCGCATTGATCAGCGCCCACAGCTTGGCATCCGTGGTGTCGTAGTGGACACCGACCTTCTGGATCGACACCGGCCCGATGCTCTGCTGCACCGCGAACCATTTGGTGCCGTCGGACGCAGTCGCGGGCGTATCGCCCGTTGGCCGCTGTTGCGCAGGCGGCGTCGGCGGAGCAGCCGGCGCCGGTGCCTCTGCGAGCGACGTTCCCGGAGCCTCTGAGAGCGACGCTGTTGGCGTGCCGATGGTGATCGACGTCTTGCTGCCGTTGACGTCGAACTCCATGGTGAGCGCGACGCCGTTGGGAAGGCCGGTGGCTGGCGGCCGCGGATAGGCCGCGGGAAACTTGCTAAAGCCGTCGATGATCTTGCCGGCCTGGGTCTCCGTCAGCACGGGAACCGAGGCCATGCCCTGAATCGAATCCAGCGCGACATCGCCGAACTTGGAGATCGCCGATCCGACCAGCGGCAGCTTCGACAGGAGGATCGACGTGCTCGTCGCCATGCCGAAATAGAACTGCCAGCGGTTGGTCGCGTCGTACCAGATGGCGACATCGGCGGCGCCCCAGGTCTTCGAGATCGCGCCAAGCAGCAGGATCTGCTGGGTAATGTCGTAGGCACCGTCGACTTCGGTGAGATCGAGATCGAGCCCGGGCGGGATGTCGGGCGGCGTGATGCCGACGATGCCGCAGAGATCGGCGATGGTGACGACCTCATCGTCGACCGCCTTCCACTGCATGCTGAGAACGGTGTCTTTCTGAAAATCGAGGTTGACCGTGAACTGGTTCGATCCGACCAGGATCTCGCCATGGACGTTGCCCGTCCAGGTCTTGGCAGGCGTGCCGGAATAGGTGATTGCAACGCCGCCGCTGATCTTCTTCAGGATCGGGTCGCTCTCATTCACATAGTCAATCTCGGCCTCGAAGCTGAAATTGCCCGCCGCCGAGCCGTAGGTCATATCGAGCTTCGACAGCACGATCTGGATGGGGGTTGGAAGACTCACCCCGAAGATGGTCCCGATCTGAGAGATCAGGTCGGAGAGATTGATCGATTGCCCCGGCTCGCTGCCGCCCTCGAAGGCCCAGTTCGGCGAGGGGTCGTACGCCGCCGTCAGCGCCAGCGGGGCGTTGGCGATGGTGAAATGCGAGCCGAATTGGAACGATTGCACGGCGCTCGACGCATAGCTGATCGCCATGTCGATTTCGGTCAGCGTGAAGCCCGGGATCACACTGAGCGAGCCGTTCGCTCCGACATTCAGCGAATACGTGCTCTGCTGGATGTCGGCGGTCGCGCTGAACACCGAAACCGCCATATCGCTGGCCGTGCCGGGCAATTTCAGTCCTTGGGCGAACTGGCCAAGGAAGTCATTGATGTCGATGACCTTGCCTTGCTGCAGTCCCACCGTCATCACCAGCGACGGATAGGTGATCCCGACCTCGAGCGGCGCGGTGGCGACGATGAAGTCCGCCGCGACCAGGAGTGAGAAGCCGTTGCCGTCGGGCGGCGAGGTCGAACCGTTCCACAGCACCGGGATCGTCACAGCGGCGATCAGGCGCTGCAGCTGGAACACGCCGCCGATGACGGTCCAGTTGGTGCCGAGCGAGATCTCGAACTGCAGGTTGGAGATCGACCACGTCTTGGTGTTGATCGTCGCGAACAGGTAATCGAGCGTGAGCGTGCCGATCGGCGTATTGGCGGCCGTGAGCAGCGTCGCCGGCGAGGTGCCGTAGGTAAATCCGGTGAGCTGATCGAGCGAATTGATCGGCGGAACACCGCCCGAAGTGTCGAGCTTGACCATGTAGCTGGTCTGGTCGGCGGCGGTGACCTCGATCTGTATCGGCACCGTCAGCGCCGGCGTGAGCAGATCTGTCGTGATGGCGACCGTGCCTGCGAGCGGCGTCGTTCCGTCCGGCAATGGCACCGGCGAAGGCAGGCAGCCGAGCTCGAGGAAGAGATCGAGGCTGAAGCCGTTGATCGACGGTCCCTGGATCTTCTGGCTGGTGAGGTGGAAGCTCGGCGCGGCAAAGCCATTGCCGCCGGTCACCATCTCGGCTCCGCCGCTCACCGCGCAGCTCGGGCCGAGCAGAAACTCGAAATTGGCGGTGGCCGACTTCGTGGTGTCGATCGTCGCATCGATCAACGATGCCGACGCCGAGTCGGCTGAAGCCACTGCGATGCTCGCGGCAGTGAACGTCAGAGCGTTGAGCGCGCTGTCGGTCAGGTCGCCGACCGCCGGAAAGCTGGCGGCCAGGGTCCAGCCTGCCGGCATCGTCGCCGTCACCGCCAGATCGAGCGTGCCACCGCTACCAGTGGTGAAGGTCAGCGTCGCCGGCACATTGGCATCGACCAGATAGAACAGAAACGTCTTGCTCGCGAGCTGCGCCGCTGCATAGGTCACGCTCGTCGCGCCGACGGTTGCGACGCCGATCGTGGCCGTCAGCGTGCCACCGAAGCAGCCGGTGACCAGCGCATCGATCCGCGGCGCATTGGGGATGCCGCCGGGCACCAGCGTCAGGACGCCGCCGGGGCTGAGCCCGTCGATCAGTTGCTTGATGGCATTTCCATCCATGACCAGCTTCCGGCTACATGGTGAAGGAGATGACGACGGGCAGATGGTCGCTGGCGAACAGATTGACGAACTCGGCGACGCGCCGCGCGGCGGTGTTCTGCGCGTTGAAGTCAGGCTGGGTGCTGAAGCGGCCGGCGTTCATCTCGAACAGCGTCACCGTCGAATCGACCATGCTCGGCAGCGCCAGCGCCGCGTTGTGCACGTAGACGGCGGTCTGCACGTTGACCATGTTCGGAGTGTTGAGGCATTGCGCGATCGGATTGCCGATCATCGGCGCGCCGCCCAGCGAGCAGGCGCTCATCATGTCGATCGCTCCAGTATTGGCGGCATCAATGCCCATGCCGACGACGCCGGTGCCGAGCCCCCGGTAGAAGATGTTGTCGATCGCTTGGGTACGGAAATCGTTGATCGCATTGCCGTAGCGCGCCGGACCGCCGGGGCCGACGGTCAGCGCGCAAATGGTCTGATTGAGCGGATTGTCGCCCATGGTGCCGCCATGCGGTGCGGGATTGGCGATCGCCATCGTCGCATTCGCACCGCCGCCATAACCGCTCGGCGTGGCAAAGGCGTCAGTAAAGGCATCGTAGGCGTAGAATACGTTATCGATCACGACATTGAAGTCGCCGCCGATCAGCGCGTTGTTACAGTTGATCCAGTTGCCGCCGCCTGCCCAGTCGTAGGCCTGATACATCGGCTGCGAAAAAGCGGCACGCTGCATGCCGCCGGAAGAGGCGGGACTGGCCGACGGGGCGTGATAGCAGATGATCGGCAGCAGCTGGTCGGCCGCGGTGGCGTGGCCGGGACGATTCACCTTGACCGTGATGTAGGCGGGCCGCCGCGTTCCCGTGCGTTGGGCGCTGCCCGCTGCCGCTCCGGTGAACTCGATCCAGTTCCAGACATTGCCGCCGAGCGGATTGAAGTTCACCGTGGTGTCGGAGATATCGCCGTTGAAGCGGTCGGGACGGTTGGGATTGACCAGGGGATCGGCGCTGTCACGGCCGAACATCGCAAGGCCGAGCGCATTGACCGGCAGGACGACCGTTCCGGAGGCGGGCAACGTCAGCGCATCGGTGAGCGTATAACCTCCCGGCACCACCACCGGGTTGATGCCCCAGGTCACTGCGTTGAGCGTGATGCCGCCCGCGCCGACCTGCGTGCCGGCCGGCAACACCACACCAGCCGCGGTCGGCGTGTTCGCGCCGACAATGCCCTGGCCCGGGATGTTGGTGCCCGCCGGCACCACAAACGGAGTGCCGCCGCCCGGCACAGCCAACGTTCCGCCGAGTGCGACTCCAGGAAAGGGTATAGGAGGTCCACCGAAGGCGATCGCCCCCTGCATCCGGCAGTCCTGGGACTGGGAGTTCGGCGAAGGCCCGGCGGCCGCCGGCGGACGAATCGGCGGAGCCGCCTGCATCACGAACTTGGCGATGTTCTGATTCCAGAAAACCGCGTAGCCTTCGTGGTGAGCAACGTCCCAGTCCGTATCAACCGCGGTATTGAAAGGATCGGCCGGCAGCGGCGGAACGCCGGTGCGCAGCAGCGCGCCCTTGATCCAGTCGTAGTACCAGTTGTTCAGCGGCGCCGGCAGCGTATTCAGCGTCTCTTGCAGGGTCTGCAGATAGAGATTGCCGATCGCGTTCTGCTTCAGCTCCATAATAAAGAGAACGTCGGGCTGATAGGCGGCGACCGCCGATGCGATGAAATTGATGCGCGCCTGCCGCGCGCGATATCCGTTCTGGTCACCGAAGTTCTGGATGTTCCAGTACATGCAGCGGATATACGGCACGCGTTTATCCTTTGCCGCGGCGAGACCGCGGCCGAATGAATTGATTGCAAAAAGGGAAAGCACTAAGTGGACAACTATTAGTCCAGGTTGCATAAAAGAACAATGACAATTTGAAAGAGTTTTCGAATATTTAATCTAAGGTTGTAGAAGCGCGGCAGGAGACCGCTGTTACAGCCGCGTGGAAAATTTACGACGGGAGGAAACGAAGGGCGATGCGCCCTTTGATTGAGAAGACTGCAAGCAATTATTCCCCCGCCCGCGCACACTGGCCGCGTCTTGGTCAGCCATCCGGCGCTGCTTCTACGAATGAGTGGGGGCGAGGTTCGCGCTACTTCAGGCAACCGTCATTCGATGCGAACGATTGCCCGCTCGCCGTCTTGTGCTCGGAGTCGGCGGTGTCCGGCCTGCTTCGAGAGAGGCTGAGCCCGCGGGCCAGTGTGTAGACATCCGGCCCGCGTGCGTTGCGTCATCAACGTTATGCCTCGTAGGCGATCATCGGACCCGCATCTACGATGCGACAGCGAGTGCGTTCTGCAGGGTGACATCATTGAGCGACGCCAGCGCGGCCGAGGCCACGTCGAACCCTTGACCATCCGCCCCGTAGCTAGCCATCGCCTGCACAAGCTGCGACAGCTGCCTATCGGCATCGAACGTCGTCGTCGTTGCCACCGCCTGCTCCAGCGCCGTGAACGCATCATTGGAGACCACCGCGGGGCCGACTCCGATCATGCTCGCATCCGATGCGGTCGCCAGGGTGATTGCGGACACCGCGGGCGGATCGACATCGATGACGGTCGTGGTCGAATCGACCGCGGCGGAATCGACGGGCACAGAGGACAAATTGGTGACCTTGAAGATCACACCGGCATTGTTCGCACCGCCGGTTTGCGCCTCTCCCAACAGATTGCCGGCGGCATCCATCGTCAGCTGGCCCGGGAACAGTCCGTTGACGCCGTTGAAGTTCGTCATCGAGATCACCGTGCTGTTGTAGCCGGCGCCAGTCTTGACAACCTTGAACACATTCCCGCGGCCGAACGTACTGCTGGTCGCGGCTGTGCCGTAAAGATTTCCCGCACCGTCGATCACCAGCGGTCCAGCATAGGACGAGAAATTGCTGGTGAAAGAAGCTATCAAAGTGGGCGCACTGTAGCCGCTGCTCGTCTTCTGCAGCTCGTAGACGCCGCCGCTGTTGTAGGCTCCCCCTGTGGTCTGAACGCCGAAGAGATTGCCGTCTGGATCCAGCGTCAGCCCGCCCGCGCAATAGATTCCGCTGCCGAGCACGATCATGCTGCCATAGCCACTGGCGGTCTTGGGGATCTCGAAGACCGTGGTCGCCGTCGCCCCCAGCAGGTTGCCATCCGAATCCAGGATCAACTGGCCGAACGGCATCTGCCCGTTTTCGTTGTTGAACGATGCCAAGACGATCGGCGTGCTGCTGTAGGTGGTGCCGGTCTTGACGATCTCATACACGGTTCCGCGACCGCCAACCCCGCCTAATTGTGTCGTACCGAGCAGATTGCCTGCAGCATCCATGATTGGACTAGAAGGAGAGGAGCCGGTTGTGGCTGGCGTGAACGTAGCCACTGTGGTCACGCTGGGGTTCCAACCGCTGCCGTTCTTGACGAGCTCGTACACTGTACCGCCGCTGTTGGCCTTAGCCGCGGTCGCGCCAAACAAATTGCCAGCGGCATCCATGAACAAGTTGCCGGCCGTTCCGACACTCGCCAAATAAGATGGCGTGCTGCTCCAGCCGGAGCCACTCTTGGCCAGCTCAAAGATCTGACCGCTCGTTACCGTCGTCCCGAAAAGATTGCCAGCCGCATCGAGGGTCAGACCACCGATCGGAGTGCCATTGTTGCTATTGAACGCATACAGCACTCCCGGACTGCTGTAGCTCGGCGCGACGTAGCCCGAACTGCTGTCCGACAACGTGAACGTCGTCGTTGGGCTGCTATTCGGCACGCCGGCTGTCGGCGTAAACGTCAGCGCCCTCAACTGAGCGGTGATCGACGCCGCGCTGCCCGATAGGGTGTACACGCCGTTGGCGCCGCTCAGGCCCGTGCCGGACAGGGTGCCGCCGCCTCCGTTCAAGGTAATCGTCAGAGTATCCGTCGCGCCGACGTTGAGATCGTCGATCGTCACCGTGCTGAACGGATGAACGGCAGCCTCCGATGTTGTGGTCTGACCGGCAACCGTGCCGCGGATCGTGGGCAAAACGCCGGCATAGCTGTCGACCACGGCAGCGCTGCGTCCAGTGTTGCCATAATTGTCCACGACGGTCGCAACCAGCGCGTTCCCACCCAGCTTCGGCAGCGCGACGCCGAGGGAGAAGCTGCCATTGGCCTGAACCGTCGCCGTCCCCAATGTCACGCCGTTGTCCGTCAGGGTGACGGTCCGGCCCGCGACGACGGCAGCGCCGGCCGCGGTGACCGTTCCGGAGATAGTCTGGGTCGCGCCATAGCCGCTATGCGACACACCGGTGATCGCAACCGTCGGCGGTGTGCTGTAGAGGAAGTCAACAACAGCCGAGCTGGCGCCGGTATTGCCAAGACTGTCTGTCACGCTCGCAACAATGGCATTGCTGCCCTGGTTCGGTAGCGTGACCGTCGCCGAGAAGCTGCCGTCCGCCTGCACGGTGGCCGTGCCCAACGTGACACCATTGTCCGTCAGCGTGACTGTCTGCCCCACGACCTTGCCGATGCCGCCGGCTGTGACCGTGCCGGTGATGGTCTGAACCGCCACGTTGCTGGTCTCGGCTGCGCTCGAGATCGTTACCGTCGGCGCCGCGTTGTTGCGTAGGTCGATCACCGTGCCGCTGGGGCCGAACTGAAGCAGCTCGACCACGGTGCCTGAGCCAAGGAACTGGTCCTTGACGGTGAGCGTCTCGCCACTCGACAGGATGCGGATCAGCAGATCGGTCCCGTTTCGCGTGATGTCGACATCGCTCGGGCTCAGTCCAACCAGTCGAACGACGTCGGTACCGCTGTTGGTCGCCGCCTCCTGGATCACGTCGTTGCCGGAGCCGGCCCGATAGAGGTAGGTGTCCGCACCCGCGCCACCATTAAGCGTATCGCTGCCGCCGCGACCATCGATCGTCTCGGCATTCGCCGTTCCGGTGAAGGTATCCGCCGCGTCCGTGCCGATAAAGGCCGGCTGGCTCGCCACGATGCCGCTGATGGTCGGCGCGGACCAGCTCACGCCGTCGCTGAAGCTTACAGTCGCCAGCGAACCGCTGCCGAACTGCCCCTTCACGAGGATCGTCTTGCCGGTCGACGCGTTCTCGATCACGAGATCAGCGCCATTGCCCGGCCGGCTAAGGATCACCGATGTCGATGCAATGTCCTGCATCACGAGGACGTTGTCGCTGGTGTTGTCCTCGATGACGTCATTGCCGTCAGCGGAGCTATAGACGTAAGTGTCAGCTCCATTGCCGCCGTTCAGATAGTCGTTGCCGGGCCCGCCATTGAGCGTGTCGTTGCCGTCCCGCCCATAGAGGCTGTCGTTCCCCGTCCCGCCGAACAGCGAATTGGCGTCGAAATCGCCGTAGAACGTGTCGTCGCCGCCATTCGCCAGCATTGAGCGGGTAACGAGCGTCGACCGATTCCAGATCGTGCCGTCGGCAAAATGAACACTGTCGACGCCGCTCCAGGCTGCCCACCCGTTCAGCTGGCTCTTCAACAGGATGGAGTCCGTCGATCCCGCAATCGACAGTAAGAGATCACTGCCGTTGTTCGCCTCCGACACGATGATGTCGTTGACCGAGATGTCGGCGCCGAGATTGAGGACATCGGAATCGCCGCTGCCGCCGTTGTCGAGGATGGTGTCCTGCCCGTCACCGCGATTGAACACATAAGTATCGTTGCCTGCGCCGCCTTCCAAGTAGTCGTTGCCGGTACCGCCAGCCAGCACGTCGTTGCCGTCACGTCCATAGAGATTGTCGTCGCCAGCACCGCCGAACAAGGAGTTAGCGTTGAAATCGCCGTAGAAGCTGTCATTGCCGGAATTGGCGGAGATGGACAGCTGCCAGATCTTCGCTCGGTCCCACACCGTGCCGTCGGTGAAATGGACCTCGTCGGCACCGCTCCAGGCCGCCCAGCCGTTCAGCTGGTTCCTCAGATAGACCGCATCGGTGGTCCCGGAGATCGACAATAGAATGTCGCTGCCGTTGTTGGCCTGGCTCACGACCACATTGCCGGCACTGATCCCGGCCCCGAAGTTCAGGATGTCGAGCTCGCCAGATCCGCCATTGTCGAGGATGGTATCCTGGCCATCGCCGAGGTTGAACTGATAGGTATCGTTGCCGTTGCCACCCTCAAGATAGTCGTTGCCGGTGCCGCCCGCGAGGATGTCGTTGCCGTCGCGGCCGTAAAGATTGTCGTTGCCGGCGCCGCCGAACAGCGAGTTGGCGTTGAAATCGCCGTAGAAGATGTCGTTGCCGGAATTCGCAGCCATCGAGAGCTGTAGCAGCGTCGCCCGATTCCACACCGTTCCATCGGCAAAATGAACCTCGTCGGCACCGCTCCAAGCCGCCCAGCCGTTCAGCTGACTTCTCAGGAAGACCGCGTCGGTGGTCCCCGAAATCGACAGCAGAATGTCGCTGCCGTTGTTGGCCTGGCTCACGACCACGTTGCCGACATTGATCCCGGCCCCGAAGTTCAGGACGTCGAGCTCGCCA
Source organism: Bradyrhizobium sp. ORS 285 (assembly GCF_900176205.1). Taxonomy (NCBI): domain Bacteria; kingdom Pseudomonadati; phylum Pseudomonadota; class Alphaproteobacteria; order Hyphomicrobiales; family Nitrobacteraceae; genus Bradyrhizobium; species Bradyrhizobium sp. ORS 285. Next base: position 6,508,386 of record NZ_LT859959.1, read on the forward strand.
GATCCGCCATTGTCGAGAATGGTGTCCTGACCATCGCCAAGATTGAACAAATACACATCGTTACCGTTACCGCCTTCGAGATAGTCGTTGCCGGTGCCGCCGGCGAGGACGTCATTGCCGTCGCGGCCGTATAGACTGTCGTTACCTGCGCCGCCCGACAGGATGTTGGCGTTGAGATCACCGTAGAACGTGTCGTTGCCGGCATTGGCCAGCGTCGACTGCACCACCATCGCCTGGCGGTTCCACACGGTGCCGTCGGCAAAATGAACCTCGTCCACGCCGCTCCAGGTGCCCCAACCGTTCAACTGGTTGCGGAGCAGGATGCTGTCGCTGGTGCCGGCAATCGACAGCAGCAGATCGCTGCCGTTGTTGACCTGCGCCACGACGATGTCGGCCGGTCGAATGCCAGAGCCGAAATTCAGCAGGTCCACATCGCTGGTCCAGCCGTTGTCCAGGATCGTGTCCTGCCCGTCTCCAAGATTGAACTGATAGGTGTCGTTGCCGTTGCCGCCCTCGAGGTAGTCGTTGCCTGCCCCGCCGACCAGGATGTCGTTGCCATCCCGCCCATAGAGACTGTCGTTGCCGTCCAGGCCGAGGAGCATGTTCGGATTGTTGTCGCCATTGAGCGTATCGGCCCCTGAGGTACCCGGGATCACGATCGGAACGGCGTTCGCAATGCCTGCGCGGTCGAGCGACGTCCCGTCGGCAAATTGTAGCTTCTCGATGCCGGAGCCGGCTCCGAGGAAGTGATCGTCCACGGTGATGACGGCCCCAGTCGCATTCACCGTGATCAGCAGGTCGTTCTGATCCGCGACGGATCGCGACAGCGTCACCTGGTTGCGATTGAGATCGGTCAACAGCAACACGTCCGTGTCGGACGCACTGCCCACGTCACGAATGACGTCGCTGCCATCGCCGGAGGCGTAGCGGTAGGTATCGCTGCCGCCGGCTCCGAGCAGCAGGTCGTCACCACCGTTGCCTTGAATCACATCGGCACCGTCAGTGCCGGCAATCGTCTCAGCGCCGGTCGTTCCCGTGAACCAGGCCGCGGTCTGGATCTGGGCCCGGTTCCAGGTGGTGCCATCCGCAAAAGCGATCTGCTCGATGCCGCGGTCCGTCGAGACGAAATGCGAGCTAACGGTCGTGGTCTCGCCCGTCGCGTTGATCCGAATCAGGAGATCAGCGTTGACGCGAGACAGCGTGACGTCCCCCGAATTCAGTCCGACAAGCTGGACCACGTCAGTCGCCCAGCCATCCTCGCTCTCGAGGATCGTATCATTGCCGCCTCCGGCATAGATCCGATAGGTGTCGCCTCCGCCGCGACCGATCAGCACGTCGTCACCGGCCAGGCCATCGATCACATCGGCCGAGCGTGTTCCGACGAACGTATCGTTGCCGGCCGAGATGGCGTTGGTGCCATTGCCGCCATAGGCCCGGTTCAGGATCTCCGTCGTCTGCCACACCGTGCCGTCGGCGAATTCGAACGTCGAGATCTCGGAATTCGAATTGAACCAGTTCAGAATCGTCAAGGTATCGTCGGAGCCGGCCAAGCGAACGACGATGTTGGTGCCATCCGTCTCCAGGCGGAGGTCGGCGGGCGCGACGTCCGGCTTGAACAACACGCGATCTGCGCCGTCGCCGCTGTCGCTGATCGTGTCCGCACCATAACCCCGCCCGAACACATAAGTATCGCTGCCGCCGCCGCCCTGCAGCAGGTCGTTGCCGGCTCCGCCGTCCAGAACATCGGCACCGTTGAAGCCGGTGATCGTATCCGCGCCCGCGGTCTCGTTCTGAGCGATCCATCGTAGCCGCAGATCGTTCTGCGTCCAGACCGTGCCGTCATCGAGCTGCACTCGCTCGATGCCCTGGCTGAACCAGTCCTCGAGCGTCTGCTTGATCAGAATTGAGCCTCCATCCCCGGAGCCCACCGCGCTCTCGGCGATCAGCAAGGTCAGATCATTGCCGTTGCGCGCGAGCCTGACATCGGCGGCCGCGATGCCCTGGAGCTTCACGGTGTCGTAGCTGGAGGCGTTGCCCACCGTGCCCTCGATGATGGTGTCGTTACCATCACCGCGGCTGTAGACATAGGTGTCGTCACCGCTCCCGCCCGACATCACATCGTCGCCGCGACCGCCGGTAATGACGTCGTTGGTGTTGAAGCCGTCGATGACGTCGTTGCCAGTGGTCGAGTATTGCGCCAGCACCTTCAGCCGCAGGTCGTTCTGCGTCCAGACCGTGCCGTTGTCGAACACGACCTGCTCGATACCCTGGCTGAACCAGTTATCCAGCGTCTGCTTGATCAGGATCGAGCCGCCGTCACCGGCGCCCGCCGCGCTCTCGGCGATGACCAGCGTCAGATCGTTGCCATTGCGGACGAAGCTGATCGCGGCGGGATCGATGCCTTGCAGCCGCAACGTATCGAAGGTCGAGAAGTTGCCGGCCGGCCCGTCGATGATGGTGTCATTGCCGTCGCCGCGGGCATAGATGTAGGTATCGTCGCCGGCGCCACCGTTCAGCGTATCGTTGCCGCGCCCGCCGATCAGGATGTCGTTGGTGTTGAAGCCATTGATCACGTCGTCACCCGGCGTGAACGCCTGCGACAGCGCCGTCGTGCGCAGATAAGTCTGGTCCCAAGTCGTCCCATCGTCGAACACGATGGTCTCGACGCCCTGGCTGAACCAGTCGCCGAGCTCGTCTTTGAGGAGAATCGAGCCGCCGTCATTGGCGCCCGGCACGCTCTCATTGATCACCAGCCTCAGGTCGTTGCCGTTGCGGCTGAACGAGACGCTGGCCGGGCTGATGCCCTTGAGCCGGAGCGTATCGATGGTGCTGTAATTGCCGGCTGTCACCTCGGTGATGACATCGTTGCCGTCGCCACGATTGTAGACATAGGTGTCATCGCCGGCCCCACCGGCCAGCATGTCGTCGCCCTTGCCGCCGGTGATCACGTCGTTGGTGTTGTAGCCGACGATGATGTCGTTGCCATCGGTCGAGGCCTGAGCCAGCAGCTTCAGGCGCAGGTCGTTCTGCGTCCACACCGTGCCATCGTCGAACTTGACCTGCTCGATTCCTTGCGCGAACCAGTCGTCGAGCTCGGCCCTGAGCAGCACCGAGCCGGCATCGCCCGCACCGGGGGCGCTTTCGGCGAATACCAGCCGGACGTCGTTGCCGTCGCGGACCAGGGCCACGTCGGACGGATTGATGCTCTTGAGCACCAGCGTGTCGAAGGCGGAGGTCTGCGCATCCGGCCCGTCGATGATGGTGTCATTGCCGTCCCCGCGGACATAGACATAGGTATCATTCTCGCGGCCGCCGTCGATGACGTCGTCGCCCTTGCCGCCTTGCAGCGTATCGGCATAGGAGAAGCCGTAGATGACGTCGTTGCCAGCCGTGCCAGCGCTTGCATCCATGCTCTGGATCACCTCCTCCCAGCTGACATAGGAGCCATCAGCAAAGGTGAAGTACTCAATGCGGTCGATGGTGGTGTTGAGCAGACCGTAATCGACCCGGAACTGACCCTTGACCGTCACGGCATCGTCGGTGCCGTTGATCGAGATGGTGACATCGTTGGAATTGCCGTCGCGGTGGAACGACAGATCATCGAGAGTGATGCCCTGACCGAAGCGCAGGAAGTCCGGCCTCTCACCCCAGATCCAGGCCTGATTGTCCTCGATCGTGTCATGGCCGTCCCCACGGCCAAAGATGTAGGTGTCGCCACCGTCACCGCCGGACATATAGTCGGTGCCAAGGCCGCCATTGAGCACGTCAGCATCAGGCGTCCCCAGAAGACTGTCGTCAGTCACATAGGACGGCATTCCGACCGCTTTGGCGAGGTCGAGCTTGCTCCACGTCGTGCCGTCGGCGAACTTGATTACCTCGATAGACTTATCGAAATCCTGGTAGGCGGTGACGAGGCCCGGCCGGCGGCCGGCGAACTCGTCGACCACCCGGATCTGGTTGTCGGTTCCGTTCTGGGTGATGAGGAGATCGAGCCCGTCGCGCTCGAACGTGAGATCGGAGACATTGAGGTGCGCGAACCAGATCGCATCCTCCTGGCTATCGCCGAGCCCCTGCCAGACGTCCTGAATGACGTCGTGGCCGAAATTGTAACCGACCACGTAGGCATCGCGGCCGCCTTGCCCCCGCACGACTTGGTCAGAGCTGTTGAGGTAGAAGATATCGCTGGTATCGTCGCCACCGGTCAGGTTGCCGTTGCCGATCACCAGCTCTGAGGCCGGAATGTCGAACAGCTTGTCGGCAACCGCTTGCAATGACAGATTGACCGGATCGTTCTCATAGGCATTGACAATGTTGGCGAACAGATAGGCGTCGGTGATTTGCCTTCCCTGGTCGTCACGCTGGAAGTCCGGCAGCATCATGCCGATGATGCCCTTCCACTGCTCCAGATAGCTGCCTGCCGCGGTCGGGTCACTCGGTGTATGCTGGAAAATCTGCTCCAGCATCGGTGCGAACTGCTGGTCAGTGGTCGGCTTGAAGGTGTCGGTCGCGACATCGTAGGTGATGCCAGCAAAAAACGGCTTCAGCTCGCCTTGCATGGCTACGCGGATAGCAAGCCTGTTCAGCACATTCCAGCCAGCCGTGACCGCGTCGGCGGCGCGCGAGATGGCGTCCGCGCTCGGATTCGTCGGGATACCGAGGCCGATCTGCTCGCCGGTAAAGCGCTCGAGGAAGGCGATATCGGCGGCCGTCAGCGTCTGCCAGCTACCCCGCTCGGGCGTGCTGCCCACCACCTGCTGTAGCGTCGGCCGCTCGATGACTACCCCATTGGCATCGCGCACAGACTGGCCACTCGCATAGGCGTAGTAGAGACCATGGTCGTCCGACTTGCTGATGATGAAGTCGTAGAGCACCGCGCCTTTTTCGTTGGTCGTGCCGACGAACTGGAACTCTGCCGTTGGCTCGGTTCCCGGCGTGCCCGTAGGCACGGGAACAGCGGCCTGCCACGCGTAGAGAATCGGACGGACCGCCTCACGCAGCGCGGACAGGGAGAGCGTCGCCATCGACGGCAACACGGTGTCGACAACATTGGTCAGGCTCGGCTTCAGCGTCATCGCGACCCGAAGGTCGGTCAGCGTGCCGAACCCTTTCAAATTCGGCCGGCTCGAAGCCGCCTCGCTGACGCTCGAGTCCCCCAGCCACGTCGTATTATAGTTGTCGGTCTCGAGCTGGACATCCGCGGCGAGCCCGGTCGAGCCATCGGCCCGCGTAAAGGTTCCCGTCGCGGAGATCGTATCGGCGCCATCCGTGTAGGTCGAAGGCGTCGATCCGGTCCCGATCGCGACGATGTTGAGGTCGGCCAGCGACTTCAGCTCGCCGGCATTGGTGATGCCGTCTTCGTTAGCGTCCACCCACACTTTGATCGACGCGAACGTATCTGCCGCATCGATGACGCCATCGCCGTTGAAATCGGCCAGCCCATCGTCGAGCGCGCTGACCACCCCGTCATGATTGCCGTCGAGCTGAGCCAGCTGCGCAAAGCCGGATTCGTTCTCGTTGCCGAACAGCTCACCGACATCATCGACCACGCCATTGCCATTCAGATCCCGGACGAGGAAACCATCGTCTCCGCCGATCCATCCCACCGGCTCGGCAAACCCGTCCTTGTCGATATCGAAGCGAGCGCGCGACGCCTCCTGAATCGTGAAGCTGATCCCGTTGCCATCGAGATCGAGCACCAGCGGATCTTTCCGCCCGTTCGGTTTCCTGCCATACAGCGCCTGGCCAGCCTTATCGAGCGCCGTGAGCTCTGCCGCAGCCGTCTCAAACCCGCTCGTCCACATGTTGCTGCGGACGGTCTTGAATGTGATCTCGACGACGTAGAGGCCAGCTATCTGCGTGCCGCTGGTAACGCTAAAATTAAAGTGTGGAATGAAGGTCTTGTTGCCATCAGAATCGATAATGATCAGATCACCGGTCTTACTGCGACCGTACTTATTGCCGTAGATATCATACGCAAACTGATCCTCTGATCCGCCCCAACGTACAGCGCCCGAAAGAATATTCTTGTAAAACATCAGGCGATCGCTCTCGTCTGCGTCTTCGACGAGTAGCTCACCGTTATGAGAAATCTCTACTTTATCCTCACCTTTGCCTGTTTTTACGATTGTACCCGGCCCGCTCGACGAAAGAGTATCGTTTCCGGCTCCCATATCGACGGACACTCCCTCGCCTGAGACCGAGACGTCATCCTTTCCGTCGCTGGTGTAAAGCGACTTTATCGAACCAGTCGTCACCACGTCTTTGAATGTGTCTACACCAAACCAAGCCTTTGGCAGCTTCACGACATCAAAATTGTCGAGCACGATGTCGATGCCGTTTCCGATCAAATGTCCCTTAACGAACTCCAACCGCGCCCCGTACCCAGACGCATCGAAGACGTCCTGGCTACCATCAGGAGCCGTTCCAGCATTTATTTCCTTAATGCTTTTTAAGTCCGTGCCCGACGTTACGACAAGTTCGTCAGCTTGATCGGACAGCATCAGCTTCTCGACAGAATGAAGAACATCAACCTCCTTGCCGCGCTGAACAGTCAAAAAGACGCCTGTTCCAGTGGCCGAAAAGCCATCAGGTGCTGATCCGCCGCTCGAGATTACCAGCTTCTGCTTTTCAGTGGCATCGGCGTACGAGGCCGTGTCAACGCCACGATCCCCATCGAGGTAGTCGTCGTCGGCTCCGCCTAAGAGAACATCGTCTCCCCATGAGCCGTAGAGCACATCCTTTCCTGCCTCTCCGAATAAACGATTGTTGCTGGTGTCGTTCTCTCCGGGGACGTCAGATCCAGCATAAACTACGTCGTCTCCAGCGCCACCGTGAACGACATCTGCTCCCACGCCTCCCCAAATTGTGTCGGAATCATCACCTCCGTCTATTTCATCATCGCCAGCGCCTCCCTTGATAAAGTCCTTACCACCTTCCCCGAAAAGGAAGTCAGCGCCGCCCCCGCCATAGATGCGATCGGCACCATCTCCCCCGTAAATATGATCAATCGATCCTTCCGCATCGACGCCAGCAACATCCCCCCAAAGAACGTCGTCGCCTCCACCAGATCGAATAACATCCTCACCTGGACCACCAACCGCGTAGACCTGCTTGAAATTTCGGAGATCTAACGATCCACTACCGCCAGTTCCGAACGCCGCGACCACTGCTGCGCTCTGATCGATGCGCGTCATGTCCCCGTCAACGATGATGGCGCTTTTCGGCAGACTAATGCGACTACTTACTTGATCATCTACCGCTCCCCCCGGGATCTTAAGCGCAATTTTTGCACCCGACTGCAAGATGAAGAATTTATCAAAGTAGGGGAGTAAGATCTCAGCGTTAGTCGACTTTCCTCCTTTCGCATCTTCAGCCCAAGGCCAGTCCCTAACATCCGCCTCAGCAACGCCAAGTTTGCCTGCAATTTTTGATAGAATCTTCGGATCAAGAAGATCGTAAGTTCTGACCAACCCCTCGTTCGGCTGGCTGCTGTCGTCTTTGTCGTTGATTCGGACGTTTATGAAAGACCCAATCGCTGGCTTGACAAGCGCTCGATCGAGCCCCGTCATCACCAATGACTGAATGGCATCCAGCTCACTTACTCCTCCGAGCCCTCCCCTATAAATCACGCCAGTCGAAGCTGTTCCCGAACCATCGAATAGCTCAATTCGAGTCTTAACAGTCCCGAGGTATTCCTCTGCAGAGGCCATTGCCGGCTGAATGAAATTGGACCAAACAATGGTAGAAACTCCAGTCCCTACGACTGTCCCAATTATATAGGCCACACGAGCCTCGGGATTGGCCGCAATGATGAGATCCGTGACAATCGACGCGATCTTGGCCTTTGTCAGACTCTCAAAGACATAACGCTCGCCATCGATAAAGGCGTAGTCACCATCGCGCGTGATGACCTTATTAACTTCCAGGGCAGCGCCAACTGGTCCAAAGTTCTTAAAAAAGAATCTTAGAGTTCCGGATTGAACTCTTTTTGCGAGAAAATCACCCACAAACGCATCAATCTGGTCAGCGACATATGGATCCAGATCCACCGGAGTAACCGGCTTCGCTATGTAGTATTCGGGCGCTGACATAGTCACTGGCTCCAATTTTAGTTATTCGTCTATACGGTGGGCTGGAAGGATGAGATCCAATGAATTGCCACTTAGAGATCGTCAAATCTCGACAGAGACTTTCTCAACTCGACAACACCGCACACAAACTCCTGCTCTCCATAGTTTGGCTCTTGAGGCACTCGAATCGACGTCAGACGAGCAGCTCTCATATCCATCTTGTACTTGAAGTCTGATTGTCCTTTCTTTCTGATATGAAAGAAAATCGAGTCTCCGACGGTCGCATCAATCTTTCCTCTCAGCAACTCGCCTGACAGTGTCTCCTCCACCACGCCCCCCGTTTTGAGATCGAATGACACATAGAATGGCCGTGTATAAATGCACTTGAACGACAAACGTTGGGCCTCCCCCCCTGCGTTAGCAGTAGTGCTCGCATCACCAGCAAGAACAAGCGCGTGTAGAACGGCAATAGATCGCAGCCTTAGTGAGTACATCATCGTATCTTTCCTAGTCATTTCCATCGTCGCAAGGGTGCCACGGCCGATCACCTTTCTCTCAGGCTCTCCTGCCGATATCTGAACAGCGGCGACATCACGTACTCGATGATCCGCCGCGTCCCCGTCTTGATCTCCACCGTCACCGCCATGCCCGGTGCCAGCGCGACCATCTTGTCCTCGACCTGCATCTGCTTCTCTTCCAGCGACACCCGCGCCGAGTAGATGAACTCCTGCCCCGCCGGCTCGCTGGTCTCGGCCAGTGCGCCGGTAGGCTTGCCGCCGTTCTGCTTGTCCGCCGGCTTCTCGCGGACGATCGAATCCTGCGACACGCTCAGCACCTTGCCGTGGACGAGGCCGTAGCGGGTGAAGTTGAAGGTGTCGATCTTGATCTCGGCAGGCTGGCCGACATTGACGAAGCCGATGTCGCGGTTGGAGATCATGGCCTCGGCCTCGAGCTGGCTGTCGGCCGGAACAATGAGCATCAGTTGTTGCGCCGGTGTGACGACGCCGCCGACGGTGTGCAGCGCGAGCTGCTGCACGGTGCCGTCGATCGGGGCGCGCAGCACCTGCTCGGCGATCTTGCGCTCGGCCTTGACGAGGTCTTGCGTCAGTTCCTCGACTTTTTTCTCTGCATCGGTGAGATCCGACAGCACCTGGCGCTCGAAGCCGGAGCGGGTCTGCGCCAGCTGCTGCTCCAACACCAGCCGTGCCGCCTCGATCTCGACCAGGCGCCGCGTCTGCACGACGCGTTCGCTCTGCTGGTCGATCAGCCGCGACTGCGCGTCGATGAAGGCGATCTGGTTGCCGTACTGGATCTCCTTGGCGTTGCGGCGGATGTCGGCGGTCTCCTGCAGGAACGGCAGGGTCGCGTCGATCTTGGCGATGGCAGCCTCCACCGACTGCGCCTCGGCGCGCTTCTGCGCGATCTGCTGTAGGTTCGATGCGAGCTTCGATAGCTGCTCGGCCGCCTGCGCCTGCAAAGCGGCGCGGGTGCGCGCGACGTCATTGGTTGCGGCGCCCTTGGGCAGGCTGAGCGGCCGCAGCGCGGCGAGATCCGCAAAGCTGTCCCGCAGCACGCCCAGCCGGGCAACATCGAGCCGCGCCTGCATCAGGCCCTGCGCGACGCGGCGGCGCTCGGCCTCGGTCACGGTGCGGTCGAGCTCGACCAGCACGTCGCCGGCCCGCACCTTGTCGCCGTCCTGAACATGGATTGCGGCGACGACGCCGGCCTCCAGCGGCTGGATCGTCTTGGTGCGCCCGGTCGGCACGATCTTGCCCTGCGCCGAGGCGATGATGTCGACATGGCCCATGATCGACCAGGCGATCGCGATTGCGAAGAACAGCATGATGCTGCCGGCAATCGCGCGGCCCGCAGGCGAGGCCGGCGTCTCGACGATCTCCAACGCGGCGGGAAGAAATTCGCGGGCATCATTGCGGCGCTTGCGGTGCGCATTCAGCGAGATCGGCGCGTTGTCCTGCTTGTGCGCCTCAGCCGACGACATGGAGCCCCGCCTGGATCTGGTGCAAGGTCGCGTAGCGGCCGGCGCGCTTGATCAGCTCGTCATGGGTGCCGTCCTCGACCAGGCGGCCGCCCTCGATGGTGATGATGCGGTCAGCATTGCGCACCGCCGACAGCCGGTGCGCAATGATGAAGACGGTGCGCCCGGCGCAGATCTTGCGCATGTTGCGCTGGATGATGTTCTCGCTCTCATAGTCGAGCGCCGAGGTCGCCTCGTCGAAGATGAGAATGCGCGGATTGGTCACCAGAGCACGCGCGATCGCGATGCGCTGGCGCTGGCCGCCGGACAGGCTGGCGCCGCGCTCGCCGACCACCGTGTCGTAGCCGTCGGGCAGCCCGAGGATGAACTCATGCGCGCCGGCGAGCTCGGCCGCCTGGATCACCCGCTCCATCGGCATGCCGGGATCGGCGAGCGCGATGTTGTCGCGGATCGAGCGGTTGAACAGTACGTTCTCCTGCAGCACCGCTCCGATCTGCCGGCGCAGCCAGGTGACATCGGCCACCGTGAGATCGACACCGTCGATCAGGATCCGGCCGCCCTCAGGGACGTAGAGCCGCTGGATCAGCTTGGTCAGCGTCGACTTGCCGGAGCCGGAGGGGCCGACGATGCCGACCACCTGCCCGACCGGCACCTTCAGGCTGACGTCGTGCAGCGCCAGTGGTCCATCGACGCGATAGCGGAAATGGACGTGATCGAACACCACCTCGCCGCGCACTGGCGGCAGCGCCGCGCGGCCGGGGTTGAAGGCCGGCTCCGGCGTGGTGTTGAGGATGTCGCCGAGCCGCGCCACCGACAGCCGCGCCTGGTGGAAATCCTGCCACAGCTGCGCCAGACGCAGCACCGGCTGCGCCACGCGCCCGGCCAGCATGTTGAAGGCAATGAGCTCACCGACGCTCAAGCTCCCCTCGATCACCAGATGCGCACCAAAATACAAGGTCAGCGCGGTGACGATCTTGCTGATGAACTGCACCGACTGGCTGGCCCAATTGCCGAGCGACAGCACGTCGAAGCTGGCGCCGACATAGCCTGCGAGCTGCTCCTCCCAGCGCCGCTGCATCTGCGGCTCGATCGCCATCGCCTTCAGCGTCTGGATCGCGGTGACGGTCTCGACCAGGAAGGCCTGATTCTCGGCGCCGCGATTGAACTTGACATCGAGACGCTTGCGGAACAGCGGCGTCACACCGGCCGACAGCGTGATGTAGAACGGAAACGAGCCGACCACGATCCAGGAGAGGAACGGCGAGTAGTAGAACATCACCCCTAAGAAGACGAAGGTGAAGGCGAGATCGATCACCAGCGTGAGCGCCGAGCTGGTGATGAAGTTCCGGATATTCTCGAGCTCGCGTACCCGCGCCACCGAATCGCCGGCGCGCCGCGCTTCGAAATAGGCGATCGGGAGCGCCACCAAATGCCGGAACAGCCGCGCACCGAGCTCGACGTCGATGCGGTTGGTGGTGTGCGAGAACACGTAGGTTCGCAAGCCACCCAGCACGGTCTCGAAAATGGTTACCGTGATGAGCCCGAACACCAGCACGTCGAGAGTGGTGTAGCCGCGATGCGTCAGCACCTTGTCGGTGACGACCTGGAAGAACAGCGGCGTGACCAGGCCAAACAGCTGCAGGAAGAACGACGCCAGCAGCACCTCGCCGAGCAGCCGGCGATATTTCTGCATCGCCTGCAGGAACCAGGTGACGTCGAAACGGCGCGCGAGATCCGTCAGCGAGGCGCGGCGCGCCATCAGCACGACCATGCCGGTCCAGTTGGCCTCGAACTCGGCGCGCTTGAGGCTCTGCGGCCGGTTGATGAGCGGATCCTGGACCAGCGCCGCATCGGCCGTGACCTGGCCCAGGATGACGAACGAGCCATCCGAGCGCGCCGCGATCGCCGGCAGCGGCAGCTTGGCAAGGCCGTCCCAATTCTCCCTGACCGCCCGCGCCTTCAGCTTCAGCTGCTTCGCGCAGCGAAGCATCTGAGTCACACCGACTGGCTCTCCCGCCAACTGATGTGCAATCTGCGCCGGATCGACAGCAACCTGATGGAACCGCAGCAGCAATGTCAGGCAGTCAAGCCCCGTATCCCTCTGCCCCGCGTCCATCGCCTCAATCTACCGAAAGTTGTGCCACGTTATGGTGCACATGAGGCTATCGATGGGCAAGATGGAGCAGGGTTGTGTTTCCGTAATTTTACTAGTGTTTCAAATCAGCAACTATTCTACCGCCCGTTGATTGCAGGCCTCACTCGAGGTAACCGTCGCCTGTACCCCCTCTCTCAATTGTGATGCAGAGGCATTCTCAAAGACTGTTTTCCGTCCGTCATCTGCTCTTGTCGTCAGAGCTTCGATGCAGACGGATCCCGCGGCTAAGATGCCGGAACGGCCAGCGCCGAGCTCGACGTCGATGCAGTCGGTCGTGCGGGAGAAGACGTCCGTTCGAAGCCCACCAAGGACGGTCTCGAAGATGGTGACCGTAACGATGCCGAACCCCCGGGACGTCGCGCGTGTGCTGTAGCCAATATGCGTCAACACCTTGTCAGGGACGACCTGGAAGAGCAGCGGCAGGACCAGACCCAACACCTGCAAGAAGAACGACGCCAGCAGCACCTCGCCGAGAAGCCGACGATATGTCTGTATGGCTTGAAGGACCCTGGTGATGTCAACGCGTAGCGCGAGATCCGTCAGGGAGGCGCGGCGCGCCATCAGCACGATCGTGCCGGTTCAGTTGGCCTCGAACTCGGCGCGCTTGGGAGTCTGCGGCCGTTGACCGGGATCCCGGGTCAGCGCCGCATCGGCTATGACTTTGCCGAGAATGACAGACGAGCCGTCTGGCCGCGCCGCGATTCCCGGCAGCGGCAGCTTGGCCAAGCCATCCAGTTCTCCCTGACCGCCCGCGCCCTCAGTTTCAGCTGCTTTGCCAACGAAGCATCTCTGTCACTCCGACCGGCTCTCCCGCCAATTGTTGTGCAATCTGTTGCCCCGGATGGACAATCGGCAATTGCGACTGCTTAGCCAGAATGACGGGCAACAAATTCTCGAATCCTGCGGTCACCGACAGCGACCAGGGTTCGACGCAAGGGCGACCAGAGGCACGTGAGTGGGTCATGATGGGCCGCTCTGTGATTCAGAGAGCTGGGGAGCTTCTCCTGCGACGTCTCTCGCAACCTCGGCCGCGAGAACGAAGTCGAACGTCGTTTCCCAGAACGGCGACGAAAATCCGAGCTGTTGCGCCCGCTGGGAGTCATCCACCTTATCAAAGGTCGCCAGCAGGCTCTTCTTCACCCCAAACACCGCATCCGAATCGATGTAGCGGTCGTCGGGATCGAAGATGTGCGTCGTCAGCGTCTGGAATCCATTGGCCGAGATAATGAAGTGCAGATGGGCGGGCCTGAACGGATGCCGGCCGAGCTTGCCCAGAAGCTGGCCGACCGGGCCATCGTCGGGGATTGGATAGAAACGCGGCTTCACCGCACGGAACCAGTAGCGGCCGGCATCGTCGGTGCGGAACACGCCGCGCAGGTTGAAGTCGGGCTGCAGTCCCTTCTGCTGCACATCGTAGAAGCCGTCGTCATTGGTCTGCCAGACGTCGAGCTTGGCGTTGGGAATCGGCCTGCCCGCCGTGTCGCGGACGATACCGGAGATCACCATATCCTCGCCCTTGCGGTCGAGGCAGATGTTGGCGCCGAGCGGCAGCTCCGGCGCGTCATGCACATAGAACGGGCCGAGCACCGTGCTCTCCGATGCGCCAGCCGGCTTGCGGTGATTGATCGCGTCGACCAGCATCGAGACTCCCAGAACGTCCGAGAGCAGGATGAACTCCTGCCGCCAGTCGGTGCACATCTGCCCGGTCCTGGTCAGGAACATGATCGCCTCGAACCACTCCTGCTGGGTCGGCTCGATCTCCTTTACCGCCTCGTGCAGCTTGCGGGTGACGACCGCCATCACCTCCTTCAGCCGCTCGTCCTTCGCGTTCTTGTTGCGGCCGATCACGACCTCGGCGGAGTTCTCTTCGGTGAAATAGCCCTGCTCATGATCGTCCATGAGGTCTTCCCTTCCCACTTCAGTTCGCCAGGATCCGCTTGAACACGCGGCGCAGCTCTGCGGCCGGATCTTCGGCCAAGGTCTCGCGGCGCCAGCAGACATGCTGATCCGGACGCGTCAGCACGATGCCGCCGTCCTTCACCTCGCGCAGCCGCGCCCAGTCCCCCGTCAGGTCCTGCCACGTCTGGCGCGGGCCGACGACATGCGCATCGATCTCGATGCCGAGCTGCTGGCCAAGCTTCCTCGCCGCTGCGGCCCAAGCCTCGCCACCGATGCCGGTCAGCACCGTGAACTTGCCATGGCCGGCGAGATCGAGCGTCGAGATCTTCGTGCCGCCATCCTTGCCGAACAGCCAGGCGTGCGGCAGGCGCGCGCCGGGCCACGTCGTCTGCTGGAAATGCAGCTCGGGGTCTTTGGCAAAGGCCGGCTCCTGCTGCCCGTCGGTCACGATGGCGTCGGAGCGATAGCGATGGTTCATCTCGACACCATGCGCGTCGAACTCATAGACCTTGCTGGCTATGGTCTCGCGGATTTTGGCGCGCTGCTGCTCGGCCTGCTCGGTGCGGTCGCAGCGCGCATCCATGTTCTGCTGCATCTTCACCGGATCGATCGAGTCCAGCAGGCCGAGCGCCTGGAAGATCGGGCCGAACTCCTCGATCGACTTGTTGGCACGGGTCACGATCTGCTTGGCGACCGGGGCGCGCTCGACCGTGTAGCTGTCGAGCAGCTTCGGTCCGGCGCGGTCCTTGATAACGTAAGCGAGCTTCCAGGAGAGGTTGAAGGCGTCCTGGATCGAGGTGTTCGAGCCGAGGCCGTTCGACGGCGGATGGCGATGGATCGCGTCGCCCATGCAGAACACGCGGCCATGCGAGGTCCGGGTCGCATACATGTTGTTGACCGTCCAGGTCGACACCGACTGCAGCTCGATCTGAAGATCCTGGTCGCCGACGAGATCGCGCGCAACCTTCACCGCAAAGGCCTCGTCGACCTCCGGCGCCGGCTGGTTGATGTCATAGCCCCAGACGATCAGCCATTCGTTCCAGGGCCGGACCATGCGGACCAGCCCCATGCCTATGCCGCCGACATCGGCGCCAGGCTGCACCACCCAATACAGCACCGAGGGCCGATGCGCGACGTAACGCGACAGATCGGCCTTGAACAGGATGTTCATCGAGCCGCCGACACCCATCTTGCCCTCGAACGGCAGGCCGGCATGCTGGGCGACCAGCGAGTTGCCGCCATCGGCGCCGATCAGATATTTCGAGCGCACCGTGAACGTCTTTCCGGTGAGACGGTCGAGCAAGGTCGTGGTGACGCCGTCGTCGTCCTGGACATGGCTCTCATACACCGTCGACATCCGCGCCTGGGTGCCGCGCGAACACGCGGTCTTGAACAGCAGCGGCTCCATATAGGTCTGCGGCAGATCATTCATCTTTGCAGGTGACGACAGCTGATGCTCGGCGCGCGACAGCGGGTGATTGCCCCAGGTCTTGAGCCGGCCGATCTCCTCGCCAGCGAGCGAAGTGCAGAACACGTTCTCGCCCATAATGTCCTGCTGCGAGGCGAACATGTAGGCCTCGTCCTCGACGTCGCGGCCGAGGTCGCGCAGCACCTCCATCGTGCGCTGGTTGGTGATGTGCGCGCGCGGCGTGTTGGCGAGCCAGCGATAGCGGTTGACCACCATGTTCTCGACGCCATAGGTGGACAGCAGCGCCGCGGCGGCCGAGCCGGCCGGCCCGGTGCCGATGATGAGAACGTCTGTTTTGATGTCGGCCATCGGGCCCTCCCTGTCGTTGATTGTCTGTTGTCAGTTGTCGATCGGTCCGCCACGCAGCAGGCGGCGGACCGGCAGCAGCTGGATGCCGGTCCGGCTTGCGAACAGGCCCCACAATCCCTGCGGCGCGAACAGCATGATGACGATGCCGATCAGGCCGAGCGCGAGCAGATAGAGCGAGCCGAAATCGGCCAGCAGCTTCTGCAGGCCGAAGAAGATCAGGACGCCGACGATCGGCCCCTCAATGGTGCCGATGCCGCCGATCACCACGATGAAGATCACATAGGCGGTCCAGTCGATCACCGAGAACGCCGCATCCGGCGAGATCCGCGCCTTCTGCACGTAGATCAGCGCGCCGACGAGTCCCGTCAACGCCGCGCTGGTCAGATAGACCATCGCCTTCAGCCGCCGCGCATCGACGCCGACGGCGCGGGCCGCCTCCTGATTGTCGCGGACGGACGCGAGTGCGAGGCCATGACGCGAGCGCAATAGGCGATACACTGTAAAGATGGTCGCGACCGCGAGCAGCAGCGCCAGCCAGTAGCAGATGATGTCGACCGCCTGCGCCGGCCGCACGCCGAGCAGGCGCTGCACGATCTCCATGCCGAACATGGCGCGGGTCGCGGCACTCGGCAGCGACGTGCCGGTGCCGCCGCCGAGCGTCTTCCATTGCGCGACGAGGAGGCGGACGATCTCCGCGACCACCCAGGTGCCGATCGCGAAGTATGCCCCCTGCAGGCGGAAGGCGAAGAAGCCGGCGGGAATGGCGAGCGCGGCCGCCGCCACGCCGCCGAGCAGGATCGCGACGAGCGGATCGAGCTTCAGCAGCACGACGCCCGCGAACATCGCGTAGGCGCCGAGGCCAACGAACGCCTGCTGGCCGACGGAGACGAGACCGGCATAGCCGGCGAGCAGATTCCAGCTCTGCGCCAGCACCAGCATGGTCAGGATGAAGAACAGGTCCTGCAAGGTCGAGCGCGGCAGGTAGACCGGCGCGACGAATCCGGCCACGACGATCAGGGCCGCGATCACGGCGAAAGCCATCGAGGCCTTCGTCCTCGTCTCGACGCGCCAGGGGATGGTTCGTCCGTGCATCGGCCTGTCCCCTCAATCGACCGCGCGCGGGAAGAAGCCGCGCGGACGGACCAGCAGCACCAGCACGAAGGCGATATGACCGGCGAGGATCTGCCATTCCGGATTGATCGCGCCGCCCACCGTCTGCGCCACGCCGAGCACGACCCCGCCCGCCAAGGTCCCCCACAGCGAGCCGAGCCCGCCCATGATGACGGCCTCGAACGCGTAGATCAGCCGCGCCGGACCGATGGTCGGATCGAAATTGGCGCGGGTGCCGAGAAACACCGCGGCGATCGCGACGATCGCCATTGCGATGCCGGTCGCCACTGCAAAGGTCCGGTTGGGCTTGATGCCCATCAGCCCGGCGGTCACGGCATCATCCGACGTGGCGCGGAAGGCGCGGCCGAGCTCGGTACCATAGAGCACGCGATTGAGGATGAGGATCACGCCGACCGCCGAGGCGAAGGTCAGCATCGGCATGACGCCGATATTGAACGGCCCGATCGCGACCGACGCAGTCTCCAGCGCGCCTGAGGGAATGCGGCGGCTGTCGGCCGAGTACGCCTGCAACAAGCCATTCTGCAGCACCACCGAGAGCCCAAAAGTGACGAGCAGCGGCGGCAGGATGTCCGGACCGAGCGTCCGGTTGAGCACATAGGCCTGCAGCAGCCAGCCGATGCCGAACATCAACGGCATCGCGATCAGCACAGCCACAAACGGATGCAGGCCGAGACCACTGACCAAGACCAGGACCAGATAGGCCGCGAGCACGATCAGATCGCCATGCGCGAGGTTCACCAGCCGCATGATGCCAAACACCAGCGATAGGCCTGCGGCGAACAGCGCGTACAGGCCGCCGAGCAGCACGCCCTGCAGGATGGTATCCGCCCAGCTCATGCATGCGCTCCGAAAT
This sequence comes from Bradyrhizobium sp. ORS 285, assembly GCF_900176205.1. Lineage (NCBI taxonomy): Bacteria > Pseudomonadati > Pseudomonadota > Alphaproteobacteria > Hyphomicrobiales > Nitrobacteraceae > Bradyrhizobium > Bradyrhizobium sp. ORS 285. Next base: position 6,526,266 of record NZ_LT859959.1, read on the forward strand.
AGGCCGCGTGGATCGCCTCGCGGCTGAGCTCCGCGGGGCGGCCGCTCAGAGTCACGCGGCCCTCCATCATGCAGTACAATCGATCGGCGACCCTCATGGCCTGGCCGATGTCCTGCTCGACGATGACGATCGACGCGCCGCTCTCGCGGATCGCGGGAAAGGCCGCATAGATATCCTTGATGATGATCGGCGCGAGCCCGAGGCTCAGCTCATCACAGAGCAGAACGCGCGGGTTCGACATCAGCGCCCGGCCGATCGCCACCATCTGCTGCTGGCCGCCGGACAGCGCGGTGCCCGGGGTGTGGCGTCGCTCCTTCAGCACCGGGAACAATCGGTAGATGGTCTCGAGCGACCACGGTCCCGGCGTCGCGCGGCCGTAGCGCCCGATCAGCAGGTTTTCTTCCACGGACAGCGACGGGAACAACTTGCGTCCCTCCGGCACCATCGCAATACCCAGCGCCACGACATCAGGTGCAGCCAGCGCGCCGACCGGACGTCCGTCGAACAGGATCTGGTCGGCGCCGTTGCGCAGCACGCCGGAGATCGAGCGCAGCAAGGTCGACTTGCCGGCGCCGTTGGCGCCGACGATCGCAATCGTCTCGCCCGCCTGCAACATGAGGTCGACGCCGAACAGCGCCTGGAAGTCGCGATAGAAGGCGGTCAGCCGATGGGTTTCGAGCAGCGCCATCAGACCTCAATCCCCAGATAGATCTCACGCACCGCGGTGGAGGCCATGATCTCCTCGGGTTTGCCGATGCCGATGACCTTGCCGAAATTGAGCACCAGCAACCGCTGCACCACGGCATTCAGTGCATGCAGCACGTGCTCTATCCAGACGATGGTGACGCCCGAGCTGTGAATGCCGCTGATCGTCTCGACCAGCGAGCGGCATTCGGCCTCGGTGAGGCCGCCGGCGATCTCGTCGAGCAGCAGCAGCTTCGGATCGGTCGCGAGCGCGCGCGCCAGCTCCAGCCGCTTGCGCTGCAGGAGACCAAGCCCGCCGGCCAGCGTGTTGGCGCGGTCGATCAGCCCGGTCTTCACCAGGATGTCGGCACAGCGATCCGTCACTTCCGACTCCGCCTTGCGCGCCCCCATCGCCGCGGCCACCACGAGGTTCTCGAACACGGTCAGCTTCTCGAACGGCTGCGGGATCTGGAACGTGCGCCCCACCCCCGCGTGACACCGCGCCATCGGCGGCATCCGCGTGACGTCGACGCCGTCGAATGCCACGCGGCCGGCATCGACGCGCAGATTGCCGGTGATCAGGTTGAACAGCGTCGACTTGCCGGCGCCGTTCGGACCAATGATGCCCAACGCCTCGCCCGGCGCGACGTCGAAGGTCACGTCATCCGTGACCTTCAACGCGCCGAAGCGCTTGGCGACATGATCAAGCTCGAGGATGGGCACGCCAGCTGCTCCGCTCATCGATCATCAGGCGATCGGCTCCATCGTCCCGCCTGCGGGAATGTTGGGCGCCGTCTTGTTGTCGGTGATCACGAGGTCGTAGCCGCCGCCATCCCTGAGCCGCCACTGGCCGCCGACCAGTGGCGTCTTGCAGACGTTCTTTGCGGCGAAGGGCGGCAGCTTGGCGCCGTTCCACGCGATCGGGCCGACAATGGTGTCGAGCTTGGTCGCCGCCACCGCCGCAATCATCTTGTCGGCGTTGGTCGGATCGTCGACGCGCTTGAGCACATCGGCCGCGATCTCGAACAGCGCGTGCACGAAGCCGATCGGCTGCGTCCACGGCCGCTTGGTCGCGGCGGTGAAGCCGTCGGCGAGCTCCTTGGCGGAAGCGCCGGTCAGCGACGACTTGAAGGGATGGCTCGGCGTCCACCACACTTCCGAGGAGAGATTGTGTCCCTGCTTGCCGAGCGCCTCGACGGCCTGCGGGAACAACAAGGCCTTGCCGATGGAAGCGATCTTCGGCGCAAAGCCCTTCTGCTTGGCCTGATTCCAGAACGTGGTGAAGTCAGGCGGGATCATCACGCCGGTGATGACCTCGACATTGCCGGACTTGAAAGCGTTGATCTGGGCGGAGAAATCGTCCGACAAATTCTGGTAGCGGCCGGGATCGATCAGTCTGTAGCCCTTCTCCGTCAGCACCGGCGGGAAGCCGACCTTCGGATCACCCCACGCGTTGCCGTCACCGTCATTGGGGAAGAGACCGCCAACCTGCTTGTTGGTCGAGAGCTGCGCCCACATGTTGGTGAAGACGGCGATGACGTCCTCGAGGCCCCAGAAGAAGTGATAGCTCGAGCTGAACGGCTTCCAGGACGCGGGATCGCCGGGATTGCCCTGCTGGCCAATGAACCAGGGCTGCCACGGCGCGACGGTGGAGATGCACGGCAGGCCCTCGGACTCGCAGGTGGTCGAGACCGGATTGGTCGTCTCCGGCGTCGAGGCGACCAGCATGAGATTGACCTTGTCGCTGACGATCAGCTCCTTGGCGACCTCGGCGGCGCGGTTCGGATTGGACTGGCTGTCCTTGACGACCACCTGAACCTGCAGGCCGGCCGCCTTCGCCGCGGCGTTGAAGCCGTCGATGATGAACCTGTCGGCCTCTGCAAATGCGGCCAGCGGACCGCTCTGCGGGCTGACATAGCCGATCTTGGCCGCCTTGCCGGCTGCGAGCGCGGGCTTGAAGATCGTATCGGTGGCGGACAGCAGGCCGCCGACAGCGGCGGTCTCGAGGAGCCTTCGTCGCGTGATCATGTGTCGTTCCCTCCCTGTTTTGTTTTTTAAGTAACGATCGGTCTACAACGGTGGTTCTGTGCCGGCCCAGGCGTCCTGCAGCAGCGCGCGGATGTCGGCCTGGCTGAACGGCCGCGGATTGGCATAGGGATTCTTGACTGCGATCGCGGCGGCCCGGTCGAGATCGGACTCGGTCAGGCCAAAATCCTTAAGCCGGGTCGGCGCGCCAAGCTGTACAGCGAAGCGATGCAGCGCCTTGCCGGGCGTCGCACCGCCGAGCGAAGCGGAGATCGGCGTCAGGAGATCGCTTGCGGCCGCGGCGTTGAAGCCGATCGTATGCGGCAGCAGGATCGCATGCGTCTGCGCATGCGGCGTGTCGAAGCTGCCGCCTAGCGTGTGACAGAGCTTGTGATGCAGCGACATCGAGGCGCCGCCGAGAGTCGCGCCACACAGCCATGCGCCGTACAGCGCGTCGGCGCGGGCGCTTCTGTCGGAAGGATCTGCGACCACGGCCGGCAACGCCGTCGCGAACGCCCTGATCGCGTCCGCCGCCATCAGCGACAGGATCGGATTGCGATCGGGCGCATACAGCGCCTCGGCGGCATGCGCGATCGCGTTCAGCCCTGACGAGATGGTCATCTCCTTCGGCAGGCTCAGCGAGAGGTCGACATCGTAGATCACCGTCTCCGGCAGGATCGCAGGATCACGCCGCGTGGTCTTCTCGCCCTCGCTGGTCTCGCCGAGAATGTCGGTCATCTCGGAGCCGGCATAGGTGGTCGGGATGGCGATCTGGTCGGCGCCGGTGCGCAGCGCGATCGCCTTGCCGAGCCCGATCGACGAGCCACCGCCGAGCGCGATCACGCAATTCGCGCCGCTCTGCTCGTAGGCTGCGACGGCCTCGCGCGTGACGTCGACCGGCGTGTGCATCACCGCGCCCGCAAACACGCCGGCGGTCGCGCTGCCGAGCCGGTCGGCCAGCGCGTCGACATCGTTGCGCTGCTGCGGCGTCGCCAGCAGCAGCGCGCGCTTGCGGCCCAGCCGCTCCATCTCGGTTGCGAGCTGCGACAGCGTGCCCGCGCCAAACACGACGCGCGAGCGGATACCCGGGAAGACGAAGGCGCGTGTGCCGGTCATGTCATGCTCCGCGTCTTCGGCGCGCGCGCCATGACGAAGGTGTAGGCGAGGCTCCACGGCACGTCCTTGCGCCGGGTCGGCTTGAAGTCGGCGAGCAGGCTCGGCTTGACGCAATGCAACGCGTCCTCAGTCGCATCAGCGCGATCGAACAGCTGCGTCGTGATCGGCTCAAAGCCATCGGCCGACACGATGAAATGAATGCTGGCCGGACGCCGCAGCGGACAGCTGAGCTCGCCGATCAGCCGGCCCGCGGGACCATCGAGCGGCACCGCGTAGCTCGCCGGCTTGATAGTGAGATAATCGAACCCGCCATCAGCATCGGCCGTGAAGATGCCGCGGAGATTGCAGTCCGGCTGCTCGTCCGGCAGCTGGTTCTCGAAGAAGCCCTGCCCGTTGGCCTGCCAGGTCTCGACCACAGCGCCGGCGACGGGATCACCGTCGAGGTCAACCACCCTGCCCTGAACGGCCAGCGGCTCCCCAATGCGGTCTAGACAGATGTTGGCGCCATTCGGCCGCCGCGGCGCATCGGCCCGATAGAACGGCCCGCGCGGCGCATTCGGGGTGGCGCCGGCGGGACGGCGGCTGTTGATATCCTCAACCAGCGCGGTCGCGCCGATCAGGTCAGCGAGCAGCACCCATTCCTGGCGGTTGTCGGTCGTCGCCTCGCCCACCGCCGCGAGATAAGCCATCGCGTCCCGCCACTCGGTCCTGGTCGGCCGAAGCTCGCGGATCAGCTGATGGATATGGCCGACGATCGCCGCCATGCCGGTCGCAAGCCGGCCGTTTCCGGCTCGCAGGATGCGCTCCGCCATGGCCTCGTCCGGCCGTTCGCCGCGATCGATGGGCAGGTCCTGCCGCATCGTCCCTCCCCAAAGACGTTTCGCAAATTTGAGGAACGGTAGCAGGGGCTGGCGGCGAGGTTGATGATTTCTCTGCGGGATAATATAGCAGATTGCTATGAAGATCGACGAACGCCACCTGGTTCAGCTCGCGGCGGTCATCAACGCGGGCGGCGTGACCGAGGGGGCCGCACTGCTCGGCATGACGCAGCCGGCCGTTTCCCGCACACTGGCTGCACTGGAAAAGCGGCTGGGCGAGGCGCTGTTCGTGAAAGGCCGCAGGCCGCTGCGCCCGACGCCGTTCGGCCGCGCGCTCGCCGATCACGGCCAGGCCATGCTGCTCGCATCGCGCAAGGCCTCCGAACTGATCGATAATTTCCGCCATGGGCTGGCCGGCAGCGTCCGGGTCGCCGGCACGCCGTTCTTCATGGACGGTCTGATTTCCGGCCTGATTGCCGAGTTCCACAATATCCGTCCGGACGTGCGCGTGATCCAGAGCTACGGCTACATGGCGGAGCTGCAGGATGCGATCCGTGCCGACCGCATTGATCTCGCCATTTGCCCGGTCGATGTGCTCGATGGCGACGATCTCGAATTCCAGTCGATCCTGCCGGGACGAAACGTTGTCGCCTGCCGTGTCACCCACCCGCTGCTGATGAAGCGCAAGCTGAAGGGCCAGGAGATCCTCGACTTTCCCTGGATCGCCCCGCCGCCGACCAGTCCGCTGCAGGCCGACATGCGCGCACTATTGCTATCGTTCGGATCGACCGGCGTCAGCATGCCTTACGTCGGCGGCTCGCTGGCGAGTGCGATGAACTATCTGAAGCGGACCGACGCGCTCACCATCCTCCCGCACGGTGTCGTCTTCGCCTACCGCAAGGAGCGGGAGATCACGGCGCTGCCGCTACGCGTGCCGCATCCGGAGCGCGCGCTCGGCATTCTCCGGCTCACGGGCAGCCCGCAATCGCCGGCGGTAACCGCCTTCGCAGAATTCATCGCAGCCGGGTTCGCTAAACTGGCCGACCTCATCCGCCGTCACGAGCAATCCGTGATCTGGAAGGCCTAGAAGCCGGCGCTTGTCGCGGCCTCCCCTCGATGAGAAACGCGGCGAAGCTGAAGCCGGCATCGGCACAGCCGTAAAGAAAGGGCAACCATCCACATGTGCCCTCGATGATCGCCGCGGCCAAGTTGATCCATGAGTGACTCAGGCCATGCCTGTCAGCAGCTGAGCCTGCTCGCCTGTGTGCATAGCTGACACGCTTGCCTTGCAGGTCGAAAGCGTCGCCGTCTCACTTCGAGCGCTAGGGGCAAGATCAGCGCAATGCACTGCCGACTCGCCGGCCACAATCGACGCACACCAACTAATTCCGACAATTTTCGGTCGCAATTTACAACAATTATCGCCGAGCGTGCATCTGACTTGTGCAACCTCGGCGAGCTTTCATCTTGCTCGTGCGGATGATCGTTCGTATGATTCGAATGTGATCGGATCGTGAGAAAAGTTCACTTCGGCACACTCTCCTTCCCAACGCTCGCGAGACCCGGCCAGTGTTACAGCGACGTAGTTTCCTCGGGCTTCCGCTATTAGCCGTATGTGGCTCGCCGAACTTGGCCTGGGCGGGCAACTCCGTCGAGCCAGCCAAAGTCAGAGTCACGATTGGCGGAAAGGCCTTTCTCCAATACGCACCCGTGACACTTGCCGAACGACTCGGCTTTTTCAAGGACGCGGGCCTCGAGCCGGAGCTTCTTGATGTGAGCGGGGGATCGAAGGCGCTGCAGGCCCTGGTGGCAGGAAGTGCCGAACTCACCGCTGGCGCCTTCGACCACACCATTCAGATGCATGCAAAGGGACAAAAGATCGTCGGGGTTGTGCTGTTTGGCAGGCATCCGACATTCGCATTGGTCCTGCGCAAGGAGAAGGCTGCCGCCTATCGTGACCCAAGCAGCCTGAGAGGCATGAAGATCGGGGTCACGGCGTTGGGATCCCAAACGCAGTTCATGGTGGAGTACATGGCCCTGCGAACTGGCGTCTCCCCAGCCGACCTGTCCTTTGTCAGTGTGGGAGGTGGCACGGGCGCCGTGGCCGCGATCCGCAACGGCGCGGTCGATGCGGTCGTGACGGGAGAACCGGCGCTTACCACGATGATAGAAGCAGGTGACGTCAAGCTGATCGCGGACACGCGCACCAACGAAGGCACGATCGGCATTTTTGGTGGTCTCTATCCGTCAGGGACGATCTACGCTCGATCGGACTTCATCGAGCGCAATCCCGATACAGTCCAGGCCTTTGCTCTCGCCATGGTTCGCGCGCTCCAGTGGATTGATCGCGCATCGGTCGATGAGATTGCCGATGCTCTCCCGGAGGAATGGGCCAAGCCCGATCGAAACATATTTCTCGCCTCCATCCGGGGCACACGCGACATGTTTTCCCCCGACGGCCGGTTCAGCACCGAGAGCGCGGGCATCGCACTTCAGGTGTTATCGACCGTCGATCCACAATTGCGGGGCGTGACGGTCGATCTCGCGGAGACATTTACGAACAAATTCGTCGAGAAGGCTCTCCAGACGCTCGCATCGAAATAGCACCGCGGAGAGCTCGAATCGATGAACACGCCTGCGGCACTGTGTGATCGAGGCTAGGTGGTGGCGCCCAGAATTTCCCGGCATTTGGACGCCTCGGTTGCTGTCAAGAAGGCAGCGCGGAAGACGGCTCCAGCACATGAGCCCAAGCCCCCCAAAGGGCGCTCCACGATTCTTGCAAAGCGCCGGCGCGATATCCCGCTTCATCATCAGGTGTTCTTGGTTCTACAGGATGAAATCGCCGAGCGCCGCTATGCGCCGGGAGAGATATTGCCGGCGGAGGCGGATCTGGCGGCACTCTTCGGCGTCTCGCGCGTGACCATTCGGGCAGCTTTGGACACTCTGAACGAGCTCGGACTGATTGAACGCCGACAGGGCATCGGCACGTTCGTTCGGGAGCTGTCGAAGCCGGAACCTCTCACCGTGCCGATGATGGACCTCGCCGCCCGGGCCAGGGAGATCGTGCGCACAACGCGAGCTCATGTGGTCGAGTTCGAATTCAAGGTGGCCCCTCGTCACATTCGCGAGCACTTCCAAGCCCAGACAGACGACCTCTTCCAGCGAACAGTTCGCATCCGTTACATGAATGATTGGCCAATCATGCAGGTTACGACCTACATTCCGGAAGCGATCGGACGGCAATTTGGTCCTGAAGACATGGAAGGTGGGTCGCTCTATGCGATTTTGCAGCGCTTCGGCATTACGTTCGCGTCCGGCGAGCAGATCGTGACGGCAGCTGCAGCTGACCCCATTGTCGCCGCGCGTCTCAATGTCGCGATAGGAGCGCCGCTCCTGAAGGTGGTGCGCATTCATTTCGACGGCGCCGGACGTCCGATTCAGCACTTCGAGCTGCTCGCTCCTTCCGCAACCTATGAGCTGCGTATGCCGTTGAAAGACTTCTAGCCTGCCTACAAACACGCCAAATCCCAAGCACGCCCGTCCGAACCGCAATTTGGGTACGCGCAGGCGCAACGCTCTCGATCTCGCGGGGCTTACCCGCAGCAGCCCACCCCATTGGAAGAGATCACAAGACATGAGCCCCTGCACGGCGGCTGAACGGCACCAATGACGTCAGAACCAGCTACTCCTTCGTTCCCTCGCTTCCAATCGACTGTCCCACACTACGTGGCCGGGCGACCAAATTACGCACCCGCGCTCATCCAATTGGTGGCGGATCACCTTCGTCTGACCAAGCACCATCGATTGATGGATTTGGGCTGCGGCCCAGCCTGGCTCGGTATCGCGTTTGCGCCGCGGGTCGGCGAGGTCATCGGAATAGATCCGGAGCCCGCCATGCTCGAGGCTGCCCGGACGCTCGCGACCGCGGCGGGCGTTGACATCGAACTGATCGAAGGCAGCTCTTTCGATCTCACCCCGCAGCTCGGCCGCTTTCGCGCCGTGGCGATTGGCCGCGCCTTTCATTGGATGGATCGCGCCGATACGCTGCGAAGGCTCGATCCATTGATCGAGGAGGACGGCGCCGTCCTGCTGTTCAACGACGTGCGTCCCGATGTCCCCCAGAACGCCTGGTACAAGCGTTATTCTGACGTCGTCGATCGCTTCACCAACAGGAGTGTCGGCTTCGCACCCGAGCGCTTACGTCACGAAACAATCCTGCTGGAGTCGCGCTTCAGTGAGCTCACCAGAATTGGCGTTGTTGAACAGCGTCTGGTGCCTGTCGCTCGTCTGATCGATCGCGCACTATCGATGTCGACGTCCTCGCCTGAACAGCTGGGCGCCCTCTCTGGTCAGTTCGCGCAGGAGCTGGCGACAGAGATGTCGCCGTTCGCGGCCACCGGTGGCGTCTTGGAAGTGATTGAATCGCAAGTCCTCATCGCACAACGCCGCTGAGGCTCAAGCTCAGCCGCAGGCTCGACATCCTTGCCGTCCAACAGAGACGACAGCCAGCCCGCACGCGCCTGTCCGCCAGATCATCGGACCGCTCCAGGACCAAGGCAGCCCGCAGCAAGGACCTCAGCTCAGCTCGACGCCGGCTACGGAACACGCGGATTCGATGAGATGCCGCACCGTCCGGGCATCCCAGTCCAGCCGCTCGGGAACATCGGTCCAATAATTCGACAGCACATGTGCAGCATGCCGTGCCTTCACCCCCAGACCGACCACTGTTCGCGCCGGGGTCGCCATGATGGCGCGCTCAATCGGGTCGAGCGAGTTCAAGACCGCTTCGATGCGCTCGATGCTTGGCTCGACCACGGCCGCCATCTGGGACTTCGCATCGCAGGACGCTGCAGCTGATTGCGCATCTTGCTGCTGGAGCGCTGCGAGTTCTGCGGAGAGGGCTTCAAAGCTGCGGCCGAGGGCCACAAGCACGGCATCGGGATCTTTCTCGATGGTTTGCTGATCGAGCATCGGACCATTCGGCTCGACGGCTGCCAAAATTCGCAGGGTTTCATCAAGAGACATCACCGAACTCCAGGCCTAAAACGGTCGGTGGAAGGTCGCCGACAGCCGGTCGGTTGCAAGGGATCGACGTGCACCCAACGGACGCCATCGCCTCTCCTTCTCGATGCGAGACGATATCGCCCAGTCGTATTAACATCAATACAATATCTGCTACAGGCCGTAATCAATAGGTCCTAGATTGCCTGGAGCACGTGACCACTCACGCTGATCACGTTGAGAGTTCGCCTGCAAAGCAGGAACGGGTCGTCTTCGACGCCGACACTTTCCAAGCGATCTTTCGAGACCAAATCGGTGGCGTTCGGCCAGCCTGACCTACTCATGCCACGCAGGCGTGCTCTTGGCCAGCTACCGAAATTGGTGGTCCTACGCGGGCGGCAGACTCACGGGCTTGCGAAAGCTCGATCGCCTCCCGCAGTGCGGCCAATTGCCCTAGCGCGCCTTTTCCATCATTGCTCGTTATACGCGAGTAGCCTAGCGCCTCTTCTTCCACCGGTGGTCCACTTCCAGCGGTGGCCGCAGAACCGCGCAGACCGATCATGCCGATCGCCGCTGGCTACGCAGCAGATTTCGATAGCCGCCTCGCGTCAGAGCCTGACCTGCTTGAACCAGCCGGATGGTTCGGCTGCGCAGATCGTGCGTCTTCCAGCCCCGATCTTCGACTCGCGTGGATCCGAACAGCACCGCCGCGATCGCGCGGTAATTTTGGCCTTCGACACGGCCGTCGAAGGCGCGTAGCGCCAGAACGAGGCGCTGGCGCTGCTGAATCGGCCCGGTCTGAGCTGGCAGCCTGATCGGACCTCGTCTCAGCGCCGTCCAAAGCCGATAGGCCGCTCGTGTCTGCAAGTCGAAATCACGGTCGAGCGGCAGTTCGACGGCCAGGGCCGCTCCCCTTGCTGGAAGACGGGAGAGCAGCAGCCGGTGCGTCGCGCCACCCAGCTGCAGCACCGCGTGCCAGCCATCGGACGCCCGTCGCAGCTCGGTCTCGGGTGATCCGCGCAGGTCGAGCTGAGAGAATGGCGGAACCGAGCCTTGCGAGATCGGAGCAAGGCGAAGCACACTCGGCAGCACTTCCGGTGCCCAGAATATGGCCTGAGCATCAAACCGGCGTGTGGGGTCAGCTGCGAAAAGAAAGCCCCCAACGCTTGCGGAATTCAGGATCGCTTGGGCCGTCTTTATCCTGCTCAAGCAGGTCGCTGTAATCTCGCCGGTAGTCTGGATTACGACGTAGACACTCCCAGGCAAAATCGGCCGCATCGGCTGTTTCGAGCTTCTTGTAAGACTCCGGCGACCGCCAGTTGAACTCAGACATTACACGTTTGTCCCTGCATTGCAGCTCTCTCACCAACACTTGCGGAGGCTAGCAACGAGGAGTCTGGCGCGGGGCCTATCAATCTACGCACTTGACAGGGATCGAGCACAACAAAGTAGATTTTGAGTATTCCGGGGCTGATCGGTTTCACTCAAATCGCGCGGTTTTGAGTCCTGATACCACCCGCACCGCTTTGTCCGGTCTGCCAGGCCCTGCTCAGGTCGACGTGCTACACGGGATCGCAGCAAGCGATTGAGCTGCCCACCGCGAGATCACATCCAACCTATTGATCCCCAAGGCTGATCCCCAAGGCTCACGCGAACTCTGCAATGGCGCTCACGCTCCCTTGACGATCGCTTACTCTCGGCGAGGCAATCTCAGCTGGGCCTAGGCAAAACGTCTGCCTCAACGCGCTCCCCTCAATCTGCGGATTCGCGCGGTCGATGGCCAAAGGCGGTGCAGCCAAGCTGACCCGGCACAACGAAAGACGCCGCATCGTTTGCTCGAGCACACCTCTGCCGTCGCGAGTGACGACGTGCAGTGCTCCATCCGGGCCGCTCGAGCGCAAATGGCGGCGTTGACGCTATCTCTCGCGTCTATTGGACCATCTTAAGCCGCTCGATGGGCAACGCGTCATTCCGACCGGCGAACAGCTTGGCCTCCAGCATCGATTGTAAGGGGGCAACATCCCCCCCGCGCAACGCGCCAATCGCAGTTCGAATTCCAGCCGTGAGGCGGGGATCGATGCGACCCGCAGCAATGGCCTGGAATTTTGAACCGACGTCGTCCCAGCTCATCGGGTTCGTCGGCTCTCCCTTTGGCGCCAACACGGTTTGCTCGAAGGTGGCTGAGGCCGTGATGATTCGAACCCTTCCGGGAACTGCAGCCGGAAACATCCGGTCAAACTCGGGATTGACGGTCATTCGTACACGCCCGGCGATCTCGATGGCTGCTTGATCCGTCAGCAACTCGTTGGTCACCGGGAGCAACGCCGGTGCGCCGCTGGTCGCCGCCACACCAAGACAGAAGGGAAGGCTGTACTGCGCTCCCTCCAACGTCGCCGGCGCCACCTCGTTGCTCAGGGTCAAAGACCTTCCAAAGGTCTCCACATCGATGTTGATGATGGCTTCCGGGTGAATGCCATGATCTTTCATCAATGTGAGCAGAGCATCAATCGGCGCGTGAAGCCAACGGCAGCAACTATAAGGCTTGAAATAGGTGCTGTTGATGAGCCAGCTCGTCCCGATCCCGTCGAGCAGCCGGCCGCGATCGTAACGTTCCGAACTGTCCAGAATGTCGATCGGTCCAGTGAAGCCCTGCTTCGCCAGATCGACCGCCAGGATGCCATTGGCAGCTCCCCATGGGATCCCCTCCTTGACACTGTTGCCTCTGAAGCGCGTGTATGGGGTCGCCGACTGGCTCGGTGCCGTCGTGCCGGCGATTGAGATCGCATGCGCGATCTGCTCCCGCGAGAGCCCTCTCAGCCACCCCACCGCCGCGGCAACGGCTTGACCGCTCCAGAGGCCGCTGTTCACCGTCGGAACGCTTCGCAGATCCCGGGAACCAGAAATACGAATGCCGATCTCATATCCAATGGCAATGGCGGCAAGCGCCCGCTGCCCATCCAAGGATGGACTGCCGAGCAGTGACAAGACCCCGGGAATGATCGCTGCGCCCGGATGCCCCGACGCAGCGCGGTGGCCATCATCCAGGTCGAGCGAGCACGCAGCGGCCGCATTGACAAAAGTGGCCCCTGCAGCGGTGGACCGCTCTCCGGAAAACCACATCGCAGCCGGTCCATGGCCCCAGGTCGCGCTCGCGATCTGACGCACGGCCACCGCATTTGGCGTCTCATAACCGGCGATCGCGGCCGTCATCAGATCGAACACGCATTTCGCCGCACTGATCCGGGCTTCTTCTGGAACTTTGCTCGCGCTGACCCATTCGGCCAGCAGCTCGGCAGAGGTATAGGTCATGCGGCCTCCAGGATCTTCATCACGTGTGCCGGGTCGGACGACGTGGTAGCGCGACCGACCGACTCGTGATTGGCTGATTGAACTCTATCGACGTGACACGAAGCTTACGTATCTTCCTCGCGAATGGCGGCACGAAGTCAAAGTCGGAATTCGTGAGCGCCTATTCGTCTGAGTTATGGGCTCGGCGGAATGCCGCGCCGAGTCCGGTCAGTCGGTTTTGGCAGGGACGGTCGCGGTGTGGTGCCACTTGCCGGGCAGCCGAAGCTTCGAGGACAGTCCAGCCAGCTGCTCGTACATCGCAATGGAGAGGTTCGAGGCGATCACGACCGCAATGCCTGCCAGCTCGATCGGGGCAGGCATCTCGCGCCAGATCAGCAGACCAAGCAGAAAAGCAAAGACGAAGGTCGCGTATTCGAAGGGTGCAACGACGCTCGCCGGCGCCATCTGGTAGGCCTTGGTGAGCAGAATCTGGGCCGCACCGCCCAGAACACCAATTGCGACGAGGATCGGCAGATCAGTCATGCTCGGCCAGACTGCAGAGAACGGCAGCGTTGCGGCTCCCACCACAGTGCCCGACAGCGAAAAGTAGAACACAATGGCCATGCTCGTCTCGGTATCCCGCATCTTGCGAATCGAGATCAATGCAAGCGCTGTTGCCACGGCACCGGCCAGCGCGAACAACACTCCCGAGGAGAGGCCCCGGCCATCGGGATGGGCCATCAGCAATACGCCGCCAAATCCGAAAACGACGGCCATAAGACGATGGAGCCGAATGCTTTCGCCGAGCAGAGGAATGGCGAACAGCGTAATGAACAATGGCGCTGCGTAGCCGAGCGCCGTCGCGGTCGCCAGCGGCAGCATCCCGACCGCTGTGAAGCTGAGAAACAGAGAGCTGAGGCCAGCGACGGAGCGTCGCAGATGAGCGCCCGGCCGCTTGGTGCGAAGCAGGCGATAGCCCCCGAGACGCCGGACAAGCCAGAGGACCGGCAGCAGGGCGAAGAGACTGCGAACGAAAACGATCTGTCCGACAGGGTACTCGCCGCCCAACTTCTTGATCAAGGCGAACATGACGGCGAGCACCGCGGCGGACAGCACCTTGTAGCCGATCGCCGGCATGTGAGATGACACCGGATGGTTTGGTACGTTCTGCCGGCTGCTGATGATCGTCATACAAGCCTCGCCCCGGAAAACCTGCCAAGATCTACGCGATACGGCGAAGCTCATCGCGCCAGGGCGGCGCAAGCGGAGCGCTGAAGGTCTCGATCACCTGGTCCTTGGAGGCGGCGTCCAGTCCCAGCCGGCGCAGATTTCGGCCCTCTTCCAGATAGTTCGTCTCGTTGACGATGCAGGCGAGATCGATGATCGACTTGATCGCGGTGGAATGGAGCCCGACCTTGACGCCGAGCTCGAACCAGGGGACCAGAACATAGGGAACGTCCTGCACGATAAACCTGTCGCGCAGGTGCTGAGGTGCCATTTTCGTGGTGTTGTGCTCGACCGTCTCTCTGGCGAACTCGCCGAAGCTCGCGAAATGTCTGTCATAGTAGCTGTTCATGATCGCCACGACGGGTTGCGGTTCGAAGCCAAATGCCCGGGCAATCGCCATTCTCTCCCGATCGATTTCGTCGATGACCCGGGCAACCGAGGCCGACATCCCTTCCCGATAGAAATAGAAGTCGCCCTTTCGGGTCTCGATCCATCCGGCATTCATCAGCGCCGGCGTCGGATGGATCACTCCTGTAATGCAAGACATTCCGATCTCGAGAACATTGCTGCGCCACTCCAGCGGCATCGGGAAGAAGGCCCCGATCTCGTCACGTAAGGAGTCAGTGACGTCGACGGGCATGGCCGCGATCGGCATGATGCTCTTGATCCCGATCACCAGCACCTTTCCATCCTGCATTCTCGAGGCATAGGGCGCCGTGGCGGTCTCAAGGATGTACCGCGCATTGATTTGTCTGCGAGCCATGAGAGCAAAGAAATTGCCCGTGATCGAAATCACGACATGCTTGCTGAGATCGAACTTCGCGAGTTCGCTCAGGATCGCCTCATGGCCATAGGACGGGACCGTGATGATGATGAACCTGGAGAACCGGACGACGTCAGCCATGTCCGAGCTGACAACGGGATGGAAGCGGCCTTCGATCTTGAGGCCAGCTTCCAGATAGCCATTGCGTTCGATCGTCTCCGCGTGCCGGCGATGCTCAGGATGCGCGTACAACAATACGTTCGCTCCTCGGCTGGCGAGATCAGCCGCGAACGCACACCCGCAATTCCCGGCACCAATGATCGAAACCGACGTCTGCATGTCGCTGCTCCATGACACAACCTAACGTAGATTGCAGTATTCTTGGAGCGACGCGACTTGGTCAACATAATAATCCGGTAAACATCTAGAAGCATCTCGCTAACGTACGCGCCACAAATACTAATAATTACGTCGCGAGAAGCGAAAAATGCGCAACTCCACTTTGGCAGCCAGCCAACAGATTGCTTTTATCTCGACGATGACAGGCGCATCTGCGCTGAGGCGCCTTCTCGGCGTCCGAGGGCCATGGCGAGGATCATGCTTCGTCCCATGCGGGCCCTTGTGCGCGCTGGACGTCTGCAGAGAAATTCAAAGTTACAATTTTCGGGACATCCGTCTCGACATAGCGACGAACTAGAAGATCACCGCGTATGCGCCGGCTGCTGCAGACTCTCGCGTGCGTCGACCATCCCAGGCGCAAGACTGAAATGATCTGGGCCGCCGAGGCTCCACCAAGTCGCAGCCATGGCACCATACTGGGCGAGCAATGCTGCCCGACAATGACCGGCGGCCGATTGAAGAATGAAGTCGCCCTGATAACCAGCGAGTTTCAGCTGAATGAGCGCGTTGGCCAAGTCGGTTCGCTGACGAGATGGCGATGCCCGATCGGTATGCAAATTCCAGTCCTTGAGGTGGACGTTCACGATCCGGTTGCCGCATGCGGCAAGGGCCTCATGCGCCTGGGAACTGATCGAGGGTCGGCATCCAATTGTGTATGTGATGCCGAGCCGGTCTGCGGGATATGGCTCGAGCAGCGATCCCAGGAAGCGCGGGTCGGCATCAGACTGCACGGAGAGGATGACGCCGCAAGCCTCCAGCAGCGGCATCAGCCGATCCAGTCCCGATCGAAGTGCCGCTGCCTCCTCGGAGGAAAGCTGTTGCCCGCCGTTCGGGGACGGCATCACGAGAAGCTTGATGTCGGTCTCGGCACACGCCTCGATCACAGCGCCGAGCAGATCGAGCCGCGCCCGATGCTCGCGGCCTTCAGCCTTATAGAAGGGGACTTGCATCATGAAGTCGGCCGACAGCGAGGGGATGCAGATCTCGCACTCGCGGCTGACCTGCCGCATCTGATCTCGTCCGGTCGTCGACATCACAGGATTCATCAGGATCGGTTCTTCACCGATCCTCCACTCGACCAGCTCGAACCCTGCTTTTTGAGCAACCGTGAATTCCTCGCGCCAACAGTCCGTGAGAAAGCCTCGCCCTCTCTTGTCAGCCGGTTCCATGAGGTCGCCCTGCATAAATCCGATGCGGCTGACCATCTGCGCCCCTCCGAACATCATGCCATGGATCCTTCGACTGGACGCGCCACTCCGACGACCAGCAACCGGCTGCGGCACGGAGAGCCTGAGCCATGAAGATAGGGCGACTGATCCCGCGCTGCCACTACCAACCCTGGTAGAGGTCCGAGGTCCGAGCGCAGCTCCCCGTCTTGTCGCGACCGCCGTCATTTGCCGAATTGCGTCACCGATTCACCGATCCCTTTCTGCGCCAAGCCCGGCCGGCGGTAGCCGTACACGGCCTGCCCCCTATCCGGCTTGGTAGCTGTCGCGTCGGTAGGAAGCTGCTCTACTGCATCTGACGCTACGCAGACGTAATGGGAGATGGAATGATGCACAGGGCAGTCCTCGCTGATGGCGCTCATCCGGCAGGCGATTTCCGCGGTGTCGCAAACTCAGCTCAAAATCAGGACAAAGGCTTTGCAGCCACGACCGATTGGACCCCGGAGCCGGGGAGCGATCAACCCGCGGCGAGATGCGATCGCATGCCCGATCCTGCGCCCGTGGCCGGCGACGCAAGTCAGTTGATGTCGATGCCAGCGAAACCACGCATTCTGCTGGTCGGCGACAGGGGATTCACGAGCCTCCTCAAATACATTATCGAAAGCAACGGCTTCGACTGCGTGCTGGCCGACACCCTGCGAGATGCGATCGTCTCCATCACCGCGGTGCGGCCCGCTTTGATCGCCCTGGACGACGCCGCGTGCGGAGATCGAGTAGCCAACGCGCTCGAGCTGTTGCACCGGGACCCTGCAATGCGGAATGTCCCGACTCTGATCATGGCAAGCGTATCGCCCCACCTGGAGGCGACATGCGTCCAGACGGATCGGACGAGCTATATATTGAAGCCGTTTCTTCCGGACATCTTCATCGACCGGCTGCATGCTCTGCTGCGCGAACCAGCCTGCTCCAAGCCGAAAATGCTCCGGTTTGCCGACATCGTCATGGAGTCGGACGCCCATCGCGTCTCCAGAGGAGCGCGTTGTATTCGCCTCTGCCCCGTCGAATATCGAATATTGCAGTATCTCCTCGAAGCCCCGCGACGGGTATTTTCTCGGGAGCAGATCCTGTCCAACATACGGGCACAGACCCAAGAAAACGCCGTGCGTTCAATCGATGTTCACATCAGCCGTATTCGCAAGGCGCTCTGTGAAGGTGGCGAGCCGAACTATATCCGGACGGTGCGAGGATTGGGCTATTCACTCGACTTCGCCCCGGACGGACCTGCCACCTACATGCCACGCCCCAGGCTGATCAACAACGCGCCAGGGGCGCACCAGTCAGATCGAGAAGACTCCGCGGTCCGTCCATCCCTGGAGCGGACCGCAAGCTCGCCTTCGAGAGAGGGAGGTCCTACTCCAGTTCGACTCATCTCACGCTAAATGGCTGATGCATCACGATACGCCAGCTCGCCGCTGCATTCGTTAGGCGAGACGTCCCGTCATCGAGCTCCGATGCGCAGGCCTCCCCACGCGATGTCGGTTGCCTCCGGGTAGTAGCACGCCCGGGAGCGGTCATCGGCCACCGTTTCCAGCTGCGGCCGTTCGACGGAACATAGACCCTCTGCTCGCGCGCAACGCGGATGGAAGCCGCAGCCCGGCGGCGGATTGGCTGCGGAGGGAACTTCACCCACGATCTGGACCAGAGGCCGGCGTGCCCTTGGATCCGGGACCGGATAACTGTCCCGCAGAAGCCTCGTGTAAGGATGCAAGGGACGGTCGAAAACGTCCACCGTCGGTCCCTCTTCAACGATGCGACCAAGATACATGACGCAGACGCGGTCGCAGAAATGGCGGACCACCCCGAGATCATGCGAGACGAACAAGAACGACAGGCCGCGGCGCTCGCGGAGCCCTTCAAGCAGCCGAAGAATTTGCGCCTGGACCGAAACGTCGAGAGCAGAAACCGCCTCGTCGGCGACGACCAGTTCAGGATCCAGCACCAGGGCCCGCGCAATGCCAATCCGTTGCCGCTGGCCGCCTGAGAACTCGTGCGGATAACGTTCCATTGCTTCTCGCGGCAATCCGACCTCGGCCATGGCGGCTTCAGCCTTCTCGCGGATTTCTTTGGAAGAGATGCGGAGATGGACGCGAAGAGGCTCTTCCAGAGTCTGGCGAATCGTTCGGCGTGGGTTCAACGAGGAATAGGGATCCTGAAACACGATCTGCATCCGGCGACGCAGCGCACGCAACGCGGCCCCCTTGGCTGCCCGAACATCGATGCCATCGAATGCTATTGACCCGCTATCCGGTTCGATGAGACGAAGGATGGCACGCGCGACCGTCGACTTGCCACACCCGGACTCACCGACGAGGCCAAGGGACGTCCCCTTTGGCACCCGGAACGATACATCATCAACCGCCCGGACGCTTCGGGCGCCTGAACCTCCGTGCCTCGCGAAGGTCTTCGACAGATTGCGCACGACAAAGTCACCGTTTGCCAGAGACGTCGTCATCAGTGCATTCCTCCGACCGGCCTGACGGGACAGCGCACCAGATGTCCGGGATCACCTGATGATACGAGCTCTGGGTGCAGCTCAATGCAACTGCGGTCTTTGAACGGGCAACGCGGCGCATAGGCGCAGCCTGCTGGAACGGCAGACAGGGCAGGAACGCTGCCGGGGATCGGCTCCAGATTTTCGGTGGCCCGGTCAGCTCGCGGCATGGCACGCAGCAGCGCCGCCGTGTAAGGATGCATGGGCTTTGCGAACAGCGCATCGACGGTCGCAAGCTCGACGATCTCTCCTGCATACATCACCGCAACACGGTCGGCGATCTGTGCCACCACGCCAAGATTATGCGTGATGAACAGCATCGACATTCCGTAGGCCTGTTTGAGCTCTTCGAGCTGTGTCAGCACCTGCGCCTGGATGGTCACATCGAGCGCCGTCGTCGGCTCGTCGGCCAAAAGAACCTTCGGATGGCAGGCAAGTGCCATGGCGATCATGACGCGTTGGCGCATCCCTCCCGAGAATTGATGCGGATATTCATCCAAGCGGCTCTTCGGCGACGGAATCTTGACTTCTTCCAACAGCCGAAGCGCCTCAGCCTTGGCCTGCATGCGCGCCCCGCCACGGTGAATCAGGATCGCCTCCGCAATCTGGTCGCCCACCGTCATGGTCGGATTGAGACTCGTCATCGGCTCCTGGAAGATCATCGCAATCGAATTACCACGGATGGAGCTCATATCGCGCTCAGACAAGGTTACCAGATCCTGCCCCTCGAACAGCACCTCGCCGCCTTGGATGCGAGCACCGGCCTGCGGAAGCAGCCGGAGGATCGACAGGGCCGTGACGCTCTTGCCACTGCCCGACTCGCCCACGACGGCGAGCGTTTCGTTCGGCATCAGTGAGACGGAAACATTCCGGACTGCCGGGTACCAGCGATCTCGGATGCGGAATTCGGTCCGCAGGTTGCGCAGGTCGAGAGCTGGCCTAGGAAACGAGGTCATGACCGCTATTCTCCCCGCAGCTTTGGATCGATTGCATCTCGCAACGCGTCTCCCAGGAGATTGAGGGCGAGCACGATCAACAAGATCGCAAGGCTCGGAAAAACCGCCAGCCACCAGGCGTCAAGGATGTTGTCGAACCCTTCGCGGATCATGCTGCCCCAGGTCGGCGTCGGCGGTGGAACCCCCAGCCCGATGAAGCTCAGCGATGCTTCCGTGCGGATCGCGGATGCCATCCACAACGAGCTCATCACCACGACATCCGAGATGAGATTGGGAAGAATATGAACTCCCATGATCCGGACGGGTCCGAACCCGAGCGCGCGACCGGCAATCACGAAGTCCTGCTGCTTCAAGGCAATGGTTGGCGCACGGGCAACTCGCGCAAACGGCGCGATCTCCGTAATGGCGATCGCAATGATGAGATTCTGCAGACTGGCGCCGAGCATCGCCGCGATCATGAGACCGAGCAGGAGAGCTGGAAACGAGAGCATCACATCGAGCACCCCCATCACGAGCTGATCGACGACTCCCCCGACATAGCCCGCAACGATCCCGATCGTGCAGCCGATCGTCATCGCAATCAGGATGGCGACGAAGCCGACCATGAGAGAGATGCGGGCTCCATAGATCAAACGGGACAGAACATCTCGGCCGTAATTGTCTGTCCCGAACGGGAACTCCGCCGATGGCGGCTCGAGCCTGGCAACGATATTCTGCTCCAGCGGGTCATGCGGTGCGATCAGCGGCGCGAGCACAGCCACCGCGATGATGATCGCAAGGAGCAGCGCACCGAGCCAAAACAGAGGATTCTTGGAGAAGGTCAGCCACAATCGACTGGGCTGCGCCACTGCAACCGATGCAACCTCAATCGTCATTTGTACTTCACCCGCGGATCGATGAGCCCATAGGTAATATCCGTCAGCGTATTCACGACGATCACGCAGATGGCAAAGATGATCATCAGTCCCTCGAGCAGCGTATAGTCTCGTGCATTGAGGGCCCCGAAGATCAGCTTGCCGAGGCCCGGCCGGTTGAAGATGATTTCCGTGAGCACCGAATTGCCGATCAAGGTCCCGAAGTAGAGACCGACGACGGTGACTACCGGAATGAGGCCATTGCGCAGAGCGTGCCGCATGATGAGGCGCGTGGGCGTAACCCCCTTTGCGCGAGCCGTGCGGATGTAGTCCTCGCCCAGAACTCCCAGCATTGATGACCGCGTCACACGCACCACATAGGCCATCAGGATCAAGCCAAGATTCAGCGCAGGCAAGGCAAGGCTTCGTAACCGTTCGAGCGGATCAGTGCTATCCGACGTCAGAACCGGAAACCATCCCAGCTGGATGGCGAAGACGATGAGCAAGAGAATGCCCGACACGAACGCCGGGAATGAGAGTCCCACCAACGAGACCAGCCGCGATACGTAGTCGATCCAGCTGTTGCGGCCGAGCGCCGCGAGAATTCCGAGCGGCAGGCCCAGGACGATTCCAATCGTGATGGCAGCCAAGGTGAGTTGGATGGTGGAGGGCAACACCAGCAGGACCTCCTGAACGACGGTCCGGCCGCTGCTCAGCGATTGGCCGAGATTCCCGGTGAGCACCTCTGCAAGAAAGTGAAGATATTGAACCTGGATCGGCTGGTCGAGCCCGAGCCGGGCTCGCATGGCCCGAAGCGAGGCTTCGGTGGCTTGGTCACCAAGGATGACGGATGCCGCATCGCCCGGAACGAGACGCACCAGCACGAAGATGGCGGTCAACATCACGAGCAAGGTGGGGATCGCCAGCAGCAGCCGCTTGAAGGCAAAGCTGATCATTCGAGCGCCCCATTCACTTGCAAACAAAAGCCGGCATATCCGAGCGGGCCTTCTCTCTCCGGACAGGGGATGCGGCTCACAACACCTCCTCCTCTTGATCGAGCGTTGCCAGCTCTCCAAGCGTCACTGGCTTGAGCGGAGGCCTGACGTGGTAGAAGCCAATCTCCCTTGCGGGACAATTCTGGATGTCCGCAAGGATGCGGGTGACGGTGTAACCGCATTGCCGTCCCTGGCAGGGCCCCATCCCCGCTCGCGTGAAAGCCTTGATCTGGTTTGGGCCGGCCCCGCCGATCCGGGCCATCGCACGGATCTCTCCTGCCGTGACCTCCTCGCAGCGGCATATCACCGTCTGATCGGAGGGACTAAAGATCCTGCTGTGTGGCCTGAACAGCGCGTCGAGGAAGGGCCGCAATGCAAGTTCGCGAGCCAGGCTCTTTCGAACGCGAGCGGCTTCCTTGACCACGGTCGGCTCGTCCGCATAGCCGAGCTTGACGGCCAGCCTCTGTGCTGCAAGCGCGCCACGGCATTGCGCCGCCTTTGCACCGGCAATGCCCGCGCCATCTCCGGCAACGAAGATGCCGGCTCTTGACGTTTCACCCCATGGGTCGAGAACCGGAACGTAGCAATCCTGCTCGTCACGCCATTCGACCGCGCAGCCCAGCCCCAACGCTGCATGGATGTTCGGCACGACACCTTCATGCACAAGCAGATTGTCCGCGGACACGGTCGTCTGTTGTCCACCGGCCGTTCGATAGCTGATGGCTTCGAGCCGTTCCGACCCGTGCGCTTCCAGGTCGATGACGTGATGGACGATCGGCACGCGCCTGTGTCGCAGGACGGTCTTCCACGCAAGCCCTTTGAGGAGCGCGCCGCTGGCGCGCAGAGCCTTCGGCAGATGCCCGAGCGACGCCCAGTGACGTCCGGCCGGTGTGGTGTCGAGATAGCCGGCGATCTGACCTCCGGCGTTGAGCAACTGAACGAGGTAGAGAAGCGGCAACGGGCCACAACCAGCGACCCAGACGGGCTTCGAGGGGATCTGCCCGGCAGTTTTCAGGAGGACTTGAGCGGCCCCCACCGTGAGAACCCCCGGGAGTGTCCAGCCGGGAAAGGGAGTGGGCCTCTCCTGGGCGCCGGTTGCGAGAATGATGGCGCGCGCTTCGATCGTCCTGGCCTTGCCATCATGGGTCACGAAGGCGCGGAAACCAGGTTCGACCTGCCAAAGCTGTGTACGAGGCTCGTACCGCGCTCCGCTGGCGCGGAATGCATCGGCCGTCGCTTTTCCTTCCTGATAGGCCCTTCCAAGGATGGCTCCCCTTGGCGTCGCGGCTTGAGTCTCAACCGCGCGCCAGATCTGCCCGCCAGGCAAAGCTTGATCGTCCACCACCAGAACGTCAATTCCATAGCGGCGGGCCGTGATCGCCGCTGTCATGCCTGCAGGGCCGGCCCCTACGATCAGGAGATCGGTTTTGCTCATGACGGCAAGCACCGCTTACGCTGCTGGCGCTCAACCCTCATGCCCTCCTCCACCGGAGTCATGCAGGTCTGAACCGAGCCGATTCCATCCACCTGGGCGAGACAGTCGAAACAGACGCCGATCATACAATAAGGAGCCCGCTTGCTGCCCTTCACCGGCGTGGGACGCGACCAGGCAACAGCCTGCCGGAGCAGGACAGCTGCCACGCTCTCGCCCGGCTCAGCCGCGACAGGCCTGCCTTCGACATAGATCGTCACGGTCTCAACGGGCTCATGCAGCTTTCGGAACATCAAAGCGACTCTGGTGAAAGATATCGAGCGTATCCGGCAGCTGCCCGGCTAAGATGGCGTCGGCCAGGACAGTGGAATGCAAAGCCGCAAGCGTGACGCCTGAATGGCACAAGGCGACGAAGGCTCCCGGGTGGGTCTGCGACTGCGCGTAAACGGGACACCCGTCAGGGGTCATGATGCGCAAGCCAGCCCACTGCCGGACCAATTTCGCCTCAGCAAGCCCCGGCACGATGCGAAGCGTCCGCCGGCTGAGATCTGCGGCCGCGACAGCGGTCGCGGAGCTATCAAAACCGGTCTCCTCATGGGTTGCACCGATCATCACGGTGCCTTCCCGCGTTTGACGCAAGCCGCTGGTCGGCAAAGGCAGGAATGGTTCGACGCGCTCGGTCACCAGGATCTGCCCTCGCTGCGGCCGCAGCGGGATATCAAGACCCACTTGCCGCGCGAGCGCCTGGGACCCGAGGCCCGCAGCAATGAGCACACGTGGCGCACTGACGGTTTCGTCTCCAAATGCCACCGTAAAGCCCGCCTCGCAGGGCACGATCTTCCGCACTGCAACGTTACGGCGCAGGTCTCCGCCAAGGCGCAGAATTCCAGCATGAAGAGCGGCAAGGAGCTGAAGCGGATTGGCGTGCCCGTCCCGCTGACCGAAGCTTGCCCCGGACACGTCCGGCCCCAACCGAACCTTCGGAAGCAGCCTGGTCAGTTCGGCGCGATCGAGCATCCGCCAATCCGCCTCCGCTCCGCCGAGCTGATTGTGCAACCGCTGAAGGTCCGAGCGGCGCTTCTCGAACGCATCCTCTCCGAGGCAGAATGCCAGGCCGCCATTCTGCTCGTAGTGAAGATCCAGCTTGGAGAGATCAGTGAGTTCCGCCGCAAAGTCGGACCACATGTCGACACTACGACGCGACAGCTGCTGGTAGGCCGGCATGTTCTGGCCTTTGCCCTGGAGCCAAACAAGGCCGAAATTAGCCCGCGCCGCACGATGATCATGATCGTCACCGTCGAGCACGAGCACCCGGCATTGTCTTCGCGCAAGGCCATAAGCGATCGCAGCACCGACAGTGCCAGCACCGATAACTATTATCTCAGGATGCATCAGATTTCCTCTTGCCCAATAAGACGACAAAAAGGGATATTTGGTCAAAGTCGAAAATCTCTGGCTGTATTCTTCAGGGTTATGGGATGGCTCGTCAGATCAATCTCAGACAGGTTGAGGCGTTCAAAGCGGTGATCGAGAGCGGCTCGATCAGCCGAGCCGCTTTGATCCTCAACATCTCCCAGCCCGCGATGAGCAAGCTGATCGCCCATCTCGAAGAGGATACCGGACTCAGCCTGTTCGATCGGGTCAAAGGCCGCCTAGCTCCGACACAGCGTGGCATGCGGCTTTACAAGGAGATCGATCGGATCTTTTCAGGCGTTCGCCAGGTGGAGAATGCCGTCGAGGCGATCCGCCGCGAAGAGCAGGGGCAGCTTCTCGTCGGCGTCATGCCGGCCTTGTCGCGCGCATTCATCCAGCAGGCGACGATGGGATTTCTACGGCAGCATCCCAACGTGTTCTGCTCGGTCAAATCACGCAGCTCGGAATGGATTGTGGACTGGCTGGTGACACGCAAGCTCGATGTCGGCCTTGTCAGCTCACGGATCGACAACCCCTACGTGATCGCCGAGCCGCTGACGCAGCACCCGCTGGTCTGCATCATGCCGACGGATCATCCCCTGGCGATGAAGAACGTTGTCGAGCCGGACGATCTCGACAACATTCCCTTCGTGTCCTTCGATCCTGAGAGCCAGGCTGGTCAGTGCATCGCAACGATGTTCGACGCCTACAACGTCCGCCCCAACACCGTGCTCGTGGCCAATGTGTCACCGACACTTTGCGAATTCGTGGCCGCAGGCCTGGGCGTCTCGCTGGTGCACCCTTTGATGTTCAGCGGGCTTCAGGACCGCTTGGCCATCAGACGCTTTGAGCCCGCTTTGTCTTATGATTTCCAGCTCTGCCGCATGCGCGATAGCCGCAATGCAAGCCTAGTCGATGCCTTCCTCCAGCAAGCACGCACGACGGCTGCACGGCTTTCTCAGGAGTCCCTCAGCGCGGCATAAGCGTTGTCTCTTCGGTGATCGGCGGCGCGAGATTCATGGCTCCTTTGAGCTCATAGCCATAGTTGACGCGCTTGCTGTGGCCCCAGACCTGCTGAAGCTCAAACAGCGGAACAGAACAGACGGCCTCATGGACCTTGCGCTGAGCCTCCTTCCACAGCTCCTGCTGCCGCTCCACGCTGCCTTCCACCCGCGCCGCCTGGATCTCTGCATCCGCAACCTCGCAATGCGAGAAATTGGCAACGGCCGTCGGCTTTCCAATACTTGAGCTCGAGTGATAAAACTCGGTCAGATACGTATCGGCGACCGGAAATCTGGCCGCGCCATAGAACACCAGAGCGCTGGCATTGCCGCGGATCTGGCTCTGATAGGTCGCGTGATCGACTACGCTCATATCGAGCTTGATCCCCACCTTCGCGAGCTGGCGCTGAATGATTTCCATTGTCGGCAGGATAGCCGAGATGTTGGACACCACGACCTTGAGCGTCAGGCCATTCGCGTAGCCAGCGTCGGCCAAGAGCGCCTTGGCCTTGACCGGATCGTAAGCATAAGGCCCGGACGAACAGTCCTCTCCGATATAGCCTGGGGGAACCACCGAGCAACCTTTCAGGCTGACGCTCTTGCCGACAAACTGCACAAGGTCGTCGAGATTGACCGCAGCGGCGATTGCCTGCCGGACCCTGATGTCGTCGAGCGGCGGAATGCTGCTGTTGATGTGAAGCGTCCGAAACTCTCCGGGACGGAAGACATCAACGACCATGTTGCTGCGCTGCCGGGTCGTATCGACCCAGCGCTGCTCGCGACGGCCTTGAATGACGTCGAGCTCTCCGGACGAAAAGGCGAGCTCGCGAGCGCTGTCGGAGGGGATCGTACGGTACATGATAGTGCTGATCTGCGGGCGGCCGCGGAAATAGCCCTCGTTTGCAACCAGCTTTACATGCCGCTGAGTCTCGTGCTCCGCAAACGCAAACGGACCTGTACCGACCGGGTTGGAGGCAAACTTGCCGCCGAGCTCCTCGACTGCTCGTTTGCAGAGGATGTTTCCGCCGTGATAATTCGACAAGCGGCCGAGGAAATTCGGATCCGGATATTTCAGCGTGATGCGGATCGTCGCCTCGTCGACCTTCTCGATGCTGTCCATTGCCGCGAAGTCTGCAGCGAAGCTCGAGCGGTTGGGGTCTGCGGCACGCGTGAGCGAGTAGACGACATCATCTGCGGTGAGGCTGCCCCAGTCGCCATGGAACTTGACGCCCTTTCGAATGAAGAAGGTCCAGACTCGGCCGTCTGCGGAGGTTTCCCAGCGCTCGGCGAGATCGGGCTCGAGATCCTTAGGGTCTGCGCTCCCGGGCTTGAACCGGACCAGGCCGTTGAACATCAAGCCGATCAGGGGCTTGTCGGTGCTGGTCGTCGCACGATGCGGATCGAGCGTGGTGATGTCTGATCCTCCAGCACCGATTTGCAGGGTGGCCCCAGGCACCACTTCCCCCGCGCACACACCACCGGTCGCACTCACCATGGCGGCGATGCAGAATGCCAGTACACAGACATATTTCATAGAGATGGACTTCATCCGGTGCCTCGCCCGTTACCCCACCCGTCAGGCTGGAAGAGTCCTCCCCCTCTGTCAAAGTCCGAAATCAAGGAAACCTATTCTTACTCGTTATGGGTGCTCGCAAGATCAGATTGGGGCGGCTGACCGGCACTGGCTCCAGTCGGCGTCCTATCCGTCCACACCGGCGAAGTTGGGCCGGATAGTCCGGAGACCTCGATCAAACCAAGCCGTATCGCCCTGACGACGGCGACCGTCCGGCTGTTCGTGCCAAGCTTTCTCGTCGCCTTCTTGATGTGGAAGTTGATCGTGTTTTCGCTGATCTTGAGAATGATTCCGATGTCCCAGGAGGACTTGCCCTCCGCCGTCCACGCCAGACATTCGCGTTCGCGCGGCGAAAGCTTGATCGCCGTCTTGCCCATCGCTGGCTGGGCAAGCTCGCCAAAGGCAACATGGAACTGACACGCCAGTGCGTGAAGATGCTTCAACTGCCGGACCGGGTCGGCGTCGTCGAAGCGGGAGGCAAAGGATAGAACGGAGATGCGCCCGGACGGCCCAAACAGCGGCACGCTCACGCCGTGCTTGAGGCCGGCTTCGCGGCTCTCGAGAAGGACCAATCGCTCACCGTCGTGCAGCTGACGCCGCTCGAGCAGTTGATCCCACATGAATGGCTTGCTGTGCGACGCCGTTCGCCTGATGACCGGGTCGATCTCATGATACTTGTGCTCGAAATAATGGTTACGCCAGTCGAGCGGGAAGTTAAGTGCGATGGCCGGCATCGGATGGTCTGGCAGACGTACCGTCTCTTCGTAGTTCAACGCGCCATACGCTACTTGACCGAACCCCTCATCGGCCGCAGAACCGACGAGCAGATCGAACAGGTCGGCCAACGACTGTGTGCGGTTTGCACAATCGATGAAGCTGAAGAGGTCCATTGCTACCTCACGGCAGACAAAGCTGCGCACGCTCCGCCCAGATATGATCGTGAAAACGAATCCGTCTCAACGCCCCGGTTGCCGACGGTCCGTCCCAGCCCCTTCGTCGGCCTCGACTGAGGCGAGAAGCGGGCACTTGCTTGTCCAAACTTCAACCCAACCTGAGGTAGACCGTACCATCATACGCTCCGTCGTGCAATTGACGATCACAATCGCTTAATCTGTCAGAAGCCGTGATGCCACCAGCGTTGCCCTTCTCAGAAATCGGCCGCCGGTCGATCTTGCCGATCCGGTCGACCACATCGCGCAGTAAAAGTGCCTGCCAGATAGGCGTTCTTCGGCACTCCTCTCGGCAAGCATCAGCTCGCTGGTACAAACTTCGAGCGGATCATGCACGTCCACCGCATTCTTTCCGCACGCAGCACCTGCAACCCAGCAGCGCGCTTATGTCACGCGAGCCGTTCAGTATGGCCAGGACTAGCCTTGCAAAAGCCAACAACTGCCCAGCAGCACAACTCAGAATTGCGTCTAATTATAGGTGATATTGGGGCGCGGTCTGACAGACGTCATCTCCCGAGAGAGCGATGGCACAACAGCCCTCGATAGGTGAGGGAGCTACTCGACTCGGTAGCTCCCTCGGCGGAGCTGTGCCCATTAGTCTGCATCTTCCTGTCACGAGACACATTGGAAGATGCTCATGCGTACCGTTTCAATCAGGTGGGACACCGTCCATCGACATGGCGAAGCGTGGATTTCACATCACCGGCTGCGCTACCGGATGTTCGTCGAGCGCCAGAGGTGGTCCGTGCCTCATTATCAGGGCATCGAATATGATCAGTTCGACACACCGGCAGCCACCTATATTCTGGTCGTCGACGATCACGATCAGGCGCTGGGGACTGCACGGCTGATCCCGACGACACGCCCCTACATGGTCAGATCCTTGTGGCCAGACCTGGTTGACGGCTCGCTGCCGCATTCGGACGCCATCTGGGAAGCATCTCGATTCGGTTGCGATCGTGCGCTGAGCGCCGGCAAACGTCGCGAAGTGATCGGGCAGCTCATCCAGGGCTGCCAGGAATTCGGCCTGGCAAACGGCATCTCATGTTATCTTGGTGTCATGCCCAGCTGGATCTTCAAGAATGTCATCGCCGCCCATGGCTGCCCCGTGAGACCACTGGGCACGAAGCTGCGGTTGGAAGGGCATGACATCGGGGCAGCCTATATCGGCGTATCAGCGGCAATCCTGGAGTCGGTCCGCCGGCATACAGGCATCCCAAGCGCGCTGAACGCGAGTCCTTCTCCTGCTGGGCCTGTCTCACCCGCACTGTCCCCGCGCCTGGCGGAGGACGCCCTATTGGCGCCCGCCGAAGAGCTGGCGTACAGCCCGGACTTGGAAGGCCTCGCGGGAGTTCGGTGAGCACGATCCCGAACCTTCGACAATCCTGCCATGCGCCGCCCGCCCCGCCAGCAGCTCGATTGAGCTTGGATCGAAGCTCGATCGAGCATCTCTGCAGACGATGCAGCACGTCCGTCATCGTTGGCCATCAAAGCGTCGGTTCTTCGCCAGCCTCGCCATGCTGGACGTGGACTCTAAGAAGCTCTCTGCCCTGCGAACGCCGAATGTATCAAGCGCGTCTGCTCTGCGGACAGCCGTGTGTCGGGTGCTGCGGCGATCTCCCGGAGATTGGCGAGCCTTGTCGTCCCGAAGATGCAGGACGACACCTGTCTCAGACCCAAGACATATGAGATAGCGGCCTGAGCCGCCGACATTTCGTCGATACCAGCGAGGGCAGGTCGGAGGTGCCTGGCCGCCTTCGCAAGGCGCCTCGCATCTCTGTTCAGCAGAGAACGGGCCAAGTACCAAAGATCGGCCTTGTTGCGGGGCCGGCCGATCTTCCCTCCGCTGAGATGACCCTGGGCCAGAACAGTACCGGCGATGACGGCAACGCCGGCCTTGTGAAGATAGTCGAGCACCGGCAGCCGATCGAGCTGAGCGACGTTGAGATCAATGAGCGCAACATCAAAGATGCCGTCAAGATCGGCAATATATCTCATGTTTGCTTCGGAATGCGTATTGATCCCCAGGAGGCGGAACATACCGCGTTGGCGCATCCCTTGTAGTCTGGTCAGCAGCTCGTCTGTAATGGAAGCTGGCGGAAAGCTGTGGAGATAGAAGATATCGATGTAGTCAACGCCAAGGTTCTGAATGCTCTTCGCGCACGCTTGTTCAATGTAGTCAGGGCTAATGATCTTGCGTTTTGACATCCCGGAGCGATAGCAGAGGCTTGCGGCGGAGGGTGCCCGCCTTTGTGGATACAACGATCTTCGACCGGTCTGTGCGCCGCAGGATATCTGCTAAGGCCCGACCAAGACGTGGCTCGGCATTATAGTCACAGTAATTGTGGCCTGTATCGAAATGGTTGATTCCGAGCTCGACCGCCTCATGAACGATTTTGATCGCGTCACGCTCATCAAACTGCCGGTTTCCCCAAACCCGGAACAGCCCAGCCCGATTTCGGAGACGGAGATCTCACGGATTTCCCGATATTTCATACCGCGGCAACAGCAATCCATAGAAACAGTGGAGCCAAAACAACCATGTCCCGGTCACGTGCACAAGCTTCAACCGTTGACCGGGAAACGCATTCTTTTTGGAGCCCTGATCGCGCCGCCGACGCAGCTCAGAGTTGAGGCTTGCTGCTCCTCAACGGACACAAGTCACTTGCGAGGCTGAGCGCCGGCCGTTCCACTCTGCTTCGCCGAGCAGGCCGACGTGCAGCACGCTCCGCGTCATTTGATCTTGGGGACTGGTATCCGCTTCGACTTGGCAAACGCTCGATCGGTCGCCATGAAACGGGCCACCATTGCGGAGGCTAGACGACCGAGATCGTTTGCCGGCTGGTCTGAATGGCGGCCAACAGCCGCCGCGTAGGCCTGCAGATCGCGAAACACGCTTGCAGACAGCTCCAGCGTGATTTTGACCGGCTTCTCGTCGGGAAGTTCCGAGATCTTCAGCTTTGCCATGACTACCCCTGATACGGCTCGAGCACGAGGTCACGATTGACGATGACGCGGATCGGGAAGCCCGGCCTCACCGTCAAAGTGGGCTGGATGTTCATCTGCTGACCGACCAGCTCTTGACCTGTGCGGCTCATGGCATTGCCGAAGCCCTGGCGCAGCGCCTGGATGATGCCCGCGTTGCTCGTGTTCTGATTGGCGCCGGCGTTGACCTCGCTTCCCATCGAGAGCAGCGTCGACAGCAGCGCTGCGCCGACCAGCTGCCTGACATGATTGTCGACCTCGTCTGAGAGACCTGAATAGCCCGCAGCGTCGGCGCCCTGCTGCCGCTCCAGAACGATTGAACGGCCATTCGGCATGATCAGCCTGGTCCAGACCAGCAGGACGCGCGATTGGCCGGCCGTCACCTGGCTGTCGTAGATCCCAATCAACCGCGCTCCCTGCGGGACAAGCAGGAAGCGGCCTGACGGGGAATCGAACACGTTCTCGGTGACCTGCGCCGTGATCTGGCCCGGCAGGTCGGAGCGAATACCCGTGATCAGAGCGCCCGCAATCACAGCCCCGGCCTGGACCACATAGGGTGATGCGGCCCGCCCGATACGGTCGGGACTTGTGGTGCGGCGATCGATGGGAGCATTGACAAAAGCGAGCTTGCGCTCCTGACCATTCTGGGTGAACGCGTCGTCGGGACTGGACACCGCGCCTGTCCGTTCGCCGGCGTGAGCCGCGCTTGCCGCGCCATTGGCATCGTGAGCATTGATGGTCGCAAACAGGCGGCTCACCCGCGCAGCATCCCGCTCCTGCTCATGGCGGAGCTGTTCCTGATCAGGAGCCGCCGTAGGTGCCTCGCCCTGCGCAGCGACAATCGGCTTGCCGAGATCGCCGGGCAGCGGCGGCCCAATCACCGGAACGTTCCTGGGAAGATTGGCGTAGTCACGGGGCAGCGCCGAAATCC
Source organism: Bradyrhizobium sp. ORS 285 (assembly GCF_900176205.1). Lineage (NCBI taxonomy): Bacteria > Pseudomonadati > Pseudomonadota > Alphaproteobacteria > Hyphomicrobiales > Nitrobacteraceae > Bradyrhizobium > Bradyrhizobium sp. ORS 285. The sequence continues at coordinate 6,558,394 of NZ_LT859959.1, forward strand.
CGTCTGCAATGTCGTGATGATTCGTGCTGTAGAGCTCGGCCGAGCCCGATTTGCCTGTCCTGCTGGTCTGGAATGTCCAGGCGACTGCGCCGCCAATCAACAGGAGCGCCACGGCACTCCCACCGGCCAGGACGTTGCGCGACAATCGCGTCACCGGTGGGAGATCGCCGTTCAGGCGCATGGCCTTGGTGCGTTGTTCCGTTTTGTCGGCCGCAAACGCCGGCTGTGAGGGTGCGGGTTTGACGTCCTCGCCAGTCACAGAGAGGCTCCGTCGGTCCTGACGATCCTGACCGTGCGCTGCTGATCGCCACCGAGGCGCAACTCGGCCGCGGCAAACAGCCGATCGACGATCATGGTGTTGCGTAAGGCACGGTAGTTGACGATCTCCGGCGCGCCATCGCTCCCGATGATGAACAAAGGCGGTAATTCACCCTGCACAATTCCAGGGGCAAACTCGATATAGACCTTGCGACCGTCATCATAGGCGTTGACAGGCTTCCATGGCGGATCGTCACCCTCGATGCGATAGCGAAACCGCCGCAGCGCCGGATTGGGCAGCTCCGGCCTCAAGACGAGCTGGCGCGCTCTTGTCTCGGCATTCTGCGGATAGTACCAGCCCACGGCCGGCATATAAGGCTTCTCCCTGGCGCGAAGCTCGAGCAGATAGGTCCGCCGGTCGGTGTTGACGACGAGATTGGTCTCGATTGCGGCACGCGTCGGCTTGACCAGGATGTGGACGCGGCGGCGCTCGCCCGTACCGCTCTCGGTATCACCTATGACCCAGCGCACGGTGTCACCGGCGGACACTGGTCCCGATGCCGCGAGCTGTTCACCCTCCTCGAGCATGATGTCGGTGATCTGCCCGGGCGCCGCATAGACCTGATAAAGCGCGCCAGGACTATAGGCGTAGATCTGCGTCGCGTTGAAGTAGCCCTTCTTGCGCGGCTCGACCCGCGCCGCGCTGTTGGCCGTCTCGACGCGGTCGAGCGGCTCCGCGTCTTCCTGGGCACCCGCCTTGCCACCAAGGGACACCTTCCAGGGCGGCGGAAGATGAAGCGGCGGAGCCTTTCCATCAAGGACGGCAGGCGGCGCCGGCAATGATGGTGCTTCACTGTCATAGCTGATCTTCGGCGGACGGGTCGTGGTGCAGCCGCAGAGCAGAACCAGAATGGCGGCTGCAATCATCCTTGTCCCTGCAGGCACCCGGATCGTTGGCTTGCTCATTGCGACAGCTCCTTCGACCAGTTGATGGCGTGGACGTAGACACCCAGCGGGTTCTTGCGCAGGCGGTCAGCATCGTCCGGCATGGCCAGCACGATGGTGAGGATCGCGCTCCAGCGTTCGGTCGCAACCGAGGCACCGTTCTCGTAGCGACGCTCGATCCAGGCGATCCGGAAGCTGTCCGGCGAGGCGCGGATCACACTGGAGACCTCGACCGAGACCTGGACCTTCCCGAGCTTGGTAAAAGGATCATTGGAGCGGGCATAATCATTCAGGGCAGCCGCGCCGCGATCGGTGGTGAAGTCGTAGGCGCGCAGCCAATTCTGGCGTAGTACGATGCCATCGGCCGGCAGACCTCTCACATCCTCGACGAACCGCGCGAGATGGAAGGCGACCTGCGGATCGGTCGGCATGTAGTCGGCGACCGCAGGCGCCACCCGCTGGACCTCGCCGAGATGGCCGACCTCGACGACCCAGGGCGTCACCGTGCCGCGGGTCGACTGCCAGATCAGCGCGCCTGCGAAGCCTGCGGCGAGGGTGAGGCAACCGAACGCCATCAACCGCCAGTTCTTGGCCTGAACGCGTGCAGCGCCGATGCGCTCATCCCACACCTGGGCTGCCTTCTGATAGGGCGTCACCGGCTCGGGCGTATGGCCGTAATGAACGGATGATCGTTTGAACATGTCAGGAATTCTCCTCGGAGAGATCGATCGCGCTTCCCTGACCGCCGCGCTCGGCTTGGCGAAGGGCTTGTGCCGTGGCGGATGCCCCCTGTTGGACGGCGTGCGCAGCCCTCATGCGCCGCGCCCACATTGGAGAGCGGGCCACCGAGCTGTCCATCTGGCCCTGCCGGTCCGCGCCGCCGGCATCGACTGGCACCTTCTGGCGCAGGGGACTTGCGTTCGCTCCAGTTGCCTCGGCACTGGCACCACTGACGCGGCCTGCGCCGGACGCCACAGCCCCCAGCGGCGCTACGGCGCGGCCTGCGCCAGAGATCACTCCACCTGCGAGCCCCGCTCCGCCAGCGGCCATGCCGGCGCCGGCCACGACGAGCCCCCCCGCGGCGAGCGACGTCCCCACCGCGCTCCCTGCTCCCAGCTGCGGTCCACCACTGACAAGCCCATTGGCGATCCCGGGCCCGAACAACCCGAGGCCAAGCAGCGACAGGGCTGCAAGGACTAGGGCCATCGCACTCTCAACCGTCGGAGGATCGCCGCCTGTCACCTGCGTCAATTCACCAAACAGGGTCGAGCCGGTTCCTGAGATCAGGGCAAGCAGCAAGACCTTCACACCGGAGGAGATGACGTTGCCGAGCACACGTTCCGCTGCGAAGGCGGTCTTGCCGAACAGAGCAAACGGGATGAGAACAAATCCGGCAAGCGTCGTGAGCTTGAACTCGATGAGCGTGACGAAGAGCTGGATGGCCAGAATGAAGAAGGCGAGGAGCACAACCACCCACGCAAACAGCAGGACCGCAATCTGCAGGAAGTTTTCGAAGAAGCTCACATAGCCCAGGAGGCCGGAAATCGCCTGGAGCAGTGGCCGCCCTGTATCGAGCCCCACTTGCGCGATTCTGCCCGGCCGCAAGAAGTCCGCCGCCGACAACGCGGAGCCGGAGGCCTTCAGGCCGAGTGCTGCGAAGCTCTCGAAGACCACACGGGCGAGGCTGTTCCAGTTGCCGATCAGGTAGGCAAATACGCCGACAAACAGCGTCTTCTTGACCAGCCGGGCGACGACATCGTCTTCGCCGCCAAACGCCCAGAACAGCGCGGCCAGCGTCACATCGATGGCGACGAGCGTGGTTGCGAGATATCCGACCTCACCGCCAAGAAGACCGAAGCCACTGTCGATGGTCCGGGTAAAGGTCTCTAGGAACTGATCGATGATCCCCGTTCCTGTCATCGGGCCCTCTCGGCGATCAGTCGTCGCATAGCCGCAGCAAGGGTTCCGCCAGTTCGATCCGGAACACTCGTCATCATCAGTGAAACATTCGTACGTTGGAGGGCTGGTCCATCTGACTCTGCGTCAAGAAGCGGCGGAGCTGTTCGCGTGCCTGATCCTGGGCGGCTGCGCGCTCGGCCATCGAGAGGCCCTGCGCCCGTCCCTGGGCGGCCACGACGGCCGTCAGATCCGCGAGCTGCTGCGCCTGCATCGCCAGGATCTGGTTGCCGGCTTGCGTGACGGCCAACGCGCCGGCGGCCCCTTGGCTCGCAGCTATCAGCGCCGCGGACTGGCCCTTGACGGTGTCGAGATTACCGACGACCCCTGCCTGCAGCTTGAGCGCATCCTCCAGCGCAGCCACCGAGGTCTGCCAGCGGGTCCGGGCATTGCTGACAAGGTCGGCGGCGCTGGCGCCAGCAGCTGCCGGCGCGTAGATCGTCTTGAACGCCTGCTCGATCTGCTGCACGTCGTAGGCCAGGCGCTGGGCCTGCTTCAGCAGATCCTGGGTCCGCTGGATCGATTGCTGCAGCTGGATCAGTGACGAATACGGCAGTTGGACGAGGTTGCGCGACTGATTGATCAGCATCTGGGCTTGGTTTTGCAGGGCCAGGATCTGATTGTTGATCTGCTGCAGCTCGCGCGCGGCGGTCAGTACGTTCTGAGCATAGTTGTTGGGATCGAAGACGACGAGCTGAGCCCGCACCGGAGCCGCCGAAGTCAGGATCAGCAGCGCCATCGACGCTGCCCATCGCCTGGCAGACATCATCGCTCCATCTCCACATTTTCCAGCCGCGGAATGAGGTCGGCGGCCCAGCCGAGCTTGCGGTGCCGCAACCACGCTGCCGCAAAGCCCGGCCGGCCGGCGGACTTGAGAACCTCCGAGATCGCGGCCTGATCGGCTTTGGACGACACAGTAGCAAAGGCGAGCGCGACCTCGCCGAGACCAAGCTCGAACATGCGGTTGCCCCGGCGGGACTGGCAGTAATAGTCGCGCTTGGGCACCGCACGGCTGACGAGCTCGATCTGACGATCATTGAGGCCGAAGCGACGATAGATGCCGCTGATCTGCGGCTCGAGCGCGCGCTCATTCGGCAGCAGGATGCGTGTCGGACAGCTCTCGATGATCGCGGGTGCGATCGGCGAGCCGTCGATGTCGGAGAGCGACTGCGTCGCGAAGACGACGGAGGCGTTCTTCTTGCGCAGCGTCTTCAACCACTCCCTGAGCTGGCCTGCGAAATCGGTATCATCCAGCGCCAGCCACCCTTCGTCGATGATCAGAAGTGTCGGGCGGCCGTCGAGCCTCTGTGCGATCTGGTGAAAGAGATAAGCGAGGACGGCAGGAGCCGCAGCGGTGCCGATCAGCCCCTCGGTCTCGAACACCTGGACCGACCGATCGCCCACGAGCTCATGGTCGGCATCCAGCAGTCGTCCGTGAGCGCCATCGAGGCAATACGGCTTGAGGGCACGTTTCAAGCTGTTCGACTGCAGCAACACCGACAGGCCGGTCAGGGTGCGCTCAGCCACAGGCGCTGAGGACAACGAGGTCAGCGCCGACCAGAGATGCTCCTTGGCGTCGGGTGTCACCACGATCTTCTCGCGCGCGAGCAGGCCAGCGATCCAGTCGGCCGCCCAGGCACGCTCCATCACATCAGGTATTCCAGCCAGCGGCTGCAGCGTGACCGAGCTCTCGTCTTCAGCTGACAGCGTTCCGCCGAGATCATGCCAGTCGCCCTCCATGGCGAGCGCCGCGGCCCGCAGCGAGCCGCCGAAATCGAACGCGAAGATCTGTGCATTCGGATAGCGACGGAACTGCAGAGCCATTAACGCCAACAGCACCGACTTGCCGGCTCCGGTCGGTCCGACCACCAGCGTGTGACCGACATCGCCGACGTGAAGCGAAAATCGGAACGGGGTCGCGCCTTCGGTGCGGCCGAACAGCAGCACCGGCGCCCTCAAATGGTGGTCGCGCACTTCGCCCGCCCACACTGCCGACAACGGAACGAGATGAACAAGGTTGAGCGTCGATAGCGGCGGCTGCCGGACATTGGCGTAGACATGTCCCGGAAGGCTGCCGAGCCAGGCCTCGACCGCATTGACGGTCTCCGCCATGCAGGTGAAATCGCGCCCCTGGATCACCTTCTCAATTTGGCGCAGCTTCTCGTCAGCCTGCGCCGGATCAGCATCCCACACCGTGACCGTCGCCGTGACATAGGCTTGGCCAATCTCGTCGGAGCCGAGGTCCTGCAGCGCTGCATCGGCGTCGACGGCCTTGTTGTGGGCGTCACTGTCGACGAGGCTCGCCGCCTCGTTTGTCACGACCTCCTTCAGGATCGTTCCCAGAGACTTGCGCTTGGCGAACCACTGCCGCCGGATCCGTGTCACGAGCTTCACGGCATCCTGCTTGTCGAGCATGATGGCGCGCGTCGACCAGCGGTAGGCGAATGCAAGAGCGTTCAATTCGTCAAGCAGGCCTGGCGTGGTTGCGGAGGGAAAGCCGATAATGGTGAGCACACGCAGGTGGACCGCCCCCAGCATCGGCGCCAAGCCGCAGGTCAGCGGCTGATCGGCGAGCAGCCCATCCAGATGCATGGGGATTTCAGGGACGCGCACCCGCTGGCGCTTGGTCGAGATGGTCGAATGCAGGTAGCTCAGCACGGCGTCGTCGCCCAGCCAGCCGCACTCCGGCATGAAACCGCTGACGAGCTGCAGGACGCGGTCAGTGCGATCGACAAAGCTTCGCAGAATGTGGCGTCCGCGGGCGTGGTCCGGCTGCGACAAGCCTTCATAGAGCACGCGTTCGGAACGGGCGACGTCTTCGCGGGGCGGCAGGTATAGAAACGTGAGATAATAGCTCGACTCGTAGTGCGCCGCCTGCTCCTCGAACTGTGCCTTGCGCTCGGCATCGACCAGCGCGGACGCTTTATCCGGAAACATGCAAACCGGGTAGGCTCCAGTCGAATGCCGCTGCGCCTCGACGAAGATCGCCCAGCCCGAGCCTAAGCGCCGCAATGCATTATTGAGACGGGCAGCGACTGCCGTAAGCTCGGATGCGACCGAGCTCTCCAGGTCAGGTCCGCGAAAGCGCGCCGTCCGCTGCAGCGAGCCATCCTTGTTGAGGACGACGCCCTCGTCCACCAGCGCGGCCCAGGGCAGGAAGTCCGCAAGCCGGATATTGGTACGGCGGTATTCGGCCAAATTGAACATGGGCGCCTCACTGGCTGAGATGATTGGGGATCCGCAGGTGACGGCGCACGACCTCGATGAAGGAGGGATCGCGCCGTGTCGCCCAGACTGCGAGCATGTGGCAGACGAACCAGAGCAGCAGGCCGAAGAACCAGAGCCGCAAACCGAGACCGAGCGCCGCTGACAAGGTGCCGTTGAGAATGGCGACCGACCGCGGAGCGCCCCCGATCAAAATGGGCTCGGTCAGCGAGCGGTGGACGGGCGCGCTGAAGCCCTTGATTTCATCATTCATCAGATCACCACGCCGCCACCGAAGGAGAAGAACGACAGGAAGAAGCTCGAGGCCGCAAAGGCGATGGACAGACCAAACACGATCTGGATCAGCCGCCGGAAGCCGCCCGAGGTTTCGCCGAAACCCAATGACAGACCCGTCGTGATGATGATGATCACCGCAATGATCTTGGCGACCGGCCCCTCGACAGAAAGCAGGATCTTGTTGAGCGGCTGCTCCCAAGGCATGTTCGAGCCCGCCGCATGTACTGGCGCCGCCGCAAGCACGGAGGTTGCAACAATCGCCATCATGGCAATCGACGAACGAGACAGTCGCGCCTTCACTGCTGATCTCCTACGGGAACGAGCCTGTAATCTCCGCTGGCTGAGAGCCCATCGACGCGCACGAGCTCACCAAGCCGCCGCTGCGAGCCGCGTCCAGTAAGGACGGCGATCATATTGATCGTCTCGGCAATGAGAGCTTTGGGGACGGTGACCACGGCTTCCTGAATCAGCTGCTCCAGCCGGCGCAGAGCGCCGATTGCCGAGCCAGCGTGAATGGTGCCGATGCCGCCCGGATGGCCCGTGCCCCAGGCCTTGACGAGATCGAGCGCCTCGGGGCCGCGGACCTCGCCGATCGGAATACGATCCGGGCGCAGCCTGAGCGCGGTGCGCACCAGATCAGAGAGTGATGCCACACCCAGCTTTGTCCGAAGCGCCACCAGGTTTGGCGAGGCGCATTGCAGCTCCCTGGTATCTTCGATCAGCACGACGCGATCGCCGGTTCTCGCGACTTCAGCCAGCAACGCATTGACCAGCGTTGTCTTGCCGGTCGAGGTGCCGCCTGCCACCAGAATGTTGCAGCGGCTGGCAACCGCTCGCCGCAAGGCGACGGCCTGTTCCGCGGTTGCAATTCCAGCAGCCACGTAGTCGTCGAGAGTGAACACCGCGATCGCCGGCTTGCGAATGGCAAATGTCGGCGCCGCAACGAGCGGCGGCAGCAGGCCTTCGAAACGTTCGCCCGTCGTCGGCAGCTCTGCCGACACGCGCGGAGAGCCGGCATGGACCTCGAGCCCGACATGATGCGCGACCAGCCGGACGACGCGCTCGCCATCACCAGCAGCAAGACTCTCACCGGTATCGGCCAGGCCAGACGCGAGCCGGTCGACCCAGAGCCTGCCATCTGGATTGAGCATGATCTCGACGACGGATTGGTCGTCGAGATGGCGCGCGATGGCAGGTCCCAATGCTGTCCGCAGCATGCGGGCGCCACGAGCGATGCGCTGTGTCTGAACGAAGCCCGTCACCATCATCTCCAATCATCGAAACGCGATCGTTTGCGTCGCTTGGAGCGATCAAAGATGCAGACCTCTTGCAGGGGCAAGGCCAACAACACTTCGAGCGTAGCCCTTCGAAGAAAAGCGTAGAGGCCAGAGCGCTGCGCGGCCGGGAGGGAGCAGTCCGGCGGCTCACATCAACTCGCTTGGCCCGCGCCATAGGGGTCGCTGCATCGCTCTCTCAAAGCTAGGAGCGAAGATGTCGTCTGCTGGATCAAAGCCGATCGTGACCTGCAGCGTACCGGCCTGGCCTCACCACCTGGCCTGGCTGATCGGCTGCTGGGAACGAGCCCGACGCTCGCCTGGGGCTGCGACGAGATCAGCCATGACGATCTTCGTCGCGCTCCCTGACTGAACATCCGACGATCGCGGCCCCTGTTCTCTCGGAGCGGCAAACCAAATCAGGGCGGCCGCCTGGAGCGCAAGGTTCACTCCGAATGCGACTTGATAGGCAATGACAGGATAGTGCCCGTTGGACTGCGGCCATTGCGTCAGCAGCACACCGATCCCATACTGGGCAAGGAACCCCCAGCCAAAATGTACGACATTCAGTGCGCCATTGGCGCGGCCCGCCAATTCCTTCGGATAGTAATCAGAAATGATCGCAAAGCTGAGAACGGTAGCAGCGCCGACGATGGCGATGATCAGCCATGGCGCAATCGCCGGTACCGGCAGCCGCCATACCAGCGCCAGTTGAGCCGCCATGAAGAGCACTGCAACCATGGCCAGCAGATGCTCTGGGCTCAGTCCCTTGCGCCGTGTCCAGTTGGCCAGGGCGCCGAGCATCCAGGCACCGAGGCTCAGCATGAGCGCCGTCAGACAAAGCGCCGTCATGACCTGGGCACGTGTCATGCCCTCCACATCGGCCAACCACGCGGACGCCCATAGCCCTTGGAGCGACCACGCCGATCCGATGCAGGCTCCGGATAACGGCGCGATCCGCCAGAACCGGACGTCACGAAGAATGCTCCGCAAGCCGCCCACCGCCGGCGGCGGCGAGCCCTTCGTTTCGCCCTCCGGCACAAGCCAATAGATCAGGACCGCAGCGCCGGCTGTTATGATCGCCAGGATCTCGAACAGGCCGCGCCATCCGGTCTTCGCCAGGATCGCTTCCGCCGGCAGAGTCGCGCTGACTGCGCCAAGCGCGCCCAGCATGACCATGTAGCCGTTGACCAACGCAACCCGCTCGCGCGGAAACCATAGAACGATGGCCTTCAGGCCCGCGGTCAGAGCCGCGGCTACCCCGAGCCCGATCAGAGCGCGTGAGAGCAACAGAGAGAGCGGCCCCGTGGACCTTGCGAAGGCCTCCGCGCCCAGGGCTGCGACGACGAGAAGCGCGCTCTGAACCCGGCGCGGACCATAGCGGTCGAGCATCATGCCGACCGGGATCTGCGCAGCCGCAAGGACCAGGAAATAAGCCGCCGTGATCAGACCAAGATCGGCGGCATTCAATCCGATCTCCGCAGCAAGAGGGGCCGAGACGAGTCCATTGATGGTGCGAAAGAAGTAGGACAGAAAGTAACCCAGCGCGAAGGGCAGAAACACCAGAGCGGCGAGCCGCCAGCCCGTGATCTCGCGGTGGCCTTTGCTTCCAGCTTCGATGCCCTTGCGGCCGAACGTGACCGACAACGAACTTTCGTGGCCCGCGCGCCCGCTGGCGCGCTCAGCGGGTCGCATGAGGGGGAAGGCGAAAGGGATCCTCGCCGCCCTCCCCAGCGGCAGGCACGCCCCAGGACACCTCGGCGATTGAGGGCTCGGCATGGCGACGTTGAGCCGAAATCGGCTGGCTCACTTGACCGGTTCGTGCAACGCCATCAGGCCGCGTCTCTCGCCGCCGTTCCGACAAGTCGCGCTGCAGACGTTGGATCGCGCTAATCCGGCCCGCTTGATCGAAATTGCGATCGTCACCGCTGACCTCACCGGCGCTCTCCTGATCTGCCAGCGACGTTACCGCCAAATGGTAGCGTGCATGAAGCGCGACCGTCTCATTGAGGACCTCGATATCGCGTCGAATCGTCTGCAGCTGCTGCTCGAGGCCTTGCAGGCGATCTTGCGCCGGCATTGGTCCGTCCAGGGGCTGCGCCAGAAATTGTTCAAGCGCCCTTTCTACGACGATCGCGCGGTTCACGCATCTTGCCTCGGCTGCGCCGGCGAGCCGGGCGAGAATCTCGGCGGAAAGCTGCAAAGTGACTTTGTTCTTCATCGTTCGGACCTCATCTGGTCCGTCGATTAGGTCAGCTCCCCTTGCCTGGCACGCGCAAGATGCGATCGCTCGCAGCCTAGCGTGAGAAAAGAAACCCTGGCGTAGATGCTAAGCCGGCCCACGCGCGAGGATAGGTCACGATCGAAGCTGCGTCAGGAGCCCGGCTCGTTTGACGGCGGCCTGACGAAATCCTCAGGGATCTCGCGCAGGAAGCTCTGACCCTTCTGCAGTCGCCGGCCGAGCGCTTCGACAAATCCTTCGAACCGCTCGCGTCCCTTGATCTGCGCAGTGGCCTGCGCTTCGGACGGCAGCGGAGGCGTCACGGTCAGCCAGAAGCGAACGAACAGCGCATGGGTCTCGGCAAGGATGCCGACATCGCGCTCGAGCCGCTGCATCTGCCGCGACAGCCTGTCGAGCCGGCGTGTCAGTGCGGCCTCGCGCCGATCGGCGGCGTCGGGCGACAGGAACGACTGAACCGCCGCCTCGACGATCGCCGAACGCGAAAGCTTCCTGCGATCGGCGAGCTCTGCGATCTGCCGCAGCAGCTCCGGCGGGAAGTAGACGTTCATTCGATCCCGCATTGGTTTGTCCTCATAAGCCCATGTCATCACCCGGGTCGAGCGCAGCCTGGCGCGCAATCCCCGTGGTGCTCGCATCGCGTGAGCGGGCCTGCTGCGGCATCCCATCATCGTCATCGAAAACGACAGAAAACTCGTCCGCTGGATCCGGGCTCGTGGTTTCGCTCGCGATCGCCTGGTGCTGCGGCAGCTCCGGCTCCCGTCGCAAGCCGCCATTGGCCTGCTCGCTCCCCGTTTCAGCTGGCACCATGAGCTCGGATCCGGCGAGCACGGGCATGATGGGCGCGAGCGATGACCAGTCATCAAAACCTGCAGACGTCCTGGTCCTGGCAGGGGCCGGCGGCGGCAGAATGCGAGAGCTAAGTCTCTGATCCTCGAAATAGCGCGCCTTCCTGGCGAGAATCGGTGGAGCACCGGCAGCCATCACGATCTCATCGGCCGCCGGCAACTGCATCACTTCGCCCGGCGTCAGGAGCGGACGCGGCGTCTCCTGGCGCGACACCATGAGGTGACCCAACCATGGCGCCATGCGATGCCCGGCATAATTCTTCACGTCTCGCATTTCGGTTGCGGTGCCGAGCGCGTCGGACACGCGCTTGGCGGTCCGTTCGTCATTGGTTGCGAAGCTGACGCGGACGTGGCAGTTGTCCAGTATGGCGTTGTTCGGCCCATACGCCTTCTCGATCTGATTGAGCGATTGCGCAATCAGGAAGCTCTTGATGCCGTATCCGGCCATGAAGGCGAGAGCAGATTCGAAGAAGTCGAGCCGGCCTAGCGCCGGAAACTCGTCAAGCATCATCAGCAAGCGATGGTGGCGCTGCTTCGCCTTGAGGTCCTCGGTCAGGCGGCGGCCGATCTGGTTCAGAACGAGGCGAATGAGCGGCTTGGTGCGCGAGATATCGGACGGCGGGACGACGAGATAGAGCGTCGCGGGCTCTGCCCCTGCAATTATATCGGCGATGCGCCAATCGCTTCTCCCGGTGACGGCAGCGATCACCGGGTCCCGGTACAGACCGAGGAACGACATCGCAGTTGATAGCACCCCGGATCGCTCATTCTCCGACTTGTTCAGAAGCTCGCGCGCGGTCGATGCCACCACCGGATGCGACCCGGCGGCGCCCAGATGAGGCGTCGCCATCATCGCCATCAGCGTCGCCTCGATCGAACGCCGCGGGTCGGAGAGGAACGCGGCAACACCGGCCAAGGTCTTGTCGGCCTCGGAATAGAGCACGTGCAGGATCGCACCCACCAGAAGGGAATGGCTGGTCTTTTCCCAATGATTGCGCTTGTCGAGCGAGCCCTCGGGATCGACCAGCACATCAGCGACATTCTGGACGTCACGCACTTCGGACGGCCCTCGCCTGACCTCGAGCAATGGATTGTAGGCTGCGGCATCCGGATTGGTCGGGTCGAACAACAGCACGCGGCCATGCCGCGCGCGAAATCCTGCCGTGAGCTGCCAGTTCTCGCCCTTGATGTCGTGAACGATGGCCGATCCCGGCCATGTCAGAAGAGAAGGCACAACGAGACCGACGCCCTTGCCCGATCGGGTCGGCGCAAAGCAGAGCACATGCTCCGGTCCGTCATGGCGCAGGTAGTGCGCTCCCAATCGTCCGAGGACCACGCCGTCCTCACCGAGCAGCCCCGCCTTGCGCACCTCGCCCAGCTCGGCCCAGCGCGCGGACCCGTAGGTGGCTGCGGTCTTCGCCTCCCGCGACCGCCAGAGCGACATGCCGATCGCCACCGCAATGGACACAAGACTGCCACTGACCGCGATCGCCGCACCTTGGGCGAAGATCGAGGGCGCGTAGGCATCGTAGATGAACCACCACCAGAAGAAGACCGGTGGGAGGTAAACTGGCCAGCCGGCAAGCACGAACCACGGCGTTCCCAGTCGCGGTTGAAAAGCAAGCTGCCAGGCCGTCCACTCGGTCGCCGACCAGATCGCGAGCAGGTTGATCAGCAAGACGGTGAGCAATTGTGCCCATTGAATCCGGGTCGCAGGCATATGGTGTCCTCCCACGGCTAGAGACCGAGGTCGCGCTTGCGGCCAAGCTGCCATTCGATGCCACCGGTCTTGGCGAGACCTGTGACCCTCTGACCGAGCCGGTGATCGATGTCCCGGGACCACGGCACGAGGTAGAAGCCGAGAGCATTATCGATCATGGCGAAGCGGCCGGAGGCGAGGACAAGCCGCTGACGGTAGGTTCCCGTAATCTGTTCGCCGGCGGCGACCGGCAGCTGCGGCAATTTGTTCGTCGCCGACAGTCGCGCCCCGACAGATGCGAGCTCCTGCCGGCGCAGCGTCTTGAGGAGATCGCGTTGGGGGACGATCTGCTCGCCATGCCTCTGCGCGAGCCCCCGGTCCGCGAGATACTCTGCCCGGCTGCGGAGCGCGCCCCTCACTTCGGCGCCAAATCCGCTCAGCGCAGGAGAGGCAGGCTCTCGCTCGACCAGTCGATGATCGAGCCAGGTTGCCCCCTCAGCCTTGATCTGATCTGCCAAAGCAAGATCCGAGCGCGTCGCCAGAACCAGGGTCGGCTGCGCCTCGTCCGGTGCGCCAAAACGCCTGATCTCGACGATGCCGCCGGGCTGAGGCGCCTGCGCAAAGGCCTCGATCCCGCGGAAGCGGACGTGGTGGGCGCGGCCGTCCATGCCATCGATGACCGCATAGGCTTCACCTGTCAGCTCGTCATGGAGTCCATGGGCGACCAACCGGCCCACGACCGGTGATGAGCTGTCAAAGCCATGGATGACGTAGTCGGCAGCGCTCCGCTCCTCACCACCGTGAGCGAACGCCTGATGCATGGTCCTGATGATGTCATCGCGCGCGCCGAGCTCGCGGAGCTTTCGCTCTGCACCGAGCTCGACCATCCACTCGTTGGGCCCGACTGCTGCGGCCAATCCCAGACGCTCAAGATATTGCAAGCGCCCTCGCATCAGGCCGAGAACCTCGGGATCGGGCCGACCCGCCACGTGCTGACGGAGATCGATCGCACCCACGTCATCGGACGCCCTGCGGATTTCACGATCGAGGCGTGTCCAGCGGTCCGCCGTGATCTCCCTTTCGAGCACGTTGCGAATGTCATGCTCCGGCTTTGGACCAAGCTCGAGCGCGACCAGCTCCTCGGCCCGGGAGCGCAGGCCTCGGCCGATATAGTCGCGGGCAATCACGAGATCAGCGCCTGTCTGATCGACGCCGCGAACGAGCACATGGACATGCGGATGATCCGTGTTCCAATGATCGACTGCGATCCACTCGAGGCGCGTCGACAGATCGGCCTCCATCTGGCGCATCAGATCTCGCGTGAAGGCCCGGAGGTCCACCATGTCGACTGCGTCCTCTGGCGAGACGATGAACCGGAAATGATGCCTGTCGTCTCTGCTCCGCGCCTCAAAGGCTGCTTCATCGGCGAGATCACCTCGCGCGTCGAACATCTTTGCCGGCTCGCCGTCACGGGTGACACCTTCCCGTTTGAGATAGGTCAGATGCGTCGCCAGCGGCGCTGACCGAAACGCTCGGCCCTTGTGCCTTGCAATGCGGGCCTTCACCGTGACACGGCGGGCCGGGGCGAAGAGGCGCTCGCGACTGAAGCTGAGCCTGCCGCGGCCGAACGTCGAATGGGCACGAGCCGTCCGACCTCCTTCGATCGCCATCAGCGGGCTGACATGCCCAGCAGCGTTCGCGGCGCGCAGAACGCGACTGATGAAGCTCTTGGCCTTCCTTCCACGGCCCTGACGGATGCGGCCCGGGCGGATGCGGAACTCGCGCTCGCTGGTGCTCATGCGCGGTGCCCCGCAGCACAGACTGACGCTGAAGTGCCGGAGACAGCATTGAACTTGCTGACGAAGACAATGAGCGCGGCACGCGCTCCGACCGAACGGCACGGTTGAACGCAAGCCATGTCAATGGCTTGCTGATCAACCGGTGAGCCGCTTTTATCTTGCCGTCGAAGCCGGGCAAATCGCTGCCGGCTTCCGCCCCTCGTCTCAGCTCTCAGCCAGACATCCCGCGCCGACCGCTCGCATGCAGCGGCCAAGCAGCCGATGCCGTAAAGCAGGCGATGGACAAGCAAAATCAAAAATGACGCAACGCACCGCGCGACAGCGACAAAAACGGTTCTGCTACCGCAGCTTTTGAGAGGCAAAGCCTGGCGTCGCAATCGCGATGACAACAGTCTCTGGCCGCCGCCGCTGCTCATCGGAGCGGAGTTTATCTTCGCAGGTTGTGCGCAGATCGCCTGCATCATCTCGGCTGCCTCGTCCACAGGGGAATGGCACGCCCGACGACGTCTGACGTCGCCGTCGGACCGAAATATCTTCCATCCAGCGAACTCTCCGATTGCCTATTCATGAGAAAGAGCTCGTCATTGCCGATGGTGCGGCAACCTTGCCAGTCCGGCAGCTTCCGTCGATGTCTGTCGCTTGCTTGCGCGAGGCCGGCCTCGACATCATCGATAAGGATGACGTTGTTGCGTCGACACACCGCTTGCCCGGGAAGAGCAGAAATGTGCTTCAGCATCGGCACACCTCGGGGCAGGTAGCCTTCATCCGCGAGCCATCCGGCCAGCACGTCCTGGGGCTGGACAACGACGATCTCGTTGATACTCCATTGCCGGACCGGCTGAATCCAATAGAGGCCAATGGCAACACTGCCGGAGGCATTCCAGATGAGCAGCGGACGGGGCCGCGGGAGTCCAGCTTCCATCAGCAGCGACGCGCTCACGAGAATGATGAAGACACTGGAAAGCCGTCTCGTCATGGCATGACACTCCGCCGGTGCAGCCAGGCCCGATGCCGCAGGTGCGTGTAGGGACGCGGCGGTTGGCCAGCGGCCATGCGGTTCTGAACGTGCCGCCAATGATCAGGTGCGACATCAGCCGGATCGATGCCGAGAGCCTCGATCGCATCGATCTGCTGCAACACCCGTTCGACCTTCGGCCAGCCGAACACCTGCAGCAGGATCGCTGCTCCTGGAACGACGAAGGGCACGGTCGCGCAGTCTTCTCCGGGGCCGACCGCCTGCATAATGTTGATCCGCGACAGCGCCGTACCGAAACCATTCGACGACCAACGCACGAATGCGAAGACGCTTCCCGGCGTGAACGCCACCTCCCGGCGATATTGGTCGAGCCGGAGCTCCTGCACGGTTCGACCAAAGCGTATGCGGTTCTCGATCTTTCCCTGCAGCCATAGCAATTGAACACGCGTCAGCTCGCTCATTGGCAAACTCTGAAGTTGACGAAATCTGGATGGTGCTGCGGGCCGATCATGAGAACGCCTGCGGCAGCTCGAGCGGCTTCCGCGGTCGGCAGCAGGAGAAGCCAGCGTGCACTGGCGCCCGAAAGCGCGCGCCCGTTAGACAAAATCCGAAGGATTTTGCAGTTAGGGAAGTTAGAAGGCAAAAAGGAACCGCCCGGCCAAAGGCTTAGGAGCAATTTCGGTCCCCGATGGCACGACGATCCGGTCCCCGATGGCACGCGTCCTCCGGTCCCCGATAGCACGAGACAATTCACAGCTTGTCCCCCGCAGAGCTCGAGGGACGGTGCCTGGCGAAGCGCCGCGCGACTGGGTCTGTGACGACGGCTGCGAAGCTCAGCCGTTCGGTACCGTTGGGATCGCGCGACAGCACGAGCTCATAGCCCGGCAACCGCTGACGGCGGACAATTTCGCGAAGATCGTAGGCGAAATGCTTCAACGGCGAGAGGCTGCCGGACTTGGCATGGAGATAGCCGAGATCGAAGCTCCAACCGCCATGCT
Organism: Bradyrhizobium sp. ORS 285; assembly: GCF_900176205.1. Classification (NCBI taxonomy): domain Bacteria; kingdom Pseudomonadati; phylum Pseudomonadota; class Alphaproteobacteria; order Hyphomicrobiales; family Nitrobacteraceae; genus Bradyrhizobium; species Bradyrhizobium sp. ORS 285. The sequence goes on from NZ_LT859959.1 coordinate 6,574,887, forward strand.
GATGGCCGCCATGCTTGCGCACGAGGCGATAGAGCCAACGCTCCAACCCACCCGTTAGCGCGAAATAGGCCCGGTCAATCGTCAGCACGAGCGCATCATCAATGACGCCCGAATAGAACCAGTCCGGCAGGATCAACTGCAATCCGGACGGCCTGCCATGGGCATCCGCCGTCTCCTTCCACTCGTTGATCCAGGAGAAGCGGTGCCGCCGCCGCTCGGCCGGCTGACGGATCGAAGTGAGCACGGTCGTCGACTGCAGCCGATCAAGTCCTGCCTTCAGACGGTCGTAGTCACGGACGCCGGTGCCGCGGCCGACGAATGTCAGGATCTCATACGGCGTGGCGGCCATCAGGCGTGACGTCTTCAATCCGGCGTCGCGAGCCTCCACGATCTGCGACGCCGCCCAGATCAGAACGTCCGCATCCCAGATCGTCGCCATGCCGTGTTCGGGGACGGCCTCGACCCTGATGGCGACAGGCCCAGCGCGGAAGTCGATCGGCAGAACGCGCTTGCTCTTTGCGAGCGAGAAGAACGGATAGGCCATCAGATCCTGTGCGTCGCGCGCTGCCAGATCCCCTGGCAGAGCGCGAAACAGATCGAGCTGATCGCGCTCGGATTTGCGCAAATGCCGCACGTTCAGGCCCGCCCTGCCCGTGATGCGCGACGCTCCTGTCCTGCATAGGGAATGAGACCCGGATGCCGCTTGGCCGGCAGAACGGTGCCCTGCCCGGGATCAGCCGTTGACGTTTTGGTGCCGCGATCGGCCCAGGCTTTCAGATCGTCGAGTGCATAGACAACGCGGCCGCCGATCTTGCGGTAGAGGGGACCTGTGCCGTATGTGCGGTGCTTTTCCAGAGTACGGCCGGACAGACCGAGATAACGCGCAGCCTCGGGTGTACGAAGAAAGCGCGGCGGCGAACCGGCTGTCTGATCGGGCATCGGGCATCCTCCGGGACAGTTTTGCGCCCTCACGGATCGTTCGGCGCGTCGACGGTCATGGTGGAGGCGCAGGGCAGCGAAGGGGGATGCCGGAGATTGGGGCGCGCGTTTTCGGCATCCCCGGCGTCAGCAAGGCATCTCATGCTTGCGCGGCGGACCCAATCTCAGTGACAGCCCCGATCCGCAGCTGGTCTTGCAGCAAAGGTGTTGCGGCCGAGCGCATGAAGCCGTCCAGCTGTACGCTAGGCGCGGGCCGCGTAATCAGCAGTTCGGCATGGCGATTGTGCTCGCCATGAGGTCACCATTCTTCGAGACTGCGCCGGCACTGGCAGGATGAGCTGTGGATCGTGTCCCATAGAGTGGTGTAGCTGGCATGGTGGATCACCGGGCGATTCCGGTGCGGGCCGAGCTCGTCAGCCTGCCACGGCGGGCAGGCCGGCAATGGGATCATCGCTCAAAGGCGCGATGGTTTCCAGCGTCATGTAGCGGGCGCGCTGGACGGCCCACTCGTCGTTCTGCTCGAGCAGGATCGCACCGACGAGACGGACGATTGCTTCCTCGTTTGGGAAGATGCCGACGACCTCGGTGCGGCGCTTGATCTCGCCATTGACCCTCTCGATTGGATTGGTCGAGTGCAGCTTGGCGCGGTGCTGTGCCGGGAAGCTCATATAGGCGAGCACGTCAGGCTCGGCCTCATCCATGAGGGCGGCGAGCTTGGGCACGTTGGGACGGATCTGGTCGGCGACCTTGCGCCATTGCGCCTTGGCTGCCTCGGCGTCGTCCTGGGCAAAGGCCGTGGCGATGAAGGCGGAGACCACGCGGCGCCCGCTCTTACCGGCATGAGCGAGAGCGTTGCGCATGAAGTGAACGCGACAACGCTGCCAGGTGGCATTGAGCACCTTGGCGACGGTGGCCTTGATGCCCTCGTGAGCATCCGAGATCACGAGCTTCACGCCACGCAGTCCACGGCGTGTGAGCTTGCGCAGGAACGCGGTCCAGAACGTCTCGGCCTCGGACGGGCCGACGTCCATGCCCAGCACCTCGCGCCTTCCGTCGCTGTTGACGCCGATCGCGACGATCACCGCGACCGAGACGATGCGCCCATTCTGGCGCACCTTCACGTAGGTGGCGTCGATCCACAGATACGGCCAGTCGCCTTCGATCGGACGGGCGAGAAAGGCCTTTACCTTGTCGTCGATCTCGCCACAGAGCCGGCTCACCTGGCTCTTGGAGATGCCGCTCATCCCCATCGCCTGCACGAGGTCGTCGACCGAACGGGTCGAGACGCCCTGCACGTAGGCTTCCTGGATCACGGCGGTCAGCGCCTTCTCGGCCATCCGGCGCGGCTCCAGGAAGCCCGGGAAGTAGCTTCCCTTGCGCAGCTTGGGAATGCGCAACTCGACCGCGCCGGCACGCGTTTCCCAGATCCGGTCACGGTAGCCGTTGCGCTGCGCCAGACGCTCGGAGCTCTTCTCGCCATAGGCCGCTCCGGTCAGCCCGGCGACTTCCATCTCCATCAACCGCTGGGCTGCAAAGCCGATCATCTCGCGCAGAAGATCCGCGTCCGGGGCCTTCTCCACGAGCGCGCGAAGGTTCATCATCTCGTCGGTCATCGGTGGTTCCTCGAATCAGGTTGGTGTCAGCAACCCGACCCTACCGGGCAATCGCCGGTGACCACCGCAAAGCCGTCCACCCACTACAGCGCTATGGGGGAGCGCGCGGGCGGACGGCTTTGCTCTACCGAGCTACACCACGCCCGGGGACACGACCAGAGTTGTGAACCACAGCGTGCTCGGACGCGTGTTGCAGGCTGGCGAATGGATGAGTGTTGTCCCCAATAGCGGCTGCCTGATACGGTCGTCAGATCAGGACCACAACATCCAATGGTGGACACATCCGACAGCAGCGCCCGCTCGGCCGCAGCTTGCAATAAGAAGAGGTCAGAGCCACCGCTTCAATGATTGCAGAGACCATTGGATTGCGCACCAGCTACGTCTGATCGGATCCCCGTAGCAGCTGATGATAGCCCTTCTCTGACATCCACTGCGCCCGCGCGAGATGGCTGTCGAAGGCACGCCGAGCCCGCTCGGGCTCCTTGGACGGATCGATGTGCAAAACGACCCGGGCAACCTCCTCCCAGTTCGCGCCCTCGGATGCTGCATCCAGCAGGCGCAGATAGGTCACGACATGCGCCTCGTCGTAGGGTGTAAGAACGGAATCAGTCGGCGCGACGTCGGCGACGGTGGGATTGAACGGCGGAACGGGCATTCTGTGACTACCTGTTGAGCGAAACACAACCTGCCGACCTGAAAAGCCGCGCAGAGCTTGTCGAGATCCGAGCACGACACCGTCTTCCAACGTCTTTAGCCGCCGCTCCCGAGAGACAATTCGACGCGTCTTGGCCGTTATCGTGAAGCGTTTGCGCCTAATCGGAGGCGCTTTGCTCCAAGCCCGCGCTCGCGCCTTGGCTTGTGCCTCTGCGCGCGTAAGCAGTCTAGTGTTTCATCTCAAGCATAGAGCGCACAGCGATGATGCCAAAGAGCGCTTGAAGCTCTGCGTCGTAATCTCGCTTGCCGAGACCACGACGGTATCCAAAAACCGCCTACACAATCTAGACGCCCGTGAGCGACCGCGTCGCCAAGCTGGTTCCGGCGAATCGAGTGCGTTTGCTGGTCTAGCCCTCGAACCGATCTCATGACTAAGCAGCCCCGTTCGGGTTCCTAGCCGAGGCCAAGGATTGAGGACAGAGACTTGGCTCATCCAGACGTAGCGGCTTTCCTGTCAGCCGCTGGATTGGAATCAATGGGCCATGACCACCCTCACGCGCCGGCGCGATCCACAATCACCTAACGAAACTTGGCGCATCTATTCTGTGGCTTCTATCCCGGCAGTCGGGCGAGCAGCAGGTCGGCAGCGCCCGTAGCTATGAGAAGGCGCATGAGACGCTCGAGGCGGCATGGCACGTATTCCCTCCAACCGCTCACCAGAGGACTTTAATGAATGGCGCGAGGATCACGCCTTCACGGTCTGGAAATATGCGATGTGGGATGCCGGATGCCGACTGCCGACACAGACCCATCGGGACGCTCACGCTGTTTTTGCGGCGCGATGATTGCCCTGACGACAACAGTCGCGCATATCCGTTCCAGCCAAATGCGGGCGGCAAAAGACTTTGATCCTGGGCACAGAGACTGATGTGCAATCTCTATTCGATCACGACAAATCAGGCCGCCATCGCGGCACTGTTTCGGATCGTCCTCCGCCACGAGGTAACCCCCTCAATGCCCGGTGTCTTTCCGGGCTACCCCGCACCCGTCACCCGCGGCAACGGAGAGGACCGCGATATAGTGATGATGCGCTGGGAATGCCGCCACCTCCGCGAACTGACCACCGGTGACAACATCCGCAACACCTCGTCCCCCGCATTACCGCGGCTGGTTGAAGCCAGAACACCGATGCCTGGTGCCGTTCAACAGCTTGGCCGAATATGCGCCGGAGCCGAACCCAGAGACGAAGACGATGGATGTGGTCTGGTTTGCGTTGTCGGATGATCGGCCATTGACCAGCTTCGCCGGCATCTGGACCGAGTTCAAAGGCCAACGCGGAACGAAATCCCGTTCCGGCCCTCATCTCGTCTAGGCTTCCTGACGACAGAACCCAACACAGTCGTGGCCCCAATTTACATTAAGGCGATGCCGGTTATTCTCACTACGAATGAAGAGCGGGACATCTGCCTGCGAGCGCCGTGGGATGAGGCCAGATCTTGCAGCGACTATTGGTCGATAATGCTCTCCGGATCGTCGCGCGCGGAACGGCCAAAGAAGATCCGTCTGCGGCCTGATCAGACGTTGCACACGGCTGTTCCAAGACGTTGGGTACATCCAGTTGCGATCCGAGCAGGAGATCACCGCATCCAAAAATCCCGCCGCCTAAGGCCGGAACTAAACCTGCCTGAAAGACTCGAATCGCTTGTTAGCGTGGAGTTCTTCAGTGGCGTTGCAGCGTCGCCGCCGAACAGTGGTCGGCATGAAATCATCCTATCCTGGATTTATCGAGCCCGCGCTCGCCAGTGCCGTCGACCGCGTGCCGAGCGGAGCGCGATGGATCCACGAGATCAAATTTGACGGGTATCGCGTCCAGGTTCATTTGGAGAGCAACGACGTCAAGGTCTTTACGCGCCGCGGCTATGACTGGACGCCACGCTTCCGCAAGATCGCCCACGAGGCCGCCGAGATCAAAACGCATTCGGCCATCATCGATGGCGAGGTCGTCGTCCCCCAAGCAAACGGCGCCACGGATTTCTCCGTTCTGCAGAATGAACTCAAAGGCCGCTCCCAGAAGATCGTCCTGGTCGCCTTCGACCTGCTCTATCTCGATGGCCACGATCTGCGCCGTTTGCCGCTGACGGAGCGCAAGACCAGACTCAAGAAGCTCATCGCCGGCAGCAGGCTCCAGTTCAGCGAAAGCTTCGCTATCCACGGCCGCGAGATGTTCAGCCACGCGTGCAAGGTTGGTCTGGAGGGTGTCGTGTCCAAGGTGGCGGACAGTCGCTACGTTTCGGGCCGCAACAATGATTGGGTCAAGAAGACCTGCGCACAACGGGAGACCCTACCCATTGCGGGCTTCTCGCTCGACGGGGACGAATGGGACGGCATCTATGTCGGCCGTTACAAGAATGGTGACCTGGTCTATGCCGGCAAGGTCGATCACGGCTTCGATCGCAACTCGGCCGATGAGCTCCGCACCCGCCTCACGCCGCTGATCCGCAAGACACAGCCCTATTCCAAGCGGATCGCCCACCACGGGGTGTGGGTCGAGCCGGAGCTGCTGGCGGAAATCGAGTACCGCACCAAGTCGGCCGAGGGAAAGGTCCGTCATCCCTTCTTCAAGGGGCTCCGGGAGGATCTTTGATGGCGAGCTATCGGCGATCGATGAAGCCCAAGGGGTCGATGAGCGTCCCGGAGCTACGCTATGCGATCTACGGAAACGCACATCCGCAATATCCAGAAGCAGACGGTGAGGCCATTACCGGAGTCGCACCGATGCCGCCCGCCCAGCGTCCGCAAGACCCTTACCTTGACGGCCGGGATATGCGTTTCAACGGCTACAAGATCAGGACGCTCGAGCAAGGCGGGGAGTATCCCGACACAATGCCTCAGGTCATCGAGGCCATCGATGCTGACGGGAGAACGGCGTTGTACGTCCCTCTTTCAAAGGACGGGAAGGTCATCCGGATCGCAGGATTTTTAGAAGCACTCAAGACATGCGGACAAATAGCCGGCTAAACACGAAGGCCTGGTAAGAGAACTCCGGAAGGATAAACAACACACAAGGGTCTTATGAGTTGAGGGGACGCCACTTCGTTGCTCTAAGCGATAATCACGTTTCTCAGACGACATGAAGATATCGAGCCCTGGCCGTACACAGTGGCCTACGGTCGTAACCCCTTTCGTCTGCAACATCTTTAGAATAGCGGTATTTTCAAGAATTGCTAGTATTCCCACTCGTGTAATTCTTCAGGAGAGTTCCATTGAGTGCCGGCGATGTTCCGAGCGATACAGCGCGCCATCATCCTGATCACGAATTGCTATCTGCGGAGCTCAGAGAAATCGAGACGATCTATGCGTCCGCGCGCGTCGGCCTCTGCGTGCTCGACCGCGACCTGCGCTATCGTCGCGTCAACGGTCGGCTTGCCGAAATGAATGGGATTCCGGCTATGGGTCACATCGGCAAGACCGTTCGCGAGATCGTCCCGACGCTTGCGGACGAAGTCGAGCGCATCGCTAGCCGGATCTTCGAGACCGGGGAGCCTGTCATTGACCTCGAGATTTCCGCGCAAGGCGAACGCTGGGACGAAGCGGCGATCAACGAATACGGCGATTTCGCCACCTTCCGCTCGATCGTCGAAACCGAGACCTACCGGCGCGACGTCGCCCCGCATCGCCACGCGGCGCTCGATGATTTCCGCTTGCTCGCGCTCTCCAAGACCATGTGAGCGCATTGAAAAGGCGAGGCGATTTGAGGCTATGCTAACGAAGGACATGCTGGACCTCGCCCAGCCCGTTGTGAACCAGGACGTTCACGCCGGAGAAGTTCGAGGACTGCTAGCTGCTGACGCGGCGCCTTATATACTGGGTAACACTTACGACCAAGGACGGAGCGAGCTGTTGGCCCGCTCCGTCGGGCGGTATCAGGTCGCGGCAAGGTGCTTGTGGGATGCCTTGTTAATGGTCTTGCGAGCGCCGATCCCGCGCGACGCGGCGATTCCCTTCGGATAACCGCTGCGATCATTGTATTTGCGGCGAGAACCGGCGAGTGGCGTGTGCCGCGCGCTGACCTCCTTTGCCGTTGCGAGATCGAGCAGCGCGATGCCTCCAACCATGAGCAAGGCCAGTGCCACGTTTCCCTTCTTGGGATTATCGGGGTGCAGGCCTCCCATCAATGTTGCGAGGTCGAGCCCGTCGCCGGCGACGCGGCTCCACAGCCCGGTCTTCTTCTCGGTCGAGAGCGAGAGCACACCTGAGGCGATCTCGCGGGCGCCATAGGCACGGACCAGCCCTTCCTGGCCTTCCATGCCGAGCGCACGCGTGACGCGTTGCGGAGCCAGCATTTCTAGTGCGCCGAGTCCCAGGCTGAACCAACCGAGGTTGCGCGCCATGCGGTCGGAGGCGCCGAACGAACTCGGCCCCGTGCTGATGACTTTCGGGTCGCCCTCTGAGCGTACGAAGTTCGAGATTTTTCCTAAGAGCATCGTATCCGTCCTCCTGTCAGGTCTTGAGCACCACTTTCACGCAGCTGTCCTGCTTGTCGCGGAACACCTTGTACATTTCGGGCCCCTGTTTGAGGCTCACGGTGTGCGTGACCACAAAGGAGGGGTCGATGTGGCCGTCCTGGATGTGACGAAGCAGCTCGTCGGTCCAGCGGTTCACGTGCGTCTGTCCGGTTCGGACGCTCAATCCCTTGTTCATCAGCTGGCCCATCGGAATCTTGTCGACCAGGCCGCCATAGACGCCGGGGATCGATAGAATGCCGCCCGGCCGGCAGACATAGATCATCTCACGCAACACGTGGGGACGATCGCTCTCTGCCAGCATCATCTGCTTCGCTCGATCGAGGATCGTATCCGGCTGGCCGAGCGACACATGCGACTCGGTTCCGATGCAATCGATGCACTTCTCGGGGCCCCTGCCATCGGTCAGTTCGTTGAGCCGGTCGACGACGCTTTCCGTCTCGAAATTGACGGTGGTCGCTCCCCCTGCTTCCGCCATGCTGAGCCGTTCCGGAATGCGGTCGATTGCGATGATCTGGTTGGCTCCAAGCAGGGCAGCGCTGCGGATCGTCATCTGCCCGACGGGCCCGCACCCCCAGATCGCGACCGTATCGGTCGGCTCGATGTCGCATTGCGCCGCCGCCTGCCACCCTGTCGGGAGGATGTCGCCGAGGAACAGCACCTGCTCGTCCGTCAATCCGTCGGGTACCTTAATGTGGGTTGCATCAGCAAACGGCACGCGGAGATATTCGGCCTGGCCGCCCGGGTAACCACCGGTCAGATGAGTGTAGCCGAACAGCCCTGCGGTCGTATGGCCGAAGACCTTATCCGCAATGTGCTTGTTGCGGTTCGTCCGCTCGCAAACGGAGAAGTTGCCGCGCTTGCACTGATCGCATTCGCCGCAGATGATCGTGAAGGGAACGACGATCCGATCGCCCTTTTTCAATTTGCCGTTGACGCCGGAGCCGACCTCGACGACCTCGCCCATCATCTCGTGACCCATGACGTCACCCGGCATCATGGCCGGAATGAAGTTGTGGAAGAGATGAAGATCCGAACCACAGATGGCGCAGCTCGTCACTTTGATGATGGCGTCTCTGGGATTCTCGATTTCCGGATCCGTGACGGTGTCACACCGGATGTCTTCCTTACCGTGCCAAACGAGAGCTTTCATGCGAACACTCCGACTGATGCCCCAGTGAAGGGCGCAACTCAGGCTCCCATTGTCGGTTGCTAATGAAATACAAAGTCATCGTTTGTCACAGCGGGGAGTTTGCGTCGTTGACCACAGAGATTCGGTGCACCAGGTCTCATGCGACGCTCGATAAGACCTTCAACACTTTTTATTCTGGAAAGCGTTCGGCCGGGCGACTTGTGACGGGTCGCAGAGCACTTAGGCCGATGACCCCTGTTGTTTTTGATCCTGCTGCCAAACCCGCTAGCAACGTCTCGTGACATACAAGGCTGTGCTGCAGCTCCAGGAACGTTGCAAGAGATTGCGGATTGTAGGCCGACCTTTCCGCTGGAAACCGCCTCATCTGCGTTTTGCCGCGGAGGCTACGCTGCGGCGGCGCTCCGGCACATGGTTGGGCTACGATGCCTCATTCGCATCAGCGAACGTCAAGGCCAACGCCCAGAGTACCGCGTCGACGCCGCTTGACAGCGGCGGCAGCCGGCCGGTGTCAACATCGCGCCGGACGGTACTTAAATCCTCAGCGTGGTCCCGGGAAAGCCGCCTCAGCCGACTATTCCTGCCAGGTGTGGTGCAGGAAGGAAAAGGTGGCCGATGCTCGACCTCTGGTACAAGAACGCAGCCGTCTATAGCCTCAACGTGGCGACATACAAGGATAGTGACGGCGACGGCGTCGGCGACTTCAAGGGATTGGCAGCGCAGCTCGACCATATCGCCCAGCTTGGCGTGAACTGCCTGTGGTTGCTTCCGTTCTATCCAAGTCCGGGGCTGGATCACGGCTACGACGTGACGGACTACTACAACGTGGCGCCTGCGCTCGGTACACTCGGAGACTTTGTCGAATTCAGTCATCAAGCGCGACTGCGCGGCATTCGCCTCATCATCGATCTCCCGATCAACCATACGTCAGAGCAGCACGCATGGTTTCAGCAGGCCCGCGCCGACCCGGAGTCGCCATTTCGCGATTACTATGTCTGGTCAGACACGGAGCCCGAGAACAGCGCCGAAGGCGTCGTGTTTCCAGGCGTTCAGTTGAGCGTGTGGACTTATGATCTTTGCGCTCGATCCTGGTACTACCATCGCTTCTACCAGCATCAGCCGGATCTGAACATTGCCTGCTCCGCCGTTCGCGAAGAGATCTTCAAGATCGTCGGCTTTTGGCTCGAACTCGGGGTGTCGGGCTTCCGGATCGATGCCGCCCCCTTCGTTGTCGAGGAGATACGTCCGGACCGCCCGCCGACGCGCCGATACGAATTCTTTGGAGAGCTTCGCGATTTTTTGTCATGGCGCAGAGGTGATGCCGTCTTGCTGGCGGAAGCCAATGTTGCTCCCGCCGAACTCGGCCACTACTTCGGCGACGGGTCGCGTATACACCTTCTCTTCGCGTTCCTGTTGAATCAGCATCTGTTCCTGGCGCTTGCGCGCGGCAAGGCCGAACCGTTGCGGGCATGCCTGGCCGCATTGCCCCGGCTGCCCGCATTCGCTCAATGGGCGCAATTCCTGCGTAATCATGATGAGCTTGATCTGGGACGCTTGACCGTGGACGAGCGCGGCGAGATCTATGCTGCGTTCGCTCCCGCTCTCAAGATGCAGCTCTACGGACGCGGAATTCGTCGCCGGCTTGCATGCATCCTAGGCAACGATCGTCAGCGGATGGAGCTGGCCTACAGCCTGCTGTTCAGCCTCCCCGGCACCCCGGTCATCTACTACGGAGACGAGCTCGGGATGGGTGACAATCTCGCGCTTCCGGAGCGATGGCCGGTCCGAACGTGCATGCAATGGGCCGACGTGGAAGGCGGCGGCTTCTCGCCGCGGCCGGCGGCCCGGCTGCTTTACGACATCGTCAAAGATGCCGAGTACGGACCGTGCAAAGTCAATGCCGTCGCCCAGCAGCGCGACCCTGAATCGCTTTTCAACTGGCTGCGACGCCTCGTGGAATTGCGCAAGTCTTGCTTGGAGATCGGATGGGGCGATTTGAGTCTGCTGCCAGCGCATCCTCTCTCAATCCTGGCTCAGAAATTCGCATGGGAGGGCCGATCGGTGCTTATCCTGCACAACTTGTCCGAGACCGAGTGCCGTGCGCATGTCGAGGGGCTCGTGGCGGGGCAGAAATTGACCGACCTGTTCGGCAACCGCGTGTACCCATCAAAACGCCATGCGGATTCTGCGATCGACATCGACGGCTACGGATATCGCTGGTTTCGACTGGATTGACGAGAGACTGAGAGGCGGCCTTTCGCAGTTGTGGTTGTCCCGCTGGTCCGAAGCGGGAGACCGGTGCAGGTGCCGTTCGGAGGTGCTGAATGAAAATAGCCCAAATTGCTCCTCTCGCCGAAAGCGTTCCTCCAAAGCTTTACGGCGGCACAGAAAGAGTGGTCGCCTGGCTCGTCGATGCACTAGTCGAACTTGGGCACGAGGTCACTCTGTTTGCGAGCGGCGATTCCAGCACGCGAGCGACGCTTTTTCCCGTCTGCCCTCAAGCTCTTCGCCTCGGGCGGCCACGCTCGGACCCGAATGCAGCATTGGCTGCCCAGCTCGAACTCATAAGCGATTGCGCAAGCCAATTCGACGTGATCCACGCCCACATCGACTGGCTCCATCTGCCAATGCTCGGCCGCACAGGAGTCCCGTTCGTGACCACGATGCATGGTCGGCTCGACCTACCGGGACTGCCCGCCGTCGTCGACAGGTTCCAGGATGCGTGTTTTGTGTCGATCTCGGATCATCAGCGTCGTCCACTTGCGGGCGCCAAATGGTGCGGGACGGTGTATCATGGTCTGCCGATCGAGCAGTTCAGCGCCTCGTTTGCTCCCGGATCATACCTCGCCTTTCTAGGGCGCTTGACCGCTGACAAGGGTCCCGAGGATGCCATTCGCATCGCTCGAGCCGCGAGAATGCCGCTTCGAATCGCTGCCAAGATCCCCCGTGCCGAAGGCGGGTACTTCAGAGAGAAGATTGAGCCTCAGATCGACGGCAAGCAGATCCAGCTCGTGGGCGAAGTCGGCGATGACGCGAAGCAGCCATTTCTGGCCGGGGCCGCTGCCTTGCTCTTCCCAATCCGATGGCCCGAACCGTTCGGATTGGTGATGATCGAGGCAATGGCCTGCGGTACGCCGGTCATCGCCTATCATTCAGGTTCGGTGCCCGAGGTCATCGACCACGGCGTGACCGGTTTCATCGTCGAGAGCGAGACGCAAGCAGTCGAAGCCGTCGAGCGGCTTGCACAACTCGATCGTCGGCGCGTCCGGGCGCGCTTCGAGGAACGCTTCACCGCGGAGCGAATGGCTCGGGACTACTTGCGGCACTATCATAGCCTCGCGGCTCGGTAGACGACCCCAGCCGTGATGGTCGACGCGGCCGCCATTCTCGTCGGGATACGTGATCGTACCGGCAGTCGTCTCCCTCCCCGGAGCGCCGCTATCGGCTCTAAGGAGATGCAGGCGTGGCTCGTAAGCACACAGCGAAGCCGGCCCATCCATCGCGATCGATACGCGGACGTAGGAACGATGCTTGAACGAGCTGATTGTCCGGCGGATTTTCAGCTGAAAGCGCCCCTCATGCGGTCAACCCTCGTCGGCTTCCTATCGGCAGCGCTGCTGTCATCCGTCGCCTTTGCACAGTCGGCGACAGACGATATCAAGGCCAAAGCGCAACGCCTTGTCTCCCCTCTGGTCGAAACCCGTGACAGTCGACTTCAAGCGGTCGCCACGTTCGACCATCAGGTCACCGGTGTCACGGTATCGCCGGACGGTCGGATCTTCGTGAACTTCCCGCGCTGGACCGAAGATGCGCCCATCTCCGTGGCCGAACTGATGCCGAACGGCTCGACCAAACCGTACCCTAACGAGGAATGGAACAGCTGGCGCAATGCGCGGATGGCCGAAGTCTTAGCCAACGATCACTTCGTCTGCGTTCAAAGCGTTGTTGCGGACCGAGATGGTTCGCTTTGGGTCGTTGATCCCGCGGCGCCGAACGCCGAGAAGACCGTAAAGGGTGGGCCCAAGATCGTCGAGATTGACCTGAAATCGAACAGCGTAAAGCGGATCTTTCCGATTGCGCCTGACATCGCCGGCCCAGCCAGCTATCTGAACGATATCCGCATCGCTCCCGACGGACGGTTTGCCTATCTGACGGATTCCGGCTCGCCTGGCGGTCTGGTCGTTCTCAACACCGAGTCAGGGAAGGCCTGGCGCGTATTGAACGACGATCCTTCCACGCAATTCGATCCGAACACCGTCGTGATGACTGACGGCCAGCCGCTGCGGCGGCCAGACGGTCGGCAACCGCAGTTCAGTGCAGATAGCCTGGCGCTATCAAAGGATGGCGCCACTCTTTATTGGCAAGCCCTGACCGGAAAGACGCTATATCGGCTCTCCACATCCAACATCCAGAACCCCGAGGCCGCGAGCCGTGCCCGTCCGGAGACGGTTGGAACGACCGAGCCGGCCGATGGACTCTGGATGGGCGAGAATGGCGAGATCTATCTGAGCTCGATCGCCAACAATGCGGTCAAGATCGTCAATCCCCAGGACGGCAGCATTCGGCAGGTGTTGACGGATCCTCGCCTGCGCTGGCCGGATACATTCTCACAAGGTCCTGACGGCCAGATCTATGTCACAGCTTCCCATATCCAGGATTCACCCTGGTTTCACATGGCCTGGACTGACAAGAACTTCACCTTGTTCAAGTTCTCTCCGGTCCAGGGTAGCGCAGTCGGGTCACACGGCGGCTCCAGCCGGCAGTAAGCCGCTCGCCCGAGAGGGCGACGCAAGGTGAGGTGGGCCGATGGCGCGTTGGGTGGAGCCAGTCTTCGGGGCGTTGCTGATGGCGTTGGTCCTTGCCGACGTCTTCCTCACGGTTCTCTACGCACGGGCGGGCACCGGCATCGTCAGCAGCCGCTTGGCAAGGGCCGTCTGGCTCTCATTACGCAGGATTGCCGCTGTCTGCGGCGATGGTCATCTGCTTTCATTCTGCGGCCCGCTCATCGTGGTTGCGTTGCTGCTGGCCTGGTCGATTTCTCTCGCACTTGGTGCTGCATTGATCGTGCACCCCCAGCTCGGGACGAGCATCGTCAACAGCAACCAGGAGACCCCGACCGACTTCATGACTGCGCTGTATGTCGCCGGAAGCAGCCTCTCGATTGTCGGTGGCAGCAACTACGGTCCGCAAAGCGCTGGAGCCAAGCTGCTGTTTCTCATCAATTCCGTGATCGGAACTTCAGTCATTTCGCTGACGATCACTTACTTGATGCAGGTCTACGGCGCACTCCGGAGCAGAAATTCGCTCTGTTTGAAAATCCACGCACTCTCCGGCGAGACCGGCGACGCCGCGGATCTTCTCGCCCATCTGTTTGCAAACAACCAGCTGAGCGCGGGTTACACCAATCTGTCCGAGCTTGCCGCGGATTTCACCGACGCCAAGGAAGCTCACCACTTCTATCCCATTCTATTCTACTTCCGCTTCCCTGAACCGATTTACGCCGTCTCCAGATCGTCGCTCATCGCGCTCGACGCTGTTTCGCTGATCCGAAGCGTCTTGTCGCAAGATGCCGAATGGCTGAAACAATCGGGGGCTGTCACCCAACTGTGGTCCTCGGCGCTACTCCTCATGTCCACCCTCAACGATGTATTTCTGCATGAAAGGGCATCGAGGGAGGCTGATGATACGGATTTGCATCTGTGGCGCGCCCGACTTGACAACGCACGAGAGCGACTTGAGCGCGCGGGCATTTGCGTGACTGTCGATCTACGTAGATCGGTCGACTTATATGTAACGTATAGAAATTTGTGGGCTCCCCTCGTCCACATGGTTGGCAGTTCTATGGCTTACGAAGGAACAGACATAGATCCAGCAATACGGAGGACGAAGACAATTGAGTGTCCTAGATCGGGACGTAGTCGATAAGGCGCAATTCAGACCAATTGCTTAAAACAGCCCGGAACAACTCTGAGTTCGATCGAGACAAGCACCGAACGCTTGGCGCCACCTCGTGAGCCTGGCTTCGGCTGCCTCGACGCTCCACTCTCGTCCGTCCAATGGTGTTGCGGCAAATCTCGGCCTCAGCGGTTTATTACGAAACGACGGATGCTTCTTCCGCCTCGATCAAAGCTGCATTGGAAAGTAACGACGCGCCCCGGCGGGTAGGCTGTTCCGTTCACCGCAGGGGTACCGTCTACGCGCTGTCCTTCATACTTGGTGTCGACGTCTGGCAGACGCAGTCGCAAAGCGGACGCCGCATGATTCGGCAGTGCGCCATCAGAACCGACGGACCCGTGGCTTCGGCCACTTCGCCAACGAGCACAATCAGGCCAATAGCGCCAGACGCCAATGTCAGCTTGACCGCCCTGCTCATCGCCAGTCTCCATGCCCGCCACCTAGGCGAACGACACTAATGTTTTCCGCTGACCTGATGCCGCACAATACTGGCAGCCCCTTCAGCTTTTCAACCGTCATATGCTGATCGCGTGTTGCGACAAGTCAGCTCCTGCCCTCGAATGGTGAGCGACGGCGCACCCGAAGGGCTGGAGCGACATGAAACGCAAGCGTTTTAAGTCAGTCTTGCGCTGTCGGCCGTATGACTATGCTGCCAACATCGATTTCGGGCGGCTGCTCGAGTGCAAAGAGAATGCCTCGTGCGACGGCATCAGGAGGGATTGCAATATCTCCTAGGCGCTCCCCGATGACCTCCTTGACTGTCCGGTCTGTAATCGAATCTCCGAAGTTGGTGGCGACCATTCCCGGTGATACCTCTGTGACTCGAAGGTTCGGTCCTGCCTCCTGCCTCAGCGCTTCCGTTGCCGTACGGACTGCATTCTTGGTCGCGGCGTAGACGCCCATTGTCGGTAGTATCTTGAGTCCCGCCGTCGAGACGACGTTGATCATGTGACCGCTTCCCTGCTGCGCAAATATGGGCAGCGCGGCCGCGATCCCATAAAGTGTGCCACGAAGATTGACGTCGATCATGGCGTCCCAATCCTCGACACGCAGTGCGTCGAACCGTGAGATCGGCCCGATTCCAGCGTTGTTGATGATGGCATCAAGTCTGCCGCCGCATTTGATCGCCAATGCGACAAGCGCTTCAAGATCTTGACGATGGCGTACGTCCGTCCTCTGGAACGCGGCCTTGCCTCCTGCAGCGGTGATCTCGTCCGTGATCGCTGCGAGCGCCTTCTCGTTTCGGGCGCCCAACACGACGAAACCGCCATGTTCGGCCAGCAGTTTAGCGGTGGCGCATCCAATGCCGCTGCTCGCCCCCGTGATCGCAACGACTTTACCCTCGATGCTCATTGCCCGTCTCCTTTGCGAGTCCTTCCCAGAAAGATAGCTAAGCGGAACAAGATGCCCTATGCTTCGTAGGCTATGAAGTTGTCGCAATCGTCCAAATTGATGCCCGACCCGCTATCGAATGTTCTCGATGCCCTTGGAGCGAGGGTGACGCGGCGCACCCGCCTGGAGGCGGCAGGGAACTGGGCTCTCGCGTTTCCCGCGATGGATCGGCTCAAGTTCGTTGCGGTGCTACGCGGCACAAGCTGGATGCTGCTGCCGTCGCGCGAGCCACAATACCTGCAAGCGGGCGACGTCTGTCTGCTCGGACGCACACCCTATGTCGTGGCCAGCGATCCGACACAGACACCGATCGATGGAAAGGTCTTTTATGGAGCTTCTGGCTGCGATGTGACGCGCTTCGGCGGCGATGACACAATTGGGATCGGAGGAACAGTCAAGTTTGCCGCTGACAATGCAGGCTTTTTGCTCGACTTGTTGCCAGACTTTCTGCTCGTTTCCCGCACCACACCTGCGTCGAGAGCAATAGCAACGATCCTCAGCCTGATGAACGACGAGCTCCAGAGAGACAGAATTGGCGGAGAAGTCGTCAGTGCACGGCTGGCCGACTTGCTGTTGGTAGAAGCGATCCGCGCTTTTGCGAGCCGGTCCGACCAAGTTGGGGTTGGATGGCTTGGCGCGCTTTCAGATCCCCGGCTCGGTCGGGTTCTTCGTGCGATCCATCAAGATGTCTCACGGCGTTGGACCGTGGAGGAGCTTGCCAATGTCGCGGGTATGTCGCGCGCGGCCTTTTCCGCAACGTTCATGCGCCGCTTAGGGCAAGCACCGCTCGCCTATTTGCGAGCCTGGCGTCTCACCATCGCCCGTGCAGCTTTGGCCAGAGGTGGCGCGACTGTTGCTACTATCGCAAGCAAAGTTGGCTACGAGTCGCAGAGCGCTTTCGCCCACGCCTTCAAACGCGAGTTCGGCATCAGTCCGAAAGCTGGCCTAGCATAGTAAACCGTCTGAGGTAAGCTTCTGAGAGAGGCTGCCTAATTCACGCCGTCTTTCTCGTCAGTCCGGAGACGCTTCGGCGGGTCGCTCAGCCCAGGGTAAGCCCCCGGTGACGGCCGCTTTGCGCCGGAGCTGACGCTTGTTTGGGCCATAGGACTAGTCCTGGAGCTAATCCTATGGCCAAAGCGAAAGTGGCGGTATCACGCCGTGCGGCGACGGCGGAATTGGTCGCGGGCGGACAAGGAGCGTGTCGTCGCTGTGCCGCTGCAGCTGGGGCCGCCGCTAAAGCACGGTCGATAGCGCCCCGCTCGGCAATTCGAGCGGGGCGCTATCGTTTCACTCAGCCGTCTTGCGCGGCCGCGACCAGAGGAGCGTGTAGCCCTCGCCGCCCTCGTCGTCGAACAGGTTGGCGTAGATCGGGGCGTTGAAGGAGGGGTCGTCGAGCTTGAGCGAGAGATAGTCGCGGCCCTCCTCGGAGCGGCGGGCCCAGGCGGCGCCGATCTCGACCCGGCCGGCGTAGACGCGGTGACTGGGCGCGTTCTCGCTGGAGCGGTTGGCTTCGGGGACGATGCGCACGCCCTTGGCCTTGAGGCTCAGGGTGATGATCTCGCCCTGGAAATCGTCGCCGACCTTCTTGAAGGAACCGATGGAAGCCATGTTCTCTCTCCTTGGCTGGTTCGGGCCGCGACCACCGCGGCCTCGATGGCGCATCTCGGGCGAATGGCGAGCGACGGCGCACCCGAAGGGCTGAAGCGACAGCGGAGGACGGCGCCAGCCAACTTTCTTGTCCCGCGAGGAATGGGCTTCAGCCCAGGGGAAGAAAGTTGACCGGCGGCGTTGCGCTCAGGCGATCGAGGCGGAGCCGGCCTTCGGCCAGATCAAGCCAACGAGGCAAGGTGCGTTGCCGGCCCTGATCAGCTCACAGGAGAGACATCGCGAACTGAGGCAGCACAAGAGGACGGCAGCACCAGGCGTACGATCAGAATTCGCCGGGAAGAAAAGCGCATCTGGATCGCGCTCAATGCCTTGCGAAGGCGCCTTGCTTCAGCCGTCCAACCGATCGAGCTGGGTCGAGATCCCCGCAAAAGTGCCCCCAAGCTGCTCGGTGACGCGCTCCTTCAGCTCAAGACGCGCTCATCATGCACGCCTGCCCACGTCGACGCCCACTCGACGACTGGGCGGCTTGGCGCCCGCACAAGGTTCGGGGCCGCAAGGAACGAAGAGGCTGGTCGTGGGCCCGCTCAAAGCAAGACGGGCGGAGTTCATGACCAAGCAACTGGCGCAAGGCGACACAACACACCAGCAGCGCTCCTGACCACCCGATGATCTCGCGCCAGAGCGGGAGTGGTCCGACGAGCAGTGCCAGCCCCAGCGCAGCCTGACGCCCGGCGATCGCAGCGGGAATGAGGAAAGCGGCCGCGATGACGCTACGCACCAGAACTGATCCCGAGACGGCGAACAGAACCCGGCCACAGACCAGGGTGAGCACGCCCGCGATGAACCCGGCGAGACATGCCACCCCGACCCCACTTCCAGCATTCACGAACGTGAAGCCGATGCTGACCGCGACGGAGAATGGCAACGCGTTGACGGCAAGCGCAAACAGCGCCCGGCACATCAGGCCAAGGCTGATCAGTCCAAGAATAAGAGCAAGGGCAAGCACGGTGGTGGCCTCCGCACATGACTTTGACGGATGCGCCTTCCACCACCACCGCGGCACAATCCAAACAGCATAGACCTCGATTTGGACAAAGTTGCGGAGAGTCGCGCCGACTTCGGCAGCGCTCCGTCTGCGTTGCATAAAAGGCGGCTCGGCGGCGCTCACGCGCCGCCATGCCCGAAGATCCAAACGGGAATACCGAGACGACGAGCCTTGTCGGCGAGGTTGCCTTGGATGCCTGAGCCGGGGAAGACCATGACGCCGATCGGCAGCGTCTCCAACATGGCGTCGTTGCGCTTGAAGGGTGCGGCCTTGTTGTGCCTGGTCCAATCAGGCTTGAAGGCAATCTGAGGCACCCTGCGGTTCGCGGCCCATTTGGAGGCGATCAATTCGGCGCCTTTCGGCGAGCCGCCGTGCAGGAGGACCATGTCCGGATGCTTGGCGTGGACTTTGTCGAGCCGGTCCCAGACGAGTGCGACATCGTTGTAGTCAGGTCCGCCGGTGAGTGCGATCTTCGGTCCCTTTGGCAGCATGACTTCGGTCTCGGCGCGACGCTTGGCTACGAGGAAATCACGGGAGTCGATTATGGCCGCTGTCAGCGTGCGATGGTTGACCTGCGATCCCGACCGCGGGCGCCAAGGTGATCGCGTGTGAAGCTCGAAGGCCTCTGTGGCTAGGTCGCGGAACAGCTCCATCGCGTTGCGGCGCTCGACCAGTGACAGCCCTTCCGACGTCAGGCGCTCGAGTTCGACGGAGCGGACTTCCGAGCCGTTCTGCTCACGTTGGCTCGCGC
Organism: Bradyrhizobium sp. ORS 285; assembly: GCF_900176205.1. Taxonomy (NCBI): domain Bacteria; kingdom Pseudomonadati; phylum Pseudomonadota; class Alphaproteobacteria; order Hyphomicrobiales; family Nitrobacteraceae; genus Bradyrhizobium; species Bradyrhizobium sp. ORS 285. The sequence continues at coordinate 6,594,517 of NZ_LT859959.1, forward strand.
GCTGCGCCTGCTCGTTATCGTCGAGCTCGCGCTCGATGCGCATTGTCGCGCGGTGGAACAGGTTGACGGTCGACCACAAGAGATCCTTCAGCTCGGGCTCGAGGCGAGTGTCCGAAAGCGTCGCCACCAGGGCGTCGAAGATGTCGGCGACGGCGCCCGCGATAATCCTACCCTCGGGCAGCGGCCGGGGATCGGGTTCGTCGTCGAACGGCCTGTAGCCATGCAGCTGGAGTTCGGTCAGGGCATCGTCGGCCGTCGATTGGATGTCGCGCGGCTCACGCATCTCGTCGTGCGGGTCGGACATGGGGACCTCGTCTGTGATCGTCAGAGCCGCGCCCATCGCGGCCTTCCATAGCGATCTCCAAGACGGCGGGCGGCCCGGACCAGAACCCGCTGCACCTCAGCAGCGGGCCGGAGCGACAGCGGAGGATGGCGGGGCGCAGCTATTTTGCTTCGCGATGCAAAGGTCCGCTTGCGGGCCGGCGGAAAATAGCTGCGAGCCGCCATTGCCGGACCGGGCCGGCTGACGTCCGATCGCCTCTGAAGAAGGCCCTCGGCGCGGCCCTCTCGGGCATAGACGAGATTTCCCTTGCACCCGCACGCGTCGCTGATGCCGAACGGCACCCAAGCAAAGGCCGGGCGTCTAGGCCGCACCCACGCCCATGAACCTCGCGGCGTCTTCGGGCAGCAACTGAGGCCGCAGCATCTCCCGAAGCTGGGTTCTCCCGAACGCGCGGAGATCTTCGTTGAAGTCCTCCAGGCGCGGACAAAGTGCGACCGCCTCAATGCCGGAGTCCAGCGCACGTGTCGTCAAAGCCTTCGCCGCACTGACACCTGCGGCATCGGCATCGACAGCGACATAGAGCCGGCGCAGCGTGGCCGGCCACAGCAGCGTGGCGAGATGATTGGCCGAGAGTGCGGCGACAACCGGCAAGGTCGGCAGCACCGTGCGCAACGACAGCATGGTCTCGATGCCCTCTCCGGCCGCCAGCACATCGTCACCGATGCCGAAGCGAACGGCATGTCCGAGCAGATCGCCCATCGCCCGCCGCGGCGAATCGATCGGCGCCTTGCCAAGTCTGCGATCGTCGAAGCCGTCGGGATCGAGCCAGGTTCGATGGACGCCCGTGATGCGGCCCTTGAGATCGGTCACAGCGGCAATCAGCGCCGGCCAGGTCTCCACAACGTCTGTGTCTTCCGGACGATAGAAGCAGCGCGGATGAAAGCGGAGAGCATCGGTGCTGACTGGCGGGTCGATCCCGCGGTTTGCGAGATAGGTCTCTCCGAGCGTCCCAGGCAACGGCTGAGCCATTCCAAACAGGCGACGGGCCGCTTTGATCGCATCGCGCGGGCGGACGACCTTGGTCTCCACAGGGGGCTCGCGCTGCCACCGGGGCAGCTTCAGGAAGCGGCGCGCCTCCTCGGCAATCTCGCGGAAGCTTTGCAGGCCACACGTCGTCCCGATGATGTCGAGCAGATCACCATGCTCGCCGGTCGCGGCATCTACCCATTTGCCGGCTGCTCCCTTCGATGAGGCGTGCAGCCGGACGAACAGCGACCGGCCGGGCGTGTTGTTGACGTCGCCGACCAGCCAATAGCGTCCTTCGCGCCGGCCCTGGGAGAGATAGTGACGACACACCGCCTCGGCCTCACGCGCAAGCCGGTGTGCCAGTTCGGACGCGTCACCTGCCATCACGTCCGCTCCCGCCCGCGGACATCAGCAATCGGAAACCGCTCCAGAACCTTGGCCAGAACCGCAGCGCCGCTTGGATCAGTCGGGATGAACATCCTGAGCTTCCAGGAGATGATCTCGCCGAACAGCCCGTAGGCCCTGAGACAGTCCCTGAGGCCTTCAGCGAAGCCAGATAGCTCAATGCGAACGACGCTCATGACGCGGACGCGCCGGAGCTGCAGGCCTTCGGCGAGGTCGAGCGCGTAATCGTCGCGCAGCAGCGCCGCGAACGCGTCCTCGGGCGCGAGCACGGGAGCCTCCCTCGACATGGCCGAGACCCAGCTGAGCGGGACCTTGCGGCCAATGATGCGCTCGCCCGCGTCGGTCTGAAGCCGGTAGACGCGCGTGAACTCCTGCGGAAGGCGCTTCCAGATCGGCAGCAGCAGGCCCGTGACGAGATAGATCGTGCTCGTCGAGAACTCCGGAATCGACGCGAGCTGCGCCGTCCAGCCCGCCTTGAACTGCTCACGATCCGCTTCCACCCAATCGTGCTCGGCGAGCTTTGCGAGCGGCAAAGTCTGGCGTCCCATCGGCCCGATCAAATGGACGCGCCGCTCAATCTCTCCGTCGTCGAGCAGACCGCTCAGCGCCGGCAGTTGGATTGCTGCGCGCCCGGTTCGGATATTGCGCAGCGGAACGGCGCGGCGTTGCAGGAGCCGTTCCAGGGCCTCGTTGAGCGGCAGCGGCTGGTTGCGGTCACGCTGGGTGATGGTGACGAGATGGGTCTCTGCGCCCGTGGCCGGATGGCTGTAGATCGTCCTCCGGCCGGTGACGACTAAGCTCTCGGCGCGCAGCGTCTCCAAGCCGACGTCCAAGGTTCCGGAGGCGATCGCTCCCTCGATACGCGCCGCAAGCAATTGCTCGAACACCATGAACAAGATGTTCTGCAGCTCGATCGTGAGCGCCAGCAGCCGGTTCAGGAACGTCGTGATCGGCGGCAGCTCGTCGCGCAGGCCGTTCTCGTCCGTCAACTTCAATCCCGTTGCCTGCTCGAAGCGCTCCAGCGAGCAGCTGCCGACTTGGCCGCGGACCAGAAGCCCATAAAGCTGGCGCAAGGCATCGCGGGCGTGCGGACTTTCGAGATTGTCCTCCGGGCGGAACAGCCCCTGCCCGCCGGTCTGGCGCTGGCCGCGGGTGATGGCCCCTAACGTGTCGAGCCGTCGGGCAATCGTGGACAGGAAGCGCTTCTCGGCCTTCACGTTGGTCGCGATCGGCCGAAACAGCGGCGGCTGCGCCTGGTTGGTGCGGTTGGTCCGCCCAAGCCCCTGGATCGCAGCGTCCGCCTTCCAGCCCGGCTCCAGCAGATAGTGGACGCGCTGCCGCGTGTTCTTCGCCGACAGCTCGGCGTGATAGCTACGACCAGTCCCTCCGGCATCGGAGAACACCAAGACGCGTTTCTGGTCATCCATGAAGGCCGCCGCCTCCGCCAGATTCGCGGAGGCCGCCCGGGTCTCGACCACAAGCCGATCACGCATACGAACAATACGCCTGGAACGGCCGGTCACCTCGGCGACCACATCGGTGCCGAAGCGCTGGACGATCTGGTCGAGCGCGCCGGGTACCGGTGCAAGCGAGGCGAGCCGCTCGATCATCTCCGTCCGCCGCGCCACTGCCTCACGACACTCGACGGGCTGGCCGTCACGAGTGACAGGTCGCGAGGACAGGTTGCCCTCGCCGTCAGTGAACGGCTCATAGAGCTGGACCGGGAAGGAATGGGCGAGATAGTCGAGGACGTATTCGCGCGGCGTGATGTCGACCTGCACGTCTCCCCATTCCTCCGTCGGGATTTCCGCGAGCCGGCGCTCCGTCAAGGCCTCCCCGGTGGAGACGATCTGGATGACCGCAGCGTGTCCGGCATCGAGATCCCGCTTGATTGCGTTGATCAGGGTCGGCGTCTTCATCGAGGTCAGGAGATGCCCGAAGAAGCGCTGCTTGGCGGATTCGAAGGCTGAGCGTGCCGCCGACTTGGCCTGTGCATTGAGCGTCCCGGTTGCGCCGGTGATGTTGGCCGCGCGCATCGCGGCTTCGAGATTGTTGTGAATGACCGCAAACGCCTCGGCATAGGCGTCGTAAATCCGGACCTGTTCATCCGTGAGCCGATGCTCGAGCAACTCATATTCGACGCCCTCGAAGGACAGCGAACGCGCTGCATACAGACCGAGCGCCTTGAGATCCCTGGCCATCACCTCCATCGCCGCGACGCCACCCTCCTCGATCGCCGCCACGAAATCCGCGCGCGTCGCAAACGGGAAGTCGGCACCGCCCCACAATCCGAGTCGCTGGGCATAAGCGAGGTTGTGGACGGTGGTCGCACCTGTTGCCGAGACGTAGATGACGCGGGCATTCGGCAGTGCGTGCTGCAAGCGCAAGCCAGCGCGACCCTGCTGTGAAGCCGCCTGCTCGCCCCGATCGCCCTTGTTGCCCGCGGCGTTCTGCATCGCATGGCTCTCGTCGAAGATGATCACGCCATCGAAGTCGCGCCCCACCCAATCGAAGATTTGGCGGACGCGGGAAAGCTTCTCGCCCCTCTCGTCGGTCCGTAGCGTGGCGTAGGTCGTAAAAAGGATGGCTTCATCGAGCCGGATCGGCGTGCCCTGGCGGAAGCGCGACAGCGGCGTCACCAAGAGCCGCTCCATGCCGAGCGCCGCCCAATCCCGCTGGGCGTCCTCGATCAGCTTATCGGACTTGCTGACCCAGATCGCGTGGCGACGGCCCTTCAGCCAATTGTCGAGCAGAATGCCTGCGACCTGGCGACCCTTGCCCGCACCGGTGCCATCGCCGAGGAACCAGCCGCGCCGGAAACGCACCGCTCCCTCGGCGCCATCGCCGGCTGCGCGGACTTGGTCGAAGGTCTCATCGACGCTCCAGGAGCCTGCGAGGAATCCACCATGCGCCTCGCCGGCGTAGATGAGGCTCTCGAGCTGAGCATCGGAGAGAACGCCGTTGCTGACGAGTTGAGGCAGCACATGCGGCCGATACGTGGGCTTGGGCGGCAAGACCGAAGCCATCGCCGCTGATTGCACCAACTTTGTCGGATGAGGTTTCGCTCCAACAATTCGGATCGACTGTAGCCGATACGCCTCATAGAGCGCCTCGGTCAGGCGAGGTCCGTCCTCGGACATATCCTCCACGAGTTCATAGGCGAGCTCGCAGCCGGCCGGCTCGCGGGCCGGCGCCGACGAAGGTTCGCAGGCAGCAAGCGGGACGCGCCCTGCTCTCGCACGGAGACCAACGGGCTCCCCCGCCGGCGCGACGAGCCGACCCACCATCGGCAGCCGGGGCGGCACGAGCGCCGTGATCCAGTCGAGCAAGGTCCGGACATCCGGTGCCATTCCCGCCGACTGCGGAAACACGCAAGGATCCTGCGCCGGCTGCTTGTCGATCACCAGCAAGCGCGTGGCAGTCGTCGTGCCTTGTCGTGCGTAGACCGATCCGTCGATCGCAGCGGAGAACACGAGAAGACCTCGCTCCTGCAGGCGCACGAAGGCGTCCGTCCAGGTCGGATTGTCCGGCGCAAAGCCAGCGGCAGTAATAGCGACGAGGCGCCCGCCCTCTCCAAGCCGAGCAAGCGCTGAAGACACATGGCGCAACGTCGTATCGGCCTGGGGCCGATCCACATTCACCGTTGCCGAGAACGGCGGGTTCATCAGGACCACGCTCGGGACGCGCGCCCTATCGAGATAGTCATCGATCTGCGCAGCGTCGAAGCGCGTCATGGTCAGCCCTGCGAACACCAGATTGAGCAACGCTGCGCGGCTTGCAGCGAGCTCGTTGAGCAGAAGCGAGCCGCCGGCGAGCTCCGCGAAGATAGCGAGGCTCCCGGTCCCTGCGGACGGCTCCAGGACGCGATCGGCCGAGGTCACCTGCGCCGCCGCGGCCGCGGCAAGCGCCAACGGCAGCGGCGTCGAGAACTGTTGGAAGCTCTGGCTCTCCATCGAGCGCCTGGTATGGCTCGGCAGAAGCGCTGCGATCTTGCTGACCATTGGCAGCATGGCCGAGGGGCTGCCATTGCTGGCCTTGATGATCGCTGGGCCGTACTTGGCGAGGAACAGAACGGCGGCGATCTCGCAGGCCTCGTACGCCGTCTTCCAGTCCCAGCTGCCTTCGGCATCACTGGCGCCGAAGACGGTCTGCATGGCGTGGCGCAGGCACCTCGCATCGATGCGCTCGCCGCGGGCAAGATTTTGGAGCAGCAGCTCGGCGGCACGATGGGTGGCTTTGGCGCGAGCAAGGAGAGCGAAGGGAGCCGCAGGGCAGCTCGTCTCGGTGACCATGGTGAAGAGCCTCAAGGGAGAGCGAGGATGCGGATTGGCCGCCGAACGCTCTCTCTTGTCGGGCGACCTCACCCGCGCTGCCCCACCTCTCTCACTCTCCCCCCTCTCTTCAGTTCATTGATGACCTGCATGACAAAGCCCGGCCGACCTGGCCGGGCTTCCATCATCGATATCTCCACACTCGGGCCGCTCCGAACCGGGGGTCACTCCGCAGCGATGATCTCCTCGACTTCGTCAGCGCCCTCTGTCGCTTCCTCATCCTCGCTGAGGAAAGCCGGCAGGCCGTCGCCACCTTCGCCTTCAGCTGCCGGAGCGACATCAGTCTCTGCTCCTCGCAGTGGCTCCGGCAACCAGCCGCTGCCATCGAGCAATCGCTCGGCTTCGCGCGCCATGTCCGGCTTCTTGAGATGCTCGATGAGCTGGACCGAGGCCTCGCCCTTGGCCTCGCGCACGGTCTGCAGGATCCGATGCTTGGTGACGCGGCCGAGATAGTTGTCCACAGTGGGCTTCCAGCCGGCACTGATCATGTCGAGCCCGACGGCGCGCGACAGCCGGTCCGCCTGTTCGAGGCGACCACGGACGCCGTGCGCAGATAGGCGCCCTTGATGCACCCGGCTGGCCGGCTCCGAGATTGCGTTCACGGCCTGCGCCGCGCAATGGGCGAAGAGCTCGGCCTGCGCCGTCCCATCCATTGCCGTCAGTACCGTCCAGAGGTCCTTGTCGCTTGCCGGCAGCTTTGCTTTCCAGGCTGCGTGACGGGCGGCAATCGCCTTTGCCGGGATGCTGTCCTGCAGAGCCGGCGGCTGCTCCGGAAAGCTCTGGCTGCGCAGCGAGATCTCCAGGCAATTGAGCGCGGAGCCGAACGGATAGAACGTCGCCAGCACGAAGCTGTGCAGCACCGCCTGGAAGGCGACCTGCGGCTGCCGACCCAGCGCATCGCGCAAAGCGAGCGTGCGATAGGCCGAAAGCTCGCTGATCAGCCGTTCCGGCAAGGGCCGTTCGACGTCCTCCCCCTCTTGATCGGGCACCTCGCTCTGGCCGCCGCCGAGCACGATCGTCGGTGCCGTTGCCCTGACCTCCGCGTCCGGAATGCCGGTACATCCATCAGCGTCCGCCCCAGCTTCGGCACCCAGCTGGTCACTCGTCGCGGCGACCTCATCCTCCGGGCGGACGAAGCCACGGGCGACCCGAAGCCGGCCCTCGGAGTCGACGCTGACGAACGCGCCGGCGCGCGCCATCTCCGCCGCATCGAAGATCATGGACCGTTCCTCGAATGATTGCAGCGCCTCCTCGATCTCCCCAAGGCGTCGATCGACGTCCTCGGGCAGCTCATCGGCCTGACTATGGTCCGCCTCGAGCTTGGCCTGTTCGGCCCTCAGCGCTTCGATCGTTTCCTGCTCGTCCGCGGTGAGCTCGGCCGGCTCTCCCTGAAGCTCGCGCAAGCCATTGGAATGCCCGAATGGGAAGTCGACGGCGGCAGCGATCCACTTCCAGCCCTCGGCACCGATCCGCTCGGCCTCGGTCTGCAGCTTCTCCGCCACGAGGCGATCAAGCAGCGCGACATCCTCCAGCCAGCCGCCGTCGTCGGCCTCGAACAGATCCCGCAGCACCGCCCCGCCCGCATCCTCATAGGCGGCGAGCCCGACGAATTGGACCCTGCGATCGAAAGCCCGAACCGTCCGCTCCGTGAGCTGACGGCGGATCTGGTAAGGCGCATCACAGCCGGAGCGGCTGACCTTGTCCCAGACCTCCACCTGGCGCTCATGATCGGCCGTGACGGTGAAGGCCATCAACTGCTCGAGCGTCATGCCGTCGGCGGCGTAGACATCGAGCAGCACAGGCGAGACAGCGGCCAGCCGCAAGCGCTGCTTGACGACCGCCACCGTCACGAAATGTCGCGCGGCAATCTCCTCCTCGCTCATGCCGCTGTCATGCAACGCCTGGAACGCGCGGAATTGGTCGAGGGGATGCAGACCGATGCGCTGGTCGTTTTCAGCGAAGGAGTCATCCAGGGCCAAACCAGAATCGCGCACCACGCAAGGCACCGCCTGTGTTTTCGCCATCCGCTTCTGCTTCACCAGGAGCTCGAGTGCCCGGTAGCGCCTGCCGCCCGCCGGCACCTCGAACATCCCGGTCTCCTGGCCCTCGTCATCGAGCACGGCGCGGACGTTCAAGCTCTGCAGCAGCGTCCGTTCGGCAATGCTCTCCGCCAGCTGCTCGATCGAGACGCCATCCTTGGTCCGGCGGACGTTGGACTGGCTCAGGACAAGCTTGTTGAAGGGAATGTCGCGCGACGGCGACAGCGTGATCTTCTGGGGAGTCTTGGTCATCGCTCGGTTCTCCACGGCGGGCGGTCCAAGAGCCTCTCTCTCAGGCCTTCAACCCGTCGCAAGGCACCTCTCGCCCTCTTGCTCTCCTCCGCTCGGCCCCGAAGCGCCGCGCTCACGCAGCGGCGCAATCCGCTCCGCTCGTCTCGACCTGCCCATCCGCATCAGGTGCAAAGCCGAGGAGATAGCCGGCTACACGGCTTGCCTGGCTCGCTGCACGAACGATCGCGCGATTGTCTTCGCGCAAGACATCGAGCCAGGCGCCGATATAGTCGGCATGGCGCACGGTCGGCACGATCCCGAGCGCGGCGCAGCTAAAGGCGGACGCGATCTCCGCGATCAGCTCCTCGAATGCGTATTTGCTGCTTCCCAAACGGCCTGAGAGATCGCGGCTCAGCCGCGATGCGTGGCCACTTGCATGGGCGAGCTCGTGCAGAGCCGTGCGATGCCAGTTGATTGGCTCGAAGAAGGCGGCAGGCGGTGGCACCTGCACGAAATCTTCCACCGGAGCATAGAAGGCCCGCGGCCCCCCAATCCGGAAGTCGACGCCGCTGTTCGCGATCAGCGTCTCCACCACAGGCTCTACCACCCCAGGCGGCGGCGGTGGCGCAACGGTTGCGACATCCCCTGGCAAACTGTCGCATTGATCGGTGTTGAAGACGGTAAACCGCTTGAGAAACGGAATCGCCTGCGCCTCGTCGCCCACCTCATGGGCGCGCCGCCGCTCATCGGATGGGACAAAGCGGTCTGCATAGACGACGGTGACACCGCGCTCGCCTTTGCGCACATGGCCGCCGACGGACAGCGCCTGCCGGAACGTCAGCCAGCTCTGGCCAGTGAATCCCTGCTCGATCACTGCGCCCCAGAGGATCAAGACGTTGATCCCAGAGTATGGCCGCCCTGTCGTCGCATTGCTTGGAAGATTAAGCTGGGCCTTCGCCGCCTGCGTGCCCCACGGCTGCACCCAGGGCACACGGCCAGCTTCCAGCTCGGCGATGATCTTGCTCGTGATCTCCTCATAGAGGCTCGCCTGGCTCCCGCCAGCGCGCCCACCAACTCTCCGTGCCTGCATCGCGGATCTCCGCGACGGGCGCGGCGAAACTCTCTCGCCGCTTCCAACCCGTCACAGCCAATCCGGCCTGCACTGTTGCTCTAGCTTACCGCGCACAGCATTACCTCAGGCGGCCAACTGGGCGAGAACATCTGCTCGCTCCAGAGTGGGTCTCAGCGCCTCGTCCGATACGTGCGTGTAGATCTCGGCCGTCGCGATACTCGAATGATCGAGTAGATGCTGAAGGAATCGTATGTCGACGCTACGCTCGATCAAGAGCGTTGCCGCCCTGTGCTTAAGCACATGCGCTCGTTCCAGCGACCTAGCGGCAGATTGGTGCAAAGCAGATGACGTGGTCCCCAGATTCTAATCGGCCGCGATGTCGGAACCCGGCGCCCTCATTCGTCTTGAATCCGGACCGCTTCAACCGGAGTTCCGCGTGCATGGCCCCCCGCGCCAACTGGAAAGGCTTCCTGCGCCTGTCGCTCGTCACCTGCCCGGTGGCCCTCTACCCCGCCACGTCTGAGTCGGAGAAGATCAGCTTCAACCAGCTGAACCGGACGACGGGCCACCGGATCAAGTACGTCAAGGTCGACGCTGACACCGGGGAAGAGGTCCCCAGCGAGGACATCGTCAAGGGCTATGAGCTCGAGAAGGGCCAGTACATCGAGGTCTCGAAGGAGGAGCTCGAGGAGATCGCCCTGGAGTCCACGCGCACGATCGAGATCGACGAATTCGTCGACAAGACCGACATCGACCCGCGCTATCTGATCCGCCCCTACTATCTGCGCCCGGACGGCAAGGTTGGCCATGACGCCTTCGCGGTGATCCGTGAGACGATCCGGGAGATGAACAAGGTCGCGATTGGCCGGATCGTGCTCACGAACCGCGAGCACATCATCGCGCTCGAGCCGATGGACAAGGGCCTGGTCGGCACCCTGCTGCGGTACCCTTATGAGGTGCGGTCGGAGCAGGAACATTTCGACGAAATCCAGGACGTGAAGATCACGAAGGACATGCTGGATCTCGCCCGTCACATCGTGAACCAGAAGGCCGGCACGTTCTCGCCGGAGAAGTTCGAGGACCACTATGAGACGGCACTGATCGACCTGATCAATCAGAAGCGTGCGGGCAAGACGATCCGCCCGAAGGATCGGCCGAAGGGCGAGAACGTGGTCGATCTGATGGAGGCGCTGCGACGCTCGGTCGGGCAGCCAGCGCAGCCATCGGAGGCGGCCAAGCCCGCGAAGAAGCCGAAGAAGACTACCGCCGGCCAGAAGGAGATGCTGGTGCCGATCGCCGGCAAGAAGGCTGCCGCCAAGGAGGCGCCAGCGAAAAAGCCAGCCGCCGGCCATCAGCGGAAATCCGCTTGAAGCATCCCGTGACTCCGGACGGGCGCTACTTCGTGGTCCGCGGGCGCCTTTGGCGCATGGCCGATCCCAGGCTTGGGGAGACCGAGCGCTCCTTGCTGACACGGCAGCTGATGTCTGCCAGGCGCGCCGTTCGAGCGGCCAAGGCGGCGGGGGACCCGGAGGCCGAAGTCGCGGCGCACCGCGCCGTGGACCAGGCCAAGAGAGCGCTGGGGGAGCGGGGGCCGGTCTGGTGGACGGACGGCTCGCCCGATCTGAACCGCCACATGGCAAAGAACACCCCCTACGCTGCATGGTACGCTGAACCCTCTCAGTCGTGCAGGTGACTTCCCGTGCCCCGTAAGCTGAAGACCTATCAGACCTCGCTCGGATTTTACGATCTCGCGATCGCCGCGCCCTCCATGAAGGCGGCGCTAGAGGCATGGGGCGCGGGCAGTAATCTATTCCACCAGGGGGCCGCCAAGGAGACCGAAGATCCGGACGTGGTCGCGGCCACCATGGCAAAGCCGGGCGTGGTCCTAAAGCGCCCGGCCGGATCGAGCGGCCGCTTCGCGGAACAGGCTGGCCTGCCCATCGTGGACAACGAGTCCGCCGGACCGAAGAAAGGGCGCCGTCGCGAACCGAAGCGGAGTGACGCTCCAGCGCTCAGCGTGGAAGATGCGCGCAATGCCGCTTCGGAGTTCAATCGTCAGCAGAAGAAACGCGAGGCGGAGCGCCGCAGAGAGGAGGCCGCGCGGGAGAAAGATCGCACCAGACGCGAGAAGCTGATCGCAAAAGCGCAGGCGGCCCTGGAGGCAGCGCAGCAGCAACACGAAGAACGTGCGGGGGCTCTCGATGCTGAGCGGCGTGATCTCGAGAAACGTATCGAAGCCGAGGACACGCGGTGGGCGGCCGAGAGTGAGAAGCTGCAGGAAGCGCTGCGCCGAGCACGGGACTAGACTAGTCGCCGGTAGATGCAAGTCGGCTAATGGCCACGAACCAGACGTGGCGCAGACTACTCGGACTGGACCGCTTTTGACCCCGAGCGGACACCGATCTCATCGATGCGGATTTGTTCAAGTTGAATAGCCGATCTGAGCGATATCCTCACCGAGTGAAGCTGGAGCGATTGTTGGATTGATAGCAGCAACGATTTCATCCGTCAGCACACGATGCTCGTACACCGCGATCACGGCTTGTGAAGGCACGTCTCTTTCGTAGTATTCAGACGCCCATCGCCGGTACGTTTCAGGCGAACGATCAAGTATTGATAGCAGACGCGCCGAGCCATCGCTGTCTCCGGATGATGCTAGCTCAGTTGCTGCACTGGACCAAGCAGGCGACTCAAGAAGGCGCCACATGCAAAATGTGACAAACTCCGGCGAAAACGCAGGCTCACTGCAACAAGATGCGAACTGGCTAGGCAGATCGCGATAGAACTGCTGACCTGGTAATCTTAGGGACGCTACGACCGACCCGTGATCAAAGCCTTTGATGAATGCACCATGAGAATTGAACAATACGAAAAATTCGTCGCCTTGGCCATTCCGCATTGAGCCCATCATTTCTCCCGCGGCCCAATTGGCGTTGAAAGAGTAGTAACGGTACTCCCAGTCAGGGCAGATGATTGCATCAAGCATCGCGACTGATTGAAGCAGCCGCTTCAATGAGACGATGTCAGGCAGATGATGCATGTCTCTTGTAGATGGTCCTGGCATGTCTTGCCTCTAGCAAAGGGGCCGACTTGAGCTATAGCGAATTGAGAAAGCCACAGGTGCGGCCGAGTTGGCAATGTCTCCTTGTGGCCCGTACCGGCCCAATCCGGCATGCGTGCAAATGTCGGCTGTCAGGGGGCAAACCGGAAGTGCTCGGACAAAGGCAACACCGGCGCCTTTGACCCAAAGCAGACCTTTGATTCCGACCTGAGTTCAGCCAAGATAGGGATCTAACAATTCAGACAACCTTCACGGATGAGGATTACGCCGTTGAACCTTGAACTGGACGGCAAGACAGCGCTCATTACAGCGGCCAGTGGCGGAATTGGCCGCGGCATCGCGGTTGCACTTGCAGAGGCTGGCGTTCGTGTCGCGATTAGTGGAAGGAATCATGATGCGTTGAAGCTCGTGGCCGATTGGTTGGTATCTAGCGCTGGCGGCCGCCCAGTCATCGTGGTGGGAGACGTATGTGCGCAAGGCGGTCCAGCTCGCATTGCTGGTGAGGCGCTTGCATCATTTGGGGGCTGCATCGATATTCTAGTCAACAACGCAGGGGGCGCCAGGCCCGTTTCAGGCGTAGCTGATGATGCCTTTTGGGACGAAGCAATGACGCTCAACTTCCTTGCGGCACGTCGGCTGACGGACCTCATCTGGCCAAAAATGAAAAGCCGCAACTGGGGTCGGATCATCAATATCTCGGGTGCGGTTGTCGCGCCGAAGCTCAACGGCGCGGCGCCGGCCAAGGCAGCGCTTGTCAGTTGGTCGAGAACATTATCATCGGAACTCGGTCCGTATGGTATCACCGTCAATACCGTCGCGCCCGGGCGCATCAATTCAAACCAAATTCAGAGATTGCATCCAACAGACCAATCGAAGGCGGACTTTATTCGGCAAAACATCCCTGCGGGCTACTTTGGAGAGCCTTTTGACATAGGTCATCTGGTGGCATTCCTCGCGTCTCCCCTGGCTCGGTATATCAACGGCGCCGCCATCCCAGTCGATGGTGGCGCGGTGCGTCGCGTATAGGCGACGAAACAGACCTGCCGTTGCCGATAACAAGTCTGGCTTTCAGGAAAGGACAGCCTGACTTGCCTTTGGGTTACTTCCGCTTGTGGCCCCAATGCTGATCTTGCACGCCGCATGCCGGCCGTCAGCTTGCGCCCCCAAACCGAAACCTGAGCGGGGCCGTTGATGGTGTCAGCCTTCAGACGACGGTGGACAAAGCCGTTTCCGAAGCGCACCTCGTGTCATGGCAGATCGATTGCCATAACGGTGCGCATCTTTCCTAGGTATTCGACCTCCTCGACTGGCTTCCATCCTTGCGCAGCGTAGTACGCAGGCAGTGGTCCCGACGTAAAGAGATGGACACGCTGAAAGCCCAGTGCGAAAGCACGGTTCATCATCGCCTGAATCAGTGCGCTTCCGACCCCACGCCCTCGGGACGAGTCGGTCACAAAGAGCTGAGCCATCCACGGCGAAAGCGCAGGCCGTATCGTCATCTCGCTGGCCAATAAGTTGGCCGAGCCCACGTACATTGGGCCGCGCCGGGCGACCAAAACCATTGGCAATCGGGCTGATCGGGCCGCGTTTTTCAAAAATTCTTCGTAGCCCAATGCTGTATCGTGACCGGTCAGCGCCCTCCAGTACGCGAACTGAAGCGTGGCGATTGTAGCTGACAAGACTGACGCGTCGGTCAAGCGTTCAATCTCAATAGGCGGCTCGTCCATGATGAAGTGCCCTCAACCAACGTCAGGAGCATCAGTTTAGAAATTGATGAACCTATTTCCATTCACACTTTCTTACCTTCTTCGACACTTACCGATGCTGCTGCTCGGCTGCGAGTTCTGCGCAAGAAACCACCACTGCCGCGGTGAAACATCCCACTGGCCTGAAGCGGATATCGCAGCGACTGTTTCAACTGCTTTTGGCCCGTCTCGGACCTTCCGGCCGGCACCGGGAATGTCCGCTTTCAGGTTTCAACCGGAAGCAAGTCGTCGGACCGTCGAAAGACCGCTTTTGACCCAGAGCGGACATGTCGCCTTGCGGATACGGATGTCGTCATACGCCGTGCCTTTGTTGTGCTACAAGATGGCAATTCCAACCTACTCGTCGCGGTGCAAGTGATTCGCCTGACCGAAATCAAGTTACCGCTGGATCATCCGGCTGAAGCAATCAAGAAGGCGGCCGCCGCTCGGTTGCGCATACCGGTGGAGCATCTGCTCTCGTGCGCGATATTCCGGCGCGCCCATGACGCACGTAAAAAGTCCGATATCGCGCTGGTCTATTCGCTCGATGTCGAGGTGAGGGACGAAGCGGCCGTGCTGAAGCGCTTCGCAAAGGACAAGGATGTTGTTCTCGCTCCAGATATGACTTACCGGTTTGTCGCTCGCGCGCCCGAAAGCGTGCGCGTGCGGCCGCTCGTGATCGGAGCCGGGCCTTGTGGACTCTTCGCGGCGCTTGTGCTTGCCCAGATGGGCTTTCGGCCGCTCATTCTGGAGCGCGGCAAAGTGGTGCGGGAGCGCACCAGGGACACTTGGGCGCTATGGCGCCGCTCTGTGCTTGATCCAGAATCGAACGTGCAATACGGCGAGGGTGGCGCGGGAACGTTTTCCGATGGCAAGCTCTACAGCCAGGTCAAGGATCCGCGCCACCTCGGCCGCAAGGTGCTGACCGAGTTTGTCAAGGCGGACGCGCCATCTGAAATTCTCACCGAAGCTCACCCCCATATCGGGACTTTCCGCCTCGTGAAGATGGTGGAGAACATGCGGGCCACGATCGAAGGGCTTGGTGGGGAATACCGTTTCAAGAGCCGCGTTGCGGATTTCGATATCGAGACGTCCAGCAACGGTGAGCGGCGCATCCGTGGCGTAATATTGTCCGACGGTGAGCGCATCGCAGCAAGCCATGTAGTGCTCGCGATCGGCCACTCGTCGCGCGATACTTTCCAGGTTCTGGCGGATCGCGGGGTCCACGTGGAGGCGAAGCCGTTCTCAATCGGCTTCCGGATCGAGCATCCGCAGTCTGTTATTGATGCGGCGCGGTTCGGCGCTCGCGCGGGGCATCCTGTTCTGGGCGCCGCGGATTACAAGCTTGTCCATCATGCCTCCAATGATCGCGCCGTTTACAGTTTCTGTATGTGTCCGGGCGGCACAGTGGTCGCAGCAACGTCCGAGCCTGGACGTGTGGTCACCAATGGCATGAGCCAGTATTCACGCGCCGAGCGCAACGCCAACGCGGGTATCGTGGTCGGGATTACCCCGCGCGATTTTCCGGGCGGGGCGCTGGCGGGGGTCGATTTCCAACGGCGCTGGGAGTCGGCGGCGTTTGTTGCGGGGGGCAGCACTTACGCGGCGCCGGGGCAGCGTGTCGGCGATTTCCTTGCCGGCGTACCGTCAACGTCGCTCGGCAGCGTTATCCCGTCCTACAAGCCAGGCGTTACACCGGCTGACCTTTCTGCGTGCTTGCCCGACTATGCGATCGCGGCGATCCGCGAGGCGCTCGTTGTGTTCGGCCGCAGGATCCGCGGTTTCGATATGGGGGATGCGGTTCTTACCGGCGTGGAGACACGCACGTCTTCCCCCATTCGCATCACGCGCGACGACACGTTCCAGAGCCTCAACACCAGAGGGCTGTTTCCCGCCGGCGAGGGCGCCGGCTATGCCGGCGGAATTCTCTCCGCCGGCATCGACGGCATCAAGATCGCGGAAGCGGTGGCGAAGAGCATAGTCGCCGACTGACGTCCAGGAGAGCCGGTCCGACGACTGCCTATCGGTATCTGCTATTGACCCGTTGCGGACATTGCTGATTTGAACGAAGCTGTTAACTCGGCTCGAAAGAGGTTCCGCCATCCTAACGGAGCCTGAGGTGAGATTTCGCTACTGGGAGGCTTCCCCTGATACGCTTTGCAGCGGTGGCATCGGCGGCGATTCTCTTGACGAGCGCCACGGCTTTCGCTTGGCCTCCCTACTCGTTTTCGGACCACCCGTCGCAAGATGGCCGGTGTGTCGGCGACAATGGTGGCGGCGATCTTGATCGCTCCGAGAAGGCTTGTCTGGAACAGGTTGGCGAATTGGCCCAGCGCGTCGGTCCTGGTTTGCAGTTGAAGTTCAGGAACGGAAAGACAAGAATCTATCTGAACGAGGAAACCAAGTGTGAGAGCAACGACGCTGACGGCTGCGTCAAATATCAGCTGACGGGGTATTTTCCCGAGCACGACCTTATTTTGATCGAGGTTGATTACTGGGAGGGCGCGAGTTGGCTCCTCGTGCGAGCCAACACGGGTGAGGATGCAGAAATCGTTGCGCCTCCACACTATTCGCCGGACAGGCGCTGGCTGGCATCCGTCGCCTCGGGTGAGGGTCCCTCCGGACCCCCTAACGGAATGGACGTAGTCCCGACCATACCCAATTCATCCATCAAGGAGTGGCACTACCGCACTCCGGATGATGGGCAATGGCTCTATGAATTTGCTGGCTGGGAGGGAAACACTCGTGTCAAACTTCTTGCATCATCACTGAGAGCGCCTCAACGAAGCATCCCGACCTCTATTGAGCGCCGGAATGGCGAATGGCATCTGAGAGAGCCACGATGAGAAACGCGGGCGACTTCCGCTTGTGGCCCGTCTCGGACCTGCCGGCCCGCACCGGGAATGTCCGCTCTCGGGGTTCAACCGGAACTAAGTGGCCGGAGCACCGAAAAGCTGCCTGACCCACTGATGACACTCCCTCCGTTGAAGGCATAAACGTGGAACGTCCTTTGGCTGAACAAATGGTCCGCGAGATACTCGCCATGGGAGCGAGCCTCAATCGCCTGAACGATCTAATCGAAACCCATGTCGCGGAGGAAGACGTGAGAATACAGCTCAAGACAGCTCTCGGAGAGGCGATGGGCAGCGGAGCAATATTGCTGCTGGCCATGGTAGGCCGACACCCTGATCTTGATCCAGACAGATAGCGTCGGCTGATACGCGGCGACCACCCAGGTCCGCTTTCGGCTTGTCTCGGCCTTTCGACCTGCGCGAACGATGTCAGCTTCAACGGCTAATTCGGGCGTGGCATTTCGCTGGAGCTGAGCACCCGTCTTCGAGGCGAAGCTGGCGCCTGAAGATGGAGTTGGCATGTGACGGGTCGCGTCATTTGGTCGGGGCGACAATTAGGTCGGCTTAGAAGCGGAGCGGACGCCGAGAAAACTTGTAACACGGGTAGATCCAAGGCGCTATTCGGGCACGCACTCTGGGCAGGTGTCCCCTAGCGAATCCAGGACCTCGCGGACCTCCGCGAGGGCTTTGTCAGGCGAGATGCCGTCCGGAGGGTCCAGACGGGCAATATCGACTGCGCGCTGGCGCGCGCGGGTCCGCCCGGTCCCTAGCCCAACCGTGCTCCTCACATTCGTGGATGGCTCCAGCCTCTTGCAGGACGTGGATGGCCCAGCCCCTCAGACTTCGGATTGCAGGTCTTCGTTCGGTCGTTGTCAGCATCGAAATCACTCCACCAGGACGAATCCTCCCGCCCGCCTGCTCGTTCCGCTCGGTCAGCATGCAGCAGGGATTCGCAACCATCAGAGCTCGCGTTGGTCCAGGTGTTGCGGGCCTCAAGACCTAGCCCAACGGCCAAGGGTCCTCTTTCGGACCGGTCGCTACGATCCGCAGCGCGCCGTCTGGTAAAGGCCGCTGCAGCGCCTTGGCCTCGTCCCACGGGCCGCGCAGCCAGGCGTCGAATTCCTCGGATCTAGTCAGGATCACCGGCATCGCCTTCGGGTGCACGGCGCCGACCTCGGTGTTCGGCTCGCAGGTCATAAAACCATACACGTCGATCGTGACTTTGCCCTCCTTGGCTTTGCGAACTGATGTCCAGGTCGTCCAGAGGCCGGCGAACGCCAGGAGAGGCCTGCTCTCGTCGGCGGCGAACCAGACGGGCACCTTCTTGCCGTCAATCGTGTCGTACTCGGAGAATGAGGTGAACGGGACCAAGCACCGGTGGTCGGGGCCGAGCCAGCGCTTCCAGTGTGCGCTGTTGACGTTGCGGATGTTGGTCGTCCCGCTGTCCGGCTCCAGGCGCAGCAGATCCTTGAAATCGACTGTCTTGCCCTTGGCCTCAAGCTTCTCGGCGCGCTTCTTGGTGACGTCCATGAGCGCCTTCGCGGATGACGGCATGCCCCACCTGGCCATCGCGAGTTCCGGCCCGGAGGTCGAGTTGCGGACGATCGGCGCCGGGTAGTCGGGGAAGATGCCCGGCATGGACGGCAGATTGCCGGTCCGGTCGTTCCCCTGCTGCACTCCGAACAGCCGCCGGATGGCATCGGCGTTCTTGGTCATCGAGTAGAGATTGCACATCGTCAGGTCTCCGGAGCGGCCTAGCGGGGGCGCCGCGCCAGTTGTACCAGCGTCGCAGTCGGCCGGCGATTAGCCCCCGCGCACCGACTGCACCGGAGCCGGCCAGCCAAGTCGTGGACAAAGGTGGTCGGCGGATGGCGCAGCGTGACCAAGTCGACCTCCCGCCGCGCCTTGCAGCGGGAACACTCGATCTCGAGCCACGGATAGCCGCCGTTGATCGCCTGGTCGAGCGCTGGCGACGGGTCGACCGGGCCGCCGTTGGCCCATATCCGCTCGTTCCAGCTTTCGCAGAGAAGCCTATCGGCCTTGCGGATCAGCGCCTCGCCCTCGGCCCGTGCTTCGGCGGCCTGATCGGCAAGGATGGTCGTCATCGCCCGAGCCCGGCCGATTTCCTTCTGCAGCGCCTTGCGGTCGCCTCCGCTAAGCGGCGTCGGGTGACGCTTGGGCGCCATACAGGGGGCTCAGCTGAATGACGGCCAGCAGCCGTCCTCTTCGTAACGCCCGGTCCGCTGCGTGCAGGTGTCGTCGAGCAAGCGCTGGCCCACGTCCCGCCAGACGGACTCTGGACCGTAAAGCCGGACGGCATCGGCCTTCTGGATCTCGACGGTTCGGCCGCAGCGCCGACAGCCGACGCGCAGCACGTGATCCGGCACCCGACTGAGCCGCAGGCGTCCGGAGGCGCCGGGCCCTGCTTGGCCAGCGTCGGTGTCGGCGGCCTCCAGGAGCGCCTGCCAGTATTCAGGCGGCAGATCGTCGTTGGGCGCGAGTCCGAGCGCTGACGGGGTCTTCCCGCCGACGGCCCGCGCCAGCTGCTCCATCTGTCTTCGGGTCGGCATGCGCCAGCTCGCAGGGCGATCAGTCATGCACGCCATGAGAACATATAGTGAACATAGAGTCGAGTCGGTTCTGAGCCTCCCGATTGCGACGGCCGGCCCTGTCGGAGCTGACGAATGATTGTGCCAGGATCGCCGACCTCGAAATCCAAAGGCCGAGCCGCCCGGCCGCGAGGATGTCTTCGACAGGCACCAGGATCAGGAGAGTTCCTCAAGTGGACCACTGGTTAATAGCCGGCAGCAGTTCCCCTCCCCCGCATGTCCAGGGACGCCGTAAGATCGCCATTGATCGATGTTGTCGTGATCGGTAACCGGCGGCGGTCACGCATCGTTGAGCAAGATCAACGACTGCGACGGTCGCGCTGTTATGCTAAGTGTGCCGCTCTGTGGCTCGAAAGGTTAAGTTCATCTCGATGCGGCTCGTCCGTACCATCCTGGCGTTCGCGATCGCCCTCTCGCTAGCGATGCTGCCGATCGGCGCATCCGCTGCGGGCGTCGCGATGTCGTCGGATGAGATGCAGACGGGCCTGCAGCAGATGAGCATGCACATGGGCGATGGCTCCGACATGTCGATGGACGAGTGCTGTCCTGACGACATGAAGGGACAAACGTCCCCTGCGCACAGCGGCAGATGCGGAATGGGTTTCTGCTGCGCCGGCGGGACGGTGGCTCTCGGCGATTTCCGAGCCTTCAGCTTAGCATCCCTGACCGTGACAGCGACCACGCTCGCCCTTCCTACCGATCAGGTGATCTCTCTTCACAGCGGCAGTCCCCCCTTCCGACCTCCTCGAATCTGATCTCCCCAGAGTTCGACGCGCGTGCACGCTTGCGCACGCCAACGACGACGTGCGCGCCAGCGAGCGCCACGGCCGAGATCCATTCATGAGGACAGGACCATGCTTTCCAGAATCAGCATCGCGGCGTTCGCCGCCACCCTTTCGGTCGCCTCGTCGGCTGCCCTCGCGGGCGCCGCTGACTACACTTTCGAACCCGTAACCCCGGAGATGAAGAAGGGCGACGACGTCACGCTCGCCATTCGTCTCACCAACAAGCAGACCGGCAAACCGGTCAGCGATGCGGTGATCTTCAAGACTCGCGTTGACATGGGTCCTGATGGAATGGCCGACATGGTGTCGGACGTGGCGCCGCTGCCGTCCAAGGAGCCGGGCGTCTACGCCTTCAAGACCGACCTGCCGATGGCCGGCCGCTACCAGGTCACGCTCTCGGCGAAGGTGCAGGGCGAAGCTGAGACCATCACCGGCAAGGTCGTCGTCAAGGCGACGAAGTGAGCCAGAGGGAGCGCCCGCTGCGGGCGCTCCCGCCTTCCTCCTGCGGATCATGCGCGCTCACGCGCCTCACGGTGATGCCATGAACACATTGCGTTTGCTCGCGACGGTCGCGCTCGGAGCCGGCCTTGGGCTGGGCGGTCTCTGGTCCATCCAGACGTCGCCTCCCTCACTTCATGCCAATCCTGCGGTCGCCGCCACTGACCGCGTGCCGCTCTACTATCGCGAACCGAGCGGTGCTCCGGCATGGTCTGCAACTCCCAAGAAGGACGACCAGGGACGCGACTACCTGCCGGTCTATGACGACGGTCAGGCGGCGCCGGAGCCGGCCAAGCCGAAGCAGCAGGCGGATTCCACGCGCAAGATTCTCTACTACCGCAATCCGATGGGCCTGCCGGACACCTCGCCCACTCCCAAGAAAGACCCGATGGGGATGGACTACGTTCCGGTCTACGAAGGCGATGACGCTGATGATGGCGTGGTCAAGCTTTCGCCAGGCAAGATCCAGCGCACCGGCGTGAGATCCACGCCCGTCGAGCGGCGCACCCTCCATATGGCCGTCAAGGCGCCCGGCACGATCCAGCTCGACGAGCGACGCGTGTCGGTCATCGCGATGCGCGCCGAAAGCTTTGTGCAGAAGGTCGCCGACGTGACCACCGGCACCCGTGTGAAGGCCGGCCAGCCGTTGATGGAGATCTATAGCTCAGCCGTTGCAGCAGCCGCTGCCGAATACCTCTCGACGATCAATTCCAACATCGTCGGGGGCAATGCCACCTACGGCCGCGGCTCCCGGCAACGCCTGACCAATCTGGACGTCCCGGAGCCGGTCATCGCCGCGATGGAGAAGTCCCGCATCGCGCCGGTCACGGTGCAATGGTCGGCGCCGCGGGATGGCATCGTGCTCGAGCGCAACGCGATCGAAGGCATGCGCGCCAATCCCGGCGACGTCCTGTTCCGGATCGCGGACATCTCGGTGGTCTGGGCGTTGGTCGATGTTGCCGAGCGCGACCTCGGCAGCATCGCCGTCGGACAGCCCGTGACAATCCGCGCGCGCAGCTTCCCCGGGCGCAGCTTCAACGGCGCTATCGCCGTGATCTATCCCCAGGTCAACAAGGACACGCGGACCGCGCGTGTGCGGATCGAGCTGGCCAATCCCGATCTCGCATTGCTGCCCGACATGTACGTCGATGCCGAGATCGACACCGCCGCCTCGGCGCCGGTGCTGGCCGTGCCGTCCGATGCCGTGCTCGACACCGGCAGCCGCCAGGCCGTTCTCGTCGACAAGGGAGACGGACGCTACGAGCCGCGCGCCGTGAAGCTCGGCCTCCGAAGCGCGAGCTATGTCGAGGTGCGCGACGGCCTTTCAGATGGTGAGGCAGTCGTCACGTCCGCCAATTTCCTGATCGATGCCGAGAGCAACCTCAAGGCCGCGCTGAAGAGCTTCGCAGAAGCCGGTGACGCGCAACCTGCCGCAGGCGGTCACGCCGGGATGGGAGAGCACCAATGATTGCCCGCATCATTGCCTGGTCGGCACGCAATCTCCTGCTGGTGCTGTTCGGCACCGGCTTTGCGGCAGCCGCTGGCTTTTACGCGCTGGTTCACCTGCCACTCGACGCCATCCCGGATCTGTCCGACACTCAGGTCATCGTCTACACCGAATACCCCGGCCAGGCGCCGCAGGTGATCGAAGACCAGGTCACCTATCCCTTGACCACGGCCATGCTGACCGTCCCGAAGTCGAAGGTCGTACGCGGCTTCTCGTTCTTCGGCGTGTCGTTCGTCTACGTGATCTTTGAGGACGGCACCGACATCTACTGGGCACGGT
The DNA here is from genome assembly GCF_900176205.1 of Bradyrhizobium sp. ORS 285. Taxonomy (NCBI): domain Bacteria; kingdom Pseudomonadati; phylum Pseudomonadota; class Alphaproteobacteria; order Hyphomicrobiales; family Nitrobacteraceae; genus Bradyrhizobium; species Bradyrhizobium sp. ORS 285. The sequence goes on from NZ_LT859959.1 coordinate 6,617,240, forward strand.
CACGCGTCCTGGAGTTTCTGAATAGCGCAACCTCGCGGCTTCCGACGGGCGTTACACCGACGATCGGGCCGGACGCAACCGGCGTCGGTTGGGTCTATCAATACGCTGTCGTCTCGAAGGCGCTGAATCTCGCCGACACCCGCACGATCCAGGACTGGAATCTGAAGTTTGCACTGGCCAAGGCCGAAGGCGTCGCGGAGGTCGCAAGCATCGGGGGCTTCGTCAAACAATACAATGTCGTGCTCGACCCGCAGCGGATGCGCGACCGCGGCATCAGCATGCAGAAGATTCGCGACGCGATCCGCGCCAGTAATGCCGACGTCGGCGGCCGCACGGTCGAACTCGCGGAGTTCGAATACGTCATCCGCGGCAAGGGCTATCTGAAGAGCATCAACGACCTCGGCAACGTCGTGCTGAAGACCTCCGGCGGCACGCCGGTGCTGCTGCGCGACGTCGCCCATGTCGAACTCGGGCCGGACGAGCGGCGCGGCATCGCAGAGCTCAACGGCGAAGGCGAGGTCGCCAGCGGCATCGTGCTGCAGCGGTTCGGCGTCAACGCGCTGGACGTGATCGAGAACGTGAAGAAGCGGTTTAAGGAGATCGCGAGCAGCCTGCCGAAGTCGGTCGAGATCATCCCGGTCTACGATCGCTCGGACCTGATCTATGCCGCAGTAGACACGCTGAAGCACACGTTGCTGGAGGAGAGCATCGTCGTCGCACTGGTCTGCGTGGTGTTTCTGCTGCACATTCGCAGCGCCCTGGTTGCGATCCTGATGTTGCCGGTCGGCGTCCTGATGGCGTTCGGGGCCATGAAGCTGCTGGGGCTCGGCTCCAACATTATGAGCCTGGGCGGCATCGCCATCGCCATCGGCGCCATGGTCGACGCCGCCATCGTCATGATCGAGAACGCGCACAAGCACATCGAGCGCGCCAAGCCCGATCAGTCGCGCGTGCAGGTTCTGATCGATGCGGCCGCCGAGGTCGGCCCCGCGCTGTTCTTCAGCCTGCTAATCATCACCGTGTCGTTCATGCCGATCTTCACGCTGGAATCGCAGGAGGGACGGCTGTTCAGCCCGCTCGCCTTCACGAAGACGTTCTCGATGGCGGCGGCAGCGCTGCTGTCGGTGACGCTGGTGCCGGCGCTGATGGTCATCTTCGTTCGCGGCAGGATCGTTCCCGAGCACCGCAACTTCATCAACCACTTCCTGATCTGGATCTACCGTCCGGTCATCAAACTCGTGTTGCGGGCCAAGACGCTGGTGATCCTGGCCGCAATCGTGGTGCTCGCCGTTACCATCTGGCCGGCGCGCCAGCTCGGCACCGAGTTCATGCCCAGCTTGAACGAGGGCACGCTGCTCTACATGCCGACCACCCTGCCCGGCATCTCCGTCACCAAGGCCGCCGACCTGATGCAGATGCAGGACCGCATCATCAAGTCCTTCCCCGAGGTCGCCTCCGTGTACGGCAAGGCCGGACGCGCGGCGACCGCGACCGACCCTGCCCCGACCGAGATGTTCGAGACGGTCGTCAACCTCAAGCCCAAGGAGCAGTGGCGTCCCGGCGTCACCGTCGACAGCCTCGTCGCCGAGATGGACAAGGCGCTGCAATTCCCCGGCGTCTCCAACGCCTGGACCATGCCAATCAAGGCGCGCATCGACATGCTCTCGACCGGCATCCGAACGTCGATCGGCATCAAAGTCATGGGCACCGACCTGAGCGAGATCGACCGGCTGGCCAAGCAGATCGAGCGCGTGGTCAAGACCGTGCCTGGAACGTCATCGGCCTATGCCGAGCGCGGGATCGGCGGCTATTATCTCGAGATCACGCCTGACCGCGAGGCGCTCGCCCGCTACGGGATCCTGGTACAAGACGTCCAGGACACGATCGCGGCCGCGCTCGGCGGCCAGACCGTCACCACGACCGTCGAAGGCCGCCAGCGCTTCACGGTCAACATGCGCTATCCCCGTGATCTCCGGGACAATCCGAAGGCGATCGCCAGCGATATCCTGGTGCCGATGCCGGCCGGTGGGGCCGTCCCCCTCGGCGAAGTCGCCAAGGTGGAGCCCGCTCGCGGACCGACCTCGATCCGCACCGAGAACGGGCAGCTTGCGACCTACATCTATGTCGATATTCGCGACCGGGACATCGGCAGCTACGTCGCCGACGCGCAGCGCGCCGTCACCGAGAGCATCCAGTTTCCGGCCGGCTACTACGTCGTCTGGAGCGGCCAGTACGAATATCTGCAGCGGGCTGCCGCGCGCCTGAAGATCGTCATTCCGGTGACGCTCACCATCATCTTCCTGCTGCTGTACCTCAATTTCAGGGCCATCACCGAGACCTTGATCGTGATGCTGTCGCTGCCGTTCGCACTGGTCGGCGGCATCTGGATGATGTGGTGGCTCGGCTTCAATCTCTCCGTCGCCGTCGCGGTCGGCTTCATCGCCCTCGCCGGCGTCGCCGCCGAAACGGGAGTCGTGATGCTGATCTATCTCGACCATGCACTGGCCGAGATGACGGCCAAGCGCAGCGCCGAGGGCCGATCATCGAGCCGGCAGGATCTGCAGGACGCGATCATGGAAGGCGCCGTCGAGCGGGTCAGGCCGAAGATGATGACGGTGGTCGCTATCATGGCCGGCCTGCTGCCGATCATGTGGAGCACCGGCACGGGATCCGAGATCATGCAGCGCATTGCCGTGCCGATGATCGGCGGCATGATCTCGTCGACCCTGCTGACCTTGATCGTGATCCCGGCCATCTTCGGCCTCGTGAAGGGACGCGGACTTGCCACGGGCGGAGATCTCGCAAGCGGCCTGTCGACCAACGGATCGCAGGACGTGCCGAAGGCAGCTTGAGAAGCACCTTAGAACAACAATTCAAAAGGAGAGACGATGCACCGTGTCACAACCATTGGACTGATCATGGCCCTGGCCGCAGCAGCGCCGGCCGTTGCCCATGACCATGGTGAGCATCAATCCTATTCAACGGGAGAGCGGCTGAACGTAAGGAACACGGCCCGCCTCTAGCTCGCCAATGATTTTGCTTGTGATCTCCCCACAGAGGCTCGCCCGGCCCACGCCAGCGCGTGCACCAACTCTGCGTCCCTACATAGCGGATCTCGGTGGCGGACGCGGCGAAACTCTCTCGCCGCCGCCCACCCGTCACGTCAAACCGGCCTGCACTCTCACTCTAGAGCATCAGGATCGGTCTCAGGCGCACGCCCTGAGGACGCGAAGAGGGTCCCCTGATCGCTTGCCTTGAAGAGCGGCGGCTTAGGGGCAGATCACCATGCATGGCGAATGGAGGCTCTGCCGGAATAAGAACGTGTGGTGCTCGAGAACTCCCCCTCGAGTGTAGCAGCAGCGGACCAGCCATTGCTCCATTGCCGTTCGAGACCCAGAGTCGTCAACGCAGCGTCTGGCGCTGGCTGCGCGCCGCCGACGGTAAAGCTCGCCCCCGGCAGTAATTGGAAGGTTGCAGCAACGCTGCGGTCTGAATTGAAGTCATGAGCCCAGGCGACGCGGCCTCGCCAGTTGAACACGCCGTCCTCGTCACGCCAGGACAAGCCGGCCAGAAGTCCTAATTCAGTCCGATATTCTGTTACTCGCTTGCCCGAATAGCTCAGGGCGAGCCGAGGCGCCGACTAGAGATTGCTCGGCGTATCGAGGCAGATCGAGATGGGTGGCCTCGCCTGCGGCATAGGGCGTCACACTGAAATCGCGGAGCGAGGGCACCGGAAGCCGATAGCCGGCTTCAACACGTCCGGAATAGGCGTTCGCTTTGAAGGATGCCTTCAGCCGGTCGATGCCGCTGATGCTGAGAGTGCGATCTGTCGTTACATCCTGCCAGCCGTAAGCCAGTGCGGCGCCCAAATAGGCGGGTCCTTGAACGTGTTGAACATAGGCGCCAGCTTGTAAGAGATCAGATCTTCCGGCCCCGAGTGCATCGACACTGAAACCTGTGCCGCCACCCGCGAGCGCAAGTCCCACGACGGTGGTCGGCGTCAAGAGGTAGTCTGCCCCGACTGCAGTTCCGTAGAGGCGGCTCGAGGAGCGAGCTGATCGGGCTGCAGTCATTCCATCCGTCGACTGTGACCCGACAAATCCGTCAGCCCAAACACTCCAGCGCGGTTCGATCGCTGCTGGTTGCCTGCTCACGGACGCAAACGCGGTCCCCATCCGCCAGCTCGGTGCCCCAGCTTCTTCCGCATAGGCCAGCGGGGCAACTTCACCAACGCCGCCGCGCTTGGCCTGGCCGTGATCGCCAAGTAATCGGACAAACTGCCCCTTCGCATTGAAGGTGGCCTGCTGCGGAGCTGACGCGAGCTCTCCAGATACCTGGGTCAGCCCTGCCTGCGAGAGTGTGCCAAACACGAGCGGGATACTGCCCGTCGTGTCGAAAAACCGCGTCAGTGCGTTGGCAACACTCCGCTGGTTCGCGGACAGGCCACCGCCGTAGTTCGGCGCGCTTGGCGGAACGAAATCCAGCGATAGGTCGAGATAGGCAGCATTGGCGTCATAGCTGAGGGCGGACTTGAAACCAGCCGGAAGATTGGTATTCGCAAGCGAAGCAAACGTGCCGCTGACGCCGCCACCGGCAGTCAGGATCGTATAGCGCTTGGCGACGTAGCTTCCAGCGGCAAAGAATGCATCAACCATCGCTCCTCCAGGAGTCACTGTACCGCTGACATTGGCGAAGCTCGAGGCTGTCGGATTGGGCTGGACGAGATAGCTCGCGCCAGACTGAAACGCCAGATTTCCCACAATTGTCAGCGAACTACCGGCCGTGCCGTTGCCAGGCGCGAGGACGGATCCATTGTTGATGCTCACCGTCAGGGGATCGATTGTCCCGGTGCCGCTGATCATGCCGGAGTTCAAATTGACCGCTGAGGTCCCAGTCAGCGCTCCGTCCACCTGGAAACGCCGCCGTTGATATTCGTTGCTCCCGTGTAACTGGCCGTTCCCGCGAGGACGAACGTACCCGAACCAGTCTTTGTGAGACCGCCCGAGCCGCCGAGATCGAGGTTCGCAGTGCCGGATTGAACGACAAAGTCTGTGTTGGACGCGATCACACCATTTCTGACGGTCCCGCCCGTCAGGAAGACACCTCCATTCTGCGTCTGGGTGGTCCCGCCAAGATCGAGGACCCCGCCCGCGACCGTCGTTGATCCGTAGCCGCACCAAGCGTCCCGCTGCCGGCCAGCCGCAAGGTGCCCGCATTGATCAACGTCCCTCCGGTGTAGGCGTTAGCGGCGGCCAGCACCATCGTTCCAACACCGTCGAACACCACCGTTCCGGCAGAACCTCCATCCGAGATCGTCCCCTGGACGGTCTGCGTTGTGCCTGCCGGCGCCGAGAGATGACCGCTCCCTGTGAGCTGAATGGCATTGCCGATCGAAAAGTTGGCCGTGTTCGCAAAAGAAAGGCTTGTCCGCTCGCCATGTTGAGCGTGCCGCCGCCCAAGGCGTTGTTGCTGGCAACGACCAAAGAGCCGGCATTCAGCTGTGTTCCTCCAGAATAGGTGTTGCTGCCCGACAGGATCAGCGCGCCGTTTCCAACCTTCGTCAGACTGCCACCGGCGCCCGATATCACACCCGAAACCTCAGTATCGGTATTCAACAATCCGGTCGTGAGGGTTTTCGAGCCGAGAGCAAAGTTGCCGGCGCCAGCAATCGATCCAACACTTATCCCACTGGATGTCAGCCCAGACATGTCGACAGCGCCGCCGAGATTGGCCACGAGCTGAGCCGTGCCGCCACTGCTGGTATCAGTAAAGCGTGTAACCCCGAATGCCCCTGTGGTGATGACCGCGTCATCCGCCGTCGCGGAGTTGGCAAACTGCAGCGTCCCGAGATTGCCGGAGATGCCGGATACCACGAAGCTCGGGCGATTGCCGGACTGGTCGTCAATCCCCACTCCACTGATCACCAGCGAAGCGGCCCCGCCAGCATTGCCGGTCACGTTGAAGCTGTGGGCCGGTGCGCCGCTCAGAAAGCTCAAACCAGCGACCTGCGTTGCCTGCCTGACGTCGATTGCGGTCACGGTCGGGGCACCAAGCCGGACGGTATCTGTCGCAAGGGGTACAGATCCGACAGTCCAATTCGCGGCCGTGTTCCAATCAGAATTGACCGGCGTGGCGAGCCATCCGGGCGCGACGGAAACCACCGTTCGTGTGTCCGTGGCCACATCGTTCCAGTTGAACGTTGCCGTCGGATTGGTGCTCAGCCACATCTGTATCTGCTGCTGACTGGGCGTAGAGAAATTGACCCAAATCCGCTCGAAGTTGAGCTGCAGCAACACATCGTACGTGCCAAACCCGGGAACGGTGTCCGGGATGGGGAAAATCACCCGACATTCGACAGGTGTACAGTTCGTCCCTGATAAATTCCCCTAGGTGTAGTGAGCGGTCCCCAGCACGCCTCCCGCATCGATCGTGATATTCGCCCCAACCACATTGAACGTCGACGGCGAGCCAGCCGATACCGGAATGGCGAAATTGGCCGGATTGACCAGAAACTGTCCGCCACCGCGCGACGACGAAAAATCGAACTGCCAAAGGTCGGTCGCCAAGCCGGAAAAGCTGCACAGCACCCCAAAGCGACCGCGATCGTTACGCGAGACAGCACCTGACGCATGAACCACCCCCAGGGCGCCTGAGTATCCCCAGGTTACCGTTCGTGTCAGCATGTTACCGGAGGCTTCCAAGAACCGTGGGCGCTCTGCGAGTCGGACGCCCAACAGCAACCCCGCAGCTATTTTATCGACCACCTCCACAAGCTTTCACGGTCGGCCCTATCGTACATGCGACGCCTATCGTGGCGGAGGCCACACACCAGGATGGCCACGCCAAAAGCAAAACATAGCGGAAGGGCCGGCGTCATTCCCCAGTTTTGCGTAGCCATGAAGAAACAAAGCCAACCCCGCGGTCCCTCTGGGACAAGCATGCTGCTGCATGCAAGGACCGGCTTCCAATTCCGTTCGTCGAACATGACCGACGATCCTCGCACATGCGAACCTGGACGGCTGCCTGCGGGACCGCAATCAGAACGGGAGAACGTCTGCCGAAAGCACGCCAGACCGTGGGTGGCTCGCGCATGGCCTTTCCGCTCGATGTGGCTTGGACGGTTGCACGTCACTACCACATCCGGTTGAATAGGCTCATGAAGTCGGGGGCAATAATCATTCTGCTAGGGCTGGCGGCCCTGGTGTCGTATTCCGTCGGGCGGCAAAGTGCGCCAGACAACGGCGCGGCTACGCCCGCGCCCACAGCGCGAGTCGCCCAAATCAAATCGGTGACATTTGCAGCGGTTCCGACCGAAAGCGCGAGCCCGCCAGTTCGCAAAACGGAGACTGATAGTCGGGTCATTCAGGCGACAACAAATCTCGCCCCGCCCGTGAAGACGGAAGGCGACCGACAATTCGCCCCGAGGCAGGCGAAGCTCGCACCGCCGGAGAAGTCGGAGGCACCTGATGCAAAGCGCAAGGCTGAAACCGCGCTCACAGCCGCAGCCATCGTGGCTATCCTGATCAAGACGAGCCGGGATCAGTATTACGCCACAGGGCATCCGTGTGCCTGCCCAGACGACCTGATGAGAAACGGCAGAACTTGCGGAGCCCGCAGCGCTCACTCAAGACCCCGAGGCGCCTCACCTTTGTGCTATCCGAGCGATGTTACAGCCGAAATGATCGAGGCGTATCGGCGTCAATCGACGCGGGCCAATCGATAGAAGTTGGTCCAGGCGTGCCAAGATTGGCCGGGCGGGCGTCTTCTTTCACCCTGCTCGACGCGCTGGAGCGGATCGTGACGCCTATAGCGAACTCGCCGCATCCGTTCTCCACAGCAAAGCCCCGCGGCCTTCCAAACGAGCACTCGACGTGATCATGCGTCATGAGGACGATATTACGGGAGCGCCGTTCCGGCTCTGCCATTCAGGTCGCAAAAGATTGAGTGGCCTCGTGAGTGCAACGAGCCGACTGCCTCGCGCGTGCGTCGCCGGGAACAAACGCATGCCTGAGATTATCGCCAATCATCTGAACCGGGATTCGTTCCGTGATCGGCGAGCCCGCTTCGTTTAAACGGAATTTACCTTGCGCCGTCGGGCAAATCAGTGGTTCATAGGGTGCTGACTCAAATCGGGAGACAGCGATGACCCAACAATCAGGTCCGACATCTGACCTTGTTCATATCTCCAAATTGAATGGCGATTTTCGACGTAACTATGGGCTGCTCCTTGGAGCGTATCTCTACCTGCGTTCTATCGACGCCGTGCGTCAGCGCCCTCTGCGTTGGATCGGAACCGTTTCACTGATCGGGTCAGTTTTCGCCGCTCTGATCGCGCGACACGGGTTTCGTTGGTGAGCAGGCGAACCACTGAGCGGACAAGCTCGACTTCCGTTTTGAAGTAGGTGACACCATGCTCGGCACGCCCCTTCTCTCGAAATCTGATCATATTGCTGTTGTTTTGAGCTGTTGGCATCAAGGCGTAGTCGAGGATGGCCTCATTGTGCTCATTCAGTCGGATTGCGACAATCCATCCCGTCGGCAAACGCCGACATGAGACAGTCCAGAAGGGGGAAAATCCGGGACGCGCTCCAGCCGTCCAATAAGCTATCCGAAAGAAAATCTGCCATCGGCTGTCAACGATCACATGCTGCTCGGGAACACCGACGTTGAGCCAGCGGCTTTTGACGCTATGAATGGCTGCTTCGTATCCCGCCTTTTGCACCACTTGGCAGATACGTCCTGCGAGAGCTGAGAGTGGCTCAACCCAGGCACGACGACTATCCATGTACTCGCAGCGTCGCGACGACTGATATCCGATCAACCTGTAGGCATTTCGCAGCGTCCCGAAATGGTCAACAAAGGTTCGGGCGGATGGGAGCTCCGCAGTTGCATTGATGATTGTCGGAGTGAGACGCCCCTCCCTCTTCAAGATTTTCTTCAAACGGAGCAACATCTCCTCCTCGCTGATGTCGACGCGCCTCTCTTTCATGATTTTTTGAACAGTAAGAAAGATATCCTTTGAAACAATGGCTTCAAAACATTGCTCGGCGCGGACCCATAAGTTTGAAGGATTGTTGATTCGCTCGCCGCCTAACTTTTTTGACTGTCGATTGTAGACGAGGTTACCGATGTAGTTTTCGTTTCGCAGAATACGACTGATGGTGGGTGCTCTCCAGGCCTTCCCGCGGCACCATACTCCTTCGCAATTAAGTTCTCTTGCGATGGCCTTCTCTGACTTCACCTGAACGAAGCGGGCAAAGATCCGTTTCACAATGGCAACTTCGTGCGCATCGCCAGGCCGCAGACGAATGTGATCTGTGTGAAGATACTTCCGCTCACCTTTCTGCATGACCTTCTTTGGCTCAAGGCGCTCGTTCACCAAAACGCGCTCCAGGCCGTAGCCAACGGGGCCGCCGGGCAAAAAACCAAGTCCAACGAACCGGCAAATACCGGTATGCACTTTGACCGACAATTCGCGGCTATATTCGGCCGCCATAACCCTTTTCAGGTTCTTGACGATGTTGGAGAGCATGCTGCCGTCATTGTCGAATTGCTCGGCGCAATAGCTCACCTTGATGCCGGCCTGCTTGCAGATGAACTCGTAATGTGCGGCTTCATCCACGTCCTGGAAGCGTCCCCACCGGCTGATGTCATAGACGAGGATATGGTCAAACTCGGCGCGTCCGCTACTGACATCCTCGATCAGCTTGGCAAGTCCGGGCCTGTTCTTGATCTTGAGACCGCTCTCGCCATGATCCGCGAAAGTTTTGACGATCGCAAGTCCATGGGCATGAGCATAGGCCGCGATTACTGCTGCCTGGTTCTGGATCGAATAGCGCTGATAGTCCGTCGACATACGAACGTATTGCGCCGCGCGACCGTTCGGCGCTTGCGGAAGATGGGTCTCCCGGATGACGAGCGCATTGACCATCATCATGCCCTCAGCAGGTTCGCCGCAGGCATCAGACGCTCCTTTGGGTTGGCTGACAAGGCGAAATTTGATCTTGAGAGGACGCAATCCGGGAAGGCCATATTCGCTCTTCTGCCGCGAGGAGATCACTGGGCTGAACTGCAGTGATCCATCACAGCGAGGGAATGCGCCCATCGATGGACCGGCGATCCAGCTAGATAGAAATAGTTTCTGTGGCCGCGAGATCGCTCTGCCTGTCTGACGCCCACACTTCCGACAGCTACGCTAACATGAATAGAGAATCCCCGACCAAAGGCGGTGGCTTCAAGTTGCAGCCCCCGTTTGCATTGGCGAACGTTCGCGCGGTAACAGCCCACATCAGAAAACGACTGCAAGGCCAAGCTAGTCATCCAATACAGCCAGAAACGCGTCGACTCCCTCGAACACAGCGGTGCTGTTCCGCCCCGGAAGATGACAGGATTGCCGTTGCGGCAATTGTGAATGTGAGTTCCGGGTCCGGCCCGACAGGAGCATGGTCGCAATCGCCGCTGCTCCGATAGAGGGCGCCGGCGATCGCGATGTCCGACAGCGGCGCTACCTTGGTCACGACGGGAACACGATGCAGGGGCGGCGGCGCGATCACGCAGAGGCCGCGCAAGCCGGTCAGGCCAGTCGCCAGCGTGCGTGGGCGGGGCGTCGCACTCATCCAGAGTGTGCGTTTACCAAGGCAAGCGTGCGAGACGTCGCTCCCCGCAAGCAAAAACAACCCAGCAAATCCAGAAACATCCGCTTGCTCTTTGCCGAATAACCGTTACGTTGCCAAACATAAATAGAACCCAATTTAGACACATTTGGTCATTCAGCGGGGGCTGCTGTGAGGCCTGATCTTTTTACGATGGCCGCGACGGTCTCCGCTTTGAGTTTCGCGGGCTACATGACGATCTCGACGCTGTATGGCGGGCCCTCAGTCTCTCTCAAAACATCAAAAGCGGCTCAGCCGGAAGCGATCCTGCCCTTGGCCCTCGCAGCAATCGAGGATCAGACCCGCGTCGATGGCGCAATCATCACCGTGGCAAGCGGCAACAGCAGCGAGGTCTACGCGCTGCCGATCAATTTGCCATGGAGGGTTCGCTGTGGAGCGGGCCTGTCTCTGCAGCTGGGAGCAGTGACCGGCACGTCCCAAACCGCGCCAGCGGCTGAGGTCACACTCAGCGAGCGACCTCTGGATAGGGCCACCTGCGCCACGGTCGCCCCGCGCGTGGCCAAGGCTTTTCAAGAAAAGCTCGTCAAGGAGTGAGAGTGAGTATCGTTACGCCTACAACCGCCTCGATGTCCCGCCTTCGGAAAGCTCACCTGGATTTTCTACTGGTGTTGAAGTGGTTGGGTGTGGCCCTGACAATAGCCGTTGCGGCGTCCTCAATCTATTCCGCTTCCAAATGGAGCGAGCGGCGCGGCGTCTTCGACGACATCGGTTACTTGCGCCAGGCTCACCTGTTCCAGCGTTTCGGGCTCGATGGCATCGATACCGACTTCGCGCGCGACGACGATAACTATTTCAAGGATGCAGCGACGGCGATACGCCCGATCGAGCCGAACGATCCGGGGCGTCCCTTCGCACATACTTACATGCCGGCGACGGGCAAATTGGTGATTCAGTATCCACCGGGAACTGGTGCGCTGCTGGCACTGTTTCCGGAAGGGCATCAGGTAGCTGGACTATACACATCCTCGTGCCTTGTGGTGCTTCTTCTGGCCATATTGCTGATCACGCGATCGCAGAGCTGGATCCAGGCGATCGCGTGCTCACTTCTAGGAGCGGCAAGCGTGCTTTTTTTCGTCAGCCCGCTCAAGTCCAGTTATTCTGCAGCTCCGTCAGTTGCGCTTTGCGCCGTCCTCGGATTCCTTACACCGGCTCTTTTTGACGACCGGATTTCACGAGTTCGGCGGCTTGCCCTGTTCGCTGCGGCGGGCGCAATGCTAGGAGGTCTGGTGGATCTCCGGATCGCCAATGTCTTGCTGTCCGGCGGCTATGCCGTTGTGCTGCTGGTGCTGCTCCTTGCAAGACGAACGGGAGGCCTGATCGCGAGCTGCGGAACAATGGCGGTGGCCTTCATGATCGGGATATCTCCGACTCTTATGGCCAACTGGGTGAATGCCGGAAGCCCGTTTCGCACCACATATGGGACTGCCGACACGCAGCCACCGGAGCTTACCTGGGGGCCTCTGACCTACTACATGAACGATGTGCAAGGCTTCCTGCTGGTCATCGCTCTCGTAGGCAGCGTTGCCGTCTTCGTTAAGTCCTCTCGCAGAGAGGGTTCTATTGCCGCAGCGGTCGCGTTTCTGACTGCCGCGATCAGTGCCATCTTCTTCTTCACGCACACCCTGGTGACACCGTACTACCTGATGCCGGCAGCGATGCTGTCGCTGTGGATCGTCGTCCGGCTATTTGCGGATCAGTCCCATCACCGGATTGAGCGCGGCTGCGCGAATTAGCCAGAATTCAGCTGTGATTGGCAGCGTTTCTGTGTGACGGGAAGCTTACTCGGAAAAATTTATCCGACGCTGGTTGTCCGAGCGGCATCTTCTGCTCCGGACGAATGACTTCGAAAGAACGAGCTTATAGTTATGGTCAGCTTGATACTTGGCGGCACGGGTATGGTTGGCAGCTATATCTTTGATCACCTCGCCCGCACCGATGAAGAGGTGATTTCCCTTTCGCGCCATCCTCGCCGCGGCCAACTCTATGGCGATGTCACGCAACCGGACACACTTCGCGTACAGCACGCGGACACGATCTATTGCGCAACGAACCCCCGGCCCCTCAGCCGGTCGTTACCGCACTTGCTTGAGGCCGCGCAACCGGAACGGCTCGTGGTCATAAGCTCAACGAGTGTCTTCAGCAAAGTGGATTCGAGAGACACCATTGAGCGCCAATCGATTGCGGAACTGATCCAAGCGGAATCAGCAATTTGTGAGGAATGCGAGCGGCGCAACGTCGCGTGGACAATCTTGCGCCCGACTTTGATCTATAGCGAGGGCCGCGACCGAAATATCTCTCAGATCGCGCGGGTCATTCGGCGGATAAGGTGTTTTCCTCTCTATGGCGCTGCGTCCGGCCTTCGTCAGCCCGTCCACGCAGAGGATCTGGCAATCGGCGCAATCGCCGCCGCCAAGTCCAAAAGGGCCGCCAACCGGGCGTATTGTACGACGGGGACCGAAACCTTGACCTATCGGGAGATGGCTGGCCGCGTTTTCGACTCACTCTCCATCAGGCGGCGCTTGGTCTCGCTCCCGCCCATGGCCTGGAAGGCGGCGTTTTGGATTGCGAAGCCGGTGTACCCGCATGTCACATCCGTCATGGGGGAACGAATGAACAAAGACCTCGCTTTCGACTTCTCGCCCGCGATAGAAGATTTCGGCTGGCGCGCACGGGAGTTCAGACCCGTCTTCCGAGCCGGTGTTTCGACGCCAAACAATTGGGGCTGATCGCTTAAATATCAACGTGCGCATGGGCGCTGCGACGCGTGCAGCCGCCTGACACAGAGCAGACCACCAGCGCCAAGAACTCATGAAGTTCTCAGGAGAGACTGAACTTGTTTCGCTGCCATTGCGGCATTCTTCAGGACTAACGATGTCCGTACTGGCCAAGCGGAGCGCATTGACTGGCCGTAGCGGAGCGCAGGCAGAGAAGGCACCCGCAGGAGGGTCCTGCATAGCGGCTACCGCGTCAGCAATGGGACCCGGGACCGAGTGCAGTCGCGAGACCGGTTAACGAGGCACCCGCGTTCGGGGCAGTGATAGCGGTGCCGCTAAGGGGCAGCCCCTAACGCGAGTGCCTCCGGCGAGCGACACCATGAACTCATTCATGGATCCAATGGCAGCATTCTCTTCAGCATGACGCTATGGGGACCGATGCAGCGCGCAGCTTGATCGGGGGCTCATGGAGTGCTTAGCACCTGCGCCAGCACAGAGGCGAGTTCGTCGCTTTTGAACGGCTTGGACAAGCGCGGCAGATCGGGCGCAAGGCCTTCTGCTTCCGCGTAGCCGGATATGATCAGAACTCCCGCGTCAGGGCGAGTCGTAAGGACAATGCGAGCCAATTCTACGCCGCTCATTCCGGACATCAGGTGATCGGTTACGAGCAGATCGATGGGTTCACCCCGGTGCACAATGCGGAGTGCCTCCTCGGCCGAGGAAGCCTCAACGATGGCGAACCCCAAGCGCTCCAACATATCTGCCGTGCTGGCGCGAACCAGATCCTCATCATCCACGAGGAGTGCACGGCCGCGAGGTCCTGCGAGGATCCCTGCATCAATCGAAGACAGCCGTATCTCTGGAGCCACGTCGCTGAGCGGAAGCCAGAGCTCAATGTTCGTGCCGAGCCCAGGCCGACTATTGATCGTGAGCGCACCGCCGAGCTGCGAGGCCAAGCCATGCACCATGGACAGCCCCAGCCCCGTGCCCTTGCCAATGCCTTTGGTGGAGAAAAACGGCTCGACAGCGCGCGCGATCGTCGCCTCATCCATACCGACGCCGGTATCTGCGACGGAGAGCTGGACGTAATCCCCCAGCCGCAGGGCTTGATCGTTACGTGGTCCAACACTGGCCGTCTTCGCGCTTATCCTCAACGTACCGCCCCCCGGCATCGCGTCTCGCGCATTCACAGCCAGATTCAGCAGTGCCATCTCGAGCTGGTTGGGGTCAGCTTTCGCCGCCGGCAGATCGTCAGCCACGTCGACCACGACCCCGATTTGCGGCCCTGTCGTGCTCGAAACGAGTTCGGCCATCCCGACCACGAGAGCGCCGACGTCAACCGACACCGCTTGCAATGGCTGGCGCCGCGCAAACGCCAGGAGACGCTGCACGAGCGTCTTGGCACGCTCTGCTGACTGCATGGCGCCTGAGATGAGCCGCTGCTCGCGATCTGAACCGAGACCCCTATGCTGGAGAAGATCGAGCGCCCCCACGATGGGGGTCAACAGATTGTTGAAATCGTGCGCAACGCCTCCCGTCAGTTGCCCCATCGCTTCCATCTTCTGCGATTGTCGCAATGCCTCTTCGGCTTGGGCAAGACGCTTTTGTTCCTCGAGCCGTTCTGTCACGTCGCGCCCGGTCAGGAACGCGCCGGTCTGTCGGCCACCTGCATCGCGCAGGATCTCGAACCGCATCTCGTAGGAACGGCGGCCGAGCTGCGGATCGCCCCACTCGGCAGAGGCCGTGAAGGCCGTGCCAGCCAAGGCGCGCGCCCACACCGCCTTTGCTGCCTCGAGATGCTCTGGCTTGTGAGCAAGCAGGTCGAGGAGACTGTCGCCGATGCTTGGCCGAACGCCATACAGGCGCTGATAGGCATCGATGCATGCGGGGTTGATGGCGAGCCAGCGGTAGTCGAGGTCCAAGGCCTGGATCTGCTCCTCCGTGGTGTCGACGATACTGGCGAGCAGATGCCGCTCAGCCGTCCGCTCCACGACGCGCTGCTCGAGCGTGGCGTTCAGTTCGCGCAGTTCGGCCTCGGCGCGCTTTGCCTCGGTCACTTCCTCAGCTGAGACAGTGATGCCGACGATGTCGCCCGCGACATTCCGAAGTGGCAGCCAATTCTCTCGCCAAATTCGCATGACGCCGGGCTGAGCCGCTGTCTCACCCACGAACTCGGCGCCAAAGATCGCCTCGCCGGCCAGCACTCGGTGTAACGCGCTGAGCGATTGGTCGTGAAGTCCCGGCACCATCTCGAGGACAGTTCTGCCGATGTGATCGGCTGCCGGCTTGCCATTGATCTCCGCAAGCCGCTCATTGATGCGGACATAGCGCAAATCCCGGTCGAAGACGCAAAGCCCGATCGGCGCGGCATCGTAGACGACGGCGATCTCGTTGGCCCTTTGACGTGCGAGTGCCTCGCTCTCGCGCAATGCTGTCTCGGCCGCGCGCCGCTGGCTGATGTCTTCGACCGAGACCACGACCCGGCCTGGTTCGCCTGGAAGCGGCGCGCTTGCGATCCGCACCGGAAGCAGACGGCCGTCTCGCAGCCGATACTCCTTTTCGTACGGCTCCCACCAACCACGCTCGTGCGCCTGGGCGATGGCGGCCTCATCCTTGGCCAGGTGATCGGGGACGGTGATGTCGCGCCAGTCCCAACGCCCCTCCTCGAAATCCAGGCGGCTGTAACCGGTCATGGCGAGGAAGTGATCGTTGATGGCCAACGTCTCGCCTGTCTGAGTGTCGAAGATGGTAAAACCCATCAGATCCGAGTTGAAGACGCCTTCGAACCAGGCGGTTGCCTGCCGCCGCTCCGTGACATCATCGGCGACGCCTGCATAGCGGCGAACGCCGTCCGCCTTCACTGGAAACGCCCGATCGCGGATGAAGCGGACCTCGCCATCCGGTCGCACGATACGGTAGTCGATCTCAAATGGTTCGCCGGCCGCCTGGCGTGAAGCCATCGCGGCGACACGCTCTTGATCATCCGGATGCACAGTCTTCAGAAAAAGTGTCAGATCGGCGAGCAGTTCGGACGCGGGGCGCCTCCAGACCCTCTCATAGGCCGGGCTGAGGTAGAGGAGCTGGCCCGCCTTGACATCGGTGATGTAGAAGACCTGATCGACTGTTTCTGCAAGCTGGCGAAAGCGTTCCTCGCTCTCGCGCAATGCCATACTCGTGCGCTTGACTGCATCGATGTCGCTGATCGCCAGGCTGAAGGCGGCGACCTGGCCATCATGATTCTTGATCGGTACGGTGGCGATGGACGTCCAGACTTCACGACCATCGTCGTCGGTAAACAGGGCCTCCACTCCCGGCACGACGCGCTCACCGCGGATCGCGCGGGCGCCTGGGAAATCCTCTGGCTTCAGCACCTCTCCGTCCGCGGACCAGGCGCGCCACCGTGGCGTCGTTTCCGGGTCTTTTGAAGGAATGCGGCTGGTCAAGAAGCGGCGTGCTTCAGGATTCGACAGGGTCAGGCAACCATCGGAGTCGAAAATGCCCACTCCGACAGGCAGGCTGTCGATGACGGCGGCCAGGCGGGCCTCGCTGGCCCGCAGCGCCTGCTCCGCCTGCCGGCGAGCGATCGCACCGCGAGTCCGTCTGGCGAAATCCCGAACAAAAGCGACCTCCTCCTCCGTCCATATGCGGGGTATCGCCGAGTGGACGAACATGACCGCCACCGCGCGCTTATCCTCTACCACCGGCACATCGAGATGGGCCCGAAGACCCAATTGTTCAAAGGCAGTCGCGTGAAGAACGGTACGAGTGTCGCTTGTGACATCCGCGTTCGCGACAACCAAACCCTGCAGAAGCTCGTCGAAATAGGCGCCGTAGCGCTCGACATAGTGCCGACCGGCAACGTCAGAGAAACCCTGCGCGCTCCAATTTCGCTCGACCTGGATCGAGCGCGCTTGTTCGTCCAGGACCCCATAGCCAACCCGACAGGCGCCCAGCGCCTCACCCAGGATCCTGGAAGCGACGAACGACAGATCGGCCGCTTCGGGAAGATCTCGCAAGCGCTCGTCCAAAGCGATCAGAGACACGCGACGACGCTCGGCGAGCACTCGCGCCGTCGTTTCGACGACAATGGCCAGCACGCCGACAGGGACACCGCTCTCGTCGACGACAGGCGAGTAGTCGAGATTCATGAAGACCTGTTCTGGCCGGCCATGCCTGAACAGCGTAAGTTCCTGGTCGCTATAATGTAATGTGCCGCCTGCCAGCCCGACCTTCATAACATTGTCGTTGAAGTCAGCGACCTCGGGCCAACCTTCGCGAACCTTGGAGCCAAGTAGCCTCGGATGGCGCGCTCCGGCAAACACTGAGTACGCGTCGTTGTAGAGCATCACCCCGTCGCCGCCCCACAACATCACCATGGGCACAGGTGATCGAAGCAGGATCGCTGTCGCGATTTTCAGGGTTTGAGGCCAATGCTCGATCGGACCGAGCGAAGTCTGCGCCCAGTCGCGGGTCTGAATGAGCCGGCCGGCTTCCCCTCCGCCGGCCAGAAAGCTCCGGTTTATCCCCTCGTGCAGCCCCACAGACACCGTTCTCCTTGGCCGGCCACGCTTCTGGCCGTCTAATCCATTAGTGCTGTCTTACCTTTGATGGCGCTGGCGGCTCACACAAACCTCGCCGTAACGGCAACCCCGCTGGTGAGCAGAGGTTCCGGGCTTGGCTGCGGATATATGGGATTTGGACGATGCCGTCCTACGGGGACGACTTGCACTCTACTCTTGGTGCATTGGGGCGCTTCCCGGAACTTACGACATAACCCTGGGCAACGTGTATATTGTGCTTCAAGCCGGGGAGCGGACGGTTAAAGCTTCGAGAGCATCTCTGTGGCCACACGAGATTTCCTGGCGGCACGACGACGAAAGTTCATTGCTCGGTTCAGCCTGAGCGCCGAGACCTGCGACCGGGCTCTTCCTGCGGAAAGAGCAACGCTTCCTGAATTGGGATCGAGGTTGGGAAGAAGCCTCCAGCTCACGAGGTTGCTTGACAGGGTCGCACTCAGACAAACTCAATTCTACGCCACTCTATCCAAATCACGCACCACAGCTCCAAAGCTCTTCCATCTTTGATCTGCGGCCTCTTGAGTGCCTTCGGCGGCCGCGCGGCGCTATGAGCCTAGGGCAGAAACGCTTGTGAGGTTCTCGCCTGGGTTACCGTTGCGAATTGAAGCGACCCGAGCATCTCTATGAACTTAAATAACAGCGACGATATCAAGCAGCGCCGCCTAGTCGAGTTTAAGGATGGCTGCCGGTATGGAAA
This sequence comes from Bradyrhizobium sp. ORS 285, assembly GCF_900176205.1. NCBI lineage: Bacteria > Pseudomonadati > Pseudomonadota > Alphaproteobacteria > Hyphomicrobiales > Nitrobacteraceae > Bradyrhizobium > Bradyrhizobium sp. ORS 285. Next base: position 6,635,901 of record NZ_LT859959.1, read on the forward strand.
ATTCGGCAAGACGAAGGCCTATGAGCTGATCGCGAGAGAACAGATCAAGGCTTACAAGATGGGAGGCAAGACACTCATCGATCTAGACAGTATCGACGAGTATCACGCCTCCTTACCCCGGGTCGAGTCTCGGGCGATGATCTGAGCTGATTTGCGCACGACGATGAACTGACTGACCTTGACGCCGGAGCCTTGCAGCCGCTGCGGCCACGCGAGAAGCTCTTCCTAGCTGGTGACGCGCCAAGCGCTGTGGTTGGCCATCTCGGCCGCCGCCTGCGTAAGCGAAACGGCGGGCGCACCGTCGCTCAGGCTATCAAGGCGATCCGACTAATGCTGGATTAGACGCACGCCTTCCCATGGGGCCGCGCGGTTACAGATGCCGGTTCTTGCTGTTCCAAAACTGGGGCCGCACCACCTCCTCGCGCCATGGCCCTCCTTTCGTCCGTACCATGGGCGAGTTGGGCTTCCGACTACATCGTCGTCAAACGCGACCTACTCGTTCAGCTGGTCGACGCGGTCGCGCAGAAGCCCCCGCGCGCAGTGGTCGCCACCCGGCAGTTATCGCAGTCCATGGTCCACAGCGCCTTGATCAGCGCTTTTGCACGTTGGGACGCTGTCGTCATTCGACGCGCAGCAGTTCGCGGATTGGCGGTACGCGATCGCTTGTTTTCAATGCAAGTTTCGCGTGCACGTGACAAAGGCCCGCTCTTAACCTCTCGATCTTGCGTTAGGTGGAAGTCCGCCGGGCCTTCGAGCCAAAACCGGGTTCGATTCCGGTCGAAGTGATTTTAGAGACCGGAACGCGATGGGCTGTGCCTGCTGCCGAAGAGCCTGCAATTTTTTTTGCCAGCAAATGCAGTACGTCATCTTGTTGGTATTCCTGTTGGTACCGGCAGCCACCGACAACGAGAATGATTTCAAATTCAAATGGTTACGGGTTTAAATGATTGCCGGCCAGGGGCACCACGCTTCGCCCTTCGGGCTACGCGTGGCGCAGCCGCGCCGTGGCCTGAAGGGCGAAGCGTGCCCGGCGTAGCCTCTTGGCGAAGCCGGGCGTTTGAGCCCGCCAAGTCTCGCTTGAGCCGCGCTTTCTGATCTTGGATCAACTCTGTCAAACAGCCACGCTTCGTCAACCTCACGATCATTCCAGACACGCGTACTTACTCTCGCGGCTGAACCAGCCCGAGGGTTGCATCCGTCGCGCGCCTCGAAATATCAGAGGCGCAGGGAGAGCCGGACCTCGACTGAGGCCCGTGGCCCGCCTGCGAAAAAAATGCAGGCGGCAGGTACCACAGGTTCAGCCGGACGACCCGGCCCTCCCTGCGCGCTGGTTTTAACGGTGTCCTTCGTGCTCTCCTTGGGGACCGGGCTTTCTTGCCCCCATCACCCGCGCCAACACTGTCGCCTCGGCACGGGCTTGACCTCAGCATCGGGAGGCCGGGACCACACGACTTTGCCGTCCGCGACGCGAGCGCTCGTCCGGCGCCGCATCCACGTCCATCGCAGCCCACCTCCACGTATCGTGACGACGCGTACGCCCTCTGCATCGAGGCGGGATGGCGGGAGTAGAGCATGATTTTCGGAAAAAGGGAAGAGAAATATTTGGCGGGGGAGGCTTGAGGGAAGCGAGCGGTTGCAATCTCACCGTAAAATCGCTTGCTGCCGGAAAGCTTCTCCGGCCCTCGCTGATCGCCGAAGGCTCCAACCCGACCTTCCCTTTCGACGTTCAACTCGCATATCATGGGTCATGACAAAGCTCCTGGACAAAGCTCTCGAAGCCATCCGCCGCCTGCCGCCGCACGACCAGGACGAGATCGCTCGCGCCATGCTGAGTCTTGCAGGTGATGGCAATGAGGCGGAGACGATCGATCCGGCTCACCTCCCGTCGGTCCTGGAAGGGTTGGCTCAGGCTAAGCGCGGTGAGTTCGCGACCAAGGAAGAGGTCGAGGCGGCATTCCGTCGTTTCGATCAGTGAGGCTGCGCTTCACCTCCCGGGCCTTGGACGACCTGCGCGAAATCGCAGCCTACTTGCACGATCTCAGCCCGACTGCCGCGCAGCACGTGCGCGGCGATATCCTACGCTGTCTGGAACGGCTCACCGCGTTCCCACGAATGGGAAGGCAGCAAAATCTCGACGGAGTACGGAAGTCGATCACGCGGAAATACTTCTATCTCGTGTACTACGCTCTCGACGAAGCCGATCGAGAGATCGTCGTCTTGAGCATTCGACATCCTTCCAGAGAGCGCGAGCACGAGGATTGTTGAGAGAGCCGCTGACGCGTCCGAAGCTCAACACGAAACATCCTCTGCCGGTTGCAAGGAACCGCTGATCTACTCGGTCGACATATCCAATGGCCTGATCTGCCGGCCGCCCCGGTCGAAATTGGCGTCCGACAGCCACTGCTCCAGCGCGGCCTTGCGGTGCGGCCACTCATCCTTGAGGACTGAGAACCAAGCCGTGTCGCGCTGCCAGTCGTTCACGACGGCCGCACGCCGCCAGACGCCTTCGGGTGTAAGGTCGAGATTCATTGCCGCTCGGGGCGATTTCGTGTTCTCTGCGCTGCACAGCGCCACACAAGCCGCTCAAAGCCGAGATCATTCATCGCCGTCACATATCAGAAGGAAGATCGCTTCGCGCCCCGTCGCATTCCCTGCAGCCACGGCGAGAACCAGATGCTGCCGATCTCCTGGATAACGTCAGCATCAGAGGACGTAGTTAAGCGCCTCCGCGTGAGCTTGATCGCAATAATCCCTGACCCACGAAACGTGCTGATCGAATTGACCTCGGACATCGCGCATAGCGCACAGCAATTCGTCACGCGTCTTTGGCAGTACACCGCAAAAAAGCTTTAACGCAACTAACGGCGGCAAAAATGCTACCAAATCGCCTTTCGGAACGGCACGCAAACGCTTCTCTATCGCCCCGAACGGGCAATTCGCACTTTTGTGAACAGGAAAGATGGCAACCCAGGCGTCCGGATGCTCGTGGAGCCGGCGCCGATTGATCACGTGGTCCGCCTGAATTCCAGATTGACCAGTAATGTCAACGCCATAACACTGCTTTGCGACATTGCGGAGGGCACGTGCGTAGCCGGAGTACGTAGCGCGAGCCCAAAGTTGGTTATACCCAAAGATCTCTTTTTGGCCACTAAGCCAGCCCGATACTCTGACAGCTGAGGTGGCGTAAACGCTAGGAATGTTTTGAAACGAAAGACAATTGTTCGCTGCCCAACGGCAGAGTGCGTCGATGTTGGCAAACATCACAGGAGGCCCGGGCAGACAGGCCTCAACCATAGAGACCAAATCGATTCGAAAGGGCGCAATCACGCCGGCCGTCTCTGGGGCGAGCGGCGACCAAGCAAATGCTGAGGATGTGTCTTCCTCTTTTCGAGATCGCCATCACAGTTCCTGAAGCTAGCTTACGTCATGAGCTGTTCATTGTGTCTTGAGGGCGCTAGCTCACAACACAAAATTGGCTTTCATTCAAGAAGGCTCGGAAAACCGCTTGTTCAGTAAATCAGTCCTTCCGACTAAGAAGTCCTTCCTCAACCGGTTTACCTTGCAATAGGTCGCCAATCCGAAGGCCAATGATATTGTGCGCATGATGGTGGAATGGTGACGGTGCAACCGACGTCCGTTAGATCGAATTCTACGGCAACGAAGAATTGGTGCACAGTCACCATCCTTAAGCAAGCCCTACTTGCTCATGCTCCCTGCCTGGTTCGTGCCCGGGCCGACATTGCCCTGGCTCGACGAGGTGGAGTCGCGGCCGGACTTCATGTTGGTGGTGCCGGGCTGCATGTTGGCGCCGGTGGTCTGCGAGGAGTTCGTCGACATCGACGACTGGTGCTTCTTGTGGTGCTTGGCTTCGGCTGCGAACGGCGCGGCGGCGAAGCTGACGGCGACGAGCGTGGCGAGGGCAAGCTGGGTCTTCTTCATGGATCCGATCTCCATCGGGTTGAAACGACACGCTCGCCCAACCCGCTGCTGACCACCGAGTTCCGGATCTCCGATCAAGCGTTGGTGTGCGCTCAGGCACGGCTTATTAGGAACGAATCCTATAAGCAGTGGTCCAGCGGTGATTGCTGCTTCGCAACAGGCTCACGCCGGAGCTTGCACAGGCGCTGACGCTTGCTGCGTTTTCGGGAACGGCCTGAACGTCATCATCATCAGGACGGCGCCGAGGCCCATCACCCAGGAGCCGACATAGAGCCACGTGTAGCTGGCAAAGCTGTCGTAGATCAGGCCGCCGGCGAGCGGGCCGGTCGCCATCCCCAGGCTGCCGGCCATCGCGGTGCCGCCGATCACCGTGCCCATGATGCCTTGCGGAAAGTTGTCGCGCGCGATGGAGGCGTAGAGCGGCATCGTGCCGGCATAGAGGAAGCCGAAGGTGGCGGCGACGGCGTAGAACGCGGCGAGACCGCGCACGGCCACATAGGCGAGCGCGCCGAACGCCTGCGCCAGCAGGCCGAGGACGAGCACACGCTTGGCGCCGAAGCGGTCACCGAGCAGGCCGAAGGCGATGCGGCCGCCGAGGCCGGCGAGGCCCTCGACGCTGTAGATCGTCACCGCCGCCATCAGCGGGATGCCGCACGTGACGGCGTAGCTGACGGTGTGGATGATCGGGCCCGAATGGGTGGCGCAGCAGAAGAAGTTGGTGGCGAGCAGGATCAGGAATTGCGGCGAGCGCAGCGCCGCCGATCGCGTCATCTCGGGCGGGCCGGCCGCGGGACCGGACGCGACGATGTCGCCCGGCGCTGACGCCGGCGGACGGCCGACCAGCAGCGAGGTGGGGATCATGATGGCGGCGACGATCGCGGCGATGCACTGCATCGCGGTACGCCAATCATAGGTCGAGACGAGCCAGGCCGCGAGCGGCGACATCGTCATCGGCGCCACGCCCATGCCGGCCGACACCAAGGACACCGCGAGGCTGCGATGGCTGTCGAACCAGCCGGTGACGGTCGCCATGACCGGCGGGAAGATCGCCGCGGTCGCCACGCCTGCGATCAGGCCGAACAGCAACTGAAACATCAGTAGCGAGGATGTCAGGCTGGCCAGCAGAAGACTTAGCGCGAGCAGGGTCGAGCCGATCAGCAGCACGGGGCGCGGTCCGATGCGATCGGACAGCGTGCCCCAGGCCATGCTGGTGCAGGCCATTGCCAGAAAGCCGATCGTCAGCGCGCTGGAGATGCCGGCGACCGACCAGCCGGTTGCGGCAGCCATCGGCTTGAGGAACACCGGCAGCGAGAACAGGCCGCCGACGGCGACGCAACCGAGCACGCCTCCCGCCGCCACGATCACCCAGCGATAATACGATATGGTCATCAATTGTCTCCGTCCTCTTCGGTGAGAAGACGTCCGGAAGATCGCCTGGACGACAGAAGACCGCAAATTATTCAGGGCAGCACGACCGAACCGGAACCGCGGGAGATCGCGACATCAATCGCTGCGACAACGCGTCAATGATCGTAGCGCGTCAACTCATCAGGTCCCAGAAGCTCGCCTTGCGACCATGCTCGAACTTCAGGCGCGCGAGATAGGCCGCATGCGGCTCGAACTCGCCGAAATCCGCGATGATCGCGGCGAGGCTGCCGCATTCGAGCACATGCCTGGCGGCATGGCGATAGCGGCCGGTGCGGCTCCCCTGCAGCGTGTCGTCGATCATCGCGCGCAGCAGCAGCGTGGCCGCGAGCGGATGCTTGCCGGCGAGCGCATCCGCAGCCGGCGCGAGCACGTGATAGGCCTCGCCATTCAGCTCCCGGCTGCGTCCAAGCACGAGCTTCGCGGCGCGATCCAGCGCCGGCCAGCGAATCAGGAAGTCGAGCGCCCATATCATCCGTGGAAACTGCTCGACGTGATCGAGGGCGCGCCGTTCGGCCTCGACGTCGTCGAAGTCCGGCAGGCGCTTGAGATGAGCTCGCAGTTGCCTTGCGTCGAGGCTGCGCGCGAAGCATGCCCAGCGTGCCGCCTGCGCGTCCTCGCTGCGCCCGAGGCCGTCGAGCACCTGGATGCGCGCATCCTCCCAGTCCGGATCGGGACGGCTGGGATTGCGAAGCTCGGCGGCGTCGAGGACCTGCAGCGCCTCCGCGCCTCGCCCGACCGCCAACAGCCGCAGGGCGATCTCGGCGGAAATCTCGGAGCGGCGCGCCTCCGTGTCATCGAATTGCGCGATGTAGAGCTCGACGTCATGGGTCGCATCCGCGATGGCCAGCAGCGCCGAGCGGGCATTGCTGGTGCGGCGGCGCTGCTCCTCCTCCTGCTCGTAGAGGCCGTCGCTGCTGCCCCAACCGGCGGATCTGCGCTGGGTATGCGCGGTGCGTTCGACCGGTGTCTTCGCAAACGCGATGAAGCGCTGCTTGAGATGATCAAGGCCGGGCCCGCCGAGCGCCGGCGCCACGCTCTCGATCAGATCGCCATATTGGCCGTAGGCGTTGCGGTCGACGGCGATGAAGACGCGGTCGGCCAGTGCAATGGGATCGGCCTTGGCCAGCTGCGCCAGCGGTCCGAGATCAGCGCAGGCCGCGCAGAAGATGTCGTGAAGCACCCCGTCGCTGTCGTCACAGCGGCCGAGGACGCCGTTCGCCAGATCCATGAATTGCCACATCAGCTCCAGGGCTGCTGGAGAATCGTTTTCCGCCACTTGCTTGGTGATGCTGCCGCGCAGCGCTTCGAGGTCCCCGGCCAGCGGACGCAGCTTGTTGCGCTCGAGAAAGGTGGTGGCGCGGCCGATCTGCGCCAGCCGCTTGCGCAGTTCGGTTGCGAGCTTGGTGGGCGTCGCGATCTCGAGCTTCAGGCGCCGCTTGATGGCCGCATCGCGCTCGGCGACCTCGAGCAGCAGCTCGGCGAGGCGCTGCGCCCCGAGCTGCTCCAGGGCCTTGGCAGTCAGTGGCGTGCTGGAGGCCATCGCAGCCCTCGTTGGTTTACAGAGGGGTCATGCCGTGCTGGCGCTTGGTCTCGGCAGTCTCCTCGGAGACGAGATATTCGATGAAGGCGCGGGCCGCGTCGGGATGCGCGCCGGCCTTGCACAAGGCGGCGGCGAACACAGTGCCCGGCTGCAGCGCCTCGGGTAGCAGGCCGACGATGTCGATGCCGGGGGCACCGAGCATCTCGCTGAGCTGCTGGAAGCCGACATCGACCTCGCCATCGGCGAGCAGCTTGGCGACGGGAATGCCGGGCTTGGCCTGCACCAGACGCGAGGCGCCCTCGCTCTCCAGGCCCCAGTCGCGGGCGAGCTTCTGCACGTGGGTGCCGCTCGGGCCGGTGGAGATGCCGATCGCCTTGGCAGTCTCCATCGCCTTGCGCACGGCGGCCTCGTCGAGCGGATCGGGCTTTGCAGCACCCGCGCGCACCGCCATCGCCATTGGTGATTCCGCGATCTCGATGATGCTGCCCGGCACGAGATGGCCGTCGGCCTCGAGCTTCTGCAGCGCGTCGGAGGCGAGCACCGCGAAGTCGAACGCCTCGCCGGCGCGGATGCGCTTGGCGGCATCGACGCCGCCGACGGATTCGATGGTGATCACCTCCCCGGTCGCCTCCTCATAGGCGGCCGCGAGCTCGGCCAGGATCTGCCGGGTCGCCATCGAGGAAATGCCGGCGGCGGTGACGCTCATCGGGGGCTCCGTTCAAGATCGTTTGGCACGTAGACGCTTTTTGTGCGGGATTGCTATCCGATATGGCAAGCGGGACGGCGGAGCAAGATGGCGGGATGCGACGGCCTCGCGACGAGCCCCGCTGCGCTCCCTCTCCCCGCCCTTCACGGGGAGAGGGTTGGGGTGAGGGGCAGCGGCGTCGGTGGTGTTCATTGGACACGGGACTTATGACGACGAGACTGCGGAAGCGCGACTCCATCGAAAATAGGTCCCTGCTTGTAGCAGACATCTGTCCGACAACTAAGTCTGCCCGCGTGGCTGCCCCTCACCCCGACCCTCTCCCCGTAAGAACGGAGCGAGGGAGCGCACCGCACGTGCTGAAACATGGCGCGTCTCCATGACGACGATGTAGTCGCGCCGGGGGCTCCTACTTCGGCACACTCTCAAGATCCTCCAGCCACGCCGTGGCATTGCCGTCAGACGGCGCGCGCCAGTCGCCGCGGGGGGACAGGGCGCCGCCAGCGACGACCTTGGGGCCGTTGGGCATCGCCGAGCGCTTGAACTGGCTGAAGGCGAAGAAGCGCTTGAGGAAGACCTCCAGCCATTTCCTGATGTCGCCGAGCGCATAGGCGTTGCGCTTGTCATCCGGGAAATGCGGCGGCCAGGCGCCGTCGCGCGCGTCCTTCCATGCGTGATGCGCCATGAAGGCGATCTTCGACGGGCGCATGCCGTAGCGCAGCGTGTAGAACAGATTGAAGTCCTGCAACTCATAGGGGCCGATCGCGGCCTGCGTGCTCTGCGGCGTCTCGCCGTCCTTTACCGGCACCAGCTCCGGCGAGATCTCCGCCGACAGCACCGCCTCAAGCGTGCGGTCGACGTCGGCCGAGAACTGATGCGAGGCGATGACCCAGCGGATGAGATGCTGGATCAGCGTCTTCGGCACGCCGGCATTGACGTTGTAGTGCGACATCTGATCGCCGACGCCATAGGTACACCAACCGAGCGCGAGCTCGGAGAGATCGCCGGTGCCGAGCACCAGGCCGCCCCGGTCATTGGCGAGGCGGAACAGATAATCGGTGCGCAGGCCCGCCTGCACATTCTCGAAGGTGACGTCGTAGACCTCCTCGCCGCGACCGAAGGGATGGCCGATGTCCTTGAGCATCTGCGTCGCCGTTGGGCGGATGTCGAGCTCGGCGGCGCTGACCTCGAGCGACGTCATCAGTGCGTGCGCGTAGGACTTGCTCTGCGCGCCCGTGGCGAAGCCAGGCATCGTGTAAGCAAGGATATTGGTGCGGGGCAGGCCGAGCAGGTCCATCGCTTTGGCGGCGACGATCAGCGCGTGCGTGGAATCGAGGCCGCCGGAGACGCCGATCACGATGCGCTTGGTGCCGGTGGCGCGCAGCCGCTGCGTCAGGCCGGCGACCTGGATGTTGTAGGCCTCGTAGCAGTCCTGATCGAGCCGCGCGGGATCGCTGGGCACGAAGGGGAAGCGCTCGATGCTGCGCCTGAAGCCGATGTCGCCCTCGGCCGGCTGCAGCTCGAAGCCGATGCGGCGCCAATGCTCGCCGCTGTCATGTGCACGCGCGTTGTCGTCGAACGTGCCCATCAGCGCGCGCTCCTGGCGCAGCAGGTCGAGATCGACGTCGGCGAAGATGGTCTGGCCGGTCTGGCGGAAGCGCTCGCTCTCGGCGAGCAGCACGCCGTTCTCGAAGATCGAGGTCTGGCCGTCCCAGGACAGGTCCGTGGTCGATTCGCCGACGCCGGCGGCCGCATAGATGTAGGCGGCGAGGCAGCGCGCCGACGTCGAACGGCACAGCAGCGAGCGGGACTCGGCGCGGCCGACGGTGATCGGGCTGCCGGAGAGATTGGCGAGCACGGTGGCGCCGGCGAGCGCAAGTTCGGAGGCCGGCGTGATCGGGATCCACATGTCCTCGCAGATCTCGACGCCGATCACGAGGCCGGGGACATCGGCGGCCGCGAACAAGAGGTCGGTGCCGAACGGCGCCATGGTCTCGGCGACTTCGATCATCTCGCCGCGGAGGCCGGCGCCTGAGGCGAAGTGGCGGCCTTCGTAGAACTCGCGATAGGTCGGCAGATAGCTCTTCGGGATGACGCCGAGCACCTCGCCGCGATGAATGACGACGGCGCAATTGTAGACGCGATGCGCGAAACGCAGCGGCGCGCCGACGATCAACACCGGCATCAGATCGTGCGAGGCTTCGACCAAAGTGAGCAGCCCGCGCTGGACGGCATCGAGCAGCGGGTCCTGCTTGACGAGGTCCTCGATGGCGTAGCCGGACAAGCACAGCTCGGGGAACACCGCGACCGCCGCGCCCTGGTCATGACAGGCGCGCGCGGCGGCCAGGATCGCCGCCGCATTGGCGGTCGGATTGGCGACGCTGGAGGCCGTGACGCAGGCGGCGACGCGGGCGAAGCCGTGGCGGTAGATCGAATGGAAATTCATCGGGCAGTCCATCTCCTGTCGCCTGATCATACGACATGTTCCATGACGGGAGCCATGACAAGGGCGGCAGGTCAGTACCGCCACATCTGCAGGCTGCGCCACCTTGCGGACGGGCCTCATTTGATTTGCGCCGGTCGCCGGATGCCGGATAGATCGGGGCTCCCACGCGAGCAAACGCATGAACCTGTTCGTCATCGGCTTCGGCTATTCCGCCCAGCGTTTCGTCGATCTGCATGGCGGCGACTTCGCTGATATCAGCGGCACCGTTCGGAGCGCCGATAAGCGCGCGCAGCTCGCGCGTGATGGGCTCGACCTGTTCGACGGGACGACGCCTGCCGCCGCGACGCTCAAGAAGGCCGCCGAGGCGGATGTGGTGCTGATCTCGGCGCCGCCCGGCGCCGGCGACGATCCCGCGCTGACCCATTTCGGGGATGCGATCACGTCCGGTCGCGCGCGCGTCGTGTATCTCTCGACCGTCGGCGTCTATGGCGACCACCAGGGCGCCTGGATCGACGAGGACACGCCGCTGGCGCCGGAGCACGGCCGGGTGCAGGCCCGCGTCCGCGTCGAGGAGGCGTGGAGACGCCGGATCGGCGACCGGCTGGCGGTGCTCCGGCTCGGCGGCATCTACGGCCCCGGCCGCAACGCGCTGGTCGAGCTGCGCGCCGGCCGGGCGCGGCGCATCGTCAAGCCGGGCCAGGTGTTCAACCGCATCCATGTCGACGACATCGCCGGCGCCATCCTGGGCGCGATCCGGCGCGAGACGGGCGGCGCCTGGAACATCGTCGACGACGAGCCGGCGCCGCCGCAGGACGTCACCGCCTATGCCGCAAACTTGATGGGCATCGCCCCGCCGCCGGAGCTGCCGTTCGACAGCGCCGAGCTGTCGCCGATGGCGAAAAGCTTCTACGCCAGCAACCGGCGGATCCGGAACGCCAGGGCCAAGCAGGATCTCGGGATGGTGTTCGCCTATCCGACCTATCGCGCAGGCCTGGATGCGCTGTGGGCGGCGGGCGAGGGGCGCAGCTGAGGCGGGAGATTTTGCCGGGGGTGGGAAACCTTTCACGCCACCAGCGATTGCACCGAACAGAGATTGTCATGCGGGGCTGACGCGACTGCACGTCGTGCGGCCCTCACGCAAAGGATGTTCGACATGCAAGCCGACCACCCCATCACCTGGCTCACCTTCTTCACGCTTGCCGCCGGCATCGTCATTGCCGCCGGCGCCTTCCTGGCCTTCCTGCGCTCGCGGCACAACCGCGAGATCGCGGCGGTCGCACTCGAGGGCGACGGCCGCGGCCGTGGCATCGCGCCGTCGGGCGCGCTGCCCGAGCTCGGCGGCATCTTCGTGCTCGCTTTGATTGTCGCCGGCCTGCTGGTGGCGGGCTACCAGAGCGGCGGCGCGACGCGTTTTGCCGGCGGTGACAAGCCGACCCCGGTTCCGACCGCGCCGACCAACACGGACCGCGGCACCACGGTGGGCGCCGGTGCGGCGATCACCCCGCCGCAGGCGCCGACCATGACCCAGCCGGCCCGGCCCGATCCGGACCTGCGCACCGCCCCCGCCTCCTCGCCGACCGGTGCTGGCCCAGAGAGTGGCGGACATCCGGAGGCCAATCCGCCGGCCCGGTAAAAACGGACCGTCCGAAAAGCACGAAGGCCGCGCTCAGCGCGGCCTTTTTCATTCACACGGCATCCCAAAACCGCGTCAGATCATCGCCGCGACCTTGTCGAGGCCGATGGTGCGCGCGAGCCGCCGCACTTCGTCCTTCTGGTCGTCGCGGAGCTGCCAGAGCAGCGGCATGGCGGCCGACTTCAGCTGCTGCACCTCGTCGGAATCCGGATCAATCGCGACGGCGCCCGGCTTGGCGGCACCCTGGCGCGTGCTGTGGATCTTGCGGGCGACGGCGCGCAGCGCGGTCTCGACCGCCGGCCAATAATATTCCTGGCTCGACGACAGCCGCAGGCGATCCTTGATGCCGGCGATCTGGGTGTCCGACAGCAGCGAATAGGCCTTCTGCACCTCCGGCTTCAGCGGGGCCGGCGCCGGCTCGCTCCGGGCGAGAATCTTCGACTTCGGCACCACCGGCTCGGTCGCAACCACCGCCGCGGCAGACGCCGAGGCTTTCGCCATCTCGGCCTCGGACGGCGCATAGGCGTAGGCCTGGCGGAGCGTCGTCTTCGGCGCGGCGGCCGGCTGCTGCGGCTCGGGAGCCGCAAGTGTGACCATGGCGAGACGGTCGCCCTTGGCTTCGCGGTTGGAGATCGGGCTCTTGGCGACGACTGCCGGCATCATCGCACCGGCCGAGGGCACGCTGTCCCGCATCAGGACGCTGGTCACGGCCGCGCCTGCGATCAGAACACCCAGCAAAGCGACAAAAGCGATCGACTTCGTCACGCACATCTCCGTATTCCGGCCGACAGGCCGCACTTCGCCGTAAAGTGGGAGTTAATTAAGGCTATACGATGCCACAGAAACACCGAGGCCACCATTCCGCCCTGTGAACATGGCGGATATTTTTTTCACGCAGCAGAATAGAGCTCGGCCGGCATCTGCAGATCATAGGCAGCCTGGATGTCGGCGACGATGTCGGAGGCTTCCCACAGCGCGGCCGGTTCCACCGAGTGCAGGCTGATGGTCCAGTTCCCGCCGCGCGCCGTGCGCGGCACGCTCATGATGTCGAACTGTACGTTGCGGCACAGCGGATGGCGCTGCAGGGCATGACCGACCCGGATGCGGATCTCATCGAGCGTCACGCGCTCCTTGCCCTGTCCCAACTCGATTCCCATCGCGCAATTCCGCCAATCTCAAACTTGGCCGATTGTGGGATCGGATGGTTAATGCCCGCTTAAGGAGAAAGGCCGTGTTTCTCCGCATCAGGACACCTCCCGGGCACGGCGATACTCATCAGTCGTGCGCGCGACCAGCGTCGTCACATCAACAATGTCGATCACTCCCGACGTCGCATGGCCCGCGCTCCAGACGTCGCGCCAGCGCTTCGGACGGCTCTCGCGCGCGCCGACATCGATGTCCTTGCCGATCTCGATCGTGCCGCGCGCCGGCAAATTCTCCGGGTCGAGCCCGGCGGCCACGATCGACGGGCGAAGCATGCTGGTCGGCAGGCCGGTGAAGGCCGAGGTCAGCAGCACGTCGTCGGCCGAGCTTTCCACCAACATCGTCTTGTAGCGCTCGTCGGCCATGCTCTCGCGCGTCGCGATGAACTTGGTGCCCATGTAAGCGAGATCGCAGCCGAGCACCTCGGCCGCGCGCAAGCTCACGCCATCGCTGATGCCGCCGGCGAGCACGATCGGACCTGCAAAGAAGCTGCGTACGGCGCGCACGAAGGCGAAGGGATTGAGCCAGCCGGTCTGCCCGCCCGCGCCGGCCGTGAGCAAAACCAAGCCATCGGCGCCGGCCTCGACGGCACGCTCGGCGTGGCGGATCGAGGCGACGTCGGCGAACACCAGCGCTCCCGCGTCGTGCAGCGGCGCGATCACCGGCGCGGGCGAGCCGACCGAGGTGATCACAATCTCCGGCCGATGCAGCAGCAGCACCGCGAGATCATCCTGCAGCCGGGCATTGGAGCGATGCACGATCAGGTTGGGGCACACCGGCGCCGTCGCGATGCCGCTGCCATCCGCCGCGCGGCCGCGGCGTTCGGCGAGTTCGCGCAGCCACGCGTCGAGCTCGTCGGGCGTACGGCAGTTCACGGTCGGGAATGCGCCGATGACGCCGTTGATGCAGGCCGCGCTGACGAGCTCGATCCCCGACACCAGGAACATCGGCGCTGCGATCAGCGGCAGGCGCAGCCGCCCCCGCAGGGCGGCAAATGGACTCTCTTGCATGGCGCGCTCTCCCTCAAGCGTCTTGCCTAAGGGGATAACGGCGCCGATGCTTGCGTTCAATCGTCGCCGAAGAAGCTGAACCGCGGGCCCTGCATGTCGACCGGCTGTGCCGCATAGGTCCGCGGCGTGGAATCGTCGCGGACGGCCTGCTCGACCGCGCGCATATCTTGCTCGCGGCGCTGGCGGCGGCGCTCGACATATTGGCGATGCCGCTCGGCGCGGCGCTGCTCGGCGGCGCGCTTGCGCTCGGCCTCGCGCGCCTTCTGATCGGGATCCTGGGTCTTCTCTGCGGACCTGTCCTGAACCTTCTCCGGCTCCTTGGCCTGCGCACCCTCGGGCATGCTGGTCTGCGCATTGGTCTGCGCCGGAGAGAGCGCGGCGGTCGTGGTCTCCGTGGCCGGAGCTTGCGGCTGCGGCGAGGCATTTGCTGCGGCAGGAGTCGTCGTCGCCGATGTTGCCGTTGCGGGAGCAACCTTGATCGGCGCCGTCGCGGCCGCCTGCGTCGCCGCGAGATAGGAGGTGACCGTCGGACTCGGCGACGGCGCATCCGGGACGGTCCGCTCGAGCTTCGTCGATTCCAGTGCGGGCGTCTTCGGATGCATGCCCTCGGCAATCATCAGTCCGCCGCCGAGACCGGCAGCGACGGCGATGGCGACCGTTCCGGCGCCTGCAAAGAAAGCTGTCGAGGTGCGCATGGCCGTACTCCCTGATTGTTCGGCCGGGCAACGCGGCGCGCGCGGCGATGTTCCGAGCTAAGCGTGACGCGCTTGAGCGCAAGGCGCATTCTGCTAGCCTTTGCAACAAGCCCTGCGGCGCAACAACGATCGGGGCAAATCGGGAGGACGTTCCATGCACCATCAGCTTCATTCATTTCCGGTCGTCTGCGAGCAGACGCTGCTGACATTGTCGCGTCATCCCTCGCGGACCGCCTTCAGCTGGCCGGGCGGATCGCTGACCTATCAGGGCGCGATCGACCTGATCGGGCGCATGCAGAGCGTGTTCATGCGACTCGACCTCGCGGCGGGAACACGCGTCGCGTTCCTCACCGCGAACCGCGCCGATGCCTGGTGCGCTGGCATGGCCGCGCAACTGTCGCGGCTCGCGATCACCTGGCTGCATCCGCTGGGGTCGCTGGAGGACCAGCTGTTCCAGCTGTCGGATTCCGAGTCGCAGGTTCTGGTGATCGATGCCGCGACGTTCCGCGATCGCGGCGGCGAACTCGCCTCGCGCGCCCATGGCGTGCGTCACGTGTTCACGCTCGGGACCGCGGACTATGGCGCGGACCTGCTCGCCGCCATCGAACAGGCCGGCCACGCCACCGCGCGCAACTTCGCCACGCCGAACGATGTCGCGACCTTGAACTATACCGGTGGCACGACCGGCAAGTCGAAGGGCGCGCTGCGTCACCACCGCGAATATGGCGGCTTCGCCACCGCCATCCTCGCCGACTTCGAGATCCCGGAGGGTGCGCGCTATCTGACGGTGGCGCCGATCAGCCACGTCGCCGGCACCAAGGTGCTGCCGACCCTGATGCGCGGCGGCACCGTACACATGCTGAAAGGCTTCGACCCCGAAGCCGTGCTGAAGACGATCGAGCGCGAGCGCATCAACTTCACGCTGTTCGTGCCGACCATGATCTACGTTCTGCTCGATCATCCGGCTCTGGCGAAGACCGACCTCTCCTCGCTCGAGCTCGTGCTGTACGGCGCCTCGGCGATGTCGCCGACGCGGCTGGTCGAGGGCATTGAGCGCATCGGCCCGGTGTTCTCGCAGCTCTACGGCCAGACCGAATGCTATCCGGTCTCGGTGCTGCGCAAGGCGGACCACGATCCGAAACAGCCGGAGCTGTTCCTGTCGTGCGGCTTTCCGATCGCGGCCTGCGAGGTCAAGATCCTCGACGACGACGATCAGGAGGTCGCGCAGGGCGAGGCTGGCGAGATCTGTGTGCGCGCGCCGCATGTGATGACGGAATATTGGAAGCGGCCTGATATCACCGCCGAGACCTTGAAGAACGGTTGGCTGCACACCGGCGACATCGCCCGCCGCGACGAGCGCGGCTACATGTACATTCTCGACCGCAAGAAGGACATGATCGTCTCCGGCGGCTTCAACATTTTTCCGCGCGAGATCGAGGATGTCCTGACGCAACACGCCGATGTCGCGATGTGCGCGGTGGTCGGCGTGCCCGACGAGAAATGGGGCGAGGCTGTCACCGCCATTGTCGTGCCGCGCGCCGGCGCAGAGCCCAATGCGACCGAGCTGATCGAGCTGGTCAAGACGCGCAAGGGCTCGGCGCATGCGCCCAAGCGGATCGAGTTCGTGAGCGAGCTGCCGGTGACCGGCGTCGGCAAGATCGACAAGAAGGTGCTGCGCGCCAGGTACTGGGAGGGACGCGGGCGGATGGTGGGGTAGCGGCACGGCAAGCTCACGCAGTGGAGATCGTCATTGCGAGGCGCTCTTGCGCCGAAGCAATCCAGGGGCGGCACGCGTAGCCCTGGATTGCTTCCGCCTACGCTCCATGAGCTTCGGCGGACCCGTCGCTTCGCTCGCAATGACGAAGCTCTCTCGGATCACTGAGACCAGACCACGCGATGGCGCGAATGTCTGATCAGCCCAGCTAGCAACCCCGACACTCCACCGTCGTCCCGGGCCAGCGCAACGCGACCCGGGATCCATAACCACAGGAGAGCGTGGTGAACGCGGATGTCGCGACTGGCCTCATTCAACGTCCTGTGGTTATGGGTCCGGGCGTTCGCCGGGACGACACCATTTGCGTGGCACGATCGCCGGCGCCCCACGTCCGCGTTCGACCGAGATGCGCCCCTCCAATCGACCTGAACGTCTGTTGTCCGCCGCAAACACGACATTGCCGCCTCGCGGCGCATCGGAGTCCGAGTATTGCTGAAATCATCCCCTCCATCAGGACATGACGACGCGAGAGAGATGAGGCCGTAGGGTGGGCAAAGCAGCCGCCCGCAGGGCGGTCGCGTGCCCACCGCCCCCCAAGGCGGTGGTGACGATGGTGGGCACGGCGCGTGGTGGCTCGGCGTAACAAGCATGCAGTTGGGCGCGCCTTTGCCACCCTACGGGTTGAGCTGTTTGAAAGGTGGTCGCTCGTCCCGGACAAGCCACGCCGCGGTGCGCGTGCTGAGCAAACGGCTCATGACCTGCGTGGCCCGAAAGTGGGGCTGTTGGAGACCGCGCACGCAAACACTCGCGCAAGCTCGCAGGTCTCCGAACGCATCATGCGGGCGCGAGCAGCAAAGCGATCCACGACGCTTCGGAGAGACCCTCTCCTCAAGAGACTCTCGGCTTGACCCTGGATTGCTTCTCTGCTCGCAATGACGCGGCTGTCGATGGCCTCTTGAAGACGAGGTCGACGCTTCACCGCTTCGTCTTCGCCATGTTCAGCTTCACCGCTGCACCAATCAAAGCCTTGAACGCGACCTCATCGATCTGGTCGTTCTCGTGAATATCGATGGCGCGGCGGGCGTTGCCGTCGAGGCTGGCGTTGAAGAGGCCGTTCGGGTCGGGCAGTGAGGCGCCCTTGGCGAAGGTCAGCTTGAGATAGGCCTTGTAGCTCTCGCCCGTGCAGATGATGCCGGCATGCGACCACACCGGGACGCCGCGCCATTTCCATTCTTCGACCACCTCGGGATCGGCCTGTTTGATCAGTCCGCGGATCCGCGCCAGCATCGCGCCGCGCCAATCTCCAAGTTCCTCGACCCTTTGATCGATCAGTTGCGAGGCCGACGCCTCGCGTGGTTCCGCGACCGCAGTCGGCTTTCTGATCATTCTCGCACCCCTCTCGATGACCGACCGTATTACTACGGCCGGCCCGCTCTGCACAACTTTAGGGCAAAGTTTAACAGTTGGGGACCTAATCACGACAAGCCCCATACGGCGGACTCAACGACGAGCCTCCTTGCGCAGACGAGCCACGTGCCGCACTGCCCGGGCCTTCCTCCCATCGCCCCCCCCGGACTGACCCAATTTGGAGTCGCTCATGTCGTTCTTTTCCAATCTATCGATTCGCAACAAGGTGCTGCTGGCGTTCGGCATCGTGCTGCTCACGGCCATGGGGCTCGGCGGCTTCTCGATCGATCGCCTGTCGACTGTGAACGGCTCGGCGGCGGAAGTGCGCGACAACTGGCTGCCGGCCACCGGCTGGATCGGCGCGATGGCCAAGGCCACGGAACAGTATCGCAGCCGCGAGGGGCAGATGCTGATGGTGACGACCGCGGCCGAGCGAAGCCAGTACGAGAAGTACATGGCCGATGCCTATAACTATTTCGAGAAGAACTGGCGTCTCTACGAGCCGACGGTCACGACGCCGGAAGAGAAGGCCATTGTCGCCGCCTTCAAGGGCTCATGGGATGCATATCTCGCCGACGGAAAGCAGTTTCAGGAGCTGATCGGAAAGAACCAGACCGAGGCTGCTACCGCGCTGTTCCTGGGCCGCATGAGGGACAATTTCGCCGGCGTGCGCAAGGCGCTGGAGCAGGATCTCGCGTTCAATGTCGAGCAGGGCAAGAAGGAGGCTGACAGGGGCGCAGCCGTCTACACGTCCTCGCGCATATGGATCTTCGGTGTGATTGCGTTGGCCGCCCTGCTCTGCATCAGCATGGGCTATCTGATCGTGAGCGGCGTGGCGCGCCCGATCACCGCGATGACCGAGGCGATGCGCCGGCTCGCCGGCGGCGACATGTCCGCGCAGATTCCGGGCGCGGAGCGCAAGGACGAGATCGGCAACATGGCCGGCGCCGTGCTGGTGTTCAAGAACAACGCGATCGAGACCGAGAAGCTGCGCGCCGAGCAGGCGGAAGCGGAGAAGCACGCGGCCGAGCAGCGCAAGCGCGAGATGCACGAGCTTGCCAATCGTTTCGAGGGCGCGGTCGGTGAGATCATCAACACGGTCTCCTCGGCCTCCACCGAGCTCGAGGCCTCGGCCACGACGCTCACCTCCACCGCCGAGCGGACACAGCAGCGCACCACCACGGTGGCCGCCGCCTCCGAACAGGCGACCGCCAACGTGCAGTCGGTGGCTTCGGCGACCGAGGAGCTGAGCTCATCGGTCACCGAGATCAGCCGACAGGTGCAGGACTCCGCACGGATCGCCAACGAGGCGGTCGACCAGGCCCGCAAGACCAACGACCGCGTCAGCGAGCTGTCGAAGGCGGCGGCGCGCATCGGTGACGTCGTCGAGCTGATCAACACCATCGCCGGCCAGACCAACCTGCTGGCGCTGAACGCCACCATCGAGGCCGCGCGCGCCGGCGATGCCGGCCGCGGCTTCGCGGTGGTCGCTACCGAAGTCAAGGCGCTGGCGGAGCAGACCGCCAAGGCCACCGGCGAGATCGGCCAGCAGATCTCGGGCATTCAGGCCGCGACGCAGGAGTCGGTCGGCGCCATCCGGGAGATCAGCGGCACGATCGAGAAGCTCGCGGAGATCTCATCCACCATCGCCGCGGCCGTCGAGGAACAGGGCGCCGCGACCCAGGAGATCTCACGCAACATCCAGCAGGCGGCGCAGGGCACGCACGAGGTGTCATCCAACATCACCGACGTGCAGCGCGGCGCCAGCGAGACCGGCTCCGCCTCCACGCAGGTCCTCTCAGCCGCGCAGTCACTGTCGCAGGACAGCAACAAGCTGAAGCTGGAGGTGGGGAGGTTCCTGAACACGGTGCGGGCGGCGTAGCGTTGCACCTTGTAGGAAGAAGTCGCCTAGTCCTTATCCAGCTGAGTTATCGCGACAAGGGCGGTCTCCTCCCTCTCCCCGTTCTTACGGGGAGAGGGAGCGCACCGATCGTGCCGCGATTGCTTGTGCCTTGCAGCTCGACACTTTCGGCCCGATTGCAACTGAGCGTGACTCATTAGTCCGGCGGCCTCACCGCTTCTCGATCACCAGGCTCTGGACCACGCGTCCGAAATAGCCCCTCACATCGCCCAGCCGCGCCATCGCCAGCCCTGCTCCATCAGGGCCGATCCAGCTCTCCGCATCCAGCAGAATCCACTCGCCGACCGGCTCGCGCGCCATGTTGACCGTGAGGTCGGCGTTCAGAAACGTGTAGCTGTGGAAGTCGAGCGCGGCCGAGGTGCCGTTGCAGAAATCGCTGGCGACCACCGCGCGCATCGCCTGTGACACGGCGTGGCCCTCGACCAGCGGCCAGTCGACGCGATACCAGATCGCACCGGGGCCGCGGACGCCGAAGCGGCCGCGCGCGGCGCGCAAGGTCATGCCGCGCACGAACGGGCTGGTGGAGAAATCTGGGGGCTCCGGCTGCGCCTGGTCGGGACCGACGAGATCGACCGGCAGTTCGCGGACGTCGTCCGGCAGCGGCACGGCCTCCTGCCTGATCTTCAGCACGGTCGCCGTGACGACCACGGTGTCGCCGGCGCGCAGGCGCACCGCCGAGAGCTGTATCTTGCGACCCTCGCGCAGCACCTCGGTCTCGACGCTGAGTTCGGCCAGTGGCACCGGCCGCATCAGGTCGATGGTGACGCGGGCGATGCGCATCGGCGACTTCGTCGGGATGCGTTCCGCCGCCCACACGGCGAGCGCCGAGGGCGCCGAGCCGTGCTGCATGGTCGGATCCCACGGACCCGCAGCATCGGGACTGACGGCGACTTGATTGTCCGTGACGCGGAAGATCGGCCGCATCAGCGCACGCCTCGCCGCACGTCAGCCCGCGCTGGCAAACCCGCGATCGGCGCCGTTCGGCAGTTCGATGTCGACCTCGAGCGTCGAGACATGCTTCCCCCGGTCCATGCGGACGATGACCTTGTCCGGATCGAGTAGCACATGGCGCGAAACCACCGCGAGGATTTCCTCGCGCAGCTGCATCAGGAGATCAGGCTGGCCGCGCAGGCTGCGCTCATGCGCGAGCAGGATCTGCAGCCGCTCGCGCGCGACCGGCGCCGACGCTGCACGTCCCGTAAAGAGCCGCAATACGCTCATGCAGCCCTCCGTCCGAGCAGCAGGTTCATCAGGCCCTTGCGCTCGGTCGGGATCTGCATCTCGACCTCCTCGCCGAGCAGGCGGCGCATCGCATCGTGATAGGCGCGCGCCGGCGCGCTGGCCGGGCTGTTGAGCGTCACCGGACAGCCGACATTGGAGGCGCGCAGCACATCCTGGCTCTCCGGCACGATGCCGAGCAGCGGCGTCGCCAGGATCTCCAGCACGTCGTCGATCGACAGCATCTCGCCGCGCGCGGCGCGGCCGGCATCGTAGCGGGTGATGAGGATGTGCTTCTCGACGCGCTCGCCATTCTCGGCGCGCACGGTCTTGGAATCGAGCATGCCGATGATGCGGTCGGAATCGCGCACCGACGACACTTCCGGATTGGTGACGATCAGCGCCTCGTCGGCATAGCGCATCGCAAGCATCGCCCCACGCTCGATGCCGGCGGGGCTGTCGCAGATCACCCAGTCGAAACTCTTGCGCAACTCGTGGATGACGCGGCCGACACCGTCCTCGGTCAGCGCGTCCTTGTCCTTGGTCTGCGAGGCCGGCAGCAGCCAGAGATTCTCCAGCCGCTTGTCGCGGATCAGCGCCTGCGGCAGCTTGGCGACGCCGTGCACGACGTTGATGAGGTCGAACACCACGCGGCGCTCGGCGCCGAGCACGAGATCGAGGTTGCGCAGGCCGACGTCGAAATCGACCACCACGACCTTCTCGCCGGCCTGCGCCAGCGCCGCGCCCATCGCCGCCGTGGTGGTGGTCTTGCCGACGCCACCCTTGCCCGACGTCACAACAAGTACTTTCGCCATTTTACGAATCCTCCTGCTACTCAGTTCAATGCGACGATCTTCATGGAATGACCTTCGAGCCGGGCCTGTGCGGCCCGACCGCGCAATGCATCGTCGATCTGCTCGGCGGTCTGGTAGTAGCCGTCGATCGCGACCAGCTCGGCCTCGATCTTCTGGCAGTAGATGCGCGCCGCGGAATTGCCGTTGATGCCGGCCATCGCGCGGCCGCGCAGCGCGCCGTAGACATGGATGGAGCCGCCGGCGACGATCTCGGCGCCGGAGGACACCGCGCCGAGCACGGTGACGTCGCCATCCGGAAACACGATCGACTGGCCGGAGCGCACGGGCTGATCGAGCAGCAGCGAGGTCGGCTGCTGCAACTGCGGCTTCTCCGGCTCGATCTCCTGCACGGCGCAGTGACGGCCGCCGGACAACAGCGGCGGCATGCCGAGCGACAGCCGGCCCTGCTCGACGCCTTCGAGGCCGAGCACGCGGATGTTGCGCGATTCGATGCTCTTGATGAGATGGGTGATGGCGAGCGGGCTCAGATCGACCGCCGAGAGATCGAGCACCACCGGCTTGCCGACGAAGAAGCCGGGCGAATTCCTGAGCGTCGCGTCGAGCTCGGCGAGCCAGTCGGCGACCGGCACGACCGGCGAGAACACGAAGGCGACGTAGGAGCGCCCGCGCAGACGAATAACAGGACGTACCGTTTCAGCGCTGGCACTCATGACCATCCGACCCAACCCTCTTAGTGATTGGTTAACTCTCGGCGCCAGATGGTTAACGGATGGTTAAATCGACGCTAAGCCGCTCGAAAATCGACAGCGGCGCGCCTGACATGGTTCGATGATGATCGAATCAAGGCACAAACTTGGCGGCATTGAGACGCAAATCATGAGCAGATGCGTCAAGACTAAACTCGCCTCATTTTAATCACATCATGATGATAACTTTAACGTACATATAATTCGGAGCCGACGGCTTTAAGCGGTTCCGATCAATTGACACTCGTCAGGGGGCGGGGCATGGGATCGATAGAGGCGCCGAAGGCACGATCAACGTGTCATGGCGCCTTGCAGGAAAGGGCTCTTGGCGTGCGATCGCTGATCGGCGCGAACCGTCTGATTCTGCATGTGATTCCGGCTGGACTGAAGTGGCAGAACCGCTCCCGCTCTTCGTTTGAAACTTGCTCTCATACGACCGCAGCAGAAGCGTATCAGTTTACCGGAATCGAGCGTCAGAGGAGTAGCGTATGAGTTCGTTGAGTGAACAGAATCCGATGAACCCGCAGGACCCGCTGCACTATGCACCGCGGTGGCTGCGTGAACGTCCGGAAGCCGCGCGTCTATCTCTCGTCGGTGACACCACCAAGGCAGCGGAGGCGGCCGAGCGTCCCGCTTCGGGACAGCAAGGACCGCTTGATGCTCGCCTGGAGACCGCCGTGTTCGAGTCCCTTCGTCAATCGTTGAACCCGCAAGTCATGCGTGAGCCGCCGGAGTTCGAGCGCGAGCGCGACCGCCGTTCGGTCGTGTTCAAGATCGCCGGCCGCTTTGCAGCCGCCACCGGCGTCGCCGCCGTCGTCGCGCTGTTCTTCGTCAACATCGTTCCGGTGTGGCGCCAGCCCGATGCGAGCTCCTCCTTCGTCGCCGCCGTGCAGTCGATGAAGACGCTGCCCCCGGTCGCGGCCGATGCGCAGGACGCCAAGGCCGACCAGACCAGCGCTCTGCCTGAGCGCGTCGAGCCCCAGGTCCCGGCGCTGTCGCAGTTCAAGTCGCTGCTCGCGGACGCCCCGGCGCCGGCGGCAGAGGCCGATACGCCCGAAAAGCCGATGCTGCAGCAGTTCATGCAGTGGAATCAGAAGACGGGTCAGATGGAGCGGGTTCGCTAATCCGCCACGCCTGAGCCGAACTCAAACAAACATCTCGCACAAGGCGATCATGATCGACGTCCTACCGCAGAAGGCGGCAGCACGCGGTCCGTTGGTTCACGCCCGTATCGCAGCCATGCTGCTCGGGACCATCGTGACCATCGGAGCCTTTGCCGTGACCGGCGATGCCCAGGCAGCGCCGGGCGAGAATGTGAGCGTGGCGCGCCAGCTCGGCAGCCGCGTCGGACCGATCATCGGCTCGGCGCTCGCCTGCCGCGACATCGCGCGGCCGCGCATCCAGGCGATCATCGAGAAGTTTCAGCTGGTCATCCGCGAGGCCGCCACCAGCGAGGCCGACCGTGACGAGCTGACCCGCCTGCTCGACCGTTATGTGGCCGAAGGTCGCACCCTGGTGACCTCAGGCCGGATGGATTGCCGCGGCGCCGACCGCCAGCTCGCCGATCTCGAACAATCCATCGCAGCGCCGCCCGCCGCGCGCGCGAACCTGCCGGGCGTGACGATCGCGCCTTCGGCTGCGGTCGCCGCCACCGCGCCTGCGCAGATCCTGCCGCCCGTGGTCGAGACGCGCGGCGTCACGCAGAACGACATCAAGTTCGGCATGGTCATCCCCCACAGCGGCCCCGTCAAAGAAAGCGGGCGGCAGCTGAAGATCGGGGTCGAGGCCGCCTTCAACCGCGTCAACGAGGCCGGCGGCGTCAACGGCCGCGTGCTGAAGCTCGTGACGGCCGACGACGGCTATGATCCGGCGCGCACGCTCGATGCGATGAAGCAGCTCTACGAAAAGGAGCAGGTGTTCGGCTTCGTCTGCAATTTCGGCTCCGCGACCGCTGCCGTTGCCATTCCCTATGCGCTGGAGCGCCGCGCGCTGTTCTTCGCACCCTACACCGGCGCCAACGTCGTGCGCCACGATCCGCCGGATCGCTACGTCTTCAACTACCGGCCGAGCTATGCCGAGGAGACCGACGCGCTTGTGCGCTATCTGGTCAAGGTCCGCAAGCTGAACCCGCGCCAGATCGTCGTGTTTGCCCAGAACGATGCGTTCGGCGATGCGGGCTTTGCCGGCGTGTCCAAGGCATTCCGGACGCTCGGCGCCAACGAGAACGCGATCGTGCGCGTCAACTATCCGCGCAACAGCATCGAGGTCGACGACGCGATCAGCCAGCTCAGGCTGTTGAAGGCGCCGGTCCGCGCCGTGATCATGCTGGCGACCACCCGCGCCGCCGCCAAGTTCATCGAGAAGGCGCGCGACGTGTTTCCGGGCGCGGTCTTCGCCAACATTTCGGCGGTGGATGGCTCCGCGCTCGCCAGCGAGCTGATGCTGCTCGGGCCGCGCTACACCGACAATGTCATCGTGACGCAGACGGTGCCGGGCGTCTCCGGCTATTCCAGCCTGGTGCTCGACTACAAGAATGCCCTGGCCAAGTACTTCCCGGGCGAGACTGCGGACTACATGTCGCTCGAAGGCTATGTCTCGGCCAGCATCCTGATCGAAGGCTTGAAGCGCGCCGGCCAGAGCTTCGACACCGAAAAGCTGGTCGAGACGCTCGAGACCATGGGCAATGTCGATCTCGGACTGGGCGCTCAGCTCGGCTTCGGCCGCTCCGAGCACCAGGCCTCGCACAAGATCTGGGGCACCGCACTGGACGAACGCGGCAACTATCAACCGCTCGAACTTGATTAGGATACCGCTGGAAAGAAGCCCGGCACCCACTACCACAGACAAAAGCACGACAGAGAAACCCGACATTAATTCGAAATGGCACGAATAGCAGAGCAATGAGGGTTAGCTAGAGAGCGAGTGAATAGTTCGATGACACTTCGTTGGTCCGCGTTGATCATCGGGAGCCTGTTTGGAGCTCCCATCGGCACCGCCTTTGCGGCGGCCCCGGATATGGTCCGGGACCTCGCCAGCCGGGTCGGACCGATCGTGGGGCAGGCCTCGGCCTGCCCGGACATCGCGCAGGGGCGCGTCCAGACCATCGTCGACAAATTCCGCGAAGCCATCCGCCAAGCCTCGAACAATGACAGCGAACGGGATCAGCTGACCCGGACCTTCAACGGCTACATTGCCGAAGGCCGCAGCCGCTCCGGAGCCGCGCAGGCGAACTGTCCCGCGGCCGAGCGGCAGCTCACGGACCTCGAGCGCTCGCTCAGCCAGCCGGCCGCGGCCGCAACACCCTCACAAACCAGGGCTGACGCAACCACAGGCGCCGTCACCAGCGCGCCGGTGCGCGGCATCACCGACCGCGAAATTCGCTTCGGCATGGTCCTGCCATTCTCCGGCATCCGCAAGGAGACCGGGCGCCAGATGCGGCAGGGCATCGAGGCCGCCTTCGCACGCGCCAATGATGCCGGCGGCGTCAATGGGCGCACCTTGCGGCTCGTCGCGGCCGATGACGGCTACGATCCGAACCGCACGCTGGCGGCGATGACGCAGCTCTACGACAAGGAGCAGGTGTTCGGCTTCATCGGCAATATCGGCACTGCCAACTCGGAAGTCGCGATCCCCTACGCGCTGGAGCGGCGGGCGCTCTATTTCGCGCCGAACTCCGGTGCGGCGGTGGTCCGGCGCGATCCGCCGGATCGCTACGTGTTCAATTATCGGGCCAGCTACGCCGAGGAGACCGCCGCGCTGGTGCGCTATCTGGTCAAGATGAAGCGCATTCCGCCGAAGCAGATCGCCGTCCTGACCCAGCAGGACGCATTCGGCGATGACGGCTTTGCCGGTGTCGCCAAGGCCTACCGGCAGTTGAACATCCCCGATCCAGTGACGCGCTTCTCCTATCCGCGTGCCACCATGGACGTCGACGAGGCCATCGCCCAGGTGAAGGCGCACAAGGGCGGGCTCAAGGCCATCATCATGGTGGCGACCGACCGTGCCGCCGCCAAGTTCATCGAGAAGACGCGCGATGCGGTGCCGGGCCTGATCTATGCGAACGTGTCTGCAGTCGGATCGACCTCGCTGGCGACCGAGCTGAAGCTGCTCGGCCCGCGCTTCACCAACGGCGTCATCGTGACGCAGGGCGTCCCCGCCGTTTCCGGCTATTCGAGCCTCGTGCTCGACTACAAGAATTCACTGGCCAAATACGCTCCGGGCGAGGCACCGGACTACACCTCGCTCGAAGGCTACATCGCGGCGACGATCCTGATCCAGGCGCTGAAGCAGACCAACCCGCTCGATACCGAACGGCTGGTCGACACGCTGGAGTCCATGCGCAGCCTCGATCTCGGCCTCGGCACCCCACTTGCATTTGGACGCGCAGAGCACCAGGCGTCGCACAAGATCTGGGGCACGGCGCTCGACGAGAACGGCACGTATCAGGCAATCGAACTGGAATAGGCTGAGCTTAAGGGGAATGAACTGGTTGTATGCGACGTATTAGCAAGTCCTAAAGCATGATCGGAGAAAGGCGTGCCGGGTTACCGAAATGGTCATGCTCTTAGGAAAGGCTGGTCTGTGCATGGTGACGGTCTTATGTCTACTCCGTCTCAGACACAGAGCGTCAAATCACCAGGCGGAAGACCTGGATGGGGTCCATAGTGGGATAGTGGCAATGAGCTTTCGTTCTAGCGTGTTCTTGGTTGCGGCATTGCTCGCAACGCCCGCCAGCGCGGCGGGCACCAATGCGGATGTGGTGCGTAATCTTGCGAGTCGGGTCGGGCCGATCGTGGGAGCAGCATCCGCCTGTCAGGCGATCGACCAAGGCCGCGTTCAGGCCATCGTCGACAAATTTCGCGAGGTGATCCGGGAGGCCTCCACGGGCGGCTCGGATCGGGACGAACTCACCCGCGTGTTCAACGGCTACGTCGCCGACGGACGCAACCGCGTGGGTGCAGCCCAGACGGACTGCAACACGGCGGGCCGCCAGCTCGCCGAACTCGAGCGTTCGCTCGGCCAGACCGCGCCGAGCCAGACCGGAGCCAGCCTCGCCGGCGTCATCGCGCCGGCCGCGGCCGTTGCCGCGACGGCGCCGACCGTGACGCTGCCGCCCCCGGCTGCCAGCAACGTCCAGGGTGTCACGGCGAACGAGATCCGCTTCGGCATCGCCGCTCCGTTCTCGGGCGCGTCGAAAGAGCTCGGCCGCCAGATGAAGATGGGCATCGAGGCGGCCTTCAACCGCGCCAACGACACCGGCGGCGTTGCCGGCCGGTCGCTGCGGCTCTACTCCGCCGACGACGGTTACGAGCCGTCGCGTACGCTCGACGCGATGAAGCAGCTCTATGACAAGGACAAGGTGTTCGGCTTCATCGGCAATGTCGGCACGCCGACCTCGGCAGTGGCCATGCCCTTCGCCCTGCAGCGCCGCACGCTGTTCTACGGCGCCTTCACCGGCGCCAACATCCTGCGCAACGATCCGCCGGATCGCTACGTCTTCAACTATCGCGCGAGCTATGCGGAAGAAACCGACACCGTCGTCCGCTATCTCGTGAAGCTGCGCCGTCTGCCGGCGCGCGACATCGCCGTGTTCGCCCAGCAGGACGCCTATGGTGATGCCGGCTTCTCGGGAGTCGCCAAGGCGTTCCGCTCGCTCGGACTGGCCGACACCGCGATCACGCGCTTCAACTACAAGCGCAACACGGTCGACGTCGACGAGGCCGTGAACCAGCTCCGCGCGATGAAGACGCCGCCCAAGGCGATCGTCATGGTGGCGACCTACCGGGCGGCCGCGAAGTTCATCGAGAAGACGCGCGATCTGTACCCGAACATGATCTACACCAACGTGTCGTTCGTGGGTTCGACCGAGCTGTCGGATGAGCTGATGCTGCTCGGCCCGCGCTATGCCTCCGGCGTGATCGTCACCCAGGTGGTGCCGG
Organism: Bradyrhizobium sp. ORS 285; assembly: GCF_900176205.1. NCBI lineage: Bacteria > Pseudomonadati > Pseudomonadota > Alphaproteobacteria > Hyphomicrobiales > Nitrobacteraceae > Bradyrhizobium > Bradyrhizobium sp. ORS 285. The sequence continues at coordinate 6,664,258 of NZ_LT859959.1, forward strand.
CGGTCGGCGGCTATTCCAGCGCCGTGCTCGAGTACAAGGGGGCGCTGGAGAAGTACTTCCCCGGCGAGGCGCCGTCCTACGTCTCGTTCGAGGGCTATGTCGCCGCCAACGTGCTGATCCAGGCGCTGCGCAAGGTCGGGCCGCAGCTCGACACCGAGGCGCTGATCGACACGCTGGAGAACATGCAGAACGTCGATCTCGGCCTTGGCGCCAAGCTCGGCTTCGGCCGCGCCGAGCACCAGGCTTCGCACAAGATCTGGGGCACGGCGCTCGACGACCGCGGCAAATTCCAGGCGATCGAGCTGGAATAGCCGAGCCCCCTCCATCCGGACTTCAACACACAGAACGCGGCAGCCCATGGTTGCCGCGTTCTTTTTTGTGCACTCCGAGGCAACTTTGTGCATTCCGAGGCAACACCGAGCTCAGCGTGGCGGTGCATCCGGGTAACGAGGGACGCGGCCCGACGGATTCCAGGCTCGCCGCGCTGGCGCGCGTCGCCCCGGAATGACACCGAGATGGAAGCGCGATCGATATCGCTACCTCACAGCGGGGGATCGATCGCCTCGTCATATTCCTTCTTGAAGCGGGCGATCAGCTCGGCGGCGGGGAGCACGTCCTTGATGGCGCCGATGCCCTGGCCGGAGCCCCAGATCTCCTTCCACGCCTTCGGCTTGGCGCGCTCGCCGGAGGCATCGGTGCCGAAGCTCATCTTCGACGGATCGGAGGTCGGAAGATTGTCGGGATCGAGACCGGCGGCGACGATCGACGGTTTCAGATAGTTGCCGTGCACGCCGGTGAACAGGTTCGAGTAGACGATGTCGTCGGCTCCCGACTTGGTGATCATGTCCTTGTAGCCCTCGACGGCATTCGCCTCCTTGGTGGCGATGAAGGCCGAACCGACATAGGCGAAGTCGGCGCCGAGCACGCGCGCGGCGCGGATGGCGCGGCCGTTGGCGATCGCGCCAGAGAGCGCGATCGGGCCGTCGAACCAGCTGCGCGTCTCCGCCACGAAGGCAAACGGCGAGATCGTGCCGGCATGGCCGCCGGCGCCGGCAGCGACGAGAATGAGGCCGTCAGCGCCCTTCTCGATCGCCTTGTGGGCGAAGAACTGGTTGATGACGTCGTGGAAGACGATGCCGCCCCAGCTGTGCGCCGCCTGGTTCAGCTCCTCGCGCGCGCCGAGCGAGGTGATCATCATCGGCACCTTGTACTTCTCGCACAGCGCCAGATCCTGCTCGAGCCGGTTGTTGGAGCGGTGCACGATCTGGTTGACCGCGAACGGCGCCGACGGGCGCTCCGGATGCGCGCGGTCATACGCCGCGAGCTCCTCGGTGATGCGCGCCAGCCATTCGTCGAGCAGCGCAGCCGGCCGGGCGTTGAGCGCCGGAAACGAGCCCACGACACCGGCCTTGCACTGCGCGATCACGAGATCAGGCACGGAGATGATGAACAGCGGCGAGCCGATCACCGGGATCGACAGGCGCCCCTTGAACAAGGCGGGCATGGACATGGATGTGAATTCCTCGTTGTGAAATGCGGTGATGCTCGTGATGGCGAGCATGCCCGACATCATGCCGTGATGGCAATTCGCTCGCAGAGGGACCGGAAAAGCGCGATCAGGGTCTTGCGTTGAGGCGCTGGCGCGCCGGCAGCCGTGACGATGCGCTTACTGGCACAGCGCGGAGGTCACGAACGTATCGGTCCGGCAATCGCCGGGCTTCCGCTGCCGGCCGGGGATCAGCACTCGCGCCGAGCAGGTCTCGGCCGAATCGGTGTTGAGGCTCTTGCCTTCCTTGTAGCCCTTACCCTGGCACAGCTTGTCGGCTCCGAGCTTGCAATCCGGCGTGCCGTTCGTTGCAATCGGACAGACGATGCGGCCGGAGACCATGCTGGAGGGCGTGGTGAGCCGCGACAGCGTATCGCCGGTCTCCTTCAGGACATTTGACGGGCCGCTCGCAGGGGCGCTCTTAGAGGCGCTTGGCGGTGCATCGCCGCCTTTCGGCGCCATCGGCTGGACCGCCTGCCGGGGCGGCTGCGGCGGCTGTTCGGTGGGAGCAGCTGCCCCGCTCTCTGTCGGAGGCGGCTCGGCGGCCGCCTCAGGACGCTTCAGCGGAATGATCGACATTTTCTCGAACAGCTTGCCGAGCTCTTCCACCAGGCCAGGATTGGACGGCTGTGGTGCCGGCTCGGCAACCGGCGCAGGCTGCTGCGGCGGCGCTTCGCGCACGCCCAGCCCCGGCGCCGATTGCGCCCATGCCGGGGCCGTGGAGAGCGCGATGACGAACAGCGCCCAACCGACGACGAGGCGTGGACGCGAGGACGCCATCAGATCAGCTTCACCGCGACGACGAAGCCGGCCACCAGAACGGCCGCGCCAAGCGCCACCCACAGACCGAGATGCCTTTCGATGTGCACCCGGATCCATTCGCCATACCGGTTCAGCACGATCGCGGCGATAAAGAAGCGGCCGCCGCGCGCCACGATCGAGCAGACGATGAACAGGAACAGGTTGTAGCCGGCGAAGCCCGAGGTGATCGTGACCAGCTTGTAGGGGATCGGAGTCAGCCCCTTCAGCAGGATGATGATCGCGCCCCACTCCGCATAGGAGGCGCGGAAGGCCTCCACCTTGTCGCCCAGACCATAGAGATGGATGAGCCACTGGCCGAGCGAGTCGTAGAGCAGCGCGCCGATCGCATAGCCGACGACGCCGCCCGCGACCGAGGCGGCGGTGCAGACGCCGGCGAACAGCCAGGCGCGCTGCGGCTTCGCCAGCGACATCGGGATCAGCATCACATCCGGCGGCACCGGAAAGAACGAGCTTTCAGCGAAGGCGATCGCCGCCATGATCCAAAGAGCATGCGGCTTGTGGGCGGCGTCGATACACCAGTCATAGACACGTCTGAGCATGGCTGGCGATGAAGCAAACCGAGCAGCGTTTGTCCATGACTCATATGCGGAGGTCGAGGTGGGGACCCCTGGCGCTAGTGCCGCTTGCGGATCGTTCTCTCTTCGGCCGCGACGATCGGTCGCTCCGCGCCCCGCCCCGGCGCGACCTTGGCGATCTTCAAGGCCGATTTCGGCAGCTTCTCCGCGATCCCGAGCAGCAGCTCGCGCCGTTCCATCTCGCGCCAGACGTCTTCAGGCTGGATGCCGAGTTCGGCCCAGAGCACCGCCAGATTGTAGAACAGGTCAGCGCTTTCGCGTACCACCGCCTGCGCGTCGCCACCGACGGCATCGATCGCGACTTCGATCGCTTCCTCGGCGAGCTTCTTGGCCATCTTGCCCGTGCCCTGCTGCATCAGCTTGGCCGTGCGCGAGCGCGCGGGATCCAGATCCCTCGCCGCCAGAACTGCGCGATAGAGCCGCTCGATCGAATCAGTCATCAGCGCACAATATTTAAAATCAATGGCAGCGGTGTTAAAGTCTGCGGCAGACATGAAAAAATCCGCCGGCGCTGAGGCCGGCGGATCGTTCGAGATGACCCGACGTCACCAGGGATTATAGTAGCCGCCGCCGTAGTACGGACCGCCGCCGCCATAATAGTGATAGCCCGGACCGCCATAATAGGCCGGGCGGCCATAGTAGTAGTTGTCTTCGTAATAGGCGCGGCGGTTCTGCGCCGCGGCGATGGCCAGGCCGGTGCCGACGATGCCGGCAAAGGCTGCGGCCGCGGCTGCGCCGCCATTGCCGCGATAGTGACGGCGACGGGCGCTGACGTCGGTCAGACCGCCCTCATTCGCCGTCTTGGCGACGACACCCTTCTCGGCAGGGGCAGAGCCGGCAAATGCGAGCGTCGGCTGAACTGCCGCCAGCGTCAGCGCGGCCACCGTCGCCAGGACGGTAGCACGGCCGACGCGTGAGATATTTCCGCGCTGTGCGATCATGTGGATCCTCCGTTCGATCAATCTCGCGAACCAACTCTCCAACTAGGTCTACAGTTCCCGCCTGGAAACCCGGTGTCGAAGCCGCAATTCGCCGCAGGCCTTGCTCATGGACCGTTCAGATTCGATCGGACATGATCCGGCGCCGGCCGCCCGGACAGCCCGTCACGGAATTGACACATCGCGTGGGACAGGCCGTGTGAACTTGCCGCATCAACTGATTAGAATACCGGCGTGACAAGACCGGTGCGACCTGCGAAGACCGGCGTGACCCGATGCGTATGCGAACACCAGTCACTCTGCTTGCCCTGGCGCTGATCGCAGCCCTTGTCGTGCCTGCATGGCTGTCCGGGCAGGTTGTTGCAGCCGAGGAGCCGAAGCGTCCGGTCGCCGTGATGTTCGCGCTGGATCGTCCGCTCGACGGCAGCATGGCACCGGTGGTGCTGGCCACGAGCCGCGGGCTGTTCGGCGCGCAGGGCGTGGCCGTCACCATGACCACGGCCAAGGGCTCGCCGGATGCGATTGCGCGTGTGGCATCGGGCGAGGCGGACATGGCGCTCGCCGACATCAACGAACTGATCCGCTATCGCGACGGCGCCAACAGCGCGCCCGTCAAGGCCGTGTTCGTGCTGTTCAACCGCGCGCCCTACGCGATCATCGCCCGCAAGAGCCGCGGCATCAACGCGCTCGCCGACATCGATGGCAAGACGCTGGGCGTCGCCGAGGGCGACCTGTCGATCCGGCTATGGCCGGCGGTCGTCAAGCACAACCATCTCAAGCCCGAGACCATCAAGCTGTCGCGCGTCGGCGCGGCCGTGCGCGAGCCGATCCTCTCGGCCGGCCAGGTCGACGCCGTCAGCGGCTTCTCCTACCTCTCGGCGATCAATCTGCGCGACCGCGGCGTGCCCGCCGCCGATCTTGCAGTGCTGCGCTTCGCCGATTATGGCTGCGACGCCTATGGGCATGCCGTGATCGTCAATCCCGGCTTCGCCGCCAAGCAGCCGGCGGCGGTGAAGGGAGTTCTCCGGGCGCTGACGTCGGGCCTGCAGCTCGCGATCAAGGATCCGCAAGGCGCCGTCGCCGAGGTGGTGAGCCGGATGGACGATGGCTCGCGCGAACTCGAGCTGGAGCGGCTGCATACGGTGCTCGCCGACAACGTGCTGACATCAGACGTGCGACGCGACGGCATCGGCGGCATCGCTCCCGCGCGGTTCGAGCGCGCGCTGGGCCAGATCGCCGACGATTTCAAATTCCAGCACAAGCGCCCCGGGCCGGCCGACATCTTCGACGACAGCTTCCTGCCCCCCGCCGACAGCCGCCTCGTCAACTGACACCGCGGATTGCCCTGTCACCTGGTGCCCATACCTTGCTAACATGCGCGCGCGCCGCTCCGGCCGCCGATTCCGTCTCCGCATCTACAGAAGCGCCTCGCCCATGTCCCTGCTCCGCATCTATGCCCGCGTGCTCCAATTGCTCGGAAAGGAGGCGCGGCTCGGCTGGATCGTGGCGATCGCCAACCTTGCCCTCGCGGTCGCGCAGTTCGCCGAGCCGGTGCTGTTCGGACGCATTGTCGATGCGCTGTCCGGCAACGCCTCGACCGCGACGGCCTGGCCGCTGCTCGCAGCCTGGGCGGCCTTCGGCCTGTTCACGATCCTCGCCAGCGCCTGGGTCGCGCTGCAGGCCGACCGGCTGGCGCACCGCCAGCGCCATGCGGTGCTGACCAGCTATTTCGAGCACATCCTGCAGCTCCCGCTGACGTTCCATTCCGGCACGCATTCGGGACGGCTGATGAAGGTGATGATCAACGGCACCGATGCGCTGTGGAAGCTGTGGCTGTCGTTTTTCCGCGAGCACTTCGCCGCGATCATGTCGGTGCTCGTGCTGCTGCCGTTGTCACTGTATCTCAACTGGCGGCTCGCGATCCTGCTGTTCGTGCTCTGCGTCGTGTTCACCGTGCTGACCACGCTCGTCGTGCGCAAGACCTACGGCATGCAGAGCGAGGTCGAGGAGCAATACAGCAACCTCTCCGCACGCGCCTCCGACGCGCTCGGCAATGTCGCGCTGGTGCAGAGCTTCGTGCGCATCGATGCCGAGGTGCAGGGGCTGCGCAGCGTCGCCGGACAATTGCTGTCGTTGCAGATGCCGGTGCTCGGCTGGTGGGCGCTGGTGACGGTCATCACCCGCGCCTCCACGACCATCACCGTGCTCGCGATCTTCACGCTCGGCATCGCCCTGCACCAGGCCGGGCTTACCTCGGTCGGCGAGATCGTGATGTTCGTGTCGTTCGCGACCATGCTGATCCAGAAGCTCGAGCAGGTCGTGTCCTTCATCAACAACGTCTTCATGGAGGCGCCGCGGCTCGCCGAATTCTTCAACGTGCTCGACGCCGTGCCCGCCGTGCGCGACCGCCCCGATGCAATCGACGTGAGCCGTCTCTCGGGTTTGGTCGAATTCAACGACGTGTCGTTCTCCTATGACGGCAAGCGCCCGGCAGTGGAGGACCTCACCTTCACCGCGCTGCCCGGCCAGACCATCGCACTGGTCGGCCCGACCGGCGCCGGCAAGTCGACAGCGATCGCGCTGCTGCATCGGGCGTTCGATCCGCAGTCCGGCTTCATCAAGATCGACGGCATGGACGTGCGCGGCTTGAAGCTCGCCTCACTCAGGCGGAACATCGGCGTCGTGTTCCAGGAAGCGCTGCTGTTCAACCGCTCGATCCGCGAGAACCTCCTGGTCGGCAAGCCCGATGCGACCGACGAGGAGCTGCGCACCGCCGCGGCGCGCGCGCAGGCGCTCGACTTCATCGACCGCGCCGAGCAGGGCTTTGACACCAATGCCGGCGAGCGCGGCCGCATGCTCTCGGGCGGCGAGCGCCAGCGGCTCTCGATCGCGCGTGCGCTGTTGAAGGATCCGCCCATCCTGATTCTCGACGAGGCGACATCAGCGCTCGATGCGGTGACCGAGGCCAAGCTGAACGCTGCGCTCGATGAAGTGATGAAGGGGCGCACGACCTTCGTGATCGCGCACCGGCTCTCGACCATCCGCAACGCGACCCGGATTCTGGTGTTCGAGAACGGACGCGTGATCGAAAGCGGAACGTTCGATGAACTCGTTGCCAAAGGCGGCCATTTCGCGGAACTCGCGAAGGCCCAGTTCATGGTTCAGGAAAACGCCCGCGCGACTCTCGCGGCAACGGAGAACGACGCGTCCACCGTCAAGGCTTGATGGCGGGACGCTTTCATCGTGGAATTGAATGGCTGGGCTCTGTTAACCAGCATCGACCCGGTATAGGTTCGCGACCTGCCGCAACCGACGCGGCGCCGGACACGCTTGAAACCCGAAAGCCCGTTGCCCACCTCGCGTGACCGAGGCGGGTTCTCAAAGGACCGGACCAGACCAGTGCAGACGCTTCGCCTGTTGTTCCGCTATTCCCCGCTGAAGATCATCGCTATTGCTGCCGCGCTCGTGCTTGCGCCGCGCCTGGCCAATGCCGAGGCGCTGCTGCTCGTCGAGGCCGACACCGGCAAGGTGCTCGAGGCGCAGAACGCGACCTATCCATGGTACCCCGCCTCCGTCACCAAGCTGATGACGGCCTACGTCACGCTGAAGGCGGTGAAGGACGGCAAGGCCTCGCTGGACACGCTGCTGACGGTGTCGCCGACCGCGGCGTCACAATCGCCGTCGAAGATGGGCTATCGTCCGGGCACGCAGCTCACCGTCGACAACGCGCTGAAGATGATGCTGGTGAAGTCGGCGAACGACATGGCGGTCGTGCTGGCGGAAGGTATCGGCGGCTCGATCGACGGCTTCTCGATCATGATGAACGAGACCGCGCAGCGGCTCGGCATGACCCAGACGAGCTACGTCAATCCGAACGGCCTGCCGGCCGACGGCCAGATCACCTCGGCGCGCGATCTCGCGATCCTGGCGCGCGCCATCATCCGCGACCTGCCGGAATACGAGTACTTCGTTCACATCCCGTCGATCCGCTACGGCCGCCGCGTGGTGCAGAACTTCAACCGGCTGATCGGGCGCTATCCCGGCGCCGACGGCTTCAAGACCGGCTTCATCTGCGCCTCCGGCTACAATCTGGTGGCCTCCGCGACCCGCAACGGCAAGCGCCTGATCGCGGTGGTGCTCGGCGCCTCATCTGGCCAGGCGCGCGCCGTGCGCGCGATCCAGATGCTCGACCGCGGCTTCAACGGCAATCAGCTGAGCTGGCTGAAGGCGCCGCTCGGCAATGTCGAGCAGCTGGTGCCGGTCGACGCCACGCCGCCGAACCTGCGCGACGACATGTGCAGCGGCAAGCGCCATCGTCCGGCAAGCGACGATGACGGCGAAGAGGCGAGCACCGACGGCGAGACGACCACCGGCGGCACCCTGCTCGCCGGGCTGCAGGCCCCGACGATGAAGCCGTCAGAACTCTTGGCCGCAGCGCCCGCCCCGTCCGAGCCGGTGCTGGTCTATACCGGTCCCACCCGCACGGGCACGGCCCTGATCGCTGCAGTCGCAGCCGATGCCGATGCGCAGACCCCGGCGAAACACCGCGGCAAGAAGGCGCATGCCGTGGCCGCCCGAAAGGACGTCAAACCGGCGCCCCGCACCGCGGCGAAGTTCGAGGCGGAGGCGAAGCCGACCGCCAAGCCGGACGCGAAAAACGCCGAGGCCAAGCCGGCTGCGGCCCGCCACGTCGCCGCCAAGCACGATTCCGGCACGAAACCGCCGGAAAAACCCGCTGCCGACACAGCGGCCAAGCCAGCCAAGCCGAAGGCAGCCGCCAAGCCGAAGACCGAGGGCAAGCCGGCCCCGAAGGACGGCTGATCCCCGCGCCGCACAGCCGCGCCCGGCAGGCAGCCAGCCTCGCCGCCGGCGGACAGTTCTCCCCGTCCCTCTTTGGTCTACGCCCCGGCCGCTTGCCTTGCCCGGCCGGAGGCTGGATATTGGCGCCGAAAGTCGCCCGGGCACGACCGGCGCAGACGCATCAAGCAACCAAAAGAGACGATCAGGAGAGGAAGGGTCATGGAGCGCATCTGGCTCAAGCACTATCCGGCCGGCGTTCCCGCCGATATCGATCCCGGCAAATATCAATCGCTGGTCGATCTGCTGGAAGAAAGCTTCAAGAAATTCGCCGACCGCCGCGCCTTCATCTGCATGGACAAGGCGATCAGCTATCGCGAGCTCGACGAGATGTCGGTCGCGATGGGGGCCTATCTGCAGGGCCTCGGGCTATCCAAGGGCGCGCGCGTCGCGCTGATGATGCCGAACGTGCTGCAATACCCGATCGCGATCTCGGCCGTGCTGCGCGCCGGCTATGCGGTGGTGAACGTCAACCCGCTGTACACGCCGCGCGAGCTCGAGCATCAGCTCAAGGACTCCGGCGCCGAGGCGATCATCGTGCTGGAGAATTTTGCCCACACGGTACAGCAGGTCGTCAGCCATACCCAGGTCAAGCACATCGTGATCGCCAGCATGGGCGACCTGCTCGGCTTCAAGGGCGTGATCGTCAATCTCGTCGTGCGCCGGCTGAAGAAGATGGTGCCGGCATTCTCGCTGCCCGGCGCGGTGCCGTTCAACGACGCGCTCGCGGCCGGCCGCGGCAAGCGTTTCCAGAAGCCCGTGATCGGTCCCGACGATGTCGCCTTCCTGCAGTATACCGGCGGCACCACCGGCGTTTCCAAGGGCGCCACGCTGCTCCACCGCAACGTCGTCGCCAACGTGCTGCAGAACGATGCGTGGCTGCAGCCGGTGATGGACCGGCCGCCGCATGTCGATCAGCTGCTGATCGTCTGCGCGCTGCCGCTCTATCACATCTTCGCGCTGACCTGCTGCTTCCTGCTCGCGGTGCGCGCCGGCGGCGCCAATCTGCTGATCCCCAATCCGCGCGACATCGCGGGCTTTATCAAGGAGCTGATGAAATATCAGGTCAACACCTTCCCGGCCGTCAACACGCTGTACAACGGCCTGCTGCATCATCCCGATTTCAAGAAGATCGACTTCTCCAAGCTCAAGGTCTCCAACGGTGGCGGCATGGCCGTGCAGCGTCCGGTAGCCGAGCAGTGGAAGCAGGTGACGGGATGCAGCATCGCCGAGGGCTATGGCCTGTCAGAGACCGCGCCGGTGCTGACCTGCAACGTGCCGACCTCGACGGACTTCACCGGCACGATCGGCTTGCCGCTGCCCTCGACCTTGCTGTCGATCCGTGACGATGACGGCAACGAGGTGCCGCTCGGCCAGCCCGGCGAAATCTGCGCCAAGGGCCCGCAGGTGATGGCGGGCTATTGGAACAGGCCTGACGAGACCGCCAAGGTGATGACCGCGGACGGCTTCTTCCGCACCGGCGACGTCGGCGTGATGGCCGCGGACGGTTCGGTCAAGATCGTCGACCGCAAGAAGGACATGATCCTGGTCTCCGGCTTCAACGTCTATCCGAACGAGGTCGAGGAGGTCATCGCCACCCATCCGGGCGTTCTGGAGACCGCCGTGATCGGCCTGCCCGACGAGAAGACCGGCGAAGTCGTCAAGGCCTTCGTGGTCAAGAAGGACCCGAACCTGACGCCCGAGGACATCGTCAAGCACTGCCACGAGCAGCTGACGAACTACAAGGTGCCGAAGCAGATCGAGTTCAGGACCGAGCTGCCGAAGACCAATGTCGGCAAGATCCTGCGCCGCGAGCTGCGTGACGAGAAGAAGAATCCGGCAGCCGCCGCCTGATCCGTTGGCACTGCAGCACCGTTGTGCGATGACGGAGTCGTGAACGCGGCGGGCCGTTGCCGTTTTTCGCCCGCCGCATAGTGTAGCGCGCACCGCGCAAGACACGTTCGAGAAGCACGTTCGCAAGACACGCGCTCAGCATAGATCCAGGGGAAGGAGTTTCGATATGACGATCCAGGTTGGCGACAAGCTGCCGGAGGCCCAGTTCCGCGTCATGACCGGCGAGGGCCCGCAGGTCAAAACCACCGACGACATCTTCAAGGGCAAGAAGGTCGCGCTGTTCGCGGTGCCCGGTGCCTACACCGGCACCTGCCACAAGATGCATCTGCCTAGCATCTTCCTCAACGCTTATGCGATGAAGGACAAGGGCGTCGACAGCATCGCGATCGTCTCGGTCAACGACGCCTTCGTGATGAACGCCTGGAAGCGCGACACCGACCAGCGCGACGAGGCCATCTTCCTGGCCGACGGCAATGCCGACTTCACCAAGGCGATCGGCATGGAGCTCGACGCCTCCGGCGCCGGCCTCGGCATCCGCTCCAAGCGCTATTCGATGCTGGTCGAGGACGGCAAGGTCACCAAGCTGAACCTCGAAGCCGCCCCGGGCAAGGTCGAAGTCTCCGGCGGCGACACGCTGCTCGGGCAGCTTTAAGGCCACGCCGCTCGATCTGAATACGAAGGCCCGCGCTCATGCGCGGGCCTTTTGCTTGTTCGCTCCTTCGTATTTTACCGAACCGAGAAGAGCATCGGACACGTTCTGTCGCTAGGAATAGGCGGGGAGATCGCATGACGACAATCCTGATCACTTGCGCCTTCCTCATCTTTTGCCTTTGGCGCATCCGCCGCGCGCATGAGGATGCGCAGAAGCATTGGGCCAGCGGCCTGGCACGTGACCCGCTCTACTGGATCGGCAGCGTCATCGCGCTGATCGTGCTCGGACTGGCGATGTATATGGCCCGTGAGCACATGGGCTTCACGGGCCCGGGACGCTGGTTCTGGGGCGCAGAACTCGTTTTGATCGTCGCGACCCTCCTGGTTCGCCGGACGCTCAAATGGAGATACGGCTAACCCCGCACGTTCTTCTGCATCCTGGCCATCGCCACGCCATCACGCGCCAATTGATCCGCGCGCTCGTTCTCGGGGTGGCCGGCGTGGCCCTTGACCCAGTGCCAGTTCACCTTGTGCGGCTTCAGCGCCTCGTCCAGGCGCTGCCAGAGCTCGGCGTTCTTGACCGGCTTCTTGTCGGCGGTCTTCCAGCCGTTGCGCTTCCAGCCGTGGATCCAGCCGGTGATGCCCTGTCTCACATATTGGCTGTCGGTGTAGAGCTCGACCTGGCACGACTTCTTCAGCGCCTCAAGCGCCGAGATCGCGGCCATCAGCTCCATACGGTTGTTGGTCGTGTGGGGCTCGCCGCCCTTGAGCTCTTTTTCCTTGTCGCCGAAGCGCAGGATCGCGCCCCAGCCCCCGGGGCCGGGATTGCCCGAGCAGGCGCCGTCGGTGAAGATGCTGACGACCGGATGTTCGCTCATGCCGCCGCCCCAATGCCGTAGTCCCGCACGCTGGTCACCGCCTGATGGAAGCGCAGCTTGCGGAGATATTCGAGCGGGTCCTTCGGCTTGACCAGGGCGCCCGCGGGCACGTTGAGCCAGTCGACCAGTCGCGTCAGCAGGAAGCGGATCGCCGCGCCGCGCGCCAGCAGCGGCAGCGCCTCCAGCTCGGCCTCCGACAGCGGCCGCACGCGGCCATAGGCGTTGAAGAAGGCGCGTGCCTTGGTGACGTTGAGCGAATGGTCGGCCTCGAAGCACCAGGCGTTCAGGCAGATCGCGACGTCGTAGGCGAGGATGTCGTTGCAGGAGAACGGGAAGTCGATCAGCCCAGACAGTTCATCGCCAAGGAAGAACACATTGTCCGGAAACAGATCGGCGTGAATCACGCCTTCCGGCAGATGCGTCGGCCAGGCGCGCGCGAGCAGATCGAGCTCGGTCGAGAGCAGGTTGGATAGACCCGCCTGCACGGTGTCGGCGCGGTCGCGCGCCTGGGCGAACAGCGAGCGCCAGCCGGACACCGACAGCGGGTTCTTGCGCACCAGCGGGAAATCGCGGCCCGCGAGATGCATCCGCGCCAGCGCCTCGCCGACCCCTGCGCAATGCACGACCGCCGGCTTGCGCGGCCACATCCCTTCGAGGAAGTTGATGATTGCCGCGGGCCGGCCGGAGAGGCTGGAATAGACCGCGCCGTCGCGATTGCGCGCCGGCTGCGGACAGCTCACGCCGCGCTCGGCCAGATGCGCCATCAGGCCGAGAAAATAGGGGAGATCCTCCACCGCGACGCGCTTCTCATAGAGCGTGAGGATGTAGGAGCCCGTGGTGGTGTGGAGCAGGAAGTTGGAGTTCTCGACGCCCTCGGCGATGCCCTTGTAGGAGAGCAATTCGCCGATGTCGTAGGTCTTGAGAAAGTCCGCAAGCTCGTCGGCGGTGACATCGGTGTAGACCGCCATGCGCCATCCCAGTGATCGAAGTTCGCCTGCCCCGCCTCTCCGATGCGAACTTCATCATCGGACAGGCCCATTGCGCCCTTCATCGCGCATGCAGGCGCCGCGTTCAAGGCCGACGGGCCGTCGAGCGTGGAAAAGACGGCGGCCGATTTACTCGGCCGCAGCTTCCGGCCGCAGCGAGCGGGGCAGCGGGAAGAACTCGTTCTCCTCGGCGGCCGACACGGTCTCGACATGCAGCACGTAGCGCTCGGCAAAGGCGCCCATGATCTCCTCGACGATCACCTCGGGTGCCGAGGCGCCGGCGGTGATGCCGAGGCTCTTGATGCCCTCGAAACGCGACCAGTCGATGTCCGAGGCGCGCTGGGCCAGCACCGCAATCGGACAGCCCTCGCGTTCGGCGACCTCACGCAGGCGCTGCGAATTGGACGAGTTCGGCGCACCGACCACGATCAGCGCATCGACCACCGGCGCCACCTTCTTCACCGCCAGTTGGCGGTTCGTGGTGGCGTAGCAGATGTCTTCCTTGTGCGGGCCGGAGATGTTCGGGAAACGGCCCTTGAGGATCGCGACGATATCCTTGGTGTCGTCGATCGACAGCGTGGTCTGGGTGACGAATGCCAGATTGTTCGGGTCCTTCGGGGTGAAGGTCGCCGCGTCATCGGCGGTCTCGATCAGGGTCACGGCGCCGGCAGGCAGCTGGCCGACGGTGCCGACCACCTCTGGGTGGTGGGAATGGCCGATCAGCAGGATTTCGCGGCCGCGCTTGAAGTGGATCGCGGCCTCGCGGTGGACCTTGGTCACCAGCGGGCAGGTCGCGTCCAGGGAGAAGAAATTGCGCGCCTGAGCCTCGGCGGGAACCGATTTGGGCACGCCATGTGCGGAAAACACCACCGGTGCGTTGGTACTGTCGGGGATCTCGGCCAGCTCCTCGACGAAGATCGCGCCCTTGGTCTTCAGGCTGTCGACCACGTATTTATTGTGCACGATCTCGTGGCGGACATAGACCGGGGCGCCATAGATGGCGAGCGCCCGTTCCACGGTATCGATGGCGCGGACCACGCCGGCGCAGAAGCCGCGCGGCGAACAAAGCACGATTTTCAGGTCTGGTTTGGCTGCCATGGGCGGTCTGAGCTGATCTGTGCGGGCTTGTTGCGGCGACCGGGGCACCCCGGGCCGGCAAGCGGGGGCGGTCGAAACGTCACGGCTTCGAGCTAGAACTCGTTTGGATAGGACACTTTCGGATAGGACTTGGGACTGCTTTCGAGCCCTGTCAAGGCCGTTTTCGTCAGGCCATTGCGCGCCGCCCCCGGGACGGCTTATATAGGGCGAATTCCCCGTCATCGCCGATGACCGCAGGTTTCGCCTCCCAGGGCCGGGGCGGAGCACAAAGGAGATTTGCCATGAGCAACGCCCCGCTGATGCCGAAGGCAACTGCCGTGTGGCTGGTCGACAATACCGCCTTGACCTTCGACCAGGTCGCCGATTTTACCAAGATGCACCCGCTGGAGGTGCGCGCCATTGCCGACGGTGATGCGGCCCAGGGCATCAAGGGCATGGACCCGATCTCGACCGGCCAGCTCACCCGCGAGGAGATCGAGAAGGCCGAGCGCGACCCGAATTACCGGCTCCGGTTGCAGGAGAGCAAGGTCGTGCTGCCGCCGCAGCCGAAGCGCAAGGGCCCGCGCTACACCCCGGTGTCGCGTCGCCATGAGCGTCCGAGCGCCATCCTCTGGCTGGTGCGGAACCATCCCGAGCTCAAGGACGCGCAGATCATGCGCCTGGTCGGCACCACCAAGACCACCATCGCCAGCGTCCGCGACCGCACCCATTGGAACGCGCAGACCCTGACGCCGATGGACCCGGTGACGCTCGGCCTGTGCTCGCAGATCGAGCTCGATTTCGAGGTGCAGCGCGCCGCCAAGGAAAAGCCGCTCGACGCCAATTACAGCGGCGCCACCCTGCTGCCGGCCTCCGAGACCACCCGCAAGGACGAGTACGAGCCGGCGGGCCACGACGAGGACGACCTCAACGTCGACGCCGTGTTCGCCAAGCTCAAGACCATCGGCGGCAAGAAGCACGACGAGGACGAGGAGTAGGACGCGCGGGCGTCGTCCGCATCTCGACATCGGTCCCGGCACCGGTGCGCGAGACAATCCTCGGTGTCGTCCTGGACAAGCCCACCGACGCGTAGCGGCGGTGGGCGCAGATCCGGGACCCATGACCACCGAATTCAATGAGGTCCGCGGAACGGGCCGCCTGCCCACTACAAACATCGCGCGGTATGGGTCCCGGCTCAAGGCCGGGACGACAGCTGTGGGAAGGCGCGACCTCCCCATCAAGCTAACGCGATCTCCCCATCGAGCCAATAAACCCGCAGCAGCAAGCCTCCCAAAAAAATGGCGCCGGGGATGCCGGCGCCATCGCAGTCTTGGGAGGAACGCTAACAATCAGAACTTGTAGGTGATGCCGGCACCGACCAGCCACGGGTCGATGTTGGCGCGGCCGGTGACCGGAATGGCGCCGTTGACGGTCGCCGAGTAGTTGGGCTGCAGCCACAGCTTCTTGACGTCGACGTTGAAGCCCCAATGCTTGTCGAGCATGTAGTCGAAGCCGAACTGGACCGCGCCGCCCCACTGGTTCGAGATGTGCAGGTTGGTCACTGCGAGACCGTTGAACACCTGATTGGATGCGCTCTGGTTGAAGAACACCGTGTAGTTCACACCCGCGCCGATATAGGGCTTGAAGGCGCCGAAATCAGTGAAGTGATATTGCAGCGTCAGGGTCGGCGGCAACAGCGTGGCCTTGCCGATATTGAGTCCGTCCAGCGTGCCGGTGCCGCTGATCGAGTGGCGGGTCACGCCGAGGATCAGCTCGGCCGCGATGTTCTTGGTGAAGAAGTAGCTGATGTCGAGCTCGGGCACGACCTGATTGGAGATCTTCAGGCCGGAATTCGGCGACGACAGCGCCGGCACGCCGGCGACGTTCACGCTCGACCCGCCGGCATCCGGCAGCACGCCGAGCGCACGGACGCGGAGCATCCAGGGATTCCAGGCTTCGACGACCGGCGCCTTGGTGTAGACCGGCGCGGCCGACAGGTCGGCTGCCTGCGCGGAGCCCATGGTTCCGCAGATCGCTGCCAGCACCAGCAGCGACGACGAGAGTTGGAAGGTTCTGTTCATCGAGGTCCCCATAGCCACACGTGAGCTACATCCGCTTGATTTGCGCAGGCCAAGCCGCGCTCTTGCGGTCACAGATGTGGCAGGGACGCCATGGAGTTGGATTTGATCTCAATCAATCGGCGATGTTGCAGCGCCGATGTCGCCGAACTGTTGCATTGACGACACGCGCCATGAGAGGCGGTTGCAGTCGCGGTCAGGGGCGATCGGGATGGTTCATCATGTATTCGCCGAGATCGCGCTGCCGGCGATCGGCGCGCGCCTCGGCGCGTTGCCGCTGCACGTCGCGGTCCTTGCGGCAGGCGACATAGTCCGAGGAGCCCGGCGCAACCTTGCCGCCGGCTTGGCAGACCGCATCGTCATCATCATTGCCGAGCGCCACCGCGGCGCCTTGGTTCCGAGAGGCGCAGGCGGCAAGCGAGAGCGCGGTCAGCAGCACCAAAGCGAGGCGGGCGGAGGTCTGTCGCATCGGGCGTTCCATTCTCGTCAATCGGGCGGTCTGAAGCCGTTGATTGACGACAATGAAGGCCGGGGTCAAGCCCAGGAGCGCACCCGTGCTCCTCACCCTGAGAGGATGAGAAAGAATTCGAATTTTGCAGTTTTCGGACGAGCTAAGTCGTTGATTTGACTCATGTCGAAAATTGCCGAAATCGAAAGATTCACACCCTCTGAGGAGCACGCCAGAGGCGGGCGTCTCGAAGGGCGAGGCCCGACTGTGGCCTCATGGTTCGAGACGCGCCTTCGGCGCTCCTCGCCATGAGGGTTGAGCGCGATCGACGCCGCGCGGTGACCCTGAGCAGCGTGACGCTACACCCGGCTCTTCAGCGCCTCGCCGATCTCCTCGAGCACCTTGGGATCCTCGATCGTGGCCGGCATGCTCCATTGTTCGCCGTCGGCGATCTTCTTGATGGTGCCGCGCAGGATCTTGCCGGAGCGCGTCTTTGGCAGCCGGCCGACAGTGATCGCGAGCTTGAAGGCTGCGACCGGACCGAGCTTGTCGCGCACCAGCGCCACGATCTCCTTCTCGATCACCGACGGGCTGCGCGACACGCCGGCCTTGAGCACCAGGAAACCGCAGGGCACTTCGCCCTTGATCGCATCCTTGATGCCGAGCACAGCGCATTCGGCGACATCAGGATGCGAGGCGAGGATCTCCTCCATGCCGCCGGTCGAGAGCCGGTGGCCGGCGACGTTGATGATGTCGTCGGTGCGTCCCATCACGAAGACATAGCCGTCCTCGTCCTTGAAGCCGGCGTCGGAGGTCTTGTAGTAGCCCGGGAATTCGCTGAGGTAGGATTCCTTGAAGCGGTCCTCCTGCTGCCACAAGGTCGGTAGGCAGCCCGGCGGCATCGGCAGCTTGATTACGATCGAGCCCATCGTATTGGCGGGCACGGGCTTGGCCGCCTCGTCGACGATGTCGACCTGATAGCCGGGCATCGGCACCGTCGGCGAGCCATGCTTGACCGGCAACAGGCCGAGGCCGACCGGATTGCCGGCGATGCACCAGCCGGTTTCGGTCTGCCACCAATGGTCGATCACCGGCACCTTGAGCTGCTGCTCGGCCCATTCCACCGTCGGCGGATCGGCGCGCTCGCCGGCCAGGAACAGCGTGCGGAATTGGGACAGGTCATATTTGCGCAAGAACGTGCCTTCCGGATCTTCCTTGCGAATGGCGCGGAACGCCGTCGGCGCGGTGAACAGCGCCACCGCCTTGTGATCCGCGATCACGCGCCAGAACGCGCCGGCATCGGGTGTGCCGACCGGCTTGCCCTCGTACATCACCGAGGTCGCGCCATGAATCAGGGGGCCGTAGATGATGTAGCTGTGACCGACCACCCAGCCGATATCCGAGCCGCACCACCACACCTCGCCCGGCTTGATGCCATAGAGGTTTTCCATCGACCATTTCAGCGCAACCAGATGCCCGCCATTGTCACGCACGACGCCCTTCGGCTTGCCGGTCGTGCCTGAGGTGTAGAGGATATAGAGCGGATCGGTCGCGAGCACGGGCACGCAAGGCGCGAGCTTGCCGTTGGCGAGCGCGGATTTGCGCAGCGCCGCCCAGTCGTAGTCGCGGCCGGGCTTCAGCTCGCAGACATGCTCGGGACGCTGCAGGATGATGCAGGCCTTGGGCCGGTTGTCGGCCAGCTCGATCGCCTGGTCGAGCAGCGGCTTGTACTGCACGATACGGCCGGGCTCGATGCCGCAGCTGGCCGACAACACCAGCTTCGGCGTCGCGTCGTCGATGCGGGTCGCGAGCTCCTTGGCGGCGAAGCCGCCGAACACCACCGAATGCACCGCGCCGATCCGCGCGCAGGCGAGCATTGCGACCATCGCCTCCGGCACCATCGGCATATACAGGATGACGCGGTCGCCCTTGCCGACGCCGAAATCCTGCATGATCGCGGCGAGCGTCTGCACCTCCTTCAGCATCTCGGCGTAGGTGATCCTGGTGACGGAGTTCGTCAGCGGCGAATCATGGATCAGCGCCAGCTGGTCACCGCGGCCGGCGGCGACGTGGCGGTCGAGCGCGTTGTAGCAGGTGTTGACGACGGCGCCGGCGAACCAGCGGCCGTAGGCGCCCATCGTGGGATCAAAGACCTTCTTGGCCGGCTCGATCCAATCGATCGCGCGGGCGGCCTCGGCCCAGAACCCTTCGGGGTCCTGCAGCGACCGGGCATGGACCTCGTGATAGCGGCTCGCAGCGCTCATGACGTTTCCCCAAGATCTGTGTTTATTCCCGACTATTGTCCGGGACAAAGCGACAGTTCAAGCCGTCATGAATTGATCCAGATCAGGCGAGCCTGAACCTCCGGCAATTTTCCAGGCTGGATCAATGCGCCGCGTCCCGGAGCATATCCAGGCGGCGCTGCATGGCTAGACGAAGGTCGTAGCCGGGCTTGCCGAAGCGGACGTTGCGCTCGGCGATGAAGTCGCGCTGCGTGCTGCGCAACTCCGCGGCAGCACGGCCGCGGGACGACTTCAAGAGCCGGGCATAGCTCTCGGAAATACCGAGATCGAGCACCGAGAGCTGCGGGTCGGCACAGATGACCTTCTCCACTTCACGCACGGCGGTCGCGCAGTCGAACGACGGGCCGCTGCGCTCCGACGGCGCATTCAAAGGCCGCGGCGGCTCGGCGCCGAACTTCTTGATCTCCGCCAGCATGACGCGACGGCCGCTCGCGGCATTGTCGTTGCCCGGATCGAGGCGCAGCGCGGCCTCGTAGTCCGCGAGTGCCTTGGCGCGCTCGCCCATCTTGCGGAACAGCACGGCCCGGTTGTTGTAGGTCAGCGCAAAATTCGGATCGAGGCGGAGAGCGGCATCGTAATCGCTCAAAGCCGAGCCGAGCTCGCCCTTGAACTGATAGGAGTCGCCGCGGTTGGTCAGGAAGTTCGGCTTCGGCTGCAGCTTGATCGCCTGGTCGTAATCGGCGATCGCCTTGTCGTACTCCTTCATCGCGGCGTAGGTCAGGCCGCGGTTGTCGTAATATTCCGGCACCTTCGGATCGCGCCGGATCGCCTCGTGATCGTCGGCCAACGCCTTGTCGATCTGGCCGAGCTTCTTGTAGGCGGCGGCGCGGTTGGTGAAGGTGCGCGGCCGGTCGGGATCGAGGCGGATGGCCTCGTTGTAGTCCTGCACCGCCTTTTCGTTGTCGCCGCGCAGATAGAACGCGACGCCGCGATCGGCATAGGCCTGCGCGTAATCAGGCTTCAGGCGGATGGCCTGGTCGTAGTCGGCGAGCGCGCGATCGAGCCGGCGCTGCTCGGTATAAACGACGCCGCGCAGCTCATACGCTTCGGCATCATTCGGATCGAGCGAGATCGCCATGCTGAGATCGGCCGCGGCCTTGCCGGCATCGCCGCCGGCCTCGCGCATGAAATCACCGCGCAGCCGGTAGGCGCGCGCATTCTTGCCGTCGAGCGCGATGGCGCGATCGAGATCTTTGAGCGCCTGGCTCATGCCGCCTGTCGTGCGCGCATGGGCATCGGCGCGGATGACGAGCGCAGCCGACTGGCCCCTCGGCGCGCTCGCCGCCTCGATCGCAACGGTGCACGTGGTGATGAGTTCAGACGGCGATGCTCTGCTGCCTGGCGTGCATTCCGTCGCGACCGCCGGGAAGGCCCCCAGGCAGAGAACGAAACCGAGGGCCAATGACGGCGCGCGGTAAGACTTGCGGGGCGACATCGCTTGAATGGAGGAGTGCATCGGCGAGCTCGGCTTGGGTCTTCGACCGGGAGCGGTCAGCTTCCCCGTTGTCGTCACCGGCCGGAGCGGGGTTCAAGCCGCCCGGCTGATGGTCAATAGCCATCCGAGCCGTTCAGCCGCCGCAGGCGGTCCTGCATCGCCTTTTTGAGATCGTAGCCGCTGCGGCCGAACCCGGCATTGCGGCGGGCGATGAAGGCATCCTGCTCGCGCTGGAGCGCGCGGACCGCGGCCGGCCCTGGTGCCTCGCGAACCACCCGGGCATGCGAGCCGTCGATCTCACGGTCGAGATTGGCAAGCTCCGGGTCAGCACAAATCGCCTTCTCCACCGCGCGCCGCGCCGTCGCGCAATTGAAGCTGGGCCGCCCTGCGACCGCCATCTGCGCGCCGAGACGCTCGAGCTCGACGGCGAGCGTATGATAGTTGCTGCGGGCGCTGGCGTGATCCGGATTGAGCCGCAGCGCCGCGGCGAAATCGGCCAGCGCTTTCGGGCGGTCGCCCTTCTTCCGATACAGCTCGCCGCGCGCATTGAAGATGTTGGCGAGCGTCGGATCGAGCTGCAGCGCGACGCCATAGTCGGCGATGGCGCGATCGGCATCGCCTCTGCTGATGTAGATCGAGGCGCGCGCGATCAGCGCGTTGATGCGATCGCTCTTCGGAACCTTGGCGTTGTCGATCAGAGCGCCGCATTCGGTGAGCACCTTGTCGCCGTCACGCGCCTCGGACGCGGCGATGCAGGCGGCCGCATCAACCACCGGCTCCTTGCCTGGTTCGGCCGCACCGACCGCATGCGCTGCCGTCGCGAACAACATTCCCGAGGTGATGAGCGCGGCCAGCCGCGCACTGCCACGGCGAACGGAGATGGCCTGCGTGAAGACGGGTATCGGCAAGGCGGCTGGTTCTCTCAAGGCGTGGACAAACCGGACATCGGCGACAAACAGTGCTTTCCGTCAACTATACAGCCGTGGCGCGGCCGCGGAAGTCCTTCCATGCCGACGTGTTGCGGCCGCTCAGACCGAATCGTCCCTGCAGGCAACTGACATGCACGTGATCATCTGACCTGCACCGCTCGCGATCTCGTGGATGCGGTGCGGCTGCCGCGACGACCGCGGCATTGAACCTGCGGCAGCCGCGGCAGACACAACCTCCATGACGATCCTGACAGAGCATTCGCGCGCACGCGGCGTCATTGCGTCTCCTGCGCGCTATTTCTATTTCAACATGGCCCTGGCCTGCATGGCCACAGCCTTTCTCGGCTTTGCGCCGACCTACTGGATGCCACTGGCGCGCGGCGCATTTTCCGGCGCGCCCGTGGTTCATTTCCACGGCTTCCTGTTCTTCACCTGGACGCTGTATTTCACCCTCCAGACGTGGCTCGCCGCCTCGGGGCGGACGTCGTGGCACCGCTCGCTCGGCATCTTCGGCGTGTCGCTCGCCACGGCGATGACGATCTTCGGCTTCTTGGTCGCTGTGGAAGCCATGAAGCGCTCGGCCGCGATCGGCCAGCCCAATGAAGGCATCGCTTTCGCAATCGTGCCGCTCAGCGGCATCGCCTTCTTCGCGGTCGTGTTCGCGCTCGCGGTGATGCAGGCCCGGCGGCCGGAGACGCACAAGCGGCTGATGCTGCTTGCCGGCATCTCGCTGCTCGACGCCGCCGTCGCGCGCTGGTTCCTGACGTTCCTGGCGCCGCCCGGCCCGCTCGGCCCGCCGCCGGTGTTCGTCACCATCCCGCCCGCCTTCGTTGCCTATCTGCTGCTCGCCGTCGCGATCATCTACGACCGCCGCACATTCGGGCGGGTTCATCCGGTCTATCTCTATGGCGGCCTGGCGCTGATCGCCGTGAAGCTGTTGAACTGGCCGATCAGCATGACGTCGGCGTGGCACGCGATCGGCAGCGGCATCCTGGCGATGGCGCAGTAGGCACTACTCTTCAGTCAACCACCGCCGTCATTGCGAGGAGCCGAAGGCGACGAAGCAATCCAGGGGCTCCGCGGATGCCCTGGATTGCGTCGCTTCGCTCGCGATGACGGAGGAAACGTCCGGCGCGTCAACTCCGGCAGGTCAATCCACCGTCGACCACCAGCGTGATGCCGGTGACGTAGCGCGATTCGTCCGAGGCGAGGAACAGCGCGGCGTTGGCGACATCGAAGGCGTCGCCCATGTGCCCCATCGGCACCTGCGCATCGCGCTTCCGCCACATCTCCTCGACGTCGCCCTTGGCGTAGCTCGCAGCCAGGCCTGCGGAATGCTCGACCATCGGCGTCTTCATCAGGCCGGGCAGGATCGCATTGACGCGAACATGCTTCGGCGCGAACTCGACCGCGGTCGTGCGCGTCATCTGGTTCATCGCCGCCTTGCTGGCGCCGTAGCTGACATAGGAGATGCCGACCTGGCGGATCGAGGCCACCGAGGAGATGTTGATGATCGAGCCGCTGCCCTGCCCGATCATCACGGGAACCACGTGCTTCATCGCGAGATAGGCGCTCTTGAGGTTGACCGCGAACACGCGGTCCCATTCGGCTTCCTCCACGTCGACGACGCTGCCCATCTCGGCGATGCCGACATTGTTGTCGAGCACGTCGATGCGGCCGTAGGCCGCAAGGCAGGCCTTGACCATCGCCTCGACCTCGGCGGCCTTCGAGACGTCGGCGGTGTAGGCCTGAGCCTGGCCGCCCTCGCCTGAAATGACCGCGGCCGTTTCCGCCGCAGCGTCCTTGTTGCGGTCGACGCAAAAAACCTTGGCGCCCTGCCGGGCGAAGGTCACCGCGGTCGCCTTGCCGTTGCCCCAGCCCCGCCCGATCGAGCCGGCGCCGACCACCAGCGCCACCTTGCCCTCGAGACGTCCCATCGCGTTCTCCCGTTGTTTGTTATTCGTTGCAGGCGCTTATCGTGATCGTGGCAGCCCCGATGTCATGGCCAAAGATCTCCGAGATCGTCCGGCATTGTCCGTCGTTGCAGATCCGCCATTCACCAGCCGCGCCGGAATTGGCGAGCACGATCCGCGACAGCGGCTCGCGACCGATAGACCATTGATACCAGCCATCGACCAGCCGCGCCTCGGGTGGCGGCTCCATGCCGGCACCGGAGCCCTTGACCCGTGCCTGCACCAATTGCAGGCCATCTGGCGTGACGCGCCAATCCTCCTGCCACCCGGTCTTCTCGACCGAGTGAGTCCAGGCCAGCGTGAAGGCGGCGAGCGCCAGCGTCTTCACGACGCCGGCAGAAGCGAGACACAGGCTCAAGCTGAGGCCGCCACGGTCGTCGGCGGCCGCTGCCACCACTGCCAAGCCACGATCACGACAGCCAGCGCGAAGCCCAGCACATCGCTGTAGGGGAATTCGCCGAGCAGGCAGACCGACGCGACGAAGGCCAGGAGGCGCTCGATCAGCGTCATGCGCGTGTACAGGAAGCCGATCGCGACCATGCCGAACAGGCCAATCGAGATCAGCGCCTTGACGAACGCGTAAGCCACCGCGCCATAAAAGCCGATCTGCGCTTCCATCGGATCGCCCGCCTGCAGCATCAGGGCCGGCGAATAGACGAACAGGAAAGGAATGACATAGCCGGCGAGCGCGATGCGCATCGCCTCCCAGCCGATCTTGTCGGGGTTCTCCTTGGCGATCGGCGCCGCGGCAAGCGCCGCCAGCGCGACCGGCGGCGATAGGTCGGCCATGATGCCGTAGTAGAACGCGAACATGTGGCTGGCGATCAGGGGCACGCCGAGCTTGGCGAGCGCGGGCGCGGCGAGCGCCGCGGTGATGATATAGGTCGGGATGGTCGGAATACCCGTTCCCAGCAGGATCGACAGCAGCATGGTCATGATCAGCGCCGCGAACAGGCTGGTCTTGCCCAAGCCGATCACCCAGCTGCCGAAGATCGAGCCGACGCCGGTCTGGGTCATCATGCCGATGATGACGCCGACGATGGCGCAGGCCATGCCGACGGTGAGCGCCGATTTGGCGCTTTCGGCGAGCGAGTCGCGGCAGGCGTGCAAGGTCCCCATTCCGCCGCGCACGAACGCGGTGATGACGACCAGCGCGACCACGACCGAGGCGACGGGCACGATCTGCAGACCGTTGCGCGAGAGCGCGCCGACCACCAGCGCGAGCCCGATCCAGAACACGTAGCGCAGCACCTGGTTGGAGAAGCCCATGGTGATCGATGTGCCCAGGATCAGCGCCACGGTGAGCGCGAGGCCCATGGAGCCCGCATAGAGCGGCGTGAAGCCTTCGAACAGCATGTAGACCAGCGCGGCGAGCGGCAGCACGAGATACCAGCGCGCGACCAGCGCCTTCCAGGCGCTCGGGATCTCCGACGGCTTCATGCCAGTCAGGCCGTGCTTGCCCGCTTCCAGATGCACCATCCAGAACGCCGAGGTGAAATACAGGATCGCAGGGATGACCGCGGCCTTGACGATCACGGAGTAGTCGACGCCGAGCGTCTCGGCCATGATGAAGGCGACAGCGCCCATGACCGGCGGCATGATCTGCCCGCCCATCGACGCCGTGGCCTCGACGCCGGCGGCGAAGGCGCGGCGGTAGCCGAACCGGATCATCAAGGGAATCGTGAACTGGCCGACGGTGACGACGTTGGCGACGCCGGAGCCGGAGATGGTGCCCATCATGCCCGAGGCGAACACCGCCACCTTGGCCGGGCC
The DNA here is from genome assembly GCF_900176205.1 of Bradyrhizobium sp. ORS 285. NCBI lineage: Bacteria > Pseudomonadati > Pseudomonadota > Alphaproteobacteria > Hyphomicrobiales > Nitrobacteraceae > Bradyrhizobium > Bradyrhizobium sp. ORS 285. The sequence continues at coordinate 6,689,381 of NZ_LT859959.1, forward strand.
GCCGCGGGTGCGGCCAAACAGGCCGAGCGAGACGTCGGTGAACAGCTGGATCATGCCGGCATGTTCGAGGAACGAGCCGAACAGGATGAACAGGAAGATGTAGGTCGCGGAGACGTAGATCGGCACGCCGTAGAAGCCTTCGGTGCCGAACGACAGATGGGTGATCACCTGATCAAAGTCGTAACCGCGATGGTTGAGCGGAGACGGCAGGTACTGGCCGAAGAACCAGTACAGCAGACAGGCGCCGCACATCAGCGGCAGCGCCAAGCCCATCAGGCGGCGCGTGCCTTCGAAGATCAATACGGCGAGCAAGGTTCCGACCACGAGATCGGCACGCGTGGGATCGCCGTCGCGCGCGATCAGGTCGGCGTAGAAGATCCACTGATACAGGCCGCACAGAAAACCGATCGCGCCGATGGCCCAGCCGGCGATCCGGCCGGCGTCGGTCTTGGCGGTGAAATTGCCGATCAGGCCGAACGTCAAAAGCAGCAGGAAGCCGACATGGACGCCGCGCACCACCTGACTCGGCAGATAGTTGAAGGCGGCGACATAGAGCTGGAACAGCGCAAACGCGAGGCCGATGCCGTAAGCCAGATAGCCCCAGCGGCCAGGACCGAAGCCCTCGGGAAAGCCGTGCTCGAAATTGTCGAACTCGACCTTGACCGGCGTCTCCATGTTTACGGCTTCGATCGTCATGATCCCCCCAACGCGCTCTTGCCAGGTCCGCCCATCAGTCGCGGTCGCCTGAAACGATAAGACTGCGCGGGAGCAGATCCCGCGCAGTCGAATGCGAATGGTCCTGCGATGCAGGCGGAGAAACAGCGCCCTTACTTCAGGACGCCCTTTTCCTTGTAGTAGCGGATCGCGCCCGGATGCAGCGGCACTGGGCTGTCCTGCGCGGCCGTCTCCAGCTTGATCTCCTTGCCGGCGGCGTGCGCGTTGGCGAGCTCGGGCAGCGACTCGAAGATCAGCTTGGTCATCTGGTAGGCGAGATCGTCAGAGACCGCCGAGCTGGTGACGAGATAGTTGATCACGGCCGCGGTCGGCACGTCCTTGTCCTGGCCGGTATAGGTGTTGGCCGGGATGGTCGCGGCCACGAACGGCGCGCCGATCTTGTCGACGACCTCCTTCGGCACCGACACCACGGTGATCGGCGACGACGTCGACAGGTCCTTCAGCGAGGCGACGCCGAGGCCGGCCGATTGCAGGGTTGCGCCGAGCTGGCGGTTCTTCATCAGATCCACCGATTCCGCGAAGGGCAGATACTCCACCTTGCCGAGATCCTTGTAGCTCATGCCGGCTGCGGCCAGGATCGCGCGCGAGTTCAGCTCGGTGCCGGATTTCGGCGCGCCGACCGACAGGCTCTTGCCCTTGAGATCCGCCAGCGTCTTGATGCCGGACTCGGCGGTCGCGACGATCTGGATGTAGTTCGGATAGATCGCGCCGAGCGTGCGCAGCTTATCCAGCTTGGTCTTGAAGCCGGCCTCCTCCTCGCCGTTCCAGGCGGATTTCAGGGAGTCGCCGAGCGCAAAGGCGAGTTCGCCGCGGCCCTGCTGCAGCAGGATCAGGTTCTCGACCGAGGCCTTGGTCGCCTGCACCTGTGTCTTCACGTTCGGGATCTTGTCGCCGTAGATCTTCCCGATCGCGACACCCAGCGGATAATACACGCCCGAGGTGCCGCCGGTCAGCACGTTGATGAAGCTCTGGGCCTGTGCCGCGGGGGCCGCGAGCAGGCTGGCGGCGGCCAGGAACAATCCGGTTGCAGTGCATGAGACTTTAAGGAAACGCATCGGTCCTCCCATTGATTTTGCCGGCAAATTGGACGGATGCAGCGGCGGGGTCAACCCATCCGAAAGACTGGCAGCGGCGCACGGCGCGGCTGCGCAGCAGCTCCGGGGCCGTAAGGCAGAACTCCGCCCCATGCTTCAACCCAGCATTGACGGCGCCGCTTCCTTGAACCGCAGATCCGCCAGGGCGCCGCGGCCGCGACATGCCGTCAAGCCGAGTGAATCATTGGAACGTCATGTCGACGCATTTGGAAATGTCGGAGCCGAGGCCCGAGGAGATGGTGATGCAGCCGCGCAGCTTCTGCTGGGTGGTGTCGGCCACCCAGATCGAATAGCCGCCATTGCCGAAGAAGGAATTGGTGTTCGCCGGCTCGGTCTCGGTGGCATCGAACTCGTATTTCGAATCGGTGTCGAACACGCGCGGCTTCTTGATGCAGCTGCCATCGGTCTGGACGTTGAGGACTTCCTTGTTGTCCCGGGTCAGCGACAGCGACACCTGGCAGCGGAAATACTCCGATGTCTTCGCGTTGAAGAGATAGGCGTAGGACTTGCAGACGGCGGTATTGAGCTTGCCGGCGGACAGGCCGCGGCTGCAGGCAATGCGCTGGTTATTGGACAGCTTGAAGTCGTCGGCCCGGGCGGCGGATGCCAACATCACCAGTGACAGCGCCGCACCCCAACCGATCTTCGTGACGAGGCTCATCCGAATCATCCCCCAAATCGCTTCTTGGCATTTGTTTCTAAACCACGCTGCAGGATAATCGCGAGATCGGCGAATGGAAATTCCGTCAGGCGCCCCCGCGCGCTGACGGCGTTGACCTCGCAATCACGTTCGTGATTTGTTCAAGACAATTGGGAAGTGGAGGAGGACATGACGAGCCCGGTTCTGAAAGCCCTGATGATCCTGGGGGCGCTGTGCGCGCTGGCAAGCGCAGCCCAGGCCGCGCCGCCCGAGCCGTGGGATCTCAAGCCCGACATGGGCTACGCCTATGGCAAGGACGGCAAGACGCTCGCCTACAAGATGGGCACCAAGAACGCCGACATGCTGCTGAAGGGCGCCAAGAAGGTGCCGAAGGGCACGCTGTTCTTCATCGGCCAGAACGGTCAGCTCTACATGCGCACCGCGCCCTATCTCGAAGGCGACGGCAGCTTCTCGTTCGGCGCGGACGAGTGAGTTCGCCTGTGACATAGGGCCCAATCGCGCCTCATCAACGGTGTCGTCCCGGCCTCCGAGCCGGGACCCATAACCACCGTCCTCGGTTGGCGAGCACGCTGGAGCTACGCTCTTCGCAATCACAACGCCCTGTGGCTATGGGTCCCGGGTCGGCGCCTTGCCGTCGCGTTGCGACGCCAAGGCTTGCCCGGGACGACGGCGGTGGATGTGGTGCGAGCGCGTTTCGCTCGCTCCAGCGATGGCAAGACACTTCTCAGAACGCCGCCGCCAGTTCCTTCGCGCCCGGCAGACTGCTCAGCGAGTCCATCCTCGAGTCAGTGACCGCGAGCAGCTTGGCCACCGTGTTATGACGCACGGCGACAGGATTGCGCTCGTAGCCGCCGCGCTGGAAGAAGTTGGCGGTCGGCACCTGGTCGCGCATCTCCTGCGGCATGGTCACCATGTCGAAGCCGGTGCCGTCGCCGGTCAGGTTCATCATCTCCAGCTCGGCGGCCGAGAGCGGCCGCGTGTAACCCTTGGCGCGCGCGAACAGCACCGAGGTCAGCAGCTTGTGGGTCTGCAGCATCGGCCCGACGTCGATGTCGAGCACCATCGCATGCATCGCCCAGCCCTGCTGGGTGTTGCCGATCTTCTCATGCGCCGACCATTCGTCGGGGACCGATCGCGCGATCGCGACCATCTTCTTCAAGACGGCGAGCTTGTGCTCCATCGCGCCGCGCGCCGGGCCTGACGTTTGCGCCACGCGCTCGCCGAGCAGGCGGATGAACAGCGGCCCTTGCTCTGCCAGCAGCTCGACCGTGTTGGTCGTGAGCAGCTGATTGTAGCCGATCGCGGTCGAGATCGCCCGGTTGCCCTTGAACCCCGACTGCGAGTCGTGGCGACCGTTGCCGCCGGTCTCGAAGGAATAGACGCGGACCGCCTGCTCGCGGGTCAGTCCCGACGCCGCTGCGAAGCGCGCATACGCGCGCTTGAAATCGACGTCGTTGGTCGGCCGCTGCGGCGACCATTGGAAATGCTCCTGCGCCGCCTTGAGGAGATCGGAGACCACGGGAATGTATTTGCGCTCGCGCGGCTCCCCCTCCGGCTCCGGCTCGGGATTCACCGGCCGCTTCGGCCCCGTATAGACCGGCGGCTGTTCCAGCACGTAGTCGTCGAGCCCGATCGGCTGGCGGTCGCGGCGCTTGGCATTGCGGATGCGGCGCTTGTCGGAGATGGCCTTCCAATAGGCGCCCGCCTCCTGGTCAAACTCCGCGCGCGCCTGCTGATATTCAGCCAGCCTGCGCTGATACTCGGCAATTGCGGCCGGCGAGGCCATCTGCGCCAGGGCCTCGCGCGAGGCTGCGGCCGGAGCGGGTTCCCCGGCGAACAACGGCGGCGCGCTTGCGACGGCGCAGGCGAGAATCAGGGCAAGCTTGCGAATCGGCTGGTGCAGCATGCCGTCCTTGTAGCCGAAACGGTGGTTACTTCCAGGCAAACACCGGCTGTTCCAGTTCGTGGACGCGCGTGTCACGACCAGCCAGGACCTCGCGGAACTGATAGATCAGCGCGGCCGTGGGTGCGTGGATCAGGCCCTCCCGAGCGTGAAAGCGGATCACGCGCCGCGTGCTTTCGGCAATCGCTGTGAAATCGAACGCGTCGTCCACGGTGATTGCATCCAGCCCGATCCGATGCACCGAGGCGACCTCGTCCGGGTTTGGCCGGAGCGTGCGGCCATTGGTCGCCCAGAGGACCACGGGGGTGATCAGGTAACCCGACCGGGTCGGATAGTCGTCGAGCAGGCCGAGCACGGCGTCCGGCGCAAGCTTCAGCCCAAGCTCTTCCTCCAGCTCGCGCAGAGCGCCTTCGACCGGCGTCTCGCCGGCGTCGCAGCGCCCGCCCGGCAGCGCCCATTGGCCACCATGGCTGCGCAGGCCGGACGCACGCAGGGTGAGCAGCAGCGCGGTGGCGCCGGTGTCATCATGCGGGGCCAGCGCAATCGCCACCGCCGCCCGCTTCAGGGACGACACTTGCGCCACTGCATCCTGGCGCACGAAACGCCCGCAACAGCGCTGGATTTTCCGTCGTGTGGCATCGTCGAACGGCATGGCCATGCAGCTTGACTACACCAGCCCCGCGGCGGATGAAACGACCACGTGCCGGCCTGCGGCACTGACCGGAGGGGTGTCCAACATGACGAAATCGGCCGCGGCAAAGATGAAGTCCGAGGGCTGGGAAATCGTCGACACCTCCGGCTTCCTGCATCTGATCGGCCCGCTGTGGCAGCGGATCGTCGACGATGTCCACGAATACGCGATTCAGACCGAGGACAAGCACCACAACCGCCGCGGCCTGGTCCAGGGCGGCGTGATCATGACGCTCGCCGACCGCAGCTGTGGCATGACCGCCCGCTACGCCGCCGGCAAGGAGCACATGGCGACGATCCAATTCGACACGCATTTCGTCGAGTCCGGCAAGATCGGCGAGACCCTGGTGTCGCGGCCACACGTGGTGCGGATCACCCGCAGCCTGGTGTTCATCACCACCGAGGTCACGGCCGCCGATCGCGTGATCGCGATGGCTTCGGGCGTGTTCAAGATCCTGAAGAGCGAGTGAGCCGCCTCTTTCTCAGCCGTCATTGCGAGGAGCAAAGCGAGAAGCAATCCAGGGTCGCGCGTTCAGCCCTGGATTGCTTCCGCCTTCGCCCTGCGGGCTTCGGCGGACACGTCGCTGCGCTCGCAATGACGCTCTGAGAGAGCTATTCTACCCACCCCGTCCGCGGGCGGTGATGGTTTGAAATGAGGCAAGAATGCAATATCGCCAGCTCGGCCGTTCCGGCCTAAAAGTGTCGCCGATCTGCCTGGGCACGATGATGTTCGGCGGCCCGACCGACGAGGCGACCTCGGGACGCATCATCGCGAAGGCGCGTGACGCCGGCATCAACTTCATCGATACGGCAGATGCCTACAACAAGGGCGCCTCGGAAGAGGTCGTCGGCCGCGCCATTGCGCAAGAGCGCGGCCGCTGGATCGTCGCGACCAAGCTCGCCAATCCGATGGGCGACGATCCGAACCGAGCCGGCCTGTCGCGCCGCTGGGTGCTGCAGGCAGCGGATGAAAGCCTGCGTCGTCTCGGCACCAGCCACATCGACATCTATTATCTCCACAAGGAGGACCACGCGACGCCCCTGGCGGAGACCGTACGCGCGATCGGCGACCTCCTGCGCGCCGGCAAGATCCGCTATTTCGGCGTCTCGAACTACCGCGCCTGGCGGGTCGCCGAGATCTGCAATCTCTGCGACGCGATGGGCATCGACCGTCCCGTGGTCAGCCAGCCCTATTACAACGCGATGAACCGCATGCCGGAGGTCGAGCATCTTCCGGCCTGCGGCTATTACGGCCTCGGCGTGGTCCCCTACAGCCCGCTGGCGCGGGGCGTGCTCACCGCCAAATACACCCCTGATGCGCCGCCCGACAAGGAAACACGTGCCGGCCGCAACGACACCAGGATGATGCAGACGGAGTGGCGGCCAGAGTCGTTGAAGCTCGCGCAGGAGATCAAGCGCCACGCCGAGACCAAAGGCTTTACGCCCGGACAGTTCGCAGTGGCCTGGGTGCTGAACTCGGCCTTCATCAGCTCGGTCATCGCCGGCCCTCGCACAGAAGCGCAGTGGGACGACTACATCCGCGCGCTGGACTATCCGTTCGCGGCCGACGACGAGGCGCTGATCGACCGCCTCGTGGTCACCGGCCACGCCTCGACACCCGGCTACAACGATCCGGCCTATCCGATCGAAGGCCGCAGGCCACGGGTGGGCTGACATGGAAGAGGATCGCTACGGCCTGCCGCTGTCGACCGCCTCCGCTGATGCGGCGGCCGCCTATCGCGAGGGCATGGATCTGCTGCTTGCGTTCTGGCCCGGCGCGACGGATGCGTTCGAGCGGGCGATCATGCTCGATCCGGATTTCGCGCTGGCGCATGCCGCCCGCGCCCGCATTCACGCGATCTACCAACAGCGCGAGGCGGCGTTGCAGACGATCAAGCGGGCGCGGGACCTCGTCGCCAGGCGGGGCACGGAGCGCGAGCAAAGCCATGTCGCGACCCTGGTGCTCGCCATCGAGGGGCGCGGCGGCGAGGCGCTGACGTCGACGCTGACACATCTCGCGAGTTGGCCGCGCGACGCCATGATCATGGCGCTGCCGCTCGGCGCCTTCGGCCTTCTCGCCTTCTCCGGGCGCGCCGATCACGATGCCGCCCGCCGCGATCTCTGCAACACCTTTGCTGCCGCCTATGGCGAGGACTGGTGGTTCATGTCCAATCACGGCTGGGCGCTGACGGAGGCCGGCGATGTGACGCAAGGGCGCGCCATCACCGAGCGCAGCTTCGCGCTGCGCCAGCACAACGCCTATGCCGTGCATGCGCTGCTGCATGCGATGTTCGAGGCGGGCTCGCTGGACGAAGCTGATGCCCTCGTCGACGGGTGGATCGGCGACTACGATCGCACGGGCATGCTGCACGGTCACATCTGCTGGCACCAGGCGCTCGGCGCGCTGGATCGGGGTGACGCCGCGAAGGCGTTGGCGGTCTACACCGACGTACTGGTGCCGACGATGGACACGGCGCCGCCGCTGAACACGCTGTCCGACTGCGCCTCCCTGCTGTGGCGCCTGATGGCCGAAGAACAGCCGGTGCCGTCGAACGCATGGGCCGATATCTCGGCCTATGCGAGCAATCGCTTCACGAGCTCCAGCCTGGCCTTCGTCGAGATGCATCTGGTGATGATCGCCGCCGCCATGCATGACAGCGCCGCGCTCAAGGGGCGTCTCGCCGCGATGGAGCGGCGGCTGGCCGAGGGCAAGCTGCCCGCCGGCCGCATCGTGCCGCACATGCTGCGGGCACTCCGGGCCTTCGCCGACGCCAATTGGCGTGGCTGTAGCCGCGAGCTCGCGCCTGTGATGGGCGATCCCGCCCGCATCGGCGGCAGCCATGCGCAGCGCGAGGTGATCGAGGACACCTACATCCTGGCCCTGATCCGCAGCGGCGATCTCGTCAAGGCGCGCGAGGTCCTCGACGCCCGCCTGCACCGCCGCCCGTCAGCACGCGATACGAGGTGGCGACAGCTCACCGGCGCCTGAGGACGGCTAACCCTCCGTCTCCAGCCCCGTCGGCATCGGCACGTTCTCCGGCCGCAGCTTGAGGCCGGCGGCGAGCGCCACGGTCTCGAGCAACGCGGCAAAGTCCTTCTCCAGATAGGCAGCCGGATCTGGCTGCAACGAAGCCGCCCCGACATGGGCCTGCAGCGCTTCGCGGGTCGCCGCTGTCACGGGCATCGCGAAATCGAGCTGGCGCGCTGCGGACAGACCGAGATCGAGGTCCTTGCGCAGCAGCGTCGGCGTGAAGGTCGTAGTCCAGTCGAGATTGACCAGCGCGTTGCTCTTGTACTTGGTGAAGGTCGAGCCCATCACGCTGGCATTCATGAAGTCGAGGAAGGCGTGGCGGGGAACGCCGGCCTTCTGTGCGAGAATGGTGATCTCGGCGAGGTTCTGGATCACGACACCGAGGAAGACGTTGTGCGCAATCTTGCAGATGCGCGCGAGCTCGCCCTCGCCGACATAGGATACGCCGGAGACCGCGATCTTCGCCAGATACGGCTCGATGGCCTCGAACGCGGCCTTCGGACCTGAGACCACCGACGACAGCTTGCCGGCCTTGACGCATTTGCCGTTGCCCGAGACTGGCGCGCGCACGAACGCACAGTCGAGCCGCTTCAGTCTCGCGTCGATGGCCTCGGACTGCTCGACACCGATCGAGGAGCAGTCGACCAGGATCTTCGGACGCGGACCCGAGCCTGACGCAACGAGGCCGTTGTCGCCGAAATAGACCTGCTCGAGATCCTTGCCCGTGGACACCATCGAGAACACGATATCGCATGACGCGAGGTCGCTCGGATGATCGACGATGACGCCGCCTTTTGCCGCGAGCGGCTCGGCCTTGGCGCGGGTGCGATTGTAGATCGACAGCTTGTGCCCGGCCTTCAGCAGGCGCTCGGCCATCGGGTAGCCCATGCGCCCCATGCCGATCCAGCCGAGCGAATGCGTCGTGGTCATTGTCATCTCCTCGTCCTACTGATCACTGTCTCCGTCATTGCGAGGAGCGAAGCGACGAAGCAATCCAGGAGTCACGACTGCCGCCCTGGATTGCTTCCGCCTTCGCCCTACCGGGCTTCGGCGGACACGTCGCTTCGCTCGCAATGACGAAAACACAGGATACCTATACCGGCCACTGTCTATTCGCTCAGTAGCGGTTGGCGATCGGCAGCTCTTCCGCGGGAAAACGCGTGATCACCTGGCAGCCCTTGTCGGTGACCACGACCTCCTCCTCGATACGCGCGGCGGAGAAGCCGTCTGTCGCCGGACAGTAGGTCTCCAGCGCGAACACCATGCCGGTCTTGATTTCCATCGGATTGTCTAACGAGACGAGCCGCGAGATGATCGGACGCTCATGCAACGCGAGGCCAAGGCCATGGCCGAACTGCAGGCCGAACGCCGCCATCTCCGAGGGGAAGCCGAACTCCTCAGCTGCCGGCCACACCTTGGCAACGGTGTCGGTCGAGACCCCCGGCTTGATCAGCGCGATCGCATTGTCGAGCCATTCGCGACACTGCTTATAGGCGTCGTGCTGCGCCGGCGTGGCGCGGCCGACATTGAAGGTGCGGTAATAGCAGGTGCGGTAGCCCTGATAGGACTGCAGGATGTCGAAGAACGCCTGGTCACCCGGACGCAGGATGCGGTCGGTGAAATTGTGCGGATGCGGATTGCAGCGCTCGCCGGAGATGGCGTTGATGGCCTCGACGTCGTCGGAGCCCATCTCGTAGAGCATCTTGTTGGCGAGGGCGACGATGTCGTTCTCGCGCACCCCCGGCTTCAGATTCTCGTAGATCGAGTGATAGACGCCGTCGACCATGGCGGCGGCCTGGTTCAGCAGCATGATCTCGTCGATGTTCTTGATCTCGCGCGCGTCCAGCATCACCTGCTGGCCGTCGACGACCTTCATGCCGGCCTTCTGCAGCTCGAAGAACATCGCGGTTTCCGCCAGGTCGACGCCGACCGGCATGTCGGCGACGCCAGCCGCGCGCAGCAGGCTCATCACCTCCTCGGCATGGGCCTTCATCAGCCCGACGGCCGGCGGCACCGTGCCGCGCATGCCGAGCATGCCGGCGCGGCAGTTCTCCGGCGCCAGCCAATCGCAGAACATGCGATGGTGCACGGCGGCCGAGCCGAAATCCCACACGATCGGCTCGCCGTCGCCGGCCAAGAGCGCAAAACGACAAAGCTTGTCGCGCTCCCACTCGCCGATCTTGGTGCCGGAGACGTAACGGATGTTGTTGACGTCGAACAGCAGCAGCGCGCCACAGCCCGAATTTTTCAGGGCCTGGCGTGCCCGCGCCAGCCGGTATCGCCTGAGCCGGTCGAAATCGACGCGGCGCTCGAAATCGACCGAGACGTGGCCATGCGAGGGAATGGCGCGGCTCCAGCGCCAATGCGGATCGAGATGCTCCGGGCTGACCAGATGGGGCTTCAGCGCGCTGGCTGTCATGTGGACGTTTCCCGTTCAGTTATTGCAATCGATTGCATAAGCGGATTTATTGCACGCACGTTAAGGGTGTCAAGGTAAGACAGGGTGGAAACGTTGCTGCGCCGCGAGATCGGAGGCTGAACATGAAGGGCACGTTGCGACCGGCGAGAGGCCCGAGGATGACTGCCTCCGCACGCCCGACGATCAAGGACGTGGCCGCCCGCTGCGGCGTGCATCCCTCGACAGTGTCGCGCGCGCTCAGCCCGGCGATGAAGCATCTGGTCGCGACCGAGGTCGCCGACCGCATCCAGGCCGCCGCCAATGCGATCGGCTATCGGCTCAACATGGCGGCCAAGGGTTTGCGCACCGGACGCAGCGGCCTGATCGGCGTGCTCGCGCCTGACATCGCCGACCCCGGCTTTCCACCTGTGTTGTCTGGCATCGCCGATCACCTCAATGCCGAGGGCTATGCGACGATCGTCGTCGACGTCGGCAGCAAGGGCTCGGAGCAGGATCTCGTCGATCGCCTGATCGCGCGCGGCGTCGATGGCCTCGTGCTGGCGACGGTGAGCTTGCGCGACGATGTCGTGAAGCATTGCCTGGATGCGGCGCTGCCCGTCGTGCTGGTCAATCGCGTCGATGCCGCCGGGCAGCTCCCATCTGCCGCCAGCGATGACGCCGCGGGCATGCGGCTCGCCGTCGAGCATCTCGTCGCGCTCGGTCACCAGCGCATCGGCCATATCGCCGGCCCTCAGGAGATTTCGACCGGCGCGCGGCGCCGCGAGGGCTTCGAGGCCAGCGTCAAGGACGCCGGCCTGCCCGCCCGCTACACGCCCGTCGAGATCGCGGAAACCTACACGCGCGCGGCCGGCCGCGAAGCGGCGCTGCGCCTGCTGGTGCGCCGCACCAGACCGACGGCGATCGTCGCCGCCAACGATCTGCTCGCGCTCGGCGTCTATGATGCGCTCGCCGCGCGCGGCCTCGCCTGTCCCGGCGATGTCTCCGTGGTCGGCCACAACGACATGCCGTTCGTCGACATGGTGTCGCCGCCGCTCACCACGGTGCGGATCGCGCAGCGCGACATGGGCGAAGCCGCGGCACGGCTGCTGCTCGCGCGGATTGCCGCGCCCGGAGCATCGAGCGAGCACATCGTGCTTGCACCGGAGCTGATCATCCGCGACTCAGCCATCGCGCGCGAGCACTGACAGGCCGGCAGCGGACCGCTACACTCGACGGTCGAAACATAACAGGAGGACGCCGATGACCGAGATGGTCAACCTGGAGGCACTCGTCGCCTCGATCGCACCGGGACAATCGATCGCGATTTCGGTCGACCGCGCCGGCGTCTCGATGGCGGCGACGGCGGCGATGATCGAGGCCGGACTCACCGGCCTGCATCTGGTCTGCGTACCGATCTCGGGCCTGCAGGCCGATCTCTTGATCGGCGCCGGCGTTGCGACTGTGGTGGAGACGAGCGCCGTCTCGCTGGGTGAAGCCGGCGGCGCGCCGCGCTTTTCAGCGGCCGTGCGCAACGGCAGCATCACCTTGCGCGATGCGACCTGCCCCGCGATCCATGCCGGCCTCCTGGCCGGACAGAAGGGCGTGCCATTCATGCCGATCGCCGGCATCATCGGCAGCGACCTGCTCCAGGTGCGTCCCGACTGGAAGGTGATCGACAGTCCGGTCGGCGAGCCTGGCAAGATCGTCGTCGTGCCCGCGATCACGCCGGATGTCGCGCTGTTTCATGCGCCGGAGGCGGACCGCTTCGGCAATGTCCGCATCGGCCGCTATCGCGAGCTGGCGACCATGGCGTATGCGTCCAAGCGCACGCTGGTCACTGTCGAGCGCATCACCGATCGCGACTTGATGGCCACCGAGGATTCGGCGGCCGGTGTGCTACCCTCGCTCTACGTCGACGCCATCGCGGTGGCCGAGAACGGCGCCTGGCCGCTGCCGCTGTGGGACGAATACGAGACCGACGGCGCGGAGCTTTCGCGCTATGCCGCGATGGCGCGCACCGACGAAGGTTTTCGCGCCTATCTCTCGGCGTTCCTGAGCCGCAGCACGCAGGTGGCCTGATCATGCAGGACGATCGCGCGCGCAAGGAACTGCTCATCACCATCATCGCCGACCTGCTCGATGGCATCCGCCATGTTGCGGTCGGCGCCTCCTCGCCAATCCCGGCCGCTGGCGCGATGCTGCTGCGCGCCCGCAACGAACAACAAGGCAAGCCGCCGATCAGGATCTCGATCCTCGGCTCCAGCCGGCACAATTTCTTCACCAATGGCGGCGTCGAGCTGTTCGACTGCGCGGCGCAGGGGCGCGTCGATGCGTTCTTCCTTGGCGGCGGCCAGATCGACGGCGCGGGGAATATCAACCTGGTCGGCACCGGCGACTATCCGCGCATGGACGTGCGCTGGCCGGGCTCGTTCGGCTCGGCCTATCTCTATCACCTCATCCCCCGCGTGATCCTGTTTCGCGAGGAGCATTCGCCGCGCGTGCTGGTGCCGAAGGTCGACTTCGTCAGCGCCGCCGCCGTCACGCCGGAGGTGAAGCGCCGCGGCGGGCCGCATGCGCTGCTGACGAATCTCGCGCTGTTCGACTTCGACCGTAACAGCGGCGGCTTCCGGCTGCGCTCGGTGCATCCCGGCTACTCGGCCGAGGACGTCCGCGACCGCACCGGGTTCGACTACGAGATACCGGCGATGGTGCCGCAGACGACTACGCCCGACCGCGCGACAGTCGAACTGATCCGCGGTCGAATCCTGGACGAGCTCGCTGAATGCTATCCAGAGTTCGCGCGCGCGATGGCCGCGGCGGCTTAGCTCACTGCACGCCTGCGCGCGTGATCACCCGTCCCGCGCGCGCATTCTGGTGCGCGCCTTGCCACCAGGTCAGCGCGCCGTTGACGATGACGGCCTCGATGCCGGCGGCGGGCACGCAGGGATCATCATAGGTCCCGCTGTCGCGCACGCTGGCGGCATCGAAGATGGTGATGTCGGCGTGGTTGCCGACGGCCAGCCTGCCGCGGCCCTTGATGCCGAAATTCTGCGCCGTCAGCCCGCTCATCTTCCAAACGGCGGTCTCCAGCGAGAACAGTTCGAGCTCGCGGCAGTAGTAGCCGAGCACGCGCGGGAATGTGCCCCAGAGCCGCGGATGCGGGCGCTCGCCGAACGGCAGACCGTCGGAGCCGATCATGGTCGGCTCGAAGGCGAGGATGGTCCGCACGTCGGCCTCGTCCATCGAGAAGTAGATCGCCGACGCCGGTTGCAGCCGCTTGGCGGCTTCGAGCCGGTCGACGCCCCATTCGGCTGCGATGTCGGCGAGATCGCGGCCGGCGACCTCGGGATGCGGGCCGGACGCGGCGACCACGACCTTCACCTGCAGCTTGGCCGGGTCGGTGTGCAGCATCGTCGAGGACGCATTGTAGGGATAGCAGTCGAGCGCCACGCATTGACAACTCATCGCCTTGGTGATCAGCGGCAGCGTCTCCTTGGTGCGGCCGAAATTCGCCGGGCCCACTACCTTGTGGTGCGAGATCACGACCTGGACGTCGAGCGCCTCGCCGATGGCAAAGCTCTCCTCCAGCGACTTCACCACGTCGTCCGCCTCGTTGCGCATATGCGTCGCATAGACGCCGCCGCTGCCTGTCAACGGACGGCAGACCTCGATGATCTCCTCGGTCGACGCCGCCTCGGCCGGCGGATAGAACGTGCCGGTCGAGACGCCGATCGCGCCGGCATCCAGCGCCTCCTGCACATGGCCGCGCATCTCGGCCACTTCGCTTTCGGTCGCCGCACGGCCGAGATCATTGACGACGGAAGCACGCAGCGCGGTGTGGCCGACCATCGGCGCGACGTTCACCGCCGACGGCGCCGCGCGCAAGGCTGCGACATAATCCGCGAACGAGGCATACTCCGCCACGCGCCCATCGCCGGGCGACAGCAGGCCGAGCGGCATCGGCCGCGGCGAGCCCGGCTTCAGAGGCGCAATGCTGACACCGCAATTGCCTGTGACGACCGAGGTCACGCCCTGCGACACCTTGCAGGTCATGCCGGGATCGACCAGCACCGCGCTGTCGTCGTGGGTATGCGCGTCGATGAAGCCCGGCGCGACGATCCGGCCGGACGCATCGATCACGCGCTGCGCATCACCTGCGACCTCGCCGATGGCGACGATGCGGCCGTCCTTGATGCCGACATCCGCCGCGAAGCGCGGCGCGCGCGTGCCGTCGATGACGGTGCCGCCGCGAATGATGAGATCGAAGGACGTCGGTTGATCGGTCATGAGCTTGGTCTCGCTGGGAACTGCAGAACTATCCAGGAGCCGTTTGCGTGCGTCCAGCATCATCCGCATGTCATGCGCGCCGGGCTGGACTGCGCTTCAATAGGCCGGTCCCATTTTCTGAGACACGGGATCGTGAGACGGATCGCGGCCGGCCTTGATACGCCTCAACGGCGCGCAACCTCGCTTGCGCCACTCTCCCTCCAGCAACCCTGGCGGAGGAGCCCTCATGAAAGCCCTGGTCTATCACGGTCCCGGTCAGAAATCCCTGGAGGAGCGCCCGAAGCCTGCAATTCTCGAGCCCGGCGATGCCGTGGTCAAAATCCTCAAGACCACGATCTGCGGCACCGATCTTCACATCCTGAAAGGCGACGTGCCGACCTGCACGCCAGGACGCATTCTCGGCCATGAGGGCGTCGGCGTGGTCGATGCCGTGGGCAGCGCCGTGCGCGCGTTCAAGCCGGGCGACCACGTCATCATCTCCTGCATCTCGGCCTGCGGCACCTGCGATTATTGCCGCCGCGGCATGTATTCGCATTGCCGGAACGGCGGCTGGATCCTCGGCCACAAGATCGACGGCACCCAGGCGGAATATGTGCGGACGCCGCATGCCGACACCAGCCTCTATCACGTGCCCGCCGGCACCGAGGAGGACGCGCTGGTGATGCTCAGCGACATCCTGCCGACCGGCTTCGAATGCGGCGTGCTCAACGGCAAGGTCGAGCCGGGCGCGAGCGTAGCGATCGTCGGCGCCGGCCCCATCGGCCTGGCGTCGCTGCTCACCGCGCAGTTCTACTCGCCGGCCGAGATCATCATGATCGACCTCGACGACAACCGCCTCGAGGTCGCCACCCGCTTCGGCGCCACCAGCGTCATCAACAACAGCGACGGCAAGGCCGTCGAGAAGGTGATGGCGCTGACCAATGGCCGCGGCGTCGACACCGCGATCGAGGCGGTCGGCGTGCCCGCGACCTTCGTCACCTGCGAGGACATCATCGCCCCCGGCGGCATCGTCGCCAATGTCGGCGTCCACGGCGTCAAGGCCGACCTGCATCTGGAGAAGCTGTGGGACCGCAACATCGCGATCACCACGCGGCTGGTCGACACCGTGACCACGCCGATGCTGCTGAAGACGGTGCAATCCAAGAAGCTCGAGCCGAAGCGGCTGATCACGCATCGCTTCAAGCTGGACCAGATCCTCGACGCCTATGAGACCTTCGGCGCGGCTGCGAAAACGCATGCGCTGAAGGTGCTGATCGAGGCATGAGACCTAGGTCTCGGTGTGTTGCGCTTCGATCGTTGCAGCTACTACTCCGGCGCGACGCGACATGGAAGGCTTCCGCATCGACGGTGCGCTCCCTCTCCCGTCCTTCACGGGGGCGCGACGAGTTCCGCTCGCGCTGAGAGGGTTGGGGTGAGGGGCAGACGCACCCACCGACATCGCGGAGAGCCCCCCTCACCCGGATTGCATCTGACCATGCAATCCGACCTCTCCCCGCGCGCGGGGAGAGGTAAGGAGCGAGCAAGCCGCGCGATCCTCGCATCAAAAAAAGCCGTCACCCCGCCGGACGCCGCTGCGCCACGATCTGGCGGTACAGCTCGGCATAGCGTCCCGCCCGATGCCGCCATGACACGTCCGTCAGCATCGCGTTGAGCTGCATGCGGGTCCAGTTCGAGGCGTTGCTGCGCGCGGCGTAGAAGGCGGCGGCGGCGCGGCGCAAGGTCTGGTCGAGCGCCTCGGCGGTCACAGCCGCGCACTTGAAGCCGGTAGCCGCAACGCCGGCTTCCGTCTCGTCGATCACGGTATCGGCCAAGCCGCCCACCGACGTGACGATCGGCAGCGCGCCATAGCGGAGCGCACAGAGCTGCGTCAGGCCACATGGCTCGAACCGCGACGGCACCACCAGCGCGTCGCAGCCCGCCTGGATCAGATGCGCAAGCTGCTCGTCATAGCCGATGAGAACGCCGATCTGCCCCGGGTGGCGCGCGGCGGCGGCGCGGAAGGCGTCACGTAGTTCGGCCTCGCCATCGCCGAGCAGCGCCAGCTGGATGCCGGCGCTGGTCAATGTCGGCAGGCAGGACAGCAGCAGGTCGAGCCCCTTCTGCGAGGTCAGCCGGCTGACGACGCCGAGCAGGAAGGTCTCGGGCGACACCTGCAGCCCCATGCGGGTCTGCAGCGCGGCCTTGTTAGGCGCCCGCGCCTCGAGCTTCTCGATGCCGAAATGCGACGGGATCGCCGGATCGCTGCCGGGATCCCACACATGGGTGTCGATGCCGTTGAGGATGCCGACGAGATCGGTCGAGCGCTGGCGCAGCAGGCCGCCGAGCCCCATGCCCTGTTCGTCGCTCTGGATCTCCCGCGCATAGGTCGGCGACACCGTCGTGATCTTGTCGGCGAATTGCAGCCCCGCCTTCAGAAAGCTGATATCGCCGTAATATTCGAGGCCGTAGATCGAGAACGATTCCGGCGGCAGTCCCAACGGCGGCAGGAAGTGGCGCGGGAAGCGGCCCTGGAACGCCAGATTGTGCACGGTGATGACCGTGCCCGGATGCGGCCGATGGCTGTAGAGCAGATACGCCGGGATGAGCCCCGCCTGCCAATCGTGGCCATGGACGATATCGGGCACGAAGCTCGGCACCGCACCGAGGCCGATATAGGACGCGGCGCGCGCCAGCGCGGCGAAACGGAATGGGTTGTCCGGCCAGTCCTTGCCGTCGGGCCCGAGATACGGGTTGCCCTCGCGATCGTAGAGATGCGGCGCGTCGAGCACGAACAGATCGAGCGCGCCATGGCTGCCGCCGAGCAAACGCGCATTGCCGCCGAAGAAGTTCGGCAGCGAACTGATCTCGCTCGCCTGCTCCAGCGCCTTCATCACGGCGGGATAGCCAGGGATCAAGGTGCGGACCTCGACATCCTCCGCCATCAGCGCCCATGGCAGCGCGCCGGCGACATCGGCGAGGCCGCCGGTCTTGATGATGGGATAGACCTCGGACGCGACCGACAGAACGCGCAGTGGCGTCATGAATTGAGCCCATCGATCATCGGCTGAGTGATCAGGGTGACGCCGTTCTCCGTGGTCCTGAAGCGCTTGGCGTCGAACTCCGGATCCTCGCCGACGACCAGCCCTTCAGGGATCTGCACGCCGCGATCGACCACCACGTTGCTCAGCCGCGCGTGCCGGGCGACGTTGACGTAAGGCAGCAGCACCGCGTTGTGCACCTTCGCATAGGAATGCAGATGTGCGCCGGTGAACAGCAGCGAGCGCTGCACCGAGGCGCCGGACACGATGCAGCCGCCGGACACCAGCGAGCAGGTCGCCTCGCCGCGGCGCCCGCCGTCGACATGCACGAACTTGGCCGGCGGCGTGATCTCGGAATAGGTCCAGATCGGCCAGGAGCGGTCATAAAGATCGAGTTCGGGCACGACATCCGTCAGGTCGAGATTGGCGGCCCAATACGCGTCGACCGTCCCGACGTCGCGCCAATAGCTGCGGGGATCGTGGCCGGCGCGGACGCAGGACCGCGAGAACTGGTGCGCCACCGCGCGGCCGTTCTTGACGATGTAGGGGATCAGGTCACGACCAAAATCATGGTTGGAGTTCGGATCGGCCGCGTCGCGCTTCAGTTGCTCGAACAGGAATTTGGCATCGAACACGTAGATGCCCATGCTCGCCAGCGAGACGTCCGGCTTGCCCGGGATCGGCGGCGGATCGGCCGGCTTCTCGATGAAGTCCCGGATGGTCTCGTCTTCGTTGATATGGATGATGCCGAAGCCAGAGGATTCCGCCCGCGGCGTCTCCAGGCAGCCGACCGTGACGTCGGCGCGCTGGTCGACGTGCTGCTGCAGCATCAGCTCATAGTCCATCTTGTAGATGTGGTCGCCGGCCAGCACCACGATGTATTTGGTGTTGTAGGTCTCGAGAATGTCGATGTTCTGGTACACGGCATCGGCCGTTCCGACGTACCACATGGTCTCGGAGACGCGCTGGCTGGCGGGCAGAATGTCGAAGCTCTCGTTGCGCTCGGGGCGGAAGAAGTTCCAGCCGTTCTGCAGATGCCGGATCAGGCTGTGCGCCTTGTATTGCGTGGCCACGGCGATCCGCCGGATGCCGGAGTTGACGGCGTTCGACAGCGCGAAATCGATGATGCGCGACTTGCCGCCGAAATAGACCGCGGGCTTGGCGCGCCGGTCGGTCAGCTCCAGCAGGCGGCTGCCGCGTCCGCCAGCCAGCACGAAGGCCAGCGCATGACGGGACAGCGGTTCGGTCCTGGCGGCTGGTGCCATATGTCTCCTCCCTGCAACTCGTTGTCGCGTCACGATTCCGCGGGCCCGTGGCGGCCGCCGCGGGGTCTCGCGTCAGCTTCCGGTCCTCTCATATGACGGGGAAATAGCCAACCAGTTCCCAATGCGGAGTGCAATGGGGTGCTTCAGCCCAGGCGATCCCAGGTTGCAGCCATCTCGCTCCATCGCGGCGGGTCGGCGCCCTCGCGCGTGCAGGTGACGGCGGCACAGGCGCCGGCAAAGGCGAGCACCTTGCGCAACTCGGCTTCGCCCAAGCCCTTGAGCGCCTCCCGGCTGATCCGTCCGAGCTTGCGCAGGGCAAACAGCATCCCGGCCTGAAAGGTGTCGCCGGCGCCGATCGTATCGACGACATTAACCTTGGGCACCGCAACTTCCACCGCGCCGGCTTGGGCGTGCCAGCCGAGCGCGCCCTTCGGCCCGCGGGTGATGACGACGAGGCTGGTGCCACCCGCCAGCAGCGCCGCGGCGCGTGTCGCATAATCGTCATGACTATGCAGATAGTCGAAATCGACATCCGACATCTTGATCAAATCGGCGCGTGCGGCAAACTCGTCCATGCCGACGACATAGGCAGCCTTGTCGGCCACGAGGTTCGGCCGGCAGTTCGGGTCGAACGAGATCGTCACCGCCCCCTGGGTCGCGTCGATCAACGCGCGCGTCTCTCGGGCGCCCTGGTCGTGGATCAGCGTGGTCGAGCCGACATGGATGGCGTCGATGTCGGCAAAGGCAATGCTGCCCGGCCGGAACGTCCAATTCCGCGCCGCGGTCTCGGCATCATAGAACGCGTATTGCGCCTCGTTGCCGACGTGACGGACGAAGGCGAGCGTGGTCTGGTCGGAGCTGCGGCTGGCATAGCGGAGGTCGACGTCCGAGCCTTGCGCATGCGCGGCGATCATGGTGCCGAACAGGTCGGTCGAGATTCCGCCGACGAAGCCGGTCGGCGCGCCCAGCCGCGCCAGGCCGACCGCGACATTCAGGCAGGAGCCGCCAACGACAGGCCTCAGCACGTCTCGTCCGTCAGCCAATTTTGCCGGCACGAAATCGATCAGCGCATCGCCACAGCTCAGGATCATGGTCAGCCCTCCCCCATCGGCCCTCGTGTGAGCACGCGTCCGCGCGGCGACGCGACTCCACCTCGCCCCGCTTGCGGGGAGAGGTCGGATTGCATCGAAAGATGCAATCCGGGTGAGGGGGACTCTCCACGCACCGCGCTCGTGGAGAGTCCCCCTCACCCCAACCCTCTCCCGCAAGCGGGGAGAGGGAGCGCACCGTCCGTGCCCTCAAGAGCCTGGATCCGATGTCAAGATGCGTGCTCGCGCCCGCCACCGGCCCCTTGCATCACGGAACGGCTGTCGCGATCAAGCGTCCGCAGCATCCCGTGGATGCGGCGCTTGCGGCGGTGGAAGTCGGCAATCCCTGGCTCGGTCGGATCGCTGAGGCGGCCGAGCGTGGACATCGACGCCATCGTCTCGCCGATCGAGCGGAAGGCGCCGCTGGCGACGGCCCCTAACATGGCCGCACCGAGCAGCACCGGCTCCTGCGTGCCGGGCAAGGCGACCGTCAGCCCGGTCGTATCGGCCATGATCTGCCGCACCAGCGGGCTTCGCGAGGCGCCGCCGGCCATCACCAGCGTCCGGCTCGTGACGCCGTTGGCCGCAAAGGCATCGATCACGTCGGCGAGTCCATAGGCCAGGCCGCACAGGCCCGCGACGAACAGCCGCTCCATCGCGCCGATATCGGTGTCGAGGTCGAGCCCGGCGATGACGGCACGCGAGTCCGGATCGGCATAGGGCGAGCGGTTGCCGAGAAACTCGGGCAGGATGTGAATGTCACGCGCGAGCAGCGCCGCCGCGCCGACGCTCGGCGTGCGGGCCATGATCCGCTTCTCCAGGAAGCTGATCAGGTCGAGGCCTTCGGAGCGGGCTGCGGCGGTTGCCTCGGTAGCCGCCGGATGCGAGCGCAGCAGATGATCGATCGCGGCGCCCGCAGCCGACTGTCCGCCCTCGTTGAGCCAGAAGCCGGGCACCATGCCCTGATAATACGGCCCCCACACGCCGGGCACGAAGGACGGCGCCCGCGTCGTCGCCATGATGCAGGCCGACGTCCCCATGATGTAGGCGAGGCGATTGCAGACATCGACCTCGCCGCCATCAGCGGCGCGCCCGCCGATCGCGCCGATGCCGCCGGCATGCGCGTCGATCAGCGCCGCCCCGACCGGCGTGCCCGCGACGAGGCCCAGCTCCGCCGCGGCCGCGCGCGACAATCCCTGACCAAGCGGCGTGCCGGGCGCGACGATCTCGGTGCCGATCCGCGCGTAGTCCTCCGTGACGAAGTCCTCAAGACCGATGCGGCGGAAATAGTCCTCGCTCCAGCGCGCCTCATGGGCGAGATAATTCCACTTGCAGGTGACGGTGCACATCGAGCGCGCCGTCGAGCCGGTCGCCCGCCAGGTCAGGAAGTCGGCGAGATCGAAGAAGTGTCCGCCCGCGTCGAAGCTCGCGCGCAGATGCCGCTTCAGCCAGAGCAGCTTCGGCATCTCCATCTCCGGCGAGATCGAGCCGCCAACATAGCGCAGCACCTCGTCCCCAGACGCGTTGATGTCGCGCGCCTCGGCCAGTGCACGATGATCCATCCAGACGATGACGTTGCGCGCGGCATCGCCGCAGCCGTTGACGGTGACCGGCGCGCCGCGCGGATCGAGCGCCACCAGCGAGCACGTGGCATCGAAGCCGATGCCCTTGACCAGCTCCGGCGCAAGGCCCGCTTCCGCCAGCGCGGCTTTGACCGAGGCGCAGCAGGCGCGCCAGATGTCGTCGGACGACTGCTCGACGACATCGCCGGCCTCATGCCAGGTCTGGATCGGATGCCGCGCTGCCGCAAGCAGGCGGCCGGTCTCATCGAAGACGCCGGCGCGCGTGCTGCTCGTGCCGACATCGACACCGACAAACGCACCCCCGACAGAGGCCTGGACCATGTTTCGCTCCCGTCAATTTTGACGCGAGCTTACCAGCAAGTATAGCCGCCATCGACAACGACGACGCTGCCGGTCATCAAACTTGCCGCCTCCGAAGCCAGGAACAGCACCACCGAGGCGATCTCCTCGACCTGCCCCATGCGCGCCATCGGGGTTCCGCCGATCCAGGCGTCGTACATGCGCGGATTGCTCTTCACGAAGGCGTTGAGGGGCGTCTCGATATAGGTCGGCGCGACCGCGTTGACGCGGATGCCGCGTGCGCCCCATTCGGCGGCCAACGACTTGGTCAGATGGTGCACCGCGGCCTTGGAGGCGTTGTAGAACGACTGCTCCTGCGGCTTGTTGACGATGAAGCCGGACATCGAGCCGATATTGACGATGGTGCCGCTCTTGGCGGCCAGCATGTGCTTGCCGAAGGCGCGGCAGCACCAGAAGGTGCCGTTGAGATTGACGTCGAGCACGTTGAGCCAGTGCTCGTCGGTGACGGTCTCCGCCGGCGTCTCGCTGCGCGCAATGCCGGCGTTGTTGACGAGGATGTCGACCTTGCCGTGGCGCGCGACGAGATCATCCGCCACCGCGCTCACTAGCGCCGAATTGGTGACGTCCATCAGCGCGGTCTCGGTGGTGAAGCCCTTGGCCTTCATCGCCGCCTGTGCGTCCGCGGCTGCCTTGGCATCGCGATCGGCGATCACGACATGCGCGCCTGCCTCCGCCAGCGCCTCGACGCAGGCCAGGCCGATGCCCTGCGCACCGCCGGTGATCAGCGCGGTCTTGCCGTTCAGCTTGAATTTTTCCAGATACATCGTCGTGGTCCGTGGTTGTCGTTGACGCCCGGAGGGGACGTCACCTCTCATGCGAAGATGGAATGGCCGCTCTCGTCGAAGCGATAGATGCGGTTCGGCTCTGGCTTGAGCGTCACGGCATCACCGGCGCTGAGCCGCTTCTCGCCGACACAGCGCACCGTCAGCGTGCCCAGCGCGCCGGCATCGACATAGAGGAAGGTGTCGCTGCCGAGATGCTCGGCGATCAGCACCTTGCCGCGCCAGCCCTCGCCGCCGTCCTCGACGATGCCGATGTGCTCAGGCCGCACGCCGATCGTCGTGGCCCCGCGCTGCGAAGCTTCCGCGCCGACGATGAAGTTCATCTTCGGCGAGCCGATGAAGCCGGCGACGAACAGATTGGCGGGTCGCTGATACAGCTCGATCGGCGAGCCATATTGCTCGATGCGGCCGGCGTTCAGCACCACGATCTTGTCGGCCATGGTCATGGCCTCGACCTGGTCGTGGGTCACGTAGATCGCGGTCGTCCCGAGCTGCTTCTGCAGCCGCGTCACCTCGAGCCGCATCTGCACGCGCAGTGCTGCGTCAAGGTTCGACAGGGGTTCGTCGAACAGGAACGCCTTGGGCTCGCGCACGATGGCGCGGCCGATCGCAACGCGCTGGCGCTGGCCGCCGGAGAGCTCGCGCGGCTTGCGGTCGAGATAGGGCGTCAGGTTCAATGTCGCCGCGGCGGCCTCGACCTTCTGGTTGATCTCAGCCTTCGGAAGCCCGGCCATCTTCAGGCCGAAGGCGATGTTGCCGCGCACGCTCATATGCGGATACAGCGCATAGGACTGGAACACCATCGACAGGCCGCGCTTGGCCGGCGGCACGTCGACGACGTTGTTGCCGTCGATCAGGATGCGTCCGCCGGAGACATCCTCCAGCCCCGCGATCAGCCGCAGCAGGGTGGTCTTGCCGCAGCCGGAAGGACCGACGAACACCACGAAGGCGCCGTCGGGGATGTCGAGGTCGGCGCCCTTCATGATGTGGACCGGCCCGAACGATTTCTGCACACCTTCCAGCGTGATCCGTCCCATGATTCAGCCCCTCTATTACTTCACTGCGCCGAAGGTCAGCCCGCGCACGAGCTGCTTCTGGCTGAACCAGCCGATGATCAGGATCGGCGCGATCGCGAGCGTCGAGGCCGCCGACAGCCGCGCCCAGAACAGGCCTTCGGGGCTCGAATAGGAGGCGATGAACGTCGTCAGCGGCGCCGCCTCCAGGGTCGACAGGTTCAAGGTCCAGAACGCCTCGTTCCAGGCGAGGATCAGATTGAGCAGCAGGGTCGAGGCGAGACCGGGGATCGCCATCGGCGTCAGCACATAGATCAGCTCGCGCCCGATCGTGGCGCCGTCCATCCGCGCGGCTTCGAGGATGTCCTTCGGGATCTCCTTGAAGTAGGTGAACAGCATCCAGATCACGATCGGCAGATTGCCCAGGCACAGGATGAAGACGAGCCCGGTGCGGGTGTCGAGCAGGCCCATGTTCTTGTAGATCAGGTAGATCGGCACGAGCACGCCGACCGGCGGCATCATCTTGGTCGAGAGCATCCAGAGCAGGATGTCCTTGGTGCGCTTGGTCGGCGAGAACGCCATCGACCATGCCGCCGGAATCGCGATCAGCATCGCGATCAAGGTCGAGCCACCCGCAACGATCAGCGAGTTCAGCGCGTGGTGCAGATAGTCGCTGCGCTCCTGCACGGTGACGTAGTTCTCGGTGGTCCAGTGGAAGAACAGGAACGAGGGCGGCGTCGCGAACGCCTCCAGCTCGGTCTTGAAGCTCGCCAGCACCATCCACAGAATCGGGAAGAAGATCACGAAGCCGGCGAGCCAGGCGCCGAGCGTTGAGATCACGACATGACGTCCGCTGACCTTGCGCGCCATGGTCAGGCCTCCAGATTGCGGCCGACGATGCGGACCAGGAAGAAGGCAACGATGTTGGCGATGACCACCGCGACCAGGCCGCCGGCCGACGCCGTGCCGACGTCGAACTGGATCAACGCCTGCGAATAGACCAGGAAGGCGATGTTGGTGGTCTGCAGGCCTGGGCCGCCACCGGTCGTGACGAAGATCTCGGCGAACACCGTGAGCAGGAAGATCGTCTCGATCAGGATCACCACCGTGATCGGGCGCGCCAGATGCGGCAAGGTCAGGTAGATGAAGCGCGACAACGCGCTGGCACCATCCATCTCGGCGGCCTCCTTCTGCTCCTCGTCGAGCGACTGCAGCGCGGTCAAGAGGATCAGCGTCGCGAACGGCAGCCATTGCCAGGCGACGATGAAGATCACCGCGAGCAGCGGCGCGTCGGTGAACCAGTCGATCGGCTTCAGCCCGACCGAGGTCGCGATCCACGCGAACAGGCCGGACACCGGGTGCATCAGCAGGTTCTTCCACACCAGCGCGCTCACCGTGGGCATCACGAAGAACGGCGCGATCACCATGAGGCGGATGAAGTTGCGCCCGATGACGGGCTGGTCGAGCAGGATCGCGAGGGGAATGCCGAGGCCGATGGTGAGCAGCAGCACCGAGCCGACCAGCACGAGGGTGTTCTGCAGCGAGGCGAGAAAGGCGGGGTCGGTGAGGAAGTATTCGAAATTCTCCAGGCCGACAAAACTCTCGGAGCCGGGATCGAGCAGGCTGTAATGCAAGGTCGAGAAGTAGACCGTCAGCGCCAGCGGCACGATCATCCAGATGAACAACAGGATCACCGCCGGCGACATCAGCGCCCGGGCGAGCAGTTGTGTTTGTCGGGTGGCCATGTCGCGATCCGTTCTGCTCGATGAACACTGCCGTCATTGCGAGCTAAGCGACGCAATCCAGGAGCGTCGACGGGACTCTGGATTGCTTCGTCGCTTCGCTCCTCGCAATGACGGCTGATGGTTTTGCGAGAGCATCACTAAATCCAAACCTTAGCGCTTAAAGCTCTACAAGCGGACGCAGTGCCTGTGAATGCGCCCTCTCCCCTTGTGGGAGAGGGCAAGTTTGGCCCATCCGCGCACTCGGTTGGGTGAGGGGTCTCTCTCCGCGAGCTCCACTGTGGAGACAGACCCCTCACCCAACCGAGCTTGTTGCGCTGTCCTACTTGCCCTCTCCCACAAGGGGAGAGGGCGCAGTCATGGGCACCGGCCTCATGCTCGAGCCATCAAGTCCGTAGGGTGGGCAAAGGCGCGAAGCGCCGTGCCCACCGTCTTCACCGGTGCCGTGGGCGGTGGGCACGCTTCGCTTTGCCCACCCTACGAAATCAGCCGGCGAGAAAATGCGGCCATCCCTTGTGGGGAGGGATGGCCGCCAGTGATCAGCTCGGGAGGAGTTTCGTGTCGAGCTGATAACCTGAGCCGCGCCTATTTGATGTAGCCGGCGCGTTTCATCTCGCGTTCGGTGGCAGACTGCGCTGCTGCGAGCGCCGCATCGACGGTCATCGATCCCGCGAGCGCCGCGGAGAACTGCTGGCCGACCGCGGTGCCGATGCCCTGGAATTCCGGGATGGCGGCGTATTGCACGCCGACATAGGGCACCGGCTTCACGGTCGGATGGCTGGGATCAGCCGCGTCGATCGAGGCGAGCGTGATCTTCGCGAACGGCGCGACCTTCAGATAGTCCTCGTTCTTGTACAGCGAGGTGCGCGTGCCCGGCGGCACGTTGGCCCAGCCTTCCTTCGAGGCGACGAGCTTGGTGTAGTCCTTGCTGGTCGCCCAGGCGATGAACTTCTCGGCCGCATCGACCTTCTTCGAACCGGCGGGGATCGCGAGATTCCAGGCCCAGAGCCAGTTGGCGTTCTTGCCGAGGCCGGTGTTCGGCGCCAGCGCGAAGCCGACCTTGTCGGCGACCTTGGACTCCTTCGGATTGGTCACGAACGAGGCGGCCACAGTGGCGTCGATCCACATCGCGCATTTGCCCGAGTTGAACAGCGCGAGGTTCTCGTTGAAGCCGTTGGAGCTGGCGCCGGGAGGGCCGGCGTCCTTCATCAGGTCGACATAGGTCGACAGGGTCTTCTTCCATTCCGGCGTGTTGAACTGCGGCTGCCATTTCTCGTCGAACCAGCGCGCGCCGAACGAGTTCGACATCGCGGTCAGGAACGCCATGTTCTCGCCCCAGCCGGCCTTGCCGCGCAGGCAGATGCCGAACGTGCCGGCCTGCTTGTCGGTGAGCTTCTTGGCGGCGTCGATGACGAAGTCCCAGCTCGGGCTCTCCGGCATCTTCAGCCCGGCCTTCTCGAACAGATCGGTGCGATACATCACCATCGAGCTCTCGCCGTAGAACGGCGCGGCGTAGAGCTTGCCGTCGACGGAGACCGCATCCTTGATCTTCGGCAGGATGTCGTTCGCGTCATAGTCGGCGCCGAGCTTGTCGAGCGGCACCAGCCAGTTCTTCTTGGCCCAGATCGGCACTTCGTAGGTGCCGATGGTGAGGATGTCGAACTGGCCGCCCTTGGTGGCAATGTCGGTGGTGACGCGCTGGCGCAGCACATTCTCTTCCAGGGTCACCCACTTCACCTGGATGTCGGGATTGGCCTTGGTGAATTCGCCGGTCAGGCCCTGCATCCGGATCATGTCGCCATTGTTGACGGTGGCGATGGTCAGGGTGGTCTCGGCCGATGCGGGCAGCGTGGTCAGCAGCGTGGCGGCGCCCATCAGGGCGGCAAGCGTGCGCGTGCGAGTGAAGATGGTCTTCACGGTCTCCTCCCTTCCCGTGTCTTTTGAACATATGCTCACGGGCTGAGCTGATGTTCACAACAACAGTCAGACTTTGTCAAGCACGCGCCGACGCCCACAGGTTGTGCGCCGCGGGACGTGGATAGCTTGAGATTGAAAAGCAGCTGTTTCGAAAGCGGCGCTTAGTCCAGGACCGCGCGCGCAGTGGCCTCGTCGGTGATCAGGCCATTGATCAGCTTCCCGCCCAGCGCGGCGCGAATGGCCGGTGTCTTCGCCGGTCCGAGCGCCGCCGCGATGGTCATCGCGCGCGCCGGGACATCGGGCGGAATGCTGGTCAGGCGGCGGTTGATGCCGGCATCGATCACCCGGCCCTTCGCGTCGTACGCCCAGCCGGTGATCTCGCCGATGGCCCCCAGCCGCATCATCTCGGTGAGCTCGTCGCGGGTGACGAAGCCGTCGACATGCATCTGCGCCTTCTGGTCCATCTGGCCAATGCCGACGAGCTTCAGGTCCGCCTTGTCGGCGACCGCCTTCACCTTGGTGATCGCATCGAGCCGGACCATGCGGTCGCGCTCGTCCTCGCTGCCCATCAGGAACGGCAGCGGCATCGGGTAGTGCCGCGCGCCGGTGCGATCGGCCAGCCGGCCAACGGTGTCGAAGAAGCTGGCGGAGCCGTCCGCCAGGATGTTGCCGACCAGCGAGACGATCTGATGCTCCGGCCGGTCGATCGGCGAGACGCGCTCGACCGCGGCGCGCACGGCGCGTCCCGTGCCGAGCGCGATGATGACCGGCGTCTCCGCGCGGAGCGTTGTCTCGAGCAGGTTGGCGCAGCGCTCGGCGATCCCCGCGGCACCGGTTGGCGCGGCGGGATCGGTCGGCACCACCTCGCAATGCACCAGCGCGAACCGCTCCTTGAGTTGCGCGGCAAGCGCCATGCAGGAGGCGATCGGATGTTCGAGCCGGAAGGTGATCAGCCGCTCGGCAAGGCACAGCGACACCAGGCGCTGCGCCGAGGCGCGCGAGACCTGCAGCATCCGAGCGATCTCGTCCTGGGTATGGCCGGCGATGAAATACAGCCAGCCGGCGCGGGCGGCGTCGTCGAGCCGTGATTTGTCGCTGTCGCTGGCCGCCATGACGCCGCGCGGTCTCCTACCCCATTCGTCCGCCGCGCGCCGAGCCCGAGCGTGACGCGCATTATGGCACGCCCCTCCCGGCAACGGGAACCGACGCTCGGCCACCATCCCCAAGCGCATGGGCCAGCGGCGCTCGTAAAGAGATCATATGCTCTGAGGATGAGCAATAGCTCGTGCAGTGCTCGGCCGGTCACTGGCAAGAGCTCCTGGTCGGTGCGCTGGGCGCCGGCCCGGTCTAGCCGGTACTGACGCCATCGCGCGGAACCCCGTCTGCCGCACAGCGGCTGCGCATTCTTGAGCGATGCGGCAGAGGATGTGGCCACCTAGCTGGATCAGCATGGCCCGTCCCTCCATCGTCACGCCCCGCCGCGCTGCCCCTGTCTTCATCTGCCGCAAATGCCTGAAGCGCAGCGATGACGCCAAGGGAATCAAGAAGGGCATCAAGAAGGCGATCAAGCGTGAGGCCAGGCTCGCTGCCTCGTCCAGCTGCAAGCCGCCGCGCCTCATCATGACGAGTTGCTTCGGCCTGTGTCCGAAGCGCGCGGTCGTCATCACCGGCGGCGCCTGCGCGGCGCGTGGGGACTATGTTCTCGTCGCCACGAGCAACGATGTCGCAGGCGCCCTGGCCCGCCTGAACGACGATCAGAACAGGTCGTCCTGAAGATCATCCTCGTCGTCATCCTCGCGGGCGAGCGCCGCGACGGTCCGGTCGGCGATGTTGCGCATCAGTCCGATCTTCGAGAGATCATGGCCGTCGAGCACGGCCCGCGCGACCACGGCGAGATCGGCCCAGCTGAGCCACTCGCCCGGCGGCCCCTCGCGCATCCACAGCGCGGTCAGCACGAACAGCTGCGCCCAGCGCTCTCGCTGCGCGCCGATCGCGCCATTGTCCTGCAGCAGCTTGGCGGGAAGCTTCTCGCGGGCGCGCTGGCTCGCGCTCTTCACCTTCTGCTCCAGCTCGGCATCGTCCTCGAACCAGGAGCCTTCGATCTCGTCGAGCTCTGAGATCTCACCGCTATCGGCGAGCGCCTGCGCGACGTCGTCCGGATCGCGCAGATCGTCCGGCAGGTCGGCAATCAGCGCGTCGAGCGCCGCGCGGCAGTCGATCCGCTCCGGCTGCCACGCGGCGCCGCCGATCGTCTCCGCGACTTCCAACAGCCCGGCCGGCGGCGCATCGCCCGCCTTCACGGTGAGAGCGAGATGATGCGCGATCATGCGGTCGATGAAGGCGCGGCTGACGTCCAGCACGGGGCCGTGCGTCCCGATCTCCGCCACCGTCTTCTTGACCGTCGGGACGGGCTGCGGCGGTCCGGTCATCGCCTCGGTGATTCCATTGCCGGTGAAGATGGTCGACATCCGTTTCGTCTTGCGGTCGACGGGCGAGACCGCGAGCAGCAGCTGCGCGCCGGAGCCGTCGATCGGGCTGGACTTGAGCTCATCGACCGCGCCCTTGTCCCAGGGGGCGCAGTCCACGCCGGCCGCGCGAGCCTTCTGGATGATTGCATCGACGGCCGCGCGCTCGCGCTCCGGCCGCCAGTTGCGCAACGCGATCACGCGCCGGAGATCGACCGGCGACAAGGTCGAGGCCCGCTCTGCCAGCACCCTCGCGGCTTCCTTGCGCACCGCTGCGCTGGCGTTCTGCAGGAACAGCACCGCAGCGGCACGCGCATCGGATTGCTCGTGTTGCGCGAGCAGGGTGACCAGAGCGACCTTCGCTTCATCAGGAAGAAGGTGCGCCCCCTGCGCGAACGAGGACACCAGCTCGAACGGGTCGCCGTCGCAGGCTTCGAGCATCTCGTCGAGCACCTGGCCGATATCGCCGGGCAGCAGGTCGTCGTCGTCCTCGTCGACGAGCTCGGCCGAGACCGCGGCGAGCTCCGGAGATGCGGCAATGCCGGCCTGCTGCAGCGCGCCGCCGAGATAGGCCAAGAGCGTGCCCTCGATCTCGCCGTCTTCGACGCGGGCGGCGAGATCGGACTGGAAGCGCGCAATGAGCTCGGCGGCATCCTTGGCGCCGCGCTTGGCCCGCTCGTTCAGCCCCGCGAGCAGCATCTGCAGCAGAAACAGATAGGCGATGCCGAGCGGTTCGTCGTCGCCCGCCGGCGGCATGTGACGGCACACGCCCTGGGAGGCCGCGAAGATCTCGGTGTTGTTGCTGAGCAGGAAGCGCTCGAGCTCCGGGGTCGGCTGCGGCAGCCGCCCCTTGGCAAAGCCCACGGCGAGCTTCTTGGCGTGGTGGTCGAGACCGGCAGTCTGGGTGCCAGATTTGGGCATGACGAACTCCTCGAAGATCGCGAAAATACCGCGGAAGCAGGCTCTTAGAAATCGGCTTCCGCAGCAATCCACCGTGATCAGGCCGCCGTTGGGGCCGGCAATGGTGAACGAAACCTTGCGTCGAACGGTCGGATGTCGCCGTCCGCCTTGACGCTTGCTTCGCACGCGGCGGGCTTAACTGCCGCCCATGAGTCCGATCGCCTCCAACGCCGTTTCCGGCATGAACGCGGCCACGCGCCGGCTCGAAGTGTCGGCGTCGAACGTCGCCAATGCGATGAGCACCGGCGCGCTGCCCGATGCGAGCGGCAATGTGCCGGCGGGCGCGCCGAAGGCCTATGATCCGCTGACGCTGATGCAGAGCGACGCAGCCGGCGGCGGCACGCAGACCACCATCGCCAAGGCAAGCAACGGCACCTCGGCGAGCTACCAGCCCACGGCGCCGTTCGCCAACAAGGACGGCCTCGTCGCCGCCCCCAATGTCGACCTCGCCCAGGAGATGATCAGCCAGCTCGTCGCCAAATACACCTTTGCCGCCAATGCGCGCGTACTCAAGGCGACCGACGAGATGAGCCGCATCGTGGTCGACATGAAGGTCTAGCGCGCCGCGGCGCTTTCCTGAGTCTCCCTGCTCATCAGCAGCGCCCCCGTCTTCCGCTGCCATCGCCCGGCGACCACACCGAGGCCGCGCGTCCCGCGGCCCGACAGGCGTGCTTTCACGCAGCCGTGATGCCGGATCGAGATCCGGCGACAGGCCGCCGGCGTAGCAGCAGGGTGAGCACCTCTTCTTCCTCATCTGTCGTGACGCGATCCCAAGCGCAGCCGCACTGTGCGCCGCGCGCGGTCGTCGCGCCGCAGCGGGGGAGGAGCGCATGATCAACGCCGCCGCACTTCTGATCACTGCGCTGCTGTTCGGCGGCATGACGCTGTTCTCGTTCGGCTTCGCGCCGTTCCTGTTCAGCGCCCTGCCCGCTGAGACCACGCGCACGCTGATCCGCCGCGCCTTCCCGCATTTCTATCTGTTCGTGATCGCAACGGCGGCCGTCGCCGGCCTGTTGGCACTGACGGGAGACGAGCTATCGGGCGCGGCCCTGCTCGCGATCGCGCTGACCGCGGCGCTGGCGCGGCAGATCCTGATGCCTGCGATCAACCGCGCCGCTGACGCCGGCGAGAAGCGTCGCTTCGCCCGCCTTCACGGCGCCTCGGTGATGCTCACCTTGATCCATATCGTGCTGAGCGCCGCCGTGCTGCTGCGCCTCGCGCAATAGTAACGGCGGCGGAGAAAGGACCCTGCGATGCTCTACAAGGATGCCGTGAAGCCCGCCTTCGCCGCCACCGCGGACGGTCCCTCGACCATCGATCCCGCCGAGATCGCGCGGTTCTCGCGGCTCGCCGACGAATGGTGGAAGCCGGACGGCGCGTTCAAGCTCGTCCACGCCTTCAATGCGGCGCGCGTCAGCTATCTCTGCGATCGCCTGCCCGCGCTGGTCGGCCGCGATCCCGCGGCAAACCTGCCGCTCGCGGGCCTCGAGATCATCGACGTCGGCTGCGGCGCCGGCATCGTGACCGAGCCGCTGTCGCGGCTCGGCGCCAGGACGCTCGGGATCGATGCGGCCGAGCGCAACGTGCTGGTGGCCGCAGATCACGCGCGCAAACAGAGCGCCGATGTCGCCTATCGCCACGCCGTGCCGGAGGACCTCGTGAGGGAAGGCGTGCGCGCCGACATCGTGCTGACGCTCGAAGTCGTCGAGCACGTTGCCGATCTCTCCCGCTTCGTCGGCGATGTCGCCGAGCTCGTGCGCCCCGGCGGCTGCCTGGTGATCGGCACCCTGAACCGCACGCCGATCTCGTTCGTGAAGGCGATCATCGGCGCGGAATACATCCTCGGCTGGCTGCCGCGCGGCACGCATGACTGGCGCCGCTTCGTCAAGCCTGTGGAGTTGCAGGCGCTGCTCGCGCCGCATCGCTTCATCCTGCTTGAGACGGTGGCCGTCGAGCTCAATCCGCTGACCATGCGCTGGTCGATCGGCGGCCGGCCCTCGACCAACTATCTGCAGATCTATCGCCGCATGCCGTGAACCGCTCGATCAGCGCGCGAGCACCGCGATCAGCCAGTGGATCAACGTCACCCCGCCGACCGGCGCGACCACCAGCAGCACCATGTTGAAGCCGAGCAGCCCGATCAGCACCTTCTCGCCCCGCGCCGATATCCGCCGCTTCGGGCGCTCGGGCTTGGGATCATCAGGCCAGTAAGCGGGCAGGTCCACGAACATGGGCGACCTCCGACAGGCGCGCTTCAGGCGCGGGACGATCAGTATCATCGATTGAAGGTCTTGGCTCAACGGCAGCGCCCCGCGACCAGATCAGACCTCGCACGCCCGATTCCTCGGCGAGGCGAACGCGCATGCCCCTCGCAGCTCGCAGAATTATCGTTTTACAATAATAAATTGCTGGGATAGACAGATCGCGTCGAAACCAAGAGAGGCAAGACGCGGCCGGGCATGGACGCCATCGCAAGATGGCGGCAGGGCGGCCGTAGCGATACATGACCTGGACAACACCCGCGCGCTGCGGCGAGACCCTCATCAGCTCCGGCCGTCGCAGGCCTTCGGCCCATCGACGCTTTCGGCGACGGCGCGTGCCCATTCGCGGGCTCGCCGCCCTCCTGGCCCTGCTCCTGACGGGCTGCGCCGCAGGGCTCGACGAGATGCATCCGCCCTCCGCAGAGCCATCGCTGCAGAGCCTCGCGCAACGTCACCGCGTCTGCGCAGCCGCCATCGGCTTCCTCACATCCGGCAGGCTCGCGCGCACCGAGATGCTCGCCGGCTGCCCCGGCGCGACGCCGCCGTCGGCGCACAGCGTGTTTCAGGTGGCCTCGCTGAGCAAGCCGGTGTTCGCCTATGCGGTGCTGAAGCTCGTCGCCGCCGGCAAGCTCGATCTCGACGCGCCGGTGCTGTCCTATCTTCCCAACGGCTACATGCACATCCCGGCGCCGTGGGACCCGGCCTCCGCGGGCGAGCTGGTCGACGCGCCCGGCCTGCGCAAGGTGACCGTGCGCATGGCCCTGAACCACACCTCCGGCCTGCCCAACGCCGCCAGCGGCAAGCTCGCCTTAGCGTCCGAGCCGGGCACGACCTGGGACTATTCCGGCGAAGGCTACATCCTGCTGCAACGCGCGGCCGAGGCCGTCACCGGATGTCCGCTCGATCAGCTGATGACCAGGCTCGTCTTTCAGCCGCTGCGCATGACCGACAGCAGCTACATCAGCCGCACTGACGCGCAGATGATGCCGCCGGACGGACGCGCGCTCCCCTTCACCCGCCCCGTCGCCGCCTACTCGCTCAGCACGTCGCTGCAGGACTACACGACCTTCGTCGCCGCCGTCCTCACCGACAAGACGATGCTGGAGACCATCACGCAAGCCCCCGCTCCCGTCGACGCCAAGCTCGGCCTCATTTGGGGCCTCGGCTGGGGTCTCGAACGCACCAGCAACGGCACGCACATTTGGCACTGGGGCAACAATCCCGGCTACCGCGCCTTCGTCATGGCCTCGGTCAAGACCGGCGACGGTGTCGTCCTGCTGAGCAACAGCGAGAATGGCCTGGCTCTGGCCGAAGCCGCGACGGAGCAGGCGCTGCCCGGGCGCCACGGCGTGTTCAGCTCGTATCTGATCCGAGAGGGCGCGGCGCATGTGAGCTGCAAGCTGGTCGGCGTGTGCTTCTGAGCAACAACGACCCGTGCCACCAGCTTTGCCCGGGCGGTCGTTGGGCGGTTCATTGTTGGGCGCGGATAACCTCGATGCGTCCCCGCGAAACTGCGACGAGACATCGAATTTATCCTCACGTCACCGGCCTTCGGTTCGCAAGGATCCGGGCTCCTGCACCTTCTACCGGTCTTGCCGACACGCCGGCGACAGCATCGGCACGTTCGCCCACGGC
Organism: Bradyrhizobium sp. ORS 285; assembly: GCF_900176205.1. Taxonomy (NCBI): domain Bacteria; kingdom Pseudomonadati; phylum Pseudomonadota; class Alphaproteobacteria; order Hyphomicrobiales; family Nitrobacteraceae; genus Bradyrhizobium; species Bradyrhizobium sp. ORS 285. Next base: position 6,724,268 of record NZ_LT859959.1, read on the forward strand.
CAATTGTGCCACCGCCCATCGTCGCCGACGCAAGCGGAGGCTGTCGGAGGCTGGCTCGCCGTCGCGTCCGTGGATGCTTCAAGCGCGGCAAATCGGTGGTCGACATAGGTCGTGGAGGCATATCCGGCGACGGTCACCACCAGGACGACCACAAATCCCTTGGCCGAGTCACTCCAGCGCATCTCATCACCTCCCTTGTTCGACGTGCCACGACCACATGGGACGACCTTGACGCGCAATCGGGCGGCGGGCTGTGAGAGAGATCACATCGACGTCGAACAGGACGCACTCATCCATGAAGCGCAGCCCGAGTCACTCATCGGCAGGATCGTTCGCCGAGACAGCCCCGCTGCCACCCTCCCCTGGAGGGGGAGGGTGAGACCGCGGCGCCCGCCGTCGTCATCATCGGAACGTGGGCGACGCGTCCGCGGAATCGCCTCACGCGCCTAGAACGCATAGTCGAGCCCAAAGCTCATGCCCCGAAACAGCGTGCTCCCGCGGTGATCGACGCCGGAGGCGCTGACACTGGTCGGCGTGGTCGAGACCTTCTGGATCTGCGCCGGTGCCAGCGCCACGCCGTCGAACCACAGCGCGTCGACCCCGAGCTTGAGCGTGACGCTGCCGGTCAGCCGGTACTTCGCGACCACGCCGCCCTCCGCGACGAAGGTGGCGGCGCTGGTGGCGGCGGACGCCGGGAAGAGCTGCTTCGCCATGCTGACTAGCGTGGTCTGCCGCGACCGGTTGTCATACAGGCCGGCCTTGATGACGCCCTCCACCGACAAGCGTCCGTTCTGCCAGAGCTCGGATCTGGCTCCGACCTGGATTCCATAGAGATTGTTCATAGTCGTGGTGGTCCAGAACGGCGGATTGACGACGACCGCACTGTTGGCGAGCGGCACCGCGTTGGGCAGCGTGACCGCGCCGAGCAGCTTCCATGCGGGCTCGCCGAGATCGTCCGGGGTCAGCGTCCCCTGCAACTGGTCGCGCAGCTGCAGCCAGCGGACGCCGAGCGAGAGCGTCGTGCGCTGCGACAGCTCCAGGCGCGCCTCGGCCTCGAGGCTGTGCAGCCGCGTGTCGTCCCGCCACACCATCGACTGATAGGAATAGTCCTGCGTCTGCCAGAAACTTCCGGGCGCCTTCATGACCAGCCACTGCGCCGGCATCTCCGGCCCGGTCGACCTGACCGCCTTCAAGCCGGGCACCCCGACATAGGACAGCGCGAGCCCGTAGCCCGAGGGGGCGCGATAAGCGAGACTTAGCCGCGCGCCCGCGGCCAGGCGCTGGCCGAGCTGGCTGCTGTTCAGGACTTCGACGCCGGGCGTGTTGGTCGTATTGGCGCCGGTCAGCGTCAGCCACGGCACGTTGCCGGGCACGAGCGAGACGAGCAGTTGATGTGATGCGCCCGAGCGGCCGAGCAGGATCGTCTCGGCGGATAAGCTCCAGCGGGCGGGCGGCTCGGACGGCGGCGCCGAGCGGAAGAGCGGGCGTGCGTCATCGGCCGCAGGGCTATGATCATCGGCCGCCGCCGCGGTCGACGCGAGCAGCGCGACGGCGAGCGCGCACGGGACACGGGCGAAGCACCGACGCCGGCGGTCGCGTGGTGAGGCGGAAACGACGATCACCCGACTCCCCCTGTCTTGCGCCCACATGGCCTTACGCCGTCGCGCGCATTCGGTTGGGACTCTCACGCCACCGGATACGCCGCGTCGTCTCCGCGACGACAGCGACACCATCGCTCGGCATTCGCGATGGCGTCCGTTCGCCGGCAGAAAGCACGCTCGTTCGTAAGCATCCGCCGTAGACCCAGATGACGCCATCCTCGATGTCCAATTCGCTGGCGACGTCGTGCAACCATTCCTCATCTTCGCCGAGGTCCTTGGCAACCTTGGCGATGGTGGTGACGTGGTGAACTTTGTTGACGTGCGTGGTCATGCTGCTCGGGTGGAGAGCGCTGCGGCCTGAGGCGTCCAGTTCCAGGGCAGCAGTTCGTCGAGCCGTTGGGACGGGTGAGCGGCAATCCGGTCAATGACATCGGTCAGCCAGGCTTGCGGATCGATCCCGTTCATTTTGGCGGTGACGATCAGGCTGTACATCGCAGCTGCGCGCCGGCCGCCGCGATCAGACCCGCAGAAGAGCCAGGATTTTCGACCTAGGGCGATGCCTCGCAGACCGCGCTCGGCGGCATTGTTGGAGAGGCACACACGACCGTCATCGAGGAACAGCGTGAAGCTCGGCCATCGCTTCAGCACGTAATTGAATGCCTTGGCAAGGTCGTGCCCCCGGGCGAGCTTGGCGAGTTGCTCTTGCATGTAGAGCCGCAGGTCTTCGGTCAAAGGCCGACTGAGCGTCTGCCGTGCTTCGAGACGCTCCTGCGCGCTTTTGCCATTGATGGAACGCTCGATCTCGAACAACGCATCGATCCGGCGCACGACCTCGATTGCGATCGGAGAAAGCGGGATCTCCTTCTTGCCCGCAGCCTTGCGGCGCGCATTCTCCTCCAGATCGGCCATGGCAAAGAACGGGCGCCGCGCATGCGCCCAGCACGACGCCTCGCGGATCGGTCCAGGGCCGCGTCCAGCCAGATAGAGCTGGTTATAGCCGTCATAGGCGTCGGCCTGCAGGATGCCGGCATACCGCGCCAGATGCGCCTGCGGATGCTCGCCCTTGCGATCGCGCGAGTAGTAGAACATCGCTGCCGGCGGGTCCGCACCACCGAACGGCCGGTCGTCCCGGACATAGATCCAGCACCGCCCCGTGTCAGTCTTTCCCTTGGCCAGCACCGGCACGGTCGTATCGTCGGCATGAAGGCGCTCGGCCGTCATGACATGCGCTTCAACCAGGCGCAGCAGCGGGTCCAGCGACGCACAGACCGACCCCACGGCATCCGCCATGGTCGAGAGCGCTATCGGCACGCCCTCCAGCGCATAGCGCTCGGCCTGGCGGTTCAAGGGCTGATGCTGACCGAACTTCTCGAACATGATCATCGCCAGCAGGCTCGGCCCGGCCCATCCTCGCGCCACGGCATGGAACGGCGCCGGCACCTGGCTGATCTTCTCGCAGTCCCGGCAGGAGAACTTCTCCCGCACCGTCTCGATCACCTTCCATTGGCGCGGCACCACCTCCAGCGTCCGCGTCACGTCCTCGCCGAGCTTGCGCAGGCGATTGCTGCCGCAGCATTCGCAAGCCGTCGGCGGCTCGATCACCACCCGCTCGCGGGGCAGATGTTCGGGGAAGGTTTGTCGCTCGGTGCGCTTGCGCGTGAAGGCGCGGACCGTGCTGGTCTTCGCCGCGGCGCGTTCCGCCGCAAGCTCGTCCTCGGTGGCGCCAGCTTCCTGCTCTTCGAACGTCAGCGCCAGTTGTTCGAGCAGGCGTGATGAACGCTCCGACCGCTGCCCGTAGATCTGATGCCTCAGCTTGGCGATCTGCAGCTTCTGGGACGCGATCAGGGCTTCGTCTTCCGATGCCTTGGCTCGGGCAGCCGCAAGCTCGGCAGCGACCTCCAATCCCTTCGCGCGCTCGGCCCCCAACGCCTGTTTCAGGGCGACGACGTCATCCGGTCCAGCATCGCAATCGGCGTTCATGCGACGCAGTGAATCACAGATCAGGCCGGTTGGAACTCCCTAAATACCGGAAAGCCGCAACTATCTCTGCTCAGCCTGCGCTCTGTGGCCGCCATGTCAGCTGCGGATTCCTCCAATCGATCGCCTCAAGCATGTAGGCCATCTGCGCGGCCGAGATCGACACCGCGCCATTGGACACCGAAGGCCAGATGAACTTTCCTCGGTCGAGGCGCTTGGCGTAGAGCGACAAGCCGATTCCGTCATGCCACAGGATCTTGACCAGATCCCCGCGACGGCCGCGGAAGATGTAGAGATCGCCGGCGTGGGGATCTCGCTTCAAAATCTCCTGGACCATCAGGGCCAGGCTCTGCATACCACGGCGCATGTCCGTGTGGCCGGTCGCAATCCAGACCTTGACGTCGCTCGGGATCGGAATCATCGCCGCCTCAAAAGGTCGAGAATGCGCCGAAGTGCCTCGGTGTCCACGTCGCGGTCGACGCGCACGCAGCAGTCGTCCAGTTCGATCTCGATCGTTCCGGCCCGCATGCTCGGTGCGGCACGCGATGGCGACGGTGGTGATGGCACCCTCGTCAAGTCGTCAGCCTGCGACGACACGATGGCGACAGGAACGATAGCCGGCACAGCCTCGGCACCCAGCCGGCCCTGCCGCGCCTGCCGGCGCCAGGTGAACAGCAGGCTCTGAGCCACCCCATGCCGCCGGGCAACTCCGCAGACGGTCTGCCCGGACTGCATCGTCTCCTCGATCAGACGAACCTTATCCTCATAACTCCATCGACGCCGCCGTTCGGCGCCCAAAACTTCCATCTGCATCGCCGCATGACCTCAAGGCTGGACTTAAGGCCATATCCTTAGGCGGCCGGTGACGCCGAACAAGGCGGCCTACGCCGGAGCGATACGCTCGTTCTGCACCGCGCCCACCGATTCGGAAAGAGCGCGCTGCCCCTGCGGCGAGCGATAGCGCCTTCGAGCAAGCTTCGTGCGAATGACACTCACAGTCTCATGCGAAAGGCTTCCACTCCGGCACATCCGCCACCATCCCGTGCGCTGAGCGGGGCGTTCTTGTCGTCGCATCCGAGGTTCGCTCGCAGGAGAAGCAACACGTCGAGGCCGGATCAACAGCGGAGTTTCATGCACTGTCACCGTAATCCCACGTCGTCATGGCCGGGCTTGCCCCGGCCATCCACGTCGGTCGGCATGCTGTGAACGACGTGGATGCCCGGGACGAGCCCGGGCATGACGGAGCAAACTAGCTTGCAGGATTTTTCGAGTTGCGGTGACAGTGCACAGTTCCGGTGACAGCACTGTCACCGGAATCTCCGCTTCGACGGCACCCTAGGCTTTATTTATCTCCCGTTGACTGCCTTGGAAGCGTTCGGGCATTCAATGCCGTCACGACTTGAAAAATCCAGTCGGAGAACGGTTGCTTCCAAATTCCACCGTGGCCATCGATAACATCTTTGTCAGTGTGGGCGACAATGAATGGAAAGTGCCTCTGATTTTCATTGGCTACGACGGACCAGCCGTAGGGATCGAGCCCAGTCTCCCCATTGCGCTTTTCGCTGTCTTCATTGTGCCACTTCGGTTCTCGTTTAAGGCAAAGTGTGGAGGCATAGAAAGTCTCGGCAATATCCGGCGTATTCTCTGACGCGCAGGGAGTTTCCGTCCGCAAAAGCGAATGAGTGTAGAACGGGGCGTAATTTCCGAGTGTCACCAGCGCTCTCTTGTCGAAGGAGAAGTCCGCAAATTGCCCAAGAGGAAAAGCCAATTTCGTAGCCCAGTCGTTGTCTGTGGACACGGTGACGACAAGCGGAGGCTGTTCCGGTGGAAAGACCTCCTCATTGCGCATAAAGCTGTCGATCGTCGAATATCGTGAGGCTTCGAAAGCGGGGTTGAGCAGCAGAACGGCGTCGGCAGATGCCTTGACGAGCTGATATTTGTTGCTGTTCGGCTTGGGGTAGGCCTTTTCAACATCCACAATCGTCGGTGCGTTGACTGCAGCAAAGAGCATGCGAGCCCCGAAGCTGTGCCCAATGGCTATGAATGAATCTCTTTTTCCCGAGACGCCCCTGATATTTCCAATTGTGCCGACAATTCTCGCAAGTATTGCAGATTGTGTGATGCGGTCTGCGACGCGGAAACGAGACCAAAACGAGAAGTAATCGAGGAACCCATTCCCTGTTGATCCATTCCAGCCGATATAGATTCCAAGCACTTGCTTGTCGGGCGACGCCGCAGCGAGTCGCTGCACCAACGTATCGAACTGCGTGTAGTTTTCATCGTTCCTGTTGGCCGCATGCATCCATCCGTGCACGTAGAGGACAATGAGCTTGGGTTTCGAAACGGCACCCTGCTTAACCGTGACACGTCTGTTGAAACACCTCTCTCTGAAAGGCGCGTCTGGTGGGTCCGCGCAGAGGTCCCACACGATTTCATTGAGTACATCAGTGAGCTCACAGCGATTAGCAAGACTTCCCTCGTTGGTCAGACGAACCATGATCGTCTTGCCTGAATTTGGCCGTGGAATATAATAAGGGTCGGTTTCGCGAGTGGCGGTACATTTGTTCTGAATGCCGACACTCAGCGGTTCGGCGTCGATGAACTGGGTGGATAGGACTAGCGCATAGGCGAGCAGGCCGAGCCCAAAGAGCGAGTAGATTGAAAACTTCAAACGTCTCACCTTAATACCTCCTATGAAAATCGTTCGTGCAAAACTCAATGATGACGGGAGCGCGGCGGTGTGTCGATATCTCGGCGCGTTGCGCGCGAGAATGCCGAACTGCTTGAACGCGTCGTCAACAGCCCCAATCTAGACGAGACCAATTAGCCACCCGCCTTCAATATGAATGACGCTGCTTAACCGCAGCTCCCTGCATTGCATTGATCGCGGACGCTGCATTTTCTGGTAAAGCTACGGTGCACTGAACTCCGCAAGTCGCCTTTCAAGTCCGCTCCCGCTCATCCTTCTCGGCCGGCTTCGGCCCGCGCTTGGCCGGCTTGAGCACGCGACCGGCCATCCTCTCGATGCGGCGGAGGAAGCGGTCGCTGCCGATCGGCCGTCCGATACTCTTGGCGGCGCGAAGGCGGGCCAGCAGAGCCTCCTCGGGATTACGGTAACAGCACTGTCACCGTAATTCTGAAGTACCAGCGCCGCCTCTCACGTCAGCGCCAGCACCACGTTGTTGACCAGTTCGCTTATGGTGTCGTCGGCTTGGTGCTGGACGACCACCACCGTTGATGGGTGGGCCACAATATTTCGACGGTCGAGCTTATCCTTCAGGATTTTGAAAATACTGGAGTTGATAAGGTTGGCTGTGTTGCAGATCTCGATGACTTCGCGCTCCTTCAGCTCGTCGGTGAAATCATCGTACTTCGCGATGGTGAGGCCGGTTTTCTTCGGATAGCGCTTTGTGATGGCCGTGTTAAAGGTCGCAAGACGGTTGGGGTCGCCCAATAGCCAATCGAGCAAGTGAGCGTAAGCCAGATTCCAAACCATGACAATGCAGGCACGGAAGGCCTTTGACCGGTAGCAGGTCAGAGCCTCCTGCAGAAAAGACCGCTCCTCGATGTTCGGGACCATCGCCGGAAGGTCTGTGAGGATTTTGTCCACGGCGATCACGCTATGATGGACACCATATTTCCCATCAAGTTCGGTGCGGCGGCTGCGGGCGAGCTTAAACATACCACGCTCCCGCATGAGGTCGGCCGGCTTCCGATCGGCCATGCGGTTGAGGTTCATCGCGATGTTGATTTGCGAGAGGTGAAGCCGATCGTAGCACCTTTTAATGTCGTTCGGCTCAAATAGCTCCTTGCCGCCGTGGACGTGTAGCCACCACGCGAAAAGACACATCTTCTCGCGTGGGGGATGGGCGTCAAATCCGGCGACTTGGGAAACCAGGTCTTCAAGCAGCATCGCCACCAGAGCCATTCTTCATCTCGGCCACGCGCTGGAGGCCAAGGTGATGGAGGGTGTAGGTGCCCTTCTCTGACGACGTGAAGAACTGCTGAGCCTTTAGATCTCTGAGAGGCTGGGAGAAGTCCTTCACATCGGTGGGCCACTTCAGCCATCGGTATACGGAATAGATGTGAGCCGGGGTGACCTTCTGGACACCGCCGTGCTCATAAAACCATGCCGCGGCTAGCAGGTATCGTTTGAGATGGCTCTCTGGCTTGTAGTCAGCCACGAAGGTCGTCAGCGGGACCTCGTAGGCGTTGAAATCGATCGGCAGAATGTCCGGCGTCGGCGCAGCCTTGCGCACGCCGTTCGACTTCGGCTTCTTCGGTGGGATGACCTCGGCCTCTTCGCCGGCATCAACGCTATCGAAATCCATCTCTTCCTGCTCGGGCTCGCCGCCACCGGTCAACTGAGGTGGAGAAGGTGGCAGGCGTCGCAGAGCGGGCGCCGCCGGCCGCAGCGCGTTCGTCAGGGCAGTGGTCAAAGTATGGATCTGGTCGTCAGCAACCTCGGCGTCCAGCACAATCAACTTGATCCGGGAGGTCCCGGTCGGCTTGTTACCCTTTGCCATTACTCGGTTTCCAAACTAGAGGGCGAATCAGACGTTGTGGGGTGGTGCCTATGTATCTCCGGGTAGCAATTTCCGGGCAAGGGGAAGTTGCTTTTTTGTTCCCCTTATCCCGTTTATGCCCCACCTCGACTTTTGTTCCTTGTTTGTTCTATTGGACGAGCAAGGGACTCCATGGGATTGGACGAAATTCTTAACGAAATCAGCTATATGCAACGCAAGATCGGCCGCCGCAAAAGGAAATTCTGACCCTTCGGCGGGCCGGGATACCGACCGCTGCAGCTGAATCGCTCTTGGAGCGGATGCAGCCAAGATGGATGGCTGTGCGAGCAGCGTGATGCCCTGGTGGCAATTACGGTGAAATTGCACAAAAGTTCTGACAGCCGCCCTGCTCGGCGCCAGCCGCCGGTCACGCCGCTCGCGGCTTGTTCACCGTCTCGATCCGATCGAGCGTCTTGCCGAGGCTGCGCTTCGCGATCTGGACGTCGTAGTCCGTCTGCAGGTTGAGCCAGAGCTCGGGCGTCGTATCCAGCGCCTTGGCGAGCCGGAGCGCGGTGTCGGCGGTGATGCCGGTCTGCTCGCTCGCGATCCGCTCGATCCGAGTTCGCGGCAGGCCGCACACCTTGGCGAGCGCGCCGGCGGACATCCCGAGCGGAATGAGAAACTCCTCGCGCAGAACCTCGCCGGGATGCATCGGCTTCAACTTCCTGGTCATTGCAGCGCCTTTCAGTGTAGTCCATGAGAACGGCAACGTCTCTGAGTTCCTTGCGCTGTTTCTACCAACTCCTAATTCATCGGCCAGAGCATCCCACCGCTGCCCAAACTGCCCGTCGTGCTGATTCCCCTTGCGCCGTCGAGGCTGGGCAAGAATCCAAATTAGGAGGCTAGGAGGGCTCGGCGCGGTGCGACTTCGAGCCATAGCCGTATCATCGTCCAGTTTCGTATCAAGGCAAGCGGAATCGCCTCTCGTGCGGCGTTGGCCTCGGCAGAGGCGGCGTGTTGAGCTGCAATAGCCCACGCGGTGATGCGGGCGAGGAAGTCGTTCAGGCCGAGAATGTTGAGGACGCGGCTAAAGTTGTAAGAGAGCGCCATGAGGCTCCATTCCCCGCGAACCTTGTCGAAGCTGCGGACGAGGAAATGCTGATACCCGGCGCGGCACTTGAGTGTGCCGAACGGATGTTCGACGAGGGCTGAGCGGCGACGCATCAGCTGGCCAGCCTGTTCGCTCGCCATTCTCTGGCGGTGACGATCCAGCACCTCCTCGTGCTCCCACCGAGAGACGTTGCGGCTTTTGGCCTTCGCGGAGAGGCAAGACGCCTTGAGGGGGCAGACGCTGCAGGTCGGCACTGAGCCCAGGTAACGGCGTTCCATTCTGCCGCTCGTATTCTTCCAGAGCTTCTTCGTGGGATGCAGCGCCTGGCCTGCGGGACACCGGTAGGTGTCGGTTGCGGAATCGTAGGTGAAGTCAGCTCGCGTGAAGCGCGTGTGCTTCTTGCCATTGCCGTGATGCAGCGGGACATAGGCGGTGATGCCATCATCCTCGCAAGCCTTGATATCCTCGCTGTTGTAGTAGCCGACATCGGCCAATATCTGCAGCGACGAGACCTCCAGGTTCTCCTTGGCCGCTATCGCCATCATATGCAGGTGTCGGACATCGCTGCGATTGACGACCTCGCTGGCGACGATCAGCTTGTTCTTGTCGTCAACGACGCTCTGGACGTTGTAGCCTGCAATCGTCTGATCGCCCTTGCTCAGCAGCCGCGCATCGGGGTCGGTCTTCGACACCTGTCCCTTGTCGTTTTTGTCAAGGTTCTCCAGATCGGACTGAGCGCGCTCACGCCGCGCCATCAGTTCCTTGATCCTGTCCCCGACATCGCCGCCGCCATTGCCATCCTTGCCGTTGTCGGGCCGCTTGGCTTCTGCTGCATCGTTGGTGTCGAGGGACTTGCCGTACGCCTCGATCTCCTCATCGAGCTTGGCGATCTGTTTGGCGAGCTTCCCGCGCGTGAAGATGCTGTCCTTGCTGGCATTGCCGTGGAATAGCGCCCCGTCGACCGCGACCAGGGTCCCGCCGATCAGATCGAGTTCGCGAAGCAGCAGCACGAAACTGCGGTTCGCGGCCTTCAGGGCCGCCCAGTTCTCCTTGCGGAAATTGGCGATCGTCCGGTAGCCGGGCTTGAGAGACTTCAGCAGCCAGATCAGTTCCAGATTGCGGCAGGCTTCACGCTCCAGCCGGCGTGATGACCGGATCTGGTTGATATAGCCATACAGGTACAGCTTCAGCAGATCGGACGGGGCGTATGGCGGCTGTCCCGCTCCCGCCGCGCGCCGGTCGGCGTGCCGAAATCCAAGCTTGGCAAGGTCGAGCGCATCGACATAGCCATCGATCGCACGAACCGGATTGTCCGCAGATACGTAATCCTCGATCCGCGGTGGAAACAGGCTGGCTTGCTCGCGGCTCTCACCGCTCTTGAACGGGCGATTCGTCATAAGCCGAATCGTACATCCCGCCACGCAAAACGCCCGAGATTCTTGCCCAGCCTCGTCGGGCAAATCACCTCCACATTTCCCGCCAGCCCGCCCGCACTGAGAGGGGCGCATCGCGATCGTCACGGGACGTTGCGGCGGGGAGTGGTGGCCGCGGGGCGACGCAGCATCTCATTGGGGGTGCGGACGAACGTCGTGCCGCGGACGGTCAAGCCGTGTGGTCCCGACACCCCGACGCTGGTGTCTTGGTCGGCGACGATGTCGATGACGGGGGCAAGCAAGCCCGGTCCCCTGGGAGAGCACGGAGCAGCCGTTCAAACCATCGCGCAGGGAAGGCCGGGTTGTTTCCGGCTGAGCCTGTGGTTCCTGCCCCGTGCATTTTCCTTCGCACGGGGGCCGCGGGTGCCAGTCGGCACTCGGCCTTCCCTGCGCCCTCTCATTGATGAGGACGCTCACATGCAGCAGAGCTCGGGCTGGTCAGGCCGCGAGGTCGCGGCGGCATGGGCGCGAGCGACGGCTGCTGAGTGCAGCAGGCTATTTGACAGGGTTGATCAGGAGATCAGGGAGCGCGGGCTGGCATGAGCACGCAGCTCGACATCGGATCCAGGTGAGACCTCTCTGCGAGCGCGGTGCGCGGAGAGTCCCCCTCACCCGGATTGCATCTTCGATGCAATCCGACCTCTCCCCGCAAGCGGGGCGAGGTAGAATGCCCGTCGGCGCGAAGAGAAGATATGTGCTCAACCAGGAGATGGCGGCTCAAGCGGGACTCGGGGGGCTCAAACGCCCGGCTTCGCCAAGTGGCTTCGCCGGGCACGCTTCGCCCTTCGGGCTACGGCTCGGCTGCGCCACGCGTAGCCCGCAGGGCGAAGCGTGGTGCCCAGGGGCGGGATCGAACCACCGACACTGCGATTTTCAGTCGCATGCTCTACCAACTGAGCTACCTGGGCAGGTCTCGTTCCGGGCCAAAAAGCCCAACGAGCCGGCGGGTTATAGTGGGGCGAGACGGTGCTGTCTACCGCCCTGAGGGGAAGTTTTCACATTCCTTTCGCAGTTGCGCGGAACGCCCCCGGGCCCGCCGCCGGACGGCGGGCACCGCCGGTGCAAGGCCATGAAAGCACGGCCTTATTCGACGTCGTCCTCGTCGCCCTCGGTGGCCGGGATGACATAGGAGCCGCTGAGCCAGCGGTTGAGGTCGACATCGCGGCAGCGCGGCGAGCAGAACGGGCGCGAGGCTTCCGCGGCGGGCCGGTTGCAGATCGGGCAGCGGCGAATGGGTTTGGCCGCGGTGGCGGTGTTGGGTTGGGGCGATTCGTCGGACATGGCCGCTATCTAGGCGCACGCGCCGGCCAATGCATCCCCTTCGGCGTCAGACGCCGACGGTGTTCAGCCACCCGAAGCGGATCGGAAAGCCCTCGCCGGCGAGCAGGGTCGTGGTCTCGTACAGCGGCAGGCCGACGACGTTGGTGTAGGAGCCGACCATCTTGACCACGAACGAGCCCGCGATGCCCTGGACGGCGTAGCCGCCGGCCTTACCCCGCCATTCGCCGGAGCCGATATAGGCCTGAATGTCGTCCTCGCTGAGCCGCTTGAAGCGGACGCGAGTCTCGACCAGGCGCTGGCGGAACGCCTCCTTCGGCGTCACCAAGGTGATCGCGGTATAGACGCGGTGGTTGCGGCCCGACAGCAGGCGCAGGCACTGCGAGGCCTCGTCGACCAGATTGGCCTTCGGCAGGATGCGGCGGCCGACCGCGACCACGGTGTCGGCGGAGATGATGAAGGCGCCGCGCAGCTCGTCGTCGAGCTGGACGGATTTCAGCGCCGCATCGGCCTTGGCCCGCGCCAGGCGGTTGGCGCAGGCGCGCGGCAGCTCGCCGCGCTTCGGCGTCTCGTCGACATCGGCCGGACGCAGCGCGTCGGGCTCGATGCCGGCCTGGTTGAGCAGCGCCAGACGCCTCGGCGAGCCGGATGCAAGAACGATTTTGGGACGGCCGAGCATGCTGATTTCGCTAGGGGATTCGGAAGGCGTGGGGCGAGCGCGCGGAACCTATCGGAAGGGGTGCCATTCCACAACCCGGAGACTGCGACAAGGCTGCGACAGCCTGCTCTACGGGCTCAGTTTGAGCGGCGGACGACGTTGGTATTTCGGTTCGATGACACCTCGCGGCGGAACTTGGAACTACAGACCCGCGGGTCCCGGCTTGGCGAAGCGCTTGCGGATGCGCGTGAACAGGCCGTCGCAGACCTCGCGATAGGCCGACAGCTTCTGCTCGCGATTGCCGTCGGTATTCGTGGGGTCCGGCGTCGGCCAATATTCGACGTCGGCGGCGATGGTGCGGGTCAGCTCGAGGGCCTTGTGATGCGCTTCCGGAGAGAGGGTGATGATGAGGTCGAAGTTCAGGCCCTCCCAATCCTCGAGCTCCTCGAAGGTGGTCGGCTTGTGCTGCGAGATGTCCTGGCCGAGCTCGGCCATCACGGACACCGCGAACGGGTCGAGCTCGCCCTTCTTGACGCCGGCGGAGCGGACGTAGAGCGCATGCGGAAACATCTGCCGCAGCAGGCTCTCGGCCATCGGCGAGCGCACGCTGTTCTGCCCGCAGGCGAACAGCACCGCCTGCGGCTGGCGCGCGCGCGGCGGCCCCTCGGCCATGCGTCTAGGCGCCCTTGGCCGGACGGCAGGACGCGCGGAGAGGAGCGCGCGGCGTCACTGGCCCTCGCCCTTCCAGTGCAGCACCGTGATCAGGGTGAACAGGCGGCGCGAGGTCTCGAAATCGACCCGCACCTTGCCCTTGAGCCGCTCCTGCAAAGTGCGCGAGCCCTCGTCATGGATGCCGCGGCGGCCCATGTCGATCGCCTCGATCTTGTCGGGCGTGGCGGTGCGGATCGCCTGGTAGTAGCTGTCGCAGATCATGAAATAGTCCTTCACGATCCGCCGGAACGGCGACAGCGACAACAAATGCGTGACGACCGGCGTGCCGTCCTCGCGGCGGATGTCGAACATCAGCCGGTTGGCGGTGATGCCGAGATGCAAAGTGAAGGGGCCGGTGCCGTCGGCGCCCTCGGGCGCGAACAGGTTTTCCTCGACGAGGTCGTAGATCGCGATCGCCCGCTCATGCTCGATATCCGGACCGGAGCGGCCGATCGACTCCTCGTCGAGCGTCACCGCCACGATGCGATTGGTCCGGTCGTCGCCTGGCGGGTGCTGGGTCATGGCAGGTTGAGGCGTATTCCCACGGAGCGTGAATGGGCGTCGAGACCCTCGGCCTTGCCCAGAGTCATCGCCGCTGGCCCCAGCGCGCGCAACTGGTCCGGACCGCATTTCAACAGCGACGTGCGCTTCATGAAGTCGAGCACGCCGAGACCGGAGGAGAACCGCGCCGAGCGCGCGGTGGGCAGCACGTGATTGGAGCCGCCGACATAGTCGCCGATCGCCTCCGGCGTGTGCGCGCCTAGGAAAATGGCACCGGCATTGCGGACCTTCGAGGCGAAGGCATCCGGGTCGGCGGTCATGATCTCCAGATGCTCGGCGGCGATGGCGTCCGCGAGCGGCACGGCCTTGTCGAGATGGTCGACCTCGATGATGGCGCCGAAATCGGCCCAGGACGCGCCGGCGATCTCCGCGCGCGGCAAGGTCTTGAGCTGGCCCTCGACGGCGCGGGCGACGTCATCCGCGAGGCGGCGGCTGTCGGTGATCAGGATCGATTGCGCGCTGGCATCGTGCTCGGCCTGGGCGAGCAGATCGGCAGCGATCCAGTCGGCATTGCCGCTGTCGTCGGCGATGACCAGCACCTCGGACGGGCCGGCGATCATGTCGATGCCGACCTTGCCGAACACCAGCCGCTTGGCGGCGGCGACATAGGCATTACCCGGGCCGACGATCTTGGCGACCGGCGCGATCGTCGCCGTGCCATGGGCGAGCGCGGCCACGGCCTGGGCGCCGCCTACGCGGTAGATCTCGGAGACGCCGCCGAGATGGGCTGCCGCCAGCACCAGCGGGTTGAGCTTGCCGTCGGGCGCCGGCACCACCATCACGAGCCGGCCGACGCCGGCGACCTTGGCGGGAATGGCGTTCATCAGCACCGAGGACGGATAGGCCGCGGTGCCGCCGGGGACGTAGAGACCGGCGGATTCGATCGCGCTCCAGCGCCAGCCGAGCTCGACGCCGGCGGCGTCGGTGAAGCGCTGGTCGGACGGCAGCTGCTTGAGATGAAAGGCCTCGATACGGTCGCGGGCGAATTTCAGCGCATCGACGGTGGCCGGGTCGCAGGCCTTCATCGCGACTTGGATTTCATCGGGTGTGACGCGCAGCGTGGCGGCGGTCAGCTCCAGCCGGTCGAACTTGGCCGTCGCCTCGAGCAGCGCCGCATCGCCGCGCTTGGCGACGTCGTCGACGATGGCGCGGGCGGCGGCTTCGACGTCGGCGGAGGTCTCGCGCTTGGCGGCGAGAAACTGCCGAAACTGGGTGTCGAAATCGGCGTGAGCGCGGGACAGGCGAATGGGCATCTCTGGCACTTTCCGAAGGGGTGGCTGCCCCAGACCCCCTGCTCAATGGCGCGGCAGCGCGGGGCCGTCAACCCTTTGAACCGGCCCCTACCCGGTCAGCGGCGGCACGTCGTCGGAGGTGCCGAGATCATCGGCACCGAGATCGGTCAGCTCGCATTCCAGGCACTCGACATCGAGCCGCAGCGCGCCGCCATGGGAGAACAGCAGCAGCGCACTGCCGGCGGGGGCCTCGGTGCCCGGATGGAATTCGATGCCGATCAGCTCCAGCGCGGCATCGGGCGCGGCGAGATCGATGCGGCGCGACTTGCAGGCGAGCACGCGGTCGAAGCGCAATGCCGCCAGCAGCCGGCGCGGCTCGTTCTCGCCATGCAGCGCCTGCTCCCAGTCGAGCCGGTTCATGCCGATGACCAGCCGCTTCTCGGCCTGGCGCCAGATGATGTCGGCCGGCTGCACCCGCGCATCCTGCACATGGGCGGAGATCACGGCGAGATCGTCGGCGTCGAGCGCGATCAGTTTGAGCCGGTCGGTCACGACATCATCCTCTTGGCAGCCTCATTCGCGAATGCGCTCGATCGTCGCGCCGCAGGCCTTCAGCTTGTCTTCGAGCCGCTCGAAGCCGCGATCGAGATGGTAGACGCGGTTGATCATGGTCTCGCCTTCCGCCGCCAGGCCTGCAATCACCAGCGACACCGAAGCGCGCAAATCGGTCGCCATGACAGGCGCGCCGCGCAGGGTCGAGATGCCCTCGATCCGCGCGGTCTCGCCGTCCAGACTGATACGCGCGCCGAAGCGGGCGAGTTCCTGGACGTGCATGAAACGGTTCTCGAAGATGGTCTCGGTGATCGCCGACGCACCCTGCGCCCGCACCATCAGCGCCATCAACTGGGCCTGCAGGTCGGTAGGGAAGCCGGGAAACGGCGCGGTCGTGACCTGCACCGGGCGGATGCCGTGGCCGTTGCGGACGACACGAATGCCCTCGGCATCGCTCGAGATCTCGGCACCGGCTTCAGCCAGCACGTCGAGCGCGGATTGCAAGAGCTCCGGCCTCGCGCCGGCGAGTTGGACGTCGCCGCCGGTCATCGCGGTCGCGATCGCATAAGTGCCGGCCTCGATGCGGTCCGGCAGCACCGTATGCCGCGCGCCGTGCAGCGATGCCACGCCCTCGATCTCAATGCGTGGCGTGCCGGCGCCGGAGATACGCGCGCCCATCTTGTTGAGGCAGTCGGCCAGATCGCTGATCTCCGGCTCGCAGGCCGCGTTGGTGATGACAGTCGTGCCCTTGGCGAGCGCCGCGGCCATAACCGCGACGTGGGTGCCGCCGACGGTGACCTTGGGGAAATCGATCGTGCCGCCGCGCAGGCCGCCCGGCGCCTTGGCGACGACATAGCCGGCGTCGATGTCGATGCTGGCGCCGAGGCTCGTAAGCGCCATGATCAGGAGATCGACCGGCCGCGTACCGATGGCGCAGCCGCCGGGCAAGGATACCCGCGCCTCGTGCATGCGCGCGAGCAGCGGCGCGATCACCCAGAAGCTGGCGCGCATCCGCGACACCAGCTCGTAAGGCGCCGTGGTGTCGATGATGTTGGCCGCCGAGATCTGCAAGGTCTGACCCTGGTACTGGCCATCGCCCGGGCGCTTGCCGACGGACATGATGTCCACGCCGTGATTGCCGAGAATACGCTGCAGCTGCGCGACGTCGGCCAGGCGCGGGACGTTGTCCAGGATCAGCGTCTCCGGCGTCAGAAGACCCGCGATCATCAGCGGCAGCGCGGCGTTCTTCGCGCCCGAAATCGGGATGATGCCGTGAAGCGGTTTGCCGCCGACGATGCGAATGCGATCCATGCTGGTCCTGCTGAGCTGGCCGGGAGATTTGCCTAAGGTTGGCGCAACAGGACCGACATTACGGCGATTTGATGGGTTGGCAACGGCAGCTCGCAACCTCCGGATATTCATCCCCGAACACCGCAATCGCCGCCGCGAATCACACCGGCGGGACCAGCGCATCGGCGAGAAAGCCGTGCAGCGCCGCCACCACCTGGGCGCCCTCGCCGATGGCGCCGCCGACCCGCTTGACCGAGCCGGAGCGCACATCACCGACCGCAAAGACCCCGGGCACCGAGGTCTCCAGCGGCGACACCATCCGTCCGGCATTCTGCTCCGACTGCGCGCCGGTGACGACGAAGCCGGCGCGGTCGAGCGTCACGCCGCAATCGCCGAGCCAGCCGGTGGCCGGATCGGCGCCGACGAACAGAAACAGATGGCTGATCTCGGCCGGTGTCTCCTCGCCGGACAGCCGGCTCTTCAAGGTGATGCGCTCGAGCCCGGTATCGGGACCACCATCGAGCCCGACCACCTCGGTGTTGAACAGGAGCTCGATGTTCGGCGTCGCCTCGATGCGCTCGATGAGATAACGCGACATCGATGCGGCGAGGCCGCCGCCGCGGATGATCATCCGCACCTTCTTGACGTGCCCCGAGAGAAACACCGCGGCCTGCCCTGCGGAATTGCCGCCGCCGACCAGCGCAACCTCCTGTCCGGCGCACAGCCGCGCCTCGATCGGCGAGGCCCAGTACCAGATGCCGCGGCCCTCGAATTCCTTGAGCCGGTCGAGATCAGGCCTCCGATAGCGCGCGCCGCTGGCCACGACGATCGAGCGCGCCCGCACCTCGTCGCCGCCCTCCAGCGCCAGCACGAAGGCGCCGTTCTTGCGCTCACAGTCGAGCGCGTTCACCGACACAGGGATCATGATCTCGGCGCCGAACTTCTGCGCCTGGTTGAAGGCGCGCGCGGTCAGCGCGAGCCCGGTGATCCCGGTCGGAAAGCCGAAATAGTTCTCGATGCGGGCGCTGGCGCCGGCCTGGCCGCCGAAGGCGCGCGAATCCAAGACCGCGACCGACAGACCTTCGGAGGCGCCGTACACGGCGGTGGCAAGCCCCGCCGGGCCGCAACCGACCACGGCGACATCATAAATCTTCTCGCCGCGCGGACCGCCGATCATGCCGATGGCGCGGGCGAGCTCGGTCTCGCTCGGATTGCGCAGCACGCTGCCGTCGGAGACCACGACCAGCGGCAGCTCCGCGGGGGTCGGCGAATAGCGCGCGATCAGATCGGCCGCGTCATGATCCGTGGCGGGATCGAGCAGATGGTGCGGAAAGCCGTTGCGGGTGAGAAAGCTCTGCAGCCGCGCGATCGCGGCCGATTGCGGCGGGCCGATCATGACCGGGCCCCCGGCGCCGCCCTGAATGAGATTGACCCGGCGCAGGATCAGCGCCCGCATGATGCGCTCGCCGAGCTCGGCCTCGGCGATCAGCAATGCGCGCAGCTTGTCCGGGGGAATCAGGATGACCTCGACCTCGCCTTCGGCGTGGCCGTCGACCAGCGCGACGCGGCCGGAGAGCTGGGCGATCTCGGCGAGAAACTGCCCTGGCCCCTGGTCGATGACCGGCGTGACATGGCCCAGGCCGTCGCGCTGGGTGATGGCGACATGGCCCTTGAGGATGACGAACATGCCCGGCCCCGGCTTGCCGGTCTCGAACAGGCACTCGCCGTCACGGTAGGTGCGGATCTCGCCGAAGCCGCGCAGGCGCGCAATCTCGGCCGGGGTCAGCTCCGGGAAGGTCTGCTCGAATCGGGCAAAGGTCTTCGCGAGCTCCGCGCCTGGTGCCGCTTCATTCGCCGTCGTCCCGTCAGTCGCCGTCATCACGCTCCCCGCTTCACTCTGCTCACTGCTTCGATTCGTCGGCGCTTTCGACAGCAGCGGCATCGATACTCTCCCTCTCGACAGCCGCCTGGCTCCGCTCCCGGCTCTGCGCCTTGCGCCGCTTGAGGTTCTCGCGCAGCGCCTGCTTCAGCCGCTCCTCGCGCGCGGTTTTCGGCGCCGCCGGCTTGCTCTGATCGGTCATCCCCCTTCCCCGGTCATCTTTTACCAGAAGCACAATCGGTGCTGCGGACGCGAAAGCCAAGAGGGACGCGCCGCAGACGGTAAGTTCCGCTGCGTACTGCGTCGCCTGCCCGGATGGGGAGTTGCGGGGGGCACCACGTTGATTTCCGCCTCTTCCGACCGCATGCAGCGACAAACGCCGTCCGAACCGGCAATTTCGGACCGATTCGGGGCTCTTTCGCCCGGTTTCGGCGAAAAGCATCTGCGTCTTTCCCCGAAAACCGGGCGAGCCGCGCTTGCGCATGTCCGGACCTTGTGGCAAGAACCGCCCGCGTTCGGGCGCGGCCTTCGGGCCGGCCCCAGTCGCGTTCCTGCTGCCGTAGCTCAGTGGTAGAGCACTCCCTTGGTAAGGGAGAGGTCGACAGTTCAATCCTGTCCGGCAGCACCATCTCGTTCTCCCCCGACACAGATCCGCACCAACTCGGCCTCATGGTTCTCAAGGCGATGCAAGCGCATCGCCTGAACGCGCCGCGTTTGGCGATCGTCGTGACCGCTTGGTTCGGGCGCGGCGCACCATGAGGGGCGAGGCGTGAGATTGCAGCGGCACCGCGACTCTCCCTCTCCTGAGGAGACCGCCGGAGGCGGTCGTCTCGAAGGATGTGCCACGAGCACGATGCTCGCCACAGCACGCCTCACCGCGGCAACAGATTCTCCTTCGCCAGATCGATCACCTCGTCGCCGCGGCCGCTCATGACGGCGCGGATCAGCCAGACGCTGAAGCCCTTGACCTGCTCGAGGCCGATGGTTGGCGGCATCGACAGCTCCTGGGTGGCGGTGACGACGTCGAGCACCGACGGGCCGTCATGCGCCAGCCACTCGCTGACGGCGCCCGGCAATTCGCCGGGATCCTCGACGCGGCGGCCGTGGATGCCCATGGCCTTCGCCATCGCGGCGAAATCCGGATTCTCCAGGCTGGTGCCGTGCTCGACGAAGCCCGACGCCTTCATCTCCAGCGCGACGAAGCCGAGCGTGCCGTTGTTGTAGATCACGACCTTCACCGGCAGCTTCATCTGCTTCAAGGTGATGAGATCGCCCATCAGCATCGCGAAGCCGCCATCGCCCGACAAGGAGATCACCTGCCGCCCGGCCTGCGCCGCCTGGATGCCGATGGCCTGCGACATTGCATTGGCCATCGAGCCGTGCACCAGCGAGCCGCTCAGACGGCGGCGGCCGTTCATGGCGATGTAGCGCGCGGCCCAGATGGTCGGCATGCCGACGTCGAAGGTGAAGACCGCGTCATCGGACGCGGTCTCGCTGATCAGCCGCGTCAGATATTGCGGATGGATCGGGCGGCGGCCGGGCGTGCCGACGGCGAGATCGTCGAGGCCTTTGCGCGCGGAGGCATAGCGCTTGAGGTTCTCGTCGAGATGCTGGCGATCCGACTTCGTCGCGAGCTTCGGCAGCAGCGCGCGAATGGTCTCCCCGACATCGCCGACCACGCCGACATCGAGCCGCGCGCGGCGGCCGAGCTGGCTTGGCCTGATGTCGACCTGCGCGATTCTGATGTCGGATGGAATGAACTGCTTGTAGGGGAAGTCGGTGCCGAGCATCAGCAGCGTGTCGCAGCTGTGCATGGCGTGATAGCCGGAGGAGAAGCCGATGAAGCCGGTGAGGCCGACATCATAGGGATTGTCGTATTCGACATGCTCCTTGCCACCGAGCGCATGCACGATCGGGCTCTTCAGGGTCTCCGCAAGCTGCATCAGCTCGGCATGGGCGCCGGCACAGCCGCGGCCACAGAACAACGTGACGCGCTCTCCCGTGTTGAGCAGCACGGCCAATGCGTCGAGCTGCGGCTCGGCCGGGCGCACCACTGGCTTCGGCGGCAAGAGGCCGATCGTCGGCGGCAGCGCCCGCTTCGGCGCGGCCTTCAGCGCCACGTCGCCGGGAATGACGATCACCGCGACGCCGCGCTCGCCGACCGCAGCGCGGATCGCATTGTCCAGCACGAACGGCATCTGCGAGGGATCGGAGATCAGCTCGCAATACACGCTGCATTCGCGGAACAGATTTTGCGGATGCGTCTCCTGGAAGTAGCCGCCGCCGATCTCGCTCGACGGAATATGCGCGGCGATCGCCAGCACTGGGGTGCGGCTGCGCTGCGCGTCATAAAGACCGTTGATGAGATGCAGATTGCCCGGGCCGCAGGAGCCGGCGCAGACGGCGAGCTCTCCCGTGATCTGCGATTCACCTGATGCTGCGAAGGCCGCGGCCTCCTCATGGCGAACATGCACCCAGTCGATCGTCTTGCGGACGCGCAGCGACTCCGTCAGCCCGTTCAGGCTGTCGCCGACGACGCCATAGATACGTTTCACGCCGGCAGTCTCGAGCGTCTCGACGATCTGGTCTGCTAGGGTGGCCATGAGCTGATCAATCCTGTGGTCATGAGAAGGGCCGCACGGCGCGACCTCCGTCGATCCGGTGTCGTACCTTGCACGAGCCGGGCCAACCCAATCAAAAACCCGCGTAACGCAAGAGTTCCAGACGGCGGCATGCAACGGAGACGATGACGGGGACATGACAGCGCCCGATCGCGGGCCATGACAACGCATCCTCGCGACGCATCCTGCGTCCGAGCTTTGCTTGCAAGACCGCCCTCTAACAATCGAGGGCGCAGGGAAGGCCGGGAGCCTGCCGCCCCCATGGCCCGCCTGCAGAAAAAGAATGCAGGCGGCAGTCACCACAGGTTCGGCTGGGACATCCCGGCCCTCCCTGCGCGATGGGCTTACGAATTATACGCGATCTCCCTGGGGACCGGCTGTCTTGCCCCCATCACCCGCCATGCGCGCGAGGCACATCACGAGCTTGACCTCAGCACCGGGAGGCCAGGACCACGCGACTTCTCCGTCCGCATCGAAACTGTTCGTCCGCTCGCGAATGCGTAGCTGCAACTCCGATCCGGCCACCGCATCCCACGCTCAACGCTCGTGACGACTCGCGAAGCGCCCCTCGTTGATGAGCACGGGACGGCCGGAAATGTGCAGGTGATTTGCCCGACGACACAAGCCGAAATGCTGCGGCAAACTGGCACGACGGGCAGTTTGGGCATAAGAGATATGCGAAAGCACTTGCGGGCTCGATGTCCACCGCCGACCGAGACCGACGCAACGAAACCCCAAGCGAAAAAGAAGACGACCAAGCCAAGCTGCTTCGACCGTAAGTCCTTACTACAGTTCTGAGATGCGTCCATGTCCCTGATCGACCGCCTGTTGCCGAACTACCAGTTCTCCGAGCGGCACGAGACGCAACCTGATGTTCCTGCCCTATTGGCTCGTGATCCGGCCAGTGAGCAGTCTAATCCGGCGGCGCATGCTCGGCGCCATCATGCAGACGGCGGAGCAACGGAGAATGGACCCAGCCGCAGCCAGAAAACTGGATCCGCGCGGGGATTGTTGACTCCGATGTTTCGATCGTGGACCGTACCGGCATCGGGAGCGATGAGATGGTGAGCCCGGAGCTGGCGGCACAATGGACGATGGTGAGGGCCCTGCTCGGCCGGGCTCAGGCGACGCTTCCGTCGCCTCCGCTCCGGCATGTGCAGGCCTGCGCCAAGCTGTACGAGGATTTTGCTGACTATCTCGAGCAGAACGAGCTCGAGCTTGCGCTCGACACGCTGATGGAGCTCGGCCATCTCACCTCGCCCGGCGGCGGCTTCTGGCGGGACCTGGAGCGCGCCGCCGAGGTCATGGGCCTGACCGACCGGGTGGTGGCGCTGAGGCAGGCGCTGCCTTCAGCGCCGCTGCCCCCGGACGGCGAGTAGGCTTGAAGATGACTTGAAGGTGAGTTGGAGATGATCAGCGCAGCGATCCCCGCACGCGGCGGGGCGATCGCATATGGCTCGGCACTCCTCAGGGCCTCGTGGTTCGAGACGCGCCGAAGCCGGCACTCCTCACCATGAGGGTCTGACACCGAGGACGGTCCTGCACATCGACCATGAACACCTCGAGAGGCGTGTTCATGGAGAGGGTTTGAGAATCCCGTCGCGAAACAGGCCTCGTCCTGAGGAGCCCGCCCGAGGCGGGCGTCTCGAAGGACGGTGGGAGGCGCGCTGCGGCTGCGAGCTTTGCTCATATGCAATCTTCCTGGCGCGGGCGTGGCGAGCTAAACTGAAGTTGTCGCGACGGCGCCCATCGATCACTCACCCGGTTACAAATCGAAATTCGTCGGCAGCATTACGACGTCGCGGATGGTCATGCCGCGCGGGCGCGTCAGCATGAACATCACGACATTGGCGACCTCGGCCGGCTCCAGCAGGCTGCCGGATTCGCGCGCTTCCTTCAGCTTCTCGGCCGGCCAGTCGGCGATCAGCGCGGTCACCACAGGGCCCGGCGAGATCGCACCGATGCGGATGCCGTGCTTGAAGACCTGGCGGCGCGTGGTCTGCACGAAGCAGTCGATCGCCCATTTCGAGGAGGCATAGACCGGCTCCCACGGCGTCGGATAGTGCGCGGCCAGCGAGCTGGTGACGATGATGTCGCCGGAGCCGCGCGCGATCATGTGCGGCAGCACGTCGCGGACGTTCTTGATCACGACATTGACGTTGAGATTGAGCATGCGGTCGATCGCATCGGTCTTGGCGTCGACGAGATCGCCGCCGAGATAGCTGCCGGCATTGGCGTGGAAGATGTCGAGCCGGCCGGCCGCGTCGAGCACGCGCGGCAACAGGGTGGCGCAGTCCGTCGCATCGAGCAGGTCGATGACCACCGGGATCACCGCGTCGCCATGGCGCTCGCGCAGGCGCGCCAGTGCGGCGGCGTCGCGATCGATCATGACGACGCGCGCGCCGGCGGCCAGCATCGCCTCGCTGCTGGCGAGCCCGATGCCTGACGCCGCACCGGTGACGGCCGCCACCTTGCCTTCGAGTTCCCTGGTCATCGCATCCTCCCTGTTGGGACACATCCTAGCGCAGTTCGGATGCGCCTGCTGCTGATCGGTTTGGACCCAACACACCATCCGCGCGTTTGCTCACCACCGCACCAACGATGAGTCCGATGGAGACGATCGACGCTTATCTCGCCCGCAAGCATCAGGAACTCAAGCTCCTGAACGGCTGCCTGCGGCGGCCGCACGCGCTGCCGATGCCTCGCACGGTCGGCGAGGTTATCAGGCAGAAGTTTCAGCTCGCCGCCGCGCTCAAGGCGGAGCACGCCCTGAACGACTGGACCGCGACCGAGACGGCCTGGGCGGACGCGGACGATCACCGCGCCGGCCCGTTCGCGTTCGCCTACGACTATCAGCGCGCGGATCTCGAGGTGCGCGGGCCGTCGTTCTATGCGGCCGGCAATGATATCGCGGACACGCTCTATACGATCTCCGGCATGGCGGCGATTGCGGCGCTGCTGCTGGCGACGCGGCCGGTGCTCGGCGAGGCTGACCTGCTGATGCTGCCGGGCTCCTATGGCGAGACCCAGGAGCTGGTCGAGGCGCATGCGCGGCATCTGCATCCCCTGGCGCTGACGCGCGACCTCGCCGACGCGCTGGCGCAGCGATCATCCAAAGCGAGGCTGCTGCTGCTCGATTCCAGCACGACGGCCGCGCGGTTCGAAGCCGTGCTGCGCTGCCGACGCCCGGCGCTCGATCTCTTGATCTTCGACACGACGTGCTTTGCCAATGGTTCGGGCCGCATCCGCCGCGTGCTCGCATGGGCGCGACGCTCGCGCGTGCCGGTCGTAATGGTGCGCAGCCACACCAAGCTGGATTCGCTCGGCGCCGAATATGGCCGTCTGGGCTCGGTCGCCTTCGTCGACTGGACACACGTGCCGGAGGCGCTCGCCGCGTTGCCGGAGCAGACGCGCAACGCTGTCCGACTGCTCGGCGGCGCGGCGCTGCCGGCGCATTTTCCGCCTTATGTCGGCACGCGAGACTATCGCGCGCTGACGGCGCGGCGCATGGCGGCGATTCTGCGCAACAGCCGCCGCGCGCGGTACCGGTTTGCCGCGGCACTGCGCGGCCTCACCGCGGAGCTGGACTACGCGCACGGCCTTTACGTCACTCTGGCGAGCCGCACGCCGCTGGACGAGACCACGGCCCGGCAAGCCGCGGCAGCGATGAGCGACGACCTCAGGCGCGACGGCCTGCCGATCCGCCACGCCGGCAGCTTCGGCTTCGACTTCGCCGCGACGGAATGGTTTCACGACGCCACCACCGATTGCTACAGCGTCCGCGTGGCCGTGCCCGATCTGCCCACCGCCATGTGGGATGAGCTGACCGACGCGATCGCCGGCTGGTGGCGCGCGCATCAGGGACGATCCGCCGCGGCGTGAGCGCGCCATTGGCCTGGCGATGGTGGCACGCGCCTTGCCTTCCTCAACGTCAATCGTATCACGCCGCAGGGGGGTCTCCATGAGCAGCTCGCATTTCGATTTGACACGCCGCCATTTCGTGCTCGGCGGCCTTGGCGCCGCAGGGCTCAGCGCCTTTGGCCCGCGCGTCGCGCTGGCGCAAGGCCGCGCCGAGACGCTGCTGGTGGTGCAGGAGCTCGGGCCGAACTCGCTGGACATGCAGGGCGTCGGCTCGAACCAGACCGTGAACGGGCTCGCCTGGAATTGCTACGACCGGCTGCTCAGCTACGCGGCGAAGACGCTGCCGGACGGGACCATCTCCTATGATCGTGCGACGCTGGCGCCGGAGCTCGCCGAGAGCTGGGAGGTCGCCGCCGACGGCATGTCCTGCACCTTCAAGCTGCGCAAGGACGCGACCTTCCATGACGGCACGCCGGTCACCGCGAAGGACGTGAAGTGGTCGTTCGACCGCGCCGTCTCGGTCGGCGGCTTCCCGACCTTCCAGATGTCGGCGGGCTCGCTGGAGAAGCCGGAGCAGTTCGTCGTGGTCGACGACCACACCTTCCGCATCGACTACATCCGCAAGGACAAGATGCTGCTGTTCAACGTCGCGGTGGTCGTGCCCTTCGTGATCAATTCGGAGCTCGCCAGGAAGAACGCGACCGCCGAGGATCCATGGGCGCTGGCCTGGCTGAAGAACAACGAGGCCGGCGGCGGCGCCTACAAGGTGGAGAGCTGGAAGCCCGGCACGGAGACCATTCTCAGCCGGTTCGACAAATGGACATGCGGGCCGCTGCCGAAGATCAAGCGCGTGATCGCGCGCGACATCCCCTCTGCCGGCACGCGGCGGGCGATGCTGGAACGCGGCGATGCCGATCTCTCCAGCGGCTTCGCGCCGCGCGACTTCGATCAGCTGATCAAGGAGGGCAAGGTCAAGGTGACGGGCGTGCCGATTCCGAATGCACTGTGGTACGTCGCGCTCAACACGGCGAAGCCGCCGTTCGACAATGTCAAGCTGCGCCAGGCGATCGCCTGGGCGATGCCCTATGAGCAGATCCAGGGAAGCGCGTTCTTCGGGCGCGCGGTGCCGATGTATGGCGGCGCTGGTGACGTGACCAAGCCGGTGTGGCCGCAGCCGTTTCCTTATGTGACCGATCTCGACAAGGCCAAAGCGCTGATGAAGGAGGCCGGCCTGGAAGGTCTCGAGACGACGTTGTCGCTCGACGCGGGTACCGCCACGGTCGGCGAGCCCACCGCGATCCTGATCCAGGAGAATCTCGCCAAGATCGGCATCAAGGCGTCCATCGACAAGATCCCGGGCGCCAACTGGCGGACGACCTTGAACAAGAAGGAGCTGCCGATGGCGCTCAACCGGTTCTCAGGCTGGCTCGATTATCCCGAATACTACTTCTACTGGAATTTCCACGGCCGCAATTCGATCTTCAACATCTCGTCCTACCAGAGCAAGGAGATGGATGCGCTGATCGACAAGGCGCGCTTCACGACGGACGCGGCGGAATATGAGACGACCGTGAAGGATTTCATCGGACTGTGCATGCGCGAGGTCCCGGTGGTGCCGCTGAACCAGCCGATCCACGACGTCGCGATGCAGAAGGCGGTGAGCGGCTACGAGTTCTGGTTTCACCGCGAGCCGGACTATCGGCAGTTCGTGAAGGGGTAGCGTATCAGTCGGGACAGGCTGGTCCGTCCTCGCTGGCAGCATGATCACCCTTCTCGCCACGGCACCGGTGTACCCTCTCCCCTTGCGGGAGAGGGTGCACCGTCATCGCGGCTTGCACTTTTCCTTCAATGCTCGATGGAGATAACGCAGCCGATCGCCGCCCTCACAGCCACCCGCGCCGGCGGAACTGCCAGTACAGCACGCTGCACACCACCGCGATGAAGCCGAGCACCGCGTAGTAGCCGTATTGCCATTTCAGCTCCGGCATATGCTCGAAGTTCATGCCGTAGATTCCCGCCACTGCGGTCGGCACCGCGAGGATGGCGGCCCAGGCTGCCAGCCGGCGGGCGATGTCGGTCTGCTGCGCCTGTCCCGCCATCATGCTGGCCTCGAACACGAAAGCGAGGATCTCGCGCAAGGAGTCCGCATCCTCCTCGGCGCGCTTGGCGTGATCGAGCACGTCGCGGAAGAGCGGCGCCATCTCGGCGTCGATGGCGACATTGTCGACATGCTCCAGCCGCTTGCAGACGTCGACGACGGGGCCGACGGCGCGGCGCAGCCGCAGCAGATCGCGACGCAGGCGATAGAGCCGGTCGACCTCGTGACGCGCCAGGGGACGCTGCAGCACGACCTCCTCCAGGGTCTCGACCTCGGCCATGATGCTCTCGGTCACCGGGCGGTAGTTGTCGACGATGAAGTCGAGGATCGCATAGAGGATGTAGTCCTCGCCCTTGGCGAGCGAGCCCGGACAGCTCTCGCAACGCTCGCGCACCGCCCCATAGGATGTCGAGGCGCCGTGGCGCACGGAGACGACGAAGCCGGGGCCGACGAAGATATGGGTCTCGCCGAAGACGATGTGATCCTTGACGAGCTGCGCGGTGCGGGCGACGACGAACAGCGCATCGCCGTAACGCTCGACCTTCGGCTGCTGATGCGCCTTGGAGGCGTCCTCGATCGCCAGCTCATGCAAATTGAACTGATCGGCGATCCGCTGCAGCAGCGCCGCATCGGGCTCGTGCAGCCCGATCCACACCACATGGCCCGGCCGCCGGCTCCATTCGCCGGCATCCTCGATGGCGATATCGGCGACGCGATGGCCATTGGCGTAGACGCCGGCCGCGACCACGCCGGGCTCGCGCGGGCCACCGGCTGCTGGTTGAATCGTGACGTGGCGCATCCCTGGTTCTCCGCTCGCAAGACCGACTTTCGACGCGAGGACTCGCTGGGTCAAGCGGCGCATCAGGTCACGCCCGTCGGGCCGTCGAGCAGCTGCCGCACGCGGCGGACCAGATCGGTGCGGCGGTACGGCTTGTTGATGATCTCGAACTCGCCGATGTTGGCGTCGGCGCGCTCGACGGCGGCATCGGAATAGCCCGTCGTCAGCAGCACCTTCAGCTTCGGCTGGCGCTTGCGCGCCTCGCGCGCCAGCACCGTGCCGTTCATGCCGCCGGGCATCACGAGATCGGTGAACAGCAGATCGAAGCGTGTCTCCGAATCCAACAATTCCAGCGCCGCATGCGCGTTGGCGGCAACCTCGGTGCGGTAGCCGAAATCCTCCAGGATCGAGCGCGCGAGCTCGGCCACCTCGGCGCGATCCTCGACGATCAGGATGCGCTCGCTGCCGGTGCGATCCATCGCCATCTGTGGGCGCACCGACGGCGCGGCGATCGCCTGCTCGGTTGCCGGAAACAGCAATTGCACCGTCGTGCCGAGCCCGAGCTCGCTGTAGATGTAGGTGCTGCCGCCGGACTGGCGGGTGAAGCCATAGACCATCGCGAGCCCGAGCCCGGTGCCCTTGCCCTCCTCCTTGGTGGTGAAGAACGGCTCGGCGACACGCGCGAGGATGTGGTGCGGAATGCCGACGCCGTCGTCGGAGACCTTGAGCGCGACATAGCGGCCGCCTTTGGGCACGCCGAACTGCACGACGTCCTCATCCGAAATCTCCTTGTTCTCGGTGCGGATCGTCAGCGTGCCGCCCTCCGGCATGGCGTCGCGCGCATTGACGAACAGGTTGAGCAGCGCGACCTCCGCCTGGGTCTGGTCGACCCGGCTGTTCCACAGGTCCGGCTGCGGCTTGACCACGATGCGCACGCTCTCGCCGAGAGTATGCCGCGCCATCTGCACCATGGTCTCGATCATGTTGTTGAGGTTGATCGGCCGGCTGTCGAGCCGCTGCTTGCGCGCGAACGACAGCAATTGCTGCGTCAGGGTCGCGGCGCGATTGGCGGCGGAGCGGATGTTGTCGACGGCGCGGCGATGCCGCGGCGCGAGCTCGCTGACGGCGCCCTGCAAGGTCTCGGTGTAGCCGATGATCACCTGCAGGATGTTGTTGAAGTCGTGCGCGATGCCGCCGGTGAGCTGGCCGATCGCCTCCATCTTCTGCGACTGCACCAGCGCGCTCTCGGCGTCGCGCCGGCGCGACACGTCGAGCTGCGAGCCGAAGAAATAAACCAGCTCGCCGTCGCGGTTGTAGACCGGGCTGATGAACAGCGCATTCCAGAACGCGGCGCCGTTCTTGCGGTAGTTCAGGATCTCCACCGCAATGTCCTGGCGGTTGGCGATCGCGGTGCGCACGGCGTCGATGGTGTCGCGATCGGTGTCGGGCCCTTGCAGGAAGCGGCAATTGGAGCCGACGATCTCGGCGAGCCGGTAGCCGGTCATCTCCAGGAAGGCGCGGTTGGCGAACAGGATTGGATTGTCGTTCTGGCGCGGATCGGTGACGATCATCGGCATCCGCGTGGTCTCGACCGCCGCGAAGAAGATGTCGTGGCGCTCCGACGACAGATCGGATGCGTCGCCGCTGTCGACGACCGCCCGATCGCGCTGCGGCTTGTGCTCTGACATCGTTCTCTGCTCCACCTTGGTCAGTGGTGACGCGCGGGGGTCGCGCGTGCGCCAAATGTTCCAATGCAGGCGCCTATCGATATGCCGCTGGAGGGGCTCGGGTTCCCGCAGGTAGGGTTGTGTGAGACCAGCCGACGGCCCCCTCACGAAAATGCGACGAGCCGCCGCTGGAACCATCCCGGCGGAACGAGATACAGCGCGCCGCACGGACCCAGCACGCCCTCGACGATGCCGGAACAACCGCGCTACATCGGTGCTCCGATCATCAGGGCAGGAGTCACCGTCATGGCAGCACACAAGGTCGCATTAGTCACCGCGGGCGGCAGCGGCATGGGCGCGGCAGCCGCTCGCCGTCTCGCCGCAGATGGTTTTCACGTCGCGATCCTGTCGTCCTCGGGGAAGGGCGAAGCGCTGGCAGCCGAACTCGGCGGCCTCGGCGTCACCGGCTCGAACAAATCGAACGATGATCTCAAGCGCCTCGTCGACGGCGCGATGAGCCGGTGGGGTCGCGTCGACGTGCTCGTCAATAGCGCCGGCCACGGCCCGCGCGCGCCGATCATGGAGCTGACCGACGAGCAGTGGCACGCCGGGATGGACACCTACCTGCTGAACGTCATCCGTCCGACGCGGTTCGTGACGCCGATCATGCAGGCGCAGAAGAACGGCGCGATCATCAACATCTCGACCGCCTGGACGTTCGAGCCCTCGGCGATGTTTCCGACTTCGGCCGTGTTTCGCGCCGGGCTCGCGTCGTTCACCAAGATCTTCACCGACACATACGCCGCAGATAACGTCAGAATGAACAACGTGCTGCCGGGCTGGATCGACAGCCTGCCCGCGACCGAGGAGCGCCGCAGCACGGTGCCGATGGGTCGCTACGGCAAGGCCGAGGAGATCGCCGCGACCATCGCCTTCCTCGCCTCCGACGGCGCGGCCTACATCACCGGGCAGAACATCCGGGTCGACGGTGGATTGACGAGGAGCGTGTGAGGCGCCTCAGAACATCTCGAAATATTCGCGCTGCTCCCAGTCGGACACTTCGGCGTTGAAGCGCTCGATCTCGGCGTTCTTGATGAAGGTGTAGTAGTCGATGAAGGTGGCACCGAAGGCTGCGCGAAAGAACGCGTCGTCCTTCAGTGCATCAACGGCCTCGCGCAGCGATTTCGGCAGCAGGCTCGCCTTGGTCTCATAGGGCACGTCGGCCGACGGGCCGGGATCGAGCTTGCGGTCGATGCCGTCGAGGCCGGCCGCGATCTGCGAGGCCATGTAGAGATAGGGATTGGCGGCGGGCTCGCCGATGCGGTTCTCCAACCGTGTGGCGCGGTCGCCGGGGCCGCCGAGCACGCGGATCATGACGCCGCGGTTGTCGCGACCCCAGATCGCGCGATCCGGCGCCAGCGAGTAGGCGCGATAGCGCCTGTAGCCGTTGATGGTCGGGGTTGAGAACACCGCGGCTTCGCGGGCATGCGCGAGCAGGCCGGCCATGTAGGCACGGCCGAGCGCCGACAAACCTTCGGCCTCCTCCGTCATAAAGGCGTTGCTGCCGTCGCGCGCGACCAGCGACTGGTGCAGGTGCCAGCCCGACGACATCACATTGGGAATGCGCGGCCGGCACATGAAGGTGGCGTGATAGCCATGGCGCTGCGCGATCTGCTTCACGGCGCTGCGGAACAGCACCATGGTGTCGGCAGGCTCCATGCCGATGCCGGGCTGCAGCACGAACTCGCACTGGCTCGGGCCATATTCGAGCTCGATCGAACGCAACGGAAGTCCGAGCGCGTTGAGATTGGCCCTGATGATCTCGAGCGCGGGCTCCATCTGATCGAAGCGCTGCTCGGTGAGATATTGGTAGCCCTGCGTCAGCAGGCTGACCGCCGGCGGCACGCCGGGCTGTCCGGGCGAGCCGGCATCCGCCGGCGCCAGACGCGGGTCCTCGACCTTGAAGATGTGGCACTCGACCTCGAGGCCGGCCTTGAACTGATAGCCGCGCTGATCGAGTGTCGCGAGCGCGGACCGCAACAGATTGCGCGTGGCGAACGGGACGGGCGCGCCATTCGCGAAATAGAGATCACACAGCACCCAGCCGGTGCCGGGCGCCCAGGGCAGCACGCGGAACGTGGTGGGATCGGCAACCATCAGCGCATCGCTGCCGCCCTGCATCTCGGCCATGCCGAAACCGCCGCCGGCGGTGAACACCGGAAACACCGTGCGATGCGAGGTATCCTTGGCGAGCAGCGTCGTCGTGATCGAGCAGCCGTCCTCCAGCGAGGCCAGCGCGGCGTCGACGGTCAGCGCCTTGCCGCGCAGGATGCCGTGCTGATCGGGGAACGAGAGGCGGATGGTGGTGAGGCCGTGCTCCTCAGCGAGCCGGCGCATGCGGACTGCGGCCTCGGTCTGCTCAGCGGTCCATAGCTGATGCCTGGCGACGAAACTCAACGATGGCTCCTGATGAGGTGGCAACTTGCATGATCAAATTCCTGCCCGCGAGCGGGCACTGTCCTTACCTCGCCCCGCCAGGGCGAAGCTAAGCTTCGCTAGGGCGGGGAGAGGTCGGATTGCATCGTCAGATGCAATCCGGGTGAGGGGGGCTCTCCGCGCGGTCGGTGCGCGTGGCTGCCCCTCACCCCAACCCTCTCCCCGTGAAGAACGGGGAGAGGGAGCGCACTGCGTCCGGGGCCAGTGCTCGCCAATCACTCTTGCTGTTCGTATTTCAATCACGCTTAGCCTACTCCGCAGCGCTCAGGTGCGGCGCGAGGCGGATGATATCCGCTGGCACCGGCGCGGCCCAGGGGGCGTTGCGGCGGCGGCGGACGTCGACTTCCATCCAATAGGTTTCCCAGCCGCGGGTCGGGCCGATGCCGTCCATGGTCGCCGGGCCCTGCACGCTCCGGGCGGCAGCCGCGTCGAGATGCAGCATGGGCAGCTCGCCGCGCGCGACCGTCTCGATCTGCTCGCGCAGCAGCCGGCGATACTGGATGATCGCCTTGTCGGACTGGCCAAGATGCTCGCGGGTGCGGTCCTGGATACGCCCCATCGACTCCACCGCCCACTGGTCGTGCACGTTGATGTCGTTGCCCATGCCGGTGTAGGTCGCGGTCGCCTGCTCCCGCGGATCGAAGCCGTAATCGTTGCTCTTGTTCTTGCGCGAGCGGTAGTCCGGCAGCTCATAGAGCTCGAGACGCTGCGCGCGCATCCTGGCGCGGTCGACCGGCGCGCCATAGCTGGTGAAGATCGCGTACCAGTAGCAGGTCTCGTCGTCGACCGGCACGTGCCACTGCGTGATCGTCATCTCCGTGCTCATCGGGATCACGAAGGCATGCGGGAACAGCTGATTGGTGACGCGCACATGGGTGCGCTCGGCGTCGATCTCGCGCAGCGCGATGATGCGCAGGCCGTATTCGGTGCGTTCGACATTGATGATCGGGCGATCATATTCGCGCAGCACCTTGGTCATCGGCAGTTCGCTGTCCGCGGAGGCGCCGCGGAACTGCTTGCCATACGCGGTCGAGGTGTCCTCGTCCTCGAAGAAGCGATGCAGGAACGAGGCGTGCGCCGGATCGATGCCGACCTCCAGCGCCTGCAGCCAGTTGCACTCGATCAGGCCCTTGAAGGCGAAGGTGTAGGTGTCGGGCGCGGTGAAGCAGTCGAGATCCGGAAATGCCGGCGGCGCGCCCTCGCCCAGCCACGCCCAGAGGATGCCGCCCTTCTCGATCACCGGGTAGGAGCGCTGCTTGACGTTCTTGCAAAGCGGAGAGCCGGCCGGCTCGGCCGGGGTTTCCAGGCACTGCCCGTCGACGTCGAACAGCCAGCCATGGAACGAGCAGCGCAGGCCGCCGTGTTCGAGACGCCCGAAGGCGAGGTCCGCACCGCGGTGCGGACAATCGCGGTCTAGTAGACCATAGCGGCCCTGCGCATCCTTGAAGAGAACAAATTGCTGGCCCAGCAATTTCACCGCGCGCACCGGCCGCTCGCCCGCGAGCTCATCCACCAGGGCAGCCGGCTGCCAGTACATCCTCATCAGTTTACCGGCAGGGGCGTCAGGTCCGATGCGCGTGATCAGGTCGTTCTGCTCCTTGCTCATCATGATGGCTGTCTCTCCGGTTCCGTCGCAAGTCGGGCGTTGACGTCACGCGATCATCTAATAATGTTCGCTAGCCGAACACATGTTCGCCAAGATTAGATTCGCTTTAAGTGGGGAGAAGCGCAAGTGAAAAAGCTACAACCGAAGCCGAAGGGCAAACGGGCGGCAGCTTCACTGCGGCCGAAAACAACAACAGCGGATCGTGTCAGGCCGATGCCAAAACTGAAGCGGACTGATGAGGAGAAGAAGCAGGCGCGTGGCGACGGGCCTGAGTTCGTCGAAGCGCTCGATCGTGGACTGCGGGTGATCCAAGCCTTCAGCCGCGAGGGCCGGCCGATGACATTGAGCAAGGCCGCCGAACTCACAGGTCTCGCCCGCGCGACGGTGCGGCGCATTCTCCTGACTCTCAAGGCATCCGGCTTCGTTCATGGCGACGATCGGCTGTTCTCGCTGACACCACGCGTGCTGCTGTTAGCATCCAGCTACCTGGCGTCCAACCAGATCAACACCGTGGTACAGCCGCTGATGGACATCGCGGCGACACAGGCGCACGAGGTCTGCTCACTCGCCGTTCTCGATGGTGAGCACGTGGTGTTCATCGCGCGGGCGACGCCGACGCGGATGTTCTCCGCCGGGCTCGAGATCGGCTATCGGCTGCCGGCCTACTGCACCTCGGTCGGGCGCGCGCTGCTCAGCCGGATGCCGGATGATCAGCTGCGCGAGATCGTCGCGCGGATGACACTCGCGCCGATGACGCCGCAGACCATCACCGACAAGGAGGCGCTGCTCGCGCAGATCATCGCCGTCCGGAGCGACGGCTATTCGCTGGTCGACGGCGAAGCCGAACAGGGCTTCCGCTCGATCTCGGTGCCGATCCGCCGCTATGACGGTGCGATCATCGCCGCGGCGAACATCGGCGGGCACGTCGACCGGATCACGGTCGAGGAGATGAAAGAGCGTTTCCTGCCGCTGCTGAAGCAGCTGGCAGCCACGGTCCAGCCGCTGCTGGTCTGATCCCTTCACCATCCACTGCATGGCCGGCCTTGCCGGCACCGGCAGCGCCGCCATGTTGCGCATCGCGATCAGCGCGTTCGGCTCCGCGCACGTTTGCTCATGAGCGCCGGCTCTGCAGCCGGATCACAAGCGCCGCCACGCGCGACTTTCGCGCCGCAGACGGCCCTCCTCGCACAAGCCAAGATTCACGTCCGCGCGTAAACGTGAACGACGACCGCTGCACCCGGCGCACGCAGCCTGCGACGCCAGCTCCGACATCCCTGCAGCGACCGCAATGCGACCGGTGCCCTGAGTTGCGCAGGGATTTCCGGCATCGGCTCCGCGCTCCGAAGTTACGCCGCGCTCGAACTAATCGCTATGGTCGCAATCGCCCCCGGTGGCGCCTCGCCTGCCAATTACGTGATATTATCGTGACCTCGGGCGCGCCTGCCACGATTGAGAACGCTTCCAGGTATCATCACGCTGCTGGCGGTGGTGACGGGGTGCGGAACGGAAGTCATTGGATCGGGAGCAAAGCGGCGCATTGCGGACGCTGCCACCAGTTTGCCGCGAATGATCGCACGAGCGCTCTCGGCTCGGCCGCCGGGCTTCCATAGAATCCAACATTCCCCGTCGGCGCGCTTGAAGCCGATGCTCCCGTCAGGCCGGATCATCCGGGCAAAGCTGTACACGAGATCCGCCGCTCTGGCGGCGCAACTCGAAGCGAACGACTTCGTTGGACATCGACGGCATCTCGCGCGTAAATGGCATGTCGGGCGAGCGACACCCGATTTCAGCGAGCGGAACGCCGTCCCAGGGGGAAATGCCATGACTGACGCGCTGCCGCTCGTGCTGGTGCCCGGGCTGATCTCGTCGCCCCGCATCTATGCGCCGGTGGTTCCGGCGCTGTGGCGGGTTGCCCCGGTCATGGTGGCGAACCACATCCGCGATGACAGCATGGCCGCGATCGCGCGCCGCATCCTGGCCGAGGCGCCGCCGCGCTTCGCGCTCGCGGGCCATTCGATGGGCGGCTACATCGCCTTCGAGATCATGCGCCAGGCGCCCGAGCGCGTCGGCCGCCTCGCGCTGATCAACACCCAGGCGCGGCCCGATACGCCCGAGGCGAGCGCGCGCCGCCGGACGATGATCACGCGCGCGAAGGACGGCGACTATCACACCGTCGTCGACGAGCTGTTCGCGGGTTTCGTCCATCCCTCGCGCCAGGACGATACGCGGCTGCGCCAGATGGTGCACGACATGGCCGAGGAAGTCGGCGTCATCGGCTTCATCCAGCAACTCACCGCCATCATGGCGCGTCCGGACTCGCGGCCGACGCTCACGGCGATCCGTTGTCCGACCCTGGTGCTGACCGGCGACAGCGACAACACCATTCCGAATAGCCTGTCGAAGGAGATGGCCGACGGCATCGACGGCAGCTGGCTGGTCGTGCTTGAGAATTGCGGCCACCTGCCGCAGCCCGAGCAGCCGGAGGAGACGGCACAGGCGCTGATGGAGTGGTTGCGGGGGTGACCCTGCCGCTGCGCCGATCAAGGCTCAGCACGATCGCCGGTGGCAACTTTCCCAGATGAAGCGTAGAATTTGACGATGCTGGACAACGCCAAAATCGCAAAAATCGCCCGCGAGGTTGCCACTGCAAATCTGAGCAGCTCGGCCGCAGTGACTGACGTCACGACGGCGCCCTACGCGGATTCTGAAGGTCGTGACGCGCTGCGGATTACGATAGTGGTGAGCCCCATCGAAGGCACCGACATTGGCGGAGAAGCCGTTCTGGACACGTTGGTCCAGATCCAAGAGCAGCTCCAGGCCGCAGGCGAGGACCGTTTTCCGCTGATCGAGTACGAGGCGGAGAACGAAGTCGTTGGCGATACTTAATCCGGAGCATCTTTTCCAGCAGGCGGAGCAGTTGATCGTTCCGCCGGCGGCTGGGCCGCCGCGGCAGGTCAATATTCGTCGCGCAATTTCGGCTGCCTACTACGGATTATTTCATGCGACGCAGATCGCTGCTGCGGATCAATTCGTCGGCAAGACGAAACAAGGGACACCTTTATACGCTCTCGGCTACAGATCCGTAGATCATCGAGACCTCCGACTGCTTTGCGAAGAGGTCAAGAAGTCGAAACTCTCCGCCAAATACCTGCCGTTTGCGCCTTCTGGAAGCTTTGGAGCAAACCTCCAAGCGTTCGCGTTCGCTGTTCTGGAGCTGCAAGAGAAGCGGCATGAGGCCGACTACAATCCGATGATCCGCGTCAAAAGTCTGGATGCACAGGCGGCCATCAGAATGGCGCGGGCTGCGCTGACGAGGTTCGAGGCCGCCCGCACACAAAGCCAGGACGCGTTCCTGACGTTGCTGACTTTGTTGCTCTTCCCGCCCCGCTGAGCGGGAGGTGGCTACGTATCCCCGACTCGCCCGTTGCTTACCCGCAACCCATCCACGAACACATCCAACAGCCGCAGAACGCTCTGTTGCCAGCCGGTCTGGTCGTGCATGTAGCACATGCCGATCAGGGCGCGCAGGACGTCATCGGCGCTGATGTCGTTGCGGATCTCGCCGGCATCGACGGCGCGGGCGAGCAGCGCGCCGATCGAGCGGGTGAGATGGGCGTGCGAATAGGCTGACAGTTCGGAGTTGGCATTCATCACGATCGCGAGTGCGGCCATCATGCCCTTCTTGGTGGCGACGAACTGCACCGTCGAGCGCAGCCAGCGCCGGAGCGCCTCGACCGCCGAAGTCTCGTTCTTCAGCTCCTCGGCCAGCTCGGCGAGCTGCTCGACCTCTCTCCGATACACCGCCTCGAACAGGTCCTCGCGCGTGGGAAAATGACGATACAGCGTGCCGATGCCGACGCCGGCCTGGCGCGCCAC
The DNA here is from genome assembly GCF_900176205.1 of Bradyrhizobium sp. ORS 285. Classification (NCBI taxonomy): domain Bacteria; kingdom Pseudomonadati; phylum Pseudomonadota; class Alphaproteobacteria; order Hyphomicrobiales; family Nitrobacteraceae; genus Bradyrhizobium; species Bradyrhizobium sp. ORS 285. The sequence continues at coordinate 6,762,059 of NZ_LT859959.1, forward strand.
CGCCTCCAGACTCGCCTCCGCGCCGCCGACGCTGAACACCGCCTTGGCGGCCTCGAGCACACGCTCGCGGTTACGCTGCGCGTCGGCGCGCGGCTTGCGATGGTGCTCTTGTGGTTTCGTCTCCATCTCACCAGCTCTTGATGACGGACCGTTCATGTCCACTTGCTAAACGGAGGAACCCTCCGTATAACTAGACCTGCCACCCCGGGGACAGCCAACTTTTCCTCAGCTCGTCGTCCCGCGGTCGCTGGATCTGGTCGGACCACGGCCCGTAAGGCCGTGCCCGCTGCGATCCGATTAGGCCATCGCTTCGATCGGAACAACGCATGAATTGGACTGTCAGACTCACCGTCAACGGTGAGCCGCGCACGCTTGCGCTCGACGACCCTCGGGTCACGCTGCTCGACCTCCTGCGCGAGCGCCTCCATCTCTCCGGCACCAAGAAGGGCTGCGACCGCGGCCAGTGCGGCGCCTGCACCGTCCTCGTCGACGGGCGCCGCATCAATTCCTGCCTCACCCTCGCACTCAGCCTCGACGGCGCCGCCATCACCACCATCGAAGGCCTCGCGCACGGCGATCAGCTGCATCCCGTGCAAGAAGCGTTCATCGCCCACGACGCCCTGCAATGCGGCTTCTGCACGCCGGGCCAGATCATGAGCGCGGTCGGTCTCATCAACGAAGGCCACGCCGGCAATGATCCCGAGCGCGTGCGCGAGGGCATGAGCGGCAACCTCTGCCGCTGTAGCGCCTATGTGGGGATCGTCGAGGCGGTGCTCGATGCGCAGGCGACGCTGGCGGACGAGAAGGAGCGCGCAGCATGAACCGGTTCGACTATGTGAAGCCCGCCACGGTCGCCGAAGCGATCACGGCGGCCGGCGCGCCGGGCGCGGCGTATCTCGCCTCGGGCACTAATCTGCTCGATCTGATGAAGGGAAATGTCGTTCGGCCGGCGCGGCTGGTCGACATTACCCAGATCAAGGAGCTGACGCGGACCGAGACCCTCGGCAACGGCGACGTCAGGATCGGCGCGCTGGTGCGCAATGCCGATCTCGCTCACGAGGCGTCCTTCGCGCGCGATTTCCCCGCCGTGGCCGAAGCGCTGTTGTCCGGCGCCTCGGCGCAGCTGCGCAACGCCGCGACCGTCGGCGGCAATCTGCTGCAGCGGACCCGCTGCGCCTATTTCTACGACACCGCCTCGGCCTGCAACAAGCGCGCGCCTGGATCGGGCTGCGATGCCCGCGACGGCGAGAACAGCCAGCACGCCGTGCTCGGTTGGAGCGATGCCTGCATCGCCACCAATCCGTCCGACTTCTGCGTACCGCTCGCTGCGTTCGATGCGATCGTCGAGATCGAAGGCGCAGCAGGCCGCCGCGAGGTCGCGCTGGAGGCATTGCATCTGTTGCCCGGCAACACGCCGGAGCGTGAGAGCGAGCTCACTCCAGGCGAGATGATCGTGGCGGTGCGGCTGCCGGCGGCCGCGCGCGGCTTCGCCAAGCACGCGCGCTATCTCAAGGTGCGCGAGCGTAACTCCTACGCCTTCGCCGTCGTCTCGGCTGCGGCCGGCCTCGTCATCGAGAACGGCAGCATCAAGCAGGCGCGTCTCGCGCTCGGCGGCGTCGCCGCCAAGCCATGGCGCGCACATGAGGCGGAGGCGCTGCTCGACGGGCAGCCGGCTGAGCACGGCTCGTTCGAACGCGCCGCCGAAGCCGCGCTGCGTGGCGCGCAGCCGTCCGGCGACAATGCCTACAAGATCCCGCTCGCACGCCAGCTGATCGTGCGCGCCCTGCAGGCCGCAGCGCAAGGCACGCCGTCGCGCATGCCGGCGCTGCCGGCCTCGCCCTTCTCCGCCGTTCCAGGAGCACTTCATGACGCCTGAGCTCAATCTCTCCCGCGATCCCGCCCATCTCCGCCATGGCTCGAACGTCGGCCAGCCGCTGTCGCGCGTCGACGGTCTCGCCAAGGTCACGGGCCGCGCCACCTACGCGGCGGACAACAATCCGCCCGGCCTGCTTTATGCCGTGATCGCGACCTCCAGCATCGCGCGCGGCCGTGTCGCCGCGCTCGATGTCGAGGCTGCCAAGGCGCATCCCGGCGTCGTCGAGGTGATGACCTCCGCCAACCGGCCGCCGCTATATTCCGACCCCGACGGCAAGCCGAATCCGTTCTCGTTCCGCTTCGAGGCGCTGCAGAACGATCGCGTGCGCTACGCCAACCAGCCGATCGCGGTCGTCATCGCGGAGTCGCTGGAAGCCGCGACCGAAGGCGCCGCCCTGCTCGCGCCGCGCTACGAGGCTGAGCCGGCGCGCATCGGCCTCGATGCTGAAGCGGCCTATGTGCCGCCGGTCGTCGGCATGGGCATGCCGGCCGAGCAGCGCCATGGCGATGTCGAGGCTGCGCTGGCTGGCAGCGACAAGCAGATCACCGCGATCTACGAGACGCCACCGCATTATCACAACGCGATGGAGCCGCATGCGATCGTCGCCGAGTGGCAGGGCGACAAGCTCGTCATCGACACGCCGACGCAAGGTCTCGTGATGATGCGCGCGCGCCTCGCCGAGTTGTTCGGCATCGCGCCGGACGATATCCTGATCCGTAGCCCGTTTCTCGGCGGCGGCTTTGGCGGCAAGGGCCTGATGGCGGGGCCGCAGGTGCTCGGCATTCTCGCCGCGAAAATGGTCGGCCGGCCGGTGAAGCTCGTGGCGCGCCGCGAGCAGCTCTACGGCCCGTTCGGCCATCGCTCGCCGACCCGGCAGACTTTGCGCCTCGGTGCCAGCAATGTTGGGCAGCTCGCAGGCATCCATCACCACGCGCGGATCGCGACGTCGAGCTTCGAGGATTTCTACGAAGCGGCGGCCCACGTGACCCACACGCTCTACGCGGCGCCGGCGATCGCGACGACCTATGACGCCGTGCGCATGGACACCGGCACGCCGCTGTTCGTGCGCGCCCCCGGCATCGCGCCGGGATCGATCGCACTGGAGAGCGCGGTCGACGAGATGGCGGAAGCCTGCGGCCTCGATCCGCTCGCCTTCCGCGTCAAGAACTACGCCGAGGTCGAGCCTTCGACGGGCAAGCCGTTCTCATCGAAGGCGCTGCGCGAGTGCTACACGCAAGGCGCCGAGCGCTTCGGCTGGTGGGAGCGGCCGATGAAACCGCGGATGATGCGCGACAAGGATGGCTTCCTGGTCGGCTGGGGCATGGGCACGGCGACGTTCCATGCGCTGATGTTCGCGGGCCAGGCGCGCGCCGTGATCCGGCGCGACGGCTCCGGCGTGGTGGAGAGCGGCGCGCACGACATGGGCCAGGGCGCATGGACCGCGTTGGCGCAGGTCGCGGCGGATTCGCTCGCGCTCGAGCTCGACCAGGTGACGTTCAAGGCCGGCACGTCGGATCTGCCCGATGCCGGCATCGCCGGCGGCTCGGCGCACACGGCGACCGTCGGCACCGCGATCCACAATGCGGGCGCCGCCGTCATCGCCAAGCTCGCCGAACTGGCCACGTCAGACCAGCGGTCGCCGCTGTACGGCGCCGGCAATGCCGGGGTGATCGCGCGCAACGGCCGCCTGCTCCGACGCGACGATGAGGGCCGCGGCGAAAGCTATGCCGACATCCTCGCGCGCGCCGGCCTCGACGAGGTCGACGGCTCCGGCAGCGGCATGCCGGATCCGGCTGCCAACGAGCAGTACGCGATGCATTCGCATGGCGCCGTGTTTGCCGAGGTGAAGGTCGATCCCGATCTCGGCCAGGTCCGCGTCACCCGCATGGTCGGCGCCTTCGCGGCGGGGCGGATCATCAATCCGAAGCTGGTGAAGAGCCAGCTCGTCGGCGGCATGATCTGGGGCATCTCGCTGGCGCTGCACGAGGAGGCGGTCACCGACCGCCGCAGCGGGCGGATCATGAACGCCAATCTCGGCGAGTACCATGTGCCGGTGAATGCCGACGTCCCGGCAATCGAGGCGTTCACGGTCGCGGAGCACGATCCGTTCGTCAACCCGCTCGGCATCAAGGGCGTCGGCGAGATCGGCATCACCGGCTCCGCCGGTGCGGTCGCCAACGCCGTGGCGCATGCGACGGGAATTCGCATCAGGCGCTTCCCGGTGCGGATCAGCGACCTCGTGCGCAAGGCCTGACGGACACGGCACGCGCGTCAAGAAAAAAGCCTCCGCCCATCCGGCGGAGGCTTTTGCGTTTGTACAGCGACACACGCGGCTCAGGCCGCCTCGCGCGTGAAGGCCGACTTGAACCAGGCCACGAAGGACTCGCGCTTGGCGCCGAGATCGAACTCGACCCGCAACGCGTCGCGGTCGCGGCCGCGAACCAGATAGGGGACATCCTGGTCGAAACCTGCGAATTGCAGAACACCGCGATCGCCGATTCCCGGCTCGGGCTGGAAGCGGAACCAGGCGCCGCCCTCCGAGATGTCCACCAGCTCGGCCTTCACCACCCCCTTGTTGGCGTCGATGACCTTGATCGGCAGGCTGGATTTGAATCGCGGCGCGTGCCGGCGGTCGGCCTCGGCGGTCGTCGTCCTGACCACCTTCACGAGCGTCGTCCGCAGCGAGCTCAGGCTGGAGGCGACGTCGCCGATCGCGCTGCGGACCTCCGCGGCGCGATCATTCACCATGCCGGCGTCCTTGCCGACATTGCCGATCTTGGACGAGACATCGCGCGCGGCGCTCGCGGAAGAGTGAACCGAGCGGCTGATCTCCTGCGTCGCCGCGTGCTGCTCCTCCATCGCGGCGGCAATCGAGGCCGCCACCTCGTCGATCTCGGAGATCTGGCTGCCGATGCCTTCGACGACATCGATGGTCGCCTGCGTGGTGGCCTGCACCTCGCCGATCAGGCGCGAGATCTCCTCCGTCGACTTGGCGGTCTGATCCGACAGCGACTTGACCTCGGCGGCGACCACCGCGAAGCCGCGACCGGCCTCACCTGCTCGCGCCGCTTCGATCGTGGCGTTGAGCGCCAGCAGGTTGGTCTGTCCGGCGATGCCGCCGATCAGGTTCGACACCTCGGCGATCTTATCGACCGCTTGGCTCAGCGACAGCATCGTGGTCTTGGCCCTTTCGCGCCCGCCGACGGCCGATTTGGTCAGGGTGCTGGCACGCGCGACCTGGCTGGAGATCTCGCGGATCGCCGAGCTCAACTGCTCGGCCGCCGACGAGACGGTCTGGGCGTTTGCGAGCGACTGCTCCGAGGCCGCCGCGACGGACTGGGCGTCGGCAGAGAGTTCGTGCGCGAGGTTGGACAGTCCGCTGGCCACGGCCTCGACCTGCCGCGAGGCGCTCGCCGCTGATTCGACCGACGTGCCGGTCTCGCGCTCGATGATGTCGGCCATGTTCAGCATGGCCCGCTTCTTCGCCTGTTCGGCCGCGGTGCGGTCGCGGTCCTGCTTGTCCCGCAGGCTGTTGTTCTCGATCGCATTGGTCTTGAACACGTCCAGCGCACGCGCCATCGCGCCGATCTCGTCGCCGCGTTCGGCATACGGGATCTCGGTGGCCAGTTCGCCCTCGGCAATGCGCCGCATCAAGCCGGTCATGCGCGACAGCGGTCGAACGACGCCGATCACGAGGCCCGACATTCCCGCGACCACGACCGCCAGCACGATGCCGGCCACGGTCCAGACCACGACGGAGATGCTGCTGTCCTTGGCTGCCGCCGTGGCCTCCATATCCGAATTCAGCTTGTTGGCCTTCTCGACCAGCAAGTCGATCACCGCCCGGTGCGCGGCATAGGCGTCGCGGAGCCGGGCATAGGCCGCATCCGCCTTGGCCGTGTCGCCGGCACGCAACGCCGGGATCAGCTCGCTTTCCGCAGCCTGCCAGAACTTTCGGACCTCGGCGTCGGACCGCTCGACCAGCAGCGACTTCAGATCGGGCTCGAGCGGCGAGCCGGTCCAGAACGCCTTGCGGTCTTCATAGTCCTTCTTGAGCTGCGCCAGCTTCTTGACATGCACGTCCACATTCTTGGGCTCGCGCAACGCCAGCGTCGCCTCGAGATAGGCCTCGATCACGTATTCCGGCGGCGGCAGGATGTCGGCGACGAGATCATTGCCGAGCTTGATCTTGTCGTATAGCGGCCCGCCGACTTTGAGCTCGCGAAGCGCATAGGCGCTGGTCAGCACCACGGCTCCGAAGCCGAAAGCGAGCACGAGGCCGAACGCGGCAATGACCGCGGAGATCGACAAACGCATTTTCATGTCGGACGACGCATTCCTGATGGGGGGTATGCGATCGCGGCAAGGCTTGCAGGCCTCACCTCGTCATCATTGACGAGATCGCGCTTCGGTCCGAAACCGGCGCCGAATTCAAATGCCGAATGGTTCGACAATGCTTGTTCAAGGAATGTAAATTTCGCCGTCCGTAGGATTACGGCTCGCGGCCGGCGCACCCTCTGCCGTCCGAGGTCCGTGCAGCGGCATGCGGCCTCTGATCTGGCGCAAGGCTGCGCCAAATGCATCTGCGAGGATGCGGCGTATCCCCATTGAGGAGCCGCCCATGTCGAAGCCGGTGCCCGACAAGGCCGAGATCGCGCTGGAATATCCCGACAAGTTCTACGTCGGCACGTTCGAACGGTCCTCACGCTTCGAGGTGCATCTCGAACCCTCAGGGCTGGCGCTGACCCTGGAGCGGCCGGGAGCAGAGGACGTCCGCAAGTCGATCCACATGCACCTGAACTACGGGCTGCTCGCCGCGATCCTCACCGAGCTCGCCGCAAGCGTCGGGGCGATTCCCGCGGATGACGACTTTCACCGGTCGCAACTGCGCGACGCCGCCGCGGCGCTGCACGAAGCTCTTAAGGCGCGTTAACCGCTTGTGTCGCAACGGCACAGCCACGCGGGCCGTTCACCCGCGCGACAGGCTTCGTTAGGACTCCGCTAACTACGCCACGACGTTTGCCCGCCGACAGGTTGGGTTCGAGGGCGGTGTGCTGCGCGAGTGACAGCATTTTACTCAAAAGCGATCTATCTCCAATCCATCGACGGCGCGCACTGCGCGAGCCTTGTTAGTTCTGAGTTGGAGACCCGCCATGAAGAAGATCCTGTTCGCCACCGTTGCGCTCGCCGTGCTCGCCTCGGCCCCGTCCGCCTTCGCAGCCGACCTCGGCGCCCGCACCTATCCCTACGCGACCAAGGCACCTGCCTATGTCGCGCCGATCTACAACTGGACCGGCTTCTATCTCGGCGCCCATCTCGGCGGCGCGTTCTCCAGCAACAACAACTATTCCGGCCTCGGCACCGGCAACAATTCCAACGGCCGCTTCCTCGGCGGCGTGCAGGTCGGCGCCGACTGGCAGTTCGCGCCCACCTGGGTGATCGGCGCGGAAGGCCAGTACAGCTGGCTGAGCGGCAATGTCGGCGCGGCGTTCCCCGGCGGCTATGTCTATACCAACAGCCAGCGCGGCCTCGGCTCGATCACTGGCCGCTTCGGCTACACCTGGGGTCCGGGCCTGCTCTATGTGAAGGGCGGCTACGCCTATTCGGACAATAACGAGAAGGTGACGCAGTTCGGCAACCCGGTTCCCTTCGCCACGAACGGCGATCACCGCAACGGCTGGACCATCGGCGCCGGCCTCGAATACATGTTCGCGCCGAGCTGGTCGGCCAAGGCCGAGTATCAGTACTACAATTTCGGCAACGCCACGTTCACGGCGCCCGCCGCACTGGTTCCGACCGGCAGCTTCAGCACCGACGATCACACCTTCAAGGCCGGCGTGAACTACCGCTTCAACTGGGGCGCTCCGGTCGCGGCCCGCTACTGATCCACAGGCGTCAAATAACAACAAGCAGCGAGAGGCCGGCAGCGATGCCGGCCTTTTGTTATCATGGGTTATCAGTTCCGCATCTTAACAGCTCTTTCTGCGCCGTTAAATGCCGCGACGTGAAATGCAGAAATGCGCAAAAAATCAGCACGAACTGCGTAATTTCCCTGATTGTTAACTCGCTGCCGCGATAGTGCCCCGTAAACATCAGCTCAAAGTAGCGGCTATCGAGGGAAACGAGACATGGCGGGTCGATTCAGCTTCAGCAGAATGCTCGGAGTCCTGCGTCCCAGATGGGGCGTCCGTGGCAGCCTGTTCGCCGCCTTCGCCGTGATCGCCGGCATGGCGATTGCAATCAGCATCGGCGCCGGACTGATGCTGCGCCACATCGGCAGCACCATGGTCGAGCTCTCCGGCCGCGACATTCCGCGTCTCACCTCCAGCCTGCAATTGCTGGCGCAGAGTTCCAGCCTCGCCAGCCTCGGCCCCGCGCTGTTGGGCTCGCAGAGCGAGGACGCGCTCAACGAGCGGCTGAAGAAGATGCAGGAGATCCAGAAGGGCACCGAGCAGCGGCTTGCGGAGATCGCAGCACTCGGCGCCGCCAAGAGCGTCGTGGCGCCGCTCGCCGAGACCATCAAGAACATCAACGAGGCCAATCAGAGCCTGGTCTCGGCAGCCCGCGAGCGGCTCGCCGTCGTCGCCACGCACAATCAGCAATATGACGCGCTACGCAAGGCGCAGGAGGAGTTCACCAAGGCGGCGAACGAGCCGATGCTCGATGCGCAGACGCAACTCAACGCCGTACTCGGCGCCGCCGAAGTGTCGGCCGACGACGCCACCTCCGCGGCGCGCTTCGTCGAGCAGCTCGGCAACGTCATCGCGTCAGGCAACCTGATCGTGGCGCAGATGGCGGCCGCGCTCGCGGCCAATGACAGCGATACGCTGGAGGCGGTCGAGCGGCAGTTCAAGGAGTCGCTGGCGCAGCTGAAATCGAACCTGGAGCTGCTGCCCACCGGCCGTAGCACCAAGGCGATCCAGGATGCGGCGATGAAGCTCGCCGCGCTCGGCGAAGGCAAGACCCGCGTGTTCAAGACGCGCGAGAAGGAGCTCGACGCCAACGATTACGGCCAGACCGTGCTGGAGGAGACGCGCAAGCTCAATGTCGGCCTCGACATCAGCGTGCAGCAGCTGGTCGAGGGCGTCCGCAAATCGACCGAAGGCGCGACCAGCACGGCCGGCCGCGAGATCGAGCTGGGAACGCTCGGCATGATCGGCGCCGGAGCGGCCACCCTGCTCGGCTCGGTCCTGTTCGTCTGGCTCTATGTCGGCGGCAACATCCTGCGCCGGATCAAGCGGCTGCAGCAGGCGATGCAGAACCTGTCGAGCGGCGACCTGGAGACGGAGATCGCGGCCTCGAAGCAGCGCGACGAGATCGGCGCAATGGTCGACACGCTGCAGGTGTTTCGCGACAACATGATCCAGGCGCGCACGCTCGCCGCCGAGCAGGACCGCGAGAACGCCGCCAAGGCGGAGCGCGCCACGCGCATGGAGGCGCGGATCGCCGAGTTCGAGGCGACGGTGCGCAGCGCGCTGGCCAATCTGCAGAGTTCCGCCAGTGCAATGCAGACCACGGCGCAGAGCATGTCGCAGACCGCCGATCAGTCCAACTCGCTGGTGAGCGCGGTCGCCGCGGCGGCCGAGGAGACCTCGGTCAACGTGCAGACCGTGTCGGCCGGCACCGAGCAGCTGTCGTCGTCGATCGCCGAGATCGGCCGCCAGGTCGTGACCTCGGCGCAGATCGCCAAGAAGGCGGTCGAGGAGGCCGGCGCCACCGACTCGACGATGCAGGGCCTCGCCGACAATGCGAGCCGCGTCAGCGTCGTCGTCGACCTGATCCAGGCGATCGCCTCGCAGACCAACCTGCTCGCGCTGAACGCCACCATCGAGGCGGCGCGCGCGGGCGAGGCCGGCCGCGGCTTCGCCGTGGTCGCCCAGGAGGTGAAGAGCCTCGCCAGCCAGACCGCCAACGCCACCGACGAGATCCGCACCCAGATCGCAGGCATGCAGCAGGTCGCCTCGTCGGCCGTGTCGGCGATCCGCAACATCGGCGAGACCATCGCCGAGATCGACAACGTCACCACCGCGATCGCCGCGGCCGTGGAGCAGCAAGGCACCGCGACGCACGAGATCGCCCGCAACATCCAGCAGGCGGCCTCCGGCACCACCGAGGTCTCCAACAACATCACCGGGGTCTCCAGCGCCTCGGCCCAGGCCGGCACCTCCGCCAACGAAGTGCTGAGCGCCTCGGAGACGCTGCGCCGCGAGGCCGAGACGCTGCGCGAGGAGGTCGATGCGTTCCTGACCAACATCAGGGCGGCATAGTCACCAACCCGGCCCGCCCTTCGAGACACCCGCCTCTGGCGGGCTCCTCAGGGCGAGGGGATGCAGATCGCTTTTGGGCCAGCCGACCGATGGATCAAAGCGCAGATTCTGCCCCCTCATGGTGAGGAGGCGCGCAGCGCCGTCTCGAACCATGAGGCCCAACTGCCGCGTCCCGGAATGCCGTCCAGCCATGTGTTTTCGCCGCGTTTTTCGGCTGGCGCTCGACCGCGGCGGCCGTTAATCGATGAGACATGACCAAGACCGACACCGCCCTCTCCTCCGCCGAAGCCCTGCGCTACCCCTGGGAGCAGCATCCCGGTGAGGACCAGGTGGTCGAGGTCGCGCCCGGCGTGCTGTGGCTGCGGCTGAAGCTGCCGTTCCGCCTCAACCATGTGAACATCTATTTGCTCGCCGACGGCGACGGCTGGGTTGCGGTGGACTCCGGCTTCGGCAACGAGGAGTCGATCGCCGCCTGGACGCGGCTACTCGACGGACCGCTCCGTCACGTCAAGATCACCCGGCTGATCGTCACCCATTCGCATCCCGACCATGTCGGGCTTGCGGGGTGGATCGTCGAGCGCTTCGCCTGCCCGCTGGTGATGTCGCAGGTCGAGTACCTGCAATCGGTCTATCACCAGAACCGCGGCACCGAGGAGCGGCGCAACGCGCAGCGGCTGTTCTTCCGCCGCCACGGCATGGACGAGACCCTGACCGACAAGCTGCTCGGCCGCGGCCAGGAATATCTGCAGCGCGTTTCGGTGCTGCCGGCGTCCTACCGCCGCATCGCCCATGGCGACGAGATCCAGATCGGCAGCCGACGCTTCAAGGTGATCACCGGCGGCGGCCACGCGCTCGATCAGGTGATGCTGTATTGCGCCGCCGACAAGCTGTTCCTGTCCGCCGACCAGGTGCTGAGCAAGATCTCGCCCAATGTCAGCGTCTGGGCGGTCGAGCCGGACCAGAACTCGCTCGGCGAATATCTCGCGTCGCTGGCGAGCCTCACCACCACCCTGCCCTATGATCTCCTGGTGCTGCCCGGCCATGGCGTGCCGTTCTACGGACTGAAGACCCGGATCAAGCAGCTCGCCGACCATCACGAGGAGCGCTGCCGCATGATCGCGGACGCCTGCCGCGACGAGACCAGGACGTCAGCCCAGCTCGTACCGGTCGTGTTCCACAAGCACGTGCTCGATCCGCACCAGATGGGCTTCGCCGCCGGCGAGCTGATCGCCCACGTCAACTACATGCTCGTCGAGGGCCGCCTGACCGCCCGCGAGGTCGACGGCGTGCTGCACTATCGCACCACCTGAGGCTGCCGCGCGCTCGCCGCAATGCCGGCGCGGATCGGTCCAGATCGGGCGATCCGTGTATGAAGCTTGGACAAAACGCCCAACTCCTGCCGTGGGATTCCGGCTCGACAGCCGCTCTGGAAAAGCTCTAAGAAGGCCTTAAGCCCCCGTCGCTTAGAGGGTCCGTTCCAGGCGCTGCGCTGCAGCGCAGCACGTCAGGTCTCGTGATGGACTACAGCCAATATTTCAGCGCCGCCCTCGGTCGTCTGCATGACGAGCGCCGCTACCGGGTCTTCGCCGATCTCGAACGCATCGCCGGCCGGTTCCCGCACGCGACGTGGCATTCGCCGGGTGGTCCTCGCAATGTCGTGATCTGGTGCTCCAACGACTATCTCGGCATGGGTCAGCATCCCAAGGTGGTCGGCGCGATGGTCGAGACCGCGACCCGCGTCGGCACCGGCGCTGGCGGCACCCGCAACATCGCCGGCACGCACCATCCCCTGGTGCAACTGGAAGCCGAGCTCGCCGACCTGCACGGCAAGGAAGCGGCGCTGCTGTTCACCTCCGGCTACGTCTCCAACCAGACCGGCATCGCCACGCTCGCCAAGCTGATCCCGGACTGCCTGATCCTGTCGGACGCGCTCAATCACAACTCGATGATCGAGGGTGTGCGCCAGTCCGGCTGCGAGCGTCAGATCTGGCGCCACAACGATCTCGCCCATCTCGAGCAGTTGCTGATCGCCGCCGGCCCCAGCAGGCCGAAGCTGATCGCCTGCGAGAGCCTGTATTCGATGGACGGCGACGTCGCGCCTTTGGCTGCGATCTGCGACCTCGCCGAGCGCTACAATGCGATGACCTATGTCGACGAGGTGCACGCCGTCGGCATGTACGGCCCGCGCGGCGGCGGCATCGCCGAGCGCGACGGCGTCATGCACCGCATCGACATCCTCGAAGGCACGCTTGCGAAAGCGTTCGGCTGCCTCGGCGGCTATATCGCGGCCAAGGGCGAGATCATCGACGCCGTGCGCTCCTACGCGCCGGGCTTCATCTTCACCACCGCGCTGCCGCCGCCGATCTGCTCGGCCGCGACCGCCGCGATCAAGCATCTGAAATCGTCGAGCTGGGAGCGCGAGCGCCACCAGGACCGCGCCGCGCGCGTCAAGGCGATCCTCAACGCCGCCGGCCTGCCGGTGATGGACAACGACACCCACATCGTGCCGCTGTTCGTCGGCGATCCCGAGAAGTGCAAGCAGGCCTCCGACCTCTTGCTCGAGGAGCACGGCATCTACATCCAGCCGATCAACTACCCGACGGTTGCTAAAGGCACCGAGCGCCTGCGCATCACCCCGTCGCCCTATCACGACGACGGGCTGATCGACCGCCTGGCGGAAGCCCTGCTGCAGGTGTGGGAGCGGCTGGGGCTCGCGCTGCACAAGAAGCCGCTGGCGGCGGAATAGATACGACTCGTTGTGGTGAGCCCGCAAACGTCCCCGCAACGGCGGTGCGCTCCCCTCCCCCTTGCGGGGAGGGGTCGGGGGTGGGGGTCCACGAGTCCCGCTGTTCGTGAGGCCCTGAGCTCACAAGCGCACACTGAAATCTCCAAATAGGCGACGCGCGCCTCACTCAATTCAGCGCCCGGGGGACCCCCACCCCCAACCCCTCCCCGCAAGGGGGAGGGGAGCAGACCGGCCTTGCTGCGACGACGTCGGCTCTCATGGGCGCTCGCGCCGCGACAGCGGATGCGACGCACGCCCTTAACGACGCCGCCTCATTCCCCGCGTCCCCAGCTACATCGCTATCGCCCCACCTCCCCCAAAGCGCTAAGCTCACGGCCCTCATCCAGAGGGAGCGATCGAGGAGTTCGCGCGACACATGCTGCACGACTGGGGCGTGATCCTGGCCGCGTTCGGCTATATCGGGTTCCTGTTCCTGGTCGCGAGCCGCGGCAACCGGGCCGGGGAGCGGCGCGCGCCCGAGAGCCGCAGCTGGCTGGCCGGACTGATCTACCCATTGTCGCTCGCGATCTACTGCACCTCGTGGACGTTCTTCGGCTCGGTCGGCTTCGCCTCGCGCACCAGCGTGGATTTTCTGGCGATCTATCTCGGCCCGATCCTGATGGTCGGCGCCTGCACGCCGCTGCTGCGCCGGGTCATCCATCTCGCCAAGACCCAGAACATCACTTCGGTCGCCGACCTCGTCGGCGCGCGCTACGGCAAGAGCCAGGCGGTGGCGGCGACCGTAGCGCTGATCGCGATCATCGGCTCGGTGCCCTACATCGCGCTGCAGCTGAAGGCCGTCGCCTCCTCGCTGCAGACCATCCTGATCGACGACCGCGCCTTCGCCCACATCCCGATCGTCGGCGACATGGCGCTGATGGTGACCCTCGCGATGGCGATGTTCGCGGTGCTGTTCGGCACGCGCCAGACCGACGCCACCGAGCACCAGCACGGCCTGATGCTCGCGGTTGCGACCGAGTCGATCATCAAGCTGGTCGCCTTCATCGCCGCCGGCGCCTTCGTCACCTTCTGGATGTTCTCGCCGGTCGAGCTGATCGAGCGGGCGATGAAATCGCCGGAGGCCGAGCGCGCGCTCGAATACGTGCCGGGGATCGGCAACTTCCTGACCATGACCCTGCTGTCGTTCTGCGCCGCGATGCTGCTGCCGCGCCAGTTCCACGTCAGCGTGGTCGAGAACGCCAGCGACGCCGAGGTGTCGCGCGCGCGCTGGCTGTTCCCGCTCTATCTCGTGGCGATCAACCTGTTCGTGATCCCGATCGCGCTCGCCGGCCTCGTCACCTTCCCCTTCGGCGCCGTCGACAGCGACATGTATGTGCTGGCGCTGCCGATCGAGGCGGGCTCGCAATGGCTGTCGGTGCTGGTGTTCGTCGGCGGCCTGTCGGCGGCGACCGCGATGGTGATCGTCGAATGCGTCGCGCTGTCGATCATGGTCTGCAACGACATCGTCGTGCCGCTGGTGCTGCAGCGCCAGCAGGCCCAGCGCGAGATCGGCCGCGACTTCGCCGGCTTCCTGCTCGGCACCCGCCGCATCGCGATCTTCGCCATCATGGTGATGGCCTATTTCTACTACCGCGCGCTCGGCACCGCGCAGCTCGCCGCGATCGGTCTGCTGTCGTTCGCCGCGATCGCGCAGCTGGCGCCGAGCTTCTTCGGCGGCCTGTTGTGGCGGCGCGCCACCGCGCGCGGCGCGATGGGCGGCATGCTGGTCGGCTTCGCCGTCTGGCTCTACACGCTGTTCATCCCGAGCTTCCTCGACACCTCCACCGCCGGCATTCTCTTCCTGCAGCATGGCCCGTTCGGCTTCGAGCCGCTCAGGCCGCAGGCGCTGCTCGGCACCGATCTGCCGCCGCTGCTGCATGGCGTGCTGTGGAGCCTGTCGCTCAATCTCCTGACCTACATCGTGCTGTCGCTGGCGCGGCAGCCGTCGTCCATCGAACTTTTGCAAGCCGATCTGTTCGTGCCGGCCGAGCTGACGCCGAGCGCCCCGAGCTTCCGCCGCTGGCGCTCCACCGTGACCGTGCAGGACATCCAGAGCACCGTCGGGCAGTATCTCGGCCCCGACCGCGCCCGCGCCTCGTTCGAGGCCTTCGCCCTCCAGCGCAACATGTCGCTCGATCCGGCGGCACCGGCCGATTTCGAGCTGCTGCGCCATGCCGAGCACCTGATCGCCTCCTCGATCGGCGCGGCGTCGTCGCGCCTGGTGATGTCGCTGCTGTTGCGCAAGCGCACCGTCTCCGCCAAGGCCGCGCTGAAACTGCTCGACGATTCCCACGCCGCGCTGCATTTCAACCGCGAGATCCTGCAGACCGCGCTCAACCATGTGCGCCAGGGCATCGCGGTGTTCGATGCCGACCTGCAACTGATCTGCTCCAACGGCCAGTTCGTCGACCTGCTCGGCCTGCCGCCGCATCTGGTGCAGATCGGCAGTCCCCTGCGCGAGATCCTCGAATTCATGGGCACGATCGGCGCGCCGACCTATGAGGACAGCGAGGCGCTGCTGGCGCGGCGGCTCGCCGCCTATACCACCGAGGGCGAGCCGTATCTGGAACGCCTTGCCGACCGCCATATGGTGATCGAGGTCCGCACCAACCGCATGCCCGACGGCGGCCTCGTCATCACCTTCACCGACGTGACGCCGTCCTTCGAGGCGGCGGAAGCGCTGGAGCGCGCCAATGCGACGCTCGAAAAACGCGTGCGCGACCGCACCGAGGAGCTGACGCGGCTGAACTCCGAGCTCGCGGTCGCCAAGAGCGCCGCCGAGGATGCCAACATCTCCAAGACCCGCTTCCTCGCGGCCGCGAGCCACGACATCCTGCAGCCGCTGAACGCGGCGCGACTTTACGTGACCAGCCTGGTCGAACGTCAGACGCCGGGAGAGGATTCCCGCCTGGTCGAGAACATCGACGACTCGCTGGAGGCCATCGAGGAGATCCTCGGCGCGCTGCTCGACATCTCCCGGCTCGATGCGGGCGCGATGACGCCGTCGGTGTCGAGCTTCAAGATGGCCGACCTGATGCGCTCGCTGGAGATCGAGTTCGCGCCGGCCGCGCGCGCCAAGGGTCTTGATCTCATCTTCGTACCCTGCTCATTGCCCGTCGAATCTGACCGGCTCCTGCTGCGCCGGCTGCTGCAGAACTTCATCTCCAACGCCATCAAATACACGCCCAATGGCCGCGTGCTGGTCGGCTGCCGCCGCCATGGCACCTCGCTGCAGATCGGCGTCTACGACACCGGTGTCGGCATTCCCCCAGTGAAGCGCGGCGAGATCTTCAAGGAATTCCACCGCCTCGAACAGGGCGCGCGGATCGCCCGCGGTCTGGGCCTCGGGCTCTCCATCGTCGAGCGCATCGCCCGCGTGCTCAATCACGGCATCGCGCTGGACTCGCGGCCCGGCCGCGGCTCGGTCTTCTCCGTGACAGTGCCGGTCGCCAAGGCGATCAACCACACCGCCGCCGTCACCAGCGCCACCCCGCTCGCCAAGACGCCAATCGCAGGCGCCCTGATCGTCTGCATCGAGAACGATCCCGCGATCCTCGACGGCATGCGCACCTTGCTCACGGCCTGGGACGCCGAGGTCATCGCCGTCCCCGACCCGGAATCCGCCGAAGAAGCGATCGCCGCCCGCAACGGCGCCGTGACCGGTCTCCTGGTCGACTACCACCTCGACCGCGGCAACGGCATCGCCGCGATCCGCGACATCCGCCGCCGCTTCAACGAGGCGCTGCCCGCGATCCTGATCACCGCCGACCGCAGCCCCCACGTCCGCGCCGCCGCCCGCGACGAGAACATCGCCGTGCTGAACAAGCCGCTGAAGCCGGCATCCTTGCGCGCGCTGCTCGGACAATGGCGGATCCAGCAGATGGTGGCGGCGGAGTAGCGAAGGCTCTCTCGCGCCGACTTGCGCTGTCGCCAGCTCAGTGGCTGCCTGTCGTCAACAGCGCCCGAAGGACCGCGATCGCGAGCCAGAGGACCCCGACGACGAATGGGGCCGAGACCTTCAGGTTCAGGTTCGATTGAAAACCCGGCGGCCGGATCTTGTCGTGCTTGGCGGAGGCCTGGACGAACAGGATGTTCTGCTGCGCGCACCTCACCAAGAGGTCGTAGCTCTCGGCCTTGGACCGCGGCACCGTCCAGCTCTCGACGGTCAATTCCTTGAAGCTCTCGACATGGCGGCCGTCGGAGCTGTAGCGGCTCGCGAGCCTGAGCCCGGGCAGCTCATGCGTCTCCTCGGACCGCGCGTCCGGCCAGTCGCGGGGCATTTCGACCTGCAGCAGCCACGACAGGCGCCTGGGGCGGCCGACATAGATATCGTGCTCGCGCGCAGCCAATCCGGCGCCCGACAAGTCCGTGCCGATATTGTTGTCGACGAACTGCAGATGAATCTGATCCGGCTTGTCGGATGCCCGCCAGCAGTCGCTCATCGTGTATCGCGCATCCAGCACGATCTTGTTGTGGACCCGGTCGTCCTGGATCTCGATCGGCGTAGCCTCAGTCGCCGTCGGCCAATTGGCCTGCAACTGGCTGAGCAGGCCGCGCGCGAGACCGGTCTCCCCCTCATTGGCAATCATGTTCCTGATCTGGTCGGCACCCCAGGCTGAAAATTCGAGGCTGCGACGCAACGTCGCCGGAGCCTGGCGCGTGGGACCGACGCGCCAGTCGTCGTGGCAGTGCATGATGTGCTGGACTGCGTGCTCCGGCATCTGCTCCAACCGCGAGACATCCGGGGCCAGCGGCAGCGCCCATCCGAGATGAGGCACCTCGATCTGGTCGAGGCTGCCGCCCTGAACCGAGAGCGTCGGATCGAGCCAATAGCTGCGCCCAGCGAGCCGGAGGCGGACGATGCAATGATCGAACGCGGCCGGGCTCGGCAGCACCTGATCCAGCGCGACACCATGCGTCGTGGAGACCAGCGCGGCGCAGGCGTCGAGACCGAGGCGGCGTGCACCGGCCACGTAGAGCCGCGCCTTGTCCTTGCAGTCGCCGAAGCGACCGGACCAGATCGTCTCGAGGTCGCGCGGCGTCAGGCCGCCCTCCCCCAGCGAGAGAAAGAAGTAGCGCAACTCCCCTTGGACGAAGCGCAGCCATTCGACCGCCCGCTGCTCCGGATCAGCGAACGCCTGTCCGATCCGATCGATGTCGGCGGCAAGCTCCGGCGGAATGTCGCCGCTGTCATAGGCTCCGGCCATCAAGCCCGCGACGTCGCCCCAGCTCTCGAACTCGCTGAGTTGAAACGCGGGCGTCTCGAACACCCAGGGCGGTGTCAAAGGCGCGCTCGGGCTGATCTTCTTCTGACCGACCAGACGCCGGCGGATGTCCTCGACGTCGTCCCGCACGCTGATCTCGGGATGCGGAGGGTCATTGAAATCGCGGCTGGCGATGGTGCGACCGCGCGGCTTCAGCACCCGGTGACGGTGATCGAAGGTCGGATTGAAGGCGTCGAGCGCCACCCAGGTCTGGTACTTGCCGCCGAAGATCGGCTTGTCGCCCTGGAGCGTGCAGCAGAATTCCAGGATGTCATTGGCACGCACGTCCGGGACCAGGAAGGACGCCGTGAGGCGCCCGTTGAGCATCAGCCGCTCGATGTCCCGCTCGCGGCGGAAGACCTGGAAACATCCGGGCCGCGCATGCTCGATCGCCTGATCGCCGCGCAGGATGCGAACGTAATGGACCTCGAGCGTCTGGTAGCCGGGGTCGAACTCGATCACGATGTGGGACGCCCTCTCGGCGCCGTCCTTGGTCAGGATGCGCTGCGCCGACCGGAACGTCCAGAGCGGCTGCGATCCGGTAAGGTTGACCTGGACATCGGCCAGCAGCCGGCAGACCCCGTTCGCCACGCAGGACTCCTGCTCGGGCGACGGCTCCGTCGCATACGCGGCGAGATCCACCCAGGCCGGGACGGGCGTGTGACGCACCTCGTCGGCCTTGCCCGCCACTCCCCCGGCGAGCGCCTTTTCCTCAATCTCACTCACGATGACACGCCCCACGCGGAACCCCGGCTTGGGTTACCGTCGTTTGCAAAAGCGTTCAAGCGAAGGCAAGCCCGGCGCCATCAAACAGGGCCGCTACGCCTCTCTCCGCGCCCCCATCCGCTCCACCAGATAGTCCACGAACACACGCACGCGCGCGGGCGTGTTGGCGCCGCCGACGAACACCGCGTGGAAGACTTCCCTGTCGCCGGGGTTGAACGCCTCGAGCAGCCGCACCAGCCGCCCCTCGGCGATCGCGTTGCCAAGGGTGAAATCGCCGACGCGGGCGATGCCGACGCCATCGCCCGCGAGTTCGGTCAGCGTGTCGCCGCTGTTGGCTTCGATCGCGCCGCGCAGCTTCAGCGCGTAGTCGACGCCGTCGCGGCGGAACGGCCACACCGGCTCGGCGCGGCGGAAGCCGTAGTTCAGGCAATTGTGGTTGTGCAGATCCTCGGGCGTCTCCGGCACGCCCCAGCGCGCGAGATAGTCGGGCGAGGCGACGATGCTGCGGCCGGTCTCGCTGAGCCGGCGCGCGGTGAGCGCACTGTCGGCCAGCGGACCGCCGCGGATCGCGACGTCGGCCTGCCCTGCCGCGACGTCGACGAGACCGTCGCTCAGATTGATGTCGACCAGGATGTTGGGATAGCGCCGCACGAATTCGCCGAGCAGCGGCACGATACAAAGACGGCCATGCGAGATCGCGGCGCTGACCCGGATGCGCCCGCGCGGCGCGCCCTGCTCCGCGATCGCCTGCTCGGCCTCGTCGAGATCGGCAAGGATCCGCCGGGCAGCCGCGAGATAGGCCTGCCCCTCCGCCGTCAGCGTCAGCGCGCGCGTTGAGCGCAACAGCAGCCGCGCGCCGAGCCGCGCTTCGATCCTGTCGAGCGTGCGGCTGACCGCCGACGGCGTCAGTCCGAGACCCCGTCCCGCGGCGGAGAAGCTGCCACTGTCGGCGACGGCGCAGAACACTTCGAGGTCCCGGGCCCGATCTGCACTGGCCAGCGTCATTTTTGCGTCCAGATCAAAAATCCTTGGCGTGACACCCCTCTAATACCGCGAACGGCTCCGGTCTAGCTTTGCGTGCATCGACCAACCCGGAGGAGACTGCCATGACCCTGCCCCGCCTGCTGCAACGAACCGCCCTCGCCGCCACCGCGCTCACCGCGCTGGCCAGCGCCGCCCTTGCCGACGCCACCGAGGCGCCCGGTCAGTTTCCGGCGACCTTCCGCACCCAGGAGATCCCGACCAACGGCACCACCATCCACGTCCGCGTCGGCGGCACTGGGCCGGCCGTGGTGCTGCTGCACGGCTATGGCGACACCGGCGACATGTGGGTGCCGCTCGCCATCAAGCTGGCAGCGAACCACACTGTGATCGTGCCCGATCTGCGCGGGCTCGGCCTGTCCGCCCGCGCCGACAAGGGGTTTGAGAAGGCCAACCAGGCCGAGGACATCACCGGCGTGATGGACGCGTTGGGCGCCCGCACCGCCGACGTCGTCGCGCACGACATCGGCAACATGGTCGCCTATGCACTGGCCGCGCGGCACTCCGACCGCATCACCAAGCTGGTGCTGATGGATGCGCCGGTGCCCGGCATCGGCCCGTGGGACGAGATCCTCAAGAGCCCGCTGCTCTGGCACTTCCGCTTCGGCGGCCCCGACATGGAGCGCCTGGTCGAAGGCCGCGAGCGCATCTATCTCGACCGCTTCTGGAACGAGTTCTCGGCCAAGCCTGCGAATTTCCCGGAGGCCGCGCGCGTCCACTACGCGCAACTCTATGCCGGTCCGGGGCGGATGCACGCCGGCTTCAGCCAGTTCGCCGCCTTCGATCAGGACACGATCGACAACCGCGCGTGGCTCGCCGCGCACGGCAAGCTGACCATGCCGGTGCTGGCAATCGGCGGCTCCGCGTCGTTCGGCCCGACCATGGCCGTGGTGGCACGCGCCGGCGCCGACAACGTGCAGCAGCAGGTCATCGAAGGCTCCGGCCACTGGCTGATGGAGGAGCAGCCGGCTGCGACAGTCGCCGCGATCGACGCCTTCCTCAATGGGCAGCCGGCCCCCAAAGCGGCTCCCTAGAGGATGATGCGATGAAGCTGCCGCGAATTCAATCTCACCCTCCCCTGGAGGGGGAGGGTCGATCGCGCGCGAAGCGGGCGAGCGGGGTGGGGTGATCCCTCAGCGGGCGCCGGTGCGAGTGGAGAAATCACCCAACCCCGGCTCACACGCGCTTCGCGCCTATGAGCCGACCCTCCCCCTCCAGGGCAGGGCTATCGCATATGGCGATCGCAGTTTAGCGCTCGTCTCTCTCCGCGTCGTCATGGCCGGGCTTGTCCCGGCCATCCACGTCGTCCGGCAAGCTGAGAGCCACGTGGATGCCCGGGACAAGCCCGGGCATGACGGAGTAACTAACCGGCAGAATTGTCCGTCGGGAGAGCCTAGAATTTCCATCTGCGATAGCCCTGCCCTCCAGGGGAGGGTGACAGCGGGCTGACCTCGAAGCTGCGCACAGAGAATCCGAGCCGTGCGTGATGCCGCCATGATCCGATTCCGTGGAAGGCACATCATGCTCTAAGGTGGCACCCCAAGCCGCGAGCGCGTCAGGAAGAGCACGGAGGGCGCGAGCTCCTACGGCACCTGCTTGACCCGGCCTGATCCCGACACGTGCGAGCTGAGCCGCGCCACGGCGCCGTGCAGCCGCACGACTCCACTGCCCGAAACGGAAACATCCGCGTCCTGCCGCGGCGCGAGGTCGACGTCGCCGCTGCCACGAATCGTCGCGCTGGCGCGTTCGACGACCAGCCTGCCGAGATCGGCGCGGCCGGACCCGGAGGCTTCCAGGGACACCTGCTGCGCCGTGCCACCGGCGCTCACGCCGCCACTGCCGCGCAGCGTAATCCGCAGCGAGTCCTGGCTGCTCTCGGGGAGCTTCACATTGCCGCTGCCATGGACGTTGGCCAGGGTGGTCCGGGTCACGAGGCGACCGAGATCGACGCCGCCGGAGCCGGCCGCCTCGACCATCATGACGCGGACCTCGCCGCTCGCACTGATCGCGCCGCTGCCATTCGCCGTGATGCGGAGGGCATCCTGGCGCAGATCGGAGAGTTCGAGACGGGCCGACCCTTGGACGGTCCAGGCCGCAACCGAAGGCCCGGAGATTTGCACGACGAGATCATCCGCCTGGAGACAGTCGACCTGCCTGCCCCATTCAGGCGTATCCCATTCCAGGCTGCCGTCGCGCAGGCGGACATGGCCGACCAGATCCGCGCGACCGGTGACGCTGGCCCGCGGCGACGGGCCGGGCTGATAGTGCACCTGGGCCGGAATTCTGATCTTGATGGCGTCGCCGCCGGACCATGCGAGTTCGACCGTGCGACGGTCGCGCGTTTCAACCCCGCTCACCCCTGGCATCCCTCCGCAGCCGGGCGACGCCGCGGCCCAGGTTCTGCCCACCCAAGGCCGCCCTGCCCAGGGCAGGTCGTCGCCGTCGATCCAGTCACCCGCAGATGCGAGGACCGTGATGATGGCGCAGGTTGCGGCGACGCTGAATGACGCCGCTGCGATACGTCCGAGCCGTCCGTTCATGGCACATCTCCACTCACACAGGTTCATGTTCCGGCCTGAGCAGCCGGTAGTGCAGCCTCGCGTAGTTGCCAAGCATCCTCACCGCGGAATTGAGCGCCAGCAGCAGCAACGCCCCGCAGCCGATGCTGCCGGCGATGAGACCGACGCCGGCAATCGCCCGCAAAATCATGGCTGCGATCGACGCGAAGTGGCCGATCTTGAGGAGACTGAGCAGCAGGCCGATGCCGACGATCCCGAGCACGAAGACGACGAGCCCCACGGCCAGAGTCACGAGGATAACCGCCAGCAACAGCGGCAGCAGCAACAGGATGTCGACCGTGGCCAATCCGCCAAGCGCCAGCAGCACCGTGGCTGAGTTGCCGAGGCTGCGGTGATTTTCCCAATGCCGCAGCCCGGTCTCGGCGCGCAGCTCGCGCGCCAGTCGCCGGGGATCGCCGAGCGCCGCCGCCACGTCCGCCTCATCGCGCCCGGACGCAGCGGCTTCGTCGAAATAGGACATGTAGTCCGCGATGATCTCGTCGACGTCAGCAGCGGGCAATCCGGCAAGACCGGCCTTGAGCAGATCCAGGAAGCCGACGCGGTTCATCAACGTTCTCCCAGCAAGCTATCGACGGCATTCGTGAACGCCCGCCATTCGCGCTTCTGCGCGGCAAAGGCGGAGCGGCCGGCCGCTGTCAGCCGATAATATTTGCGCGGCGGTCCGCTGTTGGATTCGGCCAGCCGCGTCTCCACCAGTCTGTCGTCCTGCATGCGCCGCATCAGCGGATAGATCGTACCCTCGCCCATGCCGACGCCCGTCGAAAGCTCACTGGCGATCTCGTAGGCATAACTCTCGCCGCGCGCGAGCAGCGCCAGCACGCACAATTCGAGCGCCCCCTTCTTGAGCTGCACCTGCATCTGGTCCGTCATGAGAGAGAAGGTATCAGAAGCTATCTTGTGATGCAAGGTACATGTTTTGAACAGGTAGACGTTACTGAAGAATACAACCCGAGGGCTAGCAGGCTCTTGCCTCGGCGGCTTGCGCGTTTCGTCCGACTACCCTTGAGAGACGTCATTGACGCTTTACGTAAAGCATAATTTGAGCTATGGGACGGGATCATGATCGTCGGCTACCGTGACAGGAAGACCGAGCGTTTCGCCAACGGCGAGGCCGTGAGGGAATTCTCCGGTTTCGCCCGGTAGGCCGAGATACGGCTCGACCGGCTGGAAGCGGCGAAGAGCCTAAGTGATCTCGGCGCGCTTCCAGGAAATCGGCTGGAAGCGCTCAAGGGCGATCGGCGCGGCCAATATAGCATCCGCATCAACGATCAGTGGCGGATCTGTTTCGAATGGCCGCCCGGCTCGCCGGGTCCCGTCAACGTCGAGATCGTCGACTATCATTAGGAGGCCATCATGGCACGCAGTCCTATTCATCCCGGTGTTCACCTTGCCGAAGAGCTGGGCGAACTCGGCATGTCAGCCGCAGAGCTGTCGCGTCAGCTCGATGTGCCCGTCAACCGGATCACCGCGATCATCAACGGCCAGCGCGGCATCACGGCCGACACGGCCCTGCGCCTCGGCCACTGGTTCGGCAGCAGCCCGGAATTCTGGCTCAACCTGCAGAAGATCTACGAACTGCGGCTGGCGCAGCAGGAGGTGGGCGAAGCCGTGAAGAGGCTGCCGACGCGCGCAGCCAGTTAATCTGGACTTTCGTCCGGCCTTGCCGGTCCTGGAGAACAGGCCCGACCAATTCAAGCAAGGCATCCATCGGGTCGTACACGTCGCCCTAAAGCCCGGTAGAATTTCCGAGTCGTCCTCGCTCCGTTTTCCATTTCTTTTTCTCAGAAATCATGCTATCCCTTGAGTCGTTCCGTGCTCGTCATGAGGGGCGCTTCGCGATCGTCACGAACGTGGGGTGCGGGATGCGGTGGGCGCGTCGGGTTGCAGCGGGTTTGGCTCGCGGACGAACGATCTGGCGCGCACGGTCAAGCCGTGTGGTCCTGGCATCCCGGTGCTGATGCCAAGTCCGTGACGACGATGTTGCGGATGACGGGGGCAAGAACGCCGGTCCCCGGGGAGAGCTCGGAGCAGCCGTCAAAACCATCGCGCAGGGAGGGCCGGGTGTATTCGGCCAGACCTGTGGTGACTGCCGCCTGCTTTTTTTTCTGCAGGCGGGCCACGGGCGCGGCCAGCGCCCGGCCTTCCCTGCGCCCTCTGTTTTGAAGAGGGCGATTGATCAGCAAGACTCGGACGCGTCATGCGCCGCGAGGGCGAGAAGGTGTGTCGCGATGGGCCGTCGGTCAAATGAGTTGAGCTTCTGGCGCCGGCATTGCTGTGATCGCCCGGCCTGAGCCCACGGGGATTGGAGCCCCTCACCCTGAGAGAATGAGAAAGAATTCGAATTTTGCAGTTTTCGGACGAGCTAAGTCGTTGATTTGACTCATGTCGAAAATTGCCGAGATCGAAAGATTCACACCCCCTGAGGAGCACGCCGCAGGCGGGCGTCTCGAAGGGCGAGGCCCGCGCTGTGGCCTCATGGTTCGAGACGGCGCTACGCGCCTCCTCACCATGAGGGTCAACAATCTCGCCCTGGAGACCGGCTTTGGATCAAACAGGCTTGTATCAACAGGCGATCAGCCCGTTACTTCCCCGTCGGCACGTCCTGCCGCCACGCGCTGCCCGCGATCTTCGCCGCGGCGATCACGGCCTGCGTGCGGCTTTCGACGCCGAGCTTTTGCAGGATGGCCGAGACATGCGCCTTGATGGTCGCCTCGGAGACGCCGAGCTCGTAGGCGATCTGCTTGTTGAGCAGTCCCTGCGACAGCATCATCAGCACGCGCACCTGCTGCGGCGTCAGCGTCACCAGTCGGTCGCGCAGTTTTGTCATCTCCGGATCGGCGCCGGCCGCGAGGTCGGTGTCCGGGGGCAACCAGACGTCGCCGTCCATCACCTTCTTGATGGCGTCGCGCAGCGTGTCGACGCCGAACCGCTTCGGAATGAAGCCGGAGGCGCCGAAATCGAGCGAGCGACGGATCGTGGCGCCATCGTCGCTGGCCGACACGATCACCACCGGAATCGCCGGATATTGCGCGCGCAAATAGATGAGGCCGGAGAAGCCGGAGATGCCGGGCATCGTCAGGTCGAGCAGCACGAGGTCGACTTCGGAGTTCTTTTCAAGGAGCGCGGTCAGGTCCTCGAACGAGCCGGCCTCGTCGACCACGGCTTCGCTGAGCACACTTGCGACCGCCTGCCGCAGCGCGTTGCGGAACAGCGGATGGTCATCGGCAATGACGAGATGGGTACTGGCAGCCGCCATGAATCCTGACTTAACCAATCCTGACTTGAGCAATCCTGACTTGACCAATCCTGACGTGACCTTGCGTCGGCGACGGCATGCTGCATCTGCACGCGCGCCGATTTTGGCGGAAATACTCGCCCGGCCACCGGTTGCTTGCAAGCATGCAATTCCACTTGGAGGGAAGGCGGTTAATCCGCGCCTTGTGCGACGCAGCATACTTAGCGCGGCGCCCGATCAGCGAACTTGATCCGCCGCAATGTCCCCACCTTTCCCGCCCGCCTCGGCGGCCAGGGCCGAAAGTCGTATTGGGCCGCGTTTCACTGCAATGTTACTTAGGCGCCAAGGCCTCCGCGATGACAGCCGTCCAAGTCCGGCATGCGGAGACGAAGCCATCATCACAAACGATCTTGGGGAGCGAATGCCAATGTCAACAATGGTCGCCACACCAGCGCGAGCGGGAGGCATGACGAAGGACGAACGCTTCGTCATTCTGGCCTCTTCTCTCGGTACCGTCTTCGAGTGGTACGACTTCTACCTGTACGGGTCCCTGGCCTCGATCATCGGCGCGCAGTTCTTCTCCGCCTATCCGCCGGCCACCCGCGACATCTTCGCGCTGCTCGCCTTCGCCGCCGGCTTCCTGGTCCGCCCGTTCGGCGCGATCGTGTTCGGGCGCATCGGCGACATCGTCGGCCGCAAATACACCTTCCTGGTCACGATCCTGATCATGGGTCTGTCGACCTTCATCGTCGGCCTGCTGCCGAACGCCGAGACGATCGGCTTCGCTGCGCCTGTCATCCTCATCTCCCTGCGCCTGCTGCAAGGCCTCGCGCTCGGCGGCGAGTATGGCGGTGCCGCGACCTACGTTGCCGAGCACGCGCCGAACGGCAAACGCGGCTACTACACCTCTTTCATCCAGACCACTGCGACGCTCGGCCTGTTCCTGTCGCTGCTGGTGATCCTGTTCACCCGCACGATCATCGGCGAGGCCGATTTCGCGAAGTGGGGCTGGCGCGTTCCGTTCCTGGTGTCGGTGCTGCTGCTCGGCATTTCGCTCTGGATCCGCCTGCGCCTCAACGAGTCGCCGGTGTTCCAGAAGATGAAGGAAGAGGGCAAGAGCTCGAAGGCGCCGCTGACGGAAGCCTTCGCCAATTGGGGCAACGCCAAGATCGTGCTGCTGGCGCTGATCGGCGCCACCATGGGCCAGGGCGTGGTCTGGTACACCGGCCAGTTCTACGCGCTGTTTTTCCTGCAATCGATCCTGAAGGTCGACGGCTACACCGCCAACCTGCTGATCGCCTGGTCGCTGCTGCTCGGCACCGGCTTCTTCGTGTTCTTCGGCATCCTCTCCGACAAGATCGGCCGCAAGCCGATCATCATGGGCGGCTGCCTGATCGCGGCGCTCACCTTCTTCCCGATCTTCAAGATGATCACCACCAACGCCAACCCGGCGCTGGAGAAGGCGATCGAGGCGACGAAGGTGGAAGTGGTGGCCGATCCTGCCGGCTGCGGCTCGCTGTTCAACCCGGTCGGCACTCGCGTCTTCACCGAGCCCTGCGACACCGCGCGTGACTTCCTGGCCAAGTCCTCGGTGCGTTACACGACGGTGCCCGGTCCGGCCGGTTCCGGCGTGAAGGTCACCTTCAACGGCAAGGACGCGCCCTACACCGATGCCAAGACCGGCAACCCGGCCTTGACCGCGGCGATCGGCGCGGCCGGCTATCCGAAGGCGGGCGACGCCTCGATCGTGAAGATGTCGAACCCGTTCGACATCTTCCGTCCGCAGGTCGCCGCCATCATCGGCCTGCTGTTCATCCTGGTGATCTTCGTGACCATGGTCTACGGCCCGATCGCCGCGATGCTGGTCGAACTGTTCCCGACCAAGATCCGCTACACCTCGATGTCGCTGCCCTATCACATCGGCAACGGCTGGTTCGGCGGCCTGCTGCCGGCGACCGCCTTCGCGATCGTGGCTTCGACCGGCGATATCTACGCCGGCCTCTGGTACCCGATCGGATTCGCGGTGATCACCGCAGTGGTGGGCTTCCTGTTCCTGCCGGAGACGAAGGACGTCAGCATCCAGGACCATTGATCGCGAGACGAGCGGCACTGCCGCTCGCCTCATTCTCTCTCGAACGAACGGCCGCGGATCGCTCCGCGGCCGTTCCGCATTTCAGCCCTGGGGTTTTGTCTTTTGACGTCAGATCGCGCCGATGAACTGCAGCACCACCTCGCGGGCGTGCGGCCGCGCGCGATGCTCGATCAGGTAGATCGCCTGCCAGGTGCCGAGCAGCATGCGGCCGTCCCGCACGGGAACTTGCAACGAGACCGAACTCAGCATGGTCTTGATGTGCGCCGGCATGTCATCGGGCCCCTCGGTGTCATGCACCCAGCCGGCATCCTCGGGCGCCAGGCGCGACAGCGCCGTGGTGAGATCACGCAGCACCGTCGGATCGGCGTTCTCCTGGATGGTCAGCGACGCCGAGGTGTGGCGGATGAAGACGGTGACGACACCTTCTCTCGCGGAGACCTCGCGCAGGAACGCCTCGACCTCGCGCGTGAGCTCGGTGAAGCCGCAGCCCGGCGTGCGGACGGTCAGAAGAGAGGTCACGACAGTATTGATGGCGACGGCCGACGATGCCGTCCGCGATGTCGATCTTGTGGGCATGTGCCCCGCCTCCTCGGCTCGACCTCAGATCCTGCCCGAGACGTCCTTCTGCACACGGTTCGCCATGTCGAGCAGCCGGCGCCAGGCCTGCTCCAGGAAACCCATCATGCGATCCATGTCCTGGTCGCTGGGCAAGGGAATTTCCAGCTTGCGCGGTCCATCGGACGACTTCGAGTCTGCGGACTTGTCGCCCGCCTTGGGCTCAGCCTTCTTCAACTGATCGGATTTGGGCAGCGCCTGGTCCTTCGGCAGCGCCTCGTCGATCTTGCCGGCGATGCTGTGGTCGCGCGAGGCGAGCTGAGCCTTCAGGTTCTCGTTCTCAGCCTGCAGCCGACCGATCTCGGCATCCAGCGCCGCGCGTTCGTCGGGGACAGCATAGCACGCCCAACCCGAACCGGAATTGTTGTTGCAGGTCGAGACCGCGCCGGTCCGCGTATCGAGTCGGACGACGCCGTCCGGCGTAGTCGACATCGTGTAGCGGCCTTTGTCGCCATCTGGCGCGGCGTCCTCGGCCAGCGCGGACCCACCCAGGCAACCGACCGCCAGAAGAGCCAGGAGATGCTGCCGATAGAGTTGCATGAGATGCATGACTGGCCGAGCCTCCAAGGCACCACGACGCGCGGTTCAAGACGGCGGCCATGCACGCCTGCATTGTGTCGACCCCATGACATTCCGCTCCGTGCGATGAGCTGCCACAGGACAATCCGCCGTTCACGACGTAGGGGCGACGCGCGCGGATTTCAACGCGGCGCCTGGTGGTGCAGGCGGC
This sequence comes from Bradyrhizobium sp. ORS 285, assembly GCF_900176205.1. Classification (NCBI taxonomy): domain Bacteria; kingdom Pseudomonadati; phylum Pseudomonadota; class Alphaproteobacteria; order Hyphomicrobiales; family Nitrobacteraceae; genus Bradyrhizobium; species Bradyrhizobium sp. ORS 285. The sequence goes on from NZ_LT859959.1 coordinate 6,791,269, forward strand.
GCAGGCCTGGAACCAGCGCCTTGCGCGCGCGTCGCGCCGACGCGGTGATGACCGCGCCGATCCGAGCCACATCGCAACCGCACAGAACACTGTTGATGCGGCGCGGTGACACGCGCGACCGATCTGACGAAAAAGCCGAGAAAACGAGCAGAATCAGGCATCTAACAGATCAACACGCAATCTTGACTTGGGGGAATGCGGTCAGTATGGTCCGCGCGGCTTTAAAGGGCGATGGGGCGCTATTTCCTGAAACTCGCAGCAACGGCTCGGGTCTCCACACATGGCGGACAAGCACATGGCGGATGGCACGAACGAGAGCAGCGGACACGGAGATCGCGACAAGTCGCCCGATGAGGTTGCGCTTTCCGCAAGGCTCGGAAGTCTCGATCAACGGTTGTCCGAATTTCGCGACGGCCGAAAGAGCGGGGCTGATCAACCTGGAAACAGCGGCGGTGACACTGCAGCCCGGGCTTCGGCCATGGCGCGTGGCCTGCGACTGTCCTCCGAGTTGATCGCCGGTGTCCTCGTCGGCGCGGTGCTTGGCTGGGGCTTCGACCGCTTGCTGTCGACATCGCCCTTCGGATTTATCGTGTTTTTCCTGCTCGGCTTCGCCGCCGGCGTGTTGAACGTGGTCAGATCTGCAGGCGTCGCCCCCGACAGGTCCCGCCAATGAGTTCTGCGCGAAAGGCCGCGACTCTGAAGGCCCACGAGTGAATTGCAAAGCGCCGGCGTGGCCGGTGAACAACTGAGACGCCACGCGGATGATCGATCCGATCCATCAATTCCACCTCAACAAGATCTTCACGATCGGCCACATCGGCAATCAGGAGATCGCGTTCACCAATTCGTCCGCGTACATGCTGCTCGCGGTCGTTCTCATCGCCGTCATGATGATGGCCGCCGGACGCGCGCTCGTCCCGGGACGCTTCCAGTCGATGGTCGAGCTGTCCTACGAATTCGTCGCCAACACCATCAGAACCAGCGCCGGCTCACACGGCATGACGTTCTTCCCGCTGGTGTTCTCGCTGTTCATGTTCATCTTCGTCTCGAACATCGTCGGCATCATCCCCTACACCTTCACCGTCTCCAGCCACATCATCGTCACCTTCGCGCTGGCGCTCTTGGTGTTCCTGACGGTCATCATCTACGGCTTCTACAAGAACGGCCTGAAGTTCTTTAAGCTGTTCGTACCCTCCGGCATCCCCGCGGTGATCCTGCCGCTGGTGGTCGTGATCGAAATCATCTCCTTCTTCTCCCGCCCGATCTCGCACAGCGTCCGTCTGTTCGCCAACATGCTGGCCGGCCACGTCACCCTGAAGGTGTTCGCGAGCTTCGTGACCATGCTCGGCGCGCTCGGCTTCGTCGGCAAGGTGGGCGCGCTGCTGCCGCTCGGTCTCACGGTCGCCCTGACCGGCCTCGAGCTGATGGTCGCGTTCCTCCAGGCCTACGTCTTCACGATCCTCACCTGCATCTATCTCAACGATGCTATCCATCCGGGCCACTGATCCGGCCCTCTCTACCTAACCTCTCAAAGGAGTTCGTCATGGATCCGGTCGCAGCGAAGTACATTGGCGCGGGCATTGCCTGCATCGGCATGGGTGGCGCGGGTGCCGGCATCGGCATCATCTTCGGCAACTACCTGTCGGCTGCTCTGCGCAACCCGTCGGCCGCCCAGGGCCAGTTCGGCAACCTGATTTTCGGCTTCGCGGTGACCGAAGCGCTCGGCATCTTCTCGCTGCTGATCGCCCTGCTCCTGCTGTACGCCGTCTAAGACGGCCTGAGCCGGACAGGAGAAGCCCGTGGCTGAAAGTCATGGTGAGGCCAAGGGCGGCGAGGCCAAGGGCACCGCAAGCGCCCATACCGAGGCCGATGGCGGGCATGGTTTCCCTCCCTTCTCGAAGGAAACCTTTCCCTCCCAGATCGTCTCTCTGGTGATCGCCTTCGTGGCGCTGTACGTGATCGTCTCGCGTGTGGCGCTGCCGAAGGTCGGGGCCGTCATCGACGCCCGCCAGAAGGCGATCGACGGTGATCTGGCCGAAGCGCAGCGGCTGAAGGATGAATCCGAAGCTGCGATGAAGGCGTATGAGACCGAGCTGGCGACGGCTCGCGCCCGCGCCCAGGCGATCGGTGCCGAGACCCGCGACAAGCTCGCGGCCTCCTCGGATGCCGAGCGCAAGGCGCTGGAAGACAGCCTCGCGGCCAAGCTCGCGGCAGCTGAGAAGTCCATCGCCACCACGCGCGCGACCGCAATGAGCAATGTCCGCGGCATCGCCGCCGATGCGGCCAGCGCGATCGTGCAGCAGCTCACCGGCAAGGCCCCCGCGGCCAAGACGGTCGAAGCTGCGGTCGATGCATCGTTGAAGGGAACAGCCTGATGCATTTGCTCGCTGATCCGGAAACCTGGGTTGCGATTGCTTTCGTGATCCTGATGGGCCTGTTCGCCTATCTCGGTGTCCACCGCATGGTCCTGAAGGCGCTCGACCACCGTGCCGACCGCATCAGGAACGAGCTGGACGAGGCCAAGCGGCTCAAGGACGAGGCGGCCAAGGTGCTTGCCGACTACAAGACCCGCCGCGCCAGCGCCGAGCGTGAGGCCGAGGAGATCGTCACCAGCGCCAAGGCGGAAGCCGAGCGCATCGCGGCGGACGCCAAGGCCAAGATGGAAGACTTCGTCGCCCGTCGCACCAAGGCCGCCGAGAGCAAGATCGCCCTCGCTGAAGCCCAGGCTCTGGCCGACGTCCGGGCCGCTGCGGCCGACGCCGCCGTCCAGGCCGCCGCGACCGTGCTGTCGCAGTCGGTCAAGGGCGGTCTCGGCGAAGACCTCGTCGCCAAGGGCATCGCGGAAGTCAGCCGCAAGCTGAACTGAGCGGCGGCAGATCATCCATCCAACATCTTCCAAAAGGCCGGTGCCCTGCACCGGCCTTTTGCTTTTCCAGCCTGTTCCCGTCACGGCCGCCGGCGTGACCAGTCGCGCCTCACTTCCGCTTCTTGCCGCCGCGCTCGGGTGTCAGGGCCTGCGGATCGAAACCGATGTAGAATACGTAATTGTCGGCGTTGCTGCCGGGTGGCGGCACCGGATAGACCATGTCCTCGGCGACGATCGTGAACGGCACGCTGCCGTCGCCGGTCATCTGCACAGTGGTGCGATAGGCCTTGGTCGCGATCACCTTCTCGCCGATGCCGCCCTGCACCACCGCGATGCGCATGGGGATATCGACAGTCGCCGGCGCGCCGGCCGGACCGGCGACGACACGGCCCTGGATGCCGATCTTGGCGACGATCTCGGCACCGTTGAGATTGCACTCCCGCGCAGTCTTCACGATCGACGCCTGGAAGCGCACGTCGTTGCCGACCGCCTGCTTGCCCGGCGCCGCCACAGCATAGGTCGAGGCGCCGGCACGGATGTTGACCTGCGGACACGTCAGCCCCTCCGTCGGATCCACCGGCGGACCGCCTGCGGGCAGGTTGGGCTGCTCCTTGTCGTCCGAGCCGCCGCCAAACAGGCTCTTGAAACGGTCTGTGAGCGATTGGGCCGCCGCTGGCGGGGCGACCGCTGCCGCTCCCACGGCCAGCAGCACGGCCGCCAACGTCCCCACCCGAATCACACGCGTCTGTCGCATCTCGAAGTCCCCGGCATCTCGGTCGCCCGGCTCGACGGCCCGACCCAAGGCTCGGATCGCGCGATCGCGGACCAGCCGAAGGACGCCGGCACCAAGGCGGCTCTACTGAAGGCGTCTATACCCATTTCAAAGGCCGGAACCAGCCCCGTTCGGCCTCGCATTCTCCCCGCCCGATCACAAATGCTAACCTCTGAAGTCCTCATGCAGCAGGCCGTAGAGGTAGTGGTCCTGCCAGACCCCGTTGATGCAGAGATAGCGCCGCGCCAGCCCTTCGCGGGTGAAGCCGCATTTCTCGAGCACGCGAATGGACGGCGTATTGGTCGGAATGCAGGCGGCCTCGACGCGGTGCAGATTGAGCTCGCCGAACAAGGTCGGCAGCAGCAGCCGCAGCGCCGACGTCATGTAGCCATGATGAGCGAACGGCTGCCCCATCCAGTAGCCGATCGTGCCGGCCTGGACGATGCCGCGGCGGACATTGGCAAGCGTGATGCCGCCGAGCATGGCGCCGTCTGAGTCGCGGAACACGATGAACGGATAGGAGCGGTCGGCCGAGATGTCCTCGGCATAGCGTCGCAGCCGTCGGCGGAAGCCGGACCGGGTCAGGTCGTCGGACGGCCAGATCGGCTCCCACGGCGTCAGATAATCGCGGCTGATCTCGCGCAGCCGCGCCCATTGCGCATAGTCGGCCATCTGGGGCGAGCGCAGCAGCAGGCCGTTGCCGCGCGGGGCGAGCGCAGCCGGTCCACTGGACGGTAGACGAAACAGGGCCATCGGTGATGCTCCCCCGCCCTTCAGCACCCGAATCCGTCACCGTCGCTCCCGGCGGCGACCCACCAGACGCTCGCGATGTCAGAACCCGTGCTCAATGCAGCTGGGCCTTCGACTTCGGCCCGGTGAGACCTTCGGCGAAAGTCACTGCCGTGTCCAGACCCCTGCCGGTTCCCAAGGCCACGACCGCGGGCTTGCTGCGTGCGAGCAGCGCACGCGCCGCATCGCGCGTGCTCTCGACGCTGACCGCCTCGATCTTGGCGACCATCTCCTGCAGCGTCTGCGGCCGGCCATAAGCGAGGATATGCCGCGCGAGCTGCTCGGCGCGCGCGCTGCAGCTCTCCAGCGCCATCAGCAGCCCCGCCTTCATCTGCGCCTTGGCGCGCGCCACCTCGGCGTCGGTCAGGCTCTCCACGGCGTTGCCGATGATGTCGACTACGACTTCCATCATCTCCGGCGCGTCGGCCGGATCGGTGCCGGTGTAGAGGCCGAAGAAGCCGGTGTCGCTATAGGGCGCGTGGAACGTGTAGACGGAGTAGCAGAGGCCCCGGTTCTCGCGCACTTCCTGGAACAGGCGGGACGACATGCCGCCGCCGAGGATGTTAGTGAACACCTGCAGCGAGAACAGCGACGGATCGGCCTGCGGCACGCCTTCGAGCGCGAGCGTCAGATGGGCCTGCTCGAGATCACGATGCACCACCCGCGAGCCACCCTTGCCGAACGAAGCCGGCAGCGGCTTCGGCCCCTCGCCGCCGTTGAAGCTGGCGAAGCGCTTGGTCACGTCCTCGACCACGCGCTGGTGATCGACGGCGCCGGCCGCGGCGACCACCATGTCGGGCCCGCGATAATGCGTCGAGAGATAGCCGTGCAGCTTGTCGCGATCGAACGCCTCGAGCGTCTTGGCGGTGCCGAGCAGCGAGCGGCCCATCGGCTGGTCCGGGAAGCACAGCTCGTTGAGATGCTCGAACACGACGTCGTCAGGGGTGTCCTGCGCCGCACCGATCTCCTGCACGATGACGTTCTTCTCGCGCTCCAGCTCCTCCGGCACGAAGGACGGATTGGCGAGAATGTCGGAGAGCACGTCGAGCGCCAGCGGCACGTCGGCCTTCAGCACGCGCGCATAGTAGGCCGTGGTTTCGGTCGATGTGCCGGCGTTGAGATCGCCGCCGACCGCCTCGACCGCCTCGACGATCTCCCGAGCGCTGCGCGTCGTCGTGCCCTTGAAAGCCATGTGCTCGAGCAGATGCGAGATGCCGTGCTCGTCGGGCTTCTCGTCGCGGCCGCCGACCCCGGCCCAGACGCCGAGCGCCGCCGTTTCCAGATGCGGCATCGTGTCGGTGACGACCGTCAGCCCCGTCGGCAGCTTGGTGACTTCCACGCCCATCATGCAATTCCCTGCTTGGCGGCCCGGCTGACCGAGCGGATGAATTTTTCCACCTCGGCCTGATCGTTCCGCATGATCCTTGAATCCTCGCGCTTGCTCATCAGCCCTTCCAGCCAGACCGGCAGATGCGGACGCTGTCCGCAGGCGGCCTCGACCGCGTCGGGGAATTTGGCGGGGTGCGCCGTCGCAAGAACGATGTTGGGGACGGACAGATCCGTGCCGTCGCGATCGGCCACGGCCAGCGCCACCGCCGTGTGCGGATCGACGAGATCGCCGGCCTCGCGGAAGGCGGCGCGGATCGCGGCCGCCGTCTCGGTCTCGTCGGCACGACCAGCGTCGAAATCGGCGCGGATCGCAGCCAGCATCGCATCGGGAAGCACGAAGCGGCCGGACTGCTTCAGGCCCTCCATCAGCCGCCGCACGGTGCCGGCGTCGCGGCCGCCGGCCTCGAACAACAGCCGCTCGAAATTCGAGGAGACCTGGATGTCCATCGACGGCGTGGTCGTCTCATGCACCTCGCGCACCTCGTAGATGCCGGTGGCAAGCGTACGGGCCAGGATGTCGTTGACGTTGGTGGCGACGCGCAAGGTGCGCACCGGCAGGCCCATGCGCTTGGCGACGTAGCCGGCGAAGATGTCGCCGAAATTGCCGGTGGGCACGGTGAAGTCGACCGCGCGATGCGGCGCGCCGACGGCGACCGCTGACGTGAAGTAATAGACGACCTGGGCGACGACACGGGCCCAGTTGATCGAGTTGACGCCGGACAGCGAAACGGAGTCGCGGAAGCCATGGTTGTTGAACAGGCCCTTCACGATCGCCTGGCAGTCGTCGAAATGACCTTCGATCGCCAGCGCATGCACATTCGACGCGCCCGATGTCGTCATCATGCGACGCTGCACCTCGGAGATGCGGCCATGCGGGAACAGCACGATCAGATCGGCATTGTCGCGGCCGGCAAAGGCCTCGACAGCGGCGCCGCCGGTATCGCCCGAGGTCGCGACCACGATCGTGGTGCGCTCGCCGCGCTTGGCCAGCACGTGGTCCATCAGCCGCGAGATCAGCTGCATCGCCACGTCCTTGAACGCCAGGGTCGGGCCGTGGAACAGCTCGAGCACGAACTGGTGCGGGGCGATCTGGTCGAGCGGCACCACCGCGGGATGCCGGAACGTGGCGTAGGCCTCGTTGGCCATGCGACCGAGCTCGGCATCGGAGATCTCGCCGGCGACGAAGGGTTTGATGACCTCGACCGCGACCTCCCAATAGGGCCGCCCGAAGAACGAGGCGATGGTCTCGGGCGTCAGCTGCGGCCAGGTCTCGGGCACGTACAGGCCGCCGTCACGGGCGAGCCCGGTCAGCATCACGTCGCAGAAGGTGAGCGCGGGGGCCTCCCCGCGGGTCGAAACATACCGCGTCAAACCGCTCTCCTGACCTGCGTCACCAGGCCGTAACCCGTTGATTGAACTCGAAATCGGAACCGCCTGCCGGCAGCATGGTCCGGCACCATAATGGTTTTGGGCAGGCTGCGAAACCGGTTGTTGGCGGCGAGATGGTCATGGCTGCGGGTTACGGCGGGGTTACGCGGACGGCTATCGGCCGGGCTTGGGCGATGCGAGCCCCCGCCTCCCGGTCTCGTCCCCTGGCACCCGTGTTGATGCCCAATCTCGCCTCCGCCACAGCTGTCATCGCCCGGTTCAACCGGGCGATCGAGTAGGCCGCAGCGCCTGTGATCGACCGCGCCGCCGCGGCGTACTGGATCCCCGCCTTCGCGGGGATGACGAGCGTGGTGGTCAACAGCCGGACTCCATTCGAGACTTTTCGTGGGAAACACTGCCGGTTGCTCCTTCATTCCGAGCGAAGCGAAGCAATCCAGGGTGGTGGGCGGGACTCTGGATTGCTTCCGCCTTCGCCCGATGGGCTTCGGCGGACACGTCGTCGCTGTGCTCCTCGCAATGACGCGGCGAGAGCCTAGGAGGTCACAAACAGCCCGCCCGCAGAGACGTCTCCTGCGTGTGCGCGCAGCCTCACCTTCTCGCCGCGCGATCAGCGCCCGAGCTTTGCGGAAAATTCCTCCCTCCTTGAAGCAGAGGGCGCAGGGAAGACCGGATGCCGGCCGGCACCCGCGGCCCCCGTGCGAACAAGAATGCACGGGGAAGGAACCACAGGTTCAGCCAGAGCGACCCGGCCTTCCCTGCGCGATGGCTTACGACTTATAGGCGCTCTCCTCGGTGCACCGGGCTTTCTGGCCACCGTTGCGCATGATGCTTGCGCATCAGCGCGTGACACCAGCGTCGGGGTGTCAGGACCACGCGACTTCGTCGTCCGTGCCGGCCGCACTCGTCAGCTGCAGCCTGCCCGTCCATCGCATCCCACCTCACGTCCGTGACGACGCGTACGCCCCTCGCCTTGAGGCGGGATGGGGAGATACAATCATGATTTCGGAAAAAATGAAAGAAAAAACTTGCCACCAATCGATGCGGAGGGCCGCAGCACGTTGAGCGTGCTCATGAAATAAGTTCTTCGTCGCGGCGAATTTGGCTGCTGCAAATCGCCTGCAACGCCACGCAAGACTGCCCGTCGGGCGACTCATGTGATGTGCCCGCTGCGGGTATGCTGGCCATGAAGCTAGTCGCTTGGTCTGTGCAGCGGGCTGCCGTTGCGCCCCTGGAGGACGGCCTCCAAGACCAGACGCTGCTTCGAGAGCAGGTGCGCGAACGGCATCGCAAAATCAATCTGGGGCTCGTGGAGCCGTAGGGGAGCTTGGTCGATGGCCGGCGTGTAGGGAGCGAAAACGAGAATTGCCGCCGAGTGATCGGCGAGCCGAGCGGACACCATGATGGCGTCAGTACGAGCGTCATCAATGGTCGAAATCGTATTCAGGGCGACGCTGACGAAGGATGCCTTGCCATGGTCAGCCATGAACCAGTATCGAGCCGCGCGCTCCTGGAGTTCGGCATTCTCGCCGCCGATGACGGTGACGTGCTCCTTGGTGCCGCTCCACAAGCTCAGAGTTGACGTCATGCCGCTCGGAGCGAACTGACCATTCTTCAAGAGAATGCTGCTAACTATGGCCAGATGGCGGCCCGCAAATCGGGAGAGCGCGAGCAGTGCTCTATCGGAGCGCAGCGAGAACAAGAACCTCTCCTTTACAACGCCTGACCGATCAGCACGTCGTGATGGCCATTGCGACAAAGGACACAATCTGTAGCCCCCCCGTCTTGAACCGGCCAGCGGCTCCGGCTGTCAAATATAAAGGCGTCCAGCGACTTGAAGGGCTTAGCATGATCGTCGTGACAACGGAAAACGTGACCGGCCACCGCACGGTGCAGATGCTGGGCCAGTGCTTTGGCGTGGTGGTGCGCAGCCGGGGACTTGGCGGCAATCTGGTGGCCAGCCTGCGCTCGATCGTCGGTGGCGAGATCCATGAATACACGCTGATGCTGGAGGAGGCGCGCCGCCACGCGCTCGACCGGCTCGTCCACAACGCGACGTCGATGGGCGCGAACGCCATCCTGATGATGCGCTTCGACAGCGCCGAGATCGGCCAGACCATGAGCGAGATCGTCGCCTATGGCACGGCCGCCGTCATCGAACCCGCGCCATGATCGGCCTCATGCTCTGGCTCGCGGTCATATCAGCGGTCGTGCTGGCGTGGTTCTTCTTCCGCCAGGGCGGCTACAAGCGCGATGCGCTCTCCGCGCCGCCCGGGCCGGACTGGATCAAGACCGACGAGCGCTTCGTCGACCCGACCAGCGGCGAGACGCTCGACGTGTGGTTTCAACCGCGCACCGGCGAGCGGGCGTATGTGAGAGCGGGACGGTGAGCATCGTCGCTTGTTTCTGGTAAAGGCTCTTTCACTTTGCAACGATACTCTGCGTCAGAAAGTAAACTGATCGGCGAGGTCGGAGCATCATGGCCTTCTGGAATGCACTGATACCCGATGAGCCTCCGTTCTTGGATGCGGAACGAGCTGAGGCTCGATATCAGGGGCGCATACCACCTGCCGTCAAGGTATGGCGCCTCGTTTCTCTGGGATTGATTGGCTTGATCGTGGCAATCGCCACGCCGCTCTTCCGAAACGCCGGCCCAATTCTGGCGGGGATGATCTTTGCGCTCGTCCCTTCATGGATCCTGTTCTTCTGGAACGACCTGGCTTCCACCCTCAAAGACACGAAGCAAAAAGTGTTTGAAAGAATACCGCTTGCCTCTCAACTCAGTCTGAGTGTGCAATGGGTGGCGATCTCGATCTCGGCGGCAGCACCGATCATGCTCATATGGCTCTGCGTGCTGCTCTGGAGCACACATATGGGTTAGCGAGCGAGTGAGTTGCTGGAGTCGCGGTGAGGCACGGGCACCGAACTCATCGCACCAGCGCCAAGCAAGCCGCGTCATACTCCGCTGTCGTCCCTGCGAACGCAGAGACCCATAACCACCGCCCTTCGTGAGACGATGACTGGCAGTTGCGCGCCAAACTTGGATTTCCGCGGTATGGGTCCCTGCGTTCGCAGGGACGACACCGCCCGTGTAGGCAGATCTCACACCACATTGTCATGAGGGAAGCGCGTCACCAGAGGTGAAACGCAGCCGCGCGTCGACTGGTCCGGTCGTCCATCTTCACTTGCGGGCGCTGGACGCCTAACATTCGGCGACAACGATCAGGCGCGAGTCCACTCATGATCATTCAGCGCATTGCAGCCTTCACCGACGGACCACGCGGCGGAAATCCGGCTGGTGTCGTCATTGGCGAGACGCTGCCTGAAGCAGCCGTGATGCAGGCGATGGCGGCGGAGATCGGCTACTCCGAGACGGCGTTCGCGGCGCCGATCGGCGGCACATGGCGGGTGCGCTACTTCGCGCCGCAGGCCGAGGTCGACTTCTGCGGGCACGCGACCATCGCGCTCGGTGCGGCGCTGGCACGGCACGAACGCTCGGGGACGTTTGCCCTCAAGCTCAATCATGCCGACATCACGGTCGACGGGCATCATTCGGCGAGCGAATGGAGCGCGGCGTTTCGATCGCCGCCGACGCGGACTCGCGCGCTGTCGCCGGCCGCATTGGGCGAGATCCTCGCGCTGTTCGGGCTGAAGCAGGGCGAGCTTGACGAGCGGATTCCGCCGGTCATCGCCCATGCCGGAATGGATCATCCGGTGATCGCCCTGCGCGACCATGGCCGCCTCGCGGCTATCAGCTACGATTTCGGCCGCGGCCAGGCGCTGGCGCAGCGCGAGCGCTACTGCACCTTCGCCCTCGTTCACGTCGAGACGCCGGAGCTGTTTCACGCCCGCAACCCGTTTCCCTTCGGTGGTGTCTATGAGGACCCGGCGACGGGCGCGGCCGCCGCGGCGCTCGCCGGCTATCTGCGCGAGCTGGCGTGGCCGGTCCAAGCGCAGGTCATGATCCGGCAGGGCGAGGACATGGGTGTGCCGTGCTGCCTGCAGGTCGATCTCGACGGGCCTGCGGGCGCGCCGGTGAAGGTGTCAGGCAGCGTGAGGTCGATCGAGGCGTAGCTCGCTCGAGCCGCAGACACATGCGGGTCCCCCACCCCGTCCTGCATCTCGCTTCCCTCGTGCGGGCCGTGAGGCCCTCAATCGCCGCCCAGACCTAAGCGTCCGCACCGGCCTTTGCATCGGCCTCGGCATACACCGCCTTGGCTGCGAACAAGCCGTTGAGGGCCGCGGGGAAGCCGGCATAGACCGCCATCTGCATGATCACCTCCGTGATCTCCTCGCGGCTGAGACCGACATTGAGGCCGGCGTGAATATGCACCTTCAACTGCGGGCCGGCATTGCCGAGCGCGGTCAGGGCCGCGATGGTCGCGATCTCGCGGCTGCGCAGATCGAGTCCCGGGCGCGAATAGATGTCGCCGAACGGGAATTCGATCACGTAGGTGGCGAAATCCGGCGCGATGTCGGCGAGCGCCGCGATCACGTTGTGACCGGCCTCGCCGTCAATTCTATCGAGCGCGCGCCGGCCGCGCGCCAACCGGCCCTGATCGTGGTTGGCGTCGGATTGCGCGCCGGTTGGCGCCGTGCTCGTTGTCGTGGATCGGCTCGGGATGGATTGCGTCATGGTCATCAGTCCTCTCGCTGCTGCCGGCATAGCCGGCGATCTTGCCGTCGAGAACGAGAAGGCAATCCTGCAACGTGGCGACCCGCGCCCGGACCGCCTCGCGATGCCGCTCCAACAGCCGGCGTCGTTCCGGCTCGGTGGCGGCGCCACGGGCACGCAGCTCCGCATAACGGAGCATGTCGCGGATCGGCATTCCCGTGGCCTTCATGCGGCCGAGAAATTCGATCCAGGTCAGGATCGATGCATCGTAGTCCCGCTGGCGGGCATGATCGCGATCAGCTCTGGGCAGCAGCCCGATCCGCTCGTAGTAGCGGATCGTGTGGGCCGTCAGCCCCGACTGTCTGGCCAGCTCGCCGATCTTCATGCGTGCCTCATCTCATTCACGACGCAGGGCAGGCTACGGGTTCGAGCGCGCTCTAAGTCAAGCCGCGTTTAGCCGGCGGTGTCCGGGGCATGAGCGGCGACGGCTTCATCCGTTCGCCGCGCGGCGTCCCCTCGCCCACACGGCAAAGGCTGCGATCAGCGCCGCGGCCAGCGAGAACCATGTGATGGCGTATTGCATGTGCTCGTCGCGCAGATGCGGCGACAGCGGACCGGGCTTGGGAATGCCATTCTCCGGCACCGGGTATTCGAGGTCGATGTAGAACGGTGCGACCTCGCCCCAGCCGAGCGCACGGGCCATGGCGAAGTGGTCGCGGGTGAACCACAGGCGCTTGTCGTGGTTTTCTGCGGCGGTGAGCAGGCCGGCGGCTTCGGGGAAGCGCAGATAGCCGGTGAGGGTCACGGGCTCGCCGGTGACCAGCTTGCCGACCTGGCGATCCTGGATGCTGCGCTCCTGCATGGTGTTGGCGACGAAGCCGGCGTCGATCACGACGGTCTCGCCGGAAGGCAGGCGCGCCGGCAGAAAGGCCCAGGTGCCGGGGCCGGAGACGTCCTCGCGCACGGCCGAGCCGGCGCTGTAGACCATGGCGTCGGGCAGCTTGGCGTAGGTGGCGCTGAAGCTGACGCGGCGGAATTCGTCACGCTCGGGCGTCAACATGCGCCAGTCGCTTTGCGGCGGCAGCGGCGCAGGCGCCGCGGCGACGCGATCGGTGAGTGCGGCGATCAGCGCGTGCTTGGCGGCGCGGCGCTGCAGCTGCCACACGCCGAGGCCGATGAAGAGCGCGACCATCACGAGGGTGAAGGCGGCGAAGGCGCGGGAGGAGGTTTTGGGAGGAGTGGAGGTCATGAGTAGGTTGGATCAGTCATGTCTTGGCGCCCCTGCAGTTGATTTCACGAGACCCTACCGCGGGTTCGGTCCTCACCTCGCCCCGCTTGTGGGGAGAGGTCGGATTGCATCGCAAGATGCAATCCGGGTGAGGGGGTACAGGTCTCACCACGAACACTCCCCGTGCGGATGCCCCTCACCCCGACCCTCTCCCCGTAAGGGAGCGCACTGGTTACGTGGCGCGGGCTTACCTCTCAAAAAGCGGGTCCAAACTCAGTGCGGCGTCTTGTCCACCAGACGGCCGGGGGCGGCCTTGTGGTGGAATTGGAGGGCGATCAGCAGCGACTTCATGGCGCGGAGCGGAAGCAATGTCGTGACCAGGATCAACGGGCCCCACAGCGCGGCGTGCACCCAGAACGGCGGCTGATATTTGACCTCGACGATCAGGGCGGCGCCGACGACGATGGCGCCGGCGAGCATCATGATGAAGATCGCGGGGCCGTCGCCGGTATCGATGAAGGCGTAGTCGAGGTCGCAGGCCTCGCAACGCTTGCGCAGGTTGAGGAAGCCCTCGAACAGCTTGCCCTGGCCGCAGCGCGGGCAGCGGCAGGCGAGCCCGCGAAAGATGGTCTGACTCAAGGTGACGGGCGGATGGGTGGTCATGATGTCTTGCCCCTTTCTTGCCCCTGGTCTCGAGCTGGGCGGCCGGACGACGCCTGCCGGTGATACAGCCGGAGGCGGCGAGAGCGGATCACATTTGGATCAGCCGGCGCGGCGCGATACGAAAAAGGGCGACCCGACGGCCGCCCTTTCTTAACACGTTCGATGCAACCGGCGCGTGCTGGTTTAGTGCGCGCCGTGCGCCATGGACTCGGCGCCATGGCCCCAGACGTAGATGCAAATGAACAGGAACAGCCACACCACGTCGACGAAATGCCAGTACCAGGCGGCGAACTCGAAGCCGAGGTGCTGCTTGGGGGTGAAGTGGCCGGCATAGGCGCGGATCAGGCAGACGATCAGGAAGATCGTGCCGACCAGAACGTGGAAGCCGTGGAAGCCGGTGGCCATGAAGAAGGTGGCGCCGTAGATGTGGCCGGCGAACGAGAACGTCGCGTGGCTATACTCATAGGCCTGCACGCAGGTGAAGGTCGCACCCAGCAGCACCGTGAGGATCAGGCCATATTTCAGACCCTTGCGGTCGCCTTCGAGCAGCGCGTGGTGCGCCCAGGTGACGGTGGTGCCCGAGGTCAGCAGGATCAGCGTGTTCAAGAGCGGTAGGTGCCAGGGATCGAAGGTCTCGATGCCCTTGGGCGGCCAGACGCCGCCGATCAGCGCGTCGCGGGTGGCCTGCACCTCGTAGCCCGGGAACAGCGCGACGTTGAAATAGGCCCAGAACCAGGCGACGAAGAACATCACCTCGGAGGCGATGAACAGGATCATGCCGTAGCGGTGATGCAGCTGCACCACGCGGGTGTGGTCGCCCTTGTACTGGGCTTCTTTGATGACGTCGCCCCACCAGCTCGCCATCGTGTAGAGCACGCCGATGGTGCCGATGCCGAACACGATCGGCGCGGCGCCGAACATCTTGTGCATCCAGCCGATCGCGCCGAACGCCATGATGAAGGCCGACACCGAGCCGACGAACGGCCACGGGCTTGGATCAACCAGATGGTAGTCGTGATGCTTGGCGTGCGCCTCAGCCATGGCAAGTCTCTCCCCAGATCGATGCCGGTCGCCCCGGCAAAGTGTCGTTCAACAGCGATGGTCCCCGAATTTCGGAGGTCGCCGCGGTCATAGATTGCCCCGCGGCTTGTCCGGCTCGCCCGCAGCCACCGGCTTCGGCCCGGCGTCGCGAACGGGATAGAAGGTGTAGGACAGCGTAATCGTCTTCAGCGAGTCGTTCTCGTGATCGGCCGTGATCGCCGGATCGACGTAGAACACCACCGGCATCTCGCGGGTCTCGCCCGGGGCCATGGTCTGCTCGGTGAAGCAGAAGCAGTTGATCTTCTGGAAATACGCACCCGAGGTCAGCGGCGCCACATTGTAGGCCGCCTGCGCCATGGTGGTGCGCGCCGACTGGTTGGTGACCTTGTAGTAGACCGTGACGACCTCGCCGATCGCGACCTCGATCTCGGTCTTCTCCGGTTCGAACTTCCAGGGCAGCCCGCCGGCGACGTTGGCATCGAAGCGCACGCCGATGCGGCGCGCCAGCGGCGCCGAGGATGGCGCAGACGTCGCGACCTGGGTGGTGCCGTTGAAGCCGGTGGCGCGGCAGAACCAGTTGTAGAACGGCACGGCGGCATAGGAGGCGCCGACCATCAGCACGACGATTGCGCCGCAGATGGTGCCGACCAGCGCGTCGCGGCCGAGCCCCCGGCGCGGCGCGGTGGCGCCCTGCGCGGCGGAAGCCGGCGCAGCCTGCGCTGATGTCGGAGGGGTCTGGTCGCTATCGTCCATCGGCTGCCTGCTCACATCCCTAGATCGGCCGCTTCAGCACGATCGGGCCCTTCACCATGGTCACGGCGAAGAACAGCACCACGAGGACACCGAGCGCCAGTGCAATGGCGATCGAGCGCCGGCGGCGGCTGCGCAGCTGCGCCTCGGTGAGGACGATGCCCTCTGGCTCGTTCGGATCGGCCATCGCGGTTGCCATTCGTCCTTTACCAGATCAGCGGCGCGATCATGCGCGCGACCGCCTCGAGACCGAGCGTCGCGAACAGCGCGAACAGATACAGGATCGAAAACGCGAACAGCTTGCGGTTGGCACGCAACGACTGGCTCCGCTCGCGCTTGCGGAACACCTCGATGGCCAGCCACAGCATGCCGGCGCCGAGCGCGAGCGAGACGACGCCGTAGACGGCATCGAAATAGCCGAGCGGCCACGGCGCGGCGGCGATGGCCACGAGGACGATCGTGTAGAGCAGGATCTGCAGCCGGGTCGCATCGGGACCGGCGACCACGGGCAGCATCGGCACGCCGGCGCGGGCGTAGTCGTCGGTGCGGAACAGAGCCAGGGCCCAGAAATGCGGCGGGGTCCAGAAGAAGATGATGAGGAACAGCCAGAGCGGCTCCGGCGCCACCGATCCGGTGGCCGCGGCCCAGGCCACGACCGGCGGCAAGGCCCCGGCGGCGCCGCCGATGACGATGTTCTGCGCGGTCCAGCGCTTCAGCCACAGCGTGTAGATCACGACGTAGAAGAAGATGGTGAAGGCGAGCAGCGCGCCGGCGAACCAGTTGACGAGGATGCCGAGCGTCAGCACCGAGAAGAACGACAGCGTGATGCCGAAGGCGAGCGCTTCCTGGCGGGTGACACGGCCGCGCGGGATCGGGCGGTTGGCAGTGCGCGACATCAGCGCGTCGATGTCGCCTTCCAGCGCCATGTTCAGCGCGCCGGAGGCACCGGCGCCGACGGCGATGCACAAGAGCGAGGTGATCGCGAGCACGGGATGGAAATGGCCGGGGGCGATCAGAAGGCCGATCAGCGCCGTGAAGATCACGAGCGACATCACCCGTGGCTTCAGCAGCGCGAGATAATCGCCGACATCGGCCTCGGAAATCCGCGGGCCGACAGCGATGGCATTCTGATCAATGACCGACACGGCGAATCCAGACTTCAATTCAAAAGGGCGCTGGACATTCGCGCTGGTGCGCGCAGGTCAGCACGTTGGCTTCGGAGATCCGGCCGGCACGCCCGAGTTTGGATCAAGGGCGTCCCGGCTGGCAGATGTCGATGCGGCGCCGATCACGGCGCCGCAGATGGAGGCCGTCGGGGCTTACTGCACCTTCGGCAGCACCTCGAACTGGTGGAACGGCGGCGGCGAGGAAAGGGTCCATTCCAGGGTGGTCGCGCCCGGTCCCCACGGATTGGCGGCCGCCTGCTGCTTGCGCATGAAGGCATCGACCACGCCGTAGATGAAGATCAGCACGCCGAAGGCCGAGATGTAGGAGCCCAGCGAGGAGACCAGGTTCCAGCCGGCGTAAGCGTCGGGATAGTCGATATAGCGGCGCGGCATGCCCGACAGGCCGAGGAAGTGCTGCGGGAAGAACACCAGGTTCACGCCGATGAAGGTGACCCAGAAATGCGCCTTCGCGATCGTCTCGTTGTACATGTAGCCGAACATCTTCGGGAACCAGTAGTACCAGCCCGCGAAGATCGCGAACACCGCGCCGAGCGACAGCACGTAGTGGAAGTGCGCGACGACGTAGTAGGTGTCCTGCAGCACGCGGTCGACGCCGGCATTGGCGAGCACCACACCGGTGACGCCACCGACCGTGAACAGAAAGATGAAGCCCACGGCCCACAGCATCGGCGCGCGGAACTCGATCGAGCCGCCCCACATCGTGGCGATCCAGGAGAAGATCTTCACGCCGGTCGGCACCGCGATCACCATGGTGGCGGCGACGAAATAGGCCTGCGTCGCCGAGGACATGCCGACCGTGTACATGTGGTGCGCCCAGACCACGAAGCCGATGCCGCCGATCGCGACCATGGCGTAGGCCATGCCGAGATAACCGAACACGGGCTTGCGCGAGAAGGTCGAGACGATCTGGCTGATCATGCCGAAGCCGGGCAGGATCAGGATGTACACTTCCGGATGGCCGAAGAACCAGAACAGATGCTGGAACAGCACGGGGTCGCCGCCGCCGGCCGGATCGAAGAAGGTGGTACCGAAATTGCGGTCGGTCAGCATCATGGTGATGGCGCCGGCGAGCACCGGCAGCGACAGCAAGAGCAGGAACACCGTCACCAGGATCGACCACACGAACAGCGGCATCTTGTGCAGGGTCATGCCCGGCGCGCGCATGTTGAAGATGGTCGTGATGAAGTTGATCGAGCCGAGGATCGACGACGCACCGGCGAGATGCAGCGACAGGATCGCGAAGTCGACGGCCGGACCGGGGTGGCCCGAGGTCGACAGCGGCACATACATCGTCCAGCCGGCGCCGACGCCGTTGGCGCCCGGCTCGCCCTCGACGAAGGTCGAGGTCAGCAGCAGCGCGAACGAGGCGGGCAGCAGCCAGAACGAGATGTTGTTCATGCGCGGGAACGCCATGTCCGGCGCGCCGATCATCAGCGGCACCATCCAGTTGCCGAAGCCGCCGATCATCGCCGGCATGACCATGAAGAAGATCATGATCAGGCCGTGCGAGGTCACGAACACGTTGTAGGTGTGGTTCTCGTGGAAGAGCTGCACGCCCGGATACATCAGCTCGATGCGGATCGCGACCGACATGGCGAGGCCGATGATGCCGGCGCACACCGCGAAGATCAGATACATCGTGCCGATGTCTTTGTGGTTGGTCGAATAGACCCAGCGCCGCCATCCGGTCGGATGGTCGTGCGCGTGATCGTCATGGCCGGTATGGGTCGCTACGTTCGTCGCCATTGTCCAATCCTCAGTGTCCCCGTGGACCGCGTGACGCGGCCCTCAATTCCTTCGCGTTCGTCCCCGTGCGTTACTGCGACACGCCCGCAGCAGAGGCGTAGGTGCTCGTGGGCGCGCTGGCGTACTTCTTCTTGGCGTCCTCGACCCAGGCAGTGAATTCCTGGTCGCTCACGACGCGCACCGCGATCGGCATGTAGGCGTGGTCCTTGCCGCACAGCTCGGAGCACTGGCCGTAATACATGCCGACCTTGGTCGCCTTGAACCAGGTCTCGTTGAGGCGGCCCGGAATGGCGTCGATCTTCACGCCGAAGGACGGGATCGCCCAGGAGTGGATGACGTCTGCGCCGGTGGTCTGGACACGAACCACCTTGTTGACCGGCACGACCATCTCATTGTCGACCGCGAGCAGGCGCGGCTTCTTGTCCTGCGCCAGCAGCGAGTCGAACTCGAACTTGCCGTTGTCGGGATACGCGTAGCTCCAGTACCACTGCTTGCCGGTCGCCTTGATCGTCAGGTCGGCCTTCGGCACGTCAAGTTCGAGGAACAACAGGCGGAACGACGGCACCGCGATCATGACCAGGATCAGCACCGGAATCAGCGTCCACGCCACTTCGATCAGCGTGTTGTGCGTGGTCCGCGACGGCACCGGATTGGCGCGCGCGTTGAACTTCACGACGACGGCAACCAGAAGCGCGAGCACGAACAGCGTGATCAGCGTGATGATCGTCAGCAGCAGCCCGTGGAACCAGGTGATGTTCTCCATCACCGGCGTTGCGGCTTCCTGCAGCTTGTATTCCCACGGCGCAGGCTGCCCGGTTTCAGCAAATGCCGATCCACCCGTCATGCCCGCCACGGCCAACCCCAGCAAGCAGGCGCCCAATTGGCCTTTCGACATCTTCATGCCGTCGCGCTCCCTTCAGAACTTTCCCCCTCAGCGCCCCGCGAGTTTCGCGCGGCGCGCCGTCGATCCGCTCTCCTGACAAATGGCCTTCGGGCGGACGCTTAGAAAAGCACCTGGGCCAGTTCACTGGAATGACGAAATCTTTCTTCTCAAACCATAATTCTTGATCTATCGCAATGCAGTCTTAAGCCGGATTTCGCGCGCAGCGTCATCCGCTACGATGAGCTAATTTTCCGGGAAATTGCCGCATGCCGTGATTTCCCGGACAACGAGCGCTTGACAGGTGTATGCTGCGATGTAGGCAACGGATCATGGCCGCTTGCGACGCTGATTCGGCGAGGCGCAGCGGCCGTGCACCGGATGCGGCCATATTTCGTATCGTTTCGTGCCGTAGGCTGGTGAGGCTGTCCTCATGACGCCATCATTGCCGTATCATGGCGTCGGATGCGCAGATCACCCACAGGAATTTGTCATGGCACTGACCCGCACCAGGGTTTCAACGGACAGGACAGCTGACATGTCAGCCCCAGCTGCGAATGACTCGCGCCGTTTGTGCCGACTCAGCGCGATCGGCGGCCGCTTCACGCGCGCCGTCGCCATGGTCTCTGCCGCAGCGACCGCGCTCGTGGTGACCGCGACTGCAATCGGTGTGCCTCACGCCGCGCTGGCGCAGGGCGCCGTGCGCTCGGTGCATGGCGACTGGCAGATCCGCTGCGACACGCCACCGGGCGCGCAGGCCGAGCAATGCGCTTTGATTCAGAGCGTCGTTGCCGAGGACCGCTCCAATGCCGGCCTGACGGTGATCATGCTGAAGACCGCGGACCAGAAGAGCCGGTTGATGCGCGTGGTCGCGCCGCTCGGCGTGCTGCTGCCGTCCGGCCTCGGGCTCAAGCTCGACAACCAGGACGTCGGCCGCGCCGGCTTCGTGCGCTGCCTGCCAAACGGCTGCGTCGCCGAGGTCGTGCTGGAAGACAAGCTGCTCGGCCAGCTCAAGACGGCGAAGACCGCGACCTTCATCATCTTCGAGACGCCGGAGGAAGGCATCGGCTTCCCGCTCAGCTTGAACGGCCTCGCCGACGGGTTTGACAAGCTGCCCTGACGTCGCATCGAATTGACGACGCCACCCGATGCACATTGCCGTGATCGGCTCGCGTGCTCCTGCAGCGGTCCGGCCGTCGCTCAGCGCGACGCGTCGAGCGCCAAGGCCATCACCAGCAGCGTCCTGTCGAAGCCGTCATCGCCCGCCTCCCGCGGCTGGACCGCCTTCAGCAGGAAGCCGGCCCTCTGGTACAGCCGGATCGCATTGGTATTGCCGCGATAGACGTTGAGCTCGACGCGCGAGAAACCGGCGACCCGCGCTGCCTCCAGCGCCGCGTCCATCAGGCGCCGGCCGAGGCCCTGGTGCCGGAACTGCGGCAAAAGGCCCATGCCGAGCACCCCGATCCGGGCATCGATCGGCCCCGATTTGGGCGTCACATCGCACCAGCCCACCACCTCGCCGGCCGAGAGAGCGACGAATTGCGGATATCCTTCGTGGATGTTGTTCAGAATGAAGGCGCGTGTCTTATCCAGCGGCGGCGCCTGCACGAAGGACAGATAGCGCCGTTCGCGCGCGACGCAGTCCAGCGTGCGATGGAAGCTCTCGATGTGAGCGGCGGTAATGGGAACGATCTCAACCATGTCAGTTCGGTAATCATCCTGCCCCTCGCGCCCCGGCGTCAAAACAACTATCTTGGAATGAACGCTCCGACAACGGATTGACCCATGACAGCTCCCACCACTTCCCTGCTCGAGCGCGCCAATCTGGATCGTGATGCGGTCCGGAGCGAGGTCGCGCGGGGCTTGGCCGGCGCCGATGACGGCGAATTGTTCTTCGAATACAGCCAGACCGAGGCGCTGACCTTCGACAACGGCCGGCTCAAGCAGGCGACCTATGACACCAGCCAGGGTTTTGGCCTGCGCGCGGTGAAGGATGATGCGGTCGGCTACGCGCATTCCTCCGACGTGTCGTTGCCGGCGCTGATGCGCGCCGCCGATGCGGTGAGCGCTGTCCGCGGCGGCTATTCCGGCACGTTCGCGAGCGCGCCGCCGCACACCAACGTCCGCCTCTATGGTGACGACAATCCGCTCGACGCGCCGGGGTTCGAAAGCAAGGTCAAGCTGCTCGGCGAGATCGACGCCTATTTGCGCGACAAGGATCCGCGCGTGCGCCAGGTGACGGTGAGCCTGGGTGCGACCTGGCAGGTGGTGGAAATTCTGCGGCCCGACGGCGAGAGCTATCGCGACATCCGCCCGCTGGTGCGCGTCAACGTCTCCGTCGTCGCGGGCCAGGGCGACCGCCAGGAGAGTGGCAGCAAGGGCTATGGCGGCCGCGAGGCCTATGCGCGCTTCATCGAGACCAAGGCGTGGCGCGAGGCCGCCGACGGCGCGCTGCGCGAGGCGCTGGTCAATCTCGAATCCGTCCCCGCCCCCGCAGGCGAGATGGACGTCGTGCTCGGGGCCGGCTGGCCCGGCGTGATGCTGCATGAAGCGGTCGGCCACGGCCTGGAAGGCGACTTCAACCGAAAGAAGACCTCGGCCTTCGCCGGGCTGATGGGCAAGCCGGTCGCCGCCAAGGGCGTGACCGTAGTCGATGACGGCACCATGGCGTCGCGCCGCGGCTCGTTGTCGATCGACGACGAGGGCACGCCGACCAGCCGCACCGTGCTGATCGAGGACGGCATCCTGGTCGGCTACATGCAGGACCGCCAGAACGCGCGGCTGATGAACATGGCGCCGACCGGCAACGGCCGCCGCCAGGGCTACGCGCATGTGCCGATGCCGCGCATGACCAACACCTACATGCTGGCCGGCGAGCGCGATCCGGCCGAGATCATCGCCTCCGTCAAGAACGGCATCTATGCCGTCAATTTCGGCGGCGGCCAGGTCGACATCACCTCGGGCAAATACGTCTTCCAGTGCACCGAGGCCTACAAGATCGAGAACGGCAAGGTCGGCGCGCCGGTGAAGGGCGCGATGCTGATCGGCAACGGCCCGACCGACCTCAACCGCATCAGTATGATCGGCAACGATCTGTCGCTCGACACCGGCATCGGCACCTGCGGCAAGAACGGCCAGGGCGTGCCGGTCGGCGTCGGACAGCCGACGCTTCGCATGGATCGCATCACGGTGGGAGGCACGGGCCGATGAGCCTCGACAAGATGTCCACGAGCAAGGTCAGCACCAAAGCGCCGCGCAAGGAGACGACGTGGACTGGGCAGATCGCCCAGCTCGCCGCCGTCGTCGCGGTCGTCTTCCTCGCCAAGGGCGCGATCGCCGAGCCGTTCTACGTGCCCTCGGGCTCGATGGAGCCGACGCTGCTGATCGGCGACGCGCTGCTCGCCTCCAAATTCCCGTATGGCTACGGCACGTCATCGCTGCCGATGCAGATCACCCTGCCGGAGACCGGGCGCCTGTTCGGCGAGACGCCGAAGCGCGGCGATGTCGTCGTGTTCCGCTGGCCGGGCGACACCTCGCAGGCCTGGGTCAAGCGTGTCGTCGGCCTGCCCGGCGACCGCATCCAGATGCGCCAGGGCCAGCTCTACATCAACGGACAGGCCGCCCAGCTCAAGCCGGACGGCATCGGCGACGCCGAGGACGACACCGGCCGCAACGAGCCGGCTTATCGCTACGTCGAGACGCTGCCAAACGGCGTCTCGCATTTGATCTTCAAGATGCGCGACAACGGCCGCCTCGACAACACGCAGGAGGTGACCGTGCCAGCCGGCAAGCTGTTCGTGCTTGGCGACAACCGCGACAACTCCGCTGACAGCCGCGTCTCGCTGCGCGACGGCGGCGTGGGCTTCTTGCCGATCGACAATCTGGTCGGCCGCGCCGATGCGGTGGTCGGCTCCTGGGATCTCGGCTTCAAGAACCAGCCGGTCTGGGCCTGGCTGTCGGGCTTCCGGCTCGATCGGTTTTTCACCGCGGTCCGCTGAGCGGACCGCAGCCGTGACCTTCGACGATGTCAGGGCGCTCGCCCTGGCATGGCCGGAGGTCGAGGACGGCACGTCCTACGGCACGCCGGCGCTGAAGGTGCGCAAGAAGCTGCTGGCGCGGCTGAAGGAGGATGGGGCCAGTCTCGTCCTCCCCGGCGTTCCGCCGGACGAGCGCGCGATGCTGGTCGAGAGCCGGCCAACGCTGTTCTACTTCACCGATCACTATCGCGATGATTCGATCGTGCTGCTGCGGCTGTCCAAGGCGCGAGTTGCTGAGGTCGAGCCGCTGTTGCGGCGGCAGTGGCGGACACTGGCGTCCAAGAAGGCGCTTGCCGCATTCGATCGCGGCTGAGCGCTCGTTCTTTTCCCCATCCCTCGCGAGGTGTCCCGCGATGTCCGCGTGAGCGGACGGTATTTGCATGCTATCAAGGGACATGACCGAGGATGACTTCGTCACGTCAGCGCTTCGCAATCCCGTCAACGCGGCGATCATCGATGTGCTGCGCGCGACGGCGTTGCCTGATGCGTGGGTCGTGTCGGGCTGCCTGGTGCAGACGGTCTGGAATGTGCGCACCGGACGCCCCGTCGACCACGGCATCCTCGATTACGACGTGTTCTACTTCGATCTCGACACCTCATGGGATGCCGAAGATGCGGTGATCCGGCAGGTCGCGTCCTGTCTGGCCGGGATCGATGCCAAGGTGGAAGTGCGCAACCAGGCCCGCGTCCACATCTGGTATCCGGCCAAGCACGGCCGCCCCTACCCGCCTCTGTCGCAATCGACCGCTGGCATCGATCGGTTCCTCACCGCCAACACGCAGGTCGGCCTTCGCCCTGTCGGCGACGGATACGAGCTCTATGCGCCCAAGGGCCTGGACGACATCGACCAGATGATCGTGCGGCCGAACTACACGGCCAATTTCTCGGCGGCGAACTACGCGGCCAAGGCGGAGCGGTGGAAGGCGTTGTGGCCGGAGATCCGTGTCATTACAGCCGAGGAATGATCCCGCGAGCGTTGCACTTGTCTCTTTCCACGCCGTCATGGCCGGGCCTGTTCCCGGCCATCCACGTGGGTCGGCATGCCGGGAACGACGTGGATGCCCGGGACAAGCCCGGGCATGACGGAGAAAATCATCGGAAAGATCGATCGCCGAGACGACTCCGAGTTTCCCATATCGGGTGACTGTCTAAATCGACGTCGTCAGCTCCGTCAGCCACGCCGGTGAGATCGCGACCAGCCACGCCTCCAGCTGCTTGTCGGCGCCGCTGAGGATCGCGACTGCGACGATGACGAACGCCGCGCCCATCAGCGTCTTGCCGAGCTTGCCGGCGGACAGCAGCCGCTCGCGGAGCCGCATCATGGTTGTCCGCGACACCATTCCAAGAACGACCAGCGGCAGGCCGGCACCAAAGCCGAATGCCAGCATCGTCAGCGTCACGCGAACGAGGTCGTGTCCCTGCGAGGCCAGCAGCGACGCGGCGCCCAGCGTTGGCCCAACACAGGGCGACCACACAGCGCCGAGCAAGAGCCCGATCATGAATTGACCGCCCGCGCCTGATGCCGCGAAGTCTTGGGAATTCCGGTCGGCCCAACGCTGCACCGGGCCGCCGGCGACGGCGAGCTGCGCCTGCCAGGACGGCACGAGCAGCACGACGCCGATCGCCAGCATGAGGACCGCCGCGACGAGGCGGAAGACGCCGGCATCGAGTCCGACGCTATTGCCAGCGAGCGCGATGAACAGTCCGATGGCGGTGAATGACAGCGCGAGTCCTGCCGCCAGCGCTAGCGCGCCGCGCGGATGCGCCGAGACCGCCGCGCCGAGCACGATCGGCACCAGCGGCAACACGCAGGGCGACAGGATCGAGAGCAGGCCTGCCACGAAGGCCAGCGCCAGCATGGCGCGTTACAGGCTCTTGTCGAGCAGCGTGGCGATCGCGGCTTCCCTGGTGTCGCCGACGGAGCGGCCGGTCTCGCTCGCCCCCTTGAAGACGATCAGCGTCGACTGCATCTGCGCGCCAAAGCCCTTCACCACCGGCTTCTGGTCGTCGAAGTCGACGCGGAAGATCTTCAGGTCCTTGAATTTCGGATCGGCCGCGAGCTTGTCGATGATCGGCATCTGCGCCTTGCAGGTCGGGCACCAGCCGGCATGGATCTCGATCAGGATCGGCTGGCCGGCGGTCTGCGCCGCCTTGAAGGCGGCGTCTGTATAGGGCGTGGTCTCGACGGCGAAGGCCGTCCCCAGTCCGGAGAGCGCGAACGTGGCAGCCGCCGCTGCGGTGGCAAAGAACCTGCGCGAAAACATCATGGCAAACTCCGATCCCTGCGTTGCGACAGGCAGCCGGCGAGAGCTCCGGCGCCGCACCTCATTTCGGATGGGACTGCCGTCCTGTTACGCGCCGACGGAGAAAATAATCCTGACGGCCAGGGTCCGACGCGTCAGCGAACCACGCCGGACGTGAAGCCGGCGCGACGCCGCGGCGGCTTGATCTCCTTCTTCAGGAAGCAGTGCGCCTCCTTGCCGGCATAGCCGGGCCGCGCGAAGGTCCAGGCGCGGCATTTGTTGTCGCCGGTGCAGGCCGCCTTGCAGATCTCCTCGGCGTCGGCAGCCTTCTCGTCCTTCTTGTCCGCCACCTTGGTGTCGCTGCCCTTGTCAGCGACCTTGTCGGCGGGCTTTTCGACCTTGTCGTTGGCCTTGAGATCGGTGGTCTTGATGTCGAAGCTGCGATAGTCGCCGCCGGGCCGATCGATCGAGGTCTCCACGGCATCGTTGCGGATCTCGACGACACCGGCGCCGCGTACGCCGGAGACGCAGCAATTGTCGGGCACCCGCGCCGGGACGCTGTTCTTCAGCCAGCAGACGGCGCCGGCTTCCATCACGGTCGGATAGTTGAAGCTCCAGGCGCGACAGCGCCGATCATGCTCGCACAGCAGCGCGCAATCGGCGGGATCGCCCGAGGCGATCGGCGCGCTCATGTAGTCGCCGCCGGGGCGGTCGGAATAGGTCTGTGCGGACGCGGGCGTCAGGCACAGGGCCGCGATCAGGCACGTCAGTGCCCGCAGCCATGCCCCGATGAAGCGCCCCGCGCGCCGCTGAACCATCCGACCCATTGTTAACGCTTGTGTTTTCTTGCGTGCTTTTGGGTGGTCATTTGATCGCCACGAACCTGTATGGCGCATGAACGGCGCGGGCGTCTTGGAACAGCTCTAAGCAAAGCGCCGGCGCCTGGCCGTCGAACCGCGCAGCAGACACAAATCGCAACAAAAAGTAGATCGAGCCGTCCGCTCCAAAACCGGAAGAGAGTGCGCTGAACCTGCGACAACAGCAGGTTCAGCCGTTCCGATCAGAACGCATATTCGTCATAGGCCGGCTCAACCGAGCCGTGCCACGGGCCGTTGAACTTCTCCAGCATCTCCTCCGCCGGCGAGCGGCCGCAATCGATGATGTGGTCGAGCGGCTCGAGGTAGCGGCTCTCGTCGCGGCCGCTCTGATCGACGCGGTTGCGCCGGCGCAGGCCGGAATGGGCGAGCGTCAGGCAGTCCTTCGCCACCTCGAATACATAGCGATTGCGGATGCGTGCCTTGAAGCCCAGGCGCGGGACGTCGTCACGCAGGTTCTGACGCTCGAAGGCGGTCCAAGTCTTTACCAGGTCCCACGCGGCATCGAGGCTGGCATCGTCATACAGCAGGCCGACCCAGAACGCCGGCAGCGCCGGCAGCCGGCCCCACGGCACGCCATCGGCGCCGCGCATTTCGAGATAGCGCTTCAGCCGCACCTCCGGGAAGATCGTCGAGAGGTGGTTGGCCCAGTCCGACAGGGTCGGACGCTCGCCGGGCATCGCCGGGTTCTTGCCTTCGAAAAAGTCGCGGAAGGAGGTGCCGGAGACGTCGATATAGGTCTCCTCGCGCTTGACGAAATACATCGGAACGTCGAGCGCGTAGTCGACCCAGCGCTCGAACCCCATGCCGTCCTCGAACGCCCAGGGGATCATGCCGGCGCGCTGATTGTCGGTGTCACGCCAGATCTCGGAACGAAACGACAGGTAGCCGTTCGGCTTGCCTTCGGTGAACGGCGAGTTGGCGAACAATGCCGTCGCGATCGGCTGCAAGGCCACGGAGACGCGCAGCTTCTTGATCATGTCGGCTTCGGAGGAGAAGTCGAGATTGGTCTGCACCGTGCAGGTCCGGAACATCATGTCGAGGCCGTAGCTGCCGACCTTCGGCATGTAGTCTCGCATGATCTTGTAGCGGCCCTTGGGCATCACGGGGATTTCGGCACGCGTCCAGGACGGCGTCATGCCGAGCCCGAGGAAGCCGATGCCGAGCGGGGTCGCGATCTCGCGCACCTGCGCCAGATGCGCCATCAGCTCGGAATGCGTCTGATGCACGGTCTCGACCGGGGCGCCGGACAATTCGAACTGGCCGCCCGGCTCCAGCGAGATCGCGCCGCCGCCGGTCACGTCATAGAGCCCGATGATGTTGCCGCGCTCCATGATCGGCTCCCAGCCGAGCAGCAGCTTCATGCCTTCGAGCAGCGCGCCGATCCCGCGGGCGCCCTCGTAAGGCACGGGGCGGTGACCGTCGAGCGTGAACGGCGTCTTCTCGTGCTCGGTGCCGATGCGGAATGCCGACGGCGGCTTCACGCCGGCCTCCAACCACGCCACGAGCTCGTCGCGCGACTGCAGCGGGGTCATATCGATCTGGTCACGCGCCATGGGAGTCTCGGTTCAGAAGCGCTTCGATGGTCGCGCGTGGTGACAGGAAGAGCCGCGGACCCCGGAGGGCCGCGGATGTGATTGGGAGCGGATGGGTCATCGGGTCGACGCGCCCTCTCCGGCCGCCAACGGCGCGGCCTGACCGCAGGAACAGCCGAGCCGATCCAGCAGCATGCAGAGCTTGGCGGCATCGGTATCCGACAGCTTCGAGCCGACATGCTTCTCGATCGCGGCCGAATAGGCCGACCACATCCGCTTCTGCAGCTCGCGGCCAGCCTCGGTGATCTCGACGAACTGGCCGCGCTTGTCGATCTTGCATTCGCGCCTGACGACCAGACCTTCGTCGACCAGACGGTCGATCAGGCGGGAGGTCGAATATTGCGGGATCAGCATCTGCCGCTCCAGCTCGACCGGGCGCAGCTCGCCGGACGGCGAACGGGACAGTTCGAGAAGCGCATCATACCAGGCGAGCGGCGGGAACCCGGCCTTCTTCAGCTCCTGCTCGACGCAGTCGAGCACCCGGCTCTGGACCCGCATCAGGCGGATCCAGGCGGCGGTCGCCTCGGTCGATGGTTTGCGTTTCATGGGCCGGCTCGTATCCTCTGGTCCTCGTTCTAGCGCATTTGATGCAGCTGCATCAATCTTGACGATTCCATGCACATGCATTTAAGGGCGGTGTTAACGCCCGGTCGGTTCCACAAGAAACGGTCTCACGGAGGGAATACACGATGAAGCTTTATTATTCACCCGGCGCCTGCTCGCTGTCGCCCCATATCGCCCTGCTCGAGGCGGGCCTGCCCTACGATCTGGTGAAGGTCGATCTGCGCGCCAAGACCCTGGAAAATGGCGACGATTATCTCAAGGTCAATCCGAAGGGCCAGGTGCCCGCCCTGGGGCTGCCGAGCGGCGAAATCGTGACCGAGGGTCCGGTCATCGTCCAGATGATCGCCGACCAGGCGGCGGGCAAGGGCCTGGCGCCGGCGCGCGACAGCGGCGAGCGCTACAAGCTGCTGGAGTGGCTCAACTTCATCACGTCCGAGCTGCACAAGAATTTCGGCCCGATGTTCTCACCGGTGCTCGCCGACGACGCCAAGGCGTTCTTCAAGGACCGCGTGATGGGCAAGTTCAAGTACATCGACAGCCAGCTCGCCGGCCGCGACTACCTGATGGGCAACCAGTTCACGGTGGCCGACGGCTATTTGTTCACGATCCTGACCTGGGCGGAGCGGATGAAGTTCGATCTGTCTGGGATGCCGAACCTGGTGGCCTACAAGAACCGCGTAGCGGCCCGGCCGAAGGTGCAGGAGGCGCTGACAAAGGAAGGGCTGATGAAGGCGGGGTAATATCCCGCGTCAGAAGCGAGCACATCGCCACGAAAACGGTGAGCTCCCCTCCCCCTTGCGGGGAGGGGTCGGGGGTGGGGGTCCACACGGGGACTCTAACGTTGTCCATGGACCTCCCGCCTCCAACATTAAGGCTGACCTGATGTCCCTTTCGTTCGACATTTCCAAGCTGACCGTGAAACAACGGCTCGATCTCATAGGCCTGTTGTGGGACAGCCTGACGGCTGAAGACGTGCAGCTGACCTCGGCTCAAGAAGCCGAATTGACTCGCCGCATGGCTAGCTTCGATGCGGATGCGCGAGCCGCTGTGCCGTGGGACGATATAGAGCGCGAGTTGACGAGCAAAGCTCGTGCTGAGACTTCGAGATGAAAGAGGTCTCACCAACTCGGACCTCTTCCTGAGACCCCCACCCCCGACCCCTCCCCGCAAGGGGGAGGGGAGCGCACCGTCGATGCGGCGCTATGGGAGCTCTGGTCACAGGCAGCTGATCACATCAAGCCGCGGCCTTCTTCGGCGGGAAGCGGCCGTAGAAGGTTTCGTTCTTGGCGGCCATCTCTTCCAGCAGCTTCGGCGGGGCGAAGCGGGAGCCGTACTTGGCCGTGTATTTGTGGCACAGCTCGACGAACTTTTTCGTCCCCATGAAGTCGATGTAGGACAGCGTGCCGCCGGTGAACGGGGCGAAGCCGAAGCCGAGGATGGAGCCGACGTCGGCCTCGCGCACGTCGGTGATGACGTGGTCCTCGACGGTGCGCGCGGCTTCCACCGCCTGCACCACCAGGAAGCGCTGCTTCAGCTCCTCGACATCGAGCGTGTCGGGATCGAGATGCTTGGGCTGCAGCTTCGCGAGATCCGGCCACAGGCTCTTCTGACCCTTGCCCTTCTCGGGATAGTCGTAAAAACCCTTGCCGTTCTTGCGGCCGAAGCGGCCCTGCTTCTCGACCAGCTCGACCATCAGCTTCTTGTGGTCCTGGTTGATCGCGTTGGCGCCGAGATCGTGTTCGGTCGCCTTCATAATCTTGAGGCCGAGATCGAGCGCGACCTCGTCCGACAGCGACAGCGGGCCAACCGGCATGCCGGCCATCTTGGCGGCATTCTCGATCATCGCGGGCGGCACGCCTTCGAGGAACATCTCGTTGCCCTCGGCGATGTAGCGCATCACGCAGCGATTGGCGAAGAAGCCGCGGGAGTCGTTGACCACGATCGGCGTCTTGCCGATGGTGCGGACATAGTCCAGCGCGGTCGCCAGCGCGACATCGCCGGTGGCTTTGCCCATGATGATCTCGACCAGCATCATCTTCTCGACCGGCGAGAAGAAGTGGATGCCGATGAAGCGGCCCTGGTCCTTGAACTCCTCGGCCAGCGAAGTGATCGGCAGGGTCGAGGTGTTGGAGGCGAAGATCGCGCCGTCCTTCAGATAGGGTTGCGCCTTGGCATAGGTCTCGGCCTTGACCTTGCGGTCCTCGAACACGGCCTCGATGACGAGGTCGCAATCCTTCAGGGCAGCATAGTCGGCGGTCGCGGTGATGCGGCCCATGATCGCCTCGGCCTCGCCGGGCTTGGCGCGGCCCTTCTTGACCAGACCGTCGATCACGCTCTGCGCATGCGCCTTGCCCTTGTCGGCACTCTCCTGGTCGCGGTCGATCAGCACGACCTCGAGGCCGCCGCGCGCCGACACATAACCTACGCTCGCACCCATGAAGCCGGCGCCGATCACGGCGATCTTCTTCAGCTTGGTCGCGGGCACATCCGCCGGACGGCGCGCGCCCTTGTTCAGCTCCTGCATCGACAGGAACAGGCTGCGGATCATCGCCGCCGCTTCCTTGGAGCGCAGGATCTTGGTGAAGTAGCGCGACTCGACGCGCAGCGCGGCGTCGATCGGCAGCTGCAGGCCCTCATACACGCAGCTCATGATGGCGCGCGCGGCCGGATAGTTGTCGTAGGTCTCGCGGCGATAGATGGCGTTGCCAGCCGGGAACATCATCATGCCGTTCTTGGAGAACACCGGGCCGCCGGGCAGCTTGAAGCCCTTCTCGTCCCAGGGCTGAACCGCCTTACCGCCGCCCTTGATCCAGTCCTTGGCGGCCTTGATGAGATCCGCAGCCGGCACGATCGCGTCGACCAGCTTGAGCGCCTTTGCCTTATCGAGGGTGAGTGCCTCGCCCTTCAGCAGCAGATTCATCGCGTCCTGCGGCTGCACGATGCGCGGTACGCGCTGGGTGCCGCCGGCGCCGGGAAACAGGCCGACCTTGATCTCGGGCAGGCCGAGCCGGGTCTTCGGATTCTCGGCCGCGACACGATAGTGGCACGACAGGGTGATCTCGAAGCCGCCGCCGAGCGCGAGACCGTTGATCGCGGCGACCCACGGCTTGCCCGAGGTCTCCATCGCCCGGTTGATCTGCGAGAACCGCCGGCTGGTGTCGAACAGCATCTGGTTGGCGGCTTCCTCGCCCTTGCTCTTCAGCACATCCGCATAGATACGGTTCATGCCTTCGAGCATGGAGAGATCGGCGCCGGCGCAGAACGCCTCCTTGGCCGAGGTGATGACGACCCCCTTGATGGCGGCGTCGGCGGTGGTCTCCTTGACGAGGGCCTCGAGCTCGTTGGTCGATGTCTCGTCGAGCACGTTCATCGAACGGCCGGGAATGTCCCAGGTGATCAGCGCAATGCCGTCGGCATCGGTTTCGAGCTTGAAGTTCTTGTAAGCCATGTGGTGCTCCCTCGGTGCCAGCAGCCAGGCGGCGCGGCGTTGTCCGTAATCGTGGGGTGGGCAAAGGCGCCCTTGCGCCGTGCCCACCGACGGTGTCGATGACGAAAGGCGGTGGGCACGCTTCGCTTTGCCCACCCTACGTTCCGTAGTTACTCGTCATTGCGAGGAGCGAAGCGACGAAGCAATCCAGGGCTCGGGTGGGACTCTGGATTGCTTCGCTTCGCTCGCAATGACGACGGTTACACCCGCTCGATGATCGTCGCGGTGCCCATGCCGCCGCCGATGCACAGCGTGACGAGCGCGGTCGCCTTGCCGGTGCGCTCGAGCTCGTCGAGCACGGTGCCGAGGATCATCGCGCCGGTGGCGCCGAGCGGATGACCGAGCGCGATGGCGCCGCCATTGACGTTGATCTTGTCCTTGTCGATCTCGAACGCCTGCATGTAGCGCAGCACCACGGACGCGAACGCCTCGTTGAGCTCGAACAGGTCGATGTCGGACTTCTTCATGCCGGAGCGTGCGAACAGCTTTTCGGTGACGTCGACCGGGCCGGTCAGCATCATCGCCGGCTCCGAGCCGATATTCGCGAACGCACGGATCTTCGCGCGCGGCTTCATGCCGTACTTCTCGCCGGCCTCCTTGCTGCCGAGCAGCACCGCGCCGGCGCCGTCGACGATGCCCGAGGAGTTGCCGGCGTGATGCACGTAATTGACGCGCTCGATCTCCGGGTGCGACTGCACCGCGACGGCATCGAAGCCGCCCATCTGCGCCATCTGCACGAAGGACGGCTGCAGCTGCGCCAGCGACTGCATCGTCGTCGAGGGACGCATGTGCTCGTCCTTGGCGAGGATGGTCAGGCCGTTGATGTCCTTGACCGGCACCACCGACTTGCTGAAGCGGCCCTCTTCCCAGGACTTCGCCGCGCGCTGCTGGCTCTGCACGGCGTAAGCGTCGACGTCGTCGCGCGAGAAGCCGTATTTGGTGGCGATCAGATCGGCCGAGATGCCCTGCGGCATGAAGTAGGACGGCACGGCCATCGACGGATCCATCGGCCACGCACCGCCGGAGGCGCCGATGCCGACGCGGCTCATCGACTCCGCGCCGCCGCCGATGACGAGCTCATGCTGGCCGCTCATGATCTGCGCGGCGGCGAAGTTCACGGCGTCGAGGCCGGAGGCGCAGAAGCGGCTGATCTGCACGCCCGGCACGGCCTCGCCGAGGCCGGCGTTGAGCGCGGCGAAGCGGGCGATGTCCGAGCCGGCCTCGCCGACGGGATCGACGACGCCGAGCACGACGTCGTCGACGGCGTCCTCAGGAATGTTGTTGCGATCCTTCAGCGCCTTCAGCGGCACGGTGGCGAGCGCGAGCGCGGTCACCTCATGCAGGGCGCCATCGGCTTTGCCGCGGCCGCGGGGAGTACGCACGTGGTCGTAGATAAAGGCCTCAGGCATCACGCCCTCCTCATCTGGTCCAATTTGTCGTTGTCAGCATAGGGAGAAGGCCGGCACGCGGGTCGCGCCGGCCTTCGCTCCGAAATCAGAAGGCTTCCGCCGGCAGTTCCATCACGGTCGCGCAGCCGGCCTGCAGGCGGGCGAGATGCGCCGCCGTCTCCGGCAGCACGCGCTCCATGAAGAAGCGGCCCGTCACCAGCTTGGTGGTGAGATAGGTCGAGCTGTCGCCGGCCGCAATCTTGTCCTGCGCCACCTTGACCATCTTCGCCCACATGTAGCCGAAGGTGACCAGCGCGAAGAGATGCATGTAGTCGGTCGCCGCCGCGCCGGCGTTGTCCGGCTTGGTCATCGCGTTCTGCATCAGCCAGGTCGTGGCCTGCTGCAGATGGCCGAGCGCCATCGACAGCGGTGTGATGAACGGCTTCATCGCCTCGTTGCCGCCGTGCTCCTTGGCGAAGGAGCCGACCTCGCCGAAGAACGCCATGACCGCGCGGCCGCCGTCGCGCGGCAGCTTGCGGCCGACGAGATCCAGCGCCTGGATGCCGTTGGCGCCTTCGTAGATCATGGCGATACGGGCATCGCGCACGAACTGCTCCATGCCCCATTCGGCGATGTAGCCGTGGCCGCCATACATCTGCTGCGCCTGGACCGCGTTGGCGAAGCCCATGTCGGTCATGTAGCCCTTCATGACCGGGGTCATCAGGCCCATGTGGTCGTCGGCGGCCTGGCGATCCTTCGGGTCCTGCGAGCGATGCGCGACGTCGCTCTTCAGCGAGGTCCACACCACCATCGCGCGCGCCGCCTCGTTGAAGGCGCGGATCGACAACAGCGTGCGGCGGACGTCGGGATGCACGATGATCGGATCGGCGGCTTTGTCCGGCGCCTTCGCACCCGTCAGCGAGCGGCCCTGGATGCGCTCGCGCGCATAGGCGACCGCGTTCTGATAGGCGACCTCGGACTGCGCGAGACCCTGCACGGCGACGCCGAGCCGGGCCTCGTTCATCATCACGAACATGCCCTGCATGCCCTTGTTCTCTTCGCCGATCAGCCATCCGGTGGCATTGTCGTAGTTCATCACACAGGTCGAGTTGCCGTGGATGCCCATCTTGTGCTCGATCGAGCCGCACATGACGCCGTTGCGCGCGCCGACCGTGCCGTCCGGATTGACCAGGAATTTCGGCACCACGAACAGCGACACGCCCTTGATGCCGGCCGGTGCGCCCTCGATGCGGGCGAGAACGAGATGGATGATGTTGTCAGCGAGATCGTGCTCGCCCGCCGAGATGAAGATCTTGGTGCCGGAGATCTTGAAGCTGCCGTCGTCCTGGCGCACCGCCTTGGTGCGCAGCAGGCCGAGATCGGTGCCGCAATGCGGCTCGGTCAGGTTCATGGTGCCGGTCCATTCGCCGGCGACCATCTTCGGCACGTAGGTCTTCTTCTGCTCCTCGCTGCCATGCACGATCAGCGCGGCGGTGGCGCCCATGGTGAGGCCGCCATACATCGAGAATGCCATGTTGGCCGAGCACTGGAATTCGTTGACGGTCTGGCTGAGCGTGACCGGCAGGCCCTGCCCGCCATATTCTGATGGCGCCGACAGGCCGAGCCAGCCGCCCTCCTTGATCTGCTTGTAGGCCTCCTTGAAGCCCTTCGGCGTGGTGACACTGCCGTCGTCATGACGCTTGCAGCCTTCGAGATCGCCTGTGCGATTCAGCGGGTGCAGCACCTCTTCGGCGAGCTTGGCGGCCTCGCCGAGAATCGCCTCGCGGACATCGGCCGAGGCATCGGAGAAGCCCGGCAGATTGTCGTAACGGTCGATCTGGAACACGTCGTTGAGCAGGAAGGTGACATCTTCCACGGGGGCTTTGTAGATCGGCATCGGCGTCTCCGGCAGGAAGGCTGAAGGTTCAGACTGGAATTTGCGGACGCGGCAGGCAATGCAGGCCGCGGACTTTAGCGATTTCTCTCAGCTTGGGGCAGCCGTTCGTTTGCGGCCGTCGGTCGCGTCAGGACGGCTTGTTCACGAAGGCTTGCTCATGGCCGCAAGCTGCTCGCCCATCAGGCGGTGCAGCAAATTGATCGCCTTGAGCGGGCGCACCATCACCTTGAAGTGAGTGATCAGACCGGCTTCATCGAACGTGATGATATCGACGCCGTTGAGCTTGATGCCTTCGATCTCGTTCTCGAATTCGAGCACGGCGCTCGTGGCGTTACGCCACTCCCCGACATACTTGAATCCGGGTCCGCCCAACACTTTCTCAGCACTCGCGAGATATTTGAAGGTGATGTCGCGGCCGCGCTGCGGCGTATGCACGACGGGGCTTTCGAACACGGCGTCCGGGTGCAGCAGCTCCCGCAAAGCGCCGAGATCGTGAGACCTCATATAGCCGTACCATCCATCGAGGCCGGTCTTTGTCATTGGGCGTCTCCTCGGGGCGGAACAGGCCAGCACCACAACCACCCCATATGCACATTGACGCATATGCGCCAATGTGCATAATGTCAAGCGTGGAGCGGGGCGGACCAAGATCAGAAAAACGGGAGCAGTTTCCGGCCATGGCCCTCGGCGACGCCATTCTCGCTTGCCTCACCGAACATCCGATGACGGGCTATGAGCTCGCCAAGACCTTCGACTCCTCGATCGGGTTCTTCTGGAAGACCGACCACCAGCAGATCTACCGGGAGCTCTCCCGGCTGCGCGACCGCGGCTATATCCAGGGGCGCGAGGTGGTGCAGACCGGCAAGCCGAACAAGCTCGTCTACACCTTGACCCCCGAGGGCCGCGCCGCCTTCCGCAGCTGGGCCGCGCGACCGAGCACGCCGGCCTCGACCAAGGATGATCTGCTGGTCCGACTCTATGCGCTGGGTGCGGCCGACATCGCGCCGATCCGGGCGGACCTGATGGCGCGGCTGGAACATCATCGCGACCGCGCCGAGCGCTATGATCGCATCCTGAAGAAGCACTACGCCGACGGCAGCGTCGCGCCGGCCGACATGGGCAAGCTGCTCAATCTGCGCCTCGGCCTGCGTCACGAGCGCATGGTCGCCGAATGGTGCGAGGAGGCGATCACGGCATTGTCGGCCATGTCCGGCACCGGCAGCGTGCGGCCGCTCGATTCCTCTTCGCGCGAGAACGCCCGCTGATTCGCGTCGTTCGCTCAGCGCAAAACTTCTGACCGCGCCAGCGGTAAACTTAACCCGTTATTTACCGTAAAAGTCAAAAGTCGGGACCTGGAGCAGACGATCTGCGCGGACCCGTTCATGTTCACGTCCGGGACGCGTGGGGAGGCTGGAGGCGCTTGGTGGAGCGCTGGAAGCGGAACCGGACGAGACATGAATTCGCGCGTACCGTGGAGTAATGAAGGCATCGACCCGTCCGTCCGCGAGAGGGCCGAGGCTGCGGCGCAACGCGCCGGCATGACGCTGAACGACTGGATCAACTCCACGCTCGGCGCATCGGCTCCGCCTGATTTCCGCGGCAGCCCCGCACCACGCAGCCCGGCGCCGGCCAGCCGCGATGCTCGCGAAGTCTCGGACATCCATCAGCGGCTCGATTCCATCGCAAGGCAGATCGAGCACATGTCGCGGCCCGGGGCACGCAAGGACTCGCCGCGCGACGAGCAGGGCGTGGCGCGCCAGCTCAACGACGCCATCTCGCGGCTCGACGCCCGCCTGTCCCAGATCTCGACGCCGCTGCGCAAACCCGCCACCGAGGACCGCTACCGCGGCCCCGACGGCGTCGAGCGCGCCGCCGCACAGCTTTATCGCCCGGCCCAGCCGCTCAGCGCCGGCTCCTTCGACATCGCCGTGGCCGAGATCAGCGCCCGTCAGAGCGAGCTCGACAATGCGCGCCCGCTGCCGCCGCATCAGGCGCCGCCGACCGCGCCTGCGATGGCGCCCGCTGCAGCCCCGCTGATGACGCCGCCACCCGCGGCCGCAACCAGCCCCGATTTCTCGCAGCTCGAACGTCACCTGCTGAAGATCACCAGCCAGATCGAGGCGCTGCATCGTCCGGATGACGGCATCGAGCAGTCGATCGCGGGCTTCCGCACCGAGCTGGCCGAGATCCGCCTCACCATCACCGAGGCGATGCCGCGGCGCGCGATCGAGTCGATCGAGAACGAGATCCACTCGCTGTCGCGGCGTATCGACGAGAACCGCCAGAGCGGCGTCGACGGCCAGGCGCTCGCCGGCATCGAGCGCGCGCTGACCGATATCCGCGAGGTGGTCGGCTCGCTCAAGCCCGCCGAGCAACTCGCCGTCTATGACGAGGCGATCCGCAATCTCGGCGCCAAGCTCGACCTGATCCTGCGCGCCAATGACGATCCCGGCACGGTTCAGCAGCTCGAAAGCGCCATCACGGCGCTGCGCGCGATCGTGGCCAATGTCGCCTCCAACGATGCGCTGGAACGGCTGTCGGACGACCTTCGGCAATTGTCCTCGAAGGTCGACCAGGTCACGCAGGCGCGCGACACGCACGAAGCCTTCCACGATTCCTTCGCGGCGCTGGAGCAGCGCATCGCGGCCCTGACCTCGACGCTCGAAAGCCGCGAGCATCCCGCCCCCGCGCCCGACAACACCGCCCAGATCGAGGACGCGCTGCGCGGCCTGTCCGACCGCATCGACCGGCTGCAGGTCGGCAATGACGGCTCGTCCGCCATCACCCATCTCGAGCAGCGCATCAGCTACCTCCTGGAGCGGCTGGAAGCGGCCAACGATCCGCGCGGCGGCAACATGTCCCGGGTCGAGGACGGCCTGCAGGACATCCTGCGCTATCTCGAACGGCAGCAGGCGACGTTCGCCGCTTTGTCCGAGAGCCGGTCGCAGCGCGAAGCCTCGCATGACACTGGCCTCGTGGACATGGTCAAGCGCGAGCTGTCGGACATCCGCTTCAGCCAGACCGAGACCGATCGCAACACCCAGGATTCGCTCGAAGCGGTCCACAACACGCTCGGCCACGTCGTCGACCGCTTGGCGATGATCGAGGGCGATCTGCGCAACGTGCGCGCGACGACCAGCCAGCCGGCCGTCCTGCCGCCGCTTGCGCCGACGATCGAGCCGCCGATGCCCGCCGCCGCACGTGCGCCGGCACCGCAGGCCTATGCCGATCCACCTCGAGCTGAGCCGTCCTATCGACCGGAGCTGCCGAATCCGGCAGCCGCGCAGATGGCTGCCCCCATCGCTGCTCCGGCGCCCACCGCATCGGCGTTCGCCGCTGCCCCGCGCGACTTCCACGCGGCAGCAGCACCGGCCCCTGCTCCGATGCCGCCGCCGATCCCGCCCAAGGCGATCGCCGACATCCTAGAGCCGCACGCCGCCCAGGCAGCGCAGGCCGCGCGCCCCGCCGCAATCGTTCCCGAATTGCCGCCGGACCATCCGCTGGAGCCGGGCACGCGCCCGCCCGGCCGGACCGCGTCTCCCGCGGAACGCATCGCCGCGTCCGAGGATGCGCTGAGCGAACTGCCCGCCGGAAAGCGTGAGCCTGTCTCCACGTCTAGCTTCATCGCCGCTGCCCGGCGCGCCGCGCAGGCTGCGGCCGCGGCGCAGCCGGTCGATCCGAAGAAGGCGAAGAAGGACAAGCCGAAGGAGAAGGCCAAGGAGCCGCCACCGAAGGCCGTCGCCAAGGAAGCGCCCAAGGAGCCACCAAAGGCCAAGACCAAGGAGAAGCCGACAATCGCTCTGACGGCCGAAGGTGACGAGGAGGTCTCGACCATCGGCTCGAAGATCCGCTCGCTGCTGGTCGGCGCCAGCGTCGTGGTGATCGTGCTCGGCACCTTCAAATTCGCCATGTCGCTGCTCGACACCGGCTCCACGCCGCCGCCCGTCGCGCCGATGGAGAGCCAAAGCGAGGCGCCGCGCGCGCAAATGCCGTCGTCGACGCCCAGCATGTCGCCGCGCCCGGCGACACCGGACCAGAGCGTGCCGTCGCTGACCTCGCCGACCCCGATCGACCGCCAGTCCTATAACCGGGCCATGCCGAGCGAGGCGGAGACGATCGCGATGCTCGCGATCCCGCAGGATACCGACAAGCAGGCCGCCGCCGCGAACGACATCACCGGGACGATCCCGACCGCCGCCAACGGCCAGAAGCTCGGCCTCGTCCAGGTGCCGGCTTCCGAGAAGCTGCCCGATGCGATCGGCGGCATGGCGCTGCGCAATGCCGCGCTGAAGGGTGATCCGAGCGCGGCCTACGAGGTCGGCGTGCGCTTCGCCGAAGGCAAGGGCATCGCGCCGAACTACGAGGAAGCCGCCAAATGGTATGACCGCGCTGCGCAGGCCGGGCTCATTCCGGCCGTGTTCCGGCTCGGCACCTTCTACGAGAAGGGCCTCGGCGTGAAGAAGGACGCCGACATCGCCCGCCGCTACTACGTCGTCGCCGCCGAGCGCGGCAACGCCAAGGCGATGCACAATCTCGCCGTGCTCGACGCCGATGGCGGCGGCAAGGGCGCGAACTACAAGAGCGCGTCGCAATGGTTCCGCAAGGCCGCCGAGCGCGGTGTCGCCGACAGCCAGTTCAACCTCGGCATCCTCTATGCGCGGGGCATTGGCGTCGAGCAGAACCTCGCCGAGTCCTACAAATGGTTCACCCTCGCCGCTGCCCAGGGCGATGCGGACGCCGGACGCAAGCGTGACGACGTCGCCAAGCGCCTCGATGCGCAGTCGCTGGCCGCGGCCAAGCTCGCGATCCAGACCTTCACGGTCGAGCCGCAGCCGGACGACTCGATCAACGTGCCGGCACCCGCCGGCGGATGGGACGGCAACCAGGCGATCGCCAAGGCCGCCGCAGCCAAGGCCGCATTGGCGAAGCGTTCGGCTTCGGCGGCACCGCGCTGAGGGCCCCCAGCGCAGGTTGCAGGCGAGATGCTGCGGCCTCGAAGATGGCGACAAAATCCTGAACACGTCCGCCCGCGCGCCATAGTGTCGTGCGGGCGATCGGTATAGGACTTCGCGACGGCGCGTGATGGACGCCGCGAGGGAGTGGCGGCGCGTGACAGCCGGAGACCAGCAGCAGAACGGCGCGCCGTTTCGACAACCGCCGACGGGCCCGCGGGTGGCGCCACAGCCGCAGCCGAGCTTCACCGCCGCGCCTCGATCCCCCGTGCAGCAGGTCACCGACGGCTATCCCGCGGCGTTCCGCTGGCGCCGGATGGCCTCGGTGATCTTCTTCGTCGGGATCATGCTCAGCGGCGGAATCCGCGCCTATCGTGACCTGTCGCGCCCGGATGCCTGGTCGTTCTGGAAGGATCAGTACGTCTCGCCAAGCCTGTCCTCGGTGCTGGTTGCCGACGCCGCACTCGGCGCGACCGGCGGGACTCGTGCAGTGCTCGCGGTGAGCGGCCGCATCGGCCCGGCCGCCGCGATCTGGCTGCGCGAGCGGATCAACGAATCCAATCTGAGAATCGGCGACGTGGTGCTGTTGTCCTCGCCCGGCGGCAATCTCGAACAGGGCGTCTTGATGGGCGAGATCATCCGCGCCCACGGCCTCGCCACCGCGGTCGGCGTGGTTGACAAGGACGGCCGCATTCGTCCCGGCTATTGCGCGAGC
Organism: Bradyrhizobium sp. ORS 285; assembly: GCF_900176205.1. Classification (NCBI taxonomy): domain Bacteria; kingdom Pseudomonadati; phylum Pseudomonadota; class Alphaproteobacteria; order Hyphomicrobiales; family Nitrobacteraceae; genus Bradyrhizobium; species Bradyrhizobium sp. ORS 285. Next base: position 6,832,334 of record NZ_LT859959.1, read on the forward strand.
GCCTGCGTCTTCACCTTCGCGGGCGGCCAGACCCGCTACGGCCTCGACGGCTCGGCGCTCGGCGTCCACCGCTTCACCTCCAAAGCGGAGGGCGAGGACGCGGTCGCCGACACCCAGCGCGTCACCGGCGCGATCCTCGGCTATGTCACCCGCATGGGCATCTCGTCGCAGGTGATCGAAGCCATGTCCGAGACGCGCGACATCCGCTGGCTGGATCCGCAGGAGGCCGAGGCGATGAAGCTGGTGACGGCGCCACTGAAGCCACTCTGATCGGTCGGCCGGTGACGGCCTCAGCAGATCGCAGGGCCGGGATCGGGAATCCCTGATCCCTTCGGCAGCATTTTCGGTTATGCAGGACGCAAAGCACCTGCTTCGCATGCGTGGGATGCTTCGGTTGAACGTTCGCAGGGCCGCGCGGATGCAGATCTACCTCCCCATCGCCGACATCCCGGTCAACATCTTCCTGCTGCTGGCCATGGGCGCGGCCGTCGGTTTCGTGTCCGGCATGTTCGGCATCGGCGGCGGCTTCCTGATGACGCCGCTCCTGATCTTCGTCGGCATCACGCCGGCGGTCGCGGTCGCCTCGGTGTCCAGCCACATCGCCGCCTCCTCGTTCTCCGGCGCACTGTCCTATTGGCGAAGGCGGGCGATCGATCCCTCTTTGGCGCTGGTGCTGATGATCGGCGGCACGCTGGGCACCGCGCTCGGCGTCGCCACCTTCACGTTGCTGCGCTCGCTCGGCCAACTCGACCTGATGATCGCGCTGTCCTATGTCGTGCTGCTGACCAGCGTCGGCGGCGTGATGTTCTGGGAGGGCCTGCGCGCTATCCTGCGCGAACGCCAGGGCGCGGCCGCCACGGTGCGCCGGCCCGGCAGCCATGTCTGGGTCCATGGCCTGCCGCTGAAGATGCGCTTCAAGCGCTCCAAGATCTACGTCTCGGTCATTCCCGTCATCGGCATCGGCGTTCTCATCGGCTTTCTCGGCGCCGTCATGGGCATCGGCGGCGGCTTCATCCTGGTGCCGCTCTTGATCTATCTGCTGCGCGTGCCGACCTCGACCGTGATCGGCACCTCGATGGTGCTGACGCTCGCCACCATGATGATCGCGACCATGCTGCATGCGCTGAGCAATCATCTGGTCGATGCCGTGCTGGCGCTCATCCTGATGATCGGCGGCGTCACCGGCGCACAGTTCGGCGCCCGCGCCGGCCAGATGATCCGCGGCGAGCAGTTGCGGCTGCTGCTCGGCCTCTTGATCCTCGCCGTCGGCATCCGTTTTGCGATCGAGCTCGTGATCAAGCCCGACGACCTCTTCACCATCCGCGAGACCGAGGCGAGCCGATGACCCTGCTCCGCCTCGCTTGCGTCACGCTCGCGCTGCTGTTGGCCGGCGCGGCACCGGCGTGCGCGGAACGGCTGATCGCCTCCGTCTCCAACCATCGCGTGACGGTGACGCCGAATTATTCCGGCGAGGAACTCGTCTTGTTCGGCTCGGTCGAGAAGGACGCGCAGACCCCGCCGACCCGCACCGCCTATGATCTCGTGGTCACCGTGCGCGGGCCGCGCGCCGACATGGTGACGCGGCGCAAGGAGCGCAAATTCGGCATCTGGATCAACACCGACTCGCGCCAGTTCCTGAAGGTGCCCGGCTATCTCGCGCTGTTCGCCAACCGGCCGTTCGATGCGATGGCCAATCCCGAGGTGCAACGGCGCCAGCAGCTCGGCCTGACCAACGTGCTGCTGACGCAGCGCGTCGGCCCAGACTATGGCGACGTGGTGCCGAACGACGTCTTCCGCAGCGCTTTCGTGCGGCTGCAGTCGCAGCACGGGCTCTATCGCGAGGACACGTCGGCGGTGACGTTCCTGACGCCCACCCTGTTCCGCACCGGCATTCCGCTGCCCGCCGCGGTTCCGATCGGCACCTATGAGATCGAGATCAAGCTGCTCGCCGACGGCGCGCTGATCACCAAGACGGAGACCGCGTTCGAAATCGTCAAGGTCGGCTTCGAGCAGTTCGTGGCAAGCTCCGCGCGGCAGAATGGCTTTGTCTATGGCCTCGTCACGACGGCGATGGCGCTGATGACGGGCTGGATGGCGTCGATCGTGTTCCGGCGCGATTAGGCCACGCTGACACGCACCGGCGTACGCGTCACCAGGTAGATGCCGATGGCCACGGGGACGACGCCGAGCAGGTCCTGCAGCGCGACGTGCTCACCGAGCACCAGGAAGGCGAAGATCATCGCCAGCGGCGGCATCACGAAGTGATAGGCGCTCGCAGCGGTCGCGCCGCACACCTTCAGCAGGTGGAACCAGAGCACGTAAGCGAGGATCGACCCGCCCAGCACGAGGAAAGCAAACGCGCCGGCAAGCTGCGCATTCGGGGTGATGTCGTGGATATCGGAGATGCCGAGCGCGACCGGCCACAGCACGAGGCCCGCGGACAGGTTCTGGATGCCGTTGCCGACCCACAGGCTGCCCTTGGGCGCGAGCTGCTTGAACAGGATCGTGCCCGTCACGATCGAGGCCAGCGCTGCCAGCGTGTAGAGAATGCCTTCGAGATGATCGGTGCCGACTGACATGCGGTGCCAGACGATCATCGCGACGCCGAGCGTGCCGAGCGCCAGCCCCGCGATCTTGCGCAAGGTCAGCGGTTCGCCCAGCAAGAGCGCCGCGAACACCGCGGTGAATACCGGATTGGCCGAGACGATCAGCCCGCCCAGCCCAGCCGACACCGTCTTCAGCCCGGTATAGCCGAGGCCGAGATACAGCGCGTTGTTGGCGATGCCGATGATCGCGAACACGGCCGCATCGCGCCACGTCATGCGCAGCTCGCCGCGGATGAGCGAGACCGCCAGAATCATGACGCCCGCGAGCGAGAATCGCGCCGCGAGCAGCAGCAGTGGCGGGCAATAGGTCACGCCGATCTTGCCGGCGACGAAGGCGAAGCTCCACAGCAGGCAGAACAGGCCGATCTCGAGCGGCAGCAGGTTCGATTTCATCGGGGTCGCGGCAACTGGTGTGGACACGGACGACATCGGGGGGCTCCTTTCCCGCCGGTGTAGGGCTGTTCTTCCTCATTTGGAAATTAAATGCTAAACTGAAACTCAGTGGAATTTTGAATGGACGCTCCCGATGCTTGATCTGGAGCTGTTGCGCAGCTTCGTCTCGGTGGTCGAGGCCGGCGGCTTCACCCGGGCCGGCGAGCGGGTCCACCGCACGCAATCGACCATCAGCCAGCAGATCCGGCGTCTCGAGGAGGATCTCGGCCAGATCCTGCTCAACCGGGACGGCCGCGAGGTGACGCCGACTGAAGCCGGCGAGCGGCTGCTGTCCTACGCCCGCCGCCTGCTCGCGCTGGCCGAGGAAGCCCGTGATGTCGTGGCTCGTCCGGGGCCTAACGGCGCGGTGAAGCTCGGCATTCCCGAGGATTTTGCCGCCTACCGGCTGGCAAAACTGCTCGCGGCGTTCTCCCGTGCTCACCCCGATCTCAGGCTCGACGTCCGCGCCGACCAGAGCCTCAACCTCAAGCGCGACATCGAGCGCGGCGATCTCGACCTCGCACTGCTCAAGCGCGGCGTCGACGACACCCGTGCGGCGATCGCGGCGTGGCCCGAGCAGGTCCATTGGGTCACCAGCAAGAGCCATCCAGTCAGCCTCGAGGCCCGCTCGGTGCCGCTGATCGGCTTTCCGCTCGGCTGCATCTATCGCAGCCGCGCGATCCACGCGCTGGAAGCCGCGGGGCGGGCCTGGCACATGGCCTACACGTCATCGAGCCTCGCCGCGATCCAGGCCGCGGTGGCGGCGGGCATGGGGCTGAGCATCCTCTCAGAGATGTCGGTGCAGGCGGAGCACCGCGTGCTGACGGCGCGTGAGGGCTTCGCTCCGATCGATCGCACCGAGGTCGCGTTGCTCGCCTCTCCCACTGCCAGCCCGGCCACCTTGCGGCTGGCCGACCGGCTGGCGGAATTCTGCGAGAAGGTGCAGGCGAAGGCGGCGTAGCAGTTGCCAGGAGGATCACTCACCCAACTATCAATGACGATCGTTCAACTAATAACACCTCGCCGCCGCGATGCTGTGCAGCCTGGTGTCGCCCAGCACATGCGCGATGAAGGCGCGCTTCGGGAACAGTTTGGCGAAGGCGGCATCGCGGACGTTGAGGCCGCCGGCATAGGCGCCGAACGCCGGCATCACCGCGCAGGCGCCGTCCGAGACGAAGCAACGACGTTCGAGTGTGCGGGCGCGGGTCGCCACGCGGGCCTTGGGATGCAGATGGCCGGCGATCTCGCCGGGCGCGCCGGTCGGCTCGTGGCGGAACGTGACGGCGCCAAGCGTGATCTCGTCGGCAACCTCGCCGCCGATGCCATGCGGCGCGGGATCGTGATTGCCGGTGATCCAGATCCAGTCACGGCCGACTTGAAGGTTCGCGATGCAGGCGCGGTCGTCGCCGCTCAGCCGGGTATGCGCGTCGCGATCATGAAAGCTGTCGCCGAGCGCGATCACGGTGCGCGGATTGTAGTGCGCGATGACCGTCGCAAGCCGGCGCAAGGTCGCAACCGTATCGAACGGCGGCAGCAAGGTGCCGCGCGACGCGTAGCTCGAGCCTTTTTCCAGATGCAGATCGGAGACCACCAGCAGGCGCTGCTCGTCCCACACCAGCGCGCCGGAGAGATCGGCGCGCAGCGCGGTGCCGGCGACCTCCATCATCCCCGATACGCAGAGTGTGCCCCGCAAATCCGCCTCGCCTGTCGCTACCCCATCGCCTCCTTGACGAGTTCCTCGGCGGCTTCCGCCAGGAGCTCGTCGGCGGCCTCGCCATAGACGGATTCGCGCCCGATTTCCAGCATCACCGGCACCGCCAGAGGCGAGACGCGATCGAGCGGGCGATGGGTGATTCGGCCCTCGATGCGCTGGAGCATATCACCGAGGCGACGCAGATCGAGCAGGCCGGTGGCGGCATCGGCGCGGGCGGCGCGCAACAGCATGTGATCCGGCTGGTGCCGGCGCAGCACGTCATAGACGAGATCGGTCGAAAACAGCACCTGGCGACGGGTCTTCTCCTCGGTCGTCGAGCGCCGCGCGATCAGGCCGGAGATAATGGCGCAGGAGCGGAACGTGCGCTTCATCAGCGCCGATTCGTCGAGCCACGCTTCGAGATCGTCGCCGAGCATGTCCGGATCGAACAGCGCGGCGAGATCCAGTCGTCCCTGTTTGACCATCAAGGACATGTCGCCAAGCCCCCACACCGCGAGCGCATATTCATTGGCGACGAAGCCGAGCGGCCGGGCGCGCGCGCGCTCCAGCCGCCGCGTCAGCAGCATGCCGAGCGTCTGGTGCGCGAGCCGGCCCTCGAACGGATAGCAGACGATGTAGTGCTTGTTGGAACGCGGAAAGGTCTCGACCAACAGCTCGCGCCGCGCCGGGATGCGCGACACGTCCGTCTGCAATGACAGCCAGTCGCGCACCTGCTCCGGCAACACGCCCCAGGCCGTGCGGTCGTCGAGCAGGCCGCGCACGCGCTCGGCCAGGTAGGTCGACAGCGGGAACTTGCCGCCCATGTAGGACGGCACCTTCGGATCGGAATCGCTCGCGCGCGACACATAGACCTGGTCTTCGGCCAGCGCCTCATAGCGCACGATCTCGCCGCTGAAGACGAACGTGTCGCCGAGCGTGAGACCTTCGATGAACGCCTCCTCGATCTCGCCGAGCAGCCGGCCGCCGCGCGCGATCGCGCCTGTCGTGCCTTTGCCGCCGCCACGCGAGCGCACCAGCCGCACCTTCAGCATCGCCTCCTCGACGATGGTGCCGACATTCAGGCGGTAGCTCTGCCGCACCTTGGGATTGGCGACGCGCCAGCGTCCCTTCGCATCCTGCTTGATGCGCGCGAAGCGCTCATAGGTCTTCAGCGCGTAGCCGCCAGTCGCGACAAAGTCCACGACGTCGTCGAAATCGGCACGTGTCAGCGTCGCGTAGGACGCAGCCGTGATCACCTCGGCATAGAGCTCGTCACTCAGAAACGGTTCGCCGCAGGCGCAGCCGAGCACGTGCTGCGCCAGCACGTCGAGCGCGCCGGTGCGCAAGGGTGGCGTGTCCTGCGCGTTGTCGGCAATGGCGTCGATCGCGACCGAGCATTCCAGCACCTCGAAGCGATTGGCCGGCACCAGCACCGCGCGCGAGGCCTCGTCGAGCCGGTGATTGGCGCGGCCGATGCGCTGCATCAGCCGCGAGCAGCCTTTGGGCGCGCCGACATTGATGACCAGATCGACATCGCCCCAATCGACGCCGAGATCGAGCGAGGACGTACAGACCACGCCGCGCAGCCGGCCGGCCGCCATCGCGTCCTCGACCTTGCGGCGCTGCGCGACGTCGAGCGAGCCGTGGTGAAGCGCGATGGCGAGATTGTCGTCATTGATGCGCCAGAACTCCTGGAACAGCATCTCGGCCTGGCTGCGCGTGTTGACGAAGACCAGCGTGGTCTTGTTGGCCTTGATCAGCTCGTACATCTCGTTGAGCGCATGACGCGCGCTGTGACCGGCCCAGGGCAGGCGCTCGCGCGTGTCCAGCATTTCGACGACCGGCTGCGCCGCGCCGCCGGCGGCGACGACATCAGCGGCATCGGTCGCGCCGCGGGGCTGCGGCACCAGGAAGCGCGCAAGCTGATCCGGCTCGGCCACCGTCGCCGACAATCCGATCATGCGCATCTCGGGCGCAAGCCGCCACAGCCGCGCCAGCCCGAGCGACAGGAGATCGCCGCGCTTGGAGGTGACCAGGGCGTGCAACTCGTCGAGCACCACGCGCTTCAGCGAGGAGAACAGGAACGGCGCGTCGTCCGAGGACAGCAGCAGCGCGAGCTGCTCGGGGGTCGTCAGCAGGATGTCCGGCGGATAGCGGCGCTGGCGCTGCTTGCGCGACGCCGGCGTGTCCCCGGTGCGGGTCTCGACCTTGATCGGCAGGCCCATCTCGGAGATCGGCGCTTCGAGGTTGCGCGCGATATCGACGGCGAGCGCTTTGAGCGGGGAGATGTAGAGGGTGTGCAGGCCGGCCGGACGGGCGACCGACCGCGCTGGCGGCGCCTCGCCGAGCTCGACCAAGGTCGGCAGGAACCCGGCTAGCGTCTTGCCGGCGCCGGTCGGCGCGATCAGCAATGCCGAGCGTTGCGCCCGCGCCTTGTCCAGCAGCGCGAGCTGATGTCCACGCGGCGCCCAGCCGCGCGCGGCGAACCATCGGGCGAAATGGTCGGGCAGCGCAGCGCTGTCGTCGGGCGGGACTGGTCGGATGCGGGGCGGCACCGGGGGAAGGTAGGCAGTCCCGCGCCCTTCGTCGAGGGCGGGATGGCTGCCTCAGCGGCAATGGCTATCGCCCCCGAGGGAGGTGGGGGGCATCAGCGCCTCCTCAAACACCGCTGTCGTCCCTGCGAACGCAGGGACCCATAACCACCGGCCGCGCTGAGACGATGACTGGCAGTTATGCCTCAACGATAGATTCCGCGGTATGGGTCCCTGCATTCGCAGGGACGACACCGGAGAGTGCAGCCACATCTCCGGTGTCATCATCCAACGGGAGGAAGCCCACTACTCCGTCATCGGCTTCTCGGAGATATTCCAGTCCTTGCCGTCGAAGATCGAGATGTAGAGCGTCTTCATCGGCGTGTAGTCGTCGGGCGTGTAGGCGTAGTTGACGCCGTCGAGGAAGTAGGGCGAGTGGAAGCCGGCGAGCGTGGTGGCCTGCTTCAGCACGTTCTCGCGCGTCAGCGTGTCGCCGCAGCGGCGCAGGATCTCGGCCATCGAGGCCGCCTGGCCGTAGCCGGCATAGGCGATGCTGTTGTCCGGATCGATGGTCGGGACATATTTCGCGCGCAGCGCCTCGAATGCCTTGACGTAGGGATCATCCTTCCATTGCGGCACGCCGGCATCCTTGGAATAGCGGATGGCGACGATGTCCTTGGCGTTCTCCAGTCCCGCGGCCGAGAGGATCGAGCGGCCGGTCGAGCCCGCCGACAACAGCTGCAGCGGCTTCCAGCCGAGCTCGGCGACCTTGCGGATCGACTGCGACGTCGCCTTGCCGGTGGTGATGTTGTAGAACACGTCGGCGCCGGACTTCGACAGGTTGATCAGCTGCGAGTCGACCGTGGGCTCGGTGAGATCATAGGTCTGCTCCATGATCACCTGAGCCTTGCCGCCGGCATCGGCGAGCACCTTTTTGAAGGGACCGAGGAAGTCGCGGCCGAAATCGTCGTTCTGGTAGAGTATGCCGATCTTGGCCTCGGGCTTCACGCTCAGCACGTGCTTGGCGAGAATGCGCGCCTCCGTCGGATACAGCGGCAGGCCGGCCATGGTCCATTTGAAGTTCTTCGGATCATTCCACTTCGAAGCGCCGGTGTTGAGCAGCAGCTGCGGCACGCCCTTGGAGTTGAGATATTTGTGCACGGCGGTCTGCGGCGCAGTGCCGAGCGAGCCATACAGCGCCAGCACCTCCTCCTGCTCGACCAGGCGGCGGGTCGCCTCGACGCATTTCGGCGCGCTGTAGGCATCGTCCATGGTGAGGAACTTGACCTTGCGGCCGTTGATGCCGCCCTGCTCATTGAGCATCTGAAAATACGCCTCGCCGATGCGGCCGAGCACGCCATAGAGCGAGCCCGGACCGGAATGCGGAATGGTCTGGCCGATCTTGATCTCGGTATCGCTGGCGCCGGCGTCGTATTTCTTCTCGGCGGCCCAGACATAAGGCGAGGCGATGGTCGAGGCGCCCAAGGTCGCGAGCGCGGTGGCGCAGAAATCGCGCCGGGTCAGATGTTTTTTCATTGTTGTCTCTCCCTAGACTGCCGGCATTTTTTGGCATCAAGAGAGCCGCGGCAAGAGCGAAGTTGCCGCATCGCGCGCTGCGTGCAGCGCATTCAATAGCGTGTAGACTCAAGTCTTCATCGCGATCACTGAAAGGCCACACACCGGTGCCTGATCCTCAGTACGCGGCGACGCCGGCGCGAGATGCGCGAGCTTCAATCCAACGTCCGTCACGACGCTTTTTATATATTCCGCACCATGGGCATAGCGCAGCCCCTTACCCATGATCACGCCGTCACCGTCATGCGTCTCGACGGTGAAGGTCACGAGGCCGCCGGGCATCAGCACGCGCGCCGCTTCGCGCAACACGGGACCGAGATCGCCGACATAGACCAGCGCATCCGCGGCGAGAACGAGATCGGCCGACGCATCCGCCTGTCGCGCGAGGCCAGCCGTCATGTCGTCGACCTCGAGCGCAGCATACAGACCGGTGTCGCGCGCCTGCGCGATCATGCCGGCGGAGAGATCGATGCCGATGAAGCTGTCGACGTTGCTGACGAAGGCCGCAGCACCCAGGCCGGTGCCGCAGCCGAGATCGATCGCGCGCTTGAAGTAAGCCGGCTTCTTCGCGGCGGCGCGGACGGCAAGCACGGCCTTGAACAGGATCGCGGGCGCGCGATAGTGCAGCCGCTCGATCAGCTCGCTCTCGAAGCGCGGTGCATACTGGTCGAACAGCGACTGCACATAGGCCTTGGGCATGTCCGTGAGCGGCGCGGCGCCGAGCTGCATCAGCCGGACGGCCGCGCCATGGCGGTCATCCGGATCGGCCGCGACGGCGTTCTGGAAAGCGGAGATCGCCTTGTCGGTCTCGCCGAGTGCGAGTCGGATCTTGCCGAGTTCGAACCACGCCGAGGCGAAGCTCGGCGCGACCTCGATGGCCTGCTCCATCACTTCCGCGGCCGCGGCGAGATCACCCTTGATCTGCAGGTCACGGGCGAATTCGTAGCGGCGGTCGGCAATCAGGTCGCCGGAGGAGAGGAACAGGCGGTGGGGCATCGGGGAACCATTGGGATCGTCATGGCCGGGCTTGACCCGGCCATCCATCGAGGAACTTCATTCAGGAGATGGATGCGCGGGTCAAGCCCGCGCATGACGAGCGGAGAATGATGCGACAAGCTGAAAATCCTCACGCGCGACCTATATGAGCAACATGCGTCCGCAAGACATCCTGCTGCCCGTTCCCTCCGGCCTGTGCTGCAAGACCGGCGGCTTCCACATCGATCCCGTGCGCCCGGTCGAGCGGGCGCTGATCACGCATGGGCATTCCGACCACGCCCGCGCCGGCCACGGCGCCGTGCTGGCGACGCAGGAGACGCTCGACATCATGCGGCTGCGCTATGGCGAGAATTTTGCGGGATCAACGCAGGCGATCGGTTATGGCGAGGAGATCAAGCTGGGCGATGTCACCGTCAGCTTCCACCCGGCGGGGCATGTGCTCGGCTCGGCGCAGATCAAGGTGTCGTCGGGCGGTACCTGCATCGTCGCGTCCGGCGACTACAAGGATGCGCGCGATCCGACCTGCGCGCCGTTCGAGCTGGTGCAATGCGACGTCTTCATCACCGAGGCGACCTTTGGGTTACCGGTGTTCCGGCACGGCGACACGGCGCTCGAAGTCGACAAGCTGCTGGCGTCAGTTGCGCTGTTTCCCGAGCGCGCGCATCTGGTCGGCGCGTATTCCCTCGGCAAGGCGCAGCGCGTGATCGCGCTGATCCGCGAGGCCGGCTATGACGCGCCGATCTATTTGCATGGCGCGATGGAGAAGATCACGCGCTACTACCAGGACAAGGGCATTCCCCTCGGCGAGCTCCGGCCGGTCAAGGGCGTCAAGAAGGCCGAGCTTGCGGGCACCATCACATTGGCGCCGCCGAGTGCGACGTCGGATCTGTGGACGCGGCGCTTTCCTGATCCGGTCACCGCCTTCGCCTCGGGCTGGATGCGGGTGCGCGCCCGCGCCCGGCAGCGCGGCGTCGAGCTGCCGCTGGTGATCTCCGATCACGCCGATTGGGACGGGCTGACCGCGACCATCGCGGCGACCGGCGCCGGCGAGGTCTGGGTCACGCATGGCCAGGAGGACGCGCTGGTGCATTGGTGCCAGAGCAAGGGGCTGGCGGCGCGGCCGCTCGATCTCGTCGGCTATGGCGACGAGGAGGAGAGCGAGGTCGTGGCCGCGGAGGAGTCCGAGGCATGAACCGCTTCGCCGAACTGCTCGACCGCCTCGCCTATGAGCCCGGCCGCAACAACAAGCTGCGCCTGCTGACGTCGTATTTTCGTGAAGTCGGGGATCCAGACCGCGGCTACGCGCTGGGCGCGCTGACCGGCGCGCTGTCGTTCAAGCATGCCAAGCCCGCTCTGATCCGCGACCTCATTGCGGCGCGTACCGACCCGGTCCTGTTCGCGCTGTCGTATGACTATGTGGGGGATCTGTCCGAGACGGTCGCGTTGATGTGGCCGAGGGATGGTGCACATCAGGGGCAGCGCGTTTCCGGGGCCCCCCCTCCCCAGCCCTCCCCCACAAGGGGGGAGGGAGCCGAATTGCGTGCGGAGCTTGCAACTCGGACGGCATCGAACAGCGACTCGCCACGATCGAGCCCTGCTTCCGGGACCGCGAGCGCGGCAGCAGCAGTTTCTCTTGCGTCACCGACCACCGCTCTCTCCGCTCCCTCCCCCCTTGTGGGGGAGGGGCAGGGAGGGGGGTACCCCAGGGGTGGTCTCTCGGAGCAGCCCCCGCCCGGCCACAACAACCCACCGCCGCCGACGCTCACCGAGGTCGTCACCACGCTCCGGACCCTCGGCAAGACCGAGATGCCGAAGCAGCTGGCGCAGTGGCTCGATGAGCTCGACGAGACCGGCCGCTGGGCGCTGCTGAAGCTGGTCACCGGCGCATTGCGCATCGGCATCTCCGCGCGCTTGGCCAAGACGGCCGCCGCCGCCCTCGGCGACAAGGACCCGCACGACGTGGAGCTGATCTGGCCCGGCCTGTCGCCGCCCTATCTCGACCTGTTTGCCTGGCTGGAAGGCCGCGGCGACAAGCCGGTCAACCGCGATCCCGCCCCGTTCCGCCCCGTCATGCTGGCGCATGCGGTGGAGGACGGCGACTTCGCCAACATGGACGCGAGCGACTACATCGCGGAATGGAAATGGGACGGCATCCGCGTACAGGCCGTGAGCGGACGCGAGACCGACGGCCGGATGGTGACGCGGCTGTATTCGCGCAGCGGCGAGGACATCACCGCGAGTTTCCCGGACCTGTTGCCGTCGCTGCATCTGCCCGGCGCGCTCGACGGCGAGCTGCTGGTGGTGCGGGACCAGCGCGTGCAGAGCTTCAACGTGCTGCAGCAGCGGCTGAACCGCAAGACGGTGTCGCCGAAGCTGATGAAGGAGTATCCGATCCATCTGCGCGCCTACGATCTGCTCGGTGACGAGGACAACGATTTGCGCGAGCTACCATTCGAAGCGCGGCGCGCGAAACTCGAAGCCTTCATCAAGCGGCTGGACAATCCACGCGTCGATCTGTCGCCCACCGTCGCGTTCGCCACCTGGGACGAGCTGACCGCTGCACGCGCCGATCCGGCGTCAGCCGGCGCCGGAGACGATGCTGAAGCGGTCGAAGGCGTGATGCTGAAGCGGCGCGACGCGGTGTATCTGCCGGGCCGGCCGAAGGGGCAGTGGTGGAAGTGGAAGCGCGATCCGCACATTATCGACGCCGTACTGATGTATGCGCAACGCGGTCACGGCAAGCGCTCGTCCTATTACTCCGACTACACGTTCGGTGTGTGGACGTCAGGTGACGCCGGCGATCAGCTGGTGCCGGTCGGCAAGGCCTATTTCGGCTTCACCGACGAGGAGCTGCTGCAGATCGACCGCTTCGTCCGCCGCAACACCACGGAGAAGTTCGGCCCCGTGCGCCACGTCGTGCACGAGCCCGAGCAGGGGCTGGTGCTGGAGGTGGCGTTCGAGGGCCTGCAGAAATCGCCACGTCACAAATCCGGCGTCGCGATGCGCTTCCCTCGCATCAACCGCCTGCGCTGGGACAAGCCGCCGCGCGACGCGGACAGGTTGGAGACGTTGGAGCGGATGTTGAAGAGCGAAACGGCGGGGTGACGACGTCTTACAATCTCGACGGGCTGGGCACGCCTCGTGTTGCTCGTCATGCCCGGGCTTGACCCGGGCATCCATCCTCGTTGGAGAGATGGATGGCCGGGTCAAGCCCGGCCATGACGATCTCTGAGAATACGTGCCACCGGCAAGCTGAGAGGCAGCAAGAACATTAAATGCCAGTAACCGGCTTGCGGCCGTGAGACCAGTTCCCCACCTGCCCTGCCGTGCTTTATAATCGGGCACGAATCCGCCGGTGAACCGGCCTTCGCAGCGGCCTTGGAGACGATGACATGTCGAACGACATCAGGGATTATCCGGGCCGCGCCCGCAGCTCGGATGGCCTGTATCGCTTTCTTGGCGGCTCGCCGGTCGCGGTGGCGTTCCGGCTGATCCTGCTGTCGATCCTGGTCGGCGTGGTGCTGTCGGCGATCGGCTTCGATCCGCTGAACATTCTGCACAGCATCCGGCTGCTGTTCATCCGCCTCTACGAGCTCGGCTTCGACGCCTTCAACTGGCTGTGGCGCTACTTCCTGCTCGGCGCCGTGATCGTGATCCCGCTCTGGTTCCTGTCGCGGCTGTTCGCCCCGCGCGGGCGGTGAGAGGGCGCAGCCGGTGCAGCTTCGCTTTGTCGGCTGCGGTGACGCGTTCGGGTCGGGCGGCAGGTTCAACACCTGCTTCCATCTGACGGGCGCCGCGACCGACCTGCTGATCGACTGCGGCGCCTCGTCGCTCCCTGCGCTGAAGCGGCTCGGCATCGCCTGCAACGATGTCGGGCTGATCCTGATCACGCATTTCCACGGCGATCATTTCGCCGGTCTTCCCTTCCTGCTGCTCGATGCGCAGTTTTCGCGGCGAACGCAACCGCTGGTGATCGCCGGCCCCGCCGGCATCGCTGCGCGGCTGACGCAGGTGATGGAGGCGATGTTCGAGCAGTCCTCGAGCACGCCGCGCAAGTTCGAGCTGTCAGTGATCGAGCTCGCGCCCGGGCAGCTCGCGCGCTTCGGCGAGGTCGGCGTGACGCCGTTCACGGTCGTGCACGGCAACTCAGGCGGGCCGTTTCTCGGCTATCGCATCGAGGCCGAGGGCAAGATCGTCGCCTACACGGCCGACACCGAGTGGACGGACAGCCTGATCCCACTCGGCCGCGACGCCGACCTGTTCATCGCCGAGGCCTACACGTTCGACAAGCCCGTGAAGAACCATCTCAGCCTCGCGGCACTCGAGACGCGTCTCGCGGAGATCAGGCCGAAACGGCTGGTGCTCACCCATCTGAGCGACGACATGCTGCGAAGGGTAGCGACCCTTCCTCACATAGCGGCGCATGACGGTATGACGATTGATCTATAGCCTCATACCGGACGCAGCGGCTATCCTGAGCAAAGACCGGAGCTGAAATCCGCCGCAGCAGCGCGGCGGATGGGCCGGTATCGCGGGCGAGCATTCCATTGCATTCACCGGGACCGAAAGCGCCGGCAGTCACGACCGCGCAGGTGTTTAACATCGCGGGTCCCGCGATGATCGCCAATCTGACCACGCCGCTGATCGGCATCGTCTCGACCACGGCGATCGGCCGGCTCGGCGAGGCCGCGATGCTCGGCGGCGTCGCCATGGCCTCGGTGATCTTCGACTGCCTGTTCTGGCTGTTCGCCTTCCTGCGCGCCAGCACGCTGGCCTTCACCGCGCAGTCGCTCGGCGCCGGCGAAACCGACGAGATCCTGAGGGTGCTGATCCGCGGGCTGGCGCTGGCCGCGCTGATCGGCGTCGCATTGATCGTGCTGCAGCTGCCGCTGGCGGCGATCATCTTCGAGATCATGGGCGGCAGCGATGCCGTGCGGGGCGCCGCGCGCACCTACTTCATGATCCGGATCTGGTCGGCGCCGCTCGCGCTCGCCAACTACGTGCTGCTCGGCTGGCTGGTCGGGCTGGCGCGCGCAAGGCTGGCGCTGGCGGTGCAGGTCGCGATCAACCTGATCAACATGGCAGCGACCATTCTGCTCGTGCAGGTGCTGGAGGCCGGCATTGCTGGTGCGGCGATCGCGGCTGTCATCGCCGAGGCCATCGGCGTCGCGATCGGCCTCGTGCTGGCGCGGCGGCTGGTGGCGACGACGAACGGGCTGTCGCTGCCATCGCTGCTCGAGCGCGCCAAGCTGATGCAAATGATGGCGGTCAATCGCGACATCATGATCCGCACCGCGGCGATGATCGTGGCCTTCCTGTTCTTCACCTCGCAGGGCGCGCGCGCCGGCGACACCACGCTGGCAGCGAATGCGGTGCTGAACAATTTCCTGCTCGTCGCCGCGTTCTTCCTCGACGGCCTCGCCAACGCCGCCGAGCAGCTCTGCGGCCATGCCTATGGCGCGCGCAACCGCGACGCCTTCGCCGGCGCCACGCGGCTGGTGCTCGCCTGGGGCTTTGGCTTCGCACTTGTGGTCGCCGTGATCTTCGTGTTGTTCGGCCCGCTGCTGATCGACGTGATGACGTCGAGCGAGGCGGTGCGTAGCGCCGCGCGCGACTATCTGCCGTTCGTGGTGGTGTCGCCGCTGGTCTCGGTGTTCGCCTTCGCGTTCGACGGCGTCTACATCGGCGCCACCTGGGCGCGCGACATGCGCAACCTGATGATCGCCGCACTGATCGTGTTTCTCGACACCTGGCTGGCGCTGCGCGGCTTCGGCAACACGGGATTGTGGGTCGCGATGCTGAGCTTCTACGCCGCTCGCGGCGGCTTCCAGGCGGCACGCTATCCGGCGTTGTTGAGAGCGTCGTTCGGGAAGTAGATCGGCGACGCTGGATGCGTAGGGTGGCAAAGCGGCCGCCGCAGGCGGTAGCGTGCCCACCGTCTTGCCGCGAATGGTGGGCACGCTTCGCTTTGCCCACCCTACATTCTTTGCTGACGAGGCAATCCGTCTAAACCGGCCAGTCCTCCGCCGTGATCGTCGCCGCATCCGCGCCGACGATCTCCGACAGTGAATCTCGCCCGGTCCGCAGCAAGGTCGAGGTCAGATCCGCCTTGATGCTCTCGACCAGGCCGAGGCCCTTGTAGACCAGCGAGGAATACAGCTGGATCAGGCTGGCGCCGGCGCGGATCTTGGTCAGTGCGGCGCCGCCGGTGTCGATGCCGCCGACGCCGATCAGCGGAAATGCCCCTTCGACGCGGACGAAAGTCTCGGCCACCATGCGCGTCGAGAGCCGGAACAGCGGCCGGCCGGACAGACCGCCCTGCTCCTTGGCGCGCAGCTGCTCGCGCAAGGAGTTGGGCCGGGCGAGCGTCGTGTTCGAAACGATCATGCCGTCGACGCCGCGCGAGCGCGCGACGTGCACGACGTCGTCGAGCTCGGCGAGGCTGAGATCGGGCGCGATCTTGAGCAGCACCGGGGTGTCGCCGGCCTTGCGGCGGACGCGGTCGCGCGCCTCCAGCACCTTGGAGAGCAGCTCGTCGAGCTGCGAGGCCTGCTGCAGGTTGCGCAGACCCGGCGTGTTCGGCGAGGAGATGTTGACGGTGAAATAGCTCGCCACCGGCGCGAAGGTCTCGATCAGCTTGACGTAGTCGGCGACGCGGTCGGTGGAATCCTTGTTGGCCCCGACATTGACGCCGACGATGCCGCCCTGGCTGGCGCGGCCGGCCAAGCGTCGCAGCACGATCTCGGCGCCGTCATTGTTGAAGCCCATGCGGTTGATGACCGCCTCGTCGCGCTCCAGGCGGAACAGCCGCGGCCGCGGGTTGCCGCTCTGCGGCAGGGGCGTCACCGAGCCGATCTCGACGAAGCCGAAGCCGAGCCGCAGCAGCGCGTCCGGCACCTCCGCGTTCTTGTCGAAGCCTGCGGCCATGCCGACCGGGTTGGGGAAGTTGAGGCCGAACGCCCGCACCGCGAGCTTGGCATCATCGGGCCGCGGCTTCACGGCGGGCAGCAGCTTGAGGCCCTGGATGGCGAGCCGGTGCGCATCCTCGGCGTCGAGCCAGCGGAGCAGCGGCAGCGAGAGCTGGTCAAAAGCGCGGATCACGGCTTCAGGTCCGGAATGTCGTGGCCGCCATCGGCCCGGCTGTGCATCTGGTGAACGGCGGTGACGGCGCCCGGATCGAGCTCGCCATAGAGGTGCGGGAAAAGCTCGTCGTTGCGCGACCGCTCCCAGCGCAAGCCTGGGCCGAGCGCGTCGGCCTCGACCTCGACAAGGAACAGCGCGCTCTGCCCGAAAAAATGCTTCCGGGCGGTCTCCGGCACCTGGGAGGCGGTCGAAAAATGGATGAAGCCGTCGCGCAGATCGTCCGCGCTGCCGCGGTAGACACCCTGCCGCTCCGCCTCGCGCCAGGCCGAAGCTGAGCAGATTTTGTAGATTTTGGGCACCTTCGCGCGGTCCTGGCTTGATCTTGAGTTTGCTGATGTTTTCGGGAGCGGCCGACCGTATCGGCAGGGGCTTTCGAACTCAAGCATCGATTGCCCTGAAGTGGCGCCGCCCGGCCCGCGAAGGTTGTGCCCGTGGCAACACGGGTTTTCCTGGGTGCAGCCGGTTCCCTCAGCAAGGATTAACGGAATTCGGCTTTTCTAGAGGTCGCGATTCGCCCCGCGCCGCCGGCGCTGATGGGCCGCATTGTTTGCCTGCATCACACTTGATCTTTGGAGATTGCCATGGACCGCCGCAACGTTTTGAAGGCCCTTGCGGGGCTCGCCCTCTGCCCCGTCTGCGCCCAGCCGGGCTTCGCCGCCGAAGGGGCGCCGCATTGGAGCTATGAGGGCGCGACCGGCCCCGCCAAATGGGGTGATCTCGATGCCGCCAACAAGGTGTGCAGCGTCGGCACCCAGCAATCCCCGATCGATATCGAGCATCCGACCCAGGCGCGCCTGGCCGACTTCAAGCTGAACTGGGCCAAGAGCGCAGAGACCATCGTCAACAACGGCCACACCATCCAGCTCAACTTCCCCGACGGCAGCAGCACGCTGAAGCTCGACGGCACCACCTACAAGCTGCTGCAGGTGCACTTCCATCGCCCGAGCGAACACCAGATCGGCGGCAAGAACTATCCGATGGAAGCGCATTTCGTTCACCGCGCTGCTTCGGGCGGGCTCGCGGTGGTCGGCGTGCTGATGACCACCGGCCGACCCAATCCGGCTTTCGCTCAGATCGTCGCGACGATGCCGGACAAGGAAGGCCCTGCGGTGAAGGCCGATGCGCGCATCAATCCCAACATGATGCTGCCGAACCGCCGCTCCTATTATCGCTATGCCGGGTCGCTGACGACGCCGCCCTGCTCGGAGGTGGTCGAGTGGCTGCTGCTGGCCGATCCGATCCAGGTGGCGGAAGCCGACGTGGCGAAATTCGCCAAGCTCTATCCGATGAACGCCCGCCCGGTGCAGAAGCTCGACCGCCGGTTTGTGTTGCAGGGGGTCTAAAAGGGGCGCCGGCCGCTTCGAACTGAGGCGGCCGCCAAGCATTCCGCTGTCGTCCCGGCCTCCGAGCCGGGACCCATACCGCGGATTGCTGGTTGGTTTGGAAGGTGGCGGAGATCCTCCGCCACACAACGGCCGGTGGCTATGGGTCCCGGCTCAAGGCCGGGACGACACCATTTGCGGAGTGAAGAGCGTGGGCCTCACGCGCTCCGCGCCAAGGCGCCGTCGATCATGCTGACCGCGTTGTTGACGCCATACACCGCGACAAACGAACCGAAGCGCGGGCCCTTCTCCTGGCCGAGCAGGACCTGGTAGAGCATGTTGAACCAGTCGAGCGACACGCCGGGCCGGCCGTCCTTGCCCTTCTTGACGTGGTCGAGGAACGGCTCGCGGCGGCCGATCTCGTAGACCACGTTCTGGATGTCCTCGGCCGTGGCCTCCGCAGGAAGATTCGACAGCGCGTCGCGCAGATCCTGCAGCGCCACGCGCTCACCTTCCGTGGGCTCGCGGAACGTCTTGGTCGGCGCCACGAAGTCGCGATAGTAGTTGATGGCGTAGCCGACCATCGCGTCGAGCTTGGGATGCGTCTGCGGCGTCACGCCCGGCCGGTAGCGGCCGATGAAGCCCCACAAGGTCTCGGCATTCTCCGCGTTCGACGACGACACCAAGGTCAGCAGCAGCTGGAACGTCACCGGCATGTCCGCCTTCGGCGGCTTGCCGGAATGGATGTGCCAGACGGGATTGCCGAGCTGCTGCTTGGCGTCCTGCTTCGGAAAGCCTTCCAGGAACTGCTGATAGTCGTCGACGTTGCGCGGGATGACGTCGAAATACAGCCGCTTCGCCGCCTTGGGCTCGCGATACATGAACAGCGACAGCGATTCCGGCGAGGCGTAGCGCAGCCATTCGTCGATGGTCAGGCCGTTGCCCTTCGACTTCGAGATCTTCTGGCCCTTCTCGTCCAGGAACAGCTCGTAGTTGAAGCCCTCCGGCGGCGTGCCGCCGAGCGCCGCGCAGATCTTGCCCGACAGCTTCACCGAATCGATCAGGTCCTTGCCGGCCATTTCGTAGTCGACGCCAAGCGCGAACCAGCGCATCGCCCAATCCGGCTTCCATTGCAGCTTGCAATGGCCGCCGGTGACCGGGACGGTCATGCGCTCCTTGGTCTCGGGATCGTCATAGGAGATGGTGCCAGCCTTGGCGTCGTGCTCGACGATCGGCACGTACAGCACGAGGCCGGTGCGCGGGCAGATGGGGAGGAACGGCGAGTAGCTGGCCGCGCGCTCCTCGCGGAGCGACGGCAGCATGATCGCCATCACCTTCTCCAGCCGCTCCAGCATGCGCAGCAGCGCCGCATCGAACTTGCCGGAGGTGTAGTAGTCGGTCGAGGAGGCGAACTCGTACTCGAAGCCGAAGGTGTCGAGGAAGGCGCGCAGCCGCGCATTGTTGTGCGCGGCGAACGACGGATACTCGTTGGAGAACGGATCGGGGATGCGCGACAGCGGCTTGCCGAGCTGGCTCGCCAGCATCTCCTTGTTCGGCACGTTGTCCGGCACCTTGCGCAGGCCGTCCATGTCGTCGGAGAACGCGATGAGGCGCGTCTTGATCTTGTCCTCGGTGAGCACGCGAAAGGCGTGGCGCACCATCGTGGTGCGCGCGACCTCGCCGAAGGTGCCGATATGCGGCAGGCCGGACGGGCCATAGCCGGTCTCGAACAGCACCTCGTCCTTGGGATTTTTCTTCAGCCGGTTCACGATCGCCTTCGCCTGCTCGAACGGCCAGGCGTTGGAGTTCTCGGCGAGCGCACGCAGGTCGCTCGGGCTGGGGAGGGCGAGATCGATCGTGGACATATCAACTACCGATTTTGATAACGTAGGGTGGGCAAAGCGAAGCGTGCCCACCGCGGTGGTGGTGGGCACGGCGCTGCGCGCCTTAGCCCACCCTACGGGTGAAAAGTCAGAACGGGCTGATCGAGAAATAGCGCAGCCACAGGTCGGTGTAGCGGCCTTTTTCCCAGACCCGGAACAGCGCCCAGTTCAGGGCCTGCCGCAAGAGGTCGTTACCCTTGCGCACCCCGATCCCGACGCCCTCGCCGAAATAGCGGCTTTCGACGAAAGGTCCACCGGAAAAGGCGCAGCAATCGGCCGAATCAGTGCCGTTGACCCAGAACGCCAGCGCGATGCCGTCGCCGAAGATCAGATCGACCTCGCCCCGGCGCAGCGCCTGGCGCAGCGCGTCGTCGTTCGGATAGGGCTTGATCTCGGCATCGGTGAACATCGCCTTGAGGTAGGCCTCATGCGCGGTGCCGGCGATGGCGCCGATCTTCTTGCCCTCGAGGAACTCGGGGCGAATCTCGGTCATGACCGCGTCGCGCCGGGAGACGAAGCGCGCCGGCGCCCGGTAATACGGATCGGAAAAATCCAGCCGCGCCCGCATCTGCGGCGTCACCGCCATCGAGGCGATGATCGCATCGCCGCGGTTGGAGGACAGCGCATCGAGCAGA
Organism: Bradyrhizobium sp. ORS 285; assembly: GCF_900176205.1. Classification (NCBI taxonomy): domain Bacteria; kingdom Pseudomonadati; phylum Pseudomonadota; class Alphaproteobacteria; order Hyphomicrobiales; family Nitrobacteraceae; genus Bradyrhizobium; species Bradyrhizobium sp. ORS 285. Next base: position 6,853,150 of record NZ_LT859959.1, read on the forward strand.
GTCTCGAAGCGCCGCATCTGAATGGTGCAGGTGACCTTGATCTCGTCGCACAGCGCTCGCGCCAGATCGACGTTGAAGCCGGCCGGATTGCCGTCGGGCCCGGTGAAGTTGAACGGCGGATAGTCGGTCTCGGTCAGGAAGCGAATCACCGTGAGGCGCGACAGATCCGGCCGCTCCGGCCGACGCCGCGGGTCCCAGAAGCCGGGGACCGCCTGCGGGGCCGCCTCGACGGCGGGACGAACCGGAGCCTGGGCGCGCGCCGCCGGGCCGGAAGCAGCCAGGCCGAGACAGAGCAGCACGCCCGCGATCGCGACGCGGGCTGCGCGGGTGGGCTTGGCGGGGTGTGACAAGGCGGTCGGCATCAGCGCTCCCGATGGTCAGCGCGCGTTATAGACCATCCCGGCGCAATTTCGAGGCTGGAGGAGGGCTCCACGGCCCCCGCCCCGCCACTGGCGTTAACGCGCTCAGAGGTATTTCTTCAGGTCCGAGGCGGCTTCCTCGGGGGTCCGCTTCAGGTTGAACGGAGCGACGAAGCGGCCGTTGCGATCCATCAGATAGACCAAGGCGGTGTGGTCCATGGTGTAATCGCCGTCCTTGAGCGGGACCTTCTTGGCATAGACGCGGTATTCGGTGAGAACCTTGGCCAGCACCTCGGGATCGCCGGTCAGCCCCTTCAGATGCGGGTCGAAGCTGGAGAGGTAGTCCTTCATCGTCGCCGGATTGTCGCGCTCGGGATCGACCGAGATGAAGTAGGCGTTGACGCCGTCCGCGTCCTTGCCCATCGCCCGCAGCACCTCGGAGATCTCGAACAGCGAGGTCGGGCAGACGTCCGGGCAGTGCGTGAAGCCGAAGAAGATCAGGGTCGGGCGGCCTTCGAGGCTTTTCTCGGTGACGACGGCACCGGTCTGGTCGGTGAGCTGGAACGGCCCCCCGATCGCCGCCGGCGCCGCGATGTTGCGGCCACCGCCGCCCATCACGAGGAACATCCCCGCCAGCCCGATCAACAGGCTCAGGGCAAAGGCTCCGACGATCACCAGGGGGCGGATGGCATTGGACGACATGCCGTGTTCCTTATCTCTGTCTCAGAAGCAGGCGCTGAAGCCGGCCGCGATCATTTCGAAGAACACCGCGGTCCCGTAATGCGCCCACAGCGTCACGGCCCCGACGACCAAGCCGAAGGCCAGAACCGCAGCCGCGATCGCCGGTGCGGTCAAACGGCGGCCGGGACCGGACGATATCTCTTGCTGCGCTGAAAGAGGCTGCATGATGGCGTGCCCACTTCGCGGGGCACTGGCCTGAAATGGCACACGCCGTGACCCGTCTCGACCTTTGAAATAGGCCGCAGCGGCGGGCGAGGCAAGCGCTCAGGCGCTTGCCGAGGTCGAGAGGTCGCGGAGAGACGGCTGGATCAGTGCGAGGCCGAGGCCTTGGCGGCGGCCGGCGAGATCGCCGGAGCGTTCGGGGCAACCTGCGGCGCCGACGGCGAGGAGGCCTGGGCGTCCATGTAGCACGGCTTGTACATCGCCTGCAGCTCCCTGCCCTTCAGGAAGATCATCCGCGGGGTCAGGCCGCCACGCTGGGTGATCCAGCGGCGGATCGGCGACGGATACATCGAATACAGCATCTGGGTCGCCTCGGGGTTGGTGACGGCCCGGCCATTGGCGCCGAAATCCCAGGCGGCATGGAAGCCGAGATTGGCATGCGAGGTGACGCAGATCTTGTCGTGCGGAACGGCGCCGAGCACGATGGTGCAGGCCGACGCGCACAGGCCGTCGATGATCACATACTCACCGGACGACCGCAGGCCCTGGTACTTGTCGACATAGGTCCCGATCCGACCACCGCGGTCATCGGCAATGCGGACCACGGCCTGGCTCGCACTGACACCCGACAGCAAGAGAACGACCGCGAGCAACCCCGTCCAGAATTTCATGTCGAGCCCCAGTTCAACCCGGCGAAGCCGATCTGACCGACTGTGACGCGCCTCGCATGATGGAAGTCACGTGATGCGCTTGTTGTGATGCTTGGACTGCGGCGGACCTTGCAATCACGAGTCCTTCCCCAGACCGGAACGTGAAAGCCAAATCCAAATCGCACATGCAGCGTGTTGCGAGATCGTGTTTTTGTCCAGGACGGTGCAGCAGCGCGAACCAAATTCAGGGCAAGTGTTGCAGGCCCGCTGCACCATCCGGTTGCTGGCGGGAAAAAATCGCCTGACTTGGCTCAGAGCATGGCAGTTGCGCCACGGGCGGGGCGACGGCCCGGCATGATTCGCCCACAGGCGCGGCATTCGCATCACGGCAGCGCAAAAGACCCCGGGAAAACCCGGGGGTCCCAAGCGGAACCGCGGGCGTGCGCGCGAAGATGCGCTGCATTCGGGGACAGGAGATTCGGTGCGGTATCCTCGTCCACGCGACCATGGTGATCGCGGACCAGGGCATGAGGTGGGCGGCCGTGAGACGGGTGGTCACGCAACCAAAGCTGCCGGCGCAACATCTGACCGGCTCGGCTAAGGATCTCATGACGCGACACGTCTCTCGACGTGTGCCGTTTCGTGCGGGCAGCGGACCAAACAGTTCGACGCGCGCGTCAGCGTCCGCGCGCTGGCGCGCGGCGGCTAATCGTTCGGCAGGCGAATGCGCGCGCCAAAGGTGACCAGCGGCGCATCGGCGGCGCCGAGCTGGATCTGCCGCTCCGGCACTTCCTGATAGCTGCCGTCTTCAGTCTTTCTTAACTCGTATTGCCAGACCGTTAACGTCTCGCCGCGCGCGAGCGCATCATGGATGCGCGCGGCGCCGCGTCCCGGCAGCTTGACGAGATCATCACGCATCACGCCGATCACCGTCGGGCTCTCACCGCGATGCAGCTCGAAGAACACCATGCGATTGGGCTTGTCCTGCGGCTTGAGCACGGTGTCCGCCGTGAACAGCACGAGACAGATCGCAACCGCGATCAACTTCCAAGTATCGGACAACATGCGACGCAAATCCCCCGCACCGTCTCTGTGCGCTGGGTAGGCCTCGCGCAGAGAAGCGGCAACTTACAGTTTGGTCATGCCAAATGAGATGACGTCGGAGGTAATCGATTCGATGCGCGGCGTGCGCGATCTTCGGCTCCTCATCGTTCACAACATGGAGAGCAGAGATGACCGACATCGCCGCAATCGCCGACGGCTACATTGCGCTGTGGAATGAACGCGACGACGTCGAGCGCCGCGCCCGGCTCGCGCGTCAATGGACAGCGGATGCCAGCTATGTCGATCCGCTGATGCAGGGCGATGGAGTCGACGGCATCGACGCGCTGGTGAGCGGTGTGCAGCAGCGCTTCCCGGAGTTTCGCTTCCGCCAGCTCGGCGCCGCCGACGGCCACGGCAATTATGTCCGCTTTTCCTGGGGGCTGGGTCCTGACAAGGCGGACTGTCCGATCCAGGGCACGGATTTCGTCGAGCTGGCCGATGGTCGCATCCGGCGCGTCACCGGCTTTCTCGACAAGGTCCCGGAGGGCGCCTGACCTCGAAGGCGGCGCTGCATCCGCGCGAATCCGCTCAAGCGACATGGCAGACCGCGCCCCGGCTTTGACAGGCTGCCATGCCGAGGCAAGCGAGCACATGCCGGGGGATTGCGCTACGTCAACGTCGGTCCTGACCCGCGGCTGCAAGACGCAGCCGGTGCGACGATTCAGGATCGCCGGAGGCGCGGGTGCAGCAAGCAAGTCCCATCGATGATCACGCTGCGGCGGCCGGCACGCTGGCGGCCGTCGCCACCCTCCCCGAGCTGTGGCGCTGGCGCGTCGGTCAGAGCCCCGACCAGCCGGCCTATCGCCATTTCGACGCGGAACGCGGCTGGGTGAGCTTCTCCTGGCGAGAGACCGACGATCTCGTCGCGCGCTGGCGGCGGGCGCTCGCGGCCGAGGGATTCGACGCCGGCGAGCGCATCGCCATCCTGATGCCGAACGGCATTGCGCATCTCGCGATGGACCAGGCGGCGCTGTCACGCGGCCTGGTGCCGGTGCCGATGCACGCGGTCGATAATGCCGACAGCATCGCCTACATCCTGGCCGATTCCGGCGCCCGGCTGCTGCTCGTGGATTCCGATGCGCGCTGGCGGGAGATCGCGGCCGTGGGCCAGGCGCTGCCGGGCCTGCAGCGGATCGTCTGCGCCGAGCGGGGCGACGATTCCGGAGCAGCCGAAGATCCACGTCTCGTCGCGCTCGATGCCTGGCTGAACGCAGCCGCGGGCGCAGCGCCACTCCGCAACGACATCGCGATCGCGCCGCACGATCTCGCCGCCATCGTCTACACCTCCGGCACCACCGGGCGGCCGAAGGGCGTGATGCTGACGCATGACAACGTCGTCGCCAACGTCAAGGCCATTCACCAGCGGCTGGAGGCCGGCATCGACGATGTGTTCCTGTCATTCCTGCCGCTGTCGCACACGTTCGAGCGCACCGCAGGCTACTACTACGCGATCGCGATCGGCGCCTGCGTCGCCTATGCGCGCTCGGTGAAGCAACTGGCGGAGGATCTGCTGGAGGTCCGTCCGACCATCCTCGTTTCGGTGCCGCGCATCTATGAGCGGATCTACTCGCTGGTGATGCATCACCGCGCAGTGGCGAATCCGATCGAACGCGCGCTGCTCGATCTGACGGTCGCGATCGGCGGCCGCCGCTTCGATGCGCAGTATGGACAGGCGAGGCTTTCGGCCTTCGACCGCCTCACCTGGCCGCTGCTGCAACGCCTCGTCGCCGACAAGGTGCTGGCGCGGTTCGGCGGGCGATTGCAGGTGGCGGTCAGCGGCGGCGCGCCGATCGCCGAGCCGGTGGTGCGGCTGTTCCTCGCGCTCGGGCTCGAGGTGCTGCAGGGCTACGGCATGACCGAGACCTCGCCTGTCGTCAGCGTCAACACGCCCGGAGATAACGACCCGCGCACCGTCGGCCGCGCCTTGCCGGGCGTCGAGGTGCGGATCGGCGATAATGATGAGCTGATGGTGCGCGGCCCCAGCGTGATGCTGGGCTATTGGCACAAGCCCGAGGAGACCGCGCGGGTGAAGGAGCCCGACGGCTGGCTGCACACCGGCGACCAGGCCCGCATCGACCAGGGACGCATCACCATCACCGGGCGGATCAAGGACATTCTCGTCACCTCGACCGGGGAGAAGATCGCGCCGGCCGATCTCGAAACCGCTGTCCTCACCGACCCGCTGTTCGAGCAGGCGATCGTGATCGGCGAGAACCGTCCATTCCTGGCGGCGATCGTCGTGCTCAATCCCAAGGGCTGGGCCGAGCAGCAGGCGAAGCTCGCCGCCCACGGCCAGCGCGGCCCCGAGGCCGAAGCCGCTTCACTGCTGCGCCACATCGCCCGCGCCGTGAAGGCCTATCCGGCCTACGCAACGCCGAAGGCCGTACACTGGACCTTGGAGCCGTGGACGGTGCAGGCGGGCCTGATCACGCCGACCTTGAAGAACAAGCGCCCTGCGATCGAACGCGCCTTTGCGCGGGAGATCGAGGCGATCTACGCGAAGCGGCCGGCAGCCACCGCCGTGCTTCGCTAGATCAAGCATCGGCGGCGCGCCTCAGAGCGAGGCGGTGATGCCGCCGTCGACATACAGCACGTGTCCATTGACGAAAGAGGACGCGGCCGAGGCGAGGAAGATGCAGGCGCCGACCAGCTCCTCGACCTTGCCCCAGCGCCCGGCCGGCGTGCGCTTTTCCAGCCAGGCCGAGAACGCGGGATCGGCGACCAGCGCGGCATTGAGGGGGGTATCGAAATAGCCCGGCGCGATGGCATTGACCTGCAGGCCATGCTTGGCCCAATCCGTCGCCATGCCCTTGGTGAGATTTCCGACTGCGCCCTTGGTCGCCGTGTAGGGTGCGATCGACGGGCGCGCGAGCGAGGTCTGCACCGAGGCAATGTTGATGATCTTGCCGGCGCGCCTGCTGATCATGTGTCGCGCGCAGGCCTGGCCGACGTTGAAGACGGAGGCGATGTTGGTCTGCAGCAGCCGCTGGAACGCCTCCTCCGGGAAATCCTCGAGCGGCGCACGATGCTGCATACCGGCATTGTTGACGAGAATATCGATCGGGCCGATCTCGGCCTCGAAGCGGTCGATGGCCGCGCGCGCCGCAGCGTGATCGGTCACGTCGAAGCCGAGCACGCGCGATCCCTTGATCGCGCTCGCGGCCGCAGCAAGCTTGGCCTCGTCGCGGCCATTGAGCACGACCTCCGCGCCGGCATCAGCCAGGCCCCGCGCCAGCGCCAGCCCAATGCCTTGAGATGATCCGGTCACCAGGGCGCGACGCCCCGCCAGATCGAACAAGTCGACCGCCACTCCGCTTCCTCCGCTGCTGGATTCGATCTGTGTTGCGCGAGGTTATCTTATCGATGGTAGCAGCCGTCAACGTTGGCCTGGGTATTGCTCCCGCGGATGGCCGGCAGTGACCACTCGCAAATGACGCGAGTTGGTCGTGCTGCGACGCGAACGCAAAGCACGCGGTGGCACACTGGGAGTGTCAGGCGGGCTGATGGGCTTGGAGCGGGCGAAGGGAATCGAACCCTCGTATGCAGCTTGGGAAGCTGCCGTTCTACCATTGAACTACGCCCGCAAACGCCTGTTTTTGGCTCTTAGGCACCGGCTAGGCACCGGTTTGATGCCGGGATAATATCCGGCTCGTTTCGCGTCGTATACGGCAATCTTGGCAGGGAGGAAAGCCAGTGGCGAAATGTCCGCGGTGCGACGGTAAGCGGTACGTCCAGTGCACGGAATGCTACGGCAGCGGGATCAGGAAGGGCGGCGCCCCGTGTAATTATTGCCACGGCTCGCGGCGGATCCTCTGCACAAGGTGCGACGGGACCGGGACGCCGAAACGATAGTCAGACGGTTCTATTTTTTCTTTTTCCCGTGCTCCGCATGGATTTGATCGTGGTGCACATTGCACAGTGTCACCAGGTTCTCGGCGGTATTTTCACCGCCTTCGACGTGAAATGTCGTGTGGTGAAGTTCGAGGAACTTCCGTGGATCACCCTTCGCCAGTTTGTCACGCGACCAGTTGCATCCGGGATAAGTACACTTAAAACCGTCTCTGGTCAGGACTTCGACTCGAACCGGATCGGGAATATGCCGATCGTGAGGCTCGGCCTGTTTATCCTCTTCGAGAACGTAGACGCCGACGGGAAGGTCTTCCCGGCCGCTCATACGCGTCGCGACGGGCCAGCCGTCCTCAGTGCGCAATTCACGGCTCCGGCGCGCCCATTCTTTTTTGTCGTTGGCGAGGTAGCGAAGTTCTTCGCCGGTAACTGGTTTGCCGACATTCTTGCGGAGATATGCGAGCAATTTCCCTTTGACGCCGCCGGGCTGTTTACGAATCTCGTTGAGCGTCTCCCACCTCTCGGCTGCGTCGGCGTCCGGCTCGGTACGCATGAGAACGTACTGATCCGGTCGGATCGCGGACACGTCAATTTCGTTCGATTCGAGCGAGATCTGCCCGTCGTCCTCCTTCATGTCGCGGAAGGTGACACCGGAAAATATCCACCACCCTTGCTGAACGCGGAGTTCGCGAACGCGCCGTGCCCATTCCCCGATGCCGGAAACGACCATAAGTTCGTCGCCGTCTATGACGGTGAGGGGATATTTCAGAAGGTACGAGATCAGACGGTCAATCGCCGCTTCACCCTTGTCGCTCGGTGCAATCGAACTGCCGAGGTCGCGAAGTTTATGGAACGCGGGAACGAGCGCGAGGACTTTTTCGCGCACGTCCTCCTCGTCAATCTTTTCGTTGAATCCCTCAAGAAGCCCGCTGAGTTCCTCGGCAAGCTGTTTTAGATCGTCACTAGGCCGCGACCTTCGCGCCACGCTTCCCGCTCTGCTTCGGACGGGCGCTGCGCGAGGATAGAATTTCCTTCACAACCTCGGCGATTGCCCCTGCAAACGGTGGTGGCACAGCATTGCCGATTTGTCGTGCGATTTCGACCTTCGTTCCACAGAAATGAAAGCTATCCGGGAAACCCATGAGGCGGGCCGCCTCCCGATGCGTGATCGGTCGGTTTTCAACTGGATGAAGATAGCGTCCCTTCTCTGGCTTGAAAAACTCAGTACGGATCGTGACAGATGGGCGATCCCACCAAAGCCGGCCAAAAAGATCTGTGCCGCCGGACGTTTTCCTGATCCAGCACTGTGGCGTTAAGTGTAGAGCGTTCCGCTGTAGGTCAAAGCGGTTTCCGCCTGGCGGAACCGCGGCGTAGCGTGCAAGACTGATGTCGGTCGGATTACGCCCAAAATGCAGGTTCAGCGTCTTTTCAGTCCCGATCTCCGTTCCGATCGGAGTTGCGGGAAGATCTGCGATCGCGTCACGGACAGTGCGCCAGCGGGGGAGACGCTTCGATAAGAGCGTTTCGGGTTGGGCATGGGTGGGGGTCGGGGGAAAGGAAGGGACCAGATTTGCCTTAAACCCGAGCGCGATGGTCCGCTTACGGGTCTGTGGGACGCCGTAATCAGCGGTATTCAGGACGGCGGCACGCATTTCGAAACCCATGCGCTTCGCTCGACGCTTGATAGCGAGAAACTCAGCTGAGGAGTAGAGCTCCGCAACGTTCTCCATGACGAACGTGCGGGCTCCAGAAAGCTCAACGACGTCTAGGAAAGGCTCCCAGAGTGCCCGACGCTCGTCCCCAATTCGGTTCTTATTCAGCAGGCTGAAACCCTGGCAAGGCGGCCCTCCGATTACGACATCTGCCTTCGGAACCTTGTTCGTCTTGAGCCATTCCTCGATGTCTGCACAGACGGCTTTACCGCCGAAATTGGAAGCGTGGGTGTCTACGGCGGCCTGATCGTTGTCAATCGAAAGCACGGATTCGAACCCGCCGCAAAAGTCGCGGTGAGTGAATCCTAGAGTCATCCCTCCCGCGCCGGCGAAAAGGTCAATCAGACGATAAGCCATGGAAAAAATTTACTCGCTCCCCGCGGAGCATATTTACGTCATTCGAGGAATTGCGCAAGTTTGCCTGTGATTATCTCCGCCTCCTTCGTCTCGCACTCCCAGACGATGAACGACTCCCATCCGAGCTCTTTCAGACGTCCTATGGTCTGCTCGTCCCGAAGGCGGTTTCCGGAAATCTTCTTTTGCCAGAATCGCTTATTCGAACTCGGCGCCTTTCCACGACGGCAATCGTGCCCGTGCCAGAAGCAGCCGTGCACGAAGACGACCTTCCGTCGCCCCGGAAAAATAATGTCGGGGCGGCCCGGTAGTTTCGGGCTGTGAAGACGGAACCGGAAGCCCGCTCGATGCAAAAGCGAGCGGATCAGCAATTCCGGGGCGGTGTGCCGCTGCTTTACCCGGCTCATGAGCGCGGACCGAGCGGCTTTGGTAAGTTTGTCGGCCATGGCTCAACGTATCAGCCAAGTGACAAATACCAAAAGGGCGACGAGGGCCATGCATACGGCCGTTCGTCGCCCCATCTTCTCCAGGTACATCATATCGCGGTCTCGGATCTCATACTCAATAGCACGGCGTGCCGTTCAAAAGCATTACGCCAAACACGACGTTGATGATGATCGAGATCGCGCACACCACTTCCACGGGTGATCGCATATGCGGCCCCTCCTTATGGCCGCAGTTCATTGTACCGCCCGTACCGTCACCATCTGCAGGGCCGTAAAGCCCCACAGTGGAAACGCTACTTGAACAGCGCGCGGTAATAAGACGTCGCCGTAATATCCACGCAGTAGTTGGTGAACCAAGCCGGGCAGAGCGAGACGTGATCCGCGGCGTACTGGCCGGGCTGAATGTGCGGGACGCCGGCGTTGGTGGTGCCCCACACGCTCACGACCTGTTCCGGGTTGCCGTTGCCGCACGCAACATCGGCGCAAGTCGCGGCCGAGCTGAACGCCGGAGCGACAATCGCAAGTGCGAGGATCGCACAAGCAATAATTTTGTTCATACGTTTTTTGTGAGTGATGTTTTTAATTCGACCGTGACACGTCTATTCGGCGCGTGTCGTTCCGAGCTCTTTCGTGGTTTCGGGATCGTGTATGAGATCCTGCACGGCACAATGCGCATGCTCTCCGCGCCGCCGAGCCATTTCGCCTTGTAGCGTTTCAGATCGTTGCGGTTCGGTGAGATTACATACACATCCTGAGCACGCGGCGGCTTCTTCAGTCCGTCCTCGAAATGGTACCTCTGCAATTGTTCCGTTTCGAGTTTGCTCTGACGAATGATCGCCCATGCCTTTACGTCTCTGAACCGCCCATTGAGGACGGCGACGAGATCGGCTTTCGGTATGCGTTTCATATTCCGATAACCTGTGACGGCAAGCACACGGCACGTCGCCACGGAAGATCGGGGCAGTAGACTGCAATCCCGATTTCCGCAGCGATGCCGCCGAGCACCGTCGCACTTATAAGTATTCCTGCAAGCGAGAAGCGGATCATTCCAAGCGGTAGCCTACGCCGCGAACGGAAGTAATCTCGCGATCGATCTTCCGACGCAGGTTTTTAATGTGAACGTCGGCGATGTTGCTGAAGCCGAATTGGCTTGCATTCGCCCGGCTGCTACGGCAGACCGCAACAATGTCCTCGCGCGATACCACTTCCGGCGATCGTTTGGAGAGTAGGTCAAAGATGGCCTGTTCGTTGCGAGTGAGCTTCATATACGCATGAGCTTCAACGCAACGGCTCCCGCCTGGCTCTTAGCGATCTGATAGTGATTTTCTCGGCCGCGCTTCGTGTCTGTCACGATCTGCTCGCGTTCAAGAACGGCGAGCTGGTGAGAGATTGCGGAATGCGTCATGCCGAGATCGGCCGCGATGTCCTGTACAGCGATGCCTTTCGGGTGCTTCATCAGCACACCCATGATCTTGTACCGTGTCTCGGTGCCGAGTGTGCGGATGACCCGGTATGTTTCGTATTTCATTTTCTGATGGTTATTTGGTAACGACGCGCCACGCATGGCACGTCTTGCCCGTCACCGCGCACGGCCGCGTTTGCGACCATTCGACGATGCCGGCTTTTACGAGCTCGCCGCGGCGGGGCGTGACGGTGTTGATGTCCCAATTGAGCGCGCGAGCGAGCTCCTTATCGGTCAGATCGGCATGTAGCGCGAGCATTTCGCGGACCTGGTGCTGCTTCTTGGGCAGCTTCTTCTGCACGTCCCGGTATGCGAACAGGGACGTCGTTTGTACGTTCATACGGTCTGAGGTTTAAGGATCCCGATCTCAATGAGGTAATCGATGTAATTGTCCGGCCCGCCGCTCGGGAAGATCGTCTCGTGCCAGTGCTTCCACTTCTTCGGGTCCATCGCTTCGATCGGGGGACTGTAATTTTCGATGAACCAGTTCTCGACGCGTTCCACGTAAGGATCGAAGACCATGCGGCCCTTCGTCGATCGCGCGACCCGCTGCACTTTGCCAGCGACGGTGACGAGATCGGCGTTGAACTCGACCTTAAGCCACTCCCGCACGCGCCGCCGGTGCTCGGGATTGTTGTGATCGAAACCTTCCTGGTAGTAGCAGATCAACCGCACCAACCCGCCTTCGAACCATTTTCGCTTCTTGTTGCTTTCGGGCGGGTCATGCGTGATCGTCAGCGCGATTTCACCACCCTGCCTTTGCAGGTATTCGATGATCGACGCCTTACTGCGGCCGAGCGTGATTCTGCCGTCGGGATGGCCGATCGCTGTCCACTCGGCCATACGCTACCATTCGCGATATTCCCGATAACTGCGCGACGTAATCGCCTTGTTTACCTCGGAAAGCGCGAGGCCGTTCTGCTGTGCGAACGCGCGGCTGCTCAGGTCGCCGATCTCCTGAAGATGCTTTAGTTCGTCGAACTGGTCCTCGGTCAGCGGCTTAACTTCCTCGTCCTCCTCGCGGAGCGGCGTGCTGGGAAGCGATGCGCTTTTTCGCGGTGCCGGACCGCTCGCGGCCGGGCAGCCCTTCTTGTGACGCGCGCCTTTGGAGCCGCAGCACGGCTTCGGCGTCCATCCGCCGGGTCCCGCCTTCTGCGGCTTCTGAGGTCCCGGCTTCCGGCCGCGGCGCTTGGGTTCCGGTTCGTCGTGAGCAGGTGGTAATACTTGCGGCCTCTCCGCTGTGAGATCCACAGGGCGGTCATTGTTGTTGATGCTTGGCATGATTAGCCGGAGAGCATCGTCCGTGCTGACATCTATCGAACCAACGATCTTTCCTTCGTCGTCGATACCGGTCAGTGTGAATGTAATTTTTGACATGGTTATTGTATTCGTTTAGCGCGCTCCGCCATCATGGCGTCCGCGACAAGATAAGCCTCCTGCGCGATCATGCCGGGATTGTTTCGGTTGAGTCCTGTGCGAGCGATGATCGGCCCCAGTGCGTCTCCGGCGAACATGTCCCGAATTTCGTTCTCGTTCATAGCCTAGAACGGAATGTCGTCCGGATTGATGTCGTCTTTCGGATAATCGATCACTGGCCCGGAGCTCGCCGGCGGCTGATATGCGCGCGTCTCCTGCTCCTCGTCTATCTCGTCCTGGCTTCTTGCGGTCGTGTCGGCGTCCTTTGTCGGCGTGGTCCCCCGCGGCCCGAACTGCACGATGTCGGCGATAACCTCGGTGCGGTACTTCTTGTCGCCGTTCACTTCCCACGATCGCGTCTGCATGCGGCCCTCGACGTACACACCGCTGCCCTTCTTTAGATACTGATTGACCGTATCCGCCTGGCGGCCGAACACCACGATGTTGTGGAAGTCGGTCTGTTCTTGGCGCTTGCCGTCGCGGTCCTTGTACGTCCGGTTCGTAGCGACGGAGAAGTTGCACACGTTCATGCCGGACGGCAACGCGCGCAGCTCGGGGTTCCGCGTGATGTTGCCGTAGATCATTGCCTTGTTGAGGTACATAGGCGTTAGAACACTAGCTTCGAATAAGTGTCGTCGAGTTCCGCGAGGAACGTCTTGAGCGCCGCTTCGTCGGTTTCGAGATCGACGTACTCCGCGCGTGTGACGCGCTTGACCATCATCTGCATCGACGGGATTTTCACGCGGCTATCGAACGAAACGAAATCCCACCATTGCAGGGTCGGGATTGCGAGGAATGCCATTTTGACCTGCTCGACATAATCGTTCGGCACTCTGCCGTCGATCAGATAGCCGACGTGCGTCTTGCTGTCCGGATTCTTAATCTCGATGCCGCCGACGATTTCACCTTCCTCGCGCACAACGCCGTCGGGCGAAAACGCCACGCGATCGTCGATGTGGTCTGCGATGATGAAGCCGACCTTCTCGACCTTATTGAGCGACTGCCGCTCATATTCCTTACGAGCGAACGCCTCCTCGATCTGGCCGCGTTCCATCGCGGCATTCATCGGAACCTCTTTGGTCTGCTCCGTGATCTTCTCTGCGATCAGCTCACAGATAAGGGCGCGGCGTGCTTTGGGTGTTCCGAGTACATCGCCGAGTCGAGTGCCGGTGACACGGCCCAGGCGGAGCTGATGCCATTCGAACGAGCCTTGTTCGATGTCTTTGATTTCCAGCATAGGTTATTTAAGCGTGGTTTTTAATTCCTCCTTGAGCGCGAGAATGTCGGGATGCGCCTTCTTCTCGTTTGGCAGAGCCACGAAATAGGCCTGAAGATCGCGGAGTGTTTTGCACGCGCGCATTTGCTTCAGCTCGTTCGTGACGGGTGCCGGCGCAGTGTCGGCCGGGATCGAATCACGCACGCGCAGTGCCGTCACCTTTTCGCCGAATGCGTTGACCTCAGCGGAAAAGATCTGGATGCGCTTGCCGATCCATTTGTCGGTGTACGGGCCGTACAACTTACTGATCGTGGCCGCGTTCGTCTTGTTGAGAACCATTTTGGGAACGGCGGCTTCCTTGAAGTAGATGACCGGCAGGATCTCCTTGTCCTTTTCGCCCTTCTTTCGGACTTTGCGGCCGATCTCTTCCTCGACGATCTTGCTAATTTCTCCGACCAGCTCCTCGTCGGGCATGAGGTTGTGCGAACCGAGGTATTCGTACTCGAAAAGATTTTTCCAGTGCGTATTGCCCTCGGTCTTTTTCTTGGGCTTCTTGATTGTTTTCGTTGCCATAAATGGCTACTGATTGAGTAATTCGTCCACCGCGTCGCCGATGGTATCGGCGAGCGGTTCGGGGCAATCCATCTTGTGCCCGTCCATGCGGTCGTTTCCGCAGCCGGGGCACTTGTTGTCGTCCTCGTCTTGTTCGCGGTCAGGCATATGACGATACGGCCATTCCGATAATCGCGAGCGTCATGAGTGCGGATCGCAACGTGACGCGTGCTCGGTAGCCGGCGAGAGCGCGGTCGCTATCGCGGCGCGCGTCGGCGGGTGAGTAGGTCATACAGTCGGGATGTATTCCACCTCACCGTCGTTCCATCGGGAAATCGCGTCGATTGTATATGGACCGTCCATCGTGGTCTTCTCTGCCGGAGCTTCCAGCGCTTCTTCGAGCGAAGATGCTCCCCTCGTCAAAGTGTAGGTGGGATTCAGGCTTTCTTCCACGATCCGATAATAGGTGCCGTCATTGTTGATGACGTCTCCCATCCGCAGCCTGTTTAGTTTCATTTTCATAGTTGCGCCCGGCTTTACGGGCGATGCGTTTAGTTTTTAACCGATCCGCACGCCTTTCAGCACGGGACCGTTTTGATCGAACTCGTACATGTACCGCACGCCGCTTTTGATGTGGAGGTAGTCGGATTTATCGGCCGGTACGAGCGCGAAGAAGTGCTCGGCAGCGGCCTGTAGCCATGTGCAAAGGCCGCGCTGCTTCCAAACCTCGATCGGGATAATTTTGGACGCCTGATTGATCGCCGTCACCGAGAGGCGCAGTTTTGCCATCTGATGATTGAGATCTATCGCGCCCGTGCCCGGCATTTCGTCGTACGCGATTTCCTCCATAACCCCGTCCTCGTTCATCATGCGGATGCGGGGCTTTCGGTCCGTCATGGCTATGCGTGCACTTTGCGCAGGTAGCCCCAAACGCCGCTTCGTGAGCACCCGACACTGGCGGCAATAAAGCGTTCGCTTTTGCCTTCCCGGTGTAGTTCGACGATGCGTGCTTTCTGTCTGTCGCTAAGTTTTATTGAGTTCATGTAGAAGATTTGTTGAATGGTAAGTGTCCGGCACGCCGAGGGCTCGACGTAGGTCTGGCTCGTGTGCCGGTATAGGTTCGTAGCAATGAGGGAGAGGCATATCGGGGACTTTCACCCGAACCAAGCTCGCCGGAATCGAACCGACTTTTATTTTCTGTCTCTCCCCCTCACTACTACGAAGTTGTCAAAGACCTTCTATGAACACATTACCATATGCACGGATGAGCGCATGTGGATAGCACGATGGGCAACGCGATCGCGGTTTGTCAATAGCTCGCCGATGCACCGTCGGACGGTTTTTCCTTCCGCTTTTTCCGCGCCCATTCCTGGCGCGCTGGTTTGTTGAGATCATATTCCACCTTCTCGCGCGTCCGGGCGTACCGGGATTGGGTCACCGCGATATTTCGGTCGAGCCATCCCGTAGCGAGATCCGGCAATTCGACTTCGACGAGCTGCGCGACCGTCGGCCGCCCGCGGTAGATCGTGCGCATACGTGCGCGCCCGACCGCGAGGCTCATGAGATCTTCGGCGTGCCAGTCAATCGCGGACGCGATGATCGGCGCGTCGTTCGCTCCGATGCGGAATGACATGATCGTTGAGCAGTTTCCGAGCACCGCGTCCCGGATCTCCTCGTCGAGCTGCGAAATGAATTGATGCGCGAGCGTGAGGAAAAGTCCGCGCTTGCGGCTCTCGCTCAGAATGGTCGCGATGATCGAGGTGCCAAAATTTTGGAACTCGTCGATGTAGAGACGGTACGGTCGCTCTGGTATTCCTACCGCGTCGGCCGCTTGTTTGAACGCGTTGATGATGACCGCGCCGAGGATGGCGGCTGGTTCGTCGCCTATGTCGGATAAATCGAGAATAAGCGGCATACCGCGGGTGATGATTTGCGCGATGCTCAGTGTGCTCGTGGGCTGCCCGAAGATGTAGCGCAGCGGTAGCGGGTCGGCGAGCGCGGCGACTTTGTTTTGCAGCGACCCGATTTCTTGGGCCTGCTGCTTCGCGTCCTTGCCGTCGAACTCGTCCCATGTCTGGCGGGTTTCGCGGTCGGTGCATTTCTTCAAAAGCCGCGCGCGGTATTTTTCGTCCGAGAGGACGCGGCGGATGTCGAGCAGCGTCGTGCCTGGCGTGTCGAGGAGTAGCCGAACACTGGCGCGCAGATAGTAGAGCAGACGCGGCGTCTCCGGCCCGAGCCCCCAGATGTCGCTGAATATGGAAACGATGGCCGCAGTGACTTTCCAGCGGTCATCCGGCGGGGCGTTTTCGAGCGGGTTGAACCCGACCGGAAAACTCAGATCGGCGGGCCGCCAGTAGATGCACTCCCGGCTGTCTGCAAGACGCCGGGCCGCCTCGCCGTGCTTGTCCAGAAATGCAAAGCCGCGCTCCGGCGCTTCGGAAAGGATCTCGGTTGTCTTGCCGGAGCCTGACGCCCCGACGATATAGGTATGCGCTTCCATGAAATTGCAGCACCGCGGCCGTGGCCCTGCTTGCCGTCGCGAAACGGAATCCCGGTGCGCGGAGCTGCGACTGCATCCCTCGATCGAGGGGAAAGAGCTCCGCCCCGGCTCCCAACAGGATCGGGGCGGCTGCGCTCATTCTACCGCAGCCCCGGCTTATAAGAGGCTGAGCTGTCCCGGATCGCGCGGCGGCTTCGGCGCGGGCGCTCGCTTCTCCGGCTCAGGCCTCGTGAACTCTCCGTGCGGCTTGTCGTATTCGTAAATAAACGGCGGCCGGACCTGCCATAGCGTGTGCATTTCTCCGGACAGGCTGTCGCCGCAATAGACGTTGCCGCGCATGTTGCGCCAGAACAGATTCAGCGCGGTCATTTTGGCGCAGCGCGGATCAAGATCGATACCGACCAGGAACGTGCCCGGTGTGTGGCTCGCGATCAGCATACGGCCGCTGCCGCATGCCGGATCCGTGACACTCCCCCCATCGGGGGCGGTAATCTCCGCCATCATTTTCGCGACTGGCTCAGGGGTGAAAAACTGCCCGTGCTCGCCGAAGCTGATTTCCTCCATGAAAATATCGCCCAGGCAATCCGCGCCGGTCTCGGTCATTTCTTCGATCAGATAGGCGAACGCCTGGGCGAACCGATCTATCGGCCGCTCGCCGGGCTCCTGGTTGGTCGCGTACCGCTCCACGACGGAAAGGTATCGCTCCTCGTATACCCCGCTCCATTTCTCCGGGTCTCGCTCGCCACGCCGGATATTGTCGGAGCTGGAAAGCAGGGCGTAGAGCATGAGGTCGAGCCAATCGTGGAATACCTGGCTGCGCTGCCATCGGCCGGTGCTTACGATCTTCTCCAGCTCCTTCCAGGAACGGCCGGAATATGTGGCGCCTCGTCCCTTCATACCTCCTTGCGAGGCCGCAGGAGGCGGCCCAAGCGCGCATTAATCGGCTTCGGCTTGTCGGTCTCGGGAACGTAGCGCGAGCAAAGGCAGCCGGGGATGAGGCAGTGCCCACGTGTGCGGCTCGCGTGCCACTGATGGTCCTTGCCTCGGTGTGTGCATGATCGGCACGGCGACATATGACCATTCTATCATACGCCGGGCTCGGTGGAACTGGCGGGGAAGTGCGGAACGTGGTGTAGAACTGCCCGCCCTGTGAGCGCGACCGTGGCGACGGCCGCGACTTCCTCATCCGCCCTGCCGTCCCGACAATACGGAGTATTGGACGGGAAAAAGACATCCCCCATGCGAGGACAATCGGACGCCGACCGGAGGGAGGTGTTCGACTTGCCCGCAGCTTGGGGGATGTCTTGGATCGGAAGGATTCCGAGAAGCAAGGCAGGAACAAGGGAAAGCGGATGAGGAAGTCGCGGCCGGAGGCCAGCGCGAACAGGGCGGAAAAAGCAAGGAATAGAGCCACTTGCGGAGCAAGGGGCGAACGGGCAGCATATGCCTACAGGAAGCATATGTGAGGGCACAGCCGAAGGCACAGGGGGAACGGCATGAACGAGGTGATGAATCGCATTCTGAATATGCGCACGATGGCCGAGTTCGAAGGGCTGCTCGCGCAGGTCGGTGTCAAGAAGCCGGATCTGTTGCAGACGATCTGCACGCTGGCGATGGAGCAGCTTCCGCCGGATGAAGCCAAGGCGTTCGTGCTGGTCGCCGCGACGGAATACGACAAGGATCAGAGCGGCGGGTTGGAAAGAGCAGCGAAGCGGCCGCCGATTTTCCGGCAAGTCGAGGACGAATTAATGCAAGGCTTGGCGGCGTCCCTGAAAAAGAAATGACGGCTATCCCCAGGATTTCCCCAGATCTGCAAAATCCCCAGAAATGCCGCAGGGGTAGGATGAAGGCATGGTGAAGTGTGAGATAGTAATAGGGTGCGGTCGCGCGTCTTCGGACGTTCGCTCACACGCTATTTCACATAGCACCATCGCTTAGAGCCAGCCTTACCGCTGGCTTTTTGCGTTGTCCCGGGGGGTATAACGGGGGGACGTTAATAAGCCCGTTCCAGCGCAGGCTACGCCATGCCGAAAAACAGGCGACAACTCAACGGAGCAAATTAGCCGCGCCGCCGAACTCAAAACACTTTGCTGTTTTGGGGGAGGGGGGCGCATCTTCCAATCTAACAAAGCAATATGAAATCGAACCCGGTATTTCGGTCTCTGAGGTCAGAGCTAGATATTCCGAACGCTGAACCGTTGAGGATTTTGCGGCGGCGCGCGCAGAAATCGAAACGACTGAAGTGCCCTCGCCCGTCTAAGATCCCGACGCAGTACAAGGCGTACATCAAGAGTGTGTTCTGGAGCGAGCGGCGCGAGCGCTATTTTCGGAAGCATGGGAAGCGATGCGCAGTATGCCGCACTACTGAAGGCATCAATCTGCACCATAAGGTCTACGGGAATTACGGCTCTGAGCCTGATGCGGATCTAATGCCGCTCTGTGGGCGGCACCACATCGGATTTCATACGCAGCACGGAGTGAAGCGAGACATGCGCGCCGATACAGCCGAATACGTCCATGGCGCTGCATTCGAGGAAGAAGCTGAGCGCGTAATGCGCTCGATCTGATAACCGAAAGGCCGCCCGGAGGCGGCCGATCGGAAGCTAGGTTTTTCGACTGCTACTGCTGCATGATCCCGTTGTCGCGCATAGCGCCTGCAACAGATCCGCCCGTGTGTACTCCGAGGATCGAAAGGCCGCCTGTCAATAGGCCGAAAGCCTCAGCGGGGCCGAGCTGCCCGGTGATGTATCCGACGCCGGCGGTCAGGACCGCGAGCACCGCACCGACGATGGAAAGAGTCTGAGACAAATTCATATTCGTTTGGCTTGGCTGATAACGCGACCTTTACCGGTGGTCTGCCCACCTCCCCGAGCGCCGGTCGAATTTCACTATGAGTGTGGAAAGCGGCGCCGGGGGAGCTAGGCAGACGAAAAGAACAGTAGCCTACAAATACCGTTGGATCTGCTGCCAGTATACGAGCGTCGAGGGCTTTTCGTAGCCGAACGGTCCGCCGTTCCAAATTCGGCAAATGTCCTCTGTTGTGGGAGCGCGACCGAGCCGTTTATCCGTGGCGTAGATCTTGAGATACTTCTCGAACGTGTCGATCGAGAGCTGACGATTTCCTCGCATTATCTGCGCGGTAAGATTCGTCCCAAAAACTCGGTTCACATCGTCGCAAACGGGCTGACGGATCTGCATCGGCCCATATGCTTTATTGGGCAGGTGAAGATCGCCGATAGCCATGTCGTCGCCGCGGCTTTCTTGCATGATGACGGCGTTGATTATCTTGTCGGTGATGATCGGCATGTCATTGCGATGAGCCCGTAAGACGTGAGTACAACGTGCGCAGGAGCGCGAGTACGCGTTGCTGTAAGGGGATGATTTGAAGGTCAACGGCGTAGCGCCCGTTGAAATAAGGCCTGGGGTCGATACAGCCGTTAAAACCGTTGTGGGCTTCGATCGGGTAGCCGGTCATGTCGAAAGGGATCAGACCAACGTGCAGATGATCTCCCGAACTTTCGAATGGAGCGCCGGTGTTGTCGGTCCAGCAGATGAAATCACCGGCCTTGACTGGGTACGATTTGCCATCGAGCGGGAACGGTGAGGGAAATACCGGATCGGTATCGCCGATCAAGTGCCACAAGATCACATTGTATGTGCAAGGTTGCCCTTTATATGTCGATGGCCCTGTATTGATTACGATACCCTCGCCGCCGTGTGCGTCCTTTTCGTAATGGGCCATTCCGCTGCATGGCGCGTATCCGCGCGTGGCGTGCGGCGCGCGGAAGTCGAGCCCCATGTGACCTTGCTCGGGATTGCCGAAGCGATCCTTGAAGCGCGCGGCATAGTAGCTGTGATTCGCGCCGAAATCCTGGACGATGATGGCTGGCTTCACTACGTAGTAAAGCGACGGTTCCATTGGGAAATTGTAGCACGGGCTACGGGACCAGGTTGCCGAGTAGGTTCGCAATGATGTCGTGAGTATTCATGTTCTGCCCGATTAAAATCCCGAAAACGAGTACTAGGGCAATGATGATTTTTTTAACCTTCCCGTTCGTGAAAATGCCCTGGCGCTCAATTCTCGGCAGATACCCTTCTTCTTCGTCGAAAAGCCGGTGTTCAAGCGTGTCGAATCGAGCGTCTATTTCGCGGTTCGAGTAAGGTTGCTCGGTCATATCGCTATGACCCGATTTTAGCGCAGTCGTCGCAAACGACGGAATGAGTTGCCAACAGTTCGGTTTCGAGGGCCTTGTCGCTCTTGCGACCGTGCTCGGAGGGGAAACGGATCTCGCCGCACACCTTCCCGCATTTGCATTTGAGATCATGGACGACTTCGTGAACATGGACGTCGCGCGTAATCTTGCCGCTTGGAGTGTCGAACTTGCGCGCCTCGATCCTGTGGTCTTTTCGGAGTGCCATATTACGCGTGGAATGTATTTACCGCCCGGAGGGTAGCGCCGTTTGCGCCAGCGGAACCGCTGGCCCCCGTTCCGGTGCCGCCTGCACCTCCGCTAACGTTGTATGTGCCGCTGTCGGCGGTCAGGGTAGCGTAGAGGACCAGGCAATTGCCGCCGGCTCCGCCGCCGCCGCAACCGCCCTGCAAGCCGCCGGATACGTTGTTCGTATTCGCGGATCCCGCATTGCCGGAAAGGTCAATCGCGCCCGTTGTGAAGTTGTACGCCGCACCGCACTCGATATAGAGGCCACCGCCGCCCGCGCCGCCGCTTCCAGGATTGCCGATCGAGAAGCCGTTTGCGCCGCCAGTTGTACCGGCGCAGCCGTTCCCGCCGGCCGGTGCGAATCGGTTGAAGGGAGACAACGCGGGAAGGCCTGGGCCGGCGAGCACGGAATGGATATTCGACGCGCCGGCAATGGCGATATTGCTTCCGACTCCCACTCCGGCGATCGATCCCCCGCCCGCACCGCCCATGCCTGAGACGGAGGCAACCGTGTTATCGACGACGCGAATGGCGTCCGGGCCGCCGCCGAGCCCACGCATGTCGATCGCGTGCGTGCTCGATGTCGTGATGGTTACGTTACCCTGCGAGCGCAGGGCGAACGTGAAACCGCGGCCGACGCTGCTGAAGGCGAGGTTCGCCGTTCCCGTGATGCTGACGGACGTGTAGTTTTTCTCAAGATAGCTCGCGCTTCCCGCGCTAAGCGTCGTTGTCCCTGACGAGATCGAGAGTGCGCCGTCGGTTCCGGTGCCGCCGAATTTCGAAATGGCGGCTGCGCGACCCGCGACGTAGATGTTGGTCTTCGCGTAGATGTTATTGAACTGAAACGAAAGGCTGCCGAGATCGCGGGTGCCGTCGGCATCCGGCAGAATATTCGCGGCCACGGATCCTGGATTGAATGGATAGGCGATCATAGGCCGAACATCGTACTGGATGTACGCCTGGCTCGTGGACTGGTTGTCATTGTCAAGGATCTTCGTTTCGCCAACGACGTTGTAAATCTCGCACAGCGGCACCTTGTTCGCCGGATACGCCGGGACCGCCGGAGACGCGTTTTCAACGCCGGTCGTCCAGGCGAGCGTGCCGCTGCTGTCGATCGTGAGGACGTCGATACGAGGGTTCGTGCTCGGTGCGGTCACGGTCGGCGTGCTGCCGCCGGCGTATTTCACTTCCGTACCGTTGATCCATACCGTGCCCGGATGGACGCAGAGCGCCATCGTGTTGGCTGTCCAGGTCGCAGACGTGACCGTGGTTGCTACCGAGAGTGATGTGAACGGCGCGTAGATCGTCTTGTTGCCGTGACCGACGATCGTGCTCGTAGATACCGTCAGGAAGCTGAGGTAGCTGAGCAGCGTCTGATTTGCCGAGCTCGCGGCGACCTGAGTGCTCGTCGTGGTGCCGGGATTTGTCAGGAAATTGTAGAGGTTCGCGGCCGTTGCTGCGGCTGTCGCGCCGATGAGGACGTTATTGGCCGCGACGCCGAGGCTCGTCACGAACGTAATCACGATCGCGGTGCCGTTGATCGTGAGGGTCAGCGTCTGATTGTTGCTCGGGTTCGTGCCCATAGCGATCGTGCCGAGCATTTGATGCACAAGGCAAGACGCGCCGCCGCGCGCGTCCGATCTGATGCCGTTGATGTTGCCGGAATAGATCGTTTCCGAATTAGCAATCGGGCCGGACCTCATACGAAAATTATAGCATCACTGCGTGAGCGTGAATGTCACTTGGACGGTCGTGTCCTGGCCCGCAACCTTCACGTAGGGTGTGCCGAATACGACGTGATTGAAAAGCTGGGTGCCGTCTACGAAGGTGCCGAACTCGTTGTAGGTATTGTTCGGCAGGGTCGAGTCTGGGAAGAAGAATTGCAAGATGGCCTGTTGCGTCCCGTAGTCCTGTTGCAACGTGGGTGCAGCTCGGGTCACCTCGGCCGTGAGCGCGGTGTCGCTCAGCGCCACGGCGGTCGAGCCGGTGCCAATGGCGCCCTGCGTGATGTTGAGCGAATACGTGTTCACCCCGATCAGGCGCTGAATGATGAGATCGAGGCCGGTGTTGTTGCCCTGCATTACGAGATTTTCGTGGACGCTCTCGCTTATCAGCTCTTTCGTGCCAGCTTTGTAGGCGCGAATCGTGACAACGCCTTTGATCTTGAGCCCGTCGTGAAGTTTGGGGATCATGAGTATTTTGAGAAGCCCGCGCGCGCTGTTCCGTAGACGTAGGGCGGGCTCGATGAGGAAATTGTAACACTGTCGTCAACGAGGGTGTCTTCCTCCACGTCGAGCAAGATCTGAAGAACGGTGCTGGCATCAATGCTCGTCTGCGCGTTCTGCTGCTGAAGCAGGGTCAGCATGATGTCTGTAAACGTCACCTTGTCCGATCCGATCGCCTCGATGTGATAGCGCAGCGCGGTCGGCGTCTGCGCCCGCGCCTCAATGCGCTTGATGATGAGGGGGTAGTTGCTGACTCCGAATTTCGTGCTGTTGTACATGATGACCTGGCCGACGCGCGCGCCGGTCTGCACGGTGTAGAATTTCACGTCGTAAACCGGGTGGCCGAACTGGACGAGCTCCGCCTGCGCGCGCTCCTGCGCTTCGGCGACGCTCTTGATCTGAGCGTCGATGATGCTGTCCTGGTACTCCCCGTATGCGGCTACGCTCGCGCTGTCCTGAACGTGCGCCACGATCGGGATTTGGGCGTTTCCGTAGACTTTGAGGGTGTGGCCGCTGCCGGGGTCGGACGTAAAGCGGATGAACGGCCCTGTGCTGTTATACAGCGTCTGATGCGTTCCAGGGTCGTCCTGTTGGTCGATACCGACGCTCTGCACCACACCATCGAGCGTGACGAAGAATGCACCCGTATATTTATAGGCGAGGTGGTACACCGTCTGGCCGGCGACCGTGGTGTACTTGTCCGGCGTCGTCGTGGCGTCGTAGGCCTTGGGATACGAGCCGCCGATCACGTAAATGCTGTTCTT
Source organism: Bradyrhizobium sp. ORS 285 (assembly GCF_900176205.1). NCBI lineage: Bacteria > Pseudomonadati > Pseudomonadota > Alphaproteobacteria > Hyphomicrobiales > Nitrobacteraceae > Bradyrhizobium > Bradyrhizobium sp. ORS 285. The sequence continues at coordinate 6,877,098 of NZ_LT859959.1, forward strand.
CAGGTTCGTGATGTCGAGCGTTGAGTCGAGGGTTGGCCAATCGAGATCCGCGCTCGTGTCGTCGATAGGGAACGGCGCCGGATTGTATTCGCTGCTGCCGGTAACGGTGGTCGCAAAGAAGAAGTGAACCTTCTTGTCCGGGCCGACATACCAGTCCCAGCCGATATGACGCGCCAGGGCTTCGAGGCAGCGCGTGACCTGTTCGTAGTTGAACGAGATCGTCGGAATCGTGAAGCCTGCGCGCTGGACGTTCGTGGTGTAGTCGAAGCCGGCCGCTGCGAAGCGGGACACGATGTCGGCCACGATGTCCGCCGGATCCATGTTCGTGTAGGACGCCTTCACGAGCTTGCTGTCGAGCTTGAACCCGTAATCGAGGACGCCGATACTCACCTCGATCAGCCCGCCGCCCTTTACGATCTTCTGCACGCTCGTCACGACGCCGCCAAATATGGTGCCGCTCGGATCGGTGAGCGTGATGTCGTCTCCGATTGCGGGAATGGACGATGCGCTCGCCGGCTTCAGATGCATGCGGAACTTCAGCGATCCGCGCTCCTTGGTGAGTACGGACACCATTTCCAGGCTGTCCCACACGACGTATCCGCTGATGTCGGTCGTGCCCTTCCATGTGATGTACACGGGCGCGGTCATAGAGCCTTAGAAGGCGCGGAGCTTGATCTGCGAATTAATCATGCCGGCGAGATCTTGCGCCAAGCGGCGCATCATAGAGCTGTCGCTGCCGTAGAAGTTGCCGGAAAGGTTGATGACGATGTTCCCCCCTCCCGCGCCTCCGCCCGCTCCCGCGAGCCCTGCTCCACCGAATGATGAGAGCGGAATGATCGCTTCCGGCCCGGCCTCGCCAACGAGTGCGAGCGTGGGCGACGATACGATGCCGCCTTCGGCAAATTTCGGGACATTCGGTATCAGCCCTGCGGCGCTGCCTGCGACGGCGCCGGGGAGCGATGAGACGGCCGAAAGCGCCTTTTGCATCGACCCGACGAAGCCGTCTATTGCGCTCTCGATGCCGGAAATTGCCCCCGTGACCGCGCTCGTGATCTTGCCCCATAGCTGGGTCGTGAAATCGAGGATCCACTGCCATGCGCCGCCGATGTCGTGCTTGATGGTGTCCCAATGTGCGGCAAGCGCTATGACGAGCGCGCCGACGCCCGGCAGCAAAAACTGAACGATCGCCTGCCAATCGTCCTTAATGAACGCGGCGATAGCGCTCCATACCTCGCGTGTTCTTGCGGTGATGCTGTCCCAATTCACGATGATAGTCGCGACCAACGCAGCAACGCCCGCGATGATCGCGGCAATTGCGACTGCGATGCCGGCCGATGCGAGCGTGAAGCCCGCGCCGAACATTCCGACGATGATGATGAGCGGCGCGATGGCGATGAATACGGCCCCGAGTACAAGGAGAAGGCTGCCGAGAATTGTGGCGGTCAACGCGATTGCCTCGGTCAGCTTCGGATGTTCGGCAGTCCAGGCGGTGAGTACGGTCACGACGTGATCCACGGCCTGCGCGAACGCCGTGGCGTGTTCAAGGAGGGGAATGCCGGCAGTTACCAGGAAGTGCTGCCAATCCTCTGTGAGCCGCTTCGTGGCCGCGTCATACTGGTCGGCCGCTTTGCCGGCGTGCTCGTGCGCGAATGCCAGCGGCTCGATCTGATCCTTGAGCTCAGAGATCTTCTGCTTCACGGCGTCGATCTTGGCGGCCTGCTCTGCCTCGTCTGCCCACAGCTCGCCGGTCGTCTTACCCTTCCCGCTGATCGGCTGTTCGAGCTTAAGAAGCTCCGCTTGCTGTTCCCGCAGTTGATTTGTGAGATCGGCCAGCTTCGTCGGATCGCCTGCTGCGGCCTTTACCGCGTCGTCTACCCATGACATGAGCGATTTCCCGGCCGTTTCGGCCATATAGCCGGCTATGAGCATGCGGAAGTACCCGTGCATGCCCGCCATGGCGTTGGTGGCCTTGGCGGCGCTCTCCTCGGCTTTGCCGCCCATCGCGGCAAACGCCGCCGCAGCCTGCTCCTCCGTGCCGTTCATCATCAAATCGAGGTTCGCGAGGCTTTCATCCCAGGACATCGTGGATGCCCCGGCCGCGGCGCCGCTTGCGCCCGCAATGGCGTCGTAATCGGCCTCGATCGAGCTTGCCGCCTCGCCGGCGGACGTCGTTATGTCATCGACGGCCGCGATCCACGAATTTGCGGCCGCTTCCGCGGTTTTGGCGGCCGCAGCTTCTACGTCAGCGAAAACAGTATCCAAATTCTCGGCCATCCCATCGGCGGCCTTGCCGACGGCCATCGACATCGACTCAGCAGATTCGGCAACATTGTCGAGCGCGCCGGAGGCCTGGTCTACGGCTGTGATGTTGATCTGTAGATTCTGCTCGTCCATAGGGTCATTATACGGTGCCGCGCTTCTTCTGCTCGTGCTCGGCCTCGGATTGCAGCATCGTAGCTACCGTAAGTAAAAAGTCGGCCGGCTGCCGGTCGTATTCGTCGTAGGTCCACCCCATCGCGCGGCAGACGATGGCGCGATGCATGTTCGGCGTGAAGTCGGACGTGTCTTGCACCTCGAAGAACACGTCCCACGCATATTTCACTTCTTGGGGACTAAAAAAGCGCGAGTCTTTTCCTTGATCTGTGCGACGGCCTCGTCGTACTCGTCGCTCGGCATGTTTTCGAACTTGGCGATCGGATTGTCAGTGTTGCCGTCGAATGAGACGATCAGCTTTTCGAGCGTGGCGCGCTCGTGTGTGACGGTATTTGCAAGCGGGACGGAGGGCGTATCGCCCGGCTTCACGGTGATGCCGGCAAAGAGCGTCGCGCGGAGGTCGCTGCTTTCGCGGCCTGTGAGATATGCGTTGACGACCACGGTGTGGCCGTTCGTCGTGGTGATCGTGATCGTTTCGCGAGTTGTATCTGACATAGGTCGATTTTAGTAGGCGGCCGAGACGGTGTTGCGGAGCGTGATGTCCGCCATTTCCGTATCAGAGAGGGAATAGAAGGCCTGGAACTTCACCGTCTGCTTTACGATGCCGTTGTTGGCCTGCGCGCGAGCTACCTCGCTCAGCTTCACCTTGGCGAGACGGATCGTGAGTGTCGGATTGGACGACGTACCGAGCGTGACGCCCGCGTTCGTGACGGTAATCTGGATCGCCTTGGCGAGATCGCCGAGCATGATCGTGTCGATCATGGTGCGATCGGTATAGAACAGCTCGAAGCTGCCCGTGATGCCGAACTGCTTATTCAAACGATCCACGGGATCGATCGAACCCAGTACCTGATCGTCCTCGGTGTTCTTCTTGATGCTGACCTGGATCTTTTTGCACTGAACCGCCGTACCGGCGCCGAGACCGGCAAGGTTCGCTGCATACTTCAGTGTGATGTCCTGCGGACGGAATGCATTCTCGCTCGTGAAGGAAACCGTGTTCGACTGCGACTGATTTTTGTTCGCCTTGAACACCGCCTTGTACATCGCATACTTTTCGAGATCGAAAGTGAAATCGAGGCTGTCGAGCATACCGAGCGGGTACACGACGCCGCCGGCTTCGTTCGGGCTGTATGCCGAGATCGAATAGGACGGATGCTGCGCGCTCTGAAGCACCGTGAATTTGTGGTCGTACACCGACGCCTCGCCGCCCACAGTCGTTTTGGTATCGGTGCCAAATGCCGCCATGAGGATGGCACCGAACGACTGGTCGGTGATGCGACCCTCGATCGACGCCTCGCTGTAGCGCGCGGCTACTTCCTGTCCCACTCCGTCTTCAATCGCGTAGACATTCGTTTCGTCCTTCGCGGCCTTGATCTTGTCGTCGATGGTGAGCGATGCATCGGGGAGCCAATATGCCGCGGAAACCGCGGTGCCGCGCACGCTCTCTTTTCCGATGCCGATTACAAACTGACGGCCGGTAAATTTCGCCATAGCTAAGTAGTGGGGTTATCTCCTTGTAAATGAGCCGCGAGCATTGCTTCAGCTTCCTCGCGGGAGGACGCTTCAAACGCAATGGAGTGGCCTGGGAATGAATAGAGCTGTGTCGGCGCGACAATGACCGCTTCCTCGGGAGTTGACGTTTTCGCCTTCTTGTCGGCTGCTGCCATACTCGAATTATACATCACCGCAACTGCACAATAGACGCGACTGCGGATAACGTGCCCTCGATCGACCAGGACGGGCTGCCGCGCTTATTCTGATACGTGGCGTACTGGATGCGGGTCGGCGTATCGATGTCCGTCCAAATCTGGTGGGCCTGGTCGATGTCGATGTTGTGCCGGAGTATGTTGAGCAGCGATCCGCTTTTGAGCTGAAGCGTACTCGGGTCTCGGCCTTCCATGAGGTCGTAGAGAAGCTGATAGCCGGGCACGAGCGTTTTGTCGTCCGTGATCGTGCTTCGCACGTCGGCGACGACGCAGAATTGAAGCGTTAGCTTGTGCAGGTCCTCAGCGTTCGTAGCCGGCTGTGCGGCCGTCGATTGGCGCGTGATGATGAGCGCCGGCATGTTCGAAGCGGGAATGGCGATCGGATCGCCGACGTAGAACGTCTTGAATGCCGACGTGTTCGCTTTGATGAGCTCGATGTATTTTTGTATGAGCGGATCCATAGATTAGAGCGAGCCAACCTGCTCGATGAAATAGGCCTGCATGTTCTTGATGAGCTTTTCGCGGATGTTCTCAGTGAGTTTCATCATCACGCGCCGCGGAAGTCTCGTGCGCGGCTGATTGCTTTGGTGGAATTTGAAGTACGGCGCCGTGTTGCGCACGATGAGGCTCATTGCGGACGGCTGCGATACGAAACTGTCGCGCATGAGCCCGGTCGCCTGAAGAATGCCGGCGTCAGGATACTTCTTTTGCTTGCGCTTTTCGTAGTCGGGATTGAGCGCGGCCCACGGATCATCGACGGCTGCTCCCTCGGTATCAAAGACGTCCTCGCTGAAGAAATCGACCATTTGCTCGCCGCTCTTTTCAAACGCCGGCCGCCAGTTCTTTACGGTCGCACTGACGCCCTGTAGAACGCGAGAAAGCTGCACCTCACCTTGCAGCTCCATTCGAAGATAAAGGCCGCCTGCCATACGGTCAAAAGATGTCGTCCATGTTGGTGCGGGCATCTTCGGACGAATCGGTGCTTGCGTTCGGAACGCCTGCGAGCTCAGTATTTTCTACATTGAGCGGCAGTTCCTGCTTGTTTGCGTCGAGCAATCGGCGCTTTCCGTCCTCGATACCCTTCAGAATAGCTCGCGCCTCGCCGAGCCATCGTACGCCCATGCCTTCCTGCCCAAATTCCTCGTAATCGATGTAGCCGGCCGCCAGCAAGATGCATACACGCTCGATCAACTTCGGAACGTATGAAAGTGGTAGCACATAACGCACAGCGAGTGCGCTATCGATTTCATTCTCTGCCTGCGTGCGCTTTGCTTCGACGAGCAGATCCGAGTATCGCGGGTTCTGCGCGACGCCGGCGTGCCTTCGGATGAAATACAAGCCTGCATAGCGGCCGGACTCGTCGCCCTGAACCGCGACGGCATCGGCGATGTCGGTCTCCGTGTTCGTGAACGAATTGAAATAGGTCGCCTTGAAATACGTGTACGTCGAATCGGTGTATTCGAGCGTTGTGCCCATCGGATCGTCGGCCTGGATCAGCTTCGGAGATCCGTAGGACGTCAATTCGGTGAATGCGCCGGTAGCGGACGTCGCCCCGTAGAATTTGCGCTTGTCGTATTTGTAGACGCGTATCGGCTCGCCGGCGCGGTGCGCGAGTTTCAAGGTGCCGACGACGATCTGCGTGTTGCCGACGATGGACCCGATCTGCGCGACCTCGGCGAGCTCCGTTCCCTCATTGCCGATCGCGACGAAATCGTTCGCCGAAAAGCCGTTGTTGTCCTGAAGCGTGATCGTGATGTTCGTGCCGGCCGCGGCGTCGGCGGCGAGAACGCCCATTTCCCCCTTGATGAAATCTTCGGTCGGCGCCGTGAGGGTCTTCATGCGCCCATTATAGCAAGGTGGGTTCGTCGCCCTTGTCCGAGGGTAGGATAACGGCGTCGCGCTGGATGCTCGTCGTGAGCGTCACGCGCGCGGCGGCAGTGCGCAGCACCGGCACGCCCGGCTTGGTCGTCGCGACGATCGTCTCCGTGATTGACCGCAGTACGACGGACGGCGTACCCGGCTTATAGCTCGTGTGCCTGACGGAGCCGATTCGGCCGCCGTATTCTACGCTGGCATACGCTGCGCAGCCGTACATCATATTAGACACCGAGGATGCTCGGGGCGTGCGTCGCTGCGTCAAGCTGCCGGTCGTAGGGCGTTTCCGGGAGGAGCGCGACCGTCGCGAGAAGCGCCACGAATGCGATCGTCAGCAGAATGTAGGAGATCGTTACAGGTTTCATATGGTCGAATTGTACCATCTACAGCGAAAGGATCTCCAGGACGTATGGAGAGTACGTAGATCCCCCTGAAGCCGGCGCGATTTCGTCGAAGGAAAAGTTCGGACCTGTGCCGCCTCCGAAATAGAATTGGAAGTTCGTGACCGCGCCCGTGGTGCCGAAGTTGAGGTTCGAGCTGTAAGCTCCACCGTCGATCGAGACCTTGTACGTGTTGGCGACGCTGCCGAAATCGATGCAGATCTTGTACCACTGGTTGATGTTGTAGCCGGTCAGGAGTGTGGTGCCGGTGCCGCCGTTATACGCGACGATGTTGCCGCTCTCGAAACCCATGAGAACGGCGTAGCCTGTCGCCTGTCCCGTGCTGTTGTTGAGGACGTGATACCAATTCCCGGTCGTGGAACCATTGCGCATGTAAAAGCAATAGCTGCCGATGGAGATCGACGTGATCGTGCGGTTGAGAGTGGCGGATCCGCTCGTCGTGTTACCACTTAAGGTCGTGCTGTTTGCAGCGGTCGCGTTTTGAACGCTCCATGTGCCAAGTGTCGTCGTCCAGTTCCCGTTCCAGCCAGAGCCGCCGGATGCGCCCGAAAGGGAAGCACCATTTGAATAGCTTTCGAAATTGTCGCTCGCCGTCCATGCCGCATGGCACGTGACCGGCAGAAACATCAGTCCGAGAATGATCGGTAGTAATAGTCGCTTCATACTAGTCGCTGGTGAGCGTCCAGGTCGGCGTGATCGTGAAGCTGTCGCCGTTGGTGCCGATCAGAGTACCGATGTCGAGCCACACCGCGCCGCGCGCCGCGAACGATGTGCTCAATCCCGAGGCACTACCGGCGATGTCTTTGCCGCAGATCAGCGTCGTCGTAGCTGAGCCGTTACCGAATCGGATGGTCGAAGTTGCTCCGTTGCCCTGACAGTAGAGATCGGTGAGCGTGCGGGCGCGCTTGAAGTTGGCGAGCAAAATGTTCGATGTAGTGCCGGACGTGCCGAAGGCGCCTTTGTATGCGGCGGTCGAAGTGGAGATCTGAAACCCCTTATCGTCTTCCATGATCGCGATGTGGTTCGACGTACCGTCAAACCATCGGAGCTGTCCGGTCGTCGTGTCGATACCAATCGCGCCCGCTACCGCCGTCGTCAGGGCCGCAAATGTCGGAAGTTTGAAGGTGTCGATTGCTGCGAAGATCGTCGATGAGGCAAAATTTGCCACGAGGTTCGTCGAGGATGCGAGCGAGGCGAATAGTGTCGTGGACGTCGCCCGAACATTGAAGAGATCGGTTGTAGATGCGTAGGGAGCAAAGAAGCGCGTCGAGGTCGCATTCGTCGTAGACGCGTTAGTAGCGAAGAGGTTCGTCGATGTGGCGCTGCCGCTGATAAGGAAGCTGCCGGTCGTCGTGCCGTTTCCGAGGATCGTGAGGCCGGATGTTACACCACCGCCGCCGATGGTGGACGAAGCGGTCGCGTAGAAGCCGCCCGTCAAGCCCATGATCGACGAGGTGGCCTGGGCTCCGGCCGTTGTGAACGAGGTCGAGTATGTGAATGCCCACGGGCTCCCGGCTCCTGAAACCGCTCCGCACGTCACCGTGCCTGCACTGTTGCTTTGCCACGCATTTGATCCGGTGCACGTACCGATACCGGAGACAGTGAGATTCGTGGTTGAGGCCGTCGAGGCTACCGAGAGGTACGTGGTCGATGCCTGGATTGAAAACAGGTTTGTCGATGAGGCCAGCGTAGCGGATAGGTTGGTCGTGGTCGCATTCGTGAAGACTGCAAACACTGCCGCGAATTTCGTCGTCGTCCCGTTGAGCGCGCTGAGGTTCGTCGAGGATGCCGTTGTCGAGAAGAAGGTTGTCGATGTCGAGTTTCCGAGAGTGGTGTTTTGGGACAGTTGATACGCGACCGACGTCGTAGAGTGGCCCAATCCGACCGACGACCAGAAGTTGGCCGAGGTGGTGCTGAACGCGAGTCCGAGGCTGCTGAAGTACGAGGCCGATGTAGTGGAAAAGCCGGTTGTGGTCGTCGAATTTAGTAAGTACGTGGCGCTCGTGGTGCTGAACGCCTGTCCTGTGTTCTGAGTCAGCCAGTAGTTTGATGATGTGGTCGAAAACGCCAGGCCGACTGACGCGAAGTATGAGTCTGAGGTCGTGCTGAACGTCTGGCCCTGGCCGACGAGGATGGCGAAGGTCGAGGTGGAGAGACGGCTGTTGAAGGAGTTCCAGTCGGTAGAACTGATGTAGCCGTTTTGCGCCGATGTGCCTTGCTGGATTGAAAGCGTGCCGGCGCTGAACGAGAGCGGCGTGTTTACTGTCGCACCGCCGACCTGGCCGCCTGCATCGGTGGTGAGCAGTTTCGAAAGTTGGCCGGTGATGTAGAGCCCGGACGTGGTGGCGTTGGTGCTGTACTGAGCGGTGGAGCTCGCCAACGTGGCAAAGAAGTTCGTGCTCGTCGAATTCCCGAGCGTCGTGTTCTGCGAGAGCTGGTATGCGACGGAGGTCGTTGAATGACCGAGCCCCACCGACGCCCAATAGTTCGCCGATGTGGTGGAGAAGCCGCCGACTCCTTTCGTCGTGAGCCAGTAGTCTGCTGAAGTCGTCGAGAAGGAAAGACCGACGGACGCGAAATACGAATTGGATGTGGTGCTGAAGGCGAGGCCCGCGGAGCTGAAGAATGATGCAGAGGTGGTGCTGAAGAATTGGCCGTTGCCGATCTGTAGGACCGTGGTCGTGGAGAGGCGGCTATTGAAGGACGTCCAGTCCGTGCCGGTCAGCAGACCCGACACGCCGGAAGCGGCGTTATTGAAAAGCGTCGAGGTAGCGAATGCCTGGATGTTTCCGGTCGCCCCCGTCGGGTTCCCAAGCACGGTGTTCGCCGCGGCTGTGGCGAGCATGCCCACGGTGACCTTGTTGGCGCCGATCGCGGTGGTGATGGCCGTGCTGCCGCTTCCTGACACGTCGCCCGACAGGGTGATCGTCTGGTTGCCGGTCAGATAGTCCGTACCGGGTACGGCGGTTTGGATCTGGCCTGTCCCGTTGCCCTTCAGGAGCCCCGTGAGCGTCGTAGAGCCCGTCCCGCCCCTATTCACGGCCAAGGTCGATGAGGCGCTTACAGCGCCCGAATTTACGACCACGACGCCCGTAGAACCCGAGAGGTCAGCGCCTGTACCGCCGTGGGCGGTGCCGAGCTGCCCCGAGAAGAAGGCGTCTGCGACCGATGTACAGCCGCCCAGCGCGCCCGCGGCGCTGAGCGAGGTAGGAAACTGGTTCGTGCAGACGCCGGATGAGCCGCCATAGGCCGAAAGGGCTCCCGTACCGCTGAACAGGCCCAAAGCCGACCGAACGGCCGAAACGGTCAGGTTTGTGCTCGAAGCGGTGCCGGTTGCGGTGATGTTGGTCGCGGCTAAGCTCGTAGACGTAGCGGCGCCCAGGATCAGGTTCTGGGTGAGCTGATAAGCGACCGATGTGGTCGAGTGCGCGAGGCCGACCGATGCGAAGAACGATGCCGACGTCGTACTGAAGAAAATTCGCTGAGTGGACCAATAATCCGCGCTCGTTGTTGAGTACGCGGCACCCTGGTTTTGGCTCAAGAAGTACGCGTTGGAAGTCGTCGAAAAGGCCAATCCAACCGACGAGAAATACGACGCGCTCGTGGTCGAAAACGATGCCGGCGGTACGGCAGCGAGATATGCCGCCGCTGACGTGGTGCTGAAGAAGTATCCCTTATCGATCGTGCCGAGCTGGTACGTGACCGACGTGGTTGAATGAGCGAGACCAGCGGAGGCAAAGAAGGATGCTGACGTCGTGCTGAAGTAGTTACGCTGCGTTTGCAGATAGTCAGCGGATGTCGTGGAAAAGAAATTATTGACGCCTTTCCAGTAGGCGGCCGACGTCGTAGAAAATCCCGTGGTGGTCGTCGCATTCAGCAGCGACGTGACGCGCGCGGCAGTGTAATAGAGATTCGTGGATCCTTCCGCGAGGTTGTCGGTCGTCTGAGTTGCGAACCACGCCGCAGCGCGCGTGGCGAACCACGTCGAGACGTTCGTGATGTAGTCGCCGAGGAGATACAGCGCGGTGCCGATCGAAGTGCGCGGCAACGTGCTCGTCGCGCTCGTGTTCGTTGCCGTGACGTACCCAAACGTCGGGGATGTCGTCGAAGTGAGCCGGAGCGTCGATGTGCCGCCGACCGGAAACGCGCCTTGCGCAATCGAGGTCAGGCCCGTACCGCCGCCGGGCACCATGACCTGCGCGTTGGCTATGCCGATGCAAAAGGTGAGGAAAGCAGAAGTGAAGATTGCGCCGACGATGATTGAGAGTCGTTTCATATCGCATTTACATAATACCAAAGATGTCCCCGCCGGAGCCGACAGGGAATTGAAGCACGGCATTCGCCCCGTCCCACGTCCAGGCGAGCGTGCCGCCGATTTTCGAAGTTCGAATAAATGTTGAGCCGTTGATGACGACGGCTTTCGGTTGCTTGGAAAACGGGTAGAGCAACGTCGTGTCGTCCGGGGTAGTTGCCGGTACTTCCGTCGGATAGTCCACCGCAGCAATCGCCGCGCTGATGTCGTCGATCATCTTCTTGGTCATCGCGAGCGCCATCAGATACGTCTTGCCGGCGGTGTTCTTCGTGCTCGCGGAAGTGCCCTCCTGTGCGCGGGTGATCGTGAGCACGTCGGCGGCGAGCGCGGTCACGCGCACGATTTCCACGTTCGGATCGTCGGACGGATCGGGATAGTCGGTGCTGTTCCACCAAACGAGATTGTAACCCTGGCCCCCGCCGGTGCTCGGCAGGCGCGCACCGTGACCGGAAAACAGCGCGACCGACGTATCGGCCGCGCTGTATCCGGTGGAAACCGTGACTTTTCCGAAATTGGTGACGGGATCAAGCGCCATAGCGTGATACCCGTATTCTAGCAGCTACTTGTACTGCTGAATCGGGATGAACCGAGCCCACACGGTGCTCGTGGCGCCCGTAGCGGTGAAGACGGCGCGCACGTAACGCGTATAGGTCTGCACCAGGAACGCGCCGGTTTCGCGCGGACTGGACGACGTGGCGCCGCCGATCGTCGTCGTGGCTGCGCGCCACGCGATCGATGCGGCCGGACCGACATATGCGGTCGTGGTCGCGCCGTAGTTGACGCCCGTGTAATTCTGATACCAATCGCACGCTGCCGGCGTGACGGTGCAGTTCGTACCGCTGATGTCGTCGGCATATTCGAACGCGATATTCAGGACGGCCGACGTGCTCGATCCGGTCTTCTGAACGAGCAGAAGGCCGAAATCAGGGCGCTGCTTGTTGCCGCCGAAGAACGTCTGCGCGTAGCTGTCAAAGTACAGCGTCGTGGTCGCCAAGCCCGCACCCATAGAGGTGACCGTCGTGGTGGCTGCGGCTGTTGACGTCGCGATGGCGAACAGCGAAGGGTTCGCGTGCGCCGGCGTCGCAAAGCCGAAGACGCTCAGGATCATGCCGATCCCAAGCAGCACGGCTGCGATGTTCTTTGTAGCAAGAGCTTTCGACATAGGCTTAGAGGTCCTTCGACGGATCAGCGACTTCAGGGGTCACGTCGGTCGCCTTGTCCTCCGAATCTTCGTCAGGCAGACCTGCGGAGGGTTCGGCCGGAGCGTCCTCGTCCCCTTTCTTGGCCGACTTCTTGGCCTTCTTCGCGGCCGGCGCATCGCCGTCGCGCTCGATCACGCCGATTTCAAGAAGCGCCTCTGCCTCTGCCTCGGTGAGATCCACAACGTCGCCCTCCGTGTATTCGACCTGATCGTGCTTGAGATTACCCGTTACTGTGAATTTCATAGCAATTGCGGATTACGTTTAATCGCTCTGCACGTATTCGACGAAGACGTTCGCCTTTCCGGCGGTCAGCGTCTGTACGCCCGTTACGATCGTGATTTCGCGGACGGCGGTCGTCTTGATGTCGGATGCAGCGCCCGCGGCGGCCATGCCGACCTGCGTGAGCGCGTTGCCGTCGAGCGCGAAGTTGCCCGGAAGGCAGCCGTGAATGCCTGCGTTCCAGGGATTGCCGGCGGCGTTGATCGCGGAAGCGGCGATGAGATCGCCGGAGCTTTCCACCTGGACGGCAAGCGTCGCCGTGCTGTTGGCGGATGCGAATGTCGTGACGACATCGACCCACGCTGCGGTGATGATCGCCTTCGCCGGGATGTACACCTTCAGGCCGTGCGAGCCGGCCGTGCCGTCCGCGCCGCCCGAAACGTCGTAGGTCGCCACGGCGATTTTCGGCACCGTGACGCCCGTCTGCTTTACGGCAGTCTGTCCGGCCTTGTTCACGAAGAAAAGATCCTGGATGAGCTGCGCGATGCCTCGATTTTTTGCTGCCATAGAATGAGATTGAGGCGCGCCCGGCCCGGCTGTGACGCCGGGCCAGTGCGCGGGCTATTAAGCGATGGCGTTGGCGAACAGGTATGCCGAACCCGGAGCGACGAGCTCCATGTCGCGGTAATCCTCGCCGCGGCGGATGAACTGGCCTCGGCGGTCGATTTCATCGACGCCCTGGAGGCGTTCAACGACCGGGGTCTGCCACTGGTACGTGACGCCCAGCGTGACGATCTTCTGGCCCCTGCGCGGATTGATGTAGCAAAGGAGCGCATTCTTGCCCCAGATGTCCGACATCGAGTCCGACTGACCTTCGACGGCGGTGTTCTTCTGCGCGGCGCCGATAATGACGCGATCGACATCAAACGCGCGAGCGAGCATTTCATTCGTGATGATGCCGCCCTGCACGTACTTGAAGCGATCGATGATCGCCGGGTGATCGATGAGCTTGTCACGCACAGACTGCGAGAGCATGAGCGTATTCGGCACCTGGATGACCGAGCTGCGAATGACGTTCTTGGCCGTGCGGACGTCGCGGATCGGATCGGAGTTATCGTCCGACCACTGGCTCGTGCCGGAAAGCGTCGTGTTCTGAGTGATGTTCGAGGTGTTGAGGAGCAACGACGCCGCGTTGACCTCCTTTTCGACAAGCATCATTTCGGTGACGTTTTCGGTCGCATCGACGTACGGATCCATGCCCGCGTGTGCGTTTTTGACGTCCTCGTCCGGAACGAACTGCTTTGCGGCGTGATCTTCGCAGAAGAACGTCAGGCCAGGCGTGAGATTGAGCGTGACTTCCTTCGAGCGAGCACCGGCGCCACGGCGCGAGTCCAGGGAACGGAACTTTCCTTTGTCGTAGACAAAGTGTTTCCCGCTTTGCACGCCAACCGGAACGGTCGGCAGAAGCAGGTCGGCGATGTAGTCCGCATTCTGGTAGCCGAGAGAAATGTCGGTCAGGATGGGATCTACGCCGAGGTATCGATTTGTATCTGCCATAGATTAGGGATGAAGGCGATTAATTTAGTAGCGGAAGATTCCCATCTGTACTTCGATGAGATCGCCGGACGCGGCCGCTGCCGTGCCGACATAGCGACCGATAACGGTGTCGCCGTTCGTGGTCGTACTGACCGCGGCGCCGCTGCCGTTGGACGTAACGAAGTCGCCCGGATTGATCGTGCCGCCAGCCTTCACTTTCGTGACGCCGGTGAACTGATAGACAGCCTGGTGACCGCTGACCGGGTAATTTTTGAGGACGCCGACAATCGCGTCCGTCGCGGCGGCTGCGAGCACAAGAGTGCCGTCGGACTGCGCCTTGACGATCAGGTTCTGGCTCGCGGAGAGGTCCGCGCCGGCCACTGCCGAGCGATTGTGACCCGTGAGTTCGGTAGTCATATCGAGAATGAATTACGTGATTAATTCTTGCCGGCGAGCTCCTTCTCGTAAGCGGCTTTGAGATCGGGCTTTTCGTTGAAGACCATTTCGACCGCAGTGCGGTAGGTGATCTTCTTGCCGAGCGTTTCGGACGCTGCGATCTTTTCGTTCGCGAGCTTCTTGACGGACTCGGCGATCGACTGAAGGGTGCCCTCGACGTCTTCGCCCTGCCCGCCAATCTCCTTGAACATCGTCGTGGTGTTGGCCGGGATCGCCTTGATGAGTTCGGCAAATTCGTTGCGCATCTCCTTCGAGAGCTTGGCGACGAATTTTGAGACTGAATCCTTCTGCGCAACCGCGAAGCGGCCGGCAGCATTTGACTGCGAGAACATGAGCGCTTCGACGAGCGCCGCGCGCTCAGACGCTTCGATGCGCTGCATAGCCTCACGGCCCGCCTTCGCGTCAGCCTGAAGCTGTGCGAGCTCGGATGCGCTGATTTTCACTTCGGAAGCGGCGACCGGAGGCTCCGGCGTCGGCGTCGGTTCCGGGGTCGGCTCCGGTGTGGGCGTCGGCTCGGGAGCCGGCGTCGGTTCCGGGGTCGGAGTCGGGGTCGGATCTACGACATCATCGAATTTCTTGGACATATCATCATTAAAATCGTTACTCATAATGCCGGACTCGCTGAAAGCGCCGACCGGCTGCATTTCCTTAAAGTACGGTCGATTTGTCAGAGCGCCGCCGCAAAGGACGTTGTTGTACACGCGACCCGACTGCGGGTCGGAGTACGTCTGATAGAACTCGGTGCTGAAATACTTGAAGGATCGGTTCTGAATCAGAGCCTTTCCCTCATCGTTCCACTTAACCGTGGTCCACAGACCGTCTTCGCCGCGGTCCTGCACTTCGCCGTACCATGCAACCGCCGGAAGCTCGCCGCCACTCATGCCGTTGTCGTGGCCTGCGGTGATCGGGAGATCCAAACGGATGCCATCATCGAAATTTTTCTTCATCTCGGTGATGTCGGCCGGCGTGATCTTCATCGATCCGTACAGCGGGTGTTCCCACTCGCCGCACGGAATGACTTGAATCACATCCGGCACCTCCGGCGTCGATCCGTCGGAGAAGTCAAGCCGCGTAGCGAATGCGAATCGCTTCTTGCTATCGCGATGCTGCTGCTTGTTCATGCCCCAATGATACGGCACCGTTTCCCGTGCAACGCATGTTTCGCGTGTAACGCGATGGGGATAACTACGCGGCGGTGAGAATATCCATGTGATACGTGTACACTCGATGGCTGATGCCTATGTCGGCACCGTGGTAGCACCGCCTTGTCATTCGCGGATCGCACATGATGCGTTCGTCAGTGCCGTTGTAGCACTTGCCGCACATATCGCATTCGTAGGAGTTGATCGGATCCATGTCACTGCGGCGGAAGAAACACCGCGATGACGGCGGCCACGAGCAATGCGAGTGTGAGCAGCGTGTATGAGATATGCAGGCTGTTGAGCGCGTCGATGTCGCGATGATCCTCTCCGCGGCTGTCGTAAGAATCTATCGGGGCATTGTTGAGCGGCATCATCATAAGGCTATTTTACCACCTCCGGCGGCTGCGTCAGGTCGTTCACAGTGCCGCCGTACCGATCGCGCAATGACTGCGGGACGCCGGTGATCTTCGGCGGGTTTTCTTCGTCGGTCAGGATCGCCACCCAGATTCCACGACAGTACGAATGAAACGCGCGCGCATGGGTCATTTCGTCGTCCTTTTCGACCACGCGGCCATCCATCGAAATGCAGAATTTGCAGGTCTTCGAATCGAGCAGTTCCGAGCGCTGCAAGGCGTAGATCTTGTCCTGGGCGCGGTTGAACGTGATCTCGCGGCCGTAGTTGATGTACTCGGAAACGACGATTGAGCTCGTGTTCCGCGCGAGCTCCACGATCGTTTCCTCTGCGGCGCGCTCGGCGGCCGCCAGCGCCTGCAACGTTGAGCCCTCCTGGCTGATGACGTTGAGGTAGGCCGTCTTGCTCGCATGCACGATGTCGGTCAGGTGCGAGTCAACGATCGTGGTCGCGAGTATGTCGATCTGCGAAAGCACCTCGGCCGGATTGGCAGGGGCTGGGACGCCGATTTCACGAGCGGCGCCGTTCTTCCCGAACTCGAATGCTCCCTTGAATGCAGCTTTGAGCATCCGGCGGTACTCGTCGTCGCCCTTGATCGTCGCGTCCTTGATTGCCTGCGTGTCGCCGGCGTTGGCGGCGCGGGATAGCTGCGCGATGTACTTCTCGTTCGCCGCGCTCAATTGCGTAATGATGTCATTGCGAAGCCCGTTTTCGAGCTCGTCCATCTTGTCCTGGATGCGCTGAAAATCGACGCGCATCTCCGCGAGGGTCAGCTTGCGGAACGGCTCAAACGTATCTGAAAAGTTTTTTTTTAGGCCGTGGCGGTGTTCGCTCGCTTCGGCCGGATCGTTATCGTTTGCAGCGCCCTTCTTTCCCTTCTGGTTCGGGTTCTGCGGGTCGGGCTGTGCCGGTTCCTCGCGCACGCCTGCTTCGTCGAGATCCGGCAGGCCCATCTTCTCGCGGAACGCGTTCTCGTCGGCGTCCTGGGCGGTGATGGCGCCGGCAGTGCGGAGCTGCGCGTAGGTCTGCGCGAGCTCCTGAATGTTCTCCTGGCTGATGCCTTCGAAATCGAGCTCCGGGTATTTCTTCACGCCGGGAAAATTGAGATCGACAAGCTCCTTGATTGCGCCCTTCATCGAAGCGGCGAACCACCGGGCTCGGTTCTCCTCGCCCTGCAAGAAGATCTCGGAATGGTTCTGCGAGAGCGCGCGCGAACCGCCGGTGCCGCCGGCATGCGTCGAGCCGAGCTCGATGAACTGCGCCAGGATCGATTTTGAAATCTCGCGGGAATGGTAAGCGAGGGAGTTTGACGGATCGCGCGTGGTCGCAGACTTCATGTCGAGGAAGCCGATCTCGTAGCCGTCAGGCATCGTGACGAACGCGTGCTCATTGGCACGCATATTCTTCAAGATGTCCTCAGCCTGCGTCTGTTCCTTCTTTGTCGCGCCTTCCGGGAGCTTCGCATACGGCACGCCCAAGCCTTGTCGCTCGTGCGCTATCGCGTCCACCTTTTCGAGCGTCGTCTTGATGTACCAATGCTTGTACGCGGCACGCAGAACGGACACGCCGTCGAGATTGTCGCCTTCGCGATCGTTGATGAATACGATCAGCTTGTTCCACGGAATATCCACGGACTGCCCGAGCGATTTGTACTGTGTGACGCCGGGCTCGCCGTTAGACATCGCCCATCGGCGGATCGAGCGCGGCATGCGCGGCGCGAGCTTCTTCCACACGATGCGCTGCGCGCCGTCGAGGTCGCGCACCTCGAAGACCTTCTCGAAGACCATGTGGCCGAAATCGAACGCGAGCAACGCCTGCCGCATGAAATCGGGATAGGGAAGTTCCATCTGCTCGAATAGGCAGTCTTCGACAAATTCCGCGATGTCAATGTCGGCTTGCTCGGATGACGCAGGCTTCACATACCATTCCGCGGAGAGCAGCGGCTGCTTTACCATTTGCAGCGTGGACTGGATCGTGCCGTCGCTGCGGCGCATCTCATCGTAGACCTGGATGGCTTTGATGCCGACGAGTTTCGGATTGTATTCCTCGTTGACGATGCCGCTGAAGATTCGTGTGCCGGTATCGCCGATTTCTAGGCCGAGGTTGACGTCAGGGGTTTCGTTCTCCTTGGTCGGCTTGGTGTAGCCGATCTTCTTTTTCGCCATGCCGCAATGATAGCACCCGGCCGTCAAAACACTTGGTCGATCAGACCGCCGCTGCCTGTGGATGACTGCTCGTGCTCATCCTTCTTTTCGGTCGGGTCGGGCAAGACGCTCGCGACGCGGCCGAGCGGGAATTTACGCTGCGCGAGCATCTTCGCATCGGGATAGTGATCGTCCTCTTTGAGCGGCTTGTCCGTGCCCTCCTGGAAGCGGTAGCGTTTGTGCTGCCAGATACCCTCTTTGTTCGTGCGCTGCATGCGGTTGAGACGGCGCTGAAAGCGGGCGCGGTAATTGCCGAGCATGGCTTCCTTCTCGGTGCCCAGCTTGCGGTTCACCTCGCGCTTGGCGCCGGTGCGTGCGGTTTCGGCGATCTGTATCGGCCGGCCGAACGGAACTTCGACGACTGCGCAAGCGAACTGTTCCTCGTCCGGTAGCTGAGCGATGCGCTTGGCGATCGTGCGTTTCAGCAGAGAGTTTTCGAACGGGTGCGAGGCATCCACATGCCATGTTTGGACGCGGTATCTGACCGTGAGCTCGGCCACGTCCTCGCAGATGACGTCGGCATCTACCTGAGTGAAATGCCGCGCTTCGAGCTCCACTAGGACATTGTTCATGTGGGCCATCTCGATGTCCACGACCGTCATGCCGGAATAGCCCCAGTCGATGCCTCCGCCGACGACCGCGCCCGGACGGTATGCGTATTCCTCGCCGAGCTCGTCGATGACGCATGCATCCACGTCCTCGGGATCGTTCACCATGCCGGCGGCCGAAGGGCGCGACCCCATGTATTCGACGTCGAACCAATCGAGCGACGGCTTTTCGCGCCACGCCTGGATGATGTTCGCGAGCGGCACCCATCCTTCCGGATCGCCGGTGCGGCCGGCCGCGCGTTGCTTCAGCTTGTCGAGATCCGGGATCTGCCGATTGAGCTCGGGATCATCCCATATGGCCGGATCGAATGTCTGCGTGACGTCGAAGATGTCCCAGGACAGGCGGCAATAGCCGAGCTCGTCGGCCTTGTCCCAGATCTCTTGGAATAGGCCGAAGATCTTGTGAAATGTCGATGTGAAGATCACGAGCGGAAATACGGCCGTGTCCACCATCGGCAGCGCCGAAAGAATGATCTCGTCCTTCGCCTCGCATGCCTCGTCGATGTAGAGATCGTCGGGGTGCGGGCCGCGCACCTGTTTCGATGATGCAGCGACGGCACGGTAATAGTTCCCCTGCTCCGTCTCGGTGCGCAGCATCGTGGGCTCGTCCGGCAAGGTCGAGCGGATCGCCTCGGCATCCTCCGTGTAGACGTGCCCAAGAAAATAGTTGTAGACGCCCTTCGCCTGTTCGAGCGAGCCGCCCAGATTGACGATGCGCATGAGCTTGAGGAACCATCGCACGAATCCGAGCGCTCCGAGCATTTTCGATTTGCCGCCGCCGCGTGGGCCTTTGATGATGAAACGCCCGCATGGTGTGCCGTCCGGCCGCTGCTGAAGGTAGAGGCACGCGAACACGATGCGCAGCTTTTTCGGAAAGCGCATTTCAGGATCGATCAGCTTCAGGAGAGTGATCGGCTTTCCAGCAAAACGACGCCGAATATCGGCGGGACTGCTCAATATGCGCGCGAGTAGCTTACGCCGCGCTTCCTGTTGAACCGCCAGTGATGGCGTTTGCGATTTGGACATACAAAGCGTCGCGCTCCTTCTCCGGAAGCTTGTCTATCGCGGCGCCGATGTCGTCTTTCGTCAGCGATGCCGGCCGCAACGTCAGATCGCCCTGATGGCTGTCCTTGTAGTCCTGCCAGAATGCATTCTTGAGATAGAAGATAGCGCCGGTGGGCGTCGTGCCGGCGAGGCGTTGCACCCAAGCCTGTTCGATGAAATCCTCGGCCTCTTTATGGGCTTCGGGAAATTTCTCCCGGTAGACATTCCATGTGTCGGCAGAGATACGCAAAAAATAGCGCATTCCCGCCTTGTTCGGCATTTCTTTCGTCTCCTTGCAGCGATCCACGTACTCGAAGAACATCGCCGTGAAATCCTCCTCCTTTTCGTAGATCGGTGGACGGCCGCGGCGAGGTTTCGGTTCTTCTGCGACGATCTCCTCCGATGCACGACTGAGATCAGTTTCCGTCACGACGGTTTTGCGCTTCTTTTTGGCTGCTTTCTTCTTCGCCATACGCTCATTCTACACTCTGCCGCCGAGCGCATCGGATATGTGGATCACCTTCTTGTTTCCGAAACCGTCTACGATGTGGACGGTGTACTTCTTCCAGTTCACGCGAATGAGACGCCAGCGGGGGAATTGTCTTAGAGCGTCTGCGATACGCTGCTCGATGTCATGCTTGGAAAATCCTGGTCCGATTTCGCTCATATGAAATTGTGGAGCTGCGAGGATTCGAACCTCGGTCGGTGCGGGCAAGTCGCCAGACCATGAAAATCGGGGAATCGAACGCCCGTTGCCCGTTGCCGCCGTTGATAGGCAGCGACCGACATACCGATCAGCCCCGGCGTTATCGTATCACGCGGACGGACACCTGGATGCACATAGGTGGTCGAGGCAGCGGATCCACGCCCAGGAAGGCGACAAGCTCCTCGTGCGGGATCTCCCGTCCGTGGGTGCGATAGAGCTCGCGCGCGATCTTCTCGCGCAATGGCTTCTTCGCCGGTTTTGTTTTCTTCTTTCGAGCCATAGCGCCGAAAGCGGGCGGTGTGAGCATCGCGCGCGCATAGCGAGGTTCCGCGCGCTTCCGGCGCTATGAATCCAAAGCTACTGGGATTGTACCACGCCATGGCCCGTATTTGAGATTCAGTAGGCGCTTCCGGCTGATGTAATCGATCGCCTTGCAGTAAGGCCGCAATTCGTCATCCGTGGCCCGGTTGAGCATGATCCAGTCGCACAGCTCCTTGATCTGCGGGTCGCCTTCGATCTTTTCATGCACCCATAGATCGCCCACGGCTCATTCACTTGACGTCCGGCGAAGATAAGGTTGTGATGCCATTCGATCTTTTCCGCGGTGCCGGTGAGGCAGCAGCGATGCATCCACGGATCCGCGTCCAGGCGCGCCCGTAGTTCGGGCGGTATTTTACGCATGCATCCAGTTTAGCAGGAGCGGCGATATGCAGCGGCTTATACGGTGGTGGAAGGTGCGGCGGCTGCGTCGGAATATGATCCGTGCCAATCGCCCGCGGATCCTGATCGTAAAAAGATAGGTCCTCGGACTTTCCGAGGACCTTTGTGACTTCCGCACGTTGCGAGTCATCAGCTCTCAACCGGGTTCCTATGTCCCTCGCCGGCCAGCGTGCCTAGTCGCTGCTCTGGGAAGAATCGCACGGAGGTCGGTTCTCGATCGGCGCGGCCCGAATGGCACCGTGCATTTCCGAGAACATCCTGATCTGCGCCATTACGCTGTAGCCGCTCTCAGGATCGACGAACTCGTATCGCTTCGAGCCGTCGGGTAGCGTGAACTCGTACTCGATCGGCTTCATTGCTCGAACAGCGCCTGCTGAGCCGGTGGGATTGCCATGAAGACAAGCTTCGTTTGGCCGTCGCACCGCGCGCAATACGCGCCCTTATCGAACGTCTGGGCGAGCTCCCACGACTGAGACGTGACCGCCCAGGCGGCGTATGCGTCGGCGAGAACCTCGTCCGAGCCGCATGTGGAGCAGACCGCGATCTTCATTGCAGCCTCGTGCACGTGCCATCAATGACCGTGTGGAGCTGCTTGGTGAGATCCGGCCGCTCGGCGACCTTACCGGCAAGCGCGAACGTCGCGGCGTTGAACAGGCGCCACGCGGTACGGCCGCCCCAATCATGCGGCGGTTCCTCGTAGGCCTTCAGGACGTGCGCGACCGCCTGGATGCCGATGACATCCTTGCGGTACAGGTCGAGCACCGCGTGGTCCACGACGGCATCGGCCAGCTCGGTCTCCTTGTAGGCGAGGAGCTTCTGATTCTGCGCGATGCGCTGTTCCTGGAGCGGCTGTATGATCTCGGTGATGAGGCCGGGCAGCTCCTTCTTCGCCTTCGAGGTGTGCTTGCGCTTGATGACGGTATCGCCGACGAACGCGAGATTGTCGCAGACGAATACGCGCGACCCGTGCGCGACGCCGATCGGGAACGACTTGTCGTGGCTATTCCGGAGACCGAGCGTATCGCTGTAGTCCCCGTAAGGGCTGCGAAGCGTCATGAGACCGAAATAGCGCGATCCGTCAGCCGCGATAGCGTGCGCCTCCTCCGCGATCTCATGCCCATAGAACCCGAGCGTGTAGCGCACGAGCTCCACGAGTTCATGGTGCGGGATCGGTACGTGGCTATCCGTCGCCTGCGGTGTCGGCACAGCGCGGAGGGCGTCGTAATTCACCGGCTCTCCGCCGGTGTGAAGCATCAATGTCATGAGCGTTCTCCTATGTGAAAGAAGTCCGCTCCCAATTGTACCAAAGTAAAAGGCCGCCACGATGGGCGGCCTGATGCTGTGCTATGAGGGCTTTGATATTTAGTGGCGCGTTGTTGCTTTTGTTGTCACGGCGGGCGTGAATGGATGTTGAGCTGCGAAAGTGCGGCCGACATCCGGTGAATCCTTCGGCGTTGCGCTTTCACACGAAGGAAATTCCGTTTGCATTCCCGAGTAACGAATTGGTACGCGAACCACCTGTAACGGATGAGGCCGAACTTACGCCCGCATCCGCAATCACACCGATTGCTGTGCATCGAACCCTCCCCTATGGTCCGCTCCTGATTTTATCATCGGCGAAAGTCGTGCTTGCTGTCGGGCCTGCACAACCGGCCGCACCGATCGCATTTGCGCCGGTAATCTCCCCAGGGCGGCACGCTGTAGAAGTTTGTGATCCACTCGTTGCCGCACGTGCACGTGAAGCCGCAGACGATCCATGGCCTTGTCATCGGAAGTACTCCTGTAGGCCGATGATGACGGCATCGCCGTCGCTGACGTAGGTGATGAGCCATCCGGCGAAGATGAATGAGCCGTCGGGATCCACTTCCCACCGGCGGAGCACCTGATAGATCAGGCGCCCGCGGATGCGCGCGTCGAGCTCTTGCACACGAGGCGTGAGCTGAAGCGCCGGCACGCTCATACCGGCACCGTGTACTGCGCTGAGCGATACGTGCCCGCGGCCGGCGTTCGGATGTAGGTGAGGATGGCGAGTACCGCGATGATGATGAAGCACGCGGAGAAGAAGCCGAAGAAGTAGTCGCGCATTGCGTCCTCCTGTTTTCAAAAGAGGACATCTAATTTGCACACGCCGCGCGAATTGCAATCAAATCATATCGTCCGGTTCACCATGAAGCATGGTGAGCGAACGGAGGACAAAAGAAAAACCCCGGCGGTTTGCAAGGCCCGCCGAGGTTCGCAAGAAAGGTCACGGGATCAGCATAGGAATCCGCTACACGACGCGCAACAACTTTCTCATCTCGTCCTGGCTGCGCTTCTCCGGCTCGATGTAGACGTTCATGTCCTCGGGCCAAAAGAGGATCAGCGGCTTTTGATCCGGCTTGGTCGCAATCGCGAGGTAGCCGATAAGGTTGCCGCTCTCCATGCGCAGCGGGATACACAGGCGTTCGTCGAGCAGGTCAGTGTGGTCTATTCCGCCGCCGATCGCCCGAATAACCGCCGGTGAGATCTTCAGCAAATCCATGACAGGATGCTCCCAATCGTGGAAATCAAGCGGCCGGACGCCCGCCGCACTATCAACGGCGCCCGGCCGCCCCTTCGCCTCGGCCTTCTCGGGCCGGGGCTCGGTGGAACGGTGAAGGAACTGGTCCTTCAATTCTTTTGCCGCTTCGGTGTTCGTCAGGTTCTTCAGCTTTGCGACAAGCGTAATGATGTCGCTGCCGCCATTCTTGCACCGGAAGCACTGAAACTTGCCTCGCGCCTCATTGATGCTGAGCGCGTGCCGATCGGCGTGATCGCAGAAGGGGCATGCGTACCGGAGCTGCACGCCTTCCTTGCCGTTTTCGGTGCTGTGGAATTTGAGATTGAGATAGGCCGCAGCCTGTCGCGCGGTGACGCCGGTTTTCACCTCCTCGAAGATGCTCATTGCGAGACTCCTATGTGAAAGTACCCGCATTGAATTGTACCACCTGACGCGTGGTACACTGGCCGCAGACGTTCGATGCGGATGGGGGAGCGGCAACACCGGAGGGTCTCGTGAGCTACCCCGCCACCCGCACCGAACAACCAACCGCGGGAAAGGAGACAGTGATGAGTGACAGTCCGAAGCCCGTGAGGGAATGGCGCATCGGCAGCGTGAAGACTGCCGTGTGGAAGAACGGCGACAAGATGAGCGTCACAATCGAGAAGTCGTACAAGAAGGAGGGCACGTGGGAGAAGACAAACACTCTCTTCCACGACGACGTGGCCTGCGCGATCAAGGCGCTCGAACACGCCGAGGAGTTCTTGGCTCGATAAACAAAAACCCCGGAGCGATCCGGGGTTTCTGCTGCCGCGTTTCGACCTTCCGAAAAAAGCCGCTACTGAGATGATACCACGGTTTCGTCCGTCTTCTCTTTCGACGGCCGGCCGCGCTTGGGCTTTTCCTTCTCGCCGAGCAGCACGGCGAGTTCGTCTTCGATCCGCTCCTTTTCATTGATGAGGTCGCGGATCTTCGTCAATTTAGCCTCCAATGCACCCTCCTATGGTTTGCTGATGTAGAGATCAGGCAGCCCAAACGCACGCTTGTATCCTCGGGTCAGGAAGTGTCCGCCGGCGCGTTCGGCTTTCAGGTCGTACCAGGTGTACAGAACGGTGCTCGTCACGCCGATGCTTCGGGCGAGATCCTTGGGGTATTTCTTTTCCTCGATCACGCTCTCGATGCGCTTCAGGATCTTTCGTTCCTGGTCGGGGTCGGTGGTCACAAACAGGGGCACAAACGTCTGAGACCCGAAATGAGAGCGGTAGATCTGCTCATGGAGAATGTGGAGGTACGCTTCCACTTTGAAGCGGATCGAGCTCGTGTATTCAGAGTTGTCGGATTCGGTGTCGCAGTCAGCCTCGAACACACAAAGCCGGAACGCTTTGTCGTCGTAGCTCAGGAGAAATGGGCCGTGACCATCTGGGCGGATGAAGAAATCACCGAACACAGGGATCTTGAAGGGGTCCGGCCGCTCTTGCGTCGCTTTCGGGAATTTCGCCTTCAGTTCGTCGCCCCAAATGCGCTGAACGGACGGGTCTGCGATCGTTCCGAGCTCGATCGAGGCCTCGAAGATGCATTCCAGGTTCTTGTGGTCCACGAACCGTACCGGAGCGATCTTCTCAGGGATCACGTAACCCTTTTTCCGGAGCTCGTTCTTTCCTCCGGGACCGAGCTCATAAAGGAAAAAGTTGAAGTCGCCCTGTCGGCCGCGGCTCGATGCCTTCACGACCTGAAGGTACAGGTGCGGTTCGAGCGCTTGCCGGCTCAGGTGGTTCGCGAGCGCGTCGTAGTTTCCACCAGTGAATGCGTGAATGTAGTCGGCGCGGAGGACCCGGTATTCGAGGAGCTTGGGATAGACGATCGCGAGATCCCGCGGCGTCGGCTCGGAGTTGATTCGCCTTCCGTCCTTCGTCTTCCGGGGCCGCCGGTCGAACCTGTCTCGTCTCTTTGATGCCTGTGTTGCCATACGCGTGAGGAATCACGACTCTGCGCACGAACGCAAATCGGCGCGGACGCCATGCGCAACGGTGCGCAGGCCTCACGAAAAAGTGTAGCACGTCAGTACGTAGAGCTCGCGGCATCCGGCGGCGTGTCGTCCGGCTTGGGGCGCGGAGATGGCACTGGCTGGCGCGCGCTCGGTGCGGGCCGGCCGCGGTACGTGCTCTGGCGCGGCGACATGGTGGCACGGTTGCGCGCGACGAGCTGCGCGTATTCAGCGTCGCTCATGGTGTCTATGTTCTCGATGATGCCGCCGGGATAAGACGTCGAGAGCGCGCGCGGCGTGTATCCGCCGATATAGGTCGCGAAGGAGCCCCGTGGCTGCGAGAGGATAAAGCTGGCATCGCACCGCATTTCCTTCGCCATATCGCGCGCATCGTCGGCCGATCGGGTGCCGCAATACTTGATCGAGGTATTCGATGCGAACGTGGCGCGGACCTGCGGCGACAGATCCATAAGCTTCTGATGGGCGAGAATGACGCCGAGATTGAAGCCGCGGGCCTGCTGTAGCAGGGGCTGCGTGCGCTCCTCGTCCACGAATAATTGCGCTTCATCCACATAGAGCCAGCAGGGTCGCCAAGTCGATTGCGGGACTTCGACGCGGGCGCGCGCGGCCGAAAGCGCGGAGGCGATGAAGTAGCGACCGAATGCCGACGCGGCCTTTTCTCCGACCGCCCCCGGTGAGGCGTCAACAATCAGGATTTTGCCGCTCTGCATTACGTCGAACATATCGAGCGTGTTTTCCTGGCGGGTCAGCATCCGCGCAAAGGCTGGGCTGCTCAGAAGGTCGTGGATACGATTTTGGATCTGACGCCGTGTCTCCCCGTACTCAGTCGGGTGGTAGAAAAGATCGTCGAAGAAGCGACGGAATAGCCTCTCTTGCTTTTCGAGCGCCGGCTTGAATCGGCTCGTCTGCCGGATCCCTCCGGTCTTTTCCGGTTGGTCTTGCATCAGATCGAGCAGCGTTTCGATCGTCGGCGTCTCGTCCAGCGCAAACAAGAGCTGCGCGCAGTAGGTGAATGCGGTGCGTTGTTTCGCCGATAGCTCGAAGTCACGTGACCCGAAGATGTATGCGAGGTTTTCCGTGACGCTATCGATCATCGAAGCGCGTATGCCGCCCGGTACGTTCGGCAAGCTGAACATATTCAGCGCCGGCGGCTGCGGATCTTTTGGGTTGATGAAGATGAGTCGCTTCGACTGCTCGCGCGCGGGCCCGAAGATCTTCAAACGCTGCAATGCCGGCGCCCAGGTACCCTTTCCATCAATGACGATGATCGCAGGCTGCCTGGGGTCGAAGACGTCCTCGATGAAACGCTGAGTGAGGAGGGTCGTTTTTCCGTGACCCGTTCCTCCGAGGACGTGGGTGTGCTCGAAACGGGTTCGCTCGGGGACGTGGAAGGGAACAGCGATATTGAGGATGCGCGCGAGCGGGGTTCTGCGGAGATAGGCGTCGTTCAGGTCCGTCGGCGATAGATCCACATCCTGCGGATATTTGAATTTCGGCCGTTCGGGCAAATTGTCGAAATTCAGGCCCGACACGCGGCAGAGGTTTCTCCGCAGCATCTCGGCCGTCTTCGGGAAGATGTCGGGCTCATGAAAACTATCCATGAAGTCGGCCACGAGATCTTCCGGGCTGGATGCGAGCTCGATCAGTGCGACGGTCGGATCTTTGGGCTCGCTGAACGCGATTTCAGGACGCACGCGCTTGAAGAAGCGGCCGAAGAACTCTCGTATTACGCTGTCGGCCGCAGCGAGCCGTTCGCCATGCGTGGCATACAGCACTTCCTTTTCCTCAAGGTCGTGCCGCAACTTCAGGGGCGGCGGCAGCTCATACAAGCCTTCGTGCTCGTAGAGACCATATGTAAGATCGCCGATAGCCTGCACGAATTGCTTCGAGGGCATCCCGTGCGGTTTTAGGATCCCGAGCAGGAGATCGTCGTTATGCCGATTGCAGTGCTCCGGGTCTCTGAAGGGTTGCGCAGACCATACGTCCATCAGTCGCGCGAAGTGCGCATCTTCGTCGTATCCCGAACTCGGCGGGCCGCCGCTGTATCTGTCGCTGGGCAGGCTCATTGACGCTCCCACCATTCTTTCAAAACATTCAAGCCGATCGGAGCGCCGATCATCACGACCGCCCACCAAAAGTAATATGCTGTGTCTGGGTCGCCGGTCTGGAGGCCCGTATACACCCGGTAGACGCAATAGCCCGGCCAAATGAAAAAGAGGGCGAGGATAGAAAGGAAACGCCAGTCAGTCAGAATGTCTTTGAAAAAGTCCGGGCCGAACCACATCGAGTCAGCCGCGGGCGTGCCGGCGTCTGTCGTCCCGTTGCGAAGTTCATGCGCGAGGAAGTGCCGCGGATTTTTCTCTATCGCGACATCCAGCATCTTTTGCGCTTCGCGATGCCGACCGAGACGTTTCAAACCGATCGCTTTGGTGACGTAAATTTCGGCGTAGAAGGGCCAGTACTTCAGCGCTTCGTCGGCCGCTTTGAGGCCGCGGCGCACCTGCTTTTTATAGATACCCGTCTTGCAATCAATCTGCGCTTGGAGTGCGAGTGATTCAGCAACGAGATCATTGATTGTGTGGTGCACGTCGTCGATCTTGACGTTCGCTGCGGGATTGATCTTTCGAGCCGCCTCGATGTGCTCTGTGGCCTGAGAGAGCAGCTTGTCCATGTTGTACTGATTGCGCCGGCATTCTTTGATGTAGCGCTCCGCAATCACCATGTGATCTTCGGCGTTCAACTGCCCCCCCCCTAAAGAGTTGGGACGGATGGTGGCCTCCATCCGTCCCGTTTTGGTCTCGTCAGGAAAACTCGACGTTCTCCGGAACGGTCAGACCGTGCCGCTTGAAGTATTCGATGACGTCCGGTGTATACCAAATCGGATGTGAGCTTCTGTGCGGTCCCAACTTCCGTGACGCCGGAAAGCGTCGGTCGGAATATTCAGGATCGTGCATAAGCCGCCCGGTTTGAGCACGCGAGTACGGCCAGCCTACGATTTCCTTCAAAGCTTTCCACGTGAGATACATGGGAAGTTTCACCTGATGATTCATCGCAATTCTCCTTGCGGAGACATCGCGATGCTCCATGTGGGTTGAGCCACTAGCAGCGCTTGGATTGTATGCGGAACGGCGGACACCGGACAAGATGCCCACCGTTGTTCATGGTTACCGTTGCGCCGCAAAAAGCCGCTTCAGATGCGCTTCGAGCTTCTTCAGAGCATCGGTCTTTTCAGGGAGGTAGTGATACCGGTCGTAGATCTCGTCGAGCTCGCCCTTACCGCCCCCGGTGACGTGGTTAAGCATTATCTCCGCAATTTCACGGGGTACTTTGAGCCGAGCTAAGGTCGATCGGAACGTCCGTCGGAGATCGCGAAGCTGCCAGCCCGTCACGCCCGATCGTTTCTCCAGCTCGTTTTTGAACTTC
This sequence comes from Bradyrhizobium sp. ORS 285, assembly GCF_900176205.1. Lineage (NCBI taxonomy): Bacteria > Pseudomonadati > Pseudomonadota > Alphaproteobacteria > Hyphomicrobiales > Nitrobacteraceae > Bradyrhizobium > Bradyrhizobium sp. ORS 285. The sequence continues at coordinate 6,906,020 of NZ_LT859959.1, forward strand.
CCCCATGACCCATCCTTGAAGTGGTCGTCAATCAGCCGGCCGGGGAAGTAGTAACGCGCGTTCGTCCTGCGGCGTTCGAGGATCAGGCGCGCCATCGGCAGGATCGGGATGGCATGAGCGCGGCCGTTCTTGGTGAACTCCCCGGGAATTGTGATGACCTGGCGCTCGCGCCACTCCGGCATAAGCCGGCCAATCTCGCCGTTTCGGCATCCCCATAGGATGAGCAGCCGCACCATGTCACCGAATGGACCCTCGCATGCATCCCAGATCTTTACGAGCTCGTCGTCCGAAAGAATGCGCTTACCCTTCTTGTCTTTGCCGGGCGCCGGAAAACCTTCGAGCGGACTGTGCTTGATGTATCGGTGCGGCGGCCGCATGCACCATTTGAAAAAGACCCGGAGCGTCCGGAAGGCGTGAAGCTGCTCGCTCGGCGTAGCGGCGAGCTTCTTCAGATCCGCGCTAATGTCGTCGTCCGTGATCTCCGATAGTAATTTTTTGTTCAAGCCGGGAAAGCGCGTCGTAAGTAAACGGTTCGCTTCGTGCTTCGTCCTGGGCTTCTTGCCTTCGTAGTGCTCCTCGATGAACGCCGGCACCGCGGCGTCGAAAAGTTTGCCTGTCTTCACGATCGGCCGTGAAATGCCGAGCGTTTTTTCCGCAACGATGCGGCGCGCTTCGTCTCGTGCTTTTGAGAGTGTGAGAATGCCGAACCGCCCGAGGGTGCGGCGCTTCCCGCTGCCGATCATCAGAATGAAGGTCTTCGATCCGCCCTGCGAAACGCGCACGCCGAGCGGGCTCGTCTTGTCCCATACCGTGAGCTGGCCTTTCGGCGGCGCTTTCAGCGCGCGCACAGCCACGTCTGTCAGATTGGTTTTCATCTTAGGCACCTTTAGGCACCGGCAGTCGCGGGCTGCCGTGGGTTACGTTGAAAACCGTTGCCTATAGGTATTGGCGAAAAAGCCTGTTGTCACAGGTACATATGCACCAAGTTGGTGCACGGTGAGCGGGCTTCTAAACAGCTTGGGAAGCTGCCGTTCTACCATTGAACTACGCCCGCATGGGTCCATGCTTAGCCGAGACGTGGCGTTTCGCCAAGCGGGTTGTTGCCCGGTCCCGGCCGCCTCCAGCGGCCGCGGTCGCCCGATCGTGATCGGCATAGAGGGTGGCGGCTGGAACGAATGGCGCAGCCGCCGCTTTTGCCGGTTGAGGCATAGACGCGCTGCAGCGGCCGAACGCGAGCCAAGTCAAGCCAGCTCGCGAAGTCGAAGCGGACAAGACAGCCGCCAAGCTGGGAGCTGAGATCATGCTCAAGGACAGCCCTGCACCATCGACACAAGCAAGGTCCGGCGCCTTTTCGATCATGGCGCGTCCCTCAGCGCTGGACATCTACACGCTGGCCTGCGGACTTTTCCTCGCCGGTGCGCCCTGGCTCTTCGGCTTCGTTCGCACCGCGGGCCGGCTCGATGCTGAGATCGTCGGCCTCGCTGTGGTCGTGCTCTCGATCGCCGGACTGATGGCGTTCGCGGATTGGGAGGAGTGGCTGAAAGTCGCACTGGGATTGTGGCTGATCGCGGCGCCCTGGTTGCTCGGCTTCGTCCATACGCCGGCCATGCATGTGAGCATCGCGATCGGCATCGTCGTCACCTTCCTGAGCCTGCTCGAGCTCTGGCTGGCGCATGATCCTGATTTCGCTGACGATCGCGCATCACTGGCGAACCGGTCGTGACGACGCGTGCTGCGTCGCATGCCGCCATCACGATACCAACGACGACGATCGCGAGACGGCGCTTGACAACCACGACCCAAATCAGGGCAAACCCCGCCCCGGTCGCGCCGCTCTGTTAACACTTTGTTAACAAAATTGATGCGGGCGATCGCGACAGTGCTATGGTTGCGGCGTGGGGTTGGGGTGGCGTCATGGGGCGTGGGTATACGATCTTTGATACGGCCCTCGGCCGTTGCGGCATTGCGTGGAGCGATGCCGGACTCACCGGCATACAACTGCCGGAAGCGCGGGAAATCGAGACGCGTCGGCGTCTGTTCCGACAGTTTCCAGAGGCACGGGAGCAGCGCCCGTGTTCAAATACTGAACTGGCCATCAAAGGCATCACCGCGATGTTGCGCGGTCAGGCTGTCGACTTCTCGGACGTCGCGCTCGATCTCACCGGAGTAACGCCGTTCAATCAGCGCGTCTATGAGGCCATTCGCGCGATTCCGCGCGGTGAGACACGCAGTGCTGACGAACTCGCGGCGGAGCTGCACGTCCCCGGCGCGCTGAACTCGATCGCGCAGGCGCTGACGAAGAACGCGTGGGTTCTGATCGTGCCGTGTCACCGCGTTCGCGAGGTGGGCAACGGGCTCGACAGCTCGTCGCCCAACAGCGGCATCATCTCCAAGCGGCGCCTGCTGTCGCTCGAAGGCGCCCGGCCGCACGCCGGTCTGACCCTGTTCGACGCATTTCTCGCGGCCGATCGGCGGCAGGCGTCGTAACGCTGTGCGGTGAACGCGGACGAAGCCCCTCGCGTTTCGCCCGCGATGTCCTAGATTGACGGCATGAGCGCAAGCCATCTGTTCGAAGGCCGGGACGTCACGGTATCCGAGTTCCGCTGCACGGCGGTGCCGGGTGAACGTCCCTATGCCGAGCAATTTGCCGGCTATTCACTGTCCTATGTGCGCAAGGGCAGCTTCGGCTGTCATCACCGCGGCCGCTTCTTCGAGCTGGTGACGGGCTCGCTGCTCGTCGGCCATCCCGGCGATGAGTTCATGTGCACGCACGACCATGTCTGTGGCGACGAATGTCTGTCGTTCTCCTTCGATGACGCGCTCATCGAGGAGATCGGCGGCGACAGGCGCCTCTGGCAGGCCGGCGCCGTGGCGCCCGTTCCGGAGCTGATCGTGCTCGGCGAGCTCGCCCAGGCCTCTGCTGTCCGCGAGCAGACGCTCGGCCTCGACGAGGTCGGCCATCTGATCGCCAGCCGCTTCGTCGCGACCGTGAGCGGAGAGGCGGAGCGGCCGGCAGCGCCGAGCCTGTGCGACCGCCGGCGCGCCGTCGAGAGCGCGCTGTGGATCGACGACAATGCGGACCAGGACATTGAGCTTGCGGATGCGGCGCGCGAAGCCGGCGTCAGCCCGTTCCACTTCCTGCGCCTGTTCGCGGCCACCATCGGCGTGACGCCGCACCAATATCTGATCCGCGCGCGGCTGCGCCGCGCCGCCCGGCGCCTCAGCGAAGAGGACACGCCGGTCACCGATATCGCCTACGACGTCGGCTTTGCCGATCTGTCGAACTTCACCCGCACCTTCACGCGTGCGGCCGGCGTCTCGCCGCTCAAATTCCGCAAGGCCTCGCGCGGCGAGCGCAAGATTTTCCAAGAACGATTGCACCGCCATTGATTGGATGATCCCGGCGCACGCGGCAGACGCGTGCGAAGCATGGAGACCATCGATGTACGATCATGTCGGGCTGAAGGTCCGCAATCTCGACGCCAGCATCCGCTTCTACACATCGGCGCTGGCACCGCTCGGCCACATCCTCTGCTCGAAGGATGAGACCTCGGCAGGCATCGGCCCCAAGGGCGAGCCGGCGCTGTGGCTGTATCTCGACCGCGGCGCGAGCGGCGGCACGGCGCATGTCGCGTTCCGCGCCAAGGATCATGCGGCGGTCGGCAAATTCCACAGCGAGGGGCTCAAGGCCGGCGGCAGCGACAATGGCGGCGCCGGTCCGCGCGCCGACTACAGCCCGACCTACTACGCGGCATTCCTGATTGATCCCGACGGCAACAACATCGAAGCCGTGTGTCCGTGAGGTCCCGGCAATGGCATCGATTCAGAAGGACATTCCGATCGCAGCCCCGGCGGCTGCCGTGTGGGACGCGGTGCGCGATTTCGGCGCGGTTCATACCAGGGTGGCGCCCGGCTTCGTGACCGACACCAAACGCGACGGCGACGTCCGCATCGTCAGCTTTGCCAATGGCAGCGTCGTGCGCGAGCAATTGGTCGACTGCAATGATGAACGCCGGCGCCTCGTCTATGCCATCAAGAACGAGCGCATCACCCAGCACAGCGCGTCGTTTCAGATCGTCCCGGACGGCGAGGAACGTTGCCGGGTGATCTGGATCACCGACGTGCTGCCGCACGAGATCGCTGGATATATCGAGCAGCAGGTGGAGCTCGGCGCGCGTGCGATGCAGGCGGCATTGAGCCGGCCCGGCGGATAGCCATCAGCCGACGCGCCGCGCTGGCGGAGCCTCTGCGACGGAGCCAAGCTCGGCCGTCACAACGGCCGGGCGCAGCTCCAGCGCGGCCGGCTTCGGTCCCCAGCGGGTCAGCATCACGCTGGCGAGCGTCGACACGCCGAGCAGCACCATCGACGCCGCCGCCAACATGAAGAACTGGCCTTCGGTCGCGGCATGGCTGAGCAGATAGCTGCCGCCCGCGGCAATGAAGATCAGCCGCGCGGTCTGCGCCAGCACCGGCCCGATCACCTTGGCCGCGCCCTGCGACGAGAAATACATCGCGATCGCAAGACCGATGAAGGCGTACATCGGGGCTGCGATCTGCAGATAATGCCGTCCGGCGCTGCGCGCGCTCTCATCCTGGGTGAAGATGTCGACCCACAGCTGCGGGACGATGGCGATGATGGTCGAAAGCACGCCCATCGCGGTGAAGGACACCAGCCCCGCCGTCCAGGCGATCCGGCGGGCACGCGCGACGTTTCCGCCGCCGATCGCCATGCCGACCATCGGTACGGAGGCCATGCCGATCGAGAAGCCGACGGTGGTCATCATGAACTCCAGCCGCGCGCCGATGCCATAGCCGGCCAGCACTGCGGTGCCGAAGCCCGCGAGCATGTGCGTGAAGATCGCGATCGACAGCACCGATTGCAGCGGCGAGAAGCAGGCGACCGCGCCCACCTTCAGGATGTCGGCGAACATCGCCCCGCTGATCTTCAGCCCGCGCAGTTTCGGCTTCACGCGCGCGCGGCCGGAGAACAGGTACCAGCCCATCACCGAGATGCTGACGCTGAAGGCGAGCAGCGCGCCCGCCGCGACGCCGCGCATACCCAGGCCGAGACCAAGGCTCAGCGTTCCGCCGAGTACGATCTGCAGTAGCGCCGAGCTCAGGATCATGAACGACGGCAGCTTCATGTTGCCGGTGCCGCGCAAGATGCCGGCCATGGAGTTCATCAGCCACGGCAGCATCGCGCCGCCGAAGAAGATCTGCAGATAGGCCACGGCATGCTCCAGCACCGCGCCGCGGCCGCCGAGCACCTCCAGCAGAGCGGGGCCGAACACCAGCATGCCGACCATGAAGGTCGCGCCGAACGAGAGCGCGATCAGCAGCGCGTGCGAGGCCAGCGTGGAGGCGCGCTCGGTCTCCCCCGCGCCGAGAGCGCGGGCGATCGCCGAGGCCACGCCGCCGCCCATGGCGCCGCCGGACATCGTCATGGTGAGGATCACCAGCGGGAACACCAAGGCCATGGCAGCCAGCGCCTCGATGCCGAGGCGGCCGATATAGGAGGTCTCGGCGATCACGACGCAGGTGCCGGCGGAGTTGGCGATGAGGTTCGGCCAGGCGAGCGACAGCAGCGTCTTGAGGATCGGACCGTCGGCGACCGCGTTCCGCGCCGGCTTCACGGGCGGCACGGGCCGCCCTCGCCGACTGGAGTGTCGGCCAGGCCGATCTCGGACATGTTCGCTCCCCGCTCGGCTGCGGTTGGTATCGCAGCGCAATTGTTGTTGCTTCTAGCACATCGCCGCGTGCGGCGGACGCATTGGGGGTACGCGCACGGCGCGCAGCCGCGCTCTACAGGCGGAAGTGCTTCGAGAGCTTGAGGCCCTGCGCCTGGTAATTCGAGCCGATGCGGCTGCCATACATCGCGTTCGGGCGGGCCAGCATCTTCTCATAGACGAGACGGCCGACGATCTGGCCGTGCTCGAGGATGAACGGCACCTCGCGCGAGCGGACTTCAAGTACCGCCCGCGAGCCCTGCCCGCCGGCGCCGGCATAGCCGAAGCCAGGGTCGAAGAAGCCGGCATAGTGCACGCGGAATTCACCGACCAGCGGATCGAACGGCACCATCTCCGCAGCGTAATCCGGCGGCACCTGGACGGCTTCCTTGGAGGCCAAAATGTAGAACTCGCCGGGATCGAGGATGAGGCTGCCATCCGGCCGCGCCTTGATCGGCTCCCAGAATTCCTCGACCGGATAACCGCCGCGGCGGTCGACATCGACGACGCCGGTATGGCGCTTGGCGCGGTAGCCGACATAGCCATTGGCATTGCTGCCCGAGAGGTCGACGGACAGAGCGACACCGCCGGCGAGATCGGCGTCGTCGCGATCGACCAGCCGCTCGGCCTCGTGCAGCGCGATCAGCTCGTCCTCGGACAAGACCGCGTCGCGGTAGCGGAAGCGGACCTGGGAGAGGCGGGAGCCTTCGCGCAACAAGACGGGGAACGTCTTCGGGCTGATCTCGGCATAGAGCGGGCCGTGATAGCCGGCGCCGATCATGTCGAAGCGCCGGGTGCCGTCGGCGATCACGCGGGTGAACACGTCGAGCCGCCCGGTCGAGCTCTTCGGATTGGCGGCGGCGACGATGTCCTTCGGCAGCGCCAGGCTCTCCAAGAGCGGCACGATGTAGACGCAGTTGGTCTCCAGCACCGCGCCGTCGGCCAGCGCGATTTCGTGCAGCTTCAGTTCGTCGATGCGCTCCGCGACCGTGGAGCCCGGCCCCGGCAGGAAGCTCGCGCGCACGCGGTAGGCGACGTCGCCGAGGCGCAAATCCAGGCTCGCCGGCTGGATCTGGCTCTCGACGAAGTCGTATTCGGGAATGATCAGGCCGGCCTCGGCCATCGCCACGATCATGCGGTCGGGCAGGATGCCATGGGCGTCGGCGGGAAGCGAAAACGGCAAGACCTGATCCTTTGCAGGCGCCGGAATGGCGGCTATGCGAGCCTATATAGGGTCTTTTGACCGGTTATCCGATGGCTGGCTTGACGGAAAGGCCGGGTGAGACTAAGAGCACGACTTATCCCGTGGTGATTTGAGCCGGCCGGCTTGCAGCCACGTTAAATAAGTCGCTAAACAGGCCGGGGACGATTGTGATCCCGGCCGTGAGGAGTTTTCCCAGGCCGGTTTTTTTGTGCCCATCGCGAGAAGAGCGGTGGTCACGATGGAGGTCACATGTCGAAGTCCCCCGCGTCGTTCGCCCACTACCGTCCTGAAACCCGGCTGGTGCATTCCGGCGGCCTGAGGTCCGAATTCGGCGAGACCGCCGAGGCGCTGTACCTCACGCAAGGGTTCGTCTACGCCACCGCCGAGGAGTGCGAGGCGCGCTTCAAGGGCGAGGATCCCGGCTTCATCTATTCGCGCTTCTCCAACCCGACCACGGCGATGTTCGAGCGCCGCATGATCGAGCTCGAAGGCGCCGAGGCGTGCCGTTCGGCGGCGACCGGCATGGCCGCCGTCACCACCGCGATCCTCGCGCCCTTGCGCGCCGGCGACCACGTCGTGGCGGCGAAGGCGCTGTTCGGCTCCTGCCGATACGTGGTGGAAGACCTGCTGCCGCGCTACGGCATCCAATCCACCCTGGTCGACGGCCTCGATCTCGACCAGTGGCAGAAGGCTATCAGGCCGAACACCAAGTCGTTCTTCCTGGAGAGCCCGACCAATCCGACGCTCGACGTGATGGACATTCCGGCGATCGCCGAGATCGCGCACGCCCATGGCGCACGGCTGATCGTCGACAACGTGTTCGCGACGCCGATCTGGCAGAGCCCGCTGGCGCTCGGCGCCGATGTCGTCGTGTACTCCGCGACCAAGCACATCGACGGCCAGGGCCGCTGCCTCGGCGGCGTGATCCTGTCGTCGGAGGCGTTCATCGCCGAGCACATCCACAATTTCATGCGCCAGACCGGCCCGTCGATCTCGCCGTTCAACGCCTGGGTGCTGCTGAAGGGGCTCGAGACCCTGGCCGTGCGCGTGCGCGCGCAGACCGAGACGGCGGCGAAGGTGGCGGACTTCCTTGCCGCGCATCCGAAGATCTCGCGGCTGATCTATCCGGGCCGCGAGGACCATCCGCAGGCCGCGACGGTCAGGAAGCAGATGCGCGCCGGCTCGACGCTGGTCGGCTTCGAGGTCAAGGGCGGCAAGGCCGGCGCGTTCCGCACGCTCAACGGCCTGAAGCTCGCGCGGATCTCCAACAATCTCGGCGACTCCAAGACGCTGGTCACGCATCCCGCGACGACCACGCATCAGCGGCTGTCGCCGCAGGCCCGCGCCGAGCTAGGGATCAGCGAGGGCTTCATCCGCTTCTCCGCGGGCCTTGAGCATGCCGACGATCTGATCGAGGATCTCGACGCGGCCTTGAAGGCCGCGTAGCGAATGGCGAAGTCGGAGTAGCGAGTAGTAGGTCCTCATCCCTATTCGCTACTCGCTAGTCCCTACTCGCCCTCGTCACATCGGCCGATAGGTCAGCACTTCCGACGGCTGGTTGATGCCGAGCTTCACCTGGCCGACGGAGCGGATGATGTCGTCACCCAGCAGTTGGGCGAAGCAGGCGTAGCCCCAATCGCTCATGTGCAGGCCGTCCGAGATCACGAACTCATTGATCGGAATCGCCTGGCGCTCGTGCCAGTCGCGCATCACCTCGAAGCGCGGGAAGATGCCGGCGTGATGCAGCTCGGCGATGCGGCCGAGCAGCTTGTTCATGCGGCTGGCGTTCTCCGAACGCTCGTTCACGCGCGGCGAATATTGCAGATCGACCAGCACGACGTCTGAGGCTGCCGCCTGGATCTTGCCGACGCCGTCCTCGACCAGCTTGGCGGTCTCGGTCGGATCAAGATCGCGCAGCACGGCGTTGGTGCCGACCTGCCAGATCACGAGATCCGGATGACGGTCGATCACCGACGTCTCCAGCCGCTTCATCATCTCAGGCGCATCCTCGCCACCGACGCCGGCATTGATGACGCTGATGTCGGCCATCGGATATTGTCGGCGGAGCTGCGCCGCGAGCCGGTTCGGATAGGTGTAGTCGGGCGTGCTCGCGCCATAGCCCTGCGTCGATGACGAGCCGAAGGCGACGATGACGACCGGCAGGCCCGATGCGAGCTTGTTGGCGACGTGCGGCAGCGAGATGAAATTCTTCTTGGCGACGCCCTTCGGCGGCAGGCACGGCACGCGGTTGAAGATATCGGTGGCGGATTTGGCGACCTGCTTGACCTTGTCGATGGCCCGCTCGGTGATGCTGCGCGAGGGTGACGGCGTAGCGGTCATGACCGGCGCGTTCGCCGGCGACTGCGCATCCGTCATGGCCGGCGGATTTGCCGGTGCTGGCTGTGATGTCTTGGCCGCGGGGTTGACGGCGGCGATCGGCCCGGGCGCCGGATTGCCGGCCTGAGCCACCATGACGTGCCCGATGGTCTGACGCAGCTCGCTGACCGCGATCGCATCGGCAGCCTCGGCGCCCTGCGCGCGTGGCGGGCTGATCGAGAGAGCCATCAACAGGGCCGCGACAGCCGAAAGCGTCTCCCATGTCCCAGATACGCGGTACAATTTATTCGAAGACATAGACAACATAACCCTAGTTCTGCTGCGCCGGGCCGAGATGCGCCGCGTCGATGATGAACTTCGACAACGCCCGTCCGAGACAATCATGAACCTGCTTGGCCAGCTCGACCCCATGCGTCGGATTGAACAGGTCGAAATCGCCCTGTTCGTTCCATTGCCGCATGATCGCGAAGCGATCGAACAGCGGGATGTCGCGCTGCTGCGCGACGACCCGCATGTTGTCGACATAGGGCGGCACGGAAATCAGTGTTTCCGTCCGCGGGCTGTATTGCAGGTTCATCAAGACGACGTCAGCTCCCGCTTTCTGCAGCGTCGCCACACCGTCGTCGACCGCCTGCCGGAACTCATCAGGATCGATCGACCGCATGGCGTCGACCGTTCCGGTCTGCCAGATGACCAAATTAGGCCTTTTTCCTTCCACCAGTTTAACAAGATTTCCAGCGATTTCCTCGGCCGTCTTCTTTGGCTGCAGCTCGACACTGAGATTGACGGTGACGGCCGGGAGCTTGTCTTTCAGAGCCGCCTGCAAGCGGGCGGGGTACGCGGCCGCGTCGGAGGTGCTGACGATGGAGGATGAGCGGCTTCCAACGACCAGAATATCCAGCGTGCGCGCGTTTTTGACAGCGTCTGCAACTTTCGGGAGCGAACTCTCGGTCGTCAGCAGGTAGGCCGGCACCTCGCAGTTCTGCGGCGCGTCTTCCGCGCGCGCAGAGGCCGCCAGCGAAATCGCTAGCGCTGCGATACCAAACCTTAACCACGAGACGGACTTCATCAGCCCCCTCCCGCCAGATCGGCGTTGCTGCGCACACCCTTTCGCGCAGCGCCCTTATCGGCCTCGCGCTTGTACCATGAAATCAGCGAGGCCACTCCCCACATGATGAGGATGCCGCACAGGCTGATCACCGCGTGCATCATGGCGCCGCCGGACACTTCGGCAAGCACGAAGTGGCCCGCGAACGCCAGAAACACGCCGAGACAGAAGATCTCCAGCGAGTGTTGCCCGCAAACAATCAGAGGGCGCAGCCAGGGCGATTTGAGCAGAGGCCAATCCTTGCGCAGATAATGCACTGTGAGTGCTGCGAGTGCGAGGAAATGCGCGAAACGCAACACGTCCAGGTCTGTCTTGTCGATCGGATACATCCACTGCTCGATTCTGCGCGGCATCAGATGGCCGAGCTGCGGGATGTACCAGGTCAAGGTTACGCAGAACGCCGCCACCAGATAGGCGACGCAGAGCCCGAGCGTGATCGGTGAGTTGATGATGCGCGCCATGCGTTGCGCGCCGCCGAGCGCGCACCAGGCGCCGAACACGAACAGCAGCTGCCAGGCAAACGGATTGAAGGCCCAGAAACCGTTCGGATAGGCAGTGAGATAAAGATCGAGCTCCCACGTGACCGCGTAGAGAACGACCGACAGGCCGAGCGTGACATCCGGGCGCCAGCGCATCAGCCACAGGATCAAGGGCAGGAACAGCATCAGCACGATGTAGAGCGGCAGCACGTCCATGTTGACGGGCCGGAAGCGCAGGATCAGCGCCTGCACGATGGTCACGTCCGGCTGCTTCAGGAAGTCCATGATCCCCATCTCTTCGGTGTAGAGCGGGTTCTCGAAGCTGGTCGCGACGTAGGAGATCTCGGCGAGGAAGATCGTGAACAGGAAGACGTGGGCGACGTAGATCTGCCAGACCCGGCGCAGGATGCGCGCGGTGGCGACGATGAAGCCGGCGTCCTGCATCGCTCGCCCATAGACGAAGGCGGCCGTGTAGCCGGAGATGAAGATGAAGATCTCGGTGGCGTCGGAGAAGCCGTAGTTGCGGATCGTGAACCAGGTCAGCAGGTTCGGCGGCAGATGATCGATGAAGATCAGCCACAGGGCCAGTCCGCGGAACAGATCGAGCCGCAGCTCGCGCTCGCCGACTGCCGGGAAGGTGATCGCGGGTGAAACGGCCTTCGCCGGCGGCGCCGCTGCCGGGGCAGCCGCGATGGCAGGCGCGGCCGTGCTCGCAGCCGCGACAGTCTCCGCAGCCGGTGTCGGTGCGGCAGCGGCGGATGGTCCGGAAAGGCGATCGGCAATCGACGTCATCAGGCACCACGTCAAGGCTGCCAGCCCGAAAGGCCCAGCAGAGGGAATGTAGGGCTGCGCAATTTTTGCGCAAGCGATGAAGGACTTATCAGCAGAGCCGTGCCCAGTTTTTGGCGCATGGCCCAGACGTTTGGTCCAAGAGGTCGAGCAAGAGTTCAGCAAGCGTTAGAGCCAGAGGTTGGTTCACAGGCCTGGCCAACAGCTCGGTCGAGCGCCGGACCAGGAACTCCACCATCGCGCAACCGGAGGCGACTGCGTCATGCCAACAGGACCGCGCCGCCACCGCATGCCCTGCGACCATGCGCTGTCCCATTCCGCGAGCCGTCAAACGGAGGTTGCAGAGCAAGTGCAGAGTCCGCGATTTTGGTGCCATAATCCGGAACTGTGTTGAAACCACGATGGCGTTACGATTGGTTCCGCGACAAGTTTCCGCTACAATGCATCCATGTACCGCGCCGTGACTCGCCACATCGAAGTGACCGTTGAACCGAACTTCCTGCCAGAGAAGTCGTCGGTCGCGGATGGTCGCTGGTTCTGGTCCTATACGGTGGTCATCACTAACACCGGCAAGGAGACCGTGCAGCTGCGCAGCCGGCACTGGATCATCACCGACGGCGCCGGCCGGCAGCAGGAGGTCCGCGGCGAGGGGGTGGTCGGCGAGCAGCCGGTGCTCGCCCCAGGCGAGCGCTTCGAATACACCTCCGGCGTCCCGCTCACCACGGCGTCGGGCTTCATGTCCGGCTCCTACCAGATGGAGACCGCCGGCGGGGAGCAGTTCGACATCGCGGTGCCCGCGTTCTCGCTGGACGGCCCTGACGGCGGCAAGCGGGTGCTGAATTAGTCTGGCGGGCATTTGGTTCGATCGGCGCACCATCGTGCATTTGATTGGCCGAATGCTGCTCTCGCGTTTCACTCGCTCGCTCTCTTCCGGCCTGCCGTACCTGTCGACGACATCCACCGCTGTCGTCCCGGGCAAGCGTCCGGCAACGCGCCAGCGTTGGCGGATGCGCCGACCCGGGATCCATAACCACAGGATCCGGTTTGGCGATGACTGGAGCGGCGACCTTGTCTTGCCGCCACCGCCGGTGGTTATGGGTCCCGGCTCAAGGCCGGGACGACACCCTGGGTGTCGAACCAGGGTGCGTCACCCCTGATATGCGCATGAGCTGAGAGTCCAAGATCACGCCAAGCATCTTCGTTCTCGCCACGCATCCTGCGCCCGAGCTTTGTCCATTCATCCGCCCTCCAACAGAGGGCGCAGGGAAGGCCAGGCCTCGGCTGAGGCCTGCGGCCCGCCTGCGAGAAAAAATGCAGGCGGCAGGTACCACAGGTTCAGCCGGACAGACCCGGCCCTCCCTGCGCGATCGGTTTTAACGGCTGCTTCGCGTTCTCCCTGGTGCGCCGGGCTTGTTGGCCACCATCCCCACGCGAAGCCAAGGCCTCAACGTGAGTTGATATCAGCGTCGGGATATCAGGACCGCGCGACTTGACCGTACGTGCATCGCCGTTCGTCCGCGCGATGTGACTCACGCTGCGTCGACACACGCCCATCGCATCCCGCTGCCAACGTCTCGTGACGGTCGCGACACGCCCCTCATGCGGCAGCAGGGACGCGCGGAAATGTGCGCCTGATTTGCCCGACGGCACAAGCTGTTTGTTGCCGCGACAGAGTAGCGCGACGGGTAAAGTGGTCAGGAACAGTGACGTCAGGTGAACTAATCGAGATGGCGCACCGGACCGTAGGGTGGGCAAAGGCGCCCGGAAAATCGAGGTCCAGGCACGCGATGTATGGCGCCGTGCCCACCGTCCGCAATCACTGCGCGCCCATGGTGAGCACGCAATTTACTGTTCCCCGCGGGTGCAGGAAATCGCTTTGCCCGACCTACGAACCTTACACTGCCGTCATCGCGAGGAGCGAAGCGACGACGCGATCCAGAGCCATGGTAACGACTCTGGATCGCGTCGCTGCGCTCGCGATGACGTGGACAGAGTTCGTTCTGCCACTCGGCTCCGAATTGCGGAGCTAGCTTGAGAGCTCAATTCTCCGTCACGCCCGCTTCGTGCGGCGTGAACTCATAGACCGAGGAGCAGAACTCGCAGGTGACGACGACCTTGTCGTCCTTGACCATGTCGGCGCGGTCCTCGGGGGAGAAGCTCTTCAGCATGTTGGCGACCGCATCGCGCGAGCAGGAGCAGCGCGCCTGCAAGGGCACGAGGTCGAATACGCGCACGCCGCGTTCGTGGAAGAGACGATACAGCAGCCGCTCGCCAGAGAGCGCGGGATCGATCAGTTCGACGTCCTCGACGGTCGCGACCAGCGACTGGCCCTCGACCCAGGCCTCGTCCTCCTCGACCTCGTGCAATTCGGTGCCTTCGGGCGCATCGCCGGGATGCAGGTCGGCTTGGCGCAGGCGCTCGGGCGCTTGCGGCAGGAATTGCGTCAGCAGGCCGCCGGCGCGCCAGCGGTGCTTGCCGCCGCTCCATTCCTCGCCGACTGCGAGGCGCACGCGGGTCGGGATCTGCTCGGAGCGCAGGAAGTATTCGTGGGCGGCCTCCTCCAGGCTGCCGCCGGTCAGCGCGACCAGGCCCTGGTAGCGGCTCATGTCGGGGCCCTGGTCGATGGTCATCGCCAGATGGCCCTTGCCGAGCAGGCCGCCGGAGTCCTTGGCTTCGCCCAGGCGCGCCTCGTCGTAACGCGCATAGGCGCGCAGCCGGTCGGGGGCCTGGAAGTCGACCACCAGGAACGACACCGGACCGTCGGTCTGGGTCTGCAGGATGAAGCGGCCGTCGAACTTCAGCGAGGAGCCGAGCAGCGTCGTCAGCACGATGGCCTCGCCGAGCAGTTTTCCGACCGGCGCGGGATAAGCGTGCTTGGTGAGGATGTCGTCGAGCGCCGGCCCCATCCGGGTGAGCCGCCCGCGCAGATCGAGCGCCGCAACCTCGAACGGCAGCACGGCGTCGTCGACCGGCACGGCGGAGGGAGCGCGGCTGGTGTCGAGGTTGATATTGATGTCGGGGGGATTGGCTGTCATGGGGCGTATTTGGGGATCGAGCGCGGAAAGTGAAGGGGTTTGTGGAACTAGCGTATATGGCGGGGTCCGTATACCTTTGCTTGCGAGGATCAGCCCGCGTTGGAAGGGGTGGGTTCATGCCGTCGACACCGCATCATCGACCGACTGGCAAGCGCATCCGCAACTTTGCCAGGGCGATGCGCCGGACGCCGACGGATGCTGAAGCAGCGATGTGGCGCCTGCTGCGCGACCGGCGGCTTTCGAAATTCAAGTTTCGGCGGCAGGTGCCGTTTCGGAACTACATCCTCGACTTCGTCTGCTTCGAGCAGCGGCTGGTGATCGAAATCGATGGAAGTCAGCACGCTGATGCGCGCAGTGATCGGACGAGAGACGAGGTGCTCGCTAGCGAGGGCTTCAGAGTTATGCGGTATTGGAACAACGACGTACTTCAGCGCCGGACCGCCGTGCTCGAGGATATTTTCGCAAAGCTGAGCGTGCTCACAGAGCCCCCTCACCGAACATGATCTCCTCCCCGGTATCCGGCTCATAATCGAACTAACTCGATCCACTTACGACAATCGAGCGATAAGTCACGGCAGTGCTCATGATTGTGCCCTCTCCCACAAGGAGGGCTTTGCGCAATTGCAGCTTCGTGATTCGATGATTTTATCGTGAGTCGGGGCGAAAATCATGGTCGAGCGCAATGTCGGACAGATGAGCCTGGCGGACAGCTTGGTTCGTAAGTCGCGAAGCAGCATCCTGGACGAAGTCGGCGCTGTGGTGGACTGGGCGCCGTTGCGGTCGCTGCTCGGCGAGCGAGGTGGCGACGGCGCTGGTAACAGCAGCTATCCGGCGGAGGTCCTGCTGCGGTGTTTGCTCGCCGGAATCTGGCACAATTTGTCCGATCCGGCGCTGGAAGCTGCCATTGCGGACCGTCTGTCGTTCCGTCGCTTTGTCGGCCTCAGCCTGCACGACCGCACGCCGGATCACACCACGCTGTGGCGGTTCAGGCAGGAACTTGCCAAGGATGGACTGATTGAGAAGATATTCGAGGAGATCAACCGTCAGTTCGAAGCCAAGCATCTGATCTTGAAGCAGGGCACCCTCGTGGATGCCTCATTGATTCCGGCTCGTGCGAGACCGCCTCGAAAAGCGTCCAAAGAGCGAGAGGAGACCCCGCCAAAGCCCTCTGTCGACCCCGATGCGAAGTGGGGAAAGAAAGGCAAAAAGAGCGTGTACGGCTACAAGATCCACACCGGCGTGGATGCGGGTCACACGATCATTCGCCGCATTCATATGACGGATGCCTCGGTCACGGACACCAAGCCCGCGGATCGGCTCTTCTGCGGTGACGAGAAAGCGGTTTATGGCGATCAGGCTTACTACACCCATCGCCGGCATGCGCGCCTGAAGAAGACTGGCATCAAGGACCGTTTGATGCACCGGGCGAACAAGCATCACGCACTTACAGCCCGGCAAAGCAGCGCAATAAATTGATCGCAAAGGTGCGCGCAGAGGTTGAAAGACCCTATGCGGTTCTCAAGGAACAATATGGTCTGCGGCGCATGCGCTTCTTCAATTACACGCGCAACAAGGTCCAGGTTGTTCTTGCTTGCTGTGCCTACAATCTACGTCGCGTCGCGGGTATCCTATCCTCACCACGGGAGAGGCATGCCTGCGGATGAAAAATCATGGGGATGGGCACGCAGAATGCCGCCATAGCAGCCGGTCTCGGCCAAACGACAGAGGCCGACCGCCTTCAAAAAAGCCCACGAGGCTAGATCAGCCTCAATCACCTCTTTGCGCAAAGCCCTCACAAGGGGAGAGGGTACACCGCTTCCTGGGCTTCGGGCTTCTTCCCACTACGGCGATGTTAACGCCTAAGCCCGTTCTCCAAAACACCACGCCAGAATGCCCTTCTGGGCGTGCAGGCGGTTTTCGGCTTCGTCGAAGACGACCGACTGCGGGCCGTCGATCACCTCGTCGGTGACTTCCTCGCCGCGATGCGCCGGCAGGCAGTGCATGAAGAGGGCCTCGGGCTTGGCCAGCGACATCAGCTTGGAGTTGACCTGATAGGGCTTGAGCAGGTTGTGGCGGTGCTCGCCGTCCTTGTCGCCCATCGACACCCAGGTGTCGGTGATGACGCAATCGGCGTTCTTCACCGCGAGTTCCGGGTCGTGCCCGAGATGGATGTCGGCGCGGGTGGCGCGGATGAAATCCTTCATCGGCTTGCCCGGCGAGAGCTGCGGCGGGGTGGCGACGTTGAGGCGGAACTTGAAGCGCTCGGCGGCGTGGGCCCAGGAGGCCAGCACATTGTTGTCGTCGCCGGTCCAGGCCACGGTGCGGCCCTCGATCGAGCCGCGATGCTCCTCGAAGGTCATCACGTCGGCCATCACCTGGCAGGGATGCGAGCGCCGCGTCAGGCCGTTGATGACCGGCACGGTGGCGTGGGCGGCGAGCTCGAGCAGCGCCTCGTGGCTCAAGATGCGGATCATGATCGCATCGACATAGCGCGACAGCACGCGCGCGGTGTCGGCGATGGTCTCGCCGCGGCCGAGCTGCATCTCGGCGCCGGTCAGCATGATCGCCTCGCCGCCGAGCTGGCGCATGCCGACATCGAACGACACCCGCGTGCGCGTCGACGGCTTGTCGAAGATCATCGCCAGCACCTTGCCTTCGAGCGGCTTCCTCGCCGGCTCGTTGGCCTTCAGCGTCTTCTTCATCCGGCTGGACAGCGCCAGCATGTTGCGCAGCTCCTCGACCGGCATCTCGGTGAGATCGAGGAAGTGACGCGGCGTGTTGCCCATGGTCCTGCTCATGATGCGGTCGCCTGCTTGGCAGGACCGCCCGACAGCGCCGTGCAGGCGCGATCGAGCATCTCGACCGATTGTTCGATTTCGGATTCATTGACGATCAAAGGCGGCAGGAAGCGCACGACGTTGTCGCCGGCGCCGACCGTCAGCAGCTTCTGATCGCGCAACGCGGCAACAAGATCACCGGACGGCACCACCGCCTTGATGCCGATCAACAGGCCCTCTCCGCGGATCTCCGAGATGACATCGGGATGACGGTCGACGACGGCGGCGAGCTTCTGCTTCAGCAGCAGCGACATCTTGCGAACGTGATCGAAGAAGCCGGGCGCCAGCATCACGTCGAGCACGGCATTCGCCGCGGACACCGCGAGCGGATTGCCGCCGAAGGTCGAGCCGTGCGAGCCCGGCGTCATGCCGGAGGCGGCCTCGGCGGTGGCGAGCACCGCGCCGATCGGGAAGCCGCCGCCGAGCGCCTTGGCGAGCGACATGACATCGGGAGTGACGCCGAGCCAGCGATGCGCGAACAAATCGCCGGTGCGGCCCATGCCGGTCTGCACCTCGTCGACGACGAGCAGCAGGCCATTGTCGTCGCAGAGCTGGCGCAGCGCCTTGTAGAAGGACAGCGGCGCGGTGCGCACGCCGCCCTCGCCCTGCACCGGCTCGATCAGGATGCCGGCGGTGTGCGGGCCGATCGCCTTCTTCACCGCTTCGAGGTCGCCGAGCGGAACCTGATCGAAGCCGTCCATCGGCGGGCCGAAGCCGTCGAGATATTTCGCAGACCCCGTGGCGGCGAGCGTCGCCAGCGTGCGGCCGTGGAACGCGCCTTCGAACGTAATGATACGGTAGCGTTCAGGATGGCCCTTCGCCGCGTGATATTTGCGCGTGATCTTGATCGCGCCTTCCATCGCCTCGGCGCCGGAATTGGCGAAGAACACGTAGTCGGCGAAGCTCTGCTCGCACAGCCGCGTGGCGAGACGTTCGCCGTCCGGGCTCTTGAACAGGTTCGACATGTGCCACAGCTTGGTGGCCTGCTCCTGCAGCGCCTTCACCAGATGCGGATGCGCATGGCCGAGCGAATTGACGGCGACGCCGGAGGTGAAGTCGAGATAGCGATCACCATTGGTCGCGATCAGCCACGCGCCTTCGCCGCGCTCGAACGACAGATCGACCCGGGCGAATACGGGGAGAAGATGCGTAGCAGCAACACTTGTCATGGCGATCACATGAGCTGACGGGTGGCCGAAACACGCGCCATGCGATGCCATCGCGCATCAGGGACCCCACCCTGGAAAACAAAATGTGCCGCCTTTTCAAGGCGGCACGTGCACCTATTGTATGCGGGCGGCGGTGGGAGTCAACTACGCGTCGTCTGATCGGTGGGCGCCGGTCCGTGAGATCACGGGCGCATGACATAGCTCAAAACATGCAACACGGAACCGCGGAATGTGTGGACGGTGACCACCGACTCTTGCGCGAGAGTCACGCCATATTGTAGCGTTTTCAGCGTCGAGTACGACATCTCGTGCGGCAGTTCTGATCCCTCTAGGAGTTCTCCAGTTTGCGTAACGTCCGGGTGCTTCACGCGCTCCCGGCGAGGGATAAGGGATTCTGCCGTCAGGGGTTTTTGAGACAGATATCGCAGCGCCGTCCCAGAATTGGCCGGCGCAACGCGAAGGGAAAGGTTCGATGACGGTATTGACCTGGTCCGACGATCGCGTCGAGCAGTTGAAAAAGCTCTGGGAGGCCGGACTGTCGGCCAGCCAGATCGCCGCGGAACTCGGAAACGTGACGCGCAACGCCGTGATCGGCAAGGTGCACCGGCTGGGTCTGTCCGGCCGCGCCAAGAGCCCGGCGACAGCAGCTCCGCGCCAGCGCAAGGCGACCGCCCGTCCCGCACAGCCGATGATGCGGGTGGCGCGTCCGGTGGCGCGCGGCAACACCGCGCTCGCACAGGTTTTCGAGGTCGAGGCGGAGCCCGATCCGGTTGCATTCGACAATGTCGTGCCGATGAACCAGCGGCTGTCGCTGCTGGAGCTGAACGAGGCGACCTGCCACTGGCCGGTCGGCGATCCCTCGAGCCCGGACTTCTTCTTCTGCGGCGGCAAGGCGCTGTCCGGCCTGCCCTATTGCGCGCAGCATTCGCGCGTCGCCTATCAGCCCGCGGCCGACCGTCGCCGCCAGCCCGCGAAGTCGACGTCGCGCTGAGCGCGCTTAACTCATAACCAGGATGATGGCCCGGCTCACGCCGGGCCTTTTGCATTTTAAGAGATCAGGAGCCGCGCGCGGACCTGGACTGCGGGAAGCACGCGGTGAAGGATGCGCCGTTGCGCGGCACGCTCTCGATCAAGAGCCGGCCGCGGTGGCGGTTGAGGATGTGCTTCACCAGGGACAGGCCGAGGCCGGTGCCACCTTGGGCGCGGCTGTCGCCGACATCGACGCGATAGAACCGCTCGGTGAGCCGCGGCAGATGCTCGGGCGCGATGCCCGGGCCGAAGTCACGCACCTTCACCCGGACCTCCGGCGCGTTGTCGGCGGAGACGGCCTGCTCCAGCGACACGATCACGCGGCCGCCCGAGGCGCCGTATTTGAGCGCGTTCTCGATCAGGTTCTCGAACACGCGCAGCAGCTCCTCGCGGTCGCCGGCGATCGTCACCGGGGCTTCGGGAAGAGCGGTCTCGATCACCACCTGGCGCTCCCTGGCCAGCGACTCCAGTCCGTCGGTGACCTGGCGGATGATGGCGACGACGTCGACCATGCTATGCGGCTGGACATGCGCCGACAATTCCACCCGCGATAGTGACAGGAGATCGTCGATCAGCCGCGCCATGCGCGTCGCCTGAATGTGCATGATGCCGAGGAAGCGCTCGCGCGCCTTCGGATCGTCCTTGGCCGGGCCCTGCAGAGTATCGATGAAGCCGGAAAGCGCGGCGAGCGGTGTGCGCAGCTCGTGGCTGGCATTGGCGACGAAATCGGCGCGCATCTCCTCGACCCGGCGCAGCGGCGTCAGGTCGTGGAAGGTCATCAGCATGCATTTGTCGGTGCTGCCGAACGCGGTCGGCACCGGCACGGGCACGATGACCAATTCCATCCAGCGGTCGACCGGAACGTGGTCATGATAGCTGGCGCGCCTGATCTCGGTGGTGGCGATGGCCTCGCGCAGCGCGGTGATGATCTCCGGCGTGCGCAGCGCAAACTGCGCGAGCTCGCCCTTGCGCAGCGCCGGCGCGAGCTCCGCCGCGGCGGCATTGAGGTAGATGACGCGGCCGGCGCGGTCGAGCAGCACGGCCGGATCGGGGATGCCCTCGATGACGGCGCTGACCGCGGGCGACTCCACCGGATTGGTGAGCCGCTCTTCCTCGCGCTTGGCCACGGCGCTGTGCAGCCGCCACGGCACCAGGGCGGCGCCGGCGATGCACAGGAACACGACGAGCGCGCGCAGCGGCAGCAGCTCGTCGAGCAGCACCAGGCCCGCCAGCGCCAGCGCGGCGGCCAGCAGGATGATGGCGGAATGCCGCAGCCGGTCCGGCCACGGCGTGAAGATGGTCATCGGGGGTTGGGAAGGAGCGTCGAGCGCCATTGCGTCCTAATTGGCTCCCGTTGTCGCGTCAGGCACCGGAATCGCTGCGTTTCCTCACAAAAGCGGCCTCGCGCGGAGGGCCGGGATCGAGGCTGAGCGCCGCCTGGCGCAGCCGTTTCGACCGCGCGCTGATGATGACCTCACGAAACGTCAGCAAGATTACAGAAATGAGAAACGGCGCCAAATAATACAGGATCCGGAACAGCAGCATTCCGGCCAGCAGCTCCTCGCGGTCCATCTGCCAGAGGCCGACCAGCATCGCGGCGTCGAACACGCCGAGCCCGCCCGGCGAATGGCTGGCGAAGCCGAGCAGGGTCGCCGAGACGAAGATCACGGCGACGACCACGAAGCCGAGATTGGGCTCGTCCGGCACCAGCACGTACATCGCGAGCGCGCAGAAGCCGAGATCGACGATGCCGATCACGATCTGCAAGAGCGTCAGCGGACCGCCCGGCAGCACCACCGTCCACGGCCCGCGGCCGACCACGCGCGGCTTGGTCCAGACCCAGGCGACATAGCCCATCAGCCCGACGAGGATCGCGATCGCGGCCATGCGGTTGACCCAGGGCGGCAGCTGGTCGATCGAGGCCGCGGCCTCAGGATGATAGCTGATGCCGAGGCCGAGCACGGCGGCGTTGCCGAGCCAGAACGTCAGTCCGGCGAGAAAGCAGATCTTGGCGACGTCGATCGCGTTCAGCCCATGGGCCGAATAGATCCGGTAGCGCACCGCGCCGCCGGTGAACACGCTGGCGCCGACATTGTGGCCGATCGAATAGCTGGTGAAGGCAGCCAGTGCATTGACGCGGTAGGGCACGTGGTCGTGGCCGATCGCGCGCACGGCGAACAGATCGTAGAAGGTCAGCGTGAAATAGCCGGCGGCGACGAACAACGCGGCGAGCGCGATCTGGTGCGGCTCCGTGCTCTTGATGGCTTCCAGAACCTCGTAGGTGTCGATGCCGCGCAGCATGTGGTAGAGGACGTAGCAGGCAACCGCGATGACGGCGATGCTGATCAGCACGCCGAGCTTGTGCAGCACTTGCTTCTCGCGCAGGAACGTGGCCGCTCCGCGTATGGCTTCAAGCATCGACACCTCTCACCGTGATCCGATCACGACGGCCGGGAACAGGGCGCCCTGGAGGTCGCCACGTCATGTGCGCAACCAACGCCCTCGTAGCGCGTTTCGGCGCATTGGGGAACACGGGGCGTCTGAACAAAAGCGTACACATGGATATACTTAGCAGGCTTCGCGGAAATGCGATGCACCGTTTTGCCGCACATCGGGCAAGATACGGAGCAGACGATGCGGCTGACGGGAAGTCCCGTTCAGCCTGCGTACGCCGGGTTAAACTTCGGTGAGGAGCGGCCGTCGCGGCGCAGCGTCCTGGACGCGGGAAGGACATGGTTAAACGATAATCGTCCGTCGCCGCTTTGACAGGCTCCGGCCGCGTCAAACCTTCGTGTGTCCAGACGGCAACGATGCTGCACGCCCCGCCGGGGCGAGCGCATGCGGCGATTGCGAAAGGATCGCAGGAGGCCGCGTCAGGCCGCCGAGCGCTGCCGCATGCTGCGCGTGACCACCAGGGCGCGCAGCCAGGTGCCGATGGCGCAGCCGACCAGATAGGGCACGAACATCACCAGCAGCAGCTCGAGCCAGTAGCCGGCGCGGCCCGGGATCAGGCTGGTCACGGCGGCGGCGACCAGCCCGGCGGCCAGCGCGGCCAGCAGCCAGGTCAGCCAGCCGGAGACACGGGGCGCGCGGTGCACCACGGCGACCCAGCCCATGGCGAGCCCGATGGCGAAGGCGCCGGCCAGCCAGCCCCCGTGAAAGGCAATGAAATAGGCCATGCTCACCTCACCACGAATTCGATGCGCCGGTTCTGCGCCCGGCCGTCAGCGGTGTCGTTGGCGGCGATCGGCTGGGTGCTGCCATAGCCGATCGCGCTGAACCGGTCGGCCGGCAGCCCGGCCTTGACCAGATAATCCACCACGGCCTGGGCGCGCTTCTGCGACAGCACCTGATTGGCCGCCGAGTCGCCCTCGGCATCGGTGTGGCCGATGATCTCGACGTTAGCCGTGGGGCAGCGGAAGGCGATCTCGGCCAGGCGGTCGAGCAGCCCGGTGGAGTCGCGATCGAGATCGCTGCGGTTGGTCTCGAAGCGGATCTTGGCCTTGGCCAGCACGTCCGAGAACAGTTGCTGGCACACCGTCGGATCCACCGGGGCGGCCGCCGGCTTGACCGTGATGTCGGCCTTCACCTGCCATCCCTGCGGGACCTCCTTGGCCAGCCCGGTTCGGATCTGGGCGGCGGCCCCGTCATAGAGCGCGTCGCCGGAAATCTTGATGTCGCGGTCCGACACCACCAGCGTGCCGGTCGACAGCCGCGACAGCGCCCCCAGCGCCGGCACCACCGCGTTGACGAAATTGGCCGGCGCGCCGACGCTGTTCTTGAGATTGTCGACGACCTTCTCGCTGAAGAATTTGCGCGAGGACGAACCGACCACGACGGCGTGGATGTTCTCGTCCGGCACGTTGCCGGCGAGCGTCACGGTGACCGCGACCGGGTCCTTATAGGCCTGGAAGATGTAAGGCGGCGCCTTGACCTCATTGCTGGCGACCTTGAAGCCCTCCGGCAGCTTGGCCAAGGCAGTTGCGATCGCCTCGCGGCCGCCGAGCTCGCGCGCCATGCCCGTCAGCGTGACCTCGCCGTCGGAGAGCGTGAACTTGCCGTCCTTGAGCTTGCCGACCTGGCCGATCAAGAGCAGCGCCGCCTCCTCGAAGCGCTGGGGCGCGCCGCGGGCGAGGCCCATCTGGTCCGCCACCTCGACGCCCGGAAGCGCCGCCCGCGTCGCCTCGACCAGCCGCCCCCTGAGCGCCGGCAGCGGCGCATTGCCACCCAATGTCACCCGGACGACGTCGCGCTCGGCCGACCACACGAACGGCTTGGCCTCGGGCACCAGCCGCGTCTGGTCATTGACGAGCCGCACGCCGTCCACCGCATCGACAGCCGCCACGGCGTCGCGCCGGCCGGCCTCCGAGAACGCGTCCGCGCGTACCGAGACGTCGCGTCCGTCGACCGTGATGCTGGTCCTGTCGAGCACGGCGCCCTTGAGTGCGGCCGAACTGCGGCCGGCAAGATCAGTCTCGAGCGGAACGGTGCTGGTCCAGGCGGCAAAGCCCCAAAGCACGATCAGCGGGATGACGCCAGGCCACCATTTGCCGCTCCACCTGAAAAGTCCACGCATTCGTCATCCGTCGCATCGAGGAAGCAGAGAGAAAACAAACCCTTGCAGGCCTGTCAAACCGGAAATGAACGCACCCCGCACGGACCATTGCGGCCGCAGGCTAAGGTTTTCTTCAATCATTCATCGGTAACCTTGTCCCGACGTCCACCGGGCCGCTTATTTCAGATGAGGCGATTTCGCAAAACCTTTATCCGCGCCGGCCTGGAAGCGCTGTATCTCAGCGGCGCTCATGTCTGGCTGCGACCAATATTCTCAGGCGTCGGCGCGATCTACACGCTGCATCACGTGCGGCCACGTCGCGACGCCTGCTTCCAGCCCAATTGTCATCTGGAAGTCACGCCCGACTTCCTGCGCGAGATGCTGTCGCATCTGCGCGATCATGACATCGAGATCATCACGCTCGACGAGATGCATCATCGACTGGTGGAGCGCAACTTCACGCGCCGCTTCGCCTGCTTCACCTTCGACGACGGCTATCGCGACAATCGCGACTTCGCACTTCCTGTCATGCGTGAATTTGACGCGCCGTTCACGATCTACGTCACCAGCGATTTCGCGTCGGGCCGTGGCCGGCTGTGGTGGGTTGCGCTCGAGCTGATCGTGGCGAAAGCGGACATGATCGAAGTCCAGATCGGCGGCCTCGCCCTGCGGCTCGACGCGTCGAGCCCGGCAGCCAAATGCGTGACGTTCCAGCGCCTGCACGACTGGCTGCGGTCGCTGCCCGGCGAGCACGATATCCAGCGTGAGATCAGCGCGCTGTGTGCGCGTCATGGGATCGACGAGGCGTCGATCTGCCCGGAGCTCTGCATGTCCTGGGATGAGCTGCGGGCGCTCTCGGCCGAGCCGCTGCTCACGATCGGCGCGCATTCGATCAGCCACTGCAATCTCGCCAAGCAGACCGAGGAGACGGCGCGCCACGAGATCGTCGAGAGCCGCGCGCAGATCGAGACCGAGCTGCAGCGCCCGGTGCTGCACATGGCCTATCCCTATGGCGATCGCGCCGCGGCGTCCCAGCGCGAGTTCGTCCTGGCGGCGGCGAGCGGCTACAAGACGGCGGTCACGACGCGTCCGGGCATGGTCTTCGCCGAGAGCGCCGAGCATCTCACCGCGCTGTCACGTGTCTCGCTCAACGGTCATTACCAGGACGCCCGCGTGCTGCCGGTGCTGACCTCGGGCGCCGCGACCGCGATGTGGAACGGTTTCCGCCGCATCGACGCCGCGTGATCAGCTGATCAGCCGGCCATCGCTTGCAGACGTGTCCACGCCTCGGCATCGGGGAAACCCAGCGCGCGAAAGCGTGGCGGATACAGATGCGGCACGGGCGCGAACAGGCCGCCGACGATGACCATCGCGTCGGACCATGGGACGTGGATCACGTCGCCCTGCTTGGGCAAGGCCAGTCCCGTCGTCGGATCGATCACCTGGCGGACGAAGGCCAGCCTGTCGGCCCGCGGCAACAACGTTCCATACGTGCCGGATCCCAGGGTCGCGATGCTGAACATCGCCGCACCGTCATTCGCCCGATACAGCTGCAGGTCGGCGACATGGACATCCTGGCCGTAGACCTGGTGGTAGTGATCGAGCAGTTGCTTCTGCGCAGCGTAATCGGCCGCGAGTTGCCGTTGAATGATCTCACGATAGCGACGGTCTAACGCGGCTTCTGCAAACGTCGCCTCCGCCCAGCGCTCGCCATCCCATTGCAGCAGCGACACCGTGCAGAAGTGCGGCGTCTGCGTGGCTCCGGCGGCGATCTCGAGCAGCCGCACGACGCCTGCTCGGTCGTTCGATCCGGTGACGTAGACGACGTTGCGGCCGGGCACGGCGAGCACCGGCGTGCCGTCGACCGGCGGCAGCGCATAATCCTCCCCCGGCGACAACAGCAGCAGCGCCGACTGATAGTCGGCGAGGTTCACGCAGCCAAATACGCCATCGCCCAGCGGCTCGAACACCGGCTGCGGCATGCTCGCCCGGAAATTGGTCATGGCCTGCTGCAGCGCGCGATCCAACGGGAGGTCTGCCGCTGCGAGCTCACTGCCCTTGATCAACGACATGCTGTCGGGCCGGTCTCGAATGGCGCAGACGACGAGATCAGCCGCGAACGGCAGGAAGGCCGCAGCCTGGCTGTCATCGGCGCGACCGCCGGCGATCCAATCGCGGATCATCATGTCGCTCACCAGGACCCGGGAGCGGATTCCCGGCATCAGCTCGTCTGCGAGACTTTCGGACGAGATCGGGTCATGGCGGTGCGTCTCGATCAGCGAGCGCACGAAACGGGCGATTAATTCCTTCTGACGGGATGGCGCGCGGTGCTGCCACTCGAGGAACGTGTTGTCGATGAAGGCCGTGACCTGCGAGCCGTCTTGCAGCGCGACGACAAAGCTGCGGCGGGCGGGATCGTAGCTCTGCACCACGAGAGCCTGCCGCGCGAACTCGGCCAGCAATGTCCGCACGAACTCGGTCGAAGGATCATCGGCCGAGGACTCTCGCACCAGACGCTTCTTGATCCACCCGAACATCACGCCACCGACTCAATCACGCGATCATCGTGCCGACGATATCACGACGATGCGCGTGGTGACAAAGCCGCCGACGCTTGGTGCGCTCACGCGTGGCCCGAACCGTGTGGCACGTCGCCTCGCCAAGCGGTCACTGCCGACGTCCCCGTCGCTTGACTTGTCCGACCCGGCCACCCAGAACGGGTGACAACAACAGGAGGAAACCTCATGCTGAAGAACCTGTTTTCACTCGAGGGCCGCATCGCGCTCGTCACTGGCGGCTCGCGCGGCATCGGCAAGATGATCGCGGCCGGCCTGCTCGCGCAAGGCGCGGCGCGGGTCTACATCACCGCCCGCAAGGCCGGTCCCTGCGAGGAGACGGCCAAGCAGCTGTCGGCGGAGTATGGCGGCGAATGCATCGCGCTGCCGATCGACATCTCGACCATGGCCGGGATCGACATGCTCGCGGCCGAGATCAAGAAGCGCGAGCCCAAGCTCGACATCCTCGTCAACAATGCGGGCGCCGCCTGGGGCGCCGACTTCGACGAATTCCCGGAGAGCGGCTGGGACAAGGTGATGAACCTCAACCTCAAGACGCCGTTCTTCCTCACCAAGGCGCTGGCAGTGCCATTGCGCGCGGCCGCGAGCGCCGAGCGGCCGGCCAAGGTGATCAACATCGCCTCGATCGACGGCATCTTCGTCAACCCGCTGGAGACGTATTCCTATGCGGCGAGCAAGTCCGGCCTGATCCATCTGACGCGGCGCATGGCGGCGAAGCTGATCAAGGACCACATCGTGGTCACGGCGATCGCGCCGGGTCCGTTCAAGTCCGACATGAACAAGGCCGCCCGCGACAATGCCGACGAGGTCGCGACGCGCGTGCCCGCGGGACGCATCGGCACCGACGAGGACATGGCGGGCACGGCGATCTTCCTCGCGTCACGCGCGGGGGACTATGTGGTGGGGAATACGATCGCCGTGGATGGCGGCATCGTGTACGCGAACCCCGGCATTCCGGGCGCAGGCTGGGATAGCTGAGGCCGAGCGTTAGCGACACGAAAGGTGCGCTCCCTTTCCCGTTCTTCACGGGGAGAGGGTCGGGGTGAGGGGCAGCGGAACGGGTGGTGCATCTCATCCGCAGCGAGATCGCCGGACTCCAACTCGTCTTCAGCGCGCTTACTATCAGGGCGACACCGGCGTGCCCGTCCGATGGACCACGACCTGAGCCGCTTATGTGCCATGCCCCTCACCCGGATTGCTGCGCAATCCGACCTCTCCCGCAAAGGGCGGGGAGAGGTTTGGAGAGGCCGGCGCTTGGAGCTAGCGAATAGCGAATAGCGAATAGCGAATAGCGAATAGCGAATAGCGAATAGCGAATAGCGAATAGCGAATAGGCTGAGGTCCCTATTCGCTACTCGCAACTCCCTATTCGCCCCTCATCAAGTCTCGATCTTCACGTACTCGAAGTCGCCCGGCTTGTTGTCGATGCCGACCTTCGGCGGGGCGATCCAGGAGGCGTATTCGCCGATTTCGGTGACGGGCTTCATCAGCGAAGAGATGTAGGCACCATCGTCGGTGGAGGGCAGCCAGTCCCCCTTGCGCTTCTGCCAGGTGGCCTCGTCGATCAGGATGCCGTCGGGCGTCGCATGAACGTCCTTGAACTCGCCGATGGCGCGATGGAAGGCGGTGTGCGGCAGCTTCAGCTCGAAGTCGTAGCCGGCCGTGGTGATGATCTTGTTCCAGCGCAACAGGCCCTTGATGCAGTCCTGCGAGTAGTCGTCGCGCAGGCGCATGTTGAGCGCGGTCAGCGCCGGCTCGTCGACCCGCTTGATCTCGCCGTCCACCAGCTTGAGCACCGGATAGGTGGAGTTCTTGAGCTGGTGATCGTCCTGGATCTGGGTCTCGTGGTAGCGGCCCTTGATGCCGGAATTGAAGGCGTTGGCCGCGTTGGTCGAGACCTCCGAGCCGAACAGATCGAGCGACAGCGTGTAGTGCAGGTTCAGCTTCTTCTGGATCGTCGGCAGATCGATGACGCCGAGCGCGCGGACCTTGGCGATATCGGTGGGATCATCGATGCCGGCGGCGCGCATCGCATCGACCGTGCGCTGGATGACGCGGCCGACGCCGGTTTCGCCGACGAACATGTGGTGCGCTTCCTCGGTCAGCATGAAGCGGCAGGTGCGCGACAGCGGATCGAAGCCGGACTGCGCGAGCGAGTGCAGCTGCATCTTGCCGTCGCGGTCGGTGAAATAGGTGAACATGAAGAACGACAGCCAGTCCGGCGTCTTCTCGTTGAAGGCGCCGAGCATGCGCGGAGAATCCGAATCGCCCGAGCGGCGGCGCAACAGATCGTCGGCTTCCTCGCGGCCGTCGCGGCCGAAATATTTCTGCAGCAGATAGACCATCGCCCAGAGGTGACGGCCCTCCTCGACATTGACCTGGAACAGGTTGCGCATGTCGTAGAGTGACGGCGCGGTCTTGCCGAGATGGCGCTGCTGCTCGACCGAGGCCGGCTCGGTGTCGCCCTGGATCACGATCAGGCGGCGCATCAGCGCGCGATATTCGCCGGGGACCTCCTGCCAGGCCGGCTCGCCATAATGCTCGCCGAACGGAATCTTGCGGTTCTCTTCCTGCGGAGCCAGCAGAATGCCCCAGCGATAGTCGGGCATCTTGACGTAGTCGAACTTGGCCCAGCCGCGCGGATCGACCGAGTAGGCCGTGCGCAAGTAAACCAGCGACTGCTGGAAGCCCTCGGGGCCCATGTCGTTCCACCAATCGACATAGCCGGGATGCCAGCCTTCCAGCGCCTTGAGGACCTGGCGGTCTTCGGCGAGATTCACGTTGTTCGGAATCTTGGTCGAGTAGTCGACGTTCATGATGTTCATGTTCATGGCGTGCCTCCCTGAATTCGTTCGAGCTGCGTCGCTCGTGGATGGCCGGGGCGAGCCCGGCCATGACGGATGAGAACTAAACGCGCGTCATGTCGTATTGCGGCCGCTCGCCGGTACCGTAGCGCCGGAGCGCGCCGTCCTCGCCGACCGCGTTGGGGCGCTGGAAGATCCAGTTCTGCCAGGCGGTGAGGCGGGCGAAGATCTTCGACTCCATCGTCTCGGGACCGGCGAAGCGCAGATTGGCCTCGAGGCCGGTGAGACTGTCGGGCGAGAAGCTGGCGCGCTCCTCGAGGAAGACGCGGATCTCGTCCTCCCAGTCGATGTCGTCGAGCGCGAAGGTGACGAGGCCGAGCTCCTCGGCCTCTTCCGCTTCGAGCGGCTTGCCGACGTGCTCGTGAACGCGCGCGAGCCCGTTGGGATCGTCAAGGAAGCGCGACTGCAGCCGGGTCAGGCCGTGGCTCATCGGATAGGGGCCGAAATTCATCGCCGACAATTCGATCGCCGGCGCCGGACGATTGTCGCCCTGGATGGTGCCGATCAGCATGTAGGAGCGGTCCGAGGCGAACACGAGCTCGGCCAGGGTACCGGCAAAGCAGGAGCCGGGCTCGACCAGGGTGACCAGCGTGCGCGAGGTGACGTCGATGCGCTTGAGCACGCGCTTCCAATAATGCCTGATCTCGTTGACCAGCCAATGCGCCTTGTTCGCTTCGAGGAAGGCGTCATGCGCGAGCACCTGGGCGCGGTCGCCATGCGACTTGAACACCAGCATCGCGATGCCGAGCTCGTTGATGCGCAGATGCAGGATGGCATCGTCGAGTTCGCGCGCGACCTGCAGCGGCCAGAAGGCCGCGCCCTGCCCGATCATGCCGTCGATGTCGGCCGGCGGCGCGGCCTCGGGCGCCGAGATCGTGATGGTGGCGATGCGGGCGGCACGGTCGATGTCGACATTGACGAAGCCGTAGCGCACGCTCGACGCATCGATCACGCGCTTCAGCGGCGTCAGCGCGACACCCTTGCCGCTGCCGTTGCGCTTGGACGCCGCAGCGAATTCCTTGGCCCGCTCGGCGACCTTGGCATCGACCTTGGAGTTCGGCGCGATCTCGTCGACCAGCCGCCACTGCACGGCCCGCTTGCCCTTGACGCCCTCCTCCGTGGTGCAGAACGCATCCGCACGGTCGCGGCGCACCTTGCGCTTGTCGACGACGCGGGTGAGACCGCCGGTGCCGGGTAGCACCGCGAGCAGCGGCACCTCCGGCAGCGACACCGAGGACGAGCCGTCATCGGCGAGGATGATGTGATCGGTCGCGAGCGCGAGCTCATAGCCGCCGCCGGCGGCGGTGCCGTTCACCACCGTGATGAAGCGCTGGCCGGAATTCTCGGATGAGTCTTCGAAGCCGTTGCGGGTCTCGTTGGTGAACTTGCAGAAGTTCACCTTGTGCGCATGGGTGGCGCCGGCGAGCATGCGGATGTTGGCGCCGGCGCAGAACACGCGCGGCTTGGCCGAGCGCAGCACCACGACCTTCACTTGGGGGTGTTCGAAGCGCAGCCGCTGCACGGCGTCGGCCAGCTCGATGTCGACACCGAGATCATACGAGTTGAGCTTGAGCTGGTAGCCCTCGAACAGGCCGCCATTCTCGTCGACGTCCATGGCGAGCGTCGCCACCTCACCGTCGATCGAGAGCTTCCAATGCTTGTAGCGGGAGGGATCGGTCTGAAAATCGATGAACGTCTTGCCTCCCGCGAGCACGCGGTCTTCCCCGGCCATGAGCCACCCTTGCGTTGGAGTGCTTATCGTTGAGATGTAAAATAATGCATGTTCTGACTGGCGTCTACGGCGAAAAGCTAAAACATGCATTTTATTTCATGTTTGTGATGCGCGGGGTGGCAGGGTCGCCGCGGCGAACTCCGCGATGACGCGCAAGGTGGCCTCGGGCGCCTCGCGATGCGGGGAATGGCCGGTCTTGGGCAACATCGTCACCTCAACCGGGCAGTAGCACTCCTGTTGGATGATCTCGACTTGGCGGACGGTGCCGTACTGGTCGTCGACGCCCTGGATCACGGCCACGGGGACGCGGATGTAGGTGAGGTCGGCAGTGATGTCCCAGGCGCGGAAAGCCGGATCGAGCCAGGCGCCGTTCCAGCCATAGAAGGCGTTGTCGACGTCCTTATGCCAGCGCCCCAGCTTGGCGCGCAGCTCGGTGGTCTCGTAGGCGGTCTTGATGGCGGCGATGGATGTGACCGAGACATCCTCGACGACGACATGGGGTGCGATCAGCACGATGCCGTCGAGGCGGTGATCGGCATGGCTGCCGGCATAGATCGCCGCGATCGAGGCGCCGTCGGAATGGCCGACGAGCAGACCGCGCTGGAAGCCGATGGTCTGAAGCAGCTTAGGCAGCACGTCGCGCGCCTCGCGCTGCATGTAGTCGAGCGGGCGCGGCAGGGTCACCGGGGTGGAGGCGCCGTAGCCGGCACGGGAATAGGCGAACACGGAGGCGCCGGTGGCCGCTTGCAGTCTGTCGGGAAAGTCGCCCCACAGGCCGACCGATCCGAGGCCCTCATGCAGCAGCACGATGCACGGGGCGCCGGCGGGATGTGGCCCGATCAGGCGGTATTCGAGCTGGGCGGAGTCGACGGTGAGGAAGCCGTTAGCTTCGAGCGTCATGCGCTATTCTCTCCTTCGTCATGCCCGGGCTTGACCCGGGCATCCACGTCTTTCTTTGTCGCGGGAAGATGGATGGCCGGGTCAAGCCCGGCCATGACGACAACTAACAGCGGGCCAACTCACGGGCAGGAAGACCAACTACTGACCCGCCCCCTCGCGCAGCTTGAAGCGCTGGATCTTGCCGGTCGCGGTCTTCGGCAAGGAATCCACCACCTCGATCCAGCGCGGATATTTCCACGGGCCGATCTTCTGCTTGACGTGATCCTTGAGCGCTTCGTGCAGCGTCTCGCGGTCGACGCTCGGGCGCAGCACGACGTAGGCCTTTGGCTTCAACAGCCCTTCCGGATCCGCGTCGGGCACGACGGCGGCTTCCAGCACCGAGGGATGGGTGATCAGCGCGCTTTCGACCTCGAACGGCGACACCCAGATGCCGGAGACCTTGAACATGTCGTCGGAGCGGCCGCAGAAGGTATAGCGGCCGTCGGCGTCGCGGACATATTTGTCGCCGGTGCGCGTCCAATAGCCCTCGAAGGTCGAGCGCGTCTTGTGGCGCTGATTCCAATAGCCTTCGCCGGCCGAGGGCGCGTGCACCAGCATCTCGCCGACCTCGCCGTCGGGCACGTCTTGCCCGGCCTCGTTGACGAGCCGCACCTGATAGCCGGGCACCGGGCGGCCCGCGGAGCCATATTTGATGTCGCCGGGCGCGTTCGACAGGAAGATGTGCAACAGCTCGGTCGAGCCGACGCCGTCGAGAATGTCGACGCCGAAGCGCGCCTTCCAGGCATTGCCAACCGACTCCGGCAGCGCCTCGCCGGCCGAGGTGCAGATGCGCAAGGCGGAGCCCGCCTTCTCATGACGCAGCGACTCGTCGTGCAGCATCGCGGCGAACAAGGTCGGCACGCCGTAGAAGATGGTCGGGTTGTAGCGGTTCATCAGTTTGAACATCAAAGCCGGCGTCGGGCGCTCGGAGTTGAGGATCGTGGTGGCGCCGACCGAGAGCGGGAAGGTCAGCGCATTGCCGAGGCCGTAGGCGAAGAACAGCTTTGCGGCGGAGAGGCAGACGTCGCTCTCGCGGATGCCGAGCACCTGGCTGGCATAGGTCTCGGCCGTGGCGGCGAGATTGCCGTGGAGATGGCGGACGCCCTTGGGCATGCCGGTCGAGCCAGAGGAGTAAAGCCAGAACGCCGGCTCGTCCTCATGCGTCGCGACCGTGTCGAACTGATCGCTCTCGCGCGCGATCTCGTCCGACAGCAGCTTGTGGCCGAACGCGTTCGCGCCTGAGACCACGACGCAGTCGAGATCGGGCATCCGCCCGACGATGTCCTTCACGACCGGATACAGCGCCTCCGAGACGAACAGCACGCGGGCGCGGCAGTCCGCCAGCACATAGGCATATTGCTCCGAGGTCAGCAGCGTGTTGAGCGGCACCGGGACGATGCCGGCGCGCATGCTGCCTAAGAACACCGCGGGGAAATCCACCGTGTCGAGCATGATCATCGCCACGCGCTCCTCGCGGCGGACGCCGAGGCGGCGCAGCAGGTTGGAAACGCGGCAGCTCTGCTGCTGCAGGCCGCGATAGGTCAGCTCGGAGACCGTGTCGGTGTAGGCGAGCTTGTCGCCGCGTCCGGCCTCGACATTGCGGTCAAGCAGCCATGACACCGCATTGTACGACTTCACGGCGTTCCTCCCCCGATTTTTGAATTATAATTCATAGAAGGCCACCAACATCGCTTGCTGTCAATCCTCCTCGGCATTATGTTTCATAAACAAAGAGTGCCTCAGGGATATGACGCCACACAGCGACGCCCCGCGCGACGACGGCCAGTCCGCAGCCGAGACCGATTTCCTCGACCAGCTGGGCCAGCGGGTGCGGCGGATGCGCGGCCTCGCCGGCATGTCGCGCAAGGTGCTGGCCGAGGTCTCCGGTATTTCCGAGCGCTACATCGCCCAGCTCGAAAGCGGCAAGGGCAACGTGTCGATCGTGCTGCTGCGCCGCATCGCCAATGCGATCAACGCGCCGCTCGACGACATCATTCCCGGCGGCGAGCCGTCGCCGGACTGGCCGGTCATCCGCGACCTCCTGAAGAAGGCGAGCCCGAGCCAGATCGCGCAGGTCAAGGAGCTGCTCGCCGGCGGCGGCTCGGCGCCGTTGCGGCGCACCTTCTCCGGCATCGCGCTGATCGGCCTGCGCGGCGCCGGCAAATCGACGCTGGGCAGAATGCTCGCGGAGCGGATCGGCTGGAGCTTCGTCGAGCTCAACAAGGAGATCGAGCGGCAGAACGGACTCTCCGTCGCCGAGATCATCGCGCTCTACGGCCAGGAAGGCTTTCGCCGCATGGAGCAGGCCGCGCTGCTGCAACTGCTGGCGCGGAAAGAGCTGATGGTGCTGGCGACCGGCGGCGGCATCGTCTCCGAGCCGGTGACCTTCGATCTCATTCTGAATGCGTTCTACACGATCTGGCTCAAGGCCGAGCCGGAGGAGCACATGGGGCGCGTGCGCAAGCAGGGCGACCTGCGCCCGATGGCCGACGACCGCTCGGCGATGGCCGAGCTGCGCAACATTCTCGCGAGCCGCGAGCCGCTGTATGCGCGAGCCAATGCGGTGGTCGATACGGCAGGGCTGACCGTGGATGCGGCGGCCACGCGGCTCGGCGAGGCGGTGAAGCCGGTAATTGCGAACGAAGCGCGGATGTTTGCGCGGGGATGAGCTAACCGCCGGTCGCGGCGATCGCGCGATCGTGGGCTTCGAGGATCGCCTTCAGTCTGTCCTTGGTGTCCTGAACGTCGGCGCCGGTCTTCTCGTCGAGCAGCAGGCCGTTGAGTGCGCTGTGAGTCAGCCTGTTGGCGACCCATTTGCGCTCGAAGCCGAGCTTGGACTGCACCGTCGAGATGATCGTGACGCAGAGCGACAGCACGGTCGCGACGGTCTTCGGGTCGAGGCCGACGATGGGACTGCCGATCTGCGACAGCACTGCGGCGGTCGCGCTGAACACCACGACGCAGACGGTGGAGCCGTGGTTGGCAAAGCTCCACCACTTCTGCCCGCGGCCGCTCCACCGCAGCGCGTCGTTCAACGTGCGCGCGACGAAATCCGCGCCCGCCTCCGGCCCATGCCCGTTCGCCATCGTTCTCTCCCCAGCCGGTTCGCTCCTTGATTGAGAGACGATCCAACGACAACGGCCGGCTTCGCGCAAGCGGGCCGGCCGTGTGGAACGAGAGGACGGAGAGGATCAGCTGCGCGTCTCGATCTCCCGCAATTCCGCATAGGTGAGCGGCGTCAGGCCGGTGCCATCGAAATAGATGAAGCGCAGGCGGCGACGGCGGGAGATGAAGTTCGACGGCAAGGGGTCGTAGCGGAAGCTGCTGCCGCCGAGATGCGGCGTCAGGCTGCCGACATCGGTCAGCGCATCGATCTCGACGCGCAGCAGCTTCAGGCTCTCGCCCTCGCGCAGAATCTCGAACGGAATGCGCGCAAGCCGCAGGAAGCTGGTCGGATCGGGGGCTGCGATGAAGCCGTCGACGAAGGCGGCCTCGACCTTGTCGAGATCGGGCTCGACCACCGGCGCGGGCTTGGCTCCCTCGGGCTGATGCGGCGTCTGCCACTGCACGGGAGAGCGCCCGCCATGCGGATGGTTGTGGCCGGGGCCATGCGGCGGGTGATCGTGATCATGGTGATGATCATGATCGTGGGAATGACCATGATCGTGATGATGATGGCCGTGATGGTGGTGATGATGGCGCATCGCGGACCTCAGAAGCTGACGGGCTTGTTGATGATATGCTTGTGGCTGCCGAGCTTGCCGTGGGCGACCATCGAGCCGAGCGCCTCGACGACCACGCGGACGCCGATCAGCGCGGTGATGTCCGAGGTGTCGTAGGGCGGCGAGACCTCGACCACCTCCAGCCCGCACAGGCCCTCGGCGGCGACGAGGCCGAGCAGCTTGAGCGCCTCGCGCGGCAGGAAGCCGCCGGGCTCGGGCCAGCCGGTGCCGGGCACGAAGCCGCAATCGATGGAGTCGACGTCGAACGAGATGTAGACGGCGTCGGCATCCTTCCAGGCCAGCTCCAGCGCGATCTCGGCGGTCTTCTCCAGGCCGATCTTCTCGATGTCGGCGATGGTCAGCACGTTGGTGTTGCGCTTGCGCGCGACCTCGACGCCCTCGCGCGGCACCTGCCAGCCGCCGATGCCGAGCTGCACCAGGTTGGTCGGCGACACATTCGGCAGGTTGGTCGCCCAATACCAGGGCGTGGTGTGCATGCGCTCGTCGAGATCCTTTTCCTGGATGTCGATGTGACGGTCGAAATGGATGATGCCGATACGCTTGTCGGTGCACTGCGCGATGCCGCGCACGCAAGGAAAGCCGATCGAGTGGTCGCCGCCGAGCATGATCGGCAGCGCGCCGGACGAGGCCACATGAGCGACGCCGCGGCTGATCTGGTCGAAGCTCTTTTCGAGATTCGCGGGGATGGTGAAAACGTCGCCGGCATCGCACAACGTCATCTGCTCGCGCAGATCGACGCCGAGCTCGTAGTTATAGGGCGTGTAGAGCGCGGAGATGCGGCGGATGCCCTGCGGCCCGAAGCGGGTGCCGGGGCGATAGGTGGTGCCGGAATCGAAGGGGATGCCGATCACGGCGGCATCGTACTTGCCGACGTCGCGAACATTCTCGACATAGGGCGCCTTCATGAAGGTGTTGATCCCTGCGAAATGCGGCAGCTCGCCGCGCGCAAACGTCGGGATGTCGCGATCGGTCAGCGTGTCGGCGCCGGGCAGGCCCATGTCGAGCGCCCATTGCCGCTCCTTGCGCCAGCCGTTGGTCGGCAGCTTGCCCTCGGCCTCCAACGCCTGCCAGCCCTGCGTGGCCATCTTGTCGAAATCCGGATGATGCCGGCGCGTGACCTGGCGTTGCGGCTGCAGGCCGGCACGGCGGGTGCGCCGCATGGCGGGGAATGGCATGGAGTTCTCCTTCGTTTCTTCTGGGTGTTATTGCGCCGCCTGCACGCTGGCGCGGATGAAGCCGAGCACGGGCACCGCGCTGTCGCGGGCGAGGTCGAGATCGTAGGTGATGCGCGCGCCAAAGCGCTCCGGCGCCTGCGGATCCTTGCGCGGACGGTCGAGTGCAATCAGCCGTGTCGCCAGGCCGAAGGCCTCCTTGATGTCGTGGGTGACCATCACGATGGTCATGTTGTGCTCGCGCCACAGCGGCTTGATCAGGGCATGCATCTGCGCGCGGGTCCCGGGGTCGAGCGCACCGAAGGGCTCGTCGAGCAGCAAGACGCGCGGCTGCTTGGCGAGCGCCTGCGCAATCGCCAGCCGCTGCTGCATGCCGCCCGACAGCGCGCTCGGATATTTGTCGGCGTGCGGCCCGAGGCCGACCGCCTCGATCAGCGCGCGGCTCTTCTCCACCGCGTCCTTACGCGCTGACCCGAACAGCCGCGCCGTGAGCGGGCTGGCCGCGAGTTCATAGCCGAGCAGCACGTTGCCGAGCACGGTCAGATGCGGGAACACCGAGTAGCGCTGAAAAACGATGCCACGGTCCGGGCCGGGCTCCGCCGGGAACGGCTGGCCGTCGAGCAGCACGGCACCCTGGCTCGGCCGTTCCTGGCCGAGGATCAGGCGCAGGAACGTGCTCTTGCCGGCGCCGGAGGGGCCGACGATCGAGAGGAACGTGCCGGAGGCGATCTCGAGATTGATGCGCTCGAGTACGACCTGATTGCCGTACTCGACCCAGACGTTGCGGAAGGACAGCGTGCTCATCAGCGGCTCCCTTGCGCATAGGCCCAGGGAAAGGCGCGCCGACCGAACCACACCAGAGCGTAGTCGAAGATGTAGGCAAGCAAGGTGATCCAGACGACGTAGGGCAGAATCACATCCATCGACAGATAGCGCCGGACCAGGAAGATGCGATAGCCGAGCCCGACGTCGGAGGCGATCGCTTCCGCGGAGATCAGGAACAGGAAGGCCGGGCCAATCATCAGCCTGAGACCCTGGATCAGCCGCGGCATGATCTGCGGCAGCACCACGCGGATCGCGACCTGCCAGGTCGAGGCACCCAGCGTCTGCGCCTTGATGAGCTGCTCGCGCGGCATGTTCTGCACTTCGAGAGAGAGATCGCGCACCAATGTCGGGGTGACGCCGATGATGATCAGCACCACCTTGGACAATTCACCGAGGCCGAACACGATGAACAGCACCGGCAGCACCGCCATCGGCGGGATCATCGACAGCACCGCGACCAGCGTGCCAAAGCCGGCGCCGGCGATCGGAAGCAAACCGATGGCGAGGCCCAGCGTAAGGCCGATCGCGGCGGAGATGCCGAGCCCGAGCGCGAGCCGTTGCAGGCTCGCCGCCGTGTCCGACCACAGCACGTAGTCGCCGGAGCGCCGATCCGGCTCGGTGGCGAGTCGCTTCGACGTCGCGACCATCTCCGACACCGGCGGCAGCAGCTTGTCGTCGGGGTTGTCAGCCCGCCGCTGCGCCGAGCCGACCACGTAGATCAGCGCGATCAGCAGGAACGGCAGGAGAGCCAGGAGCAGCCGGCTGCCGCGGTTCGGAACGACGTTCATCGCACGCAGCATCAGAAGGCTCCGTCATTCCTCGTCATGAACACGCCACTCATGCTGTACGCCGGGCATGCTGAAATGTGCAGCGCCGCCCTCGACTCTCAACCCTTATGGTGAGGAGGCGCGTAGCGCCGTCTCGAACCATGAGGCCTGAGCTGGGGCCTCATCCTTCGAGACGCTCGCTTGCGCGAGCTCCTCAGGATGAGGGTGGGCAGCGCTGCACGGCGATGGATCGATCAGAGCTTCCCGTCGGCCGCCATCTTCATGTAGGTGGGATCGAAGCGCAGCTTCACGTTAGTCGTCGATCCCAGCGCCTTCGATGGCGTCGAGATGCCAACCGCGTCCTTCGACTTCACGTTCTCGCCGAGCAGATTGTGGTCGAAGCAGAAGGTGCGGACGTGGTCCATGATCTTCGGCAGCTCCGGCCCGGTCATGAAGGCGAGCGCGTCCTTCGGCTCGTAGTACATGAACGTGGTCTTGAGCTGGGTCTCGAAGCCCGCGAGATCCGTGCCGGAGAGCTTGGCCATGGCCTCGCGCGCGGCCTTGCCCTTCTCGCTCTGATCCTTCATCAGCGCGATGGTCTCGTACCAGATGCCCGTCAGGGCCTTGCCGAGCTCCGGGTTATCCTTCAGCGTCTGCGTATTGACGACCAGCAGATCCTCGATCTCGGCCGGGATCTTGCTGGAATCGAACACCAGGGTGGCGCCGGGCTCCGCCTTCACTTCGAGCAGTTGCGGATTCCAGGTGACGACCGCAGTCGTATCCGGCGACTTCGCCGCGGCGACGATGTCGGCGTCGGATGTGTTGACCGTCTTGATGTTCTTTTCGGAGAGCTTCACCGTCTCGAGCCCGCGCGCCAGCAGATAATGCGACACCGAGAGCTCGACGAGGTTGACCTTCTGGCCCTTGATGTCGGCCAGCGTCTTGCCCTTCTTCAGGACCACGCCGTCATTGCCGTTGGAATAGTCGCCCATGATGATGGCTGACGTATCGACGCCACCCGCGGCGGGAATCGTCAGCGCATCCATGTTCGTGACGGTGACGCCGTCGAACTTGCCGGCGGTGTACTGGTTGATCGACTCGACGTAGTCGTTGATCTGCGTGACCTTGATCGAGATGCCGTATTTGTCGGCCCATTTCTTGACGATCCCGGACTCGGCGGCATAGGGCCACGGCATCCAGCCGACATAGATCGTCCAGGCGATGTTGAATTCCTTCTTCTTCTCGGCGAGAGCCGGCGACAGCGAGGCAGTCGCCAGCGTGGATGCCGCGAGCAGGGCAACAAACAGATTTCGTGCTTTTCCCATATCCAGTCCCTCATCGGTTTTGTGACCTGCGGACTGGCAAAGACAACCTCGAGCCTGCCAAGCGCGGCCACTGAGGTCTCCCGGGTTTTTATCCCGCCGTGCACCAGGGCTCTCCCCTGGCGGCTGCTCTCGGACCAGCATTCTCGTGAGGAGAACCGGAACCCTAGCTGCCAACTCTAAGCAACGAGATCAGCAAGTGACGTGCCAGAGGAAAATGCTTGCGATTCAACGGAACGCACGGCAGCCTGTGCCCAAAAAGCTGGCAGGCCGAATTCTTCTTGGGCGGTGGGGCTGATCGCAGGGCAACGGCCATGCATCGATGGCATGAACCGGTTGACGCGCGCGGGCGACCTCATCACGCCGGCACAACCGTGGCCGTGGTTTGGAGTCTCTACGTCATGATCAAGTTGTCCGGGATCGCAGTAGCAAGCCTGTTGGCTGCGGGTCTGATGTCTGCAACGGCGCTGGCGCAAAGCGCCCCCGCGGCGGATACGCCAGCCCAGCCTGCGCCGGCCGCAACGCCCTCCCCGACGCCGAATGCCTCACCCGCCGCTGCACCGACAGCCACGAGCGACAAGCCCGCTGAGACGAAGCCGGCAGCCGACGCCGCCGCGCCGAAAAAGAAGAAGCGGACAAAGACCACCCGGCAGGAGGTCGAAGACTCCCTGCGCAGCGGCAAGGTGCCGTCGCGCTATCGAAGCCGGGTGCCCAAGGAGTACCAGAAGTACATCCCGTTCGATCGCTGAGCTTTCGTGCGGTGATCGGCGGCTACGTCGGCGGCGTCAGCTTGACGATGAATGCAACGATCAACATGAACGCAAGACACAGCGCGGTCTCGAGGTCGGAATGATCGGACCAGAAGCCGCGCAGGGTTGATGCGGCTTTTTGCGGTGCTCGGACTTTCAGATGGGGCGCACGCATTTGCTCAACCTTCGATAAAAGGCAAGACAAAATACTACTTGAAAGAATAGCCCTCTATACGCCGCCCCTCAATGCGGAAATTCGGCTCACGTCAGCAGGACTGACGGACTTTGTGACATCAGGTCAGTTTGGCCACCCAACACGCGTCAGCGACGGTGCGCCCCTTTCCCGCTTGCGGGCAGGGCTGGGGAGGGGGCGCCACAGCGGCAGTCTTTCCGCAGCAGCCCCCACCCGCATCGCATATGACGATGTGATGCGACCTCCCCGCACGCGGGCAGGGCTATCGCATATGACAAGGGAGGTTGTGCGCCATCTCTCTCCGCGTCGTCATGGCCGGGCTTGTCCCGGCCATCCACGTCGGTCGGCACGCTGAGGACGACGTGGATGCCCGGGACAAGCCCGGGCATGACGGAGTAACTAAGTCCAATTTCGTTCGCGGCGACGACCGTGGCCTTTGGCGCGAGAGAACGACCGTTCAAATCCCGAGATAGCGGTGCTGCAACTCGGGCTCCGCCATCAGCTGCTCCGACGTGCCGCTCCACACCGTGCGGCCGCGCTCGATGATATAATGGCGGTCGCAGATGCGGGTGAGGTGCTCGACGTTCTTGTCGATCACCAGGATCGACTGCCCGCGCGATTTCAGCAGCGACAGGCAGTTCCAGATCTCTTCGCGGATCAGCGGCGCCAGGCCCTCCGTCGCCTCGTCGAGGATGAGCAGTTTTGGATTGGTCATCAGCGCGCGGCCGATCGCCAGCATCTGCTGCTCGCCGCCGGAGAGCTGGTTGCCCATGTTGCCGCCGCGCTCGGCGAGCCGCGGAAACAGCGCGTGGATCTTGTCGAGCGTCCACGGATCGGAGGCGCCGAGCCGGTTGGTCGAGGCCGCCACGAGATTCTCGGTAACGGTGAGGTTCGGGAAGATCTGCCGGCCCTCCGGCACCAGGCCGATCCCGAGTTGCGCGATCCGGTAGGACGGCAGCTTGCGCGTCTCCTGGCCGCTGAAGCGGATCTGGCCGGCGCGCGCCTGGGTCAGGCCCATGATCGAGCGGATCGTGGTGGTCTTGCCCATGCCGTT
Source organism: Bradyrhizobium sp. ORS 285 (assembly GCF_900176205.1). NCBI lineage: Bacteria > Pseudomonadati > Pseudomonadota > Alphaproteobacteria > Hyphomicrobiales > Nitrobacteraceae > Bradyrhizobium > Bradyrhizobium sp. ORS 285. The sequence continues at coordinate 6,948,224 of NZ_LT859959.1, forward strand.
GCGGCCCATCAGCGAGACCATCTCGCCGGGACGGATCGCCAGCGACAGGCCGAACAGGACCTGGCTGAGGCCGTAGCAGGTCTCGATGCCGTCGACGTCGAGCAGCATGCCGTTGTCTTTCTGATCAGACATTTTCTGATCAACCATGGCCGACCACCACGTGCTGATCGCCGAGATAGGCGCGCTTGACCTCCTCGTTCTGCCGGATCTCGTCCGGCTTGCCCGAGGCGATGATGCGGCCATAGACCAGCACCGAAATGCGGTCGGCGAGCGCGAATACCGCTTCCATGTCGTGCTCGACCAGCACGATCGAAACCTCGTTGCGCAACTCAGCGAGCAGCTTCACCATGCGCTGCGATTCCGTCACGCCGAGGCCGGCCATGGGCTCGTCGAGCAGCATGATTTGCGGCTTGGTCGCGAGCGCGACCGCGAGCTCGAGCTCGCGCTGCTCGCCGTGGCTGAGCTTCGACACCAGCACGTCGGCGCGATGACCGAGGCCGACGCGCTCGAGCGCGGCGCGCGCGGCGTCGCGCAGCGGCTTCTCCCTGCGCGCATTGGCGAAGAAGCGGAACGAATGTTTGCCGTCATGCGCCTGCGCCGCCAGCGCGACGTTGTCGGCTGCGGTGAAATCCGTCAGCAGCGAGGTGATCTGGAACGAGCGCGCCAGCCCCAGCGCACTACGCTTGTAGGCAGGGAAGGAGGAAATATCTCGACCACCGAGGAAGATGCGGCCGGCATGCGGCGCGAGATGGCCGGTGAGCTGGCTGATCAAGGTGGTCTTGCCGGCGCCGTTCGGGCCGATGATGGCGTGAATCTCGCCCTTGGAGACGTCGAGGCAGACGTGATCGGTGGCGATGATGCCGCCGAAGCGGCGCACGAGATTGTCGACGCGGAGCAGCGGTTCAACCACGGTTCAATCTCCCGAGCATGCCCATGATGCCGCCGCGCCCGAACAGCACGATCAGGAGCAGCAGCGGCCCCATGATCAGCGCCCAATATTCGGTGAGCTGCGACAGCACCTCTTCCAGCACCAGGAACACGACTGAGCCGACGACGGGACCCATCAGGGTGCCCATGCCGCCGAGGATGACCATCACCATGAGATCACCGGAACGGGTCCAGTACATGACGGCCGGGCTGACGAAATCGGTGTTGTTGGCAAGCAGCGCGCCCGACAGCCCGCACAGCATGCCGGCGATGACGAAGCAGGCGAGCTTGTAGCGCTTCGATGGGAAGCCGATCGCCTGCATGCGCTGTTCGTTGGAGCGCAGGCCCTGCAGCACCAGGCCGAAGCGGGAATTGACGATGCGCCAGACCAGCGCGACGACGGCGAGCAGGCAGAACAGGCAGAGATAATAGAACTGCACGCGGTTGCCGAGATTGATCAGGCCGCCGAAATCGCTGCGCTTGTAGACGGTGAGGCCGTCGTCGCCGCCGTACCGCGCAAGGCCGGAGGCGACATAGTAGGCCATCTGCGCGAACGCCAAGGTGATCATGATGAAGTAGACGCCGCGGGTGCGTAAGGACAGCGCACCGATCACCAGCGCATACAGCGCCGAGACCGCAATGGCGACGGCGAACTGCGCCCAGCCGGAGCCGATGCCCTCCTGCGCGAGGATGCCGACCGCGTAGCCGCCGATGCCGAGATAGGCGGCATGGCCGAAGCTCATCATGCCGCCATAGCCCATCAGAAGGTTCAGGCTGACGGCCGCCAGCGCCAGGATCACGATGCGGGTGAACAGCGTGAGGATGAAGATGTTGCCGGTGAGGTTCGAATAGACCGGCAGCAGCACGAGGCCGGCCACGACCAGCGCGGCGACGAGGCTTGAGACGTTGAGCTTGGATGTCATCTGCGGTTGGCCGGAAACAGACCTTCAGGCCGCGCCACCAGCACGATCGCCATCAGGAGATAGATCAGCATCGAGGACAGCGCGGGCGCCGCGGTGGACGCCGATGCCGAATTCAGCACCTGGCGCAGCAGATTGGGCAGGAAGGCGCGGCCCATCGTGTCGATCAGGCCGATCATGATCGCGGCGATGAAGGCGCCGCGGATCGAGCCGATGCCGCCGATCACGATCACGACGAAGGCGAGGATCAGGATGTTCTCGCCCATGCCGATCTGCACGGTCAGGATCGGCGCCTGCATCAGCCCGGCGAGGCCGGCGAGCGCGGCGCCCAGGCCGAACACCAAGGTGTAGAGCAGCTTGATGTTGATGCCGAGCGCGCCGATCATCTCGCGGTTGGACGCGCCGGCGCGGATCAGCATGCCGATGCGGGTGCGCATCACGCCGAGATAGAGCAGCAGCGCCACCAGCAGCGCGACGACGATGATCGCGAGGCGATAGGCCGGGTATTGGATCCCCGGCATGATTGTGACCGGAAACGCCAGCCAGGACGGCAGCGGCAGCGCGAGCCCCGCCGGGCCCCAGATCAACCGAACGGCCTCGTTGAAGAACAGGATCAGGCCGAAGGTCGCCAGCACATGATCGAGATGGTCGCGCCCATAGAGATGGCGCAGTGCCGTGAATTCGAGCACGATGCCGAGCAGAAGCGTGGCACCGAGTGCCATGACGCCGCCGAGCACGAAGCTGCCGGTCCAGGCCACGAAGGTCGCCGCGAAATAGGCGCCCATCATGTAGAGCGAGCCATGCGCCAGGTTCACGAGGTCCATGATGCCGAACACCAGCGTCAGGCCGGCAGCCAGCAGGAATAGCAGCAGTCCGAACTGCAGCCCGTTCAGGAATTGTTCGACGACGAGAAGCATGCCCCTCACTTCACGCTCAAAAAGACGGCGGCAGAACCGTTGCAGGCGCTGCCGCCATGTCCGTCCCGATCTTAGGCCGGAGATGTTTTAAGCTTCAAGCAAATTCCAGGCCGGACCGGGCCGGCCGGGGAAATTTCTTGATCGCTACTTCATCGGGCACTTGTCGTGGAAGCGGTCCTGGTCGTTCTCGACGATGGTCGCGACCGTCTTCAGCGACAGCTGGCCGTCGGCGTCCTTGACCACGTCCTGGAGGTAGAAGCTCTGGATCGGGATGTGGTTGTTGCCGAACTTGAAGGCGCCGCGCAGCGACTTGAAGTTGGCCTTCTCCATCTCGGCCTTCATCGCGTCCTTCTTGGACGTGTCGCCCTTGACCGCGACGACCGCGCTGTTGATCAGCTGCGCCGCGTCATAGGCCTGGGCGCCGTAATAGGTCGGGCGCAGGCCGGTGTACTTCTTGCGGTAGTCGGCGACGAAGGTCTTGTTCTGCTCGTTCGGCAGGTCGTTGACCCATTCCTGAGCCCCGGGCACGCCGATCGCGTTGTCCTTCTGCAGCGGCAGCGACAACTCGTCGACCGTGAACGCCGTGTAGAGCGGCATCTTCTCCTTGAGGCCGGCCTGCGCGTATTGATTCAGGAACTGGACGCCGGCTGCGCCCGGATAGAACACGAAGATCGACTCGGCGCCGGAGGCGCGGGCCTTGGAGAGCTCGGCGGAGAAGTCGAGCTGGCTCGGCCACACCGTATATTCCTCGCCGACCACCTGGCCCTTGAAGGTGCTCTTGACGCCCGCCAGCATGTCCTTGCCGGCCGCATAGTTCGGGCCGATCAGGAACACCGACTTGACGCCCTTCTGGTTCATATAAAGGCCCATCGCGGCAGGCGTCTGGTCATTCTGCCACGAAGTCGAGAACACGTAGGGCGAGCACAATTCGCCGGCGAGTTGCGACGGGCCGGCATTGGCGGAGATCAGGAAGGTCTGGGAATCGACCGCGGTCTTCAGCGAGGCCAAGAGCACGTTCGACCAGATGTAGCCGACGATGAAGTCGACCTTGTCGGACTGCACCAGCTTCTCGGTCTTCTGCTTGCCGACGTCAGGCTTCTGCTGGTCGTCCTCGTAGATCACCTCGACCGGCTTGCCGTTCATCTTGCGGCCGAGATGGTCGAGCGCGAGCTCGAACGAGTTGCGCATGTCGTTGCCGATCACCGCGGTCGGACCGCTGAAGGTCGAGACGAAGCCGATCTTGATGGTGTCGCCGGCAAAGGCCGTGCTCGAAAACAGCAGCGCCGCCGCGCCTGCCAGCCAGAAGCTCGTCTTCATGGTCGTCCCTCCCCTGATCACGCTCAGTTCTTATCGTTGTTTTGTCACCGGCACGCAGCAGCACGCGGCACGGCGGCGTTTCGCCGCATCAGGCCGTCGCGCGACTGATATTCCGCGCGCCATCAACCCATGCACCATAATTCCCAGAAATGGGCAAAGGCAAGAACTATAGTGCCTGTTAAGGATACTGCAGCACAGCAGAAGCGGGCCGCGTCAATGTGACAGGGCCCGCTCTCGTTCATGCCTAGCATCTGGACGGCGTTACTTCACCAGCGCACAACCGCCGTCAGCCACCGGCCGAAATGCCTGCTCGGCCGGGATCGTCGAGACCAGCCGATAGTAGTCATAGGCGTACTTCGACTCCTCCGGCTTCTTCACCTCGAACAGATACATCGGATGCACGACGCGGCCGTCGGCGCGGATGGTGACGTCGCCGAACAATTTGTCCTTGCCCTTCACCGTCTTCATCTGCGGCACGACATCCTTGGCATCGTCGCTCCCCGTCGCCGCGACCGCGTTGAGGTAGGCGAGCGTCGAGGCATAGACACCGGCCTGGTTGCCGCTCGGCATCTTGCCGTTCATGCCGGGGCGCGCCGCAAAGCGCCTGGCGAAGGCGCGGGTGTCGTCGTCCATGTCCCAGTAGAACGCCTCCAGCAATTGCAGCCCCTGCGCGGCCTTCAGCCCCATGCCGTGGATGTCGTTGATGAACAGCAGGAACGCGACCAGCGACTGGCCGCCCTGCTGGATGCCGAACTCCGCGGCCTGCTTGACGGCGTTGATAGTGTCACCGCCGGCATTGGCGAGCCCGATCACCTTGGCCTTGGAGCCCTGCGCCTGCAGCAGGAACGACGCAAAGTCGGTCGTGCCGAGCGGATGCTTGGCCGAGCCCAGCACCTTGCCGCCGTGCTTCTCGATGTAGTTGGTGGCCTCCGCTTCGATGCCCTGGCCGAGCGCGTAGTTGACCGTGATGAAGTACCAGTCTTTGCCGCCGCGCCCCATCATCGCCGCTGCCGTGGTGTTGCCGGTCGCCCAGGCATCGTTGACCCATTGGATGGTGTTGGGCGAGCAGGCCTTGCCGGTGAGATCGGAGCTTGCCGTGGACGAGGCCAGGAACGTCATGCGGCTGTTGCGCAACAGCTCGTTGATCGTGAGGCCCACGGACGAATTCGGCACGTCGACGATGGCATCGACCTTGTCGACCTCGAGCCATTTGCGCGCGATCGCCGAGCCGACATCGGCCTTGTTCTGGTGGTCGGCATAGACGATCTCGACTTTGATGCCCTTAGCCCCGCCGTTGAAATCCTCCGCGGCCATGCGCGCGGCCTCGACCGAGCCCATGCCGTTGGTGTCCTGGAAGATGCCGGAGATGTCGTTGAGCACGCCGACGCGTACGACATTGTCCGAGATCTCGCCGGCGGTCGCCGTGGCCGACACGCCCAATGACGCGGCCAGCGCCAGCGCGCAGGCATTGAGTTGCTTCATGATGTTCCTCCCCATGGTTTGCTTGTTTTGATTGTTGTCGAGCCGTCAGCTCTGCCGATCGGGAATGCGGACCACCAGTCCGGCGAGCGCAGGCTGAACCTTGATCTGGCAGGACAGCCGGCTGTTCGGCAGCCGCTCGGCGGCGGTGCCGTCGAGCAGCGCATCCTCGTCGTCGGAGACCGGATCGAGCTTCGATGCCCAGGCCTCGTCGACATAGACATGGCAGGTCGCGCAGACAGCGTTGCCGCCGCATTCGGCGGTGATGCCGTCGACGCCGTGGGTGAGCGCGGCGAGCATGAGGCTGTCGCCGTCGGCGGCGTCCACGGCCTGGCTGCGGTTGTCGGAATGGATGAAGGTGATGCTTGTCATGATGTCGCTCAGGCTGGGGTGAAGGTGACCGGCAGGCTCTCCAGCCCGCGCAGCGTGTTGTTGTAGCGACGCTTCGGCGCGCCGCTCATCGTGATGCTGCCGACCTTGCGCGCGAGCGCGGTCAGCACCGCCTCGCCTTCGAGCCGGGCGACGAGCTGGCCGACGCACATGTGGATGCCGGAGCCGAAGCCGACATGGCCGGAGACTTTGCGCGTGATGTCGTAAGCATCCGGCTGCTCCCAGCGGCGCGGATCGCGATTGGCGGCACCGAGAAACATCAGCACCTTCTCGCCTTCAGGGATGGTGACGCCGCCGAGGTCGACCTCGCGTGTCGTGGTGCGGAAGAAGGTCTGCACCGGGCTCTCGAACCGCACCGCCTCCTCGAAGGCGTTGCGCGCCAGCGACGGATCGGCGCGCAGCCGTGCAAACTGATCCGGAAAGCGCGCCAGGCAAGACACTGCCGCGCCGATGCCATAGACGGTGGTGTCGAGGCCCGCCGACAGCAGCGAGCGCACCAGCAAAGGTGCCTCAGTCGGCGTGATCTCGCCGCTGTCGCTGAAGGCATGGATGCAGGCGCCGAAGCCGCCGGGCGCGAGATTGTCGCGCTGACATTGTTCGGTGACATAGGCCTGGTGCGGCGCCGAGCGCTCGATCGCCTGCTGGCGCAGCTCGTTCGGCGGACCGAACGCGTTGAACACCAGGCTCGCATAGGGGATGAGGTGATCGCGCCCCTCCGCCTTGAGCCCGAGCGCATCGGGGAACACCGACAGCGGATAGGCCTCGGCGAGATCGGGGATCGCATCGAACGAGCCGCGCGCCACGAGCTCGTCGACCTTGGCCTCGGCGGCGGCCAGGAAGCCGTCGCGCAGCCGCTTCATGACCGCCGGCGACAGCACCTTGCTCAGCACCGCACGCGTCCGCGTATGATCAGGCGGATCGGCCTCCAGGATCAGGCTTGGCGGCCGCCACGGCTTCTCCTTGGCGAAGTCGCTGAGGCCGACGCCGCGGCTGGAACAGAATGTCTGGGGATCGTTGAAGACGGCATAGACCTCGGCGTAACGGGCGACGCCATAGACGTTCCACTGATCGAGATAGACCACGGGCCCGGCCTCGCGCATCTCCTCGTGCGCCGGATAGGGATCGTCGAAGAAGCCGTAGGAGAACGGGTCGATCGCGAGATGCGGGATATCAGGCGCCATGCCGGCATTTGGGGAATGAGTTGTTGGGTTCACGCTGAACTCCTGAAGTTTGACCTTGTCATGCGGCTTTTCGTATCCGTATGAGTGGCGATGCATGGATGCTGGGGATCATGAGCGAGACCAAGGGGACGCCGCGCAAGGCACCGCCGCGCGAGATTGAGGGTCAAGATCGGGCCCACGGCCTCACGCTCGATCTCGACCGCTACGTGCCGGCCTTCATCACCTTCATCGCCAACAAGCTGTCGAACAGCGCGACCGCGTTCTATCAGCGCAATTTCGGCGTCAACGTCACGGAATGGCGGATCATGTCGTTGCTGGCGATCGAGCCGGGCATTCCGGCCTCGCGCATCTGCAGCGTGATCGGCTTCGACAAGGGGCCGGTCAGCCGTACGCTCGCCTTGATGAAGAGCCGCGGCCTGATCGCCATCCGCAATGATCCAGAGGACGGCCGCAGCCACTCGATCTCGCTGACCGCCAAGGGCCGCGCGACCCACGACAAGGTCATCATTGCCGCGCTGGAACGCGAGCAGCGCCTGCTGGCCTGCCTCGACAAAGCAGAACAGGAAGTGCTGATCACCCTGCTCCGCCGTATCCACGACAATCTCGACGCCGTCACCGGCGCGAGCTGAGTCGAGGCTGCGCGATCCCCAGAACGGCTGATGATGTCGACGTGACCGCGTGCTTGCGCGCGCGCAAGCGGCCGCGCCTGCCGCAAGCAGGCTGCCCATAGCGTTTCCATCCCAGCGAGGCGCAAGCCATCCTGCGCCTTCATCCTTGATGAAACGATCGTTCCATAGATTAGTTGCTTTGGCAACCATAAATCGGCCGCGCGTCTTCGGGCGCGGGCGGCTCGCCGCGCACGACCTCGACCTCAGCCTTGGCGCGCCGTCCGGCGAACGACGCTTTGGCGCAGGCCGTGGTAACGGGACCTTCCAGCAGTCACCCGCCTTGCTTCGCCAGCCGCCAGCTTGCGTGCCTACAAATCAGGCAAATTGCTGAGCAGTTCAACGCCCAGCTCCCGCAGCGCTCGGCAAATCGCGACCCAAGCCTCTGATATGCAATATTTTTCGGTCACAGCGCCGCGCGTCCGGCGTGTACACAATGGCATGTGCCTTGCTACATCAGCAGCAGATCGGCCAAGCGGAGCGCGTGGACATGGCAACCCAGACATCAGGCTCAGGACAGATCCGGAGCGCTGCGTGACCGAGACCGTCGCCGAGATCGTTGCCGCCCATCGGGCCGGCCTGATGACGCCGAAGCAGACCGTCGCGCGAACGTTCGACCGCATCCGCGCCCACGGCGACCCTGCCATCTTCATCAGCCTGCGCGACGAGGCGGATGCGCTCGCAGAGGCCGAGGCGCTCGCGGGCAAGGATCCCGCGGCCCTGCCGCTGTATGGCGTGCCGATCGCGGTCAAAGACAATATCGACGTGGCTGGCCTGCCGACGACGGCTGCCTGTCCGGCCTTCGCCTATACGTCGACGCGGGACTCGATCGCCGTGGCGCGGCTGCGCGCGGCCGGAGCCATCGTCATCGGCAAGACCAATCTCGATCAGTTCGCGACCGGCCTCGTCGGCGTGCGCTCGCCCTATGGCATTCCGAAGAATCCGGTTCATGGCGATCTCGTGCCGGGCGGATCGAGCTCCGGCTCGGCGGTCGCGGTCTCGGCCGGTCTCGTGCCGTTGTCGTTGGGGACGGATACCGCGGGCTCCGGCCGCGTGCCGGCGATGCTCAACAACATCGTCGGGCTGAAGCCGAGCCTCGGCATGATCTCGACCACAGGCCTCGTGCCGGCCTGCCGGACGCTCGACTGCATCTCGGTGTTCTCGCTCACGGTCGATGACGCCATCACCGCACTTTCGGTGATGGCCGCGCCCGATCCGCTCGATGCATTTTCGCGCGACCGGCCGTTGGAGGCAGTGACCGCGTTTCCCAAGGGGGTGAAGCTCGGCATTCCCCGCTCCGGACAACTGATCTTCTTCGGCGACAAAGCGGCAGAGGCGGCCTATGGCGCCGCCGTCGCGCGCTTCGTCAAGCTCGGCGCAGAACTCGTCGAGTTCGACCTCGAGCCGTTCTACGAGACGGCACGGCTGCTCTATGAAGGCCCGTGGGTCGCCGAGCGCTACCTCGTGATCCGCGACCTCCTCGCCTCCGATCCCGATGCGATCCATCCGGTGACGCGCGAGATCACCATCGGCGGGGCGCGCGGCAGCGCCGCCGACACCTTCGGCGCGCTGTATCGCCTGCAGGCGCTGCGCAAGGTGGCCGAGCGCACTTTCGGCGCGATCGACGCGATGCTGCTGCCGACGGCGCCGACGGCCTACACGACCGCAGACGTGCTCGCCGATCCGATCCTGCTCAACAGCCGGCTCGGCACCTACACCAACTTCGTCAATCTGCTCGACATGTGCGGACTGGCGGTGCCGGCCGCGATGCGCAGCGACGGCATTCCGTTCGGCATCACGCTGCTGGCGCCCGCGGGGCACGATGCTGCCCTCGCCAGCCTCGGCCGCGCGTTCCATGCCGACACGGCGCTGCCGGTCGGCGCGAAATCGACCGCGCAGCCACCGCTGGCGCCGGTGTCATCCTCGTTGCACGGCGACGAGATCGCCATCGTGGTCGTCGGCGCGCATCTTTCCGGCATGGCGCTGAATTACGAACTAACGGGTCTCGGCGGCCGGCTGCTGGAAGCGACGAGCACCGCGCCGGATTACAAGCTCTACGCGCTGTCGACGACGCCACCGAAGCCCGGCATGCTGCGGGTCGAAGAAGGCAAGGGCACTGCAATGGCGGTCGAGCTCTGGGCGTTGTCGGCCGCCAGTTTCGGAAAGTTCGTCAACCTCATCCCGCCGCCACTGTCGATCGGCACGATCAGGCTGCAGGACGGCCGCAGCGCCAAGGGATTCCTGGTTGAGCCGGCCGCGCTCGACGGCGCGCGCGACATCTCGGAGTTCGGCGGCTGGCGCGCCTATATGGCGCAGAAGGACTGATCGGTTCGGGCGCGCTGCGGTAGGGTGGGCAAAGGCGCAGCCTTGCTGCCGCCACATACAAGATCGCGGTGGCGCCGTGCCCACCATCTTGCTGACGAGTTCGCTGATCGACGGTGGGCACGCGACCGCCTGACGGCGGGCGCTTTGCCCACCCTACCGCTCAAACCACAACCTACACCGACACCGCGTAGATCTCGTACTCCCCGCGTACCAGCTCGATATGGGCTTTCATGGCGCTCGCCGCACCGGCCTTATCGCCGCGGAGGATGGCGACGACGACGCGGTCGTGCTCGGCATGCGACTTGGCGAGACGGCCGAGGTTGCGGAACTGGGCGCGGCGGAACGGCTGCACGCGCACGCGCGTCGCCAGTGTGATCTCGGCGATGTAGGCGTTGTGAGCGCCGGCATAGATCGCATTGTGGAAACGCTCGTTGACCTCGTGGAAACGCTCGGGATTGCCGGCGTGGCTGAGGTTGCGCAGCTCATCATGGATCGCTTCGAGCCGCTGCCGCTCCACTGGAGTCATCCGCTGCGCGGCGAGGCCGGCGCAGAGGCCTTCGAGCTCGGCCATCGCCTCGAACATGCCGGTGAGGCGATCGACCGAGGGACGCGCCACCACGGCGCCGCGATGCGCGCGCGCCTCGATCAGGCCGGAGGCGGCGAGCTGGCGCAGCGCCTCGCGCACCGGCGTGCGCGAAACATTGAAGCGCTTGGCAATCTCTGTCTCGTCCAACGATGCGCCCGGCGCCAACGTGCCGCGCACGATGTCGTCGGCCAGCTGGAGCCGCAATTCCTCGGCGCGCGTGATCTTCGCCACGGCGGGCGGCGCACGATCGGTGCGCGGCATCTCGGAAGCGCGCGTGAGCCGCTGATGCGTGCGCGGCGGAAGATCGTCCAGGCTCATGACTTCAGCCGCCCTTTGCTTCGTCGATGACGCTGACATGGGCGGCGACGATTCTCCAGCCTTCCGGAAACCGCACCCAGGTCTGCATCTGGCGCCCGACCTTGCCGGGCGCGCTGTCGCGGTAGAACAGCGTCGAGGCGACCGCCGTGTCGCGGCCATAGGTGGTGATCACGGTGCGCGCGGTGCGCCGCATCAGTCCGACCGGCGAGCGCGCGGAGCGAAACGCTGAGATCTCGCCATAGCCGTAGAGATTCTCACCGATGCCGTAGCGCAGCGTGCGCGAGTCCTGCTTGAACAGCTCATCGAGCACGGCGACGTCGTTGCTGACCAGCGCCTGTTCGTAGCGTTGGAACTGCGCGGTGACCTCGGCCACGACGTCAGGCAGATCGACTTCCATTCTCCAGAACTCCTCTCGGGGCCGGCGCAGCGGCGACGCCAAGCTGTTGCAAGGCGTGGGCCACACGCAATGCGACATGTTCGCACCAGGGCGCGGCGATGATCTGCACGCCGATGGGCATCGGCTCCAGCGGAATCGGCACGGCGACGACGGGAAGTCCGATAAAGGAGATCGGCTGCGTGTGAATGCCGATATTGGCGCGCACCGGCAGCTCGACGCCGTCGAGCACGAACGTCGCCTGTCCGAGCTTCGGTGCAATGCAGGGCGTCGCCGGCGCGATCAGCACGTCGACCGACTTGAACAGCTCGAGAACCTGCGCGCGATACCAGCGGCGGAATTTCTGCGCGCGGTCAACCATCGGCGCCGGGATCATCGCTCCCGCAATCAGACGATCGCGCACCGCCGGATCGAAATCCTGCGGCTGCTTGCGCAGGCGATCGAGATGCAGCGAGGCGCCTTCCGTCGTGCTGATGACGTAGGCTGCGGCGCGGGCGCGCGCGGCTTCGGGGACTTCGATAACCTGAGTTACTTTCAGCGCGCCGGCGACGCGGCTGACGGCGTCGGCCGCTTCGGGAAACAGGTTTTTCTGGAAGTGACCGCCGGCCAGGGCGATCCTGAGATCACCGATGCCTTGCGACAGCAAGCTCGACACCGGCTCTGGCGCACGCGCGGTACACGCCGCATCGTCCGAATCGGGCCCCTGCATCACGTCGTAAGCGAGCGCGAGATCATCGACCGAGCGTGCGAACGGACCGAGATGATCCAGACTCATCACGAATGGAAACGAGCGCGCGCGCGACAGCCGGCCATAGGTCGGCTTCAGCCCGAAGATGCCGCAGAACGATGAGGGGACGCGGATCGAGCCGTTGGTGTCCGAGCCGAGCGCGATCGGCACCAGGCCGCCGCCGACGGCGCTGCCCGACCCGCCCGACGAGCCGCCGCTCATTCGCGAGGGATCATGCGGATTGCGCGACGGGCCGTCATGCACGTTCTCGCCGGTGAAGTCGTAGGCGTATTCGCCCATGTTGAGCGCGCCGACGAGGACGGCGCCGGCCGATTCCATGCGCTCGATCAGCGTCGCGTCGCGGCTGGCGGGCGCTCGGTCACGATTGATCTTGGAGCCGGCACGGGTCGGCAGCCCCTCGACGTCGAACAGGTTCTTCACCGCGAACGGCACGCCGGCAAGCGGGCCGACGGGCTTGCCCGCGGCAATGTCGGCATCCACGGCCCGCGCCTTTGTGCGCGCCCGCTCGACCGTGATGTCGGTAAAGGAATTGAGTACGCCATCGCGCGCGGCGATCCGCGCCAATGCGGCGTCAGTCGCTTCGACGGCGGAGAGCTTGCGGGTGGCAACCGCAGCGGCGATGGCGCCTGCGGTCATGTCGGCGGGATCAAGCGGTGAAGACACTGGCAGGCTCGGCTTCGTCAGCAAGGGAGAATTCGTCGACCAGCTTCGCCATCTTCAGCGAGACCTCGAGATTGGCGCGGACGGCAGGACGCCAGGAATCCTCGATCGGCAGGCTAAGTGCGCGCCCGACGGCATCGATGTAGTCGTCCAATGGCTCGGCCATCAGCTCTTCCTTTCCAAAGCCTGCCTCTCAATGCGCCGGCAGCGGCGGATGCGGGATCGCCGTCAGCAGCTCGCGCGTATAGGCGTCCTGCGGATCACCTAGCACACGTTCCGACGTGCCTTCCTCGACGATTCGCCCCGACCGCATCACGATCACACGATCGCACAACAGCCGCACCACATTCAAATCATGGGAGACGAACAGATAGCTCATACCTAACTGTTGCTTCAGATCCTGCAGCAGATTGAGCACGACAGCCTGCACGGAGACGTCGAGCGCCGCCGTCGGCTCGTCGAGGATGACGAGCTTCGGGTGCAGTGCGATCGCGCGTGCGATGCCGACGCGGGCCTTCTGCCCGCCCGACAATTGGTGCGGAAAGCGGTCGAGCAGGTTCAGCGGCAGGCCGACCATGGTCGCCAGCTCCTCGCAACGCGCGCGCAGTGCGTTGCGGCCCTTGATGTCGCCGAGTTGCAGGATCGGATCGGCAATGGCGCGCGCGGCGGTGAAGCGGGGATTGAGGCTGTCGGTCGGATCCTGGAAGACCATCTGGATGTGGCTGCGCTGCGGCAGGCGCGCAAAGGCCTGCGGCAGGATGTTGCCGATCTCCTCGCCGTCGAAACTGATGCGACCCGATGTCTGGTCGAGCAACCGCATCACCATCATCGATGTCGTCGACTTGCCGCAGCCGGACTCGCCGACCAGCCCGACGCTCTCGCCATGACCGACCGTGAAGCTGATGCCATCGACCGCCCGGAAGACCTCCGGCTCGATGGCCGGCTTGCGGCCGAACAGTTTTGACAACGTCGCGGAGGCGCCCTGGCGGGGATATTCCTTGACGAGTTTGTCGACGAGGAGGAGCGGACGAATGCTGCTCGTATTCCGCTGGCCCCCCGCACTCACCTCGTCACTCGCACTCCGCTCGTCACCCCCGGGCTTGACCCGGGGGTCCATCACCTCGATCGGCTCTTTCGAAGAGGGATGGATGGCCGGGCCTTCGCCGCGCCGAAGGGGCTCCGGCCCCGCAGGCGGGTCAAGCCCGGCCATGACGGAAAGAGTGTGTGGCGGGGACGCCTCTTCCTCCGACAGCAAATCCCGCAACGACACGCCGAGCCGCGGCGTCGCGCGCATCAGTTTGCGGGTGTAGGGATGCTGCGGATTGGCGAAGATGTCGGCGGCCTTGGCGGTCTCGACCACCCGGCCCTTCTCCATGACGACGACGCGGTCGCAATAGGCGGCCGCCAAACCCAGATCATGGGTGATCAGGATCGTCGACATGCCCCTGCTCTTGGTGAGCTCGACGACGAGATCCATCACCGCCTTCTGCGTGGTGACGTCGAGGCCCGTCGTCGGCTCGTCGGCGATCAGGAGTTGCGGATTACAGGCGAGCGCCAGTGCGATGACGACGCGCTGGCACATGCCACCGGACAGTTCGAACGGATAGGCATGATAACGCTCGCGCGGACGCGCGATCTTGACCTGCTCGAGCGCGGCGATCGCCTTTTCGGCGCGATCGCTCGCGGCGGCCTGGGCGTGCTGCTTCAGCACGTCCTCGATCTGCTGGCCGACTTTGCGGATCGGATTGAGCGCCGCGCGCGGGTTCTGGAAGATCATCGAGATCTCGCGTCCGCGCAGGTCGCGCATCGCGCTTTCCTCGGCGGCCTTGACGTCGACGCCGGAGAACATCACCGAGCCTTCGGCGATGCGGCCGGCGCGGTCGAGGATGCGCATGACGGCGTAGGACGTCACCGACTTGCCGGAGCCGGATTCGCCGACGATCGCGAGCGTCTCGCCCTTGGCGACGGAGATGTCGACATGCTGCACCGCCTTGACGATGCCGCGGCGGGTGGAGAATTCGACCGTGAGATCGCGAACGTCGAGCAGCGGCTGGGCGGTCATCGATAGCTCCAATAGCCCCACTCGTCATGCGCGGGCTTGACCCGCGCATCCATCACACCAACAAGGGCTTGCTTGGACGGATGGATTGCCGGGTCAAGCCCGGCAATGACGGAGTTTTGGTGTGGGCCGCTCATCGCCTCACGTCCTGCGCTGCGGGTCGACGATGTCGCGCAGGCCGTCGCCGAGCAGGTTGAAGCAGAACACCGCGATCATCAGTGCGAGGCCGGGAAACAGCGCGATCCACCATTCGCCCGACACCATGAAGGACGCGCCCTCGGCGACCATGATGCCCCACTCCGCCGTCGGCGGCCGGACGCCGAGGCCGATGAAGGACAAGCCGGCGGCATTGAGAATCGCGTAGCCCATGGTCAGCGACATCTGCACGATCATGATCGGCATGATGTTCGGCAGGATGTGGCCGAGCAGGATGCGAAACTCGCTGTTGCCCGAGAGGCGCGCGGCCTGCACGAAACCGGCATTGCGGCGGACATTCGCTTCGGCACGCGCGACGCGGGCGTAGAGCGGGAAGTTCACGATCGCGGTCGCGATGATGATGTTCTGCACGGTGTTGCCGAGTGCTGCGACGATCCCCATCGCCAGCACGAACAGCGGGAACGCCATGATCGTATCGGCGATGCGGCCGACGATGCGATCGGTCCAGCCGCCGAAGAAGCCGGCGGCAACGCCCGCGAGGCCGCCCATGAAGAACACCAGCGCGACCGAGGCGACCGCGATGAAGGTATCGAGCCGGGTCGCGACCACGACGCGGCTGAAGATGTCGCGGCCGAGCTGATCGGTGCCGAACCAATGCGCCGCCGACGGCGGCTTCAGCGCGGAAGCGGTGTTGCTGGCGAGCGGATCATACGGCACGATCCACGGCCCGAAGATCGCCGCGAACAGAATGATCACCAGCAGCCCGAAGGCAAAGCCCGTGACCTTGTTCTCGGCGAGCACATAGCGCGTGTGCCCGATCAGGGCCATCAGGCCGGACGTGCTGTTGGCGGCAGGTTCGAGGGTCGGCGCGACAGTGCTCATCCTTCCAGCCTCACACGGGGATCGATGACGCCATAGAGAATGTCGATGACGAGGTTGAGGATCACGTACATGACCGCCATCGTCAGCACGAAGCCCTGCACCGGCGCGAAGTCGGAGGCGATCAGCGCCTCCACCGCGTAGGAGCCGATGCCCGGCCAAGCGAACACCTTCTCCACCAGCACGTTGGCGCCGAGCAGGAAGGAGAACACCATCGACAGCGTGGTGATGACCGGCAACATCGCGTTGCGGAACGCGTAGGTGACGGTGACCGTCGCGGGCGACAGGCCGGAGGCGCGCGCGGTGCGGACGAACTCCGACGACAGCACCGACAGCATGGAGGCGCGTGTCATGCGCGCGATCGGCGCCAGCGAGAAGATCGCGAGCGTTGCCGCCGGCAGGATCAGCTGGCTCAGCGCCGAGCGGAACGCCTCGCCGTCACCCGCGATCAGCGTGTCGACCAGGTAGAACCCGGTCACGTTGTTCGGCGCGCTATAGAACACGTCGAGGCGGCCGAGCGGCGCCGGCGACCAGCCGAGCCGGAAGTAGAACACGTAGACCAGCACCAAGCCGGTAAAGAACACCGGCAGCGACACGCCCGCCGTGGTGACGACGCGGCAGGTGTGATCGATCCACGATCCCGGCCGCGTCGCGGCGAGCACGCCGAGCGGCAGCGCAATCGCGACGGACACTAACAGGCCGAGCAAGGTGAGCTCGGCCGAGGCCGGCAAGCGGTTGCGGATCTCGGTCGCGACCGGCTGGCCCGTCGTCAACGAGCTGCCGAGATCGCCATGGGCGAGATCGACGGTGTAGCGGAAGAACTGCTCGACCAGCGGCTTGTCGAAGCCGAGCTTCTTGCGGATCTGCTCGACGGCTTCCTTGGTCGCTGCGGGACCGGCGAAGTAGGCGGCGGGGTCGCCGGGCAGCGCACGGGTAAGCAGGAAGGTGACGATCACGACCCCGATCAGCGAGGGAATGGCAAAGGCGAGGCGCTTGGCGATGAGGCTCAGCATGGGAGAGGCCTCCCCCAATCTGCTCCCGATCTCACTCCAGGGCGCGGCGAACGATCCCACCACTCTGTCGCTCGGTCATGCCCGGGCTCGTCCCGGACATCCACGTCGCTCCTCGGATGCCGGCCGACGTGGATGGCCGGGACAGGCCCGGCCATGACGACTTCGAGACAGGCGAGCGTAAGACTGCGATCACCGGATGCGCTTGCGCTGCCCTTGTTGCGGAGGAGCGCGGTGGGGGATGAGCCGAGACGGCGGTGGGTGTGGCTACCCCCCTCCCCGCCCCTCCCCCACAAGGGGGGAGGGAGCGAGAGAGCTGGGCTCACCTCACTCGTTCCGATCACGACCATCATCCCTTCACCAGCGCGCGGTAATCCAGCCGGCGGTGGAACCAGTACTGATAGCCCGAGATGTTCTTCTGCATCGCGACGTTGACGAACGGCTGATACAGCGGGATGCGCGGCACATCGGCGAAGGCAAGATCCACAAAACCCTTCACGTCGGCATCGTACGCCGCCTTGTCCCCCGTCGCGGCGGCATCGCGGGCGCCGTTGATGAGCTTGTCCATCTCCGGCGACTTGTAGCTCATCGTGTTGAACACGGAATTGTTGCCGTGATAGCACCAGTAGAAGAAGTACTCGGGGTAATCGAGCCAGCCCGAGAAGATGTTGGTGAAGAGCGGCATCTCCTTCTTGTTCAACTCGGTGCGCCAATTGGCGCCGGGCACCTTGTTGATCGTGGTCTTGATGCCGAGCTGGGCGAGGCTCTCCTGCACCAGCACACACAAGGGCTCGTTGACCTGCGCGAAGTTGAGATCGAACGAGATCGTGGTCTCGAAGCCCTGGGCGTAACCGGCCTCGGCCAGCAGCGCCTTCGCCTTCTCCATGTCGGTCGAGTACTTCGTCGGCTGCGGCCAGGCCACCTCGGTGGCCTTGTCGGCCGGCGCGCCGAACATCGGGTTGGCGAGGCCGAACATCACGGCGTCGATGATCTTCTGATACGGCATCGCATAAGCGAGCGCCTGCCGCACCTTCGGATTGTCGAATGGCGGCTTGGTCACGTTCATGCCGATGTACTGGATGCCGTTCGAGATCGGCAGCGAGATCACGGTGTGCTTGCCGTTCGACTTCATCTCCTGGAAGTCCTTGTTCGGCAGCTCATAGGAGATGTCGGCATCGCCGCGCTCCAGCAGCGCCCTGCGGTTGCCGGCCTGCGGCACCATGCGCCAGATCACGCGCTTGATCTTCGGCAGCGGACCGCACACCCAGTCGTCATTGCGCTCCATGATCACTTCGGTGCCGGCGGTCCACTTCGTCACCTTGTAGGCGCCGGAGCCCGCGGTCTGCTGCTTGGTGTATTCGAGCCCCCAGGGGTCCTTCTCGGTAGCGTTCTTCTTCACAAGCTCGGAATTGACGACGCAGGGCACGATGACGGCCAAATCAGGGATCGTCAGCCTGTCCTTCTTCAGGAAGTCGACGCGGACCGTGTAGTCATCGACGATGACGAACTGCTCCGGCTTGGTCAGCGAGCCAGCGCTCATCTGGAAGGTCGGGAAGCCGCCGACGCTGACGGCGCGGTCGAGCGACCATTTCACGTCCTTGGCGGTGACCGGCGTGCCGTCGTGGAATTTGGCGTTCTTGCGCAACTTGAAGGTCGCGGACATGTCGCCGATCGCCATGTCCTCGGCGAGTTCAGGCTTGAACTTGTCGCGATCGTAATACGGCACCCCGCCGGGGCCGCTCTTCATCTCGTGACTGATGAGGCGGTCGTAGCAATTCCAGGAGACCTCATAGCCCGGCACATTGGTGCCGACGCCGTGGATATCGAGATTGTTGGGCCCGCCCTCGGAGACGATCAGCAGCGTCTCGGACCGCGCATCGGCCTTGGCGGACGACATCACCGTCGGCGCCATCGGCAGCGCGGCGCCTGCGGCCAGACCAGAGACGGATTTCAGAAAATCGCGACGCTTCATCAAATGCTCCCACGGAATACGACCAGCGGGAACAGTGATCGCAAGCTTCGTGCCAATCCTCGCCCAACCGCTAAGCCATTGAAAACTTCGCAAGAACTTGATCGGGGCGGCAGCCGAACCGTCAGGGATTGCATACAGAGGCGGGATCTTGCACAAAATTTAGACTGATGCCGGACTATGCGACCGATTTACGCAGGCCGCACGACCGGATGCGCGCTTGTCGCGCTCAAGCCGGCCAGACCAACGCCTGCAGCTCATCGAAGCTGCGGACTCTGGACGGCCAGTCCGGAATGCAGATGTGACGAACGGGATCGCTGGCCCGGTGCAACAGCATCAGCGCGAGCAGCCGGCGCTTGAGCTGCCAGGTGATCTCGCTGGGCGTCAGGCCATAGCCTTCGAACAGAGCGCGCACGCGGCCGGGATGGCCGGCGGCCATGAACGCGCTCGGGCCGAGCAGGTCGTAGTGGCCGAACCCGGTCATGACGTCGCCGAAGTCGAACAGCCCGCTCAAGCGCCAGCCGTCACCGTCGCGGGAGACAAGGAAATTCTCCGGAATGTATTCGCCGGTCAGGATGACCCGTTGCGGATCACGCGGCAGCAGGACGGCCGCCTCCTGCAGCAGATCATCAAGCTGGTCCAGCAGCGACGCCGGCAGTCCGAGCCGCTGATGGCGCTCGCGACACCCCGCGAATTGCGCCTGCAGGACATCGGACCAGCCGGGACCAAGCTCCAGCAGGCTCGCCGGCGGCACCCGCTGCACATCGGCGATCACGCTACCGAGCTGCCGGAGCAGGTCCTCCTTGTCCGGCTCCGCCAGCTGCGGCCAGATCTCGGATGCAGCAATGCCGTCGAGCCGCGTCATGATCAGATAGGACCACCCGTCGCGCTCGCCTTCGTGCAGCAATTCGGGGGTGGCGACGTCGGCGAGGCGTCGGAAAACCACCGGCAACGTCGCCCGCTCGGACAAGAACTGACCACGCAGGAAAGCAGGAAACATCTTCAGGATCGCGTCGTCGCCGAGCGAGGCGACCAGATTGGTGCCGGCCCCGAATGGCACGAGCCGCGCCGCGCCATAGCCATGGGACCTGACGATGTCTGACGCGGCCGGCAGCCAGCTTGCCGGATCAGAACGCAGGCGCCGCAACTGCGCGGCATCGGCGACATCAGGCAACCCAGCCATCAGCGATCCGGACTTGCCCGCTCGAACTGCCGCAGCAGGCGATTGCCGCGTTCAGCCGCAGCGTCGAGCGCCGCCTGCGCCGGCTTGCGGCCGCTGAAGGCCTGCTCCATCTCGTCCTCAATCGCATCGCGGATCAGCACGAACGAGCCGAGCCGCAGCCCGCGTGAATTTTCCGTCGGCGGATGCAGCGTCACCTGTTCGATCGAAATCGCCGTCCCGGGATTGCGATCGTAGAAGCCTTGCGCACGGGTCAGGTCGAACGCCGCCTGGGTGATCGGCAGATAGCCCGTGTTCTGATGCCAGGCCGCCTGGATGTCGGGCCGCGACAGATAGGCGAAGAACTTTGCGACGCCCTTGTACTCGGCGGCAGGACGGTCGCGCAGCACCCACAACGTGGCGCCGCCGATGATCGAATTCTGCGGAGCGCCCGTGACGTCGGGCCAATAGGGCATCATGCCGTAGCCGACCTCGAACTTCGAGTTCGCCTTGATGTCGGCGCGCGTTGCCGACGATCCGATGAAGATCCCGCACTCGCCCTTCTGGAAACGCGGCTCGGCGGTCTGCCCGCGGCCAGCATAGTCGAAGACCTTGCTCTTCTGCCACGCCGCCAACTGAGCGATGTGACGCGTGACCAACGGATTGTTGAAGCTCAGCACGGCGTCGAGCCCGGCAAAGCCGTTGGCCCGCGTCGCGATCGGCAGATTGTGGAAGGCGGAGAAGTTCTCGATGTTGACCCAGGACGGCCAGGATGTCGTAAAGCCGCATGCGACTCCATGGTCGCGCAACCGCTTGGCGGCCTGGCCGAGCTCCGGCCAGGTCTTCGGCGCAATCGCCGGGTCGAGTCCCGCAGCACGGAACTGATCCTTGTTGTAGTAAAGGATCGGCGTCGATGCGTTGAACGGGAACGACAGCATGTTGCCGTCGGCGTCGGCATAGTAGCCGGTGACGGCCGGCAGATAGGCCGACGGCGAGAAGCTCTCCTGCTCGTCCCGCATCAGCTCGTAGACCGGATACATCGCGCCCTTCGCCGCCGTCATCGTCGCGGTCGCGATCTCGTTGACCTGCACGATGGCGGGCTGGCTGCGCGAGCGGAACGCGAAGATCGCGGCCGTCACGGTCTCCGTGTAGCTGCCTTTGTAGCTCGGCACGATTCGATAATCGGACTGTGACGCATTGAAATCCGCAGCCAGCCGCTCGACCTGGCGACCGAGCTCGCCGGACATCGCATGCCACCACATGATTTCGGTCGTGGCCCGGGCCGGCAGCGTCGTGCCGACGAGGAGCGCGATCGAAAGGCAACGCAGGAAGACCATCACCGGGCCGTCTCCAGAAATCGATGAAAGAATTCGTCTGGGCTGAAATCGCAATCGGACCGCCTATATGATCCGGCAACCCATGGCTGCAACAACTTTGAGGCAAACCATTGACGCGTATCGCTTTGGCGTCAGAATAGCCTTATAGCACCTGACTGGGATTGCGTTGAACCTTTTCGTTTCCGGGCCGACCTCATCATCAAGGGGAAAGTTGTTGCCTGTGTACCGCGCCCGTCTTTCGTCGATGTCGAGAGTGGACGCCACGCCGGTGCTGACGCAGGCCGTGGCAGGCGTCGGATGCCGCTCGCCATTGTCGTGCTGTTCAAGCCTCGCCGCGGGATCCTCGGCGGGGTTCGATGCGTTGCAATATGCGGGTCGGGCTGCGCGCGATGGCGCGCGCGCCGGACGGTTCCCTGCCTCGGTCTCGAGGTAGCGAACGTGGCGGGATCCAAGCAGCGCGGATCCATCAGGCGGCCGTTGAGCCTGGCTACACTCGGCCGGGCGCGGATCGTCCGCGTCCTGCGGGCGGTGCCGATCCGCTGGCGCATCCTGTCGATTGCCGCGCTCAACTCCGCCGTCGTGATCGTACTCGCCGCGCTGATCTGGAACGGCGCGACAGTGCTGGGCACGGCGTGGGATGACGTCCGCCAGGTGCGCGAGTCCGACAAGGTGCTGGCGCTCTTGGAAAGCGAGACCAGCCGGCTGCAGAACCTGATCCACCGCTACATCAATCAGCCGAGCCCGGAGCTGTTCGCCGAGATCCTGCTGCTGCGCGAGGCCGTGCTCGGCACGCTGACGACGCGGGCCTCGACCGATCCGATGCTGTCGGGATCGGTCGAGGAGCTGGAACGCGTCACCGTGCGCTTCCTCGACGGCTTCGGCGAGCTGCGCGGAC
This sequence comes from Bradyrhizobium sp. ORS 285, assembly GCF_900176205.1. Lineage (NCBI taxonomy): Bacteria > Pseudomonadati > Pseudomonadota > Alphaproteobacteria > Hyphomicrobiales > Nitrobacteraceae > Bradyrhizobium > Bradyrhizobium sp. ORS 285. Next base: position 6,970,515 of record NZ_LT859959.1, read on the forward strand.
TGCAGGCGACGATCTCCAAGACCTACCAAGAGGAAGTGCTCGGCCCCGCCCGCGACATTGCCGGCCTCTATTCGGTGATCGAGGGCGCGACCGGCCATCGCGACGCGGAGATCTGGCCCTCGCTCGGCAAGTCGCGCGAGGCGTTCACGGCGATGCTGGTGGCGGCGAACTCCTATTATCTGTCGCTGGCCCCCGCCTCCGCGGATGATGCCCGCCGCAACATCGAGACCATCGAGACAACCATTCCGGTGATGTCGGGGCTCGCCGACAATGATCTGCAACGCATGGCGCTGCAGCGGTTGTCGGCGCGAACCGCAGCGCTGCGCGCCGGCTTCTCGAAGCTGACCGATCAGCTCACCAACCGCACCGAGCTGCTGCGTAACACCATCGACGCGAGCCAAGCCGAAACCATTGCCGCGATCGACGGGCTGTCGGTGAAGATGCGCCAGCATGAGCAGAAGGCGCAGGCGACCTTCGACAAGACGCTGCGCGACATCTCCCGGCGGGTGCTCTCGATTGCAGTGATCTTCCTCGGCGTCATCCTGTCCGCCGGTGTGCTGATCGCTCTGTCGATCCGGCTGCCGCTGCAGCAGATCATGGCTTCGATGCGCGCGATCATGCTCGGCGACTATGACCGGGAGGTCCAGGGCACCGAAGCGCGCGACGAAGTCGGCGCGATGGCTCGCGCGGTCGAGACCTTCCGCGAGAACGCGATCGCCAAGCGCGAGGCCGAGGACGAGTTGCGCACGGCGAAGGAAAAGGCCGAGAGCGCGCTGCTCGAGCTCAATGCCGCGCAGCGCAATCTCATTGATGCCGAACGGCTGGCGGCGCTCGGCGGCCTCGTGGCCGGCGTCGCGCATGAGGTCAACAATCCGATCGGCATCAGCCTGACGGTCGCGTCCAGCTTCGCGCGCCGGGTCGAGATGTTCGAGGCGGCGCTGCGCTCGCCCGAGGGCGGCCTGCGCCGGTCGCAGCTCGAGGAGTTCGTGCGCTCCTCGCGCGACGCCTCCGAGCAGCTGGTCGCCAACCTGCAGCGCGCCGGCGAGCTGATTCAGTCGTTCAAGCAGGTCGCCGTCGACCGCTCGCATGCGGAGCGGCGGACCTTCCTCCTGGGCGAGGCCACCGACCAGATCATCACCAGCCTCAAGCCGGTGCTCAAGCGCGCCCCGATCACGCTTGCGGTCGATGTCCCCGAAGGCCTTTTCATCGACGGTTATCCCGGCTTCTACGGCCAGATCCTGACCAACCTGTTCCTGAATGCCGTCAACCATGCCTTTGCCGACGGCCGCGCGGGCACCATCTCGATCACGGCACGGGCGCGCGGCGCGGATGACATCGAGATCATTTTCGCCGATAACGGCGCCGGCATGACCCCGGACGTGCAGCGTCAGGCCTTCGACCCGTTCTTTACGACGCGGCGCAATGAGGGCGGGACGGGATTGGGGCTGCATATCGTCTACAATCTCGTGACGCAGCAGCTCGGCGGCCGCATGATGCTGGAATCCCGCGAGGGACAAGGCACCACCTTTCGGATTATCATGCCCCGGGTCGCCAAGGGCGGCGCCGAGACAGCAATGGGTGACGGAACGACGCAATGGCCGAACAGGACGATGTCCTCCACCTGATCGACGACACAGGCTTCGACGAGGACGCCCAACCGGCCCGGAAATGGAAGATCGCCGTCATCGACGACGATCACGCCGTGCATGAGGGCACGCGCTTTGCGCTGTCGGATTACAGCCTGAACGGCCAGGGGCTCGAGATCCTCTCGGCCTATTCGGCGGCCGAGGGCCGCACCTTGATGCGCGAGCACGGCGACATCGCCGCGGTGCTGCTCGACGTCATCATGGAGACGGATGTCGCCGGCCTCGAACTCGTCGAATACATCCGCAACGAGATCAAGAACGAGACCGTCCGCATCATCCTGCGCACCGGCCAGCCGGGTCAGGCGCCGGAGCGGCGCGTCATCGTCCAGTACGACATCAACGACTACAAGGCCAAGACCGAGCTCACCGCCGACAAGCTGTTCACCTCGCTCACCGCGGCACTGCGCAGCTATCAGCAGCTCGAGCGCATGGTGCAGACCAGGCGCGGCCTCGAGATCATCATCGACGCCGCCTCGACGCTGTACGACTTCAAGTCGATGCAGCGGCTCGCCGAGGGCGTGCTGACGCAGATCGCGTCGCTGCTGAATGTCGATTGCGCCGGGATTCTCGTGCTGCGCGACGACGGCAGCCAGACCGAGGATTTTTCGGTGCTGGCCGGCTCCGGCTGCTACAGCCGCTTCTCCGGCTCCGTCACCTCGCGCTCGCTCGATCCTGACTTGCGCGACATGGTCGAGGCCGCTTTCAGGCAGCGCAGTAACGAATTCGCCGACCACAAGACGGTGCTGTATCTGCGGACCGGCTCCGGCCGCGAGGTCGTGGTGCTCCTGCAGGCGGAGCGGCCGCTGTCGGAGACTGACCGCTCGCTGGTCGAGATCTTCTCCAGCCGGCTGTCGATCGCCTTCGACAATGTGATCCTGTATCAGCAGCTGCATGAGGCCAACACCCAGCTCGAGGACCGCGTCGCCCAGCGCACCCGCGCGCTGATGCAGGCCAACCGGCGGCTGTCGGCGCAGTGGCTGCGGCTGCAGCGCGCCAACGGCTTCAAGAACGAGATCCTGGGCACGGTCGCGCACGACCTGAAAAATCCGCTCGGCGTGATTCTCGGCCGCACGGAAATGCTGACCGAGCTGATCGCGACTGGGGCTTCCGCCGAGGGCATCACGAGCCAGATCGGCCATATCAGGGATGCCGCCAAGCGATTGACCTCGATGGTCGACCATCTGATCTCGGATGCGATGGCCGATGCGTTCGACATCACCATTCGACGCGAGCCGGTCGATGTCGCCGCCCTGATCCATGAGGTGGTCGAGGCCAACCAGCCGCTGGCGCTCAACAAGCAGCAGGTCATTGCGGTGTCGGCGCCGCCGCAGCTCTCCACCATGTGCGACATCGACCGCATCCGAGAGGCGATCGACAATCTGCTCAGCAACGCCATCAAGTACAGCCCGATCGGCGGTCGGATCAGCGTCCATGTCGGCGGAGACGGCGACAACACGACCATCGGCATTACCGACCAGGGCGCCGGGCTGTCGCCGGAGGATCTCGGCCGGCTGTTCGGCCGCTTCCAGCGGCTCTCGGCAAAACCGACCGCGGGCGAGAGCTCGACCGGGCTCGGCCTGTCGATTGTCAAACGCATCGTCGACATGCATGGTGGCGAGGTGACGGCCAAGAGCGATGGGCCGGGATCGGGGTCAACCTTCACCATCACACTGCCGGCGGCCGAGTTGTCATGAGTCAGAGCCAGCACATCATCATCGTCGACGATGAGGCCCCCGCCCGCGAGATGGTGGGTGATTACCTCAAGATGCACGGCTTCACCGTGACCTTGTGTGACGGCGGCAAGAGCCTGCGCAGCGCCATCGAGACCGGCCCGGCCGATCTCGTCGTGCTCGACCTCAACATGCCCGAGGAGGATGGCCTTTCCATCATCCGCGACCTCAAGGGCCGCACCAATATCCCGGTCATCATGCTGACGGCGACCGCCAGTCCGATCGACCGGGTCGTCGGGCTCGAACTTGGTGCGGACGATTATGTCGCCAAACCCTGCGAATTGCGCGAGCTCATGGCCCGCATCCGCTCCGTGCTGCGCCGCAGTGTCCCGGCCAAGGCCGCCGCCGTGGCGGCTGTCGCGGAGCCCGCTCCGGCCAAGGCCCCGGACCCGCAGCTGGTGCGGTTCGGTACCAAATGGCTCGATCTTGATGCCCAGGCGCTGCGCGACGACGAAGGCAACGAGCATCCGCTGACCGCATCCGAATTCGGCCTGCTCAAAGTGTTCGCCGCAAACCCGAAGCGGGTGCTGTCGCGGGAGCGGCTGCTGGAGCTCGCCAATGCTCGCGACGCGGAGGCCTTCGACCGTGCCGTGGACCTCCGGATCATGCGCATCCGCCGCAAGATCGAGCCGGACCCGACGAAACCGGCGGTGATCCGCACCATTCGTGGCGGCGGGTACCTGTTTTCCCCAGCCGGCGAGAAGGCCTGAACGACCTTCCCGACAGGGCTTGCGGACCGGCCGGAGGCGCGTTTGCCGCTGATTTAGTTCCGCATTTTGGAATAAGGCACAATTCCGCCACGACTGTTTCGCGATGTGCGGTGCGACGAAACATTTCTGCAGTCCCACGAAACCATTTTCCAGGTTTGGTGCAGACGTCCCGAAACGGGCACTCCGTAACAATCCCACCCGTCGAAACGCCGCAAGGGGGCGGCGGAACGGGAGAGTGCCATGCAAAACGTCGTTGCCATCAATTCCGGAGCCAGCCAGGGCATCATCGCTGCCCAGGCGACCACGGACGACATGCTCCTGGAGAGCATTTCCGATGGCGATCGCACCGCGATGCACACGCTTTATGCACGCCACAATGTGCGGGTCTATCGCTTCATCCTGCGCATCGTCCGCGACACCACCATCGCCGAGGACCTCGTCAGCCAGGTGTTCCTGGACGTGTGGCGCACTGCCAAGCAGTTCGAAGGCCGCTCGCAGGTCTCGACTTGGCTGCTCTCGATCGCCCGCTTCAAGGCGCTGACCGCGCTGCGCCAGCGCCGCTTCGAGGACATCGACCAGGACGAGGTGCGCGAGATCGCCGATGACAGCGACACGCCGGAGACCTCGCTGGAGCGTTCCACCACCAGCGCCATCCTGCGCGCCTGCGTCGCCAAGCTGTCGCCGGCGCACCGCGAGATCATCACGCTGATCTACTACCACGAGAAGTCCGTGGAGGAGGTCGGCCAGATCATCGGCATCCCGCAGAGCACGGTAAAGACCCGCATGTTCTATGCCCGCAAGCACCTCGCGGAACTCCTGCGCGGCGCCGGCGTTCATAGCCTGGCGGCCTGATTGCCACCCTTCCTCGCTGGGACCGGTGTCCCGGCGGGTTCCACGAGACGACGCACAAAATTCGCCGAATGAAACAATTGAAACGATCGGCGAAATCACCCCGAAAACTTCGACTTCTATAACTCCCCCCATCAACTGAGCCTCAGTCCCCCAGCTGACCTCAGTTTCGAGCGAGCAAATTCCACCTCCAAGGTTGCTCCGAAGACCCGGCGGATGCCCCCGCCGGGTCTTCGTCTTTTGTGAAGCCCACCGCAGCGCCGTAGGGCGATTTGACCATTTGATATCGCCCATTGCGGGTGCGATTGTCCGCGCAACAGGGGCCAAGTGCCCCGCAATGACGGACGGTTTCGGATGTTCGGTTTGGATGCGGTGGAGCTGGCGCGCGCGCAGTTCGCCTTCACGGTCACCTTCCACATCATCTTCCCCGCCTTCTCGATCGGGCTCGCCTCCTACCTCGCGGTGCTGGAAGCGCTGTGGCTGTGGACGGGGCGCGACGTCTTCCTCAACGTCTTCAACTACTGGCTCAAGATCTTCGCCATCGCGTTCGCGATGGGCGTCGTCTCCGGCATCGTGATGTCCTACCAGTTCGGCACCAACTGGTCGGTCTATTCCGACAAGGTCGGACCGGTCATCGGCCCGCTTATGGCCTATGAGGTGCTGACCGCGTTCTTCCTCGAAGCGGGCTTTCTCGGCGTCATGCTGTTCGGCCTGAAGCGCGTCGGACCGAAGCTGCATTTCCTCGCCACCTTGATGGTCGCCGTGGGCACGTTGATCTCGGCGTTCTGGATTCTCTCCGCAAATTCCTGGATGCAGACGCCGGCCGGTTACGCGGTGAACGCGGACGGACAGTTCGTCTCGGTCGACTGGCTGAAGGTGATCTTCAACCCGTCGTTCCCGTATCGCCTCGTCCACATGGTGCTCGCGGCCTATCTCACGACCTCGCTCGTGGTCGGCGCCGTCGGCGCCTGGCACCTGCTGCGCAATCCGCATCTGCCGGGCCCGCGCGTGATGTTCTCGATGGCGATGTGGATGGCGGCGCTGGTCGCGCCGCTGCAAATCATGGTCGGCGATGCGCATGGCCTGAACACGCTCGAACACCAGCCGGTGAAGATCATGGCCATGGAAGGCCATTTCGAGAGCCACAAGGACGGCGCGCCGCTTTATCTGTTCGGCTGGCCCGACCAGGAGAAGGGCGAGCTGAAATATGCGCTCGGCATTCCCAAATTCGGCTCGCTGATCCTCAAGCACCAGATCGACGCTCCGATGGCCGGGCTCGACACCGTGCCGCGGCAGGACTGGCCGCCGGTGCCGATCACCTTCTGGTCGTTCCGCATCATGGTCGGGCTGGGCATGCTGATGCTGGCGCTCGGCCTGTTCAGCCTGTGGGAGCGCTGGCGCGGCCGGCTGTACATCAACCGCGGCCTGCACCGCTTCGCGATCGCGATGGGCCCGGCCGGCTTCATCGCCGTCATTGCCGGCTGGGTCACGACCGAGACCGGCCGCCAGCCCTTCACCGTGTACGGCCTGCTGCGCACCTCCGATTCCGTGTCGCCGCTGGCGGCGCCCGCGGTCGGCACCTCCCTGCTCGCCTTCATCATCGTGTATTTCATCATCTTCGCCGCCGGGGTGATGTACATCCTGCGCCTGATGGCCGAGCCGCCGCATCCCGGTGAGCCCGGCCCGAGCAGCGAGCAGCCGGTGCGTACCGCCGGCATCACGCCGGCCGCCGGCGTTGTGCAGGGAGCGGGATCATGACCGTCGCCGTCGATCTTGCCACGCTCTGGGCGTTCATCATCGCGCTCGCCGTGTTCATCTATGTCGTGATGGACGGCTTCGACCTCGGCCTCGGCATCCTCTTCCCGCTGTTTCCGGGCAAGCACGACCGCGACGTCATCACCAACACCGTCGCGCCGGTGTGGGACGGCAACGAGACCTGGCTGGTGCTCGGCGGCGGCGGGCTGATGGCCGCGTTTCCGCTCGCCTATTCCATCCTGCTGCCGGCGCTGTATGCGCCGCTGATCGCGATGCTGGTCGGGCTGATCTTCCGCGGCGTCGCCTTCGAATTCCGCTGGCGCACGCGCGCCACACGCAATCTCTGGGACATCGCCTTCGCCGGCGGCTCCTGGGTCGCGGCGCTGGCGCAGGGCATCGCGCTCGGCGCCATCCTGCAGGGCGTGCATGTCGAGGGCCGCCACTATGCCGGCGGCTGGTGGGACTGGCTGACGCCGTTTTCCATCCTCACCGGCGTGTCGCTGGTCGCAGGCTACGCGCTGCTCGGCGCCACCTGGCTGATCCTGAAGACCGAGGGCGATCTGCGCGACAAGGCCTACCGCATCGCCTGGGTGCTCCTGTTCATGATGCTGCTCGCGATCGCCGCCGTGAGCCTGGCGACGCCGCTGCTGACCATCCAATATGCCCAGCGCTGGTTCAGCTGGCCCGCGATCGTGTTGACCGCACCGGTGCCGCTCGCCGTCGTCGGCGTCACCGTGCTGCTGATGAAGAACCTCGCCCAGAAGCATGACGGCTGGCCGTTCTTTCTCGCGCTCGCGCTGTTCTTCCTCTCCTACGCGGGCCTCGGCATCAGCATGTATCCCTACATCGTGCCGCAGAGCGTCACGATCTGGCAGGCGGCGGCGCCCGAGCGCAGCCAGCTGATAATGCTGCCCGGCGTGCTGGTGCTGGTGCCGCTGATTCTCGGCTACACCGCATGGGCCTATTGGGTGTTTCGCGGCAAGGTCGGCCACGACGCCGGCTATCATTGATGGCCACGGAGCAACCTGCCCCGCTCGCGAAACGTCTCGCCTGGTTTGTCGTGCTGTGGCTGGCCGGCGTCGCGACGGTCGGGACAGTCGCCTTCCTGTTGCGGCTCTGGATGAAGCTCGGATGACAGCGGACGACCTGCGCTCAGCTTGACTTTGCCACGAATATGCCCCTGAAATTTGGCGGGTGGATTTGATCGGGCAAGCTTCGCAGGGGTCCGTTGAGGAGAGCTTTGAATGCCGAGTTTCCGTCGCCTGCTGTGTGCCACCAGCGCCATCATCGCGCTGGCGCTGTCCACATCGCACAGCTTCGCCCAGTCCGAGGACCCGGGCGATCAGCCCGGTCTCGTCGCCGATGACGGCTACGAGCTCGATCCCGAGTGGCGCAAGCAGGTCGTCTATTTCCGCACCAACGAGCCGCCCGGGACGATCATCGTGTCCACCGCCGAGCGCCACCTCTATCTGGTGCAGCCGGGCGGCCGCGCCATCCGCTACGGCATCGGCGTCGGCCGTGACGGCTTCCAGTGGCAGGGACTGCTCGCGATCACCAAGAAGGCGGAGTGGCCGGACTGGACGCCGCCGCCGGAGATGATCCAGCGCCAGCCTTATCTGCCGCGCTTCATGGCCGGCGGCCCCGGTAATCCCTTGGGCGCGCGCGCCATGTATCTGGGCACCACCGTGTACCGCATCCACGGCACCAATCAGCCCTGGACCATCGGCAGCAAGATTTCCTCCGGCTGCTTCCGCCTGGTGAATGCCGATGTCGCCGACCTCTACGACCGTGTGCCCGTCGGCACCAAGGTCGTGGTGCGGCAGAAGCCGGAACTGTGACGGCGGCGATTGCCGCCGGACATTCAGACATCGCTTTGTCCTGACATTTTCTGAAAGAGATTCACCATGCGCACTTTCCGAGGCGGCCTGCTGATCGGGCTCGCCGTTGCCGTGCTCGTCGCGGCGCTCGCCGTCACCTATGAGATGTACGACACCCGCACGCTGAAGCGCACCGTCCGCCGCGGCGAGGTGCTGTGCGGCGTCAATGCCGGCCTGCCCGGCTTCTCGATTCCCGACGACAAGGGCAACTGGACCGGATTCGACGTCGACTTCTGCCGCGCGGTCGCCGCGGCGATCTTCGACGATCCGAAGAAGGCGAAGTTCGTGCCGCTCGACGCCAATGAGCGCTTCAAGGAGCTGCAGAGCCGCAAGGTCGACATCCTCTCGCGCAACACCACCTGGTCGATGGCGCGCGAGCAGAACTACGACCTGTATTTCCCGGCGGTCGCCTATTACGACGGCCAGGGCTTCATGGTGCCGCGCTCGCGCAAGCTGGAGACCGCGCTCGACCTCAACGGCAGCAAGGTCTGCGTGCAGGACTCGACCACCAACGCGCTCAACGTGTCCGACTACTTCCGCGCCAACAACATGAAGTACGAGGAGGTCAAGCTGCCGAAGCTCGACGACGTCCTCAAGGCCTATGACAGCGGCAAGTGCGACACCTTCACCGCCGACGTCTCGCAGCTCTACGCGCTGCGGCTGGTGCTGACAAAGCCGGGCGATCACGACATCCTGCCCGACCTGATCTCCAAGGAGCCGCTCGCGCCGGTGGTCCGCCAGCGCGATGACGACTGGATGATGATCGTGAAGTGGACGCTGTACGCGATGATCAATGCCGAGGAGCTCGGCATCACCTCCAAGAACATCGACGAGGCGTTGAAGTCGAAGAAGCCGGACCTGATGCGGCTGGTCGGCAATGAGGGCACCTACGGCCAGGATCTCGGCCTGTCGAAGGACTGGGCGGCACGCATCATCCGCCACGTCGGCAATTACGGCGAAGTCTATGAGCGCAACGTCGGCAGCGAGTCGAAGCTGAAGATCCCGCGCGGCATGAACCAGCTGTGGAACGCCGGCGGCATCCAGTATGCGCCACCGATCAGGTGACGGACTACGGCGTTGTCTGAGATCATGGACGTGATTCGGCATCATAAGCGGCTGGCTCGGTGTACCTCGCCCCGCTTGCGGGGTCGCGACGAGCTTCGCTCGCACTGAGAGGTCGGATTGCATCGCAAGATGCAATCCGGGTGAGGGGGTACAGGTCTCACCACGAACACTTCCCGTGCGTCTGCCCCTCACCCCAACCCTCTCCCCGTAAGAACGGGGCGAGGGAGCGCACCGTTCACTGCGCGAGAGCTCGAATCTCGACATGAACGACATTGATCTCGCGACGCTCCGTGCGTCCGAGCTTTGGCAAATTCTCCGCCCTCTTCAAATCGAGGGCGCAGGGAAGGCCAGGTGCCGACTGGCACCTGCGGCCCGCCTGCGAAAAAAAATGCAGGCGGCAGGAACCACAGGCTCAGCCGCATCGACCCGGCCTTCCCTGCGCGATGGGCTTAACGGTTATGGCGCGCTCTCCTCGGTGTCCGGCTGTTTAGCCACCGTCGCCCGCGCGATGCGCCAACATCGTCGCGAGCTTGACGCCAGCTTCGGGGCGCCAGGACCACGCGCTTTCACGTCCGCACCGGTGTCGTTCGTCGGCATGATCTCTCACGCTGCGACCCGATGCGGCCATCGCATCATCAGCCCGACACTCGTGACGACCGCGAAGCGTCCCTCTTGTGGGCCAAGACGCGCGGAGTGTGCGGCTGATTTGCCCGACGACACAACGCCCGTCGGATTGCGACAAAATGGCACGACGGGCAGCGCGCCTGCGAATACCGCGCAATTAGTTCAGCGGATTCATGCGCCTCGCGCGGCCCACTTGAAGACCGGCATTCGACCCTCACGAGTTCGTGAACGCGTTCTCAAATCCATCCGATCACGGCGGTCGTAACGACCTCGACCAATCCGGTCGGGGCGATGCGACCCTGGACCACAGGGGAGAACAAGGGCCGCAAATCCTTTTTGCGCATCAGCCAACTCATCAGTTCAGTTCACAAGGAAAAACTCGAATGACGCTGGGATTCCGTTCGTTCGTTGCCGGCGCGTTGATGCTGGGCGCGCTCTCCATCTCCGCTACCGCCGCTCGCGCTGCCGATATCGTCGATACCGCCGTTGGCGCCGGCCAGTTCAAGACGCTGGTCGCCGCCGCGAAGGCTGCGGGTGTCGTGCCGGTGCTGAAGAGCAAGGGTCCGTTCACCGTGTTCGCGCCGACCGACGCGGCGTTCGCTGCGCTGCCGCCGGGCACGGTCGAGGATCTCCTCAAGCCGAAGAACAGGGGCAAGCTCGCCGCCATCCTGAAGTATCACGTGATCCCGGGCGCGGTGAAGGCGGGCGACGTCGCCGGCAAGAAGCTCAGCGTCAAGACCGCGCAGGGCCAGAAGGTCGACGTCGACGGCACGATGTTCGGCGTGCAGGTCAACGACGCGCACGTCGTGCAGGCCGACATCGTGGCTTCGAACGGCGTCATCCACGTCATCGACAAGGTGCTGCTGCCGCCGGCCAAGGCGCCGAAGCATCACTGATCAGACGAGAGCATTGAGATATCGAGAGCGCGCCGTTGATGACGGCGCGCTCTTTGTTCGTGAGCTCCGAGGTCGCGACGTTCAAGATCGCAGGGACGCAACTGGCCTATGAGGGCCGATACCGTCGCAACAAGAACGGTGTCGTCCCGGCCTTTGAGCCGGGACCCATAACCACCGTCTGGAGTTTGGCGAACGCTGGAGCTACCAGCGCACGTCGCCACATCCCCCTGTGGTTATGGGTCCCGGCGTTCGCCGGGACGACAGCGGTGAGTGTGGCGCCACCTGGGCCGACACACAAAGACTATCGTACCCCGCGAAGGCGGGGTACCCAATACGCCGCGGCCCCTCGATTGATCACTGCGGTCTCGGCGTACTAGATCGTCCGCCTTCGCGGACGATGACAGTGGAGAGTGGAGCCAGAGCGAGGCCGACAACGAGGTGGCTTAGTAGCCCCTCAGCTCCGCCAGCTGCGCCGCGTGGTAGTTCGCATCCCCCAGCAGCTCCTCGCACACCCGCGCGCGCTTCATGAAGAAGCCGATGTCGAACTGGTCGGTCATGCCCATGCCGCCATGCATCTGCACGCCCTCCTGCACCGCACGGGTGGCGGTGGCGCCGGCGCGGGCTTTGGCCACGGCGACGGCGGCGGCCGCACCCGCAGGATCCGCATCGAGCGCCTGCAGCGCTTTGAGCACGGCGGCGCGCGTAATCTCGATCTCGATGTAGAGCTGGGCGGCGCGGTGCTGCAGCGCCTGGAATTCGCCGATCGCCTTGCCGAACTGCTTGCGCTCCTTGAGATAGGCGACCGTGCGGCCGAACACCTCCTCGCTCAGGCCGACCATCTCGGAGGCGACGGCACCGCGCCCGAGATCAAGCACGCTGCCGAGCACGGCCGCGCCGCCATCAACCTCGCCCAGCACGTGATCGGCGGTGACCTCGACATTGTCGAAGGTGATGCGCGCGGCGTTGTGCGCGTCGACCATGATGGTGCGCTCGATTGCCACGCCCTTGGCCCTGGGATCGACCAGGAACAGCGCCAGGCCGTCGCGCTCGCCCGGCGCGCCGGCGCTGCGCGCGACGACCAGCAGCAGATCGGCGACATGGCCATCGACCACCATCGCCTTGGCACCGCTGAGCTTGAAACCGTTGCCGGAGCGCACGGCCTGAAGCGACGTGTGCAGCGGGCGATGCTTGGCGCCTTCATCGAGCGCGAGCGCCGCGAGCAGCTTGCCGCTGGCGATCTTCGGCAGATACTCCGATTTCTGCGCCGCCGAGCCGGCGCGGGCCAGCGCCGACGCCGACAGCACCGCCGTCGCCAGGAACGGCGACGGCATCAAGGTGCGGCCGATCTCCTCCATCACGACACCGGCCTCGACCGCGCCGAGCCCGGAGCCGCCGTGCTCCTCCGGCACGAGCAGGCCGGCAAAGCCCATCTCGGCGAAGGTCGCCCAGAGCTCCCGGGAGAAGCCGGTCTCGTCTCTGGTGTCGCGCAGCTTGCGCAGATGCGCCACCGGCGCGTGATCGGAGATCAGACCGCGCGCGCTGTCGCGCAGCATGGATTGTTCTTCGGTGAGGAGGAGAGGCATGGCGTTTCCTGAATTTCTTCTGAAGTTTCGCTCTCAACCCTCATGGTGAGGAGTGCGCCTCTCGGCGCACGTCTCGAACCATGAGGCCATTGTCGGGCCTCATCCTTCGAGACGCGCGCCAAGAGGCACGCTCCTCAGGATGAGGGGAAACTGGTTACGCCCCCGGGAGATCGAGGATGCGCTTGGCGACGATGCCGAGCATGACCTCGGAGGTGCCGCCTTCGATGGAGTTCGCTTTCGTGCGCAGCCACGCGCGGGGCCGGGCGCCCTCGTGCGAGCGCGCGCTCTCCCATTCCAGCGCGTCGATGCCGCCCGATGACATCAGGAGCTCGTGGCGGCGCTTGTTGAGCTCGGTGCCGTAATACTTCATCGCCGACGAGAACGCCGGGTGACCCTGCCCGGCCTTGGCGAGATCGACCATGCGCTCGGCGGCCGCGGCGAGCGCGGCCTCGTCAACATCGAAGGTTGCGATCTCGGCGCGCAGCAGCGCATCGTCGAGCCGGCCCTGCGCATCGCTGCCGACGGAGTCAGCCGCGACCTGGCCGAGCGGACGGCTGCCGCCGCGCTCGCCCATGCCGGAGATCATCGCGCGCTCGTGCTGCAGCAGATATTTGGCGACGTCCCAGCCGCGGTTGACGGTGCCGAGCACATTAACCTTGGGCACGCGGACATTGTCGAAGAAGGTTTCGCAGAACGGCGAGCGGCCGGAGATCAGGAGGATCGGCTTGGTCGACACGCCCTTCGAGGTCATATCGAACAGGATGAAGCTGATGCCGTCATGCTTCTTCGCCGCGGGATCGGTGCGCACCAGGCAGAAGATCCAATCGGCGTAGTTGGCGTAGGACGTCCAGATCTTCTGGCCGTTGATGATGTAGTCGTCGCCGTCGCTCTCCGCGCGCGTCTGCAGCGAGGCGAGATCGGAGCCGGCGTTCGGCTCGGAATAGCCCTGGCACCAGCGAATGAGACCGGCGGTGATCTTGGGCAGATGCTCGCGCTTCTGCGCGTCGGTGCCGTATTTCAGCAGCGCCGGTCCGAGCATCGAGATGCCGAACGAGGTGATCGGCGCACGCGCGCCGATCGCGGCCATCTCCTGGCGCACGATCTTGGCCTCCTCGCCATCGAGGCCGCCGCCGCCATATTCTTTCGGCCAGTGCGGAACGGTCCAGCCCTTGTCGCGCATGCGCTCGAACCAGATGCGCTGCGGCTCGGAGGAGAATTTCGCGTTGCGGCCGCCCCAGAACGTGTCCTCGTCCGAGGTCATCGGCCGGCGCATTTCGGGCGGGCAGTTCGCCTCCAGCCAAGCCCGCGTTTCGCGGCGGAATGTGTCGAGATCGGCCATCTTTGAATAGACCATGCCCAGTCCTCGCGCGTTTCCATGTTTGCTGTCGTTGGAACGACCTAACCTCAGCACGTCAGGGAATTCAATATCGATGTCACCGCGGCCGGCTCGCCTTGCCAGCCGATCTATGGTCATGATGCCGCCGCGTGAAAATACGAGGAAACGACCATGCGCCTGAAACTTCTTTCGCCTGGCGAAATGAGCGCTGACCAGCGCCAGACCTATGACGAATCGATCGCCAGCAAGCGCGGCTCGCCGCCGCCGCCGATGATGGCCTGGCTCAACAGCCCGGAGATGGCGCGGCATGCGACCCGGCTCGGCGCCTTCCTGCGCTATGACACGGTGTTTCCGGCTGCGCTGTCGGAGATCGCGATCCTGGTGACGGCACGGCATTGGACCGCGCATTACGAATGGTACGCGCATAAGCGGCTGGCGCTGGCGGGCGGTTTGGACATCAAGATCATCGACGACATCCGCGACCGCCGCACGCCGGCGTTTTCCGATGCCAAGGCGCAGATGATCTACGATGTCGCGAAGTCGCTGCATGAGGGACATGGGCTGACGGATGCGCTCTATGCCGAGGCGATCGCCACGCTCGGCGAACGCGGCCTGGTCGAGATCATCGGCCTGTGCGGCTACTACACGATGGTCTCGATGACGCTGAACGCGTTCGAGTTCGATCTGCCGGAGGGCGAGGTGTCGGAGTTGAAGTAGTCAGGAGCACGACAGCGCTCCCGCCGCTACGGTGCCCATGACTGCGCCCTCTCCCCTTGTGGGAGAGGGCTACACCGCGGGCAGCTACAAACTCACTCCGGTGAGGGGTTCGTGCCGCATACTCAGGCCGTCGCCCGGGGCAACCCCTCACCCGGTTTCGATGCTTCGCATCGAAACCACCCTCTCCCACAAGGGGAGAGGGTACACCGCCCGATCCGCTCGACGGGTGAGCCTATTTGTTGCGTGCGAGCTCTTTTTATCCCTGCTCCGCCGCCACCCGCCGCTTCGACGACCACACCAGCGCGAGCACGCACAGCCCCAGCAGCACCGGCGGGAATACCACCATGTTCACCGCCGACCAGCCGAAATGCGCGAGCAGCTGGCCCGACGAGAACGAGCCCAGCGCCATCAGGCCGAAGATCAGGAAATCGTTGAACGCCTGCACCTTGTTGCGCTCGGCCGAGGTATGCGTCTCCAGCACCAGCGCGGAGGCGCCGACGAAGCCGAAATTCCACCCCACCCCGAGCGCCACGAGCGTGGCCCAGAAGTGCATCGCGGTCAGCCCCGACAGTCCGATGATCGCAGCGACGGCTTCCAGCGCCAGCCCGACGGCAACGATGACCGGAGCGCCGAAGCGGGCGATCAGCGAGCCGGTGAAGAAGCTCGGGCCATACATCGCGACGATGTGCCATTGCAGGCCGAAATTGGAATCCGACACCGTGAGCCCGCACATCTGCATCGCGAGCGGCGCGGAGGTCATCACCAGGTTCATCACGGGATAGGCGATGGTGCCGCACAGCGCCGCTGCGATGAAGCGCGGCTGGCGCACGATCTCGAACAGCGGCCGGCCGACATGCAGATCGGCGGCCGCGGGCTTCGGCAGATCGACGCCGGCGACGATGCCCATCGCGATCAGCGCCACCGCGGCCTGGATCAGATAGCTGAAGGCGAACAGATAAGGCTGCCAGACGTCCATGGTCCATTGCACGAGCTGCGGACCGAGCAGGCCGGCGAAGATGCCGCCGGCCATCACCCACGACACCGCCTTCGGCCGGAACGCGGCGCTGGCGCCATCCGCAGCCGCGAAGCGATAGGACTGCGCGACGGCGCCGTAGAGGCCGCCGAGGAAGGTCGCGAGGCAGAACAGTGCGAACGAGCCGCGCAGGATGGCGAGGCAGCCGAGCACGCCGGTGACGGCGCCGCAGCCGGTGCCGATCAGGAACGCCGCGCGGCGGCCGTAGCGGCGGGAGATCGCGCCGGTCGGCAAGGTGCCGGCCGCGAGGCCGACGACGTACATCGAGATCGGCACGGTCGCGAGCCCGATGTTCGGGGCGATGGTGACGCCGACGATTGCGCCGGTGGCGAAGATCACCGCCGAGTTGGCGCCGGTCAGCGCCTGAGCGGCAGCGAGGCGGGCGACATTACGGCGCGCGCGGGCATCATCGGAAGTGTCTTCGGTCACGGTCACGTCGATCATGGGTTGTCCGGACGGCGCTGGCCCGCGCTGCCTCATTGCTCGGCTGTCGCGGCACTATTGCGGGAAGCCCGCGATCGAGGCAACCGGCCGCAACGGAAACAAGCCATGCGCGATGCGTGATTCGACAGGCCAAGCCGGCCCGGCTAATCCAGCCGGCGGTATTCTCGCGTCAAAGGCGGCTGCGGAGCTTGAGCCATGTCAATCGACGATCGTCCCACCGTCGCGGCACCCGACGACGATCCGCATCTGTGGCTCGAGGACGTCGAGGGTGAGCGCCCGCTCGCCTTCGTCGCGGCACAGAACCAGCGCACACTCGCGGCGTTCGGCGGCGCGGGCTTCGAACGCGATCGCGACACGCTGGCGGCGATCTTCGATCGGCCGGACAACATCCCGTTCGTCAGCCGGCGCGGCGGGCGCCTCTACAATCAATGGAAGGACGCGGCGCACCCGCGCGGGCTGTGGCGCCGGACCAGACTGGACGAGTTCCGCAAAGCGGAGCCGAAATGGGACGTGCTGCTCGACATCGACCGTCTCGCCGCCGACGAAGGCGAGGACTGGGCGTTGAACTGGGTCTCGACCCTGCCGCCGATTCATGAGCGCGCGATCCTGTCACTGTCGCGCGGCGGCAGCGACGCGGTGGTGCTGCGCGAATTCGATCTCAGCACCAAGCGCTTCGTCGAGGGTGGCTTCACGCTCACCGAGGCCAAGGGCAGCGTCGATTGGCTCGACCAGGACACGCTGCTGCTGTCGAGCGCGTTCGGCGAGGGCATGGCGACGCCGTCGGGTTATGCGCGCACGGTGCGGCTGTGGCGGCGGGGCGAGCCGGTCGACGCAGCGAAGGTGATCTTCACCGCCGAGAACGACCAGTCGGTCTGGGTGCGCGCCGATGTCGATCGCGGTGTCACGCCGGCACGGGTGTGGTTCACCGAGGGGCTCGACTTCTTCAACCATCATCTCTGGCTCGGCGACGCCCAGGGCGCACGCACCAGGCTCGATCTGCCGACCGATTGCTGGATGACCGCGGATGGCGACTGGATGGCGGTGAAGCTGCGTCAGCCGTGGACAGTCGGCGAGACTGCCTATCCCGCCGATGTCGTGTTGGGCATCCGGCTGTCGGCGTTTCTGGCCGGCTCGCGCGACTTCGTTCGCCTGTTCGAGCCGGGCCCACGCCGCGCGCTGCAGGGCCTGTATTGGGCCGGTGGCCGGCTGGTGCTGTCGATCCTCGACGAGCTCCGGCCGCAATTCGAGCTGTGGACGCCGTCACCGCAGGGATGGAATTGCGAGCGGCTGCCGGGCTTGCCGGAGATTGCGACCGTGGACGTCTGGCGGTTCGACATCGAGGACACCGAGAGCAATGGCGACCTGCTCGCCAATGTCCAGGATCCGCTGACGCCGCCGTCGCTCCAGCTCATCGAGGGCTTTGGTGCGCCCGTCATCCTCAAGCGGGCGCCCCGCACCTTCACCGCCGAGGGCTATGTGGTGTCGCGACACGAGGCGGTCTCGGTCGACGGCACCAGCATTCCCTACACGCTGACCGGACCGGCCGAGCAGACCGGCGATGCGCCGGTGTATATGAGCGCCTATGGCGGCTTCGGCCATACCATTCGCCCCAGTTACAATGCTGCGCTCGGCAAGCTGTGGCTGGAGCGCGGCGGCAGCCTGGTCGAAGCCAACATCCGCGGCGGCGGCGAGTTCGGCACCGCCTGGCACGATGCCGGCCGCTATGCCGGCAAGCGGCTCGCGCATGATGATTTCGCTGCTGTTGCCGCCGATCTGGTCCGGCGCGGCGTCACCGTGCCGAAGCGCATCGGCGCGCAGGGCGGCTCGAATGGCGGCATCCTGATCACCAACATGCTGGTGCGCTATCCCGAGCGCTTCGGCGCGCTGTTCTGCACCATCCCGCTGATCGACATGCGCCGCTACACCAAGCTGCTCGCCGGCGCGAGCTGGATCGCGGAGTATGGCGATCCGGACAAGGCCGAGGAGTGGGGCTGGCTACAGACCTATTCGGCCTATCACACCGCCAAGCCCGGCCAGCCTTATCCGCCGATCCTGATCGCCACGACCCGGCGCGACGATCGCGTGCATCCCGGCCACGCGCGCAAGATGACGGCCAAGCTGCAGGCGATGGGCTACGACAGCTGGTTCTACGAGCCCGCCGCCGGCGGCCATGGCTACGGCACCGACAACCGCGAGCGCGCCAGCTTCATCACGCTGGGTGTGCGGTTTCTGGCCCGGCATGTGGGATTGGAGATGGGATAGCGTCTAAGCTTCGTTGCAGACGGCGCAGCCTGCCCCACCCACCGCCGTCGTCCCGGCGAACGCCGGGACCATAACCACAGGGTCCAGTTGTCGCGCGAGATCTGCGTGGCATCTCTCCGCGCGACCAACTGCTGCCGCGGAGTATGGGTCCCGGCTCAAGGCCGGGACGACAGCGGCGGCTGGCGATGCGCCGTTCGTAAGTCGCGCAGAGCCGTCGACAACTCACGCAATTCGCGCGAACACCAGGATCATGTTGTTAGCGGGCATCTCCACCGTTTCGCGCAAGACGAGGCCATTGCGCGCGCCGAGCGCGTCGAGGTCGGTGATGTCGCGGACACCCCACTCCGGGTTGCCTTCGCGCAGAGACGTATCGAACACGGCGTTGCTGACGGCGGTGTGCTTGCCGGCGCGCTTGAACGGGCCATAGAGCATCAGCAGCCCGCCCGGCGACAGCACCTCGCCTGCTCCCGCGAACAATCCCTCCGCCACGGCCCACGGCGCGATATGGATGACGTTAGCGCAGAAGATCGCGGCGAGCTGCGCCGGTCCGCCGGCGGCCCGGAATGCGCCGACCCAGGCCGGATCGGACAGGTCGAGACGCTGGGCGTCGCGGATGTTGGAGAGACCGGCGTGCGTACGCCAGGCGGCGATGCTGGCGAGGTGATTGTCGTTGTAATCGCTCGGCCACCAAATGAGATCGGGCCGCTGCGCGGCGAAATGCACGATGTGCTGGCCGGTGCCGCTGCCGGCCTCCAGGACGTCGCCGGAGCGGCCGTCGAGCAGCCGCGCCAGCACGGCCCAGATCGGCTGGTGGTTGCGGTGGAACGCAGCCGCATCCAGCCGCCCGTCCGGTTCCACGCGCCGGCCATCCCGGCCGAACTCCACGACATACTCCGCCATCCGATACTCCCGGCCGCCGACGAACGGCCCTCATTAACCGCGTTGCGCCGGCCACCATAGCCGCATTGTCAGCCGATGGTCTTTATGCTTTGCAGCCCCTATATTGCTGACATCACCGAGACGTCGGAACCTCACCTTGATCACATCCGTCATGCGTACCGCCCTGGCGCTCGGGCTTTCGCTCGCCATGTCTCCTGTTGCGATGTCCGCGGCTCACGCCCAGTCCGGCGCTGCCGAGGGCCAGAAGCTGGCTTTCGACCGCGGCAAGGGCAATTGCCTGACCTGCCACGAGATCAAGGGCGGCGATCTGCCGGGCTCGATCGGGCCGAAGCTCGAGAACCTCACAGGCCGGTATGACCGTGCCGAGCTGACCGCAATCCTCAACGACGAGACGGTCCGCAACCCGCTGACGGTGATGCCGCCGTTCGGCCGCAACCGCATCCTGACCGAGCAGGAAATCAGCGCCATCGTCGATTTCCTGCAGACCCTCTGATTCCGTTTGGAGACACTGAATGACTGCCTCGTTCGGCCCAGTGACCAGCCGCCGCCTGATCCTGAAGGGCGCCGGCCTCGTCGCGCTGATCGGCCTCGGCAATGCCGTGCTGCACGCAACGCCGGTATTCGCCGCCACCAACGACAACAAATATCCCGAAGACGCCTTCAAGCAGAAGAACGCGGGCGACGCGATCAAGGCGCTGTACGGCCGCGACCACGAGGCATCCGACAAGATCAAGCTGGATGCGCCTGAGATCGCCGAGAACGGCGGCGTGGTGCCGATCGCGGTAACGACGTCGCTGCCGAACGTCACCTCGATTTCATTCATCGTCGCCGAGAACCCGAACGCGCTCGCGGCATCCTACAAGATCCCCGAAGGCACCGTGCCGGCGGTGGCGAACCGGCTGAAGATGGCCAAGACCTCCAGCGTGATCGCGCTCGTCGAATCCGGCGGCAAGCTCTACAGCGCGACGAAGGAAGTGAAGGTCACCGTCGGCGGCTGCGGCGGCTAAGGGGGAGAGCGACCATGGCATCGAGCATTCGCGTCCGCGCGATCCTGAACGGCGACATCACCGAGGTGCAGACCCTGATCCAGCACCCGATGGATACTGGCCTGGTCAAGGACGCCAAGGGCGAGATCATTCCGGCGCACTACATCCAGCAGCTCACCTTCACGCACAAGGACAAGACCGTGTTCCTGGCCGATTGGGGCACCGCGGTCTCCAAGGATCCCTACGTCAAGTTCGGCTTCAAGGGCGCGGCGAAGGGCGACGAGCTGAAAGTGAGCTGGGTCGACAACAAGGGCGCGACCGACAGCCTGACGGCGACGATCCAATGAGCGCACTGCGCCTGCTCCTCGCTGTAGCGGCGGCGTGCGGTCTCTGCGCATCCGCGGTTGCCGCGGACAAGCCCGATCCGGCTGCCGACGCGAAGGCGTTCCAGGACTACTTCGTCAAGAAGTTCCCGAAGGTGGCGTTCGACGACTTCGTCAACGGCCCCTATTCGATGAACGCCGACATGCGCCGGCAGTGGGAGGAGAAGGAGCAATTCCCTCCTTACGAGTTCGCGCTCGAGGCCGGCAAGGAGATGTTCGCCAAGCCGTTCAAGAACGGCAAGACCTACGCCGACTGCTTCCCGAATGGCGGCATCGGCATCCGCCAGAACTATCCGTATTTCGACGACAAGGAAGGCAAGGTCATCACGCTCGAGCTTGCGCTGAACCGTTGCCGCGAGGCCAATGGCGAGCCGCCCTATTCCTACGTCAAGGACGAGATGGCCTCGCTGACCGCCTACATGGCGTTCACCTCGCGCGGCAAGCGCTTCGACATCAAGATCCCCGATGATCCGCGCGCGCTGGACGCCTATGAGAAGGGCAAGGAATATTTCTACACCCGCCGCGGCCAGCTGAACTTCTCCTGCGCGAGCTGCCACGTGCAGAGCCCGGGCGAGCGCATCCGCGCCGAGATCCTGGCACCTGCGCTCGGCATTCTCAACGCGATGCCGATCTACCGCTCCGAATGGAGCGGCATGGGCGCGATCAGCCGCCGCTTCGTCACCTGCAACAGCCAGACGCGCGCCGTGCCGCTGGAGCCGCAATCGGACGAGTATCGCAACCTCGAATACTATCTGTCCTACGTGTCGAACGGCCTGCCGGTTTCAGGACCGGGAGCGCGGCCATGAGAAATTTTCCAGGACATATCGCAACAACAAACGTCATGAAAAAGATCGTGTTCGCCATGATGGTGTCGGCGGTCTGCGCCGGCTCCGCGCGGGCCGCGTCGGAAGCCGACTACGTCGCGGCTGTCGCGGCGGCCGAGAGCGCCAACAAGGAAGCCGGACGTCTGCGCAACCAATGGACCGTGACCCAGGCCGCACTGAATGCTGCAAAGAAGGCGGCGGAGTCCGGCAATTTCGACCAGGCGCTGAAATCGGCGCAGGAGGCCGAGGCGCTCGCCAAGGCCTCGATCGTCCAGGCCACCAGCGAGAAGCAGCGCTGGAAGGACCTGGAGATCCGCTAGGACGCGAGCGATGATGCGGCGCCGGGATCTTCTCAAAATATCAGGTGCCGCCGTGCTTGCCGCGCCGGCGCTGCTGCGCAACGCCCATGCCGCCGAGACCGTCAGCCTCTACGACATCGAGAAGTTCGGCAATGCGCGCATCCTGCACATCACCGACACGCATGCGCAGCTGCGGCCGGTGTATTTCCGCGAGCCCAGCGTCAATCTCGGCATCGGCGAGATGTGGGGCAAGCCGCCGCATCTGGTCGAGCGCGCCTTCCTCGACCGCTACGGCATCCGCCCCGATAGCGCCGAGGCCTATGCCTTCACCTCCTTCGAGTTCGAGAAATTTGCCGTCCGCTTCGGCAAGATGGGCGGCTTCGCGCATCTGAAGACGCTGATCGACAAGCTGCGCGCGGACGCCGGCGATCATCGCTCGCTGCTGCTCGACGGCGGCGATCTCTGGCAGGGCACCGGGCTCGCCAATGCGATGCGCGGCGCCGACATGGTGAGCGCCGCCAATCTGCTCGGCATCGACGCAATGACCGGGCATTGGGAGTTCACCTATGGCGAGGAGGCGCTGCGCGCCAATCTCGCGCGCTTCAAGGGCGAGTTCCTGGCGCAGAACGTGTTCCTGACCGAGGAGGCCGCGTTCAACGACGCCAAGGCGTTCGATCGTGGCTCGGGCCGCGTGTTCAAGCCGGCCATGATCAAGGAGATCGGCGGCGCGCGCATCGCCGTGATCGGCCAGGCCTTCCCCTACGTGCCGATCGCCCATCCGCGCCGCTTCACGCCGGACTGGACCTTCGGCATCCGCGAGGAGGAACTGCAGAAGCTGGTCGATGCCTTGCGCGGCGCCGATAAGGTCGATGCGGTGATCCTGCTGTCGCACAACGGCATGGATGTCGATCTCAAGCTCGCGAGCCGCGTCACCGGCATCGACGTCATCCTCGGCGGCCACACCCATGACGCGATCCCGCAGCCGGTCGCGGTCAGCAACGCCAAGGGCGCCACCCTCGTCACCAATGCCGGCTCCAACGGCAAATTCGTCGGCGTGCTCGATCTCGACGTCGGCAAGGGCCGCGTCGCCGATGCGCGCTACCGGCTGCTGCCGGTCTATTCGGAGCTCCTGAAGCCGGATGCCGCGATGCAGGCGCTGATCGACCAGACGCAGCAGCCGCAGGTCGCCGCCTGGAGCGAGAAGCTCGCGACCTCGGACCGGCTGCTGTATCGCCGCGGCAATTTCGAAGGCACCACCGACGATCTGATCTGCGCGGCGCTGCGCCGCGAGCTCGATGCCGAGCTTGCGCTGTCGCCGGGTTTCCGCTGGGGCCCCTCCGTGCTCGCCGGCCAGTCGATCATGCTGGAGGACGTGCTCGCGCAGACCGCAATCACTTACCCGGAAACCTATGTGCAGCGGATGACCGGGGCTGACATCAAGGCCGTGCTCGAGGACGTCTGCGACAACCTCTTCAACGCCGATCCCTATCTGCAGCAGGGCGGCGACATGGTGCGCACCGGCGGCTTCTCCTATCGCTGCACGCCGTCGGAGCCGATCGGCCGCCGCATCACCGACCTCACACGCGACGACGGGCATCCCTTGGAAGCCCACAAGACCTACAAGGTCGCCGGCTGGGCTTCGATGAACGCGCAGGACGGCAAGCCGGTGTGGGACATCGTCGCCAACCACCTGCGCAACGGCCAGTTGGTGCTGACGGGAACCAACAAGGTCACGCTCTCGGGCGTCGACGGCAATCCGGGATTTGCGTCGCAGTCGTGAGGGGGGCCTGGGCCGACCTCATCCTGGTGGCGCGTCGCACTCCGTTATAGTCCGGGTCGGCACGTCATACGCCGCTGTCGTCTCAGCGGACACGGGGACCCATAGACACCGCTGGCGCTGCCCGAGCGCGCTGGAGCGGCATCGCGTGTTGCCACGGGCGACGGTGGTTATGGGTCCCCGCGTTAGCGGGGACGACACTGGTGGATGAGGCGCCACTGTGAGTCCCATGCACACGGCCGAATGGCTGACCGCAGCATCGCCGCGGCCTACCCCGCCGGCCACCGCGCGCAGGTGCCATGCGCCTGCGTTCATGGACAATGAACCGCAATCCGATAGTGTGGCGATGTGTCGCGCGCCCTCATTGCGGGAGCCTCGGCGGTTTGCCGGCAACGCGCCCTCCAGTTTCATCACTGACGCCCGGAGCCACACGGATCGAGCATGGCTGACGTTCTCGCCGCATCGCAACACACCGCCGCTCCGGTCCGGGCACCCTCTTCGCTGCGCACCTTGGCGCTGGTCTCGCTGGCGCATTGGGTCAGCCACCTGCACATGCTGGTGCTGCCGATGCTGTTTCCCTACCTGAAGGAGAAGCTCGGCGTCGGCTATGTCGAACTCGGCTTTCCGCTCACATTGTTCGCCGTGGTCTCGGCGCTGACCCAGGCCCCGGTCGGCTATCTCGTCGACCGCGCCGGCGCCCGCCGCATCCTGCTGCTCGGCCTGACGCTCGGCGGCCTGTCGCTGGCGATGCTCGGGGTCTACCTGACCTATACCAGCCTGGTCGTCTCGGCGGTGCTGCTCGGCCTTGCGAACGCGGTCTATCACCCGTCCGACTACGCGCTGCTGTCGGCGCATATGGAAGAGAGCCGGATGGGCCGCGCCTTCGGCGTGCACACTTTTGCCGGCTATCTCGGCGGCGCAGTCGCGCCGGCCGTCATGGCCGCGCTGGTCACCACCGTCGGCGGCTCCGGCGCGCTGATCGCGGCGGGCCTGGTCGGGCCTCTGGCGGCGCTGCTGCTGCTCGTCGGCAACGTGCCGGAGGTGCCGCCGCATCCGCATGCCACCAAGGCTGATGGCACCAAGGTCAAGCAGCCGGGCCTGCTGACGCCGATGCTGATGCTGCTGACCGTGTTCTTCATGCTGCTCAGCCTGTCCAACGCCGGCATCTCCAGCTTCGGCGTGGTCGCCTTCATGAACGGCTATGGCATCTCGTTCTCGACCGCCAACATTGCGCTCACCGCCTTCCTCGGCGCCAGCGCCGTCGGCGTGCTCGCCGGGGGCCAGCTCGCCGACCGCATCCGCCATCACAACCTGGTCGCGGCGGTGGCCTATGCCATCAATGCCGTGCTCGTGCTGATCATCACCTTCGTCAGCCTGCATCCCGTGCTGCTGGTCGCGATCATGCTGACCGCAGGCTTCATGAGCGGCGTCATCGCGCCGTCGCGCGACATGCTGGTCCGCAACGCCGCTCCCGCCGGCGCCGCCGGCCGCGCCTTCGGCATCGTCTCCACCGGCTTCAACTTCGCCGGCGTCGTCAGCCCGCTGCTGTTCGGCTGGATCATGGACATGAACGCCCCACGCTGGGTGTTCGGCACCTCGGTGGTGTTCATGCTGCTGACCATCGTGCTGGCGTTCTTCACCGAGCCGAAGAAGAAGACGGCGTAGTTGTCGTCGTAGGGTGGGCAAAGCGCAGCGTGCCCACCATTGCAACTAAGACCGCCGCCGTAAACGGTGGGCACGCTTCGCTTT
Organism: Bradyrhizobium sp. ORS 285; assembly: GCF_900176205.1. NCBI lineage: Bacteria > Pseudomonadati > Pseudomonadota > Alphaproteobacteria > Hyphomicrobiales > Nitrobacteraceae > Bradyrhizobium > Bradyrhizobium sp. ORS 285. Next base: position 6,995,960 of record NZ_LT859959.1, read on the forward strand.
GCCCACCCTACGGACAGCCGATTGTTAGTTCGTCAGCGCTGCCAGATGCAGCGCCCTCTCCCCCCAAGGCGAAGCAGAGCTTCGCCAGGGCGGGAGAGGGCATCACCGGCTCATCCACTTGCGCAATCGGGTGAGGGGTATCTATCCGCTTGCGGCGCTCGTGGAGACATACCCCTCACCCAAGCGAGCTTGCCGATCCCTCATACATGCCCTCTCCCGCAAGGGGAGAGGGCGCAGTGATGGGCACCGCGATGGCTGCGGCTTACTCCATCGGCTGCTGTCGCAACGCTGCCCTCACCTCCCGCATGTTGACATCATCGCCCGCTGGCCGATGATGCCCCCACAACAACAAACATCCGGGGAAGACACGCCATGACGCAGCCAGATCTCGTGATCCGCGGCGGGACCGTTGCCGATGGTTCGGGCGGCGAGCTTTATGAGGCCGATGTCGCGATCGCGGACGGCCGCATCGTCGCCGTCGGCAAGGTCGCCGCGTCAGGCCGCGAGGAGATCGACGCGCGCGGCAAGCTGGTCACGCCCGGCTTCGTCGACGTCCACACTCATTACGACGGCCAGGTCACCTGGAGCCACGACATCTCGCCGTCATCGCAGAATGGCGTCACCACCGCGATCATGGGCAATTGCGGCGTCGGCTTCGCGCCATGCCGGCCGGCCGACCACCAGCGCCTGATCCAGCTGATGGAAGGCGTCGAGGACATTCCCGAGCCGGTGCTCGAAGCCGGCATTCCCTGGGAATGGGAGAGCTTTCCCGACTACATGGAATGGCTGGCAAAACGCTCCTTCGATCTCGACATCGGCGCGCAACTGCCGCATGCGGCGCTGCGCGTCTATGTGATGGGCGAGCGCGGCGCGCGGCGCGATCCGGCCACGGCCGACGACAACCGCGCGATGGCGGCGCTCGCGCGCGACGCGGTCAAGGCCGGAGCGCTCGGCTTTTCGACCTCGCGCACGCTCAACCATCGCACCTCGACCGGCGACTACACGCCGACACTGAAGGCCGGCGAGGATGAGCTGACGACGATCGCGAGCGCCATGCACAGCGCCGGCCGCAGCGTGCTGCAATTCGTGCTGGACATCTCGACCATCCACGAAGACCTGCCGATGATGCTGCGCATCGCCGACGCGACGAAGTGCCCGATCTCGTTCTCGGTCACGCAGAACGACCGCGCGCCGCAGCGCTGGCGGCAGACCCTGGCGGAGATCAATGCGGCGGCCGCGCGCGGCCTGTCGGTGACGGCGCAGATCGCGGCGCGTCCAGTCGGGCTGCTGCTCGGGCTCGAATTGTCGCGCAACCCGCTGCAGACGCATCCGAGCTACCAGGCGATCGCGCACCTGCCGCTCGAGGAACGCGTGGCGCGGATGCGGGATCCGCAGCTGCGCGCGGCGATCCTCAGCGAGCAGGCCACCGCCACTGACGATCCGCTGTTCTTCAAGCCGAACTACGACAAGATGTACCTGCTCGGCGATCCGCCGGACTATGAGCAACCGCCGGAGCGGTCGCTGGGCGCCCAGGCCCGCGCCAGGGGATGCCGCCCCGAGGAGCTGGCCTATGACGCGATGCTGACGGATGGTGGACGCGGCATGCTCTACGTGCCGTTCCTGAACTATTCCGACGGCAATCTCGACGCCACCTACGAGATGCTGCGCGATCCCAGAAGCGTGCCAGGCTTGAGCGACGGCGGCGCGCACTGCAGCATCATCTGCGACGCCAATTTTCCGACCTACCTGCTTACGCACTGGACGCGCGACCGCAAGCGTGGCGAGAAGCTGTCGATCCCGTTCGTGGTCGCCGCGCAGTCGCGCAAGACCGCGCTGTCCGTCGGCCTCGAGGATCGCGGCTTGATCAACGCCGGCTACAAGGCGGACGTCAACGTCATCGACTACGACCGGCTGCATCTGCATCCGCCCAAGGTGCACTACGACCTGCCGGTCGGCGGCCGCCGGCTGATGCAGGACGTCGATGGCTACGAGGCGACGATCGTGTCCGGTGTGGTGACGCGCCGCCACGGTGAGGCCACCGGCGCACGGCCGGGGCGGCTGGTGAGGGGGGCGCGGGCCGGGGTGCAATAGGTCCGTCGCTGCCATGCCTTGAAACGCCTGCGCAATCCTCGGTGTCGTCCCGGACAAGCGCGCAACGCGCGCGCCGATCCGGGACCCATAACCCCAGGACGTTGTTTCAGGCGCGAACGCCGTCCCACCTCGCCCAGCCAACTACCAATGGTGGCTATGGGTCCCGGCGCGAGGCCGGGACGACACTGAATGTGTGGCGCGCACCGGGGCAGGGCCATCCGGCGCTTGGAACCGCGAAGATCAGAGTGCTGACGGCTCGCGTTGCGCCACCGCTCACGCAAATTCCGGCGCGACAGCCTGGTGGGCCTGCAGGCGGGCGCGCTCGCTGTTCGGCCAGAGCAGTGCCAGGCCGAGCAGGCCGGAGATCACCATGATGACCGCGTTGATGGTGAAGCCGGACATGTAGCCTTCGACCATGCTGCCCGAGGCCTGGATCATCTTGCCCATCACCACCGGCGCCACGATGCCGGCGAGCGTGTACAGCGCGCCATAGATCGCCATGACGGCGCCGCGCTGCGCGACCGGCGTGAACTCGCCGATCATCGGCGGGCAGACGACGTAGATCGATCCGCACAATCCCGACCCGACCACCAGCAGCGCGATCCGGGCCGCGGCGCCGTCGACATGCGCCATCGCCGCCATCAGCCCGCCGCCGATCACCAGCGGCGTCGCGCCGAGCACGCCGCGCGCCATGCGCGTGGAGACGCCGCGCGCCATCAGCAGCTGTGAGACGAAGCCCGTCGTCAGCACGACGCAGGCGCCAAAGATCCAGGGCAGGATCGAGATGAAGCCGGCCTGCGCCTGCGAGAAGCCGAGACCCTTCACCAGGAACGGCGTGAACCAGGTCAGCCCGAGCGACAGCGCCCAATAGGCACCGAAGGTCGCGGTCACGCAGCCGACGAAGGTGCGCGACGTCAGCAGTTGCAGATAGGGCACGCGCTGCTCGCGCGAGGCGGCGGACTCGATCTCGGCCAGCGGCCCTTCCCGACCCAGCCACAGCCACGCCGCGCTCCACATCAGTCCGACCACGCCGAGCGCGCCGAAGGCATAGTGCCAGCCATAGGTCACGATGATGAAGTTCAGCGCAGGCACCGCGAGAATGACGCCGAACGCCGAGCCTTGCGAAAGGATGGCGGTCGGCATCGCCCGCTTCTCGTCAGGGAACCATTTGTAGACGGCATGGACCGCGACAGACGCCGCAGGCCCCTCGCCGGCACCGAGAATGACGCGGCAGATCAGCAGCGTCGTGAAGCCGACGGTGCCGACCATCGGGAATTGCGCCACCGCCCAGATCAGCGCCAGCACCAACAGCACCCAGCGCGTCGGCACCTTGTTCACGATGAAGCCGACCATGATGGCCGAGATCGAAAACAGGAAGAAGAACGACGAGCCGAGCAGGCCGAACTGCTCGGCCGTGAGATTGAGCTCGGTCATGATCGGCACGCCGGCGAGCCCGACGACGATCTTGTCGGCGAAGTTCACCAGCATGAACAGGAACAGCAGGAAGGTGATCTTCCAGGCACCTTTCGGCGTGGACGGCGAGCTTGCGCGGGATGTGCCTTGAAGCGTCGTTGGCGCGGCCATGTTTCCTACCCCGTCCTTGTTATGATCCGCCGCTGTGGTCCGGGCGTTTTGTCGATGCTACCCACGAACCTGATCCGCAGGCAACCGGCGCGCAAGCTAAGTTGTTGCTGCAACGCGAGAATTTACCCTCCTTGGATGCGGATGGCAGCTCCCGCAACCTGGGCATGATGGGACCGCCATGACATCCCGGCACAGGCCGGGGAACGCGAAGAACGAGCGCGTGATGTTCGCGTTGGCCCTTGCTATGTTGTGATGCAATAACCTTGATCATGCTCGTGCTCAGCGTTCGTCATCTCACCAAGTCTTACCGATCCGGCGGCGAGCCGATCAAAGTCCTGCGCGGCGTCGATCTCGACGTGGCCCCAGGCGAGCGCGTGGCGCTGACCGGCGAATCCGGCTCCGGCAAGAGCACGCTGCTGCATCTCATCGCCGGGCTCGATGCCGCCGATGGCGGGGACATCGTGCTCGACGGCGCATCCGTCGGAGCGCTCGACGATGCCGGGCGCGCCGCGATCCGGCGCGAGCGGCTCGGCCTCGTGTTCCAGCAATTCAACCTGGTGCCGAGCCTGTCGGTGCAGGACAATCTCAGCTTCCAGGCGCGACTCGCAGGACGGCATGATCCGGCGTGGCACACCGAGCTGGTGGAGCGGCTCGGATTGAAGCCGCTGCTCAAGCGCTATCCCGAGCAGCTCTCCGGCGGTCAGCAGCAGCGCGTCGCGATCGGCCGCGCACTAGCGATCAAGCCGACGCTGCTGCTCGCGGACGAGCCGACCGGCAATCTCGACGAGGACACCGCGGACGAGGTGATGGCGCTGACGCGCGATCTCGTCGCGCGCACCGGCTGCGGCTTCCTGATGGTGACGCACAGCGCACGTCTCGCCGCGATGCTCGACCGTCACGTGCATCTGCATGCGGGCCGCGTCGCATGACGCGCGCTCTCTGGATCCTCGCCGTGCTGCTCAGCCATTGGCGGCGGCATCCGATGCAGCTCGCGACCCTGCTGATCGGGCTGATCTCGGCGACCGCGCTGTGGAGCGGCGTGCAGGCGCTGAACCAGCAGGCGCGCAACTCCTACGATCGCGCGGCCGCGATCTTCGGCGGCGCGCGCACGCCGATGCTGGTCGCGCGCAACGGCAAGATGCTGCCGCAAAGCGTTTTCGCCGAGCTGCGCCGCGCCGGCTGGCCGGTGTCGCCGGTGGTCGAAGGCCGCGTGCAGATCGACGGCCGCTCGATCCGGCTGCTCGGCATCGAGCCGTTCAGCATTCCCCGCGAGGTCGGCGATGCGCCGATGGTCGGGCGCAGCGAGCTCGAGGCATTCCTGACGCCGCCGCATCGCACTCTGATCTCGCCGGAGACGCTGGCCGATCTCGATCTCAAAGACGGCGCGACGCCGCGGCTCAGCAATGACGCCATGCTGCCGCCGCTGATGGTGCAGCAGCAGCTCGCGCCCGGCGTGCTCGTCGTCGACATCAGCGATGCGCAGCGGCTGCTCGACAAGCCCGGCCAGATCTCGCGGCTCCTGCTCGGCAAGACGCCGGGGCAGCGCGCCCCGTTGCAGAGCTTCGCCGGCGGCCGACTCCAGCTCGTGCAGCCCGAGGCCGAGACCGATCTGGAACGGCTCACCGACAGCTTCCACCTCAACCTCACCGCCTTCGGCCTGTTGTCCTTCGTCGTTGGTTTGTTCATCGTCAACTCCGCCATCGGCCTCGCCTTCGAGCAGCGGCTGCCCGTGCTGCGCACTTTGCGCGCCTGCGGCGTGTCGGCGCGCCAGCTCAACGCCGTGCTGATCGGCGAGCTCATCGCCTTCGCACTGGTCGCCGGTATGGTCGGCCTCGTCTGCGGCTATGTCATCGCGGCGACGCTGCTGCCGAATGTCGCCGCGTCGTTGCGCGGCCTCTATGGCGCGCAGGTGCCGGGCGAGCTGAGCCTGCGGCCGGAATGGTGGCTCGCCGGACTCGTGATCAGCGTCTCCGGCGCGCTCGCCGCCGCCACCACCAGCCTGGTCAAATCGATGCGGCTGCCGATCCTGTCGACCGCGCAGCCCTATGCGTGGCAGGAGGCGCAGCGGCGCTGGCTGCGATTGCAGAGCGCGGTCGCGCTCGCCTTCTTCGTCGCGGCCGGCTTGCTGCTGTGGCTCGGGCAGTCGCTGCTCGCCGGCTTCGGCGTGCTCGCCGCGATGATGCTCGGCGCCGCGCTGCTGCTGCCCGCGATCCTGGAACTGGTGCTGCGGCTCGGCGAGCGCGGCGCGCGGGCGGCGCTGGCGCAATGGTTCTGGGCCGACAGCCGGCAGCAGATCTCTGGGCTGTCGCTGGCGCTGATGGCGCTGCTGCTGGCGCTGGCCGTCAATGTCGGCGTCGCGACCATGGTGGAGACGTTCAGCCGCACCTTTCTGGTCTGGCTCGACGGCCGCCTCGCGGCCGACATCTACATCAGCGCCGCCGATGAAGCGCAGGCGCGCGAGATTCTAGGCTGGCTGCGCACGCGGCCCGAGGCGCAGGCGGTGCTGCCGGGCGGCCGCGCCGAGACGCAGCTCGCGGGCGCGCCGATCGACGTGCTCGGCCTGCCCGATCACGACACCTATCGCGACCACTGGCCGTTGCTGCAGGCCGACCAAGACGCATGGAAGCAGCTGGTGCGCGGCGATGCCGGCTTCGTCAGCGAGCAGCTGGCGCGCCGGCTCCATCTTTCGCTCGGCGACAGCATCGACATATCAGCACCGACCGGCGACTGGCGCATCAGCATCGCCGGCATCTATGCCGACTACGGCAATCCGAAGGGGCAGGTGACCGTCAACGTCGCGGCGCTGACACGGCGTTTTCCGGCGACGCCGATCACGCGGATGGCGGTGCGCGCGGCGCCGGCGGACGTGCCTGGACTGATCAGCGCGCTGACCGACAAGTTCGGACTCGACGGCCGCAATGTCGTCGATCAGGCGACCGTCAAGCAGGAGTCCAAGCAGATCTTCAACCGCACCTTTGCGGTGACCGGCGCGCTCAACACCTTCACGCTCGGCGTCGCCGCGATCGCGCTGCTGACGAGCCTGCTCACGCTCGCCAATTCACGGCTGCCGCAGCTTGCGCCGCTCTGGGCAATCGGGCTGACGCGGCGCCGGCTCGCCGAGGTCGAGCTACTGAAGACGCTGTCGCTCGCCGGCCTCACCGCGCTGCTGGCGCTGCCGCTCGGGCTGGTGGTGGCGTGGTGCCTGATCGCGATCGTCAACGTGAAGGCGTTCGGCTGGCGGCTGCCGTTCGACGTGTTTCCGCTGCAGCTGATCCGCTTGTTGATTGTCACGCTCGTCGCGGCCCTGATCGCCTCGCTGCTGCCGGTGCTGCGGCTCGCGCGGATGCAGCCGGCCCATCTCGTAAGGACGTTCACCATTGAGCGCTAGCGCCACGATCACGCGCCGCGGACTGATCGGCGGGCTCGGCCTGCTGGCGCTGCCACGCCTCGCGCGCGCGCAGGGTTTTGCCGGCCTCGCCGACAGCGCGGAGGGCTTTGCACCGGTGACCCCGGGCAAGAGCTTCAGCTTCCCGGCTGACCATGGTCCCCACGACGACTTCCGCATCGAATGGTGGTACATCACCGCCAATCTCAGCGATGCCAGCGGCAAGGCCTACGGCCTGCAATGGACGCTGTTCCGCTCGGCGGCGCGGCCTGGACCGCAAGAACGGGGCTTCGACAATCAGCAGCTCTGGATGGCGCATGCCGCGGTGACCCGCGCGGACAGCCACCGCTCGACCGAGAAGTTCGCGCGCGGCGGCGTCGGCCAGGCCGGCGTCGAAGCAAAACCGTTTCAGGCCTGGATCGATGACTGGCAGCTGCGCGGCTCGGCCGCGACCGACGATCAGACGTTGGCGCCTCTCGACATGAGCGCGAGCGCGGCCGACTTCTCCTATGCGCTGCATCTCGAGGCGGATCGTCCGGTGGTGCTGCAGGGCATCGGCGGCTACAGCCGCAAGTCGGAGCGCGGCCAGGCTTCGTACTACTACAGCCAGCCGTTCTACCGCGCGCGCGGTCGCATCGCTTTCGACGACCAGCCGGTCGAGGTGACCGGCATGGCCTGGCTCGACCGCGAATGGAGTAGCCAGCCGCTGGCCTCGGACCAGAGCGGCTGGGACTGGTTCGCGCTGCATTTTTCCGGCGGCGAGAAGCTGATGCTGTATCGGATGCGCCAGGGCAATGGCGACTACACCTCCGGCACCTGGATTACGGCCGAAGGCGCCGCGCGCCCGCTCGGGCCGGGCGACATCGCGATGCGGCCGACGGAGACGGTCGCAATCAACGAGCGCAAGCTGCCGGTCGGCTGGCACGTCGAGATATCAGCGCTCGGCATCGCGATCGACAGCGTACCGCTCAATCCGAACGCCTGGATGGGCACCCGCGTGCCGTATTGGGAAGGACCGATCAGCTTCAAGGGCAGCCACACGGGGGTGGGCTATCTCGAGCTGACGGGATATTAGAAATCAAAGGGGGACCCACGCATGTATCACTACACAGCACTCGTCACCGTGCTCGCATTGATGCTTTTCTTCTACATGGCCGTGCGGGTGGCGCAGGCGCGCGCCAGATTCGGCGTGAAGGCGCCGGCCGTCACCGGCAATGCCGATTTCGAGCGCACCTATCGGGTACAGGTCAACACGCTGGAATGGCTGCCGATCTTCCTGCCGGCGCTGTGGCTGTTCGCGATCTATGTCAGTGACGTCATCGCCGCGCTGATCGGCCTGGTCTGGATCGCCGGTCGCGCGATGTACATGGTGTCCTACGCCAAAGCCGCCGAGAAGCGCGGCCTAGGCTTCGGCGTGCAGGCGCTGGCAGCGCTGGCGCTGCTCGTGGGATCGCTGATCGCAATTGTGTGGCGGCTCCTGCACGGCTGATAGCTCCGCCCTCCGCTGTCGTCCCGGGCTTGACCCGGGACCCATAACCCCCGGCGGATGTTGGTTAGCCGGGCTGTTCAACGGCCAGCCTGCCTCAAGACAGATCACGCGGTATGGGTCCCGGCTTTCGCCGGGACGACACCGATGATGCGGCAGCTCACTTCGTCAGCGGACAGCCGCTCTCCTTTGCAGAGAAGAACGCCTTGTCGCCGGGCACCGTGGCGAGCAGCTTGTAGTAGTCCCACGGCTTCTTCGATTCGGCCGGCGACTTGACCTCGAACAGGTACATGTCGTGGACCATGCGGCCGTTGGCCTGCACCTTGCCTTGCGCGAACGCGTCATCGACGGGCAGTTCCTTCAGCTTCTTGGCAACGGCATCCGACTCCTTGGTGCCGGCCGCCTTCACCGCCTTGAGATAGGACAGCGTCGCCGAATAGGTGCCGGCGTGGATCATGCTCGGCATGCGCCCCGTGCGCTTCATGAAACGCTCACTGAAGGCGCGCGATTTGTCGTCGTGGTCCCAATAGAAGCCCTCGGTCAGGATTAGGCCCTGCGCGGCCTCGAGCCCGAGGCCGTTGACCTCGGCCAGCGTCATCAGGAGACCCGCGAGCTTCTGGCCGCCCTTGACGATGCCGAACTCGGCCGCCTGCTTGATCGAGTTGGTGGTGTCGAGGCCCGCATTGGCAAGCCCGATGATCTTGGCCTTGGAGCTCTGCGCCTGCAGCAGGAAGGACGAGAAGTCCGAGGAGTTCAGCGGGATGCGCACCGAGCCCAGCACCTTGCCGCCCTTGGCGGTGACGATATCGCTGGTGTCCTTCTCCAGCGCATAGCCGAAGGCATAATCGGCGGTCAGGAAGAACCAGGTGTTTCCGCCGGCTTCGACCAGCGCGCCGCCGGTGCCGACCGCGAGCGCATGGGTATCGAACGCCCAATGGAAGCCGTAGGGCGTGCAGGCGTCCCCGGTGATGCGCGAGGTCGCTGCGCCGACGACGATGTCGATCTTCTTCTTTTCAGCCGACAGTTCCTGCACCGCGAGAGCGACCGAAGAGGTCGTCAGCTCCGTGATCATGTCGACCCCTTCGGTGTCGTACCAGCGTCGCGCGATCGAGGACGCCAGATCCGGCTTGTTCTGATGATCGGCGGTGACCAGCTCGACCTTCTGGCCCAGCACCTCGCCGCCGAAATCCTCGATCGCCATCTTGGCGGCCTCGACGGAATATTTGCCGCCGTAATCGGCATAGACGCCGGACTGGTCGTTGAGGATGCCGATCTTGACCTGTGCCGAGGCCGGCGCGGCCACCATCAGCGCACCCACGGCCGCAAAGGCCAACCAACGCGAATTCATATCGTCTCTCCCGGAGTTTCTTGCTTCTGAGAAGTCATTCGTTTTCGGAATGCGCGCTCATGTTAGGCTAGAACCCCGGTCCCGCCCATCCCTTCCCGCCTCAGCCAAAGGACTGAGACCACGGTTGATCAGCGTGGAACCCGTCCGCTAGACTGCAGGCAAACAACAAGCGGCCGTCCCGTGAGGATAGTGCGCCGGATGGAAACAGCCTGAGCGCGTGACGCGAACATTGCCCGTGTCACTTCGCCTTGCCTCCCCGCGTGCACCTACGCCTCTGCCGGACGGCCATGCGAGGGAGCAGACATGTACACCGGCAAGCACGCAAGGCTGCGTCCGCTGCAGCCCGCTTTTATCATGGCCTCCACCGGTGAAGCGGTGACCTATCGCGAGCTGGAGGCGCGCAGCAATCGGCTCGCACATCTGTTCCGCAAGCACGGCCTGAAGCGGCTCGATCACTATTCGATCTTCATGGAGAACAACAGCCGCTATCTCGAAGCGTGCGGCGCCGGCGAACGCTCCGGGCTCTATTTCACCTGCGTGAACTCGTATCTGACGCCGGGCGAGCTCGCCTACATCCTCAACAACAGCCAGTCGCGGCTCCTGATCACCTCGGCCGCGAAGCTCGACGTCGCGCGCGAGGCGCTGAAGGAGGCGCCCGGCATCGAGCTGTGCATCGTCGCCGACGGCCCGGGTGAGAGCGAACGCGTCGTCGGCCTGCAAGACGTCACGTCGGGTCTGCCGGTGACGCCGATTGAAGACGAAAGCGTCGGCACCGCGATGCTGTATTCCTCCGGCACGACAGGCCGTCCGAAAGGCATCCTGCGGCCGCTACCCGAACAGCCGCCGGTGCAGCAATTGCCGATCTTCGACTTCCTCGAGAAGCTGTGGCGCTATCGCGAGGGCATGATCTATCTGTCGCCGGCGCCGCTGTATCACTCCGCGCCGCAGGCCGCCGTGAACCTCACGATCCGCAACGGCGGCACCGCCGTGATCATGGAGACGTTCGAACCCGAACGCTATCTCCAGCTCGTCGAGCAGTGGGGCATCACGCATACGCAGCTGGTGCCGACGATGTTCTCGCGCATGCTGAAGCTGCCCGAGGATGTGCGCAGCCGCTACGACCTGTCCTCGCTGGAGATCGCAATCCACGCTGCTGCGCCCTGCCCCGCCCCGCCCAGGTCAAGGAGGACATGATCAGATGGTGGGGCCCGATCATCCACGAATATTACGGCGCCACCGAGGGCCTCGGCTTCACGGCCTGCGACAGCGAACAATGGCTGGCGCATCGCGGCAGCGTCGGCAAGGTGCTGTTCGGCGACCTGCATATTCTCGACGAGACCATGCAGCCCTGCCCGACCGGCACCGCCGGCACGGTGTGGTTCAAGACGGGATCGCCGTTCGAGTACTTCAACGACCCCGAGCGCACCAGGGAGGCGCGCTCGGCCGACGGCACGATGAGCACGGTCGGCGACGTCGGCTATGTCGATGCCGACGGCTATCTGTATCTCACCGATCGCGCCACCTTCATGATCATCTCCGGCGGCGTGAACATCTATCCGCAGGAATGCGAGAACCTCCTCATCACGCACCCGAAGGTCGCCGATGCCGCCGTGTTCGGCGTGCCCAATCCCGATCTCGGCGAGGAGGTGAAGGCGGTGATCCAGCCGATGTCCGGCGTCATGCCGGGGCCCGAGCTGGAGGAAGAGCTGATCGCATTCTGCCGTCAGTCGCTGTCGCGGCAGAAGGTGCCGCGCTCGATCGATTTCGAGAAGGAGCTGCCGCGGCTGCCAACAGGCAAGCTCTACAAACGCCTTCTGCGCGACCGCTATTGGGGCAACAAGACATCGCGGATCGTGTAGGGCGGCGCGGCTGGCGTTGATCCTGGTCAAGCGCGCACAGCGTGGCGTCGCTATGCTCCATCGATTGCGACCGCAGCGATTTCGCGAGACACGATATGCGCGCTCATCAAATCATGACCCGATCCGTGATCACGGTGACGCCCGGAACTCCGGTGGCCGAGGCAGCCCGGATCATGCTGCGCAACCATATCGGCGGGCTGCCCGTGGTCGACGCCTCCGGCCGGCTCGTCGGCATGGTGACCGACGGCGATTTCCTGCGGCGGGCCGAGCTCGGCACCGAGCGCAAGCAGGGGCGCTGGCTCGACCTGCTGGTCGGGCGCGGCCGCATCGCCGCCGACTTCGTTCATTCCCATGGCCGCACCGTCGGCGACATCATGAGCCGGCCTGCGGTGACCGTCAGCACGGATGCCAGCCTGGCAGAACTCGCCGAGATCATGGAAAAGCGCAGCATCAAGCGGCTTCCGGTCGTGAATGGTGACCAACTGGCCGGCATGGTGACGCACACTGATTTCGTCCAGACCCTGGCCGATCTCGCCAACACCGTGCCGGCGCCCAGCCGCGACGACGACGAGATCCGCAGCGCCATCCTCGATGCGCTCGACCACGCCGCCTGCAAGCACTGCCGCTTCAACGTCGTCGTCCGCAACGGCGTCGCGCATCTCACCGGCGCGGTGCATGATGACAAGGAACGCGCCACGGCGATCGTGGCGGCCAAGAGCGTGCAGGGCGTCCGGGACGTCCGCGACCACATGTGGGTCTACCCGCCCCCCGAAGAGGAACTGGGCGGCGGCGACATCGTTTCGCTGCAGGAGCAGCCCTCGACAGACGACGACCAGCCGCTGTGAGGAGTGCTCGCCGTGCGCCCGTTTCTGGCACCATCGCTGTTGCTGCTGCTCCTGACACCCGCGGCAGCTGAGAATCTCGACCATGGACACCGGCTTGCGGAACGCTGGTGCGCCGAATGCCATGTGGTCGGCACTGAGACGCCCCGGTTCCGTCGCGCACGGCCCTTCATTGCCATCGCCGCCAAGGAGGGCCTGACCAGGGACATGCTGGTGAAGTTCCTGCTGCTTCCGCACGCCACCATGGCCAACAGCCCGCTGAGCGCCGCCGACGCCAACGATCTGGCCGGCTACATCCTCAGCCTGGGGAGGTAATCAGTCACGTCAGGCGGGTGCTGATCGACGGGACTGTGCGCCGCACCCCGGTACGGGATGCGCCGCGGAGGGCCTTCGCTGTTTTCCGCCAGATCCTTTGGAACAAAACTGTCAAGTCGACGTTTCGTGTACTCGCCGCCGTGAGCTGGAGCACGTCGCACGACCCCTCGCGGTCTGCCGACGGCGGTGCTCCTTGTCCTCGTTGCCGGAAAAAAGCCAACAACAAGCAGCGAACGAGATAGAACTTGCATTCGTACACAAACGAGTTGGTAATCGGGTGCGCGGCATCTTCTCTGCCGAACTGCTAGCAAGGAGCGTGCGACGTGCACGGAATGCCCGGCGCCCCCCGCGTGACCGATGACGATGCGGCCTACCTCGCCGCGATCGTGAACGCGTCTGCCGACGCGATCTTCGGCACGACCACGGACGGAATCGTTCGCAGCTGGAATGCGGCGTGCGAACGGATGTTGGGCTATAGCGCCGCCGAGATGATCGGACAGTCGATTCTGGACATCGTGCCTCCTGAGCTGAAGCGTGAGGCACTGGCGATCCGCGATCGCGTCAGCAGCGGAGATCCGATCGAGAGTTTCGAAACCGTGCGGCTGGCGAAGGACGGCCGTCCGATCGAAGTCGCCATCACCTACTCGCCGATCCATGACGGACAAGGTCAGGTCATTGGCGTTTCCGGGATCCTGCGCGACGTCACCACGATCAAGACGGCGCAGCGCAGCGCGGCGATGCTTGCCGCGATCGTCGCCTCGTCCTCGGACGGCGTCGTCAGCAAGACGCTGGACGGCACCGTCACCAGCTGGAACAAGAGCGCCGAGCGCATCTTCGGCTTCTCGGAAGGCGAGATGATCAACCGATCGATCCGCACGATCATTCCCGGCGAGCGCCAGGCCGAGGAGGACCGCATCCTCGCTACCGTCGTGTCGGGCCAGATCATCGACAATTTCGAGACGGTCCGCCTGCGCAAGGACGGCGCGCTGATCGATGTATCGGTGACGGTCTCGCCGGTGCGTGATTCCACCGGCCGCATCATCGGCGCCTCCAAGATCGTGCGCGACATCACCGACAAGCGTCAGACGAGGGAGCAACTGCGCACGCTGCTCGCCGAGGTGAACCATCGCAGCAAGAACATGCTGTCGCTGGTGCAGGCGATCGCGCGGCAGATGACGCGGCATGGAAGGCAGCTCGATCTGAACCGCTTTCTCGAGCGGCTGCAGGCGATCGCAGGCAACCAGGATCTGCTGATCCAGAACGACTGGCGCTTCATTCCAATCGCCGACCTCGTGCGCTCGCAGCTCGGCGCCTTCCGCGACCTGATCGGCAACCGCATCACCATCGCCGGACCGCAGATCGAGCTGACGCCGGAGGCCGCTCAGGCGATCGGCATGGCTGTGCATGAGCTCGCCACCAACGCCGCAAAATACGGCGCGCTGTCGGGCGACGAAGGGCGGATCGCCCTCAACTGGTCTTGCGACGGCGACGATTTCGACATGAGCTGGCACGAGAGTGACGGACCACCGGTCACTGTCCCCGAGCAGAGGGGCTTTGGCAGCCGCGTGATCTCGGACATGGTGCGCGCCGGGCTCGACGCAGCGGTGGAGGTCGACTTCGCACCAACTGGACTACGCTGGCACTTGAGGTGCCCCCTGCAACGCCTCAGCCGCAGCAACAACCATGCCCGTCGCTGACAAGATCAACGTCCTGATCGTCGAGGACGATCCGATGATCGGCTTCGATCTGTCGATCGAGCTGGAGGAAGCAGGCTTTGCCATCGTCGGTGTGGCGCCCACGGTGAGCAAGGCCCTGCACTTGTTGCAACGGCACCGCTGCGATCTCGCCGTCCTCGACGTCAATCTCGGCCATGAGACCTCGGCCCCGATCGCCCGCGCGCTCATGGCTGAAGGCGTCCCGTTCGTCGCCGTCACCGGCTATTCCGTCGACCAGTGCCCGGAAGAATTCGCCACCGCCCCACTGCTGTCGAAGCCGTTTCAGACATCGCGGCTGGTCGCGACGTTAAGGCGGCAGCTGCCGCGCTGAGACGCAGCTATCCTACTGAGACTTGACGACAGCTGCGTGCGGCGCATACGTGTGGCGCCGACATGCGACTCCGATAGACCTCCCGCAGACTACGTCAGTGCCATGCCCCTCACCCGGATTGCTGCGCAATCCGACCTCTCCCCGCAAAGAGCGAGGAGAGGTTGAACCGCCGATGCCGAGAGCGATTGCCTCAATGATTTAGGTTCGGATCGTCAACGTGGCACGAGCCATTCGCCACAAGGTCGGTGCGCTCCCTCGCCCCGTTCTTACGGGGGGAGGGTTGGGGTGAGGGGCAGCGGCACGGGAGGTCTACATCCAAGGACCTGATGACCACGCGCGCCCCGGCCAGCTACTCACCTGCGATCTCCACCACGATTCGTCCCGTCGTCACCTGATCGCCTTCGGCAACCTCGATCGCGCTCACAGTGCCGGCGAGACCGGCCGTGTGGACGTGCTCCATCTTCATCGCTTCCAGCGTCACGACCGGTTGGCCCAGTGCGACGCGATCCCCGGGCTTGACCAGCACTGCGACCACGCGCCCATTCAACGCCGCGCGAACCTTGCCGTCGCCGCCAGCCGCCGCAGTGGACTGCGGCGCCGCCAGCGTCAGATCGCGCAGCGTCAGCGTCTGACCGCGATGTTGCACGAACAGCCGATCGCCGTCGCGCACGAAGCGCGCGCCTTCGGTGACGTCGGCGTGACGGACACGGATCATGTCGCCGGTGAGCGAGACGATCTCACAGCGATGCTCGGAGCCGTCAGACGCCACGCAATAGCTGCCGTCGCGCTCGCGCAACAGCTCGCATTCCATGACCTCGCCACCAATCTCGAACCGTAACGGCGTCGCAAAGCTCGCAGCCAAGGAGCGTCCCCCCCGGATGGGATGCGTCAGCGGATGACTGACCGAGAGCAGCAAGGCCGCAAGCGCCGTGTCGGCCGAGCCGGCAGCCGGCGCATGCAGCTCGTCACGATGGGCGGGAATGAATGCCGTGGTTGCCTTGCCCGCGCCAAACGCCGGATGCCGCAGGCACGACAACAAGAACGATTGGTTCGTCGTCACGCCGAGCGCGACAGCCTGCTCCAATCCGGTGATGAGCCGTGCGCGCGCTTCCTCGCGGGTCGCGCCATGGCTGATCAGCTTTGCGATCATCGAGTCGTAATAAGGCGGGATCTCCGCGCCGGATTCGAGCGCATGCTCGACGCGGATCTGTTCCGGCATCTGCCACAAGGCCATGCGCCCGGATTGCGGCATGAAGTCGTGAGCGGCATCCTCCGAGCACAGCCGGACCTCGATGGCATGGCCTTCGAATCTGATCTGCTCCTGGCGCAACGGCAGCGGTTCGCCCGCGGCGACGCGGAGCTGCCACTCGACGAGATCCAGCCCGGTCAGCGCCTCCGTCACGGGATGCTCGACCTGGAGCCGCGTGTTCATCTCCATGAAGTAGAACTGGCCGTCAGCATCGAGCAAGAATTCCAAGGTGCCGGCGCCCTCGTAGCCTAGCGCCTTCACGGCCTGCACAGCCACCGCTCCCATGCGCGCGCGCAGTTCCGCATTGACGGCCGGCGACGGCGCCTCCTCGATCAGCTTCTGGTGCCGCCGCTGCACCGAGCAGTCGCGCTCGCCGAGATGCACGGCATTGCCTTGGCTGTCGCCGAACACCTGGATCTCGATGTGCCGCGGATTCTGAATCGCCTTTTCCAGGATGACGGTGCCGTCACCGAACGCCGCCGCGGCCTCCGAGCGCGCGCTGCGCAGCAGATCCGGGAACGCTTCTGCATCACTAACGAGACGCATGCCGCGTCCACCGCCGCCGGCGACCGCCTTGATCATCACGGGGAAGCCGATGCGCCGCGCCTCGCGCAGCATCGCCTCGTCGCCTTGGTCCTCGCCCTGATAGCCTGGCACGCAGGGCACACCGGCGCGCTGCATGATGTCCTTGGCGCCCGCCTTGTTGCCCATCGCCTGAATCGCCTCCGGCGATGGTCCGATGAAGACGAGGCCTGCGTCCCTGCACGCTTGTGCGAAATCCTCGTTCTCGGCGAGGAAGCCGTAGCCGGGATGCACGGCATCTGCCCCGGTCGCCTTGGCAGCGGCGATGATCGCCGGGATGTTCAGATAGGACTGCGCCGGCGGCGGCGCGCCGATGCGGACGGCCTGATCGGCGAGCCGCACATGCGGCGAGTCAGCGTCGGCGTCGGAATAGACCGCGACCACTCCATGACCAAGCAGGCGCGCCGTGCGCATGACGCGCAGCGCGATCTCGCCGCGGTTGGCGATCAGCACCTTGTGGAACGGCCGGCGCGACATCGTCTGCTCTCCGCTCATGGCCGCGCCACCGAAAACTGCATGCGCTGCGGTTCGCGCGCCTCGGCCTCGCGGCAGATCGACAGCACCTCCGACAGCACCGCGCGGGTGTCGCGCGGATCGATCACGCCGTCGTCGAGCACGCGCGCCGATGTCGCGAACACATCCATCTGGCTGTCGAACACGCCGATGATCTGGGCCTTCATGGCATCCAGCTTCTCGCGCTCCACCGGCTTGCCGCGGCGCGCCGCTGCGGCCTCGGTGACGATCGCCATCGTCTCGGCGGCCTGCTCGCCGCCCATCACGGCGGTCTTGGCGTTCGGCCAGGAGAAGCAGAAGCGCGGATGGAAGCCGCGGCCGCACATGCCGTAATTGCCGGCGCCGAACGAGGCGCCGCAATAGATCGTGATCTGCGGCACCGTGGCCGAGGTCACCGCCTGGATCATCTTGGAGCCGTGCTTGATCATGCCGGCCTCCTCATAGGCCCGGCCGACCATGTAGCCGGTGGTGTTGTTGAGATAGAGAATCGGCGTGCGGCTCTGGCAGCAGGCCTGGATGAAGTGCGTCGCTTTGTTGGCGCCGGCCGGATCGAGCGGGCCGTTGTTGGTGACGATGCCGATCGCCTGGCCCTCGATGCGGGCGTGGCCGCAGACCGTGGCCGGGCCGTAGTTCGGCGACATCTCGACGAAGTCGCTGTCGTCGACGATCCGCGCGATCACCTGGCGCATGTCGACGGGACGCTTGTGGTCGAGCGGCATGATGCCGAGCAGCTCCTCCTGATCGTAGCGCGGCGGCTTCGCCGCCGGCGCATCGTGCGACGGCCGGTCCCAGTTCAGCTTGCCCATGATCTCCCTGGCGATGCGCAGGCCATCGCGATCGTCCTCGGCCAGATAGTCACCGAGGCCGGAAATCGACGTGTGCATCTCGGCGCCGCCGAGCTCCTCCTCGCTCGCTATCTCGCCGGTCGCCGCCTTCAACAGCGGCGGACCGGCCAGGAACGCGCGGGTCCGGCCGCGCACCATGACGATGTAGTCCGACAGGCCGGTCTGATAGGCGCCGCCCGCCGTCGAGGAGCCGTGCGTCACGGTGACCACCGGCAGGCCCGCCGCCGACAGCCGCGCCAGATTGCGAAAGATGTTGCCGCCACGAACGAAGTCCTCGACGCGGTAGCGCAGGAGGTTAGCGCCGGCGCTCTCGACCAGTTGCACGTAAGGCAGCTTGTTCTCCAGCGCGAGCTCCTGCACGCGCAGGGTCTTGTCGAGGCCGTAAGGCTGCAGCGCGCCGGCATCGATGGCCGCATCGTTTGCCGAGACCATGCAGCGCACGCCCGCGACGAAGCCGATGCCGGCGATGACGCCGCCGCCCGGGACGCTCTTGGCAGGATCGGGCGTATCGAACATGTAGCCGGCGAGCGTCGACAGCTCCAGAAACGGCGCGCCGGGATCGAGCACCAGTGCCACGCGCTCGCGCGGCAGAAGCTGGCCGCGCTGATGGAAGCGGTCCTTGGCCGCCGCCGAGGCATTGCGCGTCCGCGCTTCGAGATCGCGCATTTTTGCGATGAGGCCCAACATGCCGTCGCGGTTCGCCTGGAAGGCGGCGCCGGTGGGAGAGATGGTGTTGTCGATGATGGCCATAAGCAACGGTCTCGCTATTGACCGTCATCCCGGGGCGCGCGGAAGCGCGAGCCCGGAATCCATAACCTCGATCGGGAGTATGGATTCCGGGCCTGGCCCTGCGGGCCATTCCGGAATGACGATGGAGTTTGTGGCACGCCTCACGCGCTCTTCGCCGCAAAATGCTCGCCATAAGCCTGGCGCAGCTCGACCTTGCGCAGCTTGCCGGTGGCGGTCATCGGCATCTCCTCGAGCACACGCACCAGCTTCGGCACCTGGAAGCCGCCGAGCGACTTGCGGCAGTGCTCGAGCAGCTCGGTTTCGCTCGCGACGGCTCCGGGCTTGAGCTTGACGAAGGCCGAGACCGCCTCGCCCCATTGCGGATGCGGCAGGCCGACGACGGCGGCATTCTGCACCGCCGGATGCGCCAGCAATGTTTCTTCGATCTTGACCGAGGCGACGTTCTCGCCGCCGGACTTGATCATGTCCTTCTTGCGGTCGAGGCACAGCACCTCGCCCTGGTCAATCACGGCGAGATCGCCGGTGTGGTGCCAGCCGAACCTGCGGGCCTCCTCGGTCGATGTCGGGTCCTTGTAGTATCCCATCATCACGTTGGGGCCGCGATGCACGAGCTCGCCGATCTCGCCCGGCGGCAGCAGATTTCCGGCATCGTCCATGATCGCTGTCTCGTTCACGAACAGCGACTCGCCCCAGTAATTACCGAACCGATTGAGCTGCACCTCCGGCCGCGACATCGTCGTCGCCGGATACATTTCGGTCTGGCCGCTGGTCAGCACGAAGTTCGGGCACAGCTCCTGGATGGCGCGCTCCAGCAGCGGCCGGCTCATCGGCGCCATCGTGTAGAGGCAGGTGCGCAGGTGCGAGAGATCGAACTCCCTGCGGCGGGGATGATCGAGGATCGCCTGGTACATCAGCGGCAGGCCGACGAACACGGTGAGACGATCGCGCACGATCGCCTCCATGCAGGCGACCGGATCGAAGCCGCGCATCAGCGCCATGCGGCCGCCGACCGAGAGATAGCTCAACAGCAGCACGTGACCGGCGCAATGGAACAGCGGGAACTGCCCGG
This sequence comes from Bradyrhizobium sp. ORS 285, assembly GCF_900176205.1. Lineage (NCBI taxonomy): Bacteria > Pseudomonadati > Pseudomonadota > Alphaproteobacteria > Hyphomicrobiales > Nitrobacteraceae > Bradyrhizobium > Bradyrhizobium sp. ORS 285. Next base: position 7,015,924 of record NZ_LT859959.1, read on the forward strand.
TGATCCCGTCGTCGCGCGACAGCTGCATCTCGATGCAGTTGCTCATCACGGCCATGACCACGGCGAGATGACAATGCATCGCGCCCTTCGGCCGCGACGTCGTGCCGGAGGTGTAGATGATCATCGCGAGATCGCGATCGTTGATCTCGATTTCAGGCTCGACGTCGGACTGGCCCTGGATCAGATCGTTGAAGCTGGCCAGCCCGGCCGCTTTCGCCGTTCCGGCGAGGTCGACGGCGACCAGCTCGACGCCGCGCTTCTCCAACACCGCGCGGCGCTCGGGCTGCGCATGGAGATTGTCATCGATCACAGCGAAGCGCACCTCGGCATGGCCGAGGATGTAGTCCATGTCGGCCGGCCCGAGCATGGTGTTGATCGGCACCCAGACGAGACCGGCGCGATGGATGCCGAACAGCGCTTTGACGAGGTCGATCGAGTTGTTGCAAACCGTGGAGATTGTCTCGCCCGGCTTCAGCCCCTTGGCGACGAGATGGTTCGCGAACCGGTTGGAATCGCGCTCCAGCTCGGTGAAGGTCGCTTGGCGGCCGCCGTCCGTGATGGCGACGCGATCCGGAAAGCGACGCGCCGCGCGCTTCAGCAGATCGCCGATCGCGACCCGGCCGATACGGCCAGGACCGGGCACACCACCTGTGACGTCGAGGTTGGTCATGGTTTTGGTCCCTCTCCATCCGCGTCATTGCGAGGAGCCGAAGGCGACGAAGCAATCCAGGGGCGTCATGCGTAGCTCTGGATTACGTCGCTGCGCTCGCAATGACGGAGGCATGTTGCGTCAGTTCACCGTTCCGAACATCTGCCGCGCCTCGGCTGGGCTCGCGATCTCGCGGCCCGCGCGGCGCGCACAACCGGCGATCGCCTCGATCAGCTGCCCATTTGACGTCACCTTGGTTCCGTCAGCGAGATAGAACGTGTCCTCCAGCCCGGTCCGCAGATGACCGCCAAGCTCCGCGCAGCGCTGGTGCAGCGGCCAGATCTCGGCACGGCCGATCGCAGTGACCTGCCAATGCGCCTCCGGCAGTTTCAGCTTGAGCAGGATCGGCAGCAACTCCGGATCCGCGGGCATGCCCGAGGCGACACCCATGACGAAATTGTACTCGAGCGGCCCGCTATACATTCCCGTCTGCCGGTACATGCCGACGCAGCGCACGATACCGACGTCGAAGCACTCGAACTCCGGGATCGTGTTCACGTCCTTCATGACGGCGAGATAGTCGCCGATCTTCTCGACCGAGTTGTCGAACATCATCGGCGGCCAGGCCCAGCTGTTGTCCGCCTTGACCTTCAGATAGTTCAGCGAGCCGGCATTGCAGGCGGCGATCTCCGGCCGGGTCTCACGGATGCAGTCGAGCGCGCCATGATAGTTCGGGCCCGAAACGCCGGAGGTGTGGTTGATGATCACGCCGGGGCAGGCCTCGCGGATCGCCTGCTGGATCTCGCGCGAGACGTTCACCTCCCACGACGGCAGATGGCCCTTTCCCGGCGCCTGCTGGCGCAGATGGATATGCATGATCGCAGCGCCCGCGTCATAGGCGCGGCGCGCCTCGCGCGCCATCTCCTCCGGCGTGACCGGGACGTGATGCTGCCGGGGATCGGTGAGCACGCCGTTCAGCGCGCAGGTGATGACGGCTTTGTTGCTCATGGCAGTGCTGGCACTCATTCGATGAAAGCTTGCGCGCAAGCAGCGCTGTGCAGATGTTGGCCCATATGATGACGTCGCGGCGCGATCTGCTTGCGTTGACTCGCTGGTTGAAACGGCGCTTTCTCGTTATTGCTTTGCATCAAGCCTGCGACCTGCCATCGACGCTAAGCGGTTCCTGTTCGTCCTCCCCACCGAGCGTGCAATGTCAAGCGACACACAACCGGCGCCGACCTTTCCGAATGGGCTGAGCGCCGCCGAGGCGGCGCGCCGGCTGCAGGAAGAGGGCTTCAACGAGCTGCCGCAGGCGGGCGCGCGGTCGATCATCCGGCTGATCGCGGACGTGCTGAAGGAACCGATGCTGCTCCTGCTGCTTGCGGGCGCCGGCATCTACCTCGCATTGGGCGATATGGCCGAAGCCGTGCTGCTCGGCGTATTCGCCTCGGCATCGGTGTTCATCACCATCGTGCAGGAGGCGCGCACCGAGCGCGTGTTGGAATCGCTGCGCGACCTCTCCAGCCCGCGCGCGCTGGTGATCCGCGACGGTGAGCGCATCCGCATTGCCGGCCGCGAGGTGGCGCGCGGCGATCTCATCGTGCTGGCGGAAGGCGATCGTGTCGCTGCGGATGCGGTGCTGCGCGAATGCGACGATCTGCTCATCGATGAATCGCTGCTCTCAGGCGAATCCGTGCCCGTGCGCAAGCGGCCGGCGGCGGATGCGGACGGCGCCTCGCCCGCCGCCGCCGGCGGCGACGATCAGCCCTTCGTGTTCTCCGGCAGCCTCGTCGTGCGCGGCGGCGGCATCGCCGAGGTGATGGCGACCGGGCCGCGGACCGCGATCGGCAGGATCGGACAGTCGGTCAGCACGCTGGAGACCGAGACGCCGCGGCTGCGTCAGCAGACACGGCGTCTGGTGATGGCGTTCGCGATCGGTGGCGGCATCGTGGTGGCGATCACGGTCGTGCTCTACGCACTGTATCGCGGCGGCTGGCTGGAAGGATTGCTGGCCGGCATCGCGCTGGGCATGTCGATGCTGCCCGAGGAATTTCCGGTGGTGCTCACCGTGTTTCTCGCCATGGGCGCCTGGCGCATCTCGCAGGCCCGCGTGCTGACGCGGCGCGCTGCCGCGATCGAGTCGCTCGGCGCGGCCACCGTGCTGTGCACTGACAAGACCGGCACCCTAACGCAGAACCGCATGATGGTGGCGCGGCTGGTGCAAGCGGATGGCACCGTACTGCAATTGGTGACGGCATCGCCCGATGCCGTCACGGCCGAGTTCCGCGACCTCGTCGCGACCGCCGTGCGCGCCTGCGACCCACAGTCGCACGACCCGATGGAGAAAGCGCTGCAGGCGATCGGCACAGAGGCGAGCGCCGAGGCCAGCTTGCAGCGGCGCTATGGCCTCCGGCCGGATCTGCTCGCCATGACCAACGTGTGGTCGCGACAGGGCGGCAGTGTCGTCGCGGCGAAGGGCGCGCCGGAGGCGATTGCAAAGCTGTGCGGTCTCACCGGTGCTGAGTTCGCCACGCTCCAGGCGCGCATCGAGACACTCGCCGCCGAAGGCCTGCGCGTGCTCGGCGTCGCCGAGGCGCGATGGAGCGGCGGCCCGCTCCCGGAGACGCAGCAGGGCTTCGCGTTCAGCTTCTGCGGCCTCGTCGGCTTCGCCGATCCGCTGCGCGCGGAGGTGCCCCAAGCCGTCGCCGAGTGCCGCTCCGCCGGCATCCGTATCCTCATGATCACCGGCGACTATCCGGCCACGGCGGCGGCGATCGCGCGGCAGGCCGGGCTCGATCCCGAACGCGTCATCACCGGCACGGAACTTTCAACGCTCGACGACGACGTCCTGGCGCAAGCGGCACGCACGCCGACTGCGTTCGCCCGCATCATGCCGGAGCAGAAGCTGCGCATCGTCTCGGCGCTGAAGGCCGATGGCGAGATCGTCGCCATGACCGGCGACGGCGTCAACGACGCGCCATCGCTGAAGGCGGCGCATATCGGCATCGCGATGGGCGGCCGCGGCACCGACGTCGCGCGCGAGGCTGCGGCGATCGTGCTGCTCGACGATGATTTCGGCTCGATCGTCAAAGCGATCCGGCTGGGCCGGCGGATCTACGACAATCTACGCAAGGCGATGAGCTTCATTCTCGCGGTGCATTTCCCGATCGCGGGGCTGGCGCTGCTGCCGCTTTTGACGGGGCTTCCCTTGCTGCTCGGCCCAATTCACATCGCCTTCCTGGAGATGATCATCGATCCCGTCTGCTCGCTGGTGTTCGAGGCCGAGACCGAGGAGGACGACATCATGCGGCGGCGGCCGCGCGATCCCTTGGAAGCGCTACTGCCGCGCCCGCTGGTGCTATGGGGCGCGCTGCAGGGCGTTCTCGCGATCATCACCACCGGCGGCGTGCTGCTGCTCGCGCACCGCAACGGCATGCCCGATGACGAGCTCCGCGCGCTGGTGTTCTTCACCCTGGTGCCGGTGATCGTCAGCCTGATCTTCGTCAACCGCTCGTTCTCGAGCTCGCTGCGCGAGGCGCTGCTCCGGCCGAACCGCGTGCTGCTATCGGTGATCGCGATCGTCATCGCGGTGCTCGCGACCAGTCTGACCGTCCCGCCGGTCGCCGCGCTGTTCAGGTTCGGGCCGCTGCACGCCGACGATCTCGCGCTGACCGCGGCGGCCGCGATCAGCACGCTGATCGTGCTTGAGCTGTCGAAATTCCGCTGCGCGCCGCGCTGACGAGGCGCGCCAGGGCCGATCAGGTCAACGCGGCCTCGCCGGCGCGATAGATCGCAAGATCGCGCGAGCCGGAGAAGATCGCGCGCGGTTTCAGGCCGTAGAAGCGGCGGATCGAGTGGCTGAAATGCGTCGAGTCGGGATAGCCGATGTCCTGCGCGAGATGCGCCAGGTTGAGATCCTGGTTGGCGTAGTTCAGGAGATGCCGCGCGCGCTTCCAGGCGCGGAACGAGCGGAAGGAGATGTCCGTCTCCTCCTTGAACAGATGCAGGAAGCGGGAGGTCGACAGGCCCACCGCGGCGGCGCAGCTCTCGGCGGTCGCCGGCTCGCCGGAGAAGCGGCTGATCAGGCCGATCGCTTTGACGACGCGCGGATCGAGCGTCCGCTGCGGCAGCACCTCGCCGAAGCAGAGCCGGTCGAACACCGCGCTGGTGACGTCGCCGGAGAGCGGCCGCTGCACCAGCTCCTCATAGGCCGCACGGATACGGCAGGCGAAGGCGTCGGCCTCGCGCGTGACCTTGGCTGCGAAGCGATCCAGCGTGCCGATCGGCACACTCTCCGGCTCCATCGTCACGACGATGACGGTGCGGTAGTCGCTCTCGATCGTGTGCTGCTTGTTCGGCGGCACCACCAGCAGCTCGCCGCACCGCGGCTCGCCGCCTTCGGGCAGCAGGCGCAGGCTGCCGGTGAGCGCGACATAGATATGCAGCGCGCCCGAGCAGCGCTGGCGCGGTCGACCGAGCAGCCCGGCGTAGAAGACGCGCTCGGGCGTGATCAGCATGAGATGGCCGGAGTCCCGGCGGGCAACATCCATGGTCTTCCTCCTGAGACGCGGCTCTGCCGGCCGCTTCTTTGGAGGAGAACCATAGCGCAATTCGCGCCGCTGTCATCGGCGACGACTGCCGATTTTTGTCGCGGTTAACTCCACGCTCCGCGATGCATCGCCCGGGAATCTTCAGCGAAATGACGTGCGCAACTCACGGCCTGACGCGCGGCTTGATGCCCTGCTCCACACCGGCGCGCTGTTCGGCCGCGTGCGCCCGCTGATAGCCATCGCGCAGCTGCAGGCGCGCCCAATAGGCCGCCACATTCGGCCCGAATTCCTTGGAAAGCTTGAGCGTGTCGGCGAGCCGCAGCGCATAGCCGATCACGATATCCGCCGCCGTAAAGCGGCCGCACAGAAACTCGGCATTTCCAGTCGCTGCCTCCACCGCGCGCAACCGGCCCAGAAACCATTTGGCATAGTCGGTCGCGACCTGCGGCGAGCGGCGCTCCTCAGGCTCGAGCTGCGTGTATCGCAATACCAGCGTCTGCGGGAACGTCAGCGTGGCATCGGAGAAGTACATCCAGTTCAGGAACGCGCCATAGCCCGCCTCCTCAGGCCCGACCATCAGCGGCGTCGGCCCGTGCTTGACGCCGAGATAGTGGCAGATGCCGGAGGACTCCGTCATCTTCGTCTCGCCATCGATCAGATAAGGGATCGTCCCGAGCGGGTTGATCGCGAGATACTCCTTCGCCAGCACCCGCGGCGGGAACGGCAGCATCTTCAATTCGTAGTCGAGCCCTAGCTCCTCCAGCATCCACAGCGGGCGGAACGAGCGGGCGCCGTCGCAATGATACAGCGTGATCATCAGGCGTTCCCTGCTTTGCCCATGCCCGGCAAGGTGCCCATCATCTTGCACAGGATCGTGAGCATCACCTCATCCGCGCCGCCGCCGATCGAGCTCAGCCGCGAATCGCGATAGGCGCGGCTGACCGGCGTCTCGTTCATGAAGCCCATGCCGCCCCAATATTGCAGGCAGGCATCGGTGAGTTCGCGCCCGAGCCGTCCGGTCTTCAATTTCACCATGGTCGCGAGCCGCGTCACGTCCTCGCCGGCCACCAGCGCTTCCGCCGCCTGATAGGTCAGCGCGCGCAGCAGCTCGACCTCGGTCTGCAGCTCGGCGAGGCGGAAATGGACGACCTGGTTGTCGAGGATCGAGCGGCCGAACGCCTTGCGGTTGCGCGTGTACTCGATGGTCGCATTGATGATCGCCTCATGCGCCTTGAGGCAGGCGGCGCCGGCCCACAGCCGCTCCTCCTGGAACTGCATCATCTGGTAGGTGAAGCCCATGCCCTCCTCGCCGACCCGGTTGCGCTTGGGCACCCGGACATTGTCGAAGAAGATCTGCGCCGTATCGGACGAGCGCATGCCCATCTTGTCGAGCTTGCGCGCGACCTGCACGCCCTTGCTCTTCATCGGCACGCAGATCAGCGACTTGTTGCGATGGACCGGGCCGTCACTGGTGTTGGCGAGCAGGCAGATGAAATCCGCCTGGGTGCCGTTGGTGATCCACATCTTGCCGCCATTGATGACGTAGTCGTCACCGTCGGCGCGCGCCTGGGTCTTGATCGATGCGACGTCGGAGCCGGCGCCCGGCTCGGACACGCCGATGCAGGCGACGTAGTCGCCGGAGATCGCCGGCGCCAGGAATTCCTTGCGCACCTCGTCGGAGCCGAACCGTGCCAGAGCCGGCGTCGCCATGTCGGTCTGCACACCGATCGCCATCGGAATGGCGCCGCAATTGATGGCGCCGAGTTCTTCCGCCATCATCAGCGCATAGGAATAGTCCAGCCCCTGGCCGCCGAACTCGACCGGCTTGTTGAGGCCGAGGAAGCCGAGATCGCCGAGCTTCTTGAACAGCTCATGCGCCGGGAAGATGCCGGCCTCCTCCCATTCGTCGACATGGGGATTGATCTCGGCAGCAATGAACTTCTGCAGGATGCGGCGCGGTTCGTCGTGATCGGCGGTGAAGAGCATTCCATTTCCTCTCGTCAATTCGGGCGAGGTCAGTACACCCGGAAGCCATCCGGGCCTCATGGTTCGAGACGCGCCAAGGGGCGCTCCTCACCATGAGGGTCTGCTGCTCGCCAAGTAAAAGCCCTCGTCCTGAGGAGCCCGCCTCTTGGCGGGCGTCTCGAAGGACCGCCGCATCGGGATCGTCTGCCCGAGCAACTCCATGGATCGTGGCGCGTGACCTGTCACAATCCCATCTGCCGGCTGGCCAGGTCCTTCATGATCTCCTCGGTGCCACCGCCGATCGCATTCACCTTGACCTCGCGATAGATCCTCTCGACGCGAATACCCCGCATGAACCCCGCGCCGCCAAAGATCTGCACTGCCTCGGAGGCGCAAAAGGCCATCGTCTGCGTCGCCTGGTTCTTCATCATGCAGATCTCGGCGACCGGATTATCGCCCTGTTCGAGCCGCCACGCCAGCATCTCCAGCATCGCCTGCGAGGCCGCGACGCGCTGCGCCATGTCGACCAGCTTGTGCCGGATCACCTGATGCTGCGCCAAGGGTTTGCCGAAGGTCTGGCGCTCCCGGGCATAGGCGATCGCGTCGTCGAGGCAGACCCGCGCGAACGCCGTGCAGCTCGCGGCCATGCCCATCCGCTCGCTGTTGAAATTATGCATGATCAGCTTGAAGCCCTGCCCCTCCTCGCCGATCAGGTTCTCGACCGGCACGCGGCAATTGTCGAAGTGCAAGGTCGCGGTATCCGACGCCCACCAGCCCATCTTGTTGAGCCTGGTGCGGGTCAGCCCCGGCGTGTCGCCGGCGACGAGCAGCAGGCTGACACCTGCCGGTCCAGGTCCACCGGTGCGCACCGCGACGGTGATGTAGTCGGCGCGCATGCCCGAGGTGATGAAGGTCTTCTCGCCGCTGACCACGTAGTGATCGCCGTCGCGCACCGCCTTGGTGCGCAGATTGGCGACATCCGACCCGCCGCTCGGCTCAGTGATCGCGAGCGCCGAGATCTTTCGCCCCGACAGGATCTCCGGCAGCACCTTCGCCCGGACCTCGGGCCGTGCCGCGCGCGCGATCGGCGGCGCGCCGATCGAGTGGCTCATCAGGCTGGCGCTGACGCCGCCGATGCCCGCCCGCGCCAGCTCCTGCGACGACACGATCCGCATGAACTGATCCGCCGCCACGCCGCCGAACTCTTCCGGAAAGCCCAGGCCCAGCAGGCCGATCTCGGCCGCCTTGGCATAGAGCCCGCGTGGGAATTCGCCGGCCTCGTCCCAGGCGTTGGCGAACGGCGCGATCTCCTTGTCGACGAAACGCCTGACGACGTCGCGGAAGGCCTCGTGCTCGGCCGTGTAGAACGGGCTTTTCGTCATGGCGTGCCGCGAGGTCCTGCTTCTTGCGCCGACGAAGATGCGCCCGAAGCGATGGTATCAACTTGCGTCGAGTGGCTGACCGGCAAAATCACGTGCGGGCTCGGCAGGTGGCGCCCGTTGCTTCCCGGGCCAGCGCCTGGACGCAAGACAGTGCATTGCACACATCTGCCCACTCGCTCCTCATGCGCGGCAACCAACGCCGCCGCTGTCAGAGGCCGAGCAAACGGCCGAGAACAGTCGAAGAAGAAACGGCAATCACAAGAATCAAACAAGAGGAAGCCCAGGGAATGTTGCCGATGACGACCAGGACTCTGCTGTCTTTTGCGGCCGCCGCCGCGTTCTCCGTCTTGGCGAGCCACAGCGCACTCGCCCAGAAGAAATACGACACCGGCGTCACCGACACCGAGATCAAGATCGGCAATGTCGAGGCCTATAGCGGCCCGGCCTCGGCCTACGGCATCATCGGCAAGACCGAGGAAGCCTATTTCAAGATGATCAACGACCAGGGCGGCGTGAACGGCCGCAAGATCAACTTCATCTCCTATGACGACGCCTACAGCCCGCCGAAGACGGTCGAGCAGGTCCGCAAGCTGATCGAAAGCGACGAGGTGTTTCTGGTGTTCAACGCGCTGGGCACGCCGACCCAGACCGCCGTGCAGAAATATCATAACGCCAAGAAGGTACCGCAGCTGTTCCTCGCCACCGGTGCCAGCAAGTGGAACGAGCCGAAGGAATTTCCGTGGACCATGGGCTTCCAGCCCAGCTACCGCGTCGAGGCGCGGATCTTCGCCAAGTACATTCTCAAGGAGAAGCCGAACGCGAAGATCGCGATCTTCTATGCCAACGACGATTTCGGCAAGGACTACCTGCTCGGCATCAAGGAGGTGCTCGGCGACAAGGCCAAGACGATGATCGTCGCCGAGGAGAGCTACGAGACCTCGGAGCCGTCGATCGACGCTCACATCGTCAAGGTCAAGGGTACCGGTGCCGACGTGTTCGTCAACATCGCCACGCCGAAATTTGCAGCGCAAGCGATCAAGAAGATCGCCGAACTCGACTGGAAGCCGATGCATGTCATGACCGACGTGTCGATCTCGATCGGCGCCGTGATGAAGCCGGCCGGCCTCGAGGCCTCCGAAGGCGTGCTGTCCGCCGGCTACCTCAAGGACCCCTCCGATCCGCAGTGGAAGGACGACGAGGGCATGAAGAAGTTCATGGCCTTCATCGACAAATACATGCCCGGCGCCAACATCTCCGACGCCAACCTCGCCTACGGCTACGCCGCGGCCCAGACCATGGTGCAGACCCTGAAACAGTGCGGCGACAATCTCACCCGCGAGAACGTCATGAAGCAGGCCGCCAGCCTGAAGGATTTTGCCCCGGACACCCTGATCCCCGGCATCAAGGTCAACACCGGCCCGAACGACTTCGCCCCGATCGAGCAGCTCAAGATGATGCAGTTCAAGGGCGGCAAATGGGACCTGTTCGGGGATATCATCAGCGCGGATGTCGGGGGGTAGGTCGAGCGGCGGCGTGGCGCGCCAGGCAGGGCAGCGATGCGGGCGCGCCGCATCGCAACACTCAACCGCCGATGATTGGCCCATCGCTGACGCTCATGACTTGAGCCACGCTCTCACGCCAACGGCGGTTGGCTCCCCTCCCCCTTGCGGGGAGGGGTTGGGGGGTGGGGGTCTCCGCACTCCGAACGTCGTGAAGGGCACGGCGCATTTCGCCACCACAGGTGCGCCAGAAGCATTCCGCCCAATCACTTCTGACGGAATGCGTGGACCCCCACCCCCGACCCCTCCCCGCAAGGGGGAGGGGAGCTCACCGCCGTCGCGGCACGACTTCCGAATATAAAAACCAGATTGACATTTTTCCGAATTCATGATCAACTCCCTCATCCCGCCTCACCGCAGAGGGGCGTTGCGCGCGATCGTCACGACACGCGAGGTGGGAGGCGATGGCCGTGGGGGTGCCGCAGCGTGTCTTCGGATGCGCCGACGAACGGCAGCTCACGGACGTGAAGTCGCAGCGTCCTGACACCCCGAAGCTGGTGTCACCCGCGCAATGCGCGAGCGTTGTCGCGGCATGGTGGCCAACAAGCCCGGCGCACCAGGGAGACTGCGTATAAGCGTTCCACCCATCGCGCAGGGAATGCCGGAATGTCGGCTGCACCTGTGGTACCTGCCGCCTGCATTTTTTTAAGCAGGCGGGCCATGGGTGAGGCTGTCACCCGGCATTCCCTGCGCCCTCTGCATGTTTGCGAGGGACGGACTAATGGCAGACCTCGGGCATGATGTGCCGCGGGAATGCGATGACATGTCGGTCGTCCACCGTCTGCGGTTCAACTCGCTCGGTTGCTTATGACGTTCTGCTGATCAGACGCTCTGCTGCTTGAGCGTTTCGCTGTTTGAGCCCGTGAATCCGTCCCACACATCGCCGTCGTCCCGGACAAGCCGTGACGCGCAACGCGCGGCACGGCGCCGATCCGGGACCCATACTCCGCGGCGGTGATGTGGCGCGAAAAGCCAATCACCAGCGTGCCTCAAACTGCTCCCTGGGGGTATGGGTCCCGGCGTTCGCCGGGACGACAGCGGGGCTGTTGAAGGAGCCTGCCCATCACAAGCTCCGTCATTGCGAGCGCAGCGAAGCAATCCAGGGCCGCGCGGGGACTCTGGATTGCTTCGCTACGCTCGCAATGACGGCGGTTGATAGTGTGCCCATCAATTCGAACTGCCGTAGGGTGGGCAAAGCAGACGCCCGCAGGGCGGTTGCGTGCCCACCATCTGTCGGCGCATTCGGAGTGAATGGTGGGCACGGCGCGCGATGCAGCGGAGCTCGTCACACGAGCAGTGCGGGCGCGCCTTTGCCCACCCTACAGTCCGTTAGTTGACGATAGAACTGATCACCTCACGGCACGCCCTGTACGAACAGCGCGAACGGTTCCTCGACCGTCTTGCGCAGGTGCTCGCGATAGAGCTGATAGTTCGGATCATCCGTCCCAAGCCGGCCGAAGCTCGGCTCCACCACGTTGCGCAGCGGCAGCAGCGCGATCGGCGCGGCGATCGGGGTCAGCAGCGAACCGCGCCCCGCCAGCAGGGTCGTGATGATGCCGTACATCTCGCCGGTGATGGTCGGCCTCGACACCGTGATCAGGCGGTGCTGGCCGTGGCGGTTGGTGACGAGATAGACGAAGCCGGACTGGTTGGGCACGGCGACCTCGCCGAACTGCGAGAAGGCCGCGTCGAGCCGCGCGCCCTCGCGGAACACCAGCGACGAGGCGGCATCATCCCAGACGATGTCGGTGCGGTAGGCATAGATCGCGTCCTTGTCGCCGAACGACGGTCGTAGGGTCACATAGGTGCCCTCGATCCATTCCACCGCGCGACGCGAATAGGAGCCGAGACTGTCCGGCGCGATGCCGCCACTCGGTGATGCGGGAGCCGTGGCAGGCGCACTCGGCGCCTTGCGCAGGGAGATGCCGAGCGCCTGCTCAAGCCGGACGATGGTCGCGAGCGTGAACGGGCGCCGGCCGCCGAGCGCCTTCTCCAGGGTCGACAGGCTCAGCTTGGCCTGCTCGGCCAGCGTCTGCCGCGACATCCGCCGCCGCGCGATCTCCTCGCGGACCGCCTCGGCAACCTGCCGGCTCTGCTCGTCCGAGAGTTCGTTGTCCGGTATCGACATCCTGTCCCCTGCCGCGTGGCGCAGACCTCTTCTAGCAGACGGACAAAACAGCACAAACCCGGACAGATCAGCCGCCTCCTCGCGCACCACCGGACAGAGCGGGGCGTGCGGCGGCCGAACAAGACCGACCATTCCGCTCGCGACGACAGCGCACCGCGCTCAGTCTCAGCCTGCCCCATTCTGTTCGTTGCGGAGACTCTGATGAGCGACACCATCGACTGCGATATCCGCAGCAGCCGTCATCCGGTCCGGTCCTGGATCGTGACCATGCTGCTGTTCCTGCTGCTGCAAGCCGCCGCCGTGGCGCTGGTCGGCTTCACGGCGCTGTTTCTCAGCATCACACCTGGCTGGTCGGCCGAGGGCCCGCTGGCGCCGCTGACCAAGCCGGCCGACGCGCGCTCCGGCGCGCTGCTGTTCAAGAGCGATGCGGGCTACACCGAGGCGCCGCGGCTCGGCATCGATGTCGACATCGTGGTCTCCGGCCCGACGGCGCGGGCGCGCGTGACGCAACTGTTTCGGAACACCAGTTCGCAATGGCTGGAGGCCGTCTACGTCTATCCGCTGCCACCGGACAGCGCGGTCGACAGCTTGAAGATGATCGTCGGCGACCGCGTGGTGGTCGGCGACATCAAGCCGCGGCAGGAGGCGAAGGTGATCTACGAGCAGGCCAAGCGCGACGGCAAGACCGCGGCGCTGACCGAGCAGGAGCGGCCGAACATCTTCACCAACTCGCTCGCCAATATCGGCCCTGGCGAAACCGTGCTGGTGCAGATCGAGTATCAGCAGCCGGTGGCGCAGGTCGCCGGCGAATTCTCGCTGCGGGTGCCGCTGGTGGTCGCGCCGCGCTACAATCCCAGGCCGATCGTGCAGAGCGTCGATCTCCGCCCGGACAGCAATGGCTGGGGTGCCGCGAGCAACGACACGGTACCGGACCGCGACCGCATCTCGCCGGAGGTGCTCGACCCCGCGAAGAACGATCCGGTCAATCCGACCCGCATTACCGTGCGGCTGCAGGCGGGCTTCGCGCTCGGCGAGGTCAAGAGCCACCATCACCAGGTGACGGTCGACAGCCCCGATGCGAAGACCCGGGTCGTGACGTTAGCCGAAGGCGTGGTGCCCGCCGATCGCGATTTCGAGCTGACCTGGAAGCCGGCCTCGGACAAGCTGCCGTCGGTCGGCCTGTTTCACGAGCAGGTTGGCGATGCCGACTACCTGCTCGCCTTCGTCACGCCGCCCGCGGTGGCCGCGACCACGCAGCGCCCGCAGCCGCGCGACGTCATCTTCGTGATCGACAATTCCGGCTCGATGGGCGGCACCTCGATCCGCCAGGCCAAGGCCAGCCTGCTCTATGCACTGGGACGGCTGCAGCCCGGCGACCGCTTCAACGTGATCCGCTTCGACGACACCATGACGGTGCTGTTTCCGTCGTCGGTGCCGGCCGATGCCGAGCATGTCGGCAACGCCACCAGGTTCGTCGGTGCGCTCGAGGCACGCGGCGGCACCGAGATGGTGCCGGCGATGCGCGCGGCGCTGACCGACGACGGCAGCGACAGCGATCGTGTCCGCCAGGTGGTGTTCCTGACCGACGGCGCCATCGGCAACGAGCAGCAGCTGTTCGAGACCATCACCGCGATGCGCGGCCGCTCGCGCATCTTCATGGTCGGCATCGGCTCGGCGCCGAACACCTATCTGATGAGCCGCGCCGCCGAGCTCGGCCGCGGCGCCTTCACCCATATCGGCTCGGTCGAGCAGGTCGAGGAGCGCATGCGGGATCTCTTCGCCAAGCTGGAGAACCCGGTCGTGACGGGGCTCAGCGCCAGCTTCTCGGAGGCCTCAGCCGACCTCACGCCGGCCGTGCTGCCCGACGTCTATCGCAACGAGCCGCTGGTGCTGGCCGCCAAGATCGACCGCCTTGCCGGATCGCTGCAGCTCAAGGGCCGCATCGGCGATCAGCCGTGGACCATCACGCTGCCGCTGTCCGGCGCGGCTGAAGGCAAGGGCCTCTCCAAGCTGTGGGCGCGGCGCAAGATCGGCGACGCCGAGGTGGCGAAGACGATGCGGCAGATGACGCCGGAAGAAGCCGACGGCGCGATCCTGAAGCTGGCGCTGGAGCACCAGCTGGTGACCCGCCTGACCAGCCTCGTCGCCGTCGACAAGACGCCTCGCCGTCCCGACGGCGAGCCGCTGCGGCTGGCCGAGCTGCCGATCAACCTGCCGGCGGGCTGGGACTTCGAGAAGGTGTTCGGTGAGCGCGGCCGGATGCCGGCAATGCAGAAGGACCGCCGCGCCGACGGAGATGGCGACGTGCAGCTCGCCGCGCTGAAGCGGCCGGTGGTGCCGACTGGGCCGGCGACAGTCACGCTGCCGAAGACGGCGACCGATGCAGAGCTCAGCATGCTGCTCGGACTGGGTGTGCTGATGCTGGAATTCATCTGGCTCGTCGCGATCAGGCGGCGAGCTGCCAACTAATGAAAGTCGTCATGCGAATACGAGAAGTCGACGAACCGTTGTTTGCTAGTCCTTCCGAGCTTGCTCGGTGCTCACCTCTCCCCGCGTGCGGGGAGAGGTCGGATTGCATCGAAGATGCAATCCGGGTGAGGGGGGCTTTCCGCACGGTCGGTGGGTGTGGCTGCCCCTCACCCCAACCCTCTCCCCGTGAAGAACGGGGAGAGGGAGCGCACCGCCATCTCGGCAAGGACTTCGTTTCTTAAAAGCACGGGAGGAGAGAGAATGCCTCGCTTCGTCATCCCGCTCGCGGTCGCACTTGTCGGCGTTGCCCTGTTCGGCCACGGCGCCCTCATCCATGCCAAGGCGGTCGTCGCGCAGGTGCTGCTCGACCGCGCCTTCAACCAGACCATCGCGACCGGGCAACCCGTCAAGCCCTGGTCGTGGGCCGACACCGTCCCGGTGGCGCGCATCGAAGTGAAGCGGCTCGGCGTCTCGACCATCGCGCTGGCCGGCTCGAGCGGCCAGGCGCTGGCCTTCGGCGCCGGCCATGTCGAGGGCACCGCGGAGCCGGGCGAGCCGGGCGTCGCCGTGTATTCCGCGCATCGCGACACGCATTTCCGCTTCCTGAAGGACGTCAGGATCGGCGACGAGATCGACGTCGTCAGGGGCGACGGCAAGAGCTTCCGCTACCGGGCCGACGCAACGCGCGTGGTCCGCTTCGACAATTCCGGCATCGATCCGGTGACCGACGCGGCCGAGCTGGTGCTCTCGACATGCTGGCCGTTCGACGCGCTGACGCAGGGGCCCGAGCGCTACCTGCTGCACGCCACGTTGATCGCCGATCGATGAGTGGAACGAGCATGGCCGACCTTGGGAACCAAGCCCCGAATGCCCATTTGTCACAGGGCCGTCCTGATGGAATGATCCCGCCTGGACGACACGGCTCAACTTCGCAGCGCTTCCGACATGCATTCCCAAGTACATTATCTACCGATCACGCCCGCTTTCTTCGCCATCCTGGTGCTGGCGTTCGGCGTCGTACTCATCCTGGTTCAGCTCGGCATCCTTCGCTATGCCTACATGAAGCTCGGCGTCAGCTCGGGCACGGCGATGCTGCTGCTGTTCGGCTCGCTGGTCGGCAGCTATTTCAACATCCCGATCACGATGCTGCCCGGACAAGTCGCGCGTTCCGGCGAGATCATCGACTTCTTCGGCATGCAATATGTCGTGCCGCTTG
This sequence comes from Bradyrhizobium sp. ORS 285, assembly GCF_900176205.1. NCBI lineage: Bacteria > Pseudomonadati > Pseudomonadota > Alphaproteobacteria > Hyphomicrobiales > Nitrobacteraceae > Bradyrhizobium > Bradyrhizobium sp. ORS 285. The sequence goes on from NZ_LT859959.1 coordinate 7,031,842, forward strand.
TGCATCAGTGGCCGGGGACGCTGCTGGCGGTGAATGTCGGGGGCGCCGTGATCCCGACCTTGATGTCGACCTATCTCGTGCTGCGCTACCAGCTGTGGCTGCGCGCCACGATCGCGGTGCTGGTGATCGCGGTGATCATCCACGCCATGGCGACGCCGGTGCAGGGCGTCGGGATCGCCGTGCCGGTGTTCGCGCCGGTCGTCGTCACCGCGATCCTCGCCTTCCTGCTGTCGCGCGAATACGCCGCGCCGCTGGCCTATATCGGCGGCTCGATGGGCACGCTGGTCGGCGCCGATTTGATGAACCTCGGCAAGATCGGCAGCCTCGGCGCGCCGGTGGCCTCGATCGGCGGCGCCGGCACGTTCGACGGCGTCTTCCTGACGGGCATCCTCGCGGTCCTGCTGGCCGGCCTCGCCGCGCCGTCCCGTCCTGGCCTCGCGCGCTGAGCTTCCCACTCGGCGGGTTCGCGGCTAAAATCAGCCGCAGCCAACAGTGGACCCGGAATGCGCGCGATCAATCTCATTGTCGGAACCCTGACGATCGCGGCCGTGGCGGCCGGGATCAGCGGCGTCCTGATCAAGCAGAAGCGCCGCATCGCCGAGCAGCGCAGCACCATGCGCGTGGTGTTCGACGGCGGCTCGGCGGCGGGCCTGCGCAAGGGCGGCCCGGTGAATTTCGACGGCGTGCAGGCCGGGCAGATCCTGTCGATCAACCTGGAGAGCCCGCGCAAGATCGTCGCCATGATCACGCTCGACAACTCCGCGCCGATCCGCAAGGACACCACGGCCGGCATCGAGTTCCAGGGCCTGACCGGGATCGCCGCGATTTCGCTGGTCGGCGGTGCGCCGACGGCCCCGCCGGTGCCGCTGGATCACGACGGCGTGCCGGTATTGACGGCCGATCTCAAGGACCAGGAGACGATGGTCGAGACGGTGCACAACATCGACAAATACGTGGTCAGCAATGCGCCCGCGATCAAGGAGGCGCTGCAGAGCTTCGAGACCGAGACCGCCTCACTGCAGGCCAAGACCGCGGCCTTCGACTCCGCGATCGACAAGGCCGAGGACATCTTCAAGGGCTTCGATACGCTGGTCACCAAGATCGACGGCGCCATCCCCGGCTTCGCCGACGGCAATCCCGGCCAGCTGTTCGATCAGATCAAATCGATGCGCGAACTCGTCGACAGCTTCAGGCGCAAATCTGCCAAGGTGATCGACGAAAGCCGCAAGACGCTGGTCGACATCAGCGACGGCGCCAACGCGATGAGCGCGAAGTTCGGCGGCCAGCCGGTTGCGCCGGGACCGCGACGGGTGCCGGCGTCACGCTGAAGGGCGGACGCGCCGCCCCTCGCGCGTCAGTGGCTGATCATCCAGGGCCGCGCCGTCGGAAAGCCCTTGGCGCCGCTCTTGGACTTGGTCATCAGCCGCGGCGACTTCTTCGGCGAACAGCAGCCGCAGCCCGGCCCATGCTTCGCCTTGTATTCCGCGAGCGTCTGCGGCGCGTGGCGGCTGCGCTCGTTGGTGGCATGCGCCGTGCGCCGCTCCGCTGGCATGCAGGCAAAGGCGGGCGCGGTGAGGATCACGCGCGGCGCCATGTCCCGGCATTGCGGGCAGACCTGCGGCTCATCACATTCCGCCATCGGGCGCATGTCCGTGAACGGGCCGCATTCATCACAGAGATATTCATAGACCGGCATTGTCTCGTCTCCTGCGCAACATCGTCTCTCCCCTCCGCGCGGCGGATGCGGGGCGGCCAGATACGCAGCCGTCCCGCATCCCGTCGCACAGGGAGACCGTTATTTGTCCGGCGAGATCGGCATCTGGATGTCGCCCGTGATGTGCTTGATCGGCCCCGCCGCCGACGGCATCACGTCGAAGTCGAAGATCTCGGTCGGCAGCCACAGAGTGGCGCAGGCATTGGGTACGTCGACGACGCCGGAGATATGGCCCTGCACCGGCGCGGTGCCGAGGATCGAATAGGCCTGGGCGCCGGAGTAGCCGAACTTCTTCAGGTACTCGATCGCGTTGAGGCAGGCCTGGCGATAGGCGATGTGGACGTCGAGATAGTGCTGCTTGCCGGCCTCGTCGACCGAGATGCCCTCGAAGATCAGGTAGTCGCGGTAGTTCGGCGTGATCGGCGACGGCTTGAAGATCGGGTTCTTGATGCCGTACTTCGCCACGCCGTCCTTGATGACGTCGACCTTGATGTGCAGCCAGCCGGCCATCTCGATCGCGCCGCAGAAGGTGATCTCGCCGTCGCCCTGGCTGAAATGCAGGTCGCCCATCGAGAGGCCGCCGCCGGGCACGTAGACCGGGAAGTAGATCTTCGAGCCGCGCGACAGATCCTTGATGTCGCAATTGCCGCCATGCTCGCGCGGCGGCACGGTGCGGGCGCCCTCGGCGCCGATCTTGGCCTTGACGTCACCCTTGGCCTGGCCGGCATGGGCAGTCGGCGCGAACGGCGGATTGGCGAGGCCGGGCACGCGGGTCGGGTTGGTCGCGATCAGCGCCGTCTCACGCTCGTTCCAGGTCGCGAGCAACTTCGGGTCGGGCAGACAGCCGATCAGACCGGGATGGATCAGGCCGGCGAAGTTCACGCCGGGGACATGGCGCGACGAGGTGTAGAGGCCCTTGATGTCCCAGATCGACTTCTGCGCCAGCGGGAAGTGGTCGGTCAAGAAGCCGCCGCCATTCTGCTTGGAAAAGAAGCCGTTGAAGCCCCACAGGCTCTCCTTCAGCGGACCGACGTCGAGCAGGTCGACGACCAGCAGGTCGCCGGGCTCGGCGCCCTTGACGCCGATCGGGCCCGACAGGAAGTGCACGATCGAGAGGTCGATGTCGCGCACGTCGTCGGCCGAGTCGTTGTTCTTGATGAAGCCGCCGGTCCAGTCATAGGTCTCGATGATGAAGTCGTCACCGGGATTGACCCACTCCACCATCGGAATGTCCGGGTGCCAGCGATTGTGCACCTTGTCGTTCTCGTAGGCCGACTTGGTCAGATCGACCTTGATCAGTGTGTCAGGCATCAAGAGCTCCCCTTTACCTTTGCTTGCACGGAGTGGTTAGACGGACAGATATTTCGACACCTGCGCGGCATCGACGGACTCGCGCGGATCGTCGCGGACGATCTCGCCGTTCTCGATCACCAGCACGCGGTCGGCGATATCGAGCGCGAAGCTCAGCACCTGCTCGGAGACGACGATCGACAATCCCTTCTCGTCGCGAATACGCTTCAGGGTGCGCGCCATTTCCTTGATGATCGACGGCTGGATGCCCTCGGTCGGCTCGTCGAGCAGCAGCACCTTCGGCTTGGTGGCGAGTGCACGCGCGATCGCGAGCTGCTGCTGCTGGCCGCCGGAGAGATTGCCGCCGCGCCGGCCCTTCATCTCCAAGAGCACCGGGAACAGCTCGTAGATGTCGCCGGGCACCTCGGACTCGCCGGAGACGACGAGGCCGGTCTCGATGTTCTCCTTGACCGTCATGGTCGAGAAGATCATGCGGCCCTGCGGCACATAGGCGAGGCCCTTTGCGACGCGCTCGTAGCTCTTCATGCCGGAGAGCTCGGAGCCGTCCATCGCGATCGAGCCGCTCTTGGCAGGCAGGATGCCCATCAGCGACTTCATCAGCGTGGTCTTACCCATGCCGTTGCGCCCCATGATCGCAACGATCTCGTTGGGCGCGACCTTGACGTTCAGGCCATGCAGCACCTCGCTCTGGCCATAGGCGACATGGAGATCGGAGATTGCGAGCATCGGATGTCTTCCTATGCAAGAGGGAGTGAGACGGCCGATCGAGCGGCATTGGCACTGGGCTCCCCTCCCCCTTGCGGGGAGGGGTTGGGGGTGGGGGTCTCAGCAAAGACTGCCCGTGTGGACCCCCACCCCCGACCCCTCCCCGCAAGGGGGAGGGGGGCGCAGCGAGATCGCGGATGGAGTGACGTTCTCAGCATCGGATCAGTGCCCAAGATAGACTTCGACGACCTTGGGGTCGTTCTTGACCCGCTCCATCGTGCCTTCGGACAGGATCTGTCCCTGGTGCAGCACGGTGACCTTGTGGGCGATGTCCTCGACGAACTTCATGTCGTGCTCGATGACCAGCACCGAGCGGTCCTTGATGATGCGGTTGAGCAGCTCCGCCGTCTTGGCGCGCTCGCTGACGCTCATGCCGGCAACGGGCTCGTCGAGCATCAGAAGGTCCGGGTTCTGGATCAGCAGCATGCCGATCTCGAGCCATTGCTTCTGGCCATGGCTGAGCTCGGCCGCCGAGGTCTTGAGGCGATCCTTGAGGAAGATCATCTCGGCGACCTCCTCGACGCGATCCTTCACCACGGCGTCGCGCTTGAACGCGAGCGAGCCGAACACGGTGCGGCCGCGCGGAAACGAGATCTCGAGATTCTCGAACACGCTGAGATCCTCGAACACCGACGGCGTCTGGAATTTGCGGCCGACACCGGCCTTCACGATCTCGTTCTCGCGCAGCTTGGTCAGCTCCTTGCCGCGGAACTGGATCGAGCCGGAGGTCGCTTTGGTCTTGCCGCAGATCAGGTCGAGCACCGTGGTCTTGCCGGCGCCGTTCGGACCGATGATGACGCGGATCTCGTTCTCCTCGACATAGAAGGAGAGGTCGTTGACCGCCTTGAAGCCGTCGAACGAGACGGTGAGCGCTTCGACCGCGAGCAGGAATTCCTTGGGCTGATGACCGATGAGCATCGCTGTCTCCTCACTCTGCGGGGGCGCCGTCGGCGACCAGGCCGCCGTTGGTTTTCTTGCTGCGCGAGGCCAGCAGCCGGTCGATGCGCGGCTGCACGTAGTCGCCCCAGATGCCGGCCAATCCGTTCGGGAAGGCGAGCACGACGGCGATGAACAGCGCGCCCAGGCCGAACAGCCAGAGCTGCGGGAACGTCTCCGACAGGCTGGTCTTGGCGAAGTTGACGAGGAGCGAGCCATAGACCGCGCCGAAGATCGACAACCGGCCGCCGACCGCGGTGTAGATCACCATCTCGATCGACGGCACGATGCCGACGAAGGACGGCGACATGAACCCGACCTCGAGCGTGAACAGCGCGCCGCCGACCGCCGCGAACACCGCCGCCGCGCAGAAGGCGAAGATCTTGAAGTTGGCGACGCTGTAGCCGGAAAAGCGAACCCGATCCTCCTGCTCACGCATCGCCACCAGGATGCGGCCGAGCTTGGTCAGGCGGATGAACTGCGCCACCAGAATCGCGGCGAACAGGAAGAACACTTCGACGAAGTAGAGGATGTACTTGGCGTGGTCAGTGCGGATGTCCCAGCCGTGCAGGGTGCGCAGGTCGGTGATGCCGTTGATGCCACCGGTGTAGCCCTGCTGTCCAACGATCAGGATGGTCATGATCGCGGCGATCGCCTGGGTGATGATCGCGAAGTAGACGCCGCCGACCCGGCGCTTGAACATGGCGGCGCCGATGATGAAGGCGAAGATCGCGGGCACCAGGATGATCGCGGCGAGCGCGAATGGGAAGCTCTGAAACGGCTTCCAGAAGAACGGCAGCGCGGTCAGCTGATTCCAGTCCATGAAGTCTGGAATGCCCGGGGTCGACTGGATCTTGGTGTTGGCGACGCTGGAGGCTTCCAACTTCAGGAACATCGCCATGCAGTAGCCGCCGAGGCCGAAGAACACGCCCTGCCCCAGGCTGAGAATGCCGCCATACCCCCAGCACAGCACCAGGCCGATGGCGACGAAGGCGTACGTCAGATATTTTGCGACCAGGTTCAGGCGGAAGATGTCCAGCGCCAGCGGCAGGATGATGACCAGCAGCAGCAGCAGAGAGACGAAGCCGATGAGCTCCGAGCGATTGAAAAAGCGCGAGTTGATCATGGCCGTGCTTTCTTGTTGGACTGACGAAGCTGGCTCATTTGCGGACCTTGAGGGCGAACAGGCCCTGCGGCCGCAGCATCAGGATGGCGACGATCGCGAGCAAGGTGAGCACCTTGGCCATCGAGCCGGACATGAAGAATTCCATGGTCGACTGCGCCTGGGAGATGGTGAAGGCCGACGCGATGGTGCCGATCAGGCTGGCGGCGCCGCCGAACACGACAACCAGGAAGGTGTCGACGATGTAGAGCTGGCCGGCGGTCGGACCGGTCGAGCCGATCATGGTGAAGGCAGAGCCGGCGACGCCCGCAATGCCGCAACCGAGGCCGAACGTGTAGCGGTCGACCTTCTCGGTGTTGATGCCGACGGCGCCGGCCATCACACGGTTCTGCACGACGGCGCGGACCTGCTTGCCCCAGCGCGACAGGAACAGCACGTAGGCGACGACGATGGTGATTAGGATGGTCAGGCACATCACGAACATGCCGTTGATCGGAATCTGGATGGCGTCGGTCGCCTGCCAGGAGCCCATCATCCATTCGGGAAGCTCGACGCCGACCTCGCGTGCGCCGAATATCGAACGATAGGCCTGCTGCAGGATCAGGCTGAGGCCCCAGGTGGCGAGCAGCGTATCGAGCGGACGCTTGTAGAGCCGGCTGATCATGGCCCATTCGACCAGCATGCCTAGCGAGCCGGACGCGACGAAAGCGAGCGCCATGGCGACGAAGAAGTAGCCGGGAAAGAGTGCCGGCAGGAAACTCTGAAAGGCGTTCGACGTCATCCAGGTGACGTAGGCGCCGAGGATCATGAACTCGCCATGCGCCATGTTGATGACGCCCATCTGGCCGAAGATGATGGCAAGCCCCAGTGCCATCAGCACGTAGACCGAAAACAGGATCAGGCCCGCAAAGCCTTGCATCGCGAAGATCGCGCCGAGGTCGCCGATGGAATAGTCGCCGAACATGATCCGTCCTCTTGTGATGCCCTGCTGGAAAATGGATCGTCTCGCGGGCAACGGGCGCCCGCGGCCAAGATCGTCCGCCCAGTTCGGCGGTAGCGGTCGTGAGGACTCAACCCTGCTGGAGTATGCGGACCCCCACCCCCAACCCCTCCCCGCAAGGGGGAGGGGAGTCGCACCGTAATCTCGGCGACAGCGTCGCTCTGACGATGCCGCCAGACTGCTTACTGGTAGCCCTTCGGGAACGGATCGGGCTCGACGAGGTCGGCGGTCTCGTAGATCAGCTCGTACTGGCCGTCCGCCTTGGCGCGGCCGACGCGGGTCTTGGACCAGAGATGGTGGTTCTCGTGGATCCGGACGTAGCCTTCCGGCGCGCCCTTGAACTCGATGCCGGGCGAGGCTGCCGCGACCTTGTCGATGTCGAAGCTGCCGGCCTTCTCCACCGTCAACTTCCACAACCACGGGCCGAGATAGGCAGCCTGGGTGACGTCGCCGATCACGGTCTTCTCGCCCCACATCTTCTTGAAGGCGGAGACGAAGGCCTTGTTGTTCGGGTTGTCGAGCGATTGGAAGTACTTCATGCAGGCATAGGCGCCCGCGATGTTCTCGCCGCCGATGCCGTCGATCTCGTCCTCGGTCACGGAGATGGTCAGCAGCGTCTGCTTCGACATGTCGATGCCGGCCGCCTTGAGCTGCTTGTAGAAGGCGACGTTGGAGCCGCCGACGATGATCGCGTAGATCACGTCCGGCTTGGTCAGCTTGATCTTGTTGATGACCGAGTTGAACTGGGTGTGGCCGAGCGGGAAGTATTCTTCGCCGACGACCTTGGCGCCCTGCAGATGGCCCTCGATGTGCTTGCGGGCGATCTTGTTCGAGGTGCGCGGCCAGATGTAGTCGGAGCCGAGCAAATAGAAGGTCTTCGCGCCCTTGGTCTTGTTGACCCAGTCGAGGCCGGCGATGATCTGTTGCGTGGCTTCCTGACCGGTGTAGATGACGTTCTTGGACTGCTCCAGGCCTTCATAGAAGGTCGGGTAATAGAGCATGCCGTTGTACTGCTCGAACACCGGCAGCACCGCCTTGCGCGAGGCCGACGTCCAGCAGCCCATGACGGCCGCGCACTTGTCGTTGACCAGCAGCTTCTTGGCCTTCTCGGCGAAGGTCGGCCAGTCCGAGGCGCCGTCCTCCTGGATGAACTTGATCTTGCGGCCGAGCACGCCGCCCGAGGCGTTGATCTGCTCGATCGCGAGCTTCTCGGCCTGCACCGAGCCGGTCTCCGAGATCGCCATGGTGCCGGTGACCGAATGCAGGATGCCGACGGTGACTTCGCTATCGGTGACTGCAAGGCCGGTGGTGTTGACAGCAGAGGTTGCGGGACCAGCGCCGAACGAGGGGCGCGGCAGCATGGCGAGCGCCGGGATGGCGGCCATTCCCATCATCAATTGGCGCCGAAGTGGCGACTTCAGGCCTTTTTTGGTTTCGTCTGACATGAGCACCCCATTCATTGGTTCGAGGACACGCGTTAGGTCGAACCAAGGATGGCGCGCTTCGTGCACTGCACGGATACGCAAGATTGCGTATACTGCACCGCAAAAGCGCGACGTAGGCTCTACGCAGATCTCGCGAGGGGCAGGACGAAGCGCGCAGGCGCTTCGCGTGGGGAGTTTTGAGAGTGGCAGGGCGGCAGCGGATCGACCGCGTCAGGCGCCAATACAATCAGTGGGTCGCCAACCAGACGTTGGAGGACTACGCACTCCGTTTCACCGCCAAAAGCGCCCGGCGCTGGTCAGCCGCCCGCGTTGCCAACACCGCACTCGGCGCGATTTCGTTCCTGGCCCTGGAGGCGATCGGCGGCACCATCACGCTGAACTATGGCGTCACCAACGCCACCGCGGCGATCCTGGTCGCCAGCGTCATCATCTTCTGCTGTGGCCTGCCGATCGCCTATTATGCGGCCAAATGCGGCATCGACATCGATCTGCTGACCCGAGGCGCCGGCTTCGGCTATATCGGCTCGACCATTACCTCGCTGATCTACGCCTCTTTCACCTTCATCTTCTTCGCCATCGAAGCCGTCATCCTGGCCTCCGCACTGGAGATGTGCTTCGGCATCCCCCGCCCGATCGGCTATCTGATCAGCGCCGTCGTCATCATCCCGCTGGTGACCTACGGCATCACCCTGATCAGCCGCTTCCAGCTCTGGACGCAGCCGCTCTGGGTCGTGCTGCACATCCTGCCCTTCGCCGCGATCGCCTATGCCAGCCCGCATTCCTTCGCCGACTGGCAGCAATTTCCCGGCGAGCATGGCGATCCCATGGGTCACCTCGACCTAGCACTGTTCGGCACGGCCGCGGCCGTCGTCTTTTCGCTCGTCGCTCAGATCGGCGAGCAGGTCGACTTCCTGCGCTTTCTGCCGCGCGACCGCCGGACATCGAAGGTCTCCTGGTGGATCGCGCTGTTGTCCGCAGGGCCAGGCTGGATCGTGCTCGGCGCGCTCAAGCTCTTGGCGGGATCGTTCCTCGCCTTCTTCGCCCTTAGCCACGGCGTCTCGGCCGATCATGCCGCCGAGCCGGCCCACATGTATCTCGAGGCGTTCCGCTACGTGCTGGCCCGGCCGGATCTGGCGCTGGCCCTGACCGGCACCTTCGTGATCCTGTCCCAGATCAAGATCAACGTCACCAATGCCTATGCCGGCTCGATCGCGTGGTCGAACTTCTTCTCGCGGCTGACGCACAGCCATCCCGGCCGCGTCGTCTGGCTGGTGTTCAACGTCGTGGTCGCGTTGCTGTTGATGGAGATCGGCGTCTACAAGGCGCTGGAGCAGACGCTGGCGCTGTACTCCAACATCGCGATCTCCTGGGTCGGCGCGCTGGTCGCCGACCTCGTCATCAACAAGCCGCTCGGCCTGCGCCCGCCGCAGATGGAGTTCAAGCGCGCGCATCTCTACGACATCAATCCGGTCGGCGTCGGCGCCATGACCATCGCCACGATCGTCTCGATCAGCGCCTTCTACGGCCTGTTCGGACCGACCGGAAAGGCGCTATCGACCTTCGTCGCGCTTGGCGTCGCCCTCGTCACGGCACCGGCGATCGCCTACCTAACCGATGGCAAATACTACCTCGCCCGCAAGCCGAAGCGGAGCTGGCAGAACATCGAGCAGATCAAATGCTGCATCTGTGAACATCATTTCGAGCCGGAGGACACCGCCTCCTGCCCTGCTTATGCCGGCCCGATCTGCTCGCTATGCTGCTCGCTCGATGCGCGCTGCCACGACCTCTGCAAGCCGCACGCCCGGGCGCAGGCCCAGGTGTCTGCCGCGCTCAGTGGCATGTTGCCCGAAGCAGTACTGGCCAAGATCGACTCGCAGTTCGGGCACTATGTCGGCGTGTTTCTCACCTCGGCCGGGCTCGTCGGGCTCACGCTCGGCATGATCTATCTCGAAACATCGGCGGCGCTGCCGGGCTATCGGGGCATCATCTCCGATGTGCTGTGGAAGGTGTTCTTCGCGCTCTCCATCATCATCGGCGTCGTGACTTGGTTGTTCGTGCTGGCGCAGCAGAGCCGCCGCGCCGCAGAGGCCGAGACGCGGCGGCAGACCCACCTGCTGATCCAGGAAATCGAGGCGCACAAGCGTACGGACGCCGAGTTACAGCGCGCCAAGGAGGTCGCGGAGTCTGCCAACCTTGCCAAGAGCCGCTACGTCGTCGGCCTGAGCCACGAGCTGCGCTCGCCGTTGAATGCGATCTCCGGCTATGCGCAGTTGCTCGAGCAGGATGCTAGTCTCGCGCCGAAGCCGAAGGATCAAGTGCGGGTGGTTCGCCGAAGCGCCGACCATTTGTCAGGGCTGATCGACGGCATCCTTGATATCTCCAAGATAGAAGCGGGACGGCTGTATCTGTCGCGCGACGAAGTCCGCTTGAGCGAATTCCTCGACCAGCTCGTGGGCATGTTCCGGCTGCAGGCAGCCGCAAAGGGCGTCGACTTCGTGTTCAAGCGTCCGGCCGTGCTGCCGCTGGTCGTCTACGCCGACGAGAAGCGGCTGCGGCAGATCCTGATCAACCTGCTCTCGAACGCGATCAAGTTCACCCAGGAGGGCAGCGTCCAGTTCGTCGTGCATTATCGCAGCCCCGTCGCCGAATTCGAGGTGATCGATACCGGCCCCGGCATCCAGCCCGACGATCTCGAACGCATCTTCGCTCCGTTCGAGCGTGGCGCGCTCGGTGCAGCGCAGCCGCAGACCGGCACAGGGCTCGGGCTTACGATTAGCCGACTGCTTGCGGGTGTGATGGGCGGCGACATCAAGGTCGAGAGCAAGGTCGGCAATGGCAGCACCTTCAAGGTGAAGATCCTGCTGTCGGAGGTGACCAACCCGACGCGGCATGCGCCGGTGAAGGCGCCGGTGGCCGGCTATCTCGGCCCGCGCAAGACCATCCTCGTCACCGATGATGATCCCGTGCATCGCGATCTCCTGCGGGAGGTGCTGACGCCGCTCGGCTTCATCCTGCTCAGCGCGCCGGATGGCGCCGCGTGTCTCGCGCTGGCGCAGCATTGTCAGCCGGATCTGTTCATCCTCGACATCTCGATGCCCGGCATGGACGGCTGGACCGTGGCAGAAACCTTGCGCAGCAGCGGCCATCACCATGCGCGCATTCTGATGACCTCGGCGAGCGCGCTTGAAGCGCATGGGCGCCCGCTGGCGCAGCCGTTTCATGACAGCTATCTGATGAAGCCGATCGACATTCCCAGGCTGCTGGAAGCCATCCGCCAATTGCTCAAGCTCGAATGGAGCTATCAGACCAACCAACCGGTGACCCAGCCGCACTGGCGGCCCGACACCGGCTCGCGCCCGCCGCTGAAATATGTGGAGGAGCTGATGGGGCTCGGGCAAATTGGCTATATCCGTGCCATTCAGCTCAAGCTCGACGAGATCGGCGGCGCGCATCCCGAGCATGCCGCATTCGTGGACCAGATGCGTATGTTGATCGATCGCTTCGATCTCGATCAGTACATGGCCACTCTGAAGACCTTGCACGCCTATGAGCACTGACAGCAAAAAGCGCGATGTGGCGCTGGTCGTCGACGACTCGCCGGAGACGCTCCGGCTGCTGACCGACGCGCTCGATGGCGCCGGCATGACCGTGATGGTCGCGCTCGACGGCGCCGCCGCAATGCGCATCGTCGACCAGATCACGCCCGATATCATCCTGCTCGATGCCGTCATGCCCGGCATGGACGGCTTCGAGACCTGCCGCAAGCTCAAGCGCGAGGCCGGCCTGTCCAACGTGCCCGTCATCTTCATGACCGGCCTCGCCGACACCGAGCACATCGTGCAGGGGTTGGAGGCCGGCGGCGTCGACTACGTCACCAAGCCGATCGCGGTCTCGGAGATGCTGGCGCGCATCCGCGTGCACCTCGCCAATGCGCGGATGACGCAGAGCGCGCGCGCCGCGCTCGACGTCTCCGGCCGCTTCCTGCTCGCGGTCAACCGCGAGGGACGGCTGATGTGGGCGACGCCGCAGGCGCAGAAGCTGCTGTCCGACAGTTTTGGCGCGACCGAGGAGCTGGTGCTGCCGGACGTCCTGCGGCAATGGCTGGACCAGGCACAGAACGGCAAGGCTGGTACGAAGGCCGCGGCGTCGATTCCCGATCATCCCGAGTTGCGCCTATACTACATGGGCGGCGCCGGTCCGAACGAGTTCCTGCTGCGGCTCGCCAAGGAGGCGACGGGCGAACTGCCCAAGCAGTTTTCCAGCGAGTTCGGCCTCACCACCCGCGAAGGCGAGGTGCTGTCCTGGCTGTCCAAAGGCAAGACCAACCGCGACATCGCGCAGATCCTCGGGCTGAGCCCGCGCACGGTCGACAAGCACCTGGAACAGATCTACGCCAAGCTCGGCGTCGAGAACCGTACGGCTGCAGCCGCGATTGCGACCGGGGTGACACGACGGGAAAGCTGAGGCGGGCGGCGCACTCGGGAGTGCAGAGTGAAACTCGCTGTCGTCCCGGGCAAGCCCGTCGACGCGTAGCGTTGGCGGGCGCCGACCCGGGACCCATACCGCGTGATCTGTCTTGGGGCAGGATGTGAGCTGGCGTCGTGCCCAACACACCCGCCTGTGGTTATGGATCCCCGCTTTCGCGGGGATGACACCGTTGTTGGGGTTGGCCAGCGCCGCCCGCAACGATTGAAATCTAGCCATACACGAACGCGGGATCATCCAGGTCGATCGCCGGGATCTGGTCCTTCTCGCTCCAGTAATCCTGGCTGTGCTGCCATTCCGGCTTGTCGCCACGTTTGGGCAGCAGATGCATGTTGCGCATCATGTAGCCGGGATTGAAGTTCTCCGGATCGATCCAGGGCAAGAGCGGCATGTTGTGGTCCTCCGGACGCAGCGCCGGCGTCACCTTCTGCACGCCCTTCGCCTTCATATGCGCGAGCAGCCGGCACACGAACTCCGCGACCAGATCCGTGCGCAGCGTCCAGCTGGCGCGGAAATATCCGAACACCCAGGCGAGATTGGGCACGCCCGTGAACATCATGCCGCGATAGGTCACGGTATCGCCGAAATCGAGCGGCTTGCCGTCGACGGTGAACGCGATGTCGCCGAGCACGCAGAGATCGAAGCCGGTCGCAGTGATGATGACATCCGCCTTGAGCTCATCGCCGGATTTCAGCTTGATGCCGCTCTCGGTGAAGCGCTCGATCTCGTCGGTGACGACCGACGCCTTGCCGCTCTTGATGCCCTCGAACAGATCGGCGTCGGGCACGAAGGCGATACGCTGACGCCACGGCCGATAGCTCGGCGTGAAGTGCTTGGCGGCGTAGTCAGGTCCGATGATGGCGCTGATCTGCCCGATCAGCTCCTTCTTCACCTGCTCGGGCTCGCTCAGGCAGCGCTTGGTGAACCAATCCTGCTCGAACAGGATCTTGCGCCGGACGATCTCGTGGATCCATTCCTCCTTGACCTGCAGCCGGCGCAGCTCCTCGGCCAGCTCGATCGCGTTGCGGCCGATGCGGAAATAGGTCGGCGAGCGCTGCAGCATCGTGACATGCGCGCATTTGCCGGCGATCGATGGCAGGATCGTTGCAGCCGTCGCGCCGGAGCCGATCACGACGACCTGTTTCCCCGTGAGATCGAGATCGTCCGGCCACACCTGCGGATGCACGATGCGGCCCTTGAACGTCGACATCTCGGGCCACTCGGGCGTGTAGCCCTTCGAGTGTCGATAATAGCCCTGGCACATCCACAGGAAGTTCGCCGTGATGGTGACGGGCTCCTGATGCTCGCCTTTCACAGCGTGGACGGTCCAGAGGTTGGTCGCGCTCGACCAGCTTGCGGAGACGATACGATGTCCGTAGCGGATGTGGCGGCCGAGATCGTTTTCGTCGATCACGTCCCCCATGTATTTGAGGATCTCATCCGCGGTCGCGATCGGCGGCCCGACCCACGGCTTGAAGCTGTAGCCGAAGGTATGCAGGTCGCTGTCGGATCGGATGCCGGGATAACGGTGCGTCCGCCAGGTGCCGCCAAAGCTGTCCTGGCTCTCCAGGATCACGAAGCGCGTGTCGGGCATCTGCTTGGCCAGCTGATAGGCGCTGCCGATGCCTGAGATGCCGGCGCCGACGATGAGCACGTCGAAATGTTCGGTCGCGTGAGAGGACGCGGCCTCCCGGATGGGCGCGATGACGTTCATAGGAGTCCTTGGGCGTTGGTCTTGTTGTTTCCTCGCCTGACAGGCTGAACCTGATCACGACGATGGTCAACCCGCGAGCGCGAGCCGCGACCGAGCCCTGAACGATCTTAATTTCCGCCGAGCGGCATGCCCCATTGTCGCGCCGTCTGCACGACCCAGTCGCGATACAGGGTGAGCGGCGTAACGCCGGTCATGCCGCCGCAGCCGTCACCAAGATTGGGCCCCGTCGACCATGAGATGACGCCAATCAGCACCTCGCCTTGCGCCTGCCTCTCGAACGCAGGGCCACCGGAATCACCGGTGCAGCCGCCGAGCCCGGCCCGCGCGCCCTGCGTCGCGGGATCGACGAGTCGGATCTGCAACGTTCCGGGCTTGCCGGTGGCGACCAGCGACGCTGCGCGCACCACACCACCGCTCTTGCCATCGCCGGGGACCGCGACGCCGATGCCTGCGACCGTGAAGGGATTGCCGGCCGCCAGCGGCGACTGTGGCACGCCGAGCGTGGCGGGCGCACGTTCCTTCGCCGGCACCTCCAACTCCAAGAGCGCAACATCGGCAGTGGCGCGATGAACCAGAATGGACTGCAAGCTGAAGCTCGGATGGACCGCCACACGCCGGACCGTCTTGAGCTGCGGCCTGCGGTCGCGATCGTATTCCACGATGCGGTAATCGACGCCCGGCTGCACGCAGTGACCGGCGGTCAGGACCAGCTTTGGAGCGATCAAGGCACCGCTGCAGAAATTGCCGCGCGAGCCGACGATCGTGACCACGGATCGCCCGATCCCGTCGTCCAACGCGGGCGCGTTGCCGACGATGGCGAGCGCCGGCGAAGCAGCGAGCAGAGTGGCGGATGTGATCGAGAGAAGCAGCTTCATCGTGGCAGCAATAGCGGCTGCCGCGGATATCGCCAAGTGAATCGCTAAGCGAAGCGCCAAGTGAATCGCCAAGCACGGTGTCCCGTGTTAGCTGTCACTGAGGGGAAGCGAACGAAGGACAGAATAAGTGATGGTCGAGGCGGTGATCTTTGATTTCGGCGGCGTGATGACGACCTCGCCCTTCGAAGCCTTCGCGCGGTTCGAGAAGGAGCGCGGCTACCCCATCGACATCATCCGCAACACCAACGCCGCGAACCATCTCGAAAACGCCTGGGCGAAGTTCGAACGCGCCGAGATCGACCTCGACACGTTCGACCGGCTGTTCGCCGAGGAATCCCTGGCGCTTGGCGGCGCCGCGATCCATGGCCGCGAGGTCCTGCCGCTGCTGGCGGGCGACCTCCGCCCCGACATGGTCGAGGCGCTCCGCCGCATCAAGTCGGAGTGCAAGACCGGCTGCATCACCAACAACCTGCCGGCCAATGCGATCGGCAGCCAGGGCGGCCGCTCGTTCTACGTCGCCGAGGTGATGGCATTGTTCGATCATGTGATCGAGTCGGCCAAGATCGGCCGGCGCAAGCCGGACCCGCGGATCTATCAGATGATGACCGAGGCTCTCGGCGTCAGCCCGTCGGATTGCGTCTATCTCGACGATCTCGGCGTCAACCTGAAGCCCGCGCGCGAGATGGGCATGACGACGATCAAGGTGGTGAGCGCTGAGCAGGCAATCACCGAGTTGGAGGCCGCAACGGGGCTCTCGTTGCGCTGATCGTCGCTGCGACGAGCTTCGCGACAGCGCTTCTAGCTAATAGTTCGTCGGCTTCGCCCGCTCTGGAAACGCCGCGGCCAGCGCTGCGCCATCGGCCTGCAGCACGCCACGCTCAGTGATCAGCCCGCTCACGAGCCGCGCCGGGGTCACGTCGAACCCGTAATTCGCCACCGGTGATCCCGGCGGCACGATGCGCACCGTTTCGATCCGGCCATCGGCGGTGCGGCCCGTCATCTCCGTCACCTCGTGCGCACTGCGCTGCTCGATCGGAATCTGCCGTCCCTCGGCGACGGCGAAGTCGATCGTCGGCGACGGCAAGGCAACATAGAACGGCACGCCGTTGTCGTGAGCCGCGAGCGCCTTCAGATAGGTGCCGATCTTGTTGCAGACGTCGCCATTGGCGGCCACGCGATCGGTGCCGACAATGGCAAGATCGACCATGCCATGCTGCATCAGGTGACCGCCGGTGTTGTCGGGAATCACCGTGTGTGCGACGCCATGATGGCCGAGCTCCCAGGCCGTGAGCGAGGCACCCTGGTTGCGCGGCCGGGTCTCGTCGACCCAGACGTGGATCGGAATGCCGCGATCATGCGCAAGATAGATCGGCGCCGTCGCCGTGCCCCAATCGACCGTCGCCAGCCAGCCCGCGTTACAATGGGTCAGCACGTTGACGACGTCACCAGCCTTCTTGCGCGCGGCTGCGGCCTCGATCAGCGCGAGGCCATGCGCCGCAATGCCCTGGTTCATCGTGACGTCCTCGCCGGCGATGTCGACCGCCCGCGCATAGGCCGCATCACGTCGCTCCGACGGCGCCAGCCGGCGCAGCATCGTGCTCATCGTGTCGAGCGCCCATTTCAGGTTGATAGCGGTCGGCCGCGTCGCGATCAGCATGTCATAGGCGCGGTCGATGCCGGGATCGGAACGGTCGTCGCGCATCGCCAGCGCCATGCCGAAGGCGGCCGTGGCACCGATCAGCGGCGCGCCGCGCACCAGCATGTGGCGGATCGCGTCCGCCGCCTCCTCGCAGGTGGTGATCTTCGCCACCACGAACTCGTGCGGCAGCCGCCGCTGATCGATCGCGCAGACCGACCAGCCGTCCGCATCGAGCCAGATGCTGCGATAATGCTTGCCGTCGACCTTCATCGCCCGCCCTCGACTCAGTTGCGCAGAATGCGGCCGGCGACCGCATCCAGTTTCTTCAGCAGTTCGGGATCGCGCGCCTCCGGCGCAGTGATCAGAGCGGTGTCGAGCGCCCGGTCGGAGCCGATCGGGCACGGCTCATGTTCGTGCGGAAGCTCACGCGCCAGCCGCGCGACCAGCGACTTGGCTTTGTCGGCATTGGTGGTCAGCACGCGGATGATATCCTGCACCGTGACCGCGTCATGGTCCGGATGCCAGCAATCGAAGTCGGTCACCATGGCGACCGTCGCGTAGCAGATCTCGGCCTCGCGGGCGAGCTTGGCCTCGGGCATATTGGTCATGCCGATCACGGAGTATCCCGCCGCCTTGTAGGTCATGCTCTCCGCATAGGTGGAGAATTGCGGCCCCTCCATGCAGACATAGGTGCCGCCGCGCGCGATCGTGATGCCCTCGGCTTCCGCTGCAGCAGCCAAGTGAATGCGCAGCCGTGGCGATACCGGATGCGCCATCGACACATGCGCGACGCAGCCCTTGCCGAAGAACGAGCTCTCGCGCTTGTAGGTCCGATCGACGAACTGATCGACCAGTACGAATGTGCCCGGCGGCAGCTCTTCTTTGAAGGACCCGCAGGCCGAGAGCGACACCAGGTCGGTCACGCCGGCGCGCTTCAGCACGTCGATATTGGCGCGATAGTTGATGTCGGACGGCGACAGCCGGTGTCCCTTGTCGTGACGCGGCAGGAACACGATTGGCAGGCCCGCAATGGTTCCGCGGCGCAACGGCGCGGACGGCTCGCCCCAGGGGCTCGCGATCACCTCCTCGCGCGCATCTTCCAAGCCCGGCAGATCATAGATGCCCGATCCGCCGATAATGCCAAGCACAGCCTTCGTCATGACGTCCCCATCTCCAGCCGAGATGAGAATGCCAGTTTTGGACCGGGTTGGAAACCGTGACGCCGACTGAATCCGCGACCGGATCAGGCCGCCTTTGCTGCCGCCAATTGACCTGCGACGAGACGCTCAAGCGTCGCCACCGACTGGAAGTTCTCCGGCGTGATGAGCTCCTGCGGAATCGTGAAATCGAACTCCGCCTCGATCGCCAGCATCAAGTTGACCATGTCCATCGAGGTCAGGCCGACATCGACGAGCTTCGCGTCGCTCGCCACGTCGGCGGGAATCGAATTCTGCACGAGAATGTCACGGACCAGCGCGACAACCCGCTTGCTGATATCGGCTTCGAAACTCGACATACGAAACTCTCTTGCTCACAGCGAAAGATGATCCACCGACGCATCGGTCGATCGACCGGCGACACCTAACGCATTCCGCTGCCGAAAAGGTTACGCGACGCGCTCGTTCCATTGGTGAATTCGCTTTAACGCTAACGCGATCGAGAGAATCGTTCGGATCAAAACAACTCGGAATTAACCCCCGCCCCGGGATTCCACGGCGTTTACCCTGAATTTCGTCGACGCATTTGAATCAAATCCATACCCTGCGTTGTAGTGCAGGGCATCGATGCACGTGCTGACAGGCACGTCCCGATCTCTCAACAAGGCAAAATCCGGAGCACAGATCGGTCATGACACTCCAGGGAACCGCACTTCGTAATCCCGTCTCCGAGGATGGTGAGAGCCTGCTGCTCGATCGCAGCTCCCTGTTTGTCCAGCGTAGCAATGCCGTTGCCGCTCAGGCCGCCGCAGAGGCCGAAGAGGTCGATCGTGACGGGCGTTTTCCCAAGGCCGCGATTGACGCCGCCCGCGAGCACAGGCTGCTCGGCATGCAGATTCCGGTCGAATTCGGCGGCTTCGGCGCATCGGTCCACGACGTGGCCGACGTCTGCTACGCGCTGGGACGCGCCTGCGCCTCCAGCGCCATGATCTTTGCCATGCATCAGACCAAGATCGCCTGCCTCGTGCGTCACGGCCGCGGCAACGCCTACATGGAATCGCTGATGCGCCGCATCGCATCCGAGCAGCTGTTGATGGCCTCGTCCACCACCGAAGGACAGAATGGCGGCAACATCCGCGCCAGCGCCGCCGCCGTCGGACATGACGGCGACCGCATCACCCTGCTGCGCGACGCCACCGTGATTTCCTACGGCGCCGAGGCCGACGGCCTCGTTACGATCGCGCGCCGCGCCGACGGCGCTGCCGCGTCCGATCAGGTGCTGCTGGCGCTCACGAAGGACGACTACACGATCGCGCGGACGCAGGGCTGGGAGACGCTCGGCATGCGCGGCACCTGTTCGACCGGCTTCGAGCTCAAGGTGGACTGTCCGTCCGACCGGGTATTTCCCGAGGCCTATGACCGCATTCACGCCCAGACCATGACCCCGTTCGCGCATCTCTGCTGGTCGTCCGCCTGGGCGGGTATCGCCGCCGCAGCCGTGCAGCGGTCGCAGAAGTTTCTCCGCAAGGCCGCACGCGGCGCCGGCGGACAGATGCCGCCGGCTGCCGCGCATTACACGGCGGCGAAGATGGCACTGGCGCGGCTTCGCGCGATGATCGTCACCACCATGGATGCGTTCGCGGCCCACGAATATGACGAGCGGGCGCTCAGTTCGCTCGATTTCCAGTCGACCATCACTCTTCTCAAGGTTCAGGCGTCCGAGCTTGCGGTCGAGACCGTGATGCATGCGATGCGCGCCTGCGGGCTATCCGGCTATCGTAACGATGGCGAGTTCTCGATCGGCCGACATCTGCGCGACGTGCTGTCCGCGCCGATCATGATCAACAATGACCGCATCCTCACCAACATCGCGACCGCCAACCTGATGAGCGCCGTGCCGAACTCGCTCTACGAATGATCTCATCGCTCGCTCGCCTGTTTTCCATTTAGGGATTTGAGACATGACCATTCCCGTTCTGCCGCAGTCGCCCGAGATTGCCCCTCAGCCGGTCGACGCGCTGGACCATCTCACCGACGCTCTGTTCCACCGCATGGGCGCGGACGGCGTCTATGCCCGCACCGCTCTGTATGAAGGCGTGGTCGAGCAGCTCGCCGCGCTGATCACGCGCCATCGCGAACCCGGCACCGAGGTGATGCGCTTCCCGCCGGTGATGAGCCGGGCGCAGCTGGAGAAATCCGGCTACCTGAAGAGCTTCCCCAATCTGCTCGGCTGCGTCTGCGGCCTGCACGGCACCGAGCGCGACATTCACGAGGCGGTGGCACGTTTCGACAAGGGCGGCGACTGGACGACGTCGCTGTCGCCGGCGGATCTCGTGCTGTCGCCAGCCGCCTGCTATCCGGTCTATCCGATCGCGGCCAGCCGCGGCGCGCTGCCGGTCGGCGGCCTGCGCTTCGACGTTGCCGCGGACTGCTTCCGCCGCGAGCCGTCGCGGCATCTCGATCGGCTGCAATCGTTCCGCATGCGCGAATATGTCTGCATCGGCACGCCGGACGACGTCTCCGCCTTCCGCGACCGCTGGATGACGAAGGCGCAGGCGATCGCAAGGGATCTCGGCCTGTCGTTCCGCGTCGATCACGCCAGCGACCCGTTCTTCGGCCGCGTCGGCCAGATGAAGGCGGTCAGCCAGAAGCAGCAGTCGCTGAAGTTCGAGTTGCTGGTGCCGTTGCGCTCCGAGGAGCAGCCGACGGCGTGCATGAGCTTCAACTATCACCGCGAGCATTTCGGCACGACCTGGGGCATCGCCGACGCCGATGGTGCACCCGCCCACACCGGCTGCGTCGCCTTCGGCATGGATCGCCTCGCCGTCGCGCTATTCCACACCCACGGCATCGATCTCGCAAGCTGGCCGTCGCGCGTGCGCGAGGCGCTGCGATTGGAGCGCCAGCCGGACGTCGTCGGCTGACCGACCGGGAGCTCCGCAGGACAGCTCATGACCGCGCTCAAGCCGCTGATCCGGTGCCGCGAGATCGGAGACTCCGATCTGGACGCGGTCGCCGATCTGCTGGCGCGCGGCTTTCCCCAGCGAACGCGGCGTTACTGGTCCGATGGCCTGCGCCGGCAGGCGACACGCGCGGCGCCCGACGGCTATCCTCGCTACGGCTATCTGCTCGAGCATGACGGCCGTGCCGTCGGCGTGCTGCTGCTGATCTATCGCGATCGCGGCACCGCGTCGAAGCCGCAGATCTGGTGCAATCTTTCGAGCTGGTATGTCGAGCCGGGGTTCCGCAACTACGCGACCATGCTCACCCGAATCGCGCAGCGTCTGCCCGAGGTGACCTACGTCAACATCAGCGCCGCGCGCCAGACCTGGCCGATCATCGAAGCGCAGGGCTTTCGCGCCTATTGCAAGGGCCTGTTCTTCTCCATGCCGGCGTTTTCGTTCGCGGGCATAGGCGCTCGCATCGAGCCGATGACAGAGGGTGCACCGCCTCCGTATGGAATTCCGTCCGACGAGGCCGACCTCCTGATCCGCCACGCGCAGTACGGCTGCCTGAGCGTCGTGGTCAGGTCCAAATCCGCTGCAATTCCGCTCGTCTTCCAGCAGGTCCGCATCCGGCAGGGGCGTTTTGCATTGCCTGCGATGCAGCTGGTCTATTGTCGCAACATATCGGATTACATCGCCTACGCCGGCGCGGTCGGCCGCTATCTGCTGCCTCGCGGCTATGTATCGGTCATGATCGATGCCAACGGACCGGTGGCCGGTCTCATCGGCGTCTATACCGAGCGCCGCGGACGCAAGTACATCAAGGGGCCGCAACCGCCGCGGCTCGGCGATCTCAGTGACACCGAGCTTCCGCTCTATGGCGCCTGACCTAGGCGGCGGCTCTGACGGAATGCGCATGGTCCCAATACAATCTCCGCGCCCGGTTGAACACCGGGCCGATCGGCAGCGTCCTGTCGTCGATGCGGATGACAGGGGCGACCTTGGCGAAATTGCCGGATGAGAAGATCTCGTCGGCCTTCAGAAAGTCCTCGTAGCGCAGCGTCGTCTCGACCACGCTGACACCGTCACCGCGCAGCAGCTCGATCACACGCTGGCGGGTGATGCCGTTGAGGAAGGTGCCGTTCGGCACCGACGTGAAGACGACGCCGTCCTTGACCATGAACACGTTAGCGTTGCCAAACTCCGCGACATTGCCGAGCATGTCGAGCATCAGGCAGTTGTTGAAGCCGCGCGAGGCTGCCTCGATCAGCGCCCGCGAATTGTTCGGATAGAGGCAGGCGGCCTTGGCGTCGACCGGCGCGCATTCGGCGGTCGGCCGCCGGAACGGGGACAGCGTGATCGCATTGCCGGTCGGCTGCGGCATCGGTGCTTCGTAGATGCACAGGCACCAGTTGGTGGTCTCGGGGTCGAACAGCACGCCACCGCCGGCGCCATGCTGCGCCCAATACATCGGGCGGATGTAGAGCTCCGCATTGGCACCGAAGCGCGCGATGCCTTCGCGCGCCAGTCCCATCCAGGTCTCCACATCGACGACCGGCTTGAGCCGGAAATTGACGGCCGACTGATTGACCCGCGCGCAGTGGCGATCGAGGTCCGGCGTGACGCCCTCGAAGGCCCGCGCGCCATCGAACACGGTCGATGCCAGCCAGGTCGCATGGGTTCGCACGCCCATGATCGGCGCATTGCCCTCGCGCCAGTCGCCATCGAAGAACGTCCAGGTCTGCGAGTAGCTGACAGGCTTGACGATATGGGTCATGACGGCGCTCCCGTTCAACAGAGATCGATCCTGCCGTTCTGGCGTGGAGATTTTAAGGATCTGCTTGCCGCCCCGCCGCTCATGATCGATTCACGCTTCGCTGGCATACTGCCCGCCACCTTGGTTAACCTGGAACCCGCATGCCGCTCGACCCTCGCGCCCAGCGCCTGCTTTCGATGCTGGCCGCTGCTGCGCCGGCAGAGCGCGAGCGTCCGAGTCCCGAACAGCGCCGGCAGTCGCTCGCGAAACTCATGCAGTTCTCGCGCAACGATGTCGGTCCGGTTACGACGACAGATGGGCGCTGCTATGGTCCGGCAGGGGCCCTGCACTACCGGATGTATACGCCTGCGCCGGCCGGCGAACTCGCCCAGTACGATGACGGTGCACTGCTTCCAGGCTTCGTGTATTTTCATGGCGGTGGACTCGTAGCGGGCAGTATCGAGACTCATGACAAAGTCGCCGCGGCCCTTGCTGTGGCCTCGGGATGCCGACTGCTCTCCTTCGACTATCGTCTCGCGCCGGAGCATAAGTTCCCCGCAGCGGTCGATGATGCGCTTGCCGCGGTGGAGTTCGTCGTCCGTCACGGCGCTCTGCTCGGCGTCGACAGCAACAGAGTCGTGATCGGAGGCGATTCCGCAGGCGCCACGCTCGCGGCCTTTCTCTGCCAGTACGCGGCCAGCGTCGGCGGCCCCAGGATTGCCGCGCAATGCCTGATCTGCCCGGTGCTGGATTCCTCGGAACCTTGGCCATCGCGCGGATTGTTCGGGACCGGCTACCTGCTCGACAAGGCCACATGGGAGGCTGACCTCGCCGACTACCTGGCGCCGGATATCCCTCTCGATGAGCCGGTCGTTTCGCCGTTGAGTAATCCCGTCCTCATCGGATTGCCCCCCGCCGTCATCCATACCGCCGAATTCGATCCGATGCGCGACGAGGGCAACGCCTACGCCGTGAGGCTCGCGGACGCCGGCGTCAGCGTCGCGCATGTCTGCCACGAGGGCATGATTCACAATTTCCACGCGCTCGGCGCGCTGCTGCCGCAGGCGAGGCCGGCGCTCGAGCTGATCGGGCATCAACTCCGGTCTTTGCTGCACGCTCCGGCTCCCAGTTAACTCGAAGTTTCTCGATGAGACATCGTTAGGGTTATTTCGTCGTTCTTGTCGCGAATTATGGACCGCTTTACGCCTGCGCTCCTACAACGTCGGTACTCGCGGATGACGTGCAGCTCGCTTCGTTGATCGAAGCGGCATGGAGATCGCCGATGCGCAACGAGACGATTGCAACCCACGCCGGCTACGAGCCCGAGGGCACGACCAAAGCGGTTGCGGTTCCGATCTATCAGACAGCCGCCTACGCCTTCGACAGCGCCGATCACGGCGCCGCCCTGTTCAACCTTGAAGTCGAGGGCTACCGCTACAGCCGAATCTCCAACCCGACGACAGCCGTGCTGGAGAAGCGCGTCGCCGAGCTCGAAGGCGGCGTCGGCGCGCTCGCGGTCGGCACCGGCCAGGCCGCGCTGCATTTCGCCTTCGTCAATCTCGCCGATGGCGGCGGCAACATCGTCTCGGTGCCGCAGCTCTACGGCACGACGCACACGCTGCTCGGCCACATCCTGCCGCGGCAGGGCATCACCGGACGCTTTGCCGAAAGCGATCAGCCCGACGCGATCGAGCGTCTCATCGACGAGAACACCAAGGCGGTGTTCGCCGAGACGATCGGCAACCCCGCCGGCAATGTCTGCGACATCGAGGCGCTGGCCAAGGTCGCGCACCGCAACGGCGTGCCGCTGATCGTCGACAACACGGTCGCGACGCCCATCCTGCTGCGGCCGTTCGACTACGGCGCCGACATCGCGGTGCATTCGCTGACCAAATTCCTCGGCGGCCACGGCACGACGCTGGGCGGCATGCTGGTCGATAGCGGCAACTTCCCCTGGAAGGACCACGCCGACCGCTTCCCGGCCTTCAGCCAGCCGGACACGTCCTATCACGGCATGGTCTACACCGACCATTTCGGCCGCAGCGCCTACATCCAGCGCGCGCGCAGCGTCTATCAACGCACGATGGGCGCGGTGCTGTCGCCGTTCAACGCCTTCCTGCTGTTGCAGGGTATCGAGACCGTGGCGCTGCGCATGGAGCGTCACGTCGAGAATGCGCGCAAGGTCGCGGACTTCCTGCGCAACGATCCGCGCGTCGCCTGGGTCAACTACGCCGGCTTCCCGGAAAGCCCGTACTACCCGCTGGTGCAGAAATATCTCGACGGCCGCGCCTCCTCGCTGTTCACCTTCGGCATCAAGGGCGGCATGGAGGCCGGCAAGGCGTTCTACGACGCGCTCAAGCTGATCACGCGGCTGGTCAATATCGGCGATGCGAAGTCTCTGGCCTGCCATCCGGCTTCGACCACGCACCGGCAGATGCCGCCCGATGATCAGCGCAAGGCCGGCGTGCTGCCCGAGGCGATCCGGCTGTCGATCGGCATCGAGCACATCGCCGACATCATCGAGGATCTCGACCAGGCGCTGGCGCAGGCCTGTCCGCGTCAGCTGGATGCCGCGGAATAGAGCGCCCAGCCGATGACCCTGCTGTTCGACAGAGATCGCAGGATCACGAGCCCTGCCCTCGCGCCCACCGGCGGCGAGCGTCGCGTGCGTGATCCGATCGAGCTCACGATCGGCCTCGTCAATAACATGCCGGACAGCGCCCTGAAGGCAACCGACGTCCAGATCGCGCGGCTGCTGCAGCAATCGGCGCCGTGGCACGTCCGCATCCGCCTGCACTGCTTCTCGCTGCCGTCGATCGCACGCTCGCCTGTGGCCAGCAGCCACGTCGCCCAGACCTACACCGACATCGACCGGCTCGATGGCCTCGATATCGACGGACTGATCGTCACTGGAGCCGAGCCGATCGCAGCGCGGCTGCGCGACGAGCCTTACTGGCCGGACCTCACCGCCATCATCGACTGGGCCAAGACGAACACGAAGACGACGATCTGGTCCTGTCTCGCCGCGCATGCCGCGGTGCTGCATCTCGACAACGTCGAGCGGCAGCGGCTGGCTCACAAATGCTCCGGCGTTTTCGACTGTGTGAAGGTGCGGGACGACTGGCTGACCCGCGGCATCGACACCCCGCTGCAGGTGCCGCACTCGCGCCTCAACGCCGTCAACGAGCCGCTGCTGGCGGAGCGCGGCTACGACATCCTGACCCGGTCGGCCGAGATCGGCGTCGACATCTTTGCGCGGGAGATGCCGAGCCGCTTCGTGTTCTTCCAGGGCCATCCCGAATATGACGCGCTGTCGCTGCAGCGTGAATACATGCGCGACATCGCGCGGTATCTCGCCGGGCAGCGCGACGACTATCCGCGGCTGCCGAAATCCTATTTCAGCGCCGAGACCGAGGCGGTGCTGAACGCGTTCGAGCTGCGCGCCAAGGCGCGGCGCGATCCGACCTTGGCGGCCGAGCTGCCCGGCCTCACGCTGCGCCAGGATCTCGCGGCCGGCCACGCGGCCAAGCTCCTGTTCAGGAACTGGATCGGCTATCTCGCCGACGGCTAATGCCATAGCGGATCATCCTTTCTCGCCCAGCGAGGCCAGCGCGGCATTGCCGCCCGCAGCTGCGGTGTTGATCGTCAGCGTCTGCTCGGTCGCGAAGCGTGCGAGATAATGCGGCCCGCCGGCCTTTGGCCCCGTGCCTGACAGCCCGCAGCCGCCGAACGGCTGCACGCCGACGACGGCGCCGATCATGTTGCGGTTGACGTAGATGTTGCCGATCGGCAGCTGACCAACGCGATCGGCGAGCTGGCTGATGCGCGAATGCAGGCCGAAGGTCAGGCCATACCCGGAGGCGGCGATCGCCCGCAGCGTGCGCTCGAGATCCTCGCCGCGATAGCGCACCACATGCAGGACGGGGCCAAACACCTCCTGCTCCAACTCCTCAGGCCGCAGCAGCTCGAACACATGCGGCGCCACGAAGCAGCCGGTGTCCGGCGAAGATCCTGCGTAGTGCACGCGAGCGCTCATCTTCATGCGCGCGATGTGCTGATCGAGCCGCGCCTTGGCCTCCGCGTCGATCACCGGGCCGATATGGGTCGACACATCGCGGGGATCGCCGATCCGCAGCTCACGCGCCGCGCCCGCAATCATCGCAATGATGTCGTCGGCGACATCATCCTGCACGCACAACAGACGCAGCGCCGAGCAGCGCTGGCCGGCCGAGCGGAACGCCGAGGTCACGACGTCGTCGGTGACCTGCTCAGCCAGCGCCGTCGAATCGACCAGCATCGCATTGATGCCGCCGGTCTCGGCGATCAGCGGCAGGATCGGCCCCTTCCGGTTCGCGAGCGCGATGTTGATCGCACGCGCGGTGTCATAGGAGCCGGTGAAGACGACACCAGCGATCGCCGGGTGATCGACTAAGCGAGCGCCGATGGCGCCATCGCCTGGAACGAGCTGCAGCGCCGAGGCTGCGATGCCTGCCTCATGCAGCAGCCGCACCGTTTCGGCTGCAATTAGCGGCGTCTGCTCAGCAGGCTTGGCGACGACGGCATTGCCGGCCATCAACGCCGCCGCGATCTGCCCGATGAAGATGGCAAACGGGAAATTCCAAGGTGAGATCGCGACGAAGACGCCTCGCGGCCGCAGCCGCAAGGCATTCGACTCGCCAGTCGGCCCGGGCAGGCCGAGCTCGACACCGAACAGGGCTTCGCCTTCGGCGGCGTAGTAGCGGCAGAAGTCCACGGCCTCGCGGATCTCGGCGATGGCATCGTCGAGGGTCTTGCCGGCCTCGATGGCCAGAAGATGAATGAGACGCGCTCGGCGCTGCTCGATCATGTCAGCCGCGCGCCGCAACGCCTTGGCGCGTTGTGCGGCGGTGGTCATGCCCCAGGACGTCAAGCCTCCGACCGCCGCCGCAACCGCGCGTTCGACCACCGCCGCATCGGCTTCGATCACTGTGCCGGCGATCACGCCCGGATTGAACGGGCTCGTGAGCTGGCGCGACGTGCCGTCTCGGGCGACGCCGTCAATGATGGGCGAGGCCGCGGCCGGAGCGGCGCCAGCTCCCGCGATCTCGGCGCGCAAGGCATTCAGCGAGGCGTGATGCCCGAGCTCGATGCCCTGCGAGTTGCGACGCGTCGGGCCGTAGAGATCGCGCGGCCGCACGATGTGCGGATGACGCGCGGCTTCCGGCTTGCCGACGATCTCGGCCTCGCTCGTCACCAATTGCTCGACCGGGATATTGGGATCAGCCGCGACCGACACGAACGACGAGTTCGCGCCGTTCTCGAGCAGGCGGCGGACGAGATAGGCCAGGAGATCACGATGCTGCCCGACCGGCGCATAGGTCCGGCAGGCGATGTCGGGATGCAGCTCGCGCAAGCTCGCATACAGCGGGTCGCCCATGCCGTGCAGACGCTGGAACTCGTAGCCGCCGCTGCCGCGGGCCTCATGCACGATGTGGGCGACCGTCAGCGCGTTGTGGGTCGCGAATTGCGGGAAGATGCGGCTGCGCTGCGCCAGTAGCTGGCGCGCGCAGGCGAGGTAGTTCAGGTCGGTCATCGCCTTGCGCGTGAACACCGGATAGTCGTCGAGCCCGCGCTCCTGCGCGCGCTTGATCTCGGTGTCCCAATAGGCGCCCTTGACCAGCCGGACCATGAAGCGGCGATCATGCTTTGCTGCAAGATCCGCGATGAAGGCGATGACCTTCTCCGCGCGCTTCTGATAGGCCTGGATCGCAAGACCGAAGCCCTCCCAACCTGCGAGAGCAGGATCAGCCACGACGCGCGCGATCACGGCCATTGATAGATCGAGCCGATCGGCCTCCTCGGCATCGACGGTGAAGTTCAGGTCGTACGACTTGGCCTGCCTCGCGAGATCGATGACCACCGGCACCAGCTCGCGCAGCACGCGGTCGCGGCTGATCTCCTCGTAGCGCGGATGCAACGCCGACAGCTTGACCGAGATGCCCGGACGCTCCAGCAACGCCGCGTTGCCGGCGGCACGCCCGATCGCAGCGATCGCCGCCGCATAGGACTGCCGGTAGCGCGCGGCATCATTGGCGGTGCGGGCGCCTTCGCCCAGCATGTCGAAGGAGTAGCGGAACAGCCGGCCGGTGCCGGAATTGGCGCGGTCGAGCGCCTGGGCGATGGTCTCGCCGAGCACGAAATGGCTGCCGAGCAGCTTCATCGCCTGCCGCGCGGCGGTGCGCACCGTCGGCAATCCCAGGCGGCGCGCGAGGCCGGCGACCACGCTCTCCGGCGTCTCGCCCGGTGCGATCACGCGCGCGGCGAGGCCGAGCGCCCAGGCGGAGGCGGTGACCAGAGGCGTGTGCGACTTGACCTCGTGATGCAGGAAGTCGCTGCGGCCGAGCTTGTCCTCGATCAGCCGATCGGCGGTGTCGTCGCCGGGCACCCGCAGCAGCGCCTCGGCGAGGACCATCAGGGCGAGGCCCTCATTGGTGGACAGCGAATATTCCTGCAGGAAGTCGTCGATGCCGCCGAAGCGCGAGGCCTTGGCGCGGAGGCCCTCGATCAGCCGCCGCGCGGTGGCCTTGACGGCAGGTAGGTCGGCGCCGTCCTGGGCGCGCAGCAGGCGGTCGGCGATTGCGACATCGTCCTCGGCATAAGCAGGTGAGAAGACCGTTTCGGCAGGCTGCGCGTTGGTCATCCGGTGTCGTGCTCCGCGGCAATGCGCCTGCGGTCAAACTTTGTGATCCACCGCTGCACGCCGTCTGATACATTGGCGCGGCAGTTCCCCAGCGCAAGGATTCCATGGCCCGTCGCACCGGCAGCGCCGATCTCCCGCTCCATTCCGGGCGCGTACCGGCCTGGCTGGGCCTGCGCATGTCCGCGCTCGGCGCGATCATCACGCAGGCGATCGTGCATCATTACGGCCGCGACGAATTCCTGGCGCGGCTGTCGCATCCGTTCTGGTTCCAGTCGTTCGGCGCCGTGATGGGGATGGACTGGCATTCCTCGGGCATCACCACCAGCGTGATCGGCGCCCTGAAGCGCGGACTGAAGCCGCTCTCGGCTGAGCTCGGCATCTATGTCTGTGGCGGCCGCGGCGAGCATTCGCGCAAGACGCCCGACGAGCTGCGTCTGCTCAGCGACCGGCTCGGTCTCGACGGCGAGGGATTGGTGCGCACCAGCAAGCTGGTCGCCAAGGTCGACAGCGCCGCCGTGCAGGACGGCTTCGACCTCTATCTGCATGGCTTCTTCGTCACCGCCGACGGCAAATGGACCGTCGTGCAGCAGGGCATGAATGGCGAGGCGCGCCAGGCCCGCCGCTACCACTGGCACTCGCCCGACATTGCCGACTTCGTCGACGCGCCGCATAGCGCGATCGATGGCCCGGCGCAGGGCGAGATCGTCAATCTCACCGACAAGCGCGCGGCGCCGTCGCGCAACGCGCAGCTCGAGCTCCTCACCGAACTCGGCCCCGACCGTGTCGTCACCGAGTTCGAGCGGCTGAGCACGCCTGCGCCGATGCACGCGCAAGCGATGCTGCCGCATCTCGTCATGCCGGACCATCACGACGTCAGGCCGAAGGACGTGTTCGCCCGGCGGCTGCACGGCACGCTGGCGGCCGCCGCCGAGCGCGGGCCGGTCGATTTCCCCGAATTGCTGCTCACGCCGGGCGTCGGCGCCCGCACGGTGCGCTCGCTCGCGATGGTCGCCGAGGTCGTGCATGGCGCGCCGTATCGCTTCACCGATCCCGCGCGGTTCTCGCTGGCGCATGGCGGCAAGGATCGGCATCCCTATCCCGTGCCGATCAAGGTCTATGACGACACCATCCGCGTGCTGAAGTCGGCGGTCGGCAACGCCAAGCTCGGCCGCGACGAGGCGATGGCGGCGCTGAAGCGGCTCGACGATCAGGCGCGGCGGTTGGAGCGCTCCGCCACCGGTCCCTCGCTCGATGCCTTCATCGCCACCGAGCGCGCCGCCTCGCCCGAGCTCGACGGCCGCTCGGTGTTCGGCTGGGAGCGCGACCTCATCCAGCGCACCGGCGAGGCGTGAGAGCATGCCAGCGCGCAGCGCGGGCGTGCTCGCCTTCCGCCGTCGTGGCGGCACGCTCGAGGTGCTGCTGGTGCATCCGGGCGGACCATTCTGGCGCAACAAGGATGCCGGCGCGTGGTCGATCCCGAAGGGCGAGTTCGGCACTGGTGAGAGCGCCGAGGCGGTCGCGCGGCGCGAATTCGCCGAGGAGCTCGGGACCGTACTGATCGCGCCGCTGATCCCGCTCGGCGAGATCAAGCAGCGCGGCGGCAAGGTGGTCGAGGCCTTTGCCGCCGAGACCGATCTCGATGCCGACGCCATCGTCAGCAACACCTTCGAGCTCGAATGGCCGCCGCGCAGCGGCCGCATCCAGCGCTTTCCCGAGGTCGACCGCGCTGCGTGGTTCGATCTGACCGAGGCGCGTGCCCGCATCAATTCGGCGCAGGCGGCGCTACTCGATCGGCTCGTGGAGATGAGCGGAGGGTGAGCCTTCACCATCCGCTGTCTCATCAGGCCGCGCGGACGTTGCCGAGGAAGCGTCCGGTCTGGCTCTTCAGCTGATCCGACTGGCTGCCGAGCTGGGCCGCCGCACTCAAGACCTGCGCCGCCGCCGCGCCGACCTGCCCCGAGGCCTCGCGCACGCCGACGATGTGCTGCATGACGCCCTGCGTGCCCTGCGCCGCCTGCTGCACGCTGCGGGCGATCTCCTTGGTGGCCACGCCCTGCTCCTCGACCGCCGCGGCGATGGTCTCGGTGATCTCGTTCATCTGGCCGATCGTGGTGCCGATCTCGCGGATCGCGGTGACGGTCGAGGTGGTCGCGTCGCGGATCGCCTCGATCTGGCTGGTGATCTCCTCGGTCGCCTTGGCGGTCTGCGCCGACAGCGCCTTGACCTCATTGGCGACGACCGCGAAGCCCTTGCCCGCTTCGCCCGCTCGCGCCGATTCGATGGTGGCGTTCAGCGCCAGCAGATTGGTCTGGCCGGCGATGGTCTGGATCAGCGCCATCACCTCGCCGATCTTCTGCGAGGCGTGCACCAGCCGCGTGACCATGGATTCGGTCCGGGTCGCCTGCTCCACCGCGTTCTGCGCGATCGACGACGACTGCGTGACCTGCTTGGCGATCTCCTGGATCGACGACGACAGTTGCTCGGCCGAGGCCGACACGGTCTGCACGTTCTTGGCGGTCTGCTCGGCGGCCGCGGCGACCTTCGCGCTCTGGTCTGACGTGCCGGAGACGATGCTCGACATCGATTGCGCCGAGGTCTGCAGCTCGCCGGCGGCGCTCGCCGTGGTCTGGATCACGCCGCCGATCGAGCGTTCGAACTCGTCGGCGATCCGCACCAGCACCGCCCGCCGCTCCTCGGCGGACTGCTGCTTGGCCTGCTCCTGCTCGGCCCTGATGCGCTCGCTCTCGGCGAGATGGTCCTTGAGGATCTGCAGGCTGCGCGCCATGCGGCCGATCTCGTTGCGCCGATCGGTGAACGGCACCTCGAAGCCGAGATGGCCCTTGGTCAGCTCGTCCATCACGGCGCAGGTCTGATCGAGCGGAACGACGACGCTGCGTCCGAGCCAGAAGGCCGTGATCGCGGCGATCAGCAGCCCGGCAAGGGCGCCGAGGCCGGCCCACAGCGCGCGTTGATAGACGACTGCATCGATGTCGTCGACATAGGCGCCGGCCTGGATCGCCAGCATCTTGTCGCCGCTGCCATAGGCGCCGACATAGGACATCTTGGGCAGCTCTTCCTTTCCGCCGGCCCGCGGCACCTGATACTCGACGAAGCCGCCGCCGGCACGCGCCGCGCGCACGATGTCCTGGATCAGATATTTCTTGGTCGAATCCTGGTAGTCCCAGCGATTGACGTTGATGTATTTCGGGTTGGCATGGACATAGGTGACGCCCGCGTCGGACGAACCGGTGCCATAGATGCCGAGATAGTCGTTATAGGCCCCCCAGCGCATCGCGCCGATCGCGGCGAAGGCCTGCTGACGCGCCTGATCCGCCGGGACTTTTCCAGCGGCGGCCGCGGCGTCATAATAGCTCAGAATCTTGACGGCGGAGTCCACGAGGTTGCGGACCATGGTCTGCCGCTCCTCGATGACGGTTCCACGCAGCATCAGGATCTGCATGGCGGAGACGGCGAACAGAGCGATCGACATCACGGCAATGATCGCCGCGAGACGCTGATAGACGGTCAGGTGTCGCATTTTCCGGTTCTCGTTGCATGGGCTGTATGCACGATACCAAGCTCACATTAATGGTTTGCTATCCGTGCGCCTGCGCGCCGATGAACTAATTAGTCTTTAGCAGCAGAGACTAATCCCATTGCGCGAACCGAATCACGAACGCAACCACCTGATGCTCTCTCGTTCGTCTCGGAAGCTAACCTGCAAGACCCTCGCGGCGGCAGGCCCCGTCCGACGCTTGTCCCACGGATCCAGGATCTTGCGACGCGCAGAGCGCCCAAGCTTTGTGCAACGAAGCCCTCATCTCATCGAGGGCGCAGGGAAGACCAGGCCTCGGCTGATTCCTGCGGCCCCCGTGCGAAAAGGAATGCACGGGGCAGGAACCACAGGTTCAGCCAGCGCGACCCGGCCTTCCCTGCGCGATGGTGTTACGGCTGCTTCGCACTCTCCCCGGGGACCGGCGTTCTTGCCCCCGTTTGCAGCACCGCGCGGAACGCACGTTGCGCAGACATCAGCTTCGGGATGCCAGGACCATGCGACTTGACCGTCCGTGCCGGCGCCGCTCGTCAGTCGGCGCCTGCCCGTCCATCGCATCCTGCCTCAACGCTCCTGACGATGCGCAGCGCCCCTCGTCGATGAAGCCGGACCGGGACAATCAACCACAAATTCCGATAAAACGAAAGCGGAAAGTTTGCGCTGCCCCGTGCGGATGTGCCGATGCCCTTGACGCCGCTTGCAAACTTCGTTGTCCGGCGCAGGGCGACGGCGCGCATCAGCGCTCGCCGGTCGTATGCGCGCCCTGCGCGGCGGGCGACTCAGCGGCGTTAAGATGACGCCGTCACCTGCGCAGGCCGGCGCTGCCGCAACAGCAGCAGCATCGCCACCGCGGCGCAGGAGCACACCAGGCTCAGCGCCAGCGGCGCATTGCTGCCGTAGCGGGTCAGGAGCTCGACCAGGATCGGCGCCGACACCGCCGACAGCACGTTCATCGGCAGGCCGATCTGCGCCGAGGCCTTGGCGAACGCCGCCTTGTCATAGAACACCAGCGGCATGGTCGCGCGCGCCACCGCGAGCGCGCCGGTACCGAGGCCGTAGACCAGCATGAACATCGCGATGGCGACATGCGAGCCGTGGCTCAGCATCAACAGCAGCATAGCGGCCGGCAGCGCCAGCCCGGCGACAATCGCGGTGGTGATGCCGTCCCAACGGCCGCCGCCGAGGAAGTCGATCGCGCGGGCGCTGATCTGGATCACGCCCAGCATCGAGCCGAAGGCGATCGCCTCCGCCGGCGAAAGGCCCTCGGCCTTCAGGAGCTCGATCAGCACGGCGCCCATGCCGAAGGCGACGAAGGCGTTGA
This sequence comes from Bradyrhizobium sp. ORS 285, assembly GCF_900176205.1. NCBI lineage: Bacteria > Pseudomonadati > Pseudomonadota > Alphaproteobacteria > Hyphomicrobiales > Nitrobacteraceae > Bradyrhizobium > Bradyrhizobium sp. ORS 285. Next base: position 7,066,260 of record NZ_LT859959.1, read on the forward strand.
GGCCGGAGGCGCCGACCAGCAGATAGAAGGTGCTGCGCGCCGGCGTGACGGCAGGCGCGCGCGCGGCCGCGCCCGAGTCAGCCGGCAGATGATCGTGGACCCGGCGCGGCAGCAGGAACACGAACAGCGGCAGCGACACCAGGATCAAGAGGCCGGCATAGACGAGGCAGGTGCTGCGCCAGCCGATATGCGCCGACAGCGCCGACGTCACCGGCCAGAAGATGCTGCTCGACAATCCCGTCACCAGCATCAGCGCGCCGATCGCCCGGCCCGCGCGCCGCCCGGCGATCTCGTTGAGCACGATGTAGGAGGCGGTCGAGAGCGTGGCGCTGCCGGCGATGCCGAGCAGCAGCCAGGCCGCGTAATAGGTCAGCGGCCCCTGCGCGACCGACAGCAGCACGTAGCCGGGCGCCGCCAGCACCGTCCCCGCGATCATGACGCGGCGGCCGCCCTGCTTGATGAACGGCCGCGCCAAGAGCGGCGAGCACAGCCCCATCGACATGTACAGCACGGTCGTGCTGGCGAAGATCGCCGTGAGGTCCATCTCCAGGTCCGCCGCCATCGCCCGGCCGATCACCGCCGGCAGGCTGAGCGTGCCCCAGGCGATCAGCTGGGTGACGGCCAGCACGATCAGAACGCGCAGGATGGAGGGATCGGCGATGACGGGGGGCATGCGGCGGATATGGGTATTGCAGGGAGGGAGCGCCGGGCACGAGGCAGAGCGCGACGATGCTTTTAATGCATTCGCGCCGCCCCAGCCCCGCTGTTTCGGAATTGCCCCCTGCCGGGGATGGGGTGCTGGAGCCTATGCGGCCGCCATCGCATGCACCGGCCGCCGCCGGCGCAAGAGCAGCAGCATGAGGAACGCCGCCGACGAGAACACTAGGATGAGGGCCAGCAGGGCGTTGCTGCCGTAGCTGGTGAGAAGCGCGGCCAAAATCGGCGCCGACACGGCGGACAACAGGTTGAGCGGCAGCGCGATCTGCGCCGAGGCCTTGGCGAAAGCCGCCCTGTCGTAGAAAACCAGCGGCATGGTCGCGCGGGCCACCGCCAACGCGCCGCTGCCCAATCCGTAGACCAGGATGAAGACCGCCACCACGGCATGGGAGCCGCCGGCCAGCATCAGAAGCAGCATCGACAGCGGCAGCGCGAGACCCGCCGTGAGGGCGGTGGTGAGGCCGTCCCAGCGGCCCCCGCCGAGAAAATCGAGCGCGCGGGCGCTGATCTGGACCACGCCGAGCATCGAGCCGAAGCCGATCGCCTCCGTAGGCGAAAGGCCCTCGGCCTTCAGCAACTCGATCAGCACGGCGCTCAGCCCCATCGAGACGAAGGCATTGAGGCCGATCGCCGCCACCAGCAGATAGAACGTGCTGCGTGCCGGCGCCGGATGAGCGATCGCGGCGGTGTCGGATGCGGACGTTTGCCGATCGGCCGGGCGCGCCGGCAGGGCGAGGACGAGAAGCGGCAGCGAGACCAGCAGCAGCAGACCGGCATAGGCGAGACAGGTGCCGCGCCAGCCGACATAGGCAGCGATGGCCGAGCTGACCGGCCAAAAGATGCTGCTCGACAGGCCGGTCACCAGCATCAGGCCGCCGATCGCCTGGCGGGCACGCGGGCCGGCGATTTCGTTCAGCACCACATAAGCGGCGGTCGAGAGCGTTGCGCTGCCGGCGACACCGAGGAGAAGCCATGCGGCGTAATAGGAGACCGGCCCCTGCGCGGCCGACAGCAGCACCAAGCCGGGCGCACTCAGCAGCGTGCCGGCGACCATCACCCGTCGGCCGCCATAGCGGACGAACGGCTGCGCCAGCAGCGGCGAGCATACGCCCATCGCGACATAGAGCACGGAAGAGCCGGCGAAGATCGCCGCCAGCGTCATGTCCAAATCCGCAGCCATGGCACGGCTGAGTACGGCCGGCAGGCCCAGCATGCCCCAGCCGATTAGCTGGGTGATCGCCAGCACCATGAGAGCCGTCCGGACATTCCGCTCCGCGATCACCTGAGCCAACTCCGCTCCAAATCAGGACCGCATTCTAGACAGGCTGCGTGACATCGGAGCTGGCCTGGTGCCAGCTTCTTCTTAGAAGACCTCAAGTGTGACACCAGCCGCTCCGAGCCGCCCGTCGTGCTCAGCTCGAGGTCTTTCCAACCTTTAATTGCCGTTGCCGCTAATTAAAGGCCCGGGCCGTTTGCTTTAATTACTCGACTCTCGGGGGAACTCTGGCGCGCAGCAGGAACAGCTTTTGTCGCCCCATGTTGGTGGCTACCGTCCCCTGGGAGCCACGCCATGCCTGCCTACAACATCTTTCGCCGCGGCCTCCTGAAGGGCACCGCCGCCGCCACGGCCTTCGCAATGCTCAACCAAGCCTCGGCGCAAAGCGGCCCTGGGGGACATCAAGGCGGCCGCTCCGACACCGGGTCGCGCGAGTTGCACGGCCAGCCGGTGCCGGAGCCGCCGCCGGAGAAGAGCGCAGGACCGATCCGTCCCGGACGCGGCTCGTCCCTCGCCGGCAAGGTCGCAATCGTCACCGGCGCAGCGCGTGGCATCGGGCGGTCGATCGCGGTGGAGATGGCGGCCAACGGCGCCGACGTCGTCGCGCTGGATATCGCGGGACCGGTCTCGACCGCATCGAACGCGGCCCCCGCGACGCCTGAGGATCTCGCCGAGACGGTGCGCCAGATCATGTCCTATGGCCGGCGTGGCGAGAGCATCCGCGCCGATATCCGCGATATCGCCGCGCTGCGCGCCGCCGCCGAGCATGTCGAACAGACCTATGGCAAGATCGACATCGTCGTCGCCGATGCCGCGATCCAGCGCTGGAAGCCGCTGCTCGAGATGGACGACGCCGACTGGCGCGACGTGATCGACAACAATCTCAACGGCACCGCCAACACCATCCGCGCCTTCGCGCCGAAGATGGTGGCGCGCAAGAGCGGCCGCATCATCGTGCTGTCCTCGATGCAGGGCAAGCACGGCACCAGGGACGCAGCGAGCTACTCGGCATCGAAGTGGGGCATTCTCGGACTGATGAAGTCGGCCGCGCTCGAGCTCGGACAGCACAACATCACGGTCAATGCGCTGATCCCCGGCCTCGTCGACACGGCGCTGACCCGCTACGATACCAGGCTGAGCGAGGCGATCCGCGAGACCGGCCGCGAGGCGCCGGCGACCCCGACGCCGCAGCAGGCCTGGGACGCCCGCGCACCGACCGTCGCGCTCAAGGTCGGCTGGCTGCAGCCCGACGATATCTCGCCGGCCGCAGTATTCCTCGCCTCCGACGCGGCGGCGATGGTGACGGGTGCGGAGTATGAGGTGACGGCGGGCGACAGCGCGAAGGATGTCTGAGGAGATCAGCCGACCGCCAGATCGCGCGCGGGCTCGGCGAGCCAGGCCACCTCGGGCAGCGCCATGAGCGCGGGCTTGGCGAAGTAATAGCCCTGGAACAGGTTGATGCCGGCCGAGCGCAGCACCGCGAACTCGGCCGCGCTCTCGACGCCCTCGGCCAGCACGGCGATATCGAGCTGGCGCGCCATCGCCGTGACGCCGGACACGATCACCTGCCTGGCGTGATCGCGATCAATGTCGCGCAACAGCTCCATGTCGATCTTGATCAGGTTCGGCTGCAGCCGCGCCAGCAGATTGAGGCCGGCATAGCCGGCGCCGAAATCGTCGAGCGCGGTCCAGAAGCCGAGCTCCTTGTAGCTCTTGACGATGCGCTCGACATGATCGGGGCTCGTCATGCGCTCGTTCTCGGTGAACTCGAACATCAGGTTCTCAGACGGGAAGCTGGCGCGCTTCGCCGCCGCCAGCGATTTCTGGATGCAGGCGCGCGGCTCATAGACCGCGTTGGGCATGAAGTTGATCGACAGCCGTGCGGCGTGGTCGGTGAACAGGCGGCCTGCGGTCTCGATCGCCAGCACGCGCGCCGACTGGTCGAAACGATAAAGCTGCCCCTCGGTCAGCTGCGACAGCACGCTGTGCGCCCCCTCGCCATTCGGCCCGCGCACCAGCGCCTCATAGCCCCAGATCCGCTGCGCGTTGACATCGACGATCGGCTGAAACGCCATCTTGAACGCAAACGGCAGCTCGATTCCGTCAGCGCATCCCGCGCATGTCCCAGCCATGACCATCTCCCCGGTTGTCTCCGGAAAGGTACGGATGCGGCCTTAACAAATACGGAAGGATTGTGACGTGCCGGCCAGGACAGGTATGTGTGTGGGGGGGTGGGAGCGGCCTGGCGGAGAGAGTGTCCGCGCCTGTAAAGCCAATTCTCATTGTTTTTCAATGGTTTCCGTGCACGTGCGTGGCAGCTACCCATTGTGCCACCCGCAGCAAGCCGCCGGATTGTAGCGGAAAACGGCGAACTATTGCGGCCAAAAGTGGAAGGCCTGATCAGTGAGGCGAGTGTCGCCGGAGCATCGACATGCCCTCGCACCGATCACAGAAACAATCGCTGGCCGCATTACCTTGCGGGCAGCTTATCCCGGCTCAGATCGTGTCCCATAGAGTGGTGTAGCTGGCATGGTGGATCACCGGGCGATTCCGGTGCGGGCCGAGCTCGTCAGCCTGCCACGGCGGGCAGGCCGGCAATGGGATCATCGCTCAAAGGCGCGATGGTTTCCAGCGTCATGTAGCGGGCGCGCTGGACGGCCCACTCGTCGTTCTGCTCGAGCAGGATCGCACCGACGAGACGGACGATTGCTTCCTCGTTTGGGAAGATGCCGACGACCTCGGTGCGGCGCTTGATCTCGCCATTGACCCTCTCGATTGGATTGGTCGAGTGCAGCTTGGCGCGGTGCTGTGCCGGGAAGCTCATATAGGCGAGCACGTCAGGCTCGGCCTCATCCATGAGGGCGGCGAGCTTGGGCACGTTGGGACGGATCTGGTCGGCGACCTTGCGCCATTGCGCCTTGGCTGCCTCGGCGTCGTCCTGGGCAAAGGCCGTGGCGATGAAGGCGGAGACCACGCGGCGCCCGCTCTTACCGGCATGAGCGAGAGCGTTGCGCATGAAGTGAACGCGACAACGCTGCCAGGTGGCATTGAGCACCTTGGCGACGGTGGCCTTGATGCCCTCGTGAGCATCCGAGATCACGAGCTTCACGCCACGCAGTCCACGGCGTGTGAGCTTGCGCAGGAACGCGGTCCAGAACGTCTCGGCCTCGGACGGGCCGACGTCCATGCCCAGCACCTCGCGCCTTCCGTCGCTGTTGACGCCGATCGCGACGATCACCGCGACCGAGACGATGCGCCCATTCTGGCGCACCTTCACGTAGGTGGCGTCGATCCACAGATACGGCCAGTCGCCTTCGATCGGACGGGCGAGAAAGGCCTTTACCTTGTCGTCGATCTCGCCACAGAGCCGGCTCACCTGGCTCTTGGAGATGCCGCTCATCCCCATCGCCTGCACGAGGTCGTCGACCGAACGGGTCGAGACGCCCTGCACGTAGGCTTCCTGGATCACGGCGGTCAGCGCCTTCTCGGCCATCCGGCGCGGCTCCAGGAAGCCCGGGAAGTAGCTTCCCTTGCGCAGCTTGGGAATGCGCAACTCGACCGCGCCGGCACGCGTTTCCCAGATCCGGTCACGGTAGCCGTTGCGCTGCGCCAGACGCTCGGAGCTCTTCTCGCCATAGGCCGCTCCGGTCAGCCCGGCGACTTCCATCTCCATCAACCGCTGGGCTGCAAAGCCGATCATCTCGCGCAGAAGATCCGCGTCCGGGGCCTTCTCCACGAGCGCGCGAAGGTTCATCATCTCGTCGGTCATCGGTGGTTCCTCGAATCAGGTTGGTGTCAGCAACCCGACCCTACCGGGCAATCGCCGGTGACCACCGCAAAGCCGTCCACCCACTACAGCGCTATGGGGGAGCGCGCGGGCGGACGGCTTTGCTCTACCGAGCTACACCACGCCCGGGGACACGACCCCGGCTCAAGCTTGAATTCATCAGAAGTCCCTGGGAGCCAGATGGCACGCGGCCAATCGAGACCACTGCCGATCGCGTCATAGTAGCATACCCATATTCGAGCCGGATGGCGGCCTACGACGGTTCCCACACCTGGTTCAGGATTCGAGCCGCGAGGGCAGCTTTATCCTGCGGTAAGAAGCGACCATAGTGGTGCGCCACCATTTCGGGTGTGTCCTGAATAGCGTAGCTCGCCTGTTCGTATGAGCCTGTCTGTTTCAGAATATGCGTTGCTAGTACATCGCGAACGTTATGCGGCCCATGGGGTAGAAGACCAGCAATTGCACCGCGACCCGTGTAGGGATTGTAAATTCCGTATCGCTGGATTGTTAGGCGCCAAACCTCATAGAACGTGTTCTGATCGTACGACGCGTCTCTGCTAGTTGTTTTCACCGTCTTGACAAAGAACGTACCGGGATCTTCTGCTCCTCGGAGCAATACCCCTCGATGCCGATCGATATACCCCTCGATATGTTCGTAGAGGCAGCCGAGATTAGGCAGGACCAACCGAAAGGGCTTGTTCCCGAAGAACGATGAGTTGGCGTTCTTGAATGCGACGGCTGGAATTAACACCTCCCAGCCGTTATCGCGCTCACTCCAACGCAGCTCTCCTCGCCTCATATCCGCAAGTTGGCGTTCAGATCGAGGCGACTGACCCCGCCTGCAAACCATAAGTTGACGAAGATTCTTCTGGCGCAAGCCAAGATGAAGTCCGAAACGCAAAAGCAAGAATGACCTTACGGCTTCCGCCTTTGCTCGGCGATAGAGACGCTCATCGGGCATCAACCGGAGAATTTCTTCGGTGATCTTACGATACTGCCCGACAGGGCTGTCCGCTTCAAGCACTGGCATGATCGGCTCGAAGGGATCGCGATGGATTCGCGCAACACGTTGAATTTCTTTCGCGCGAGATGAGGCGTGCTTGAAATAGACATCGCAAGCGTCGTTCCAATCGCCTTGAGCGCGCTCGATATCGTTCTTCGTAACAAGCCCTTCGATTGGATGCACACGAGACGCAAGATGAGGATTTTGTCGTAGCCAACCTGTTTCATTGCGCGTCAGAGCGAGCGATATGCGCAGCATATCCACTTCCCACGCGGTGTAAAAACCCCGTCGACGCTCTCGCCATTGAACATACCAGTCCCAAATCGACGGGAAGACGAGCAGACCAAACGTCAAATGTCGAGATGGTACACCGCGACCACGCACTGGCCCTTGAGGATGCGCCGCCAGGGCCCCGAACATTAACCCGAGATGCTCCAGCTTTTGCGACGCTGTCTCTTCACCCCAAACGCCGTTGCGTTGTAGGCCGAAAGCGGTAAGCGTCGACGTCTTGAAGCGAATGAGTTCGGCCATTTCCACCGCAAGGACGGGCGGAGCATCAGTGACGCCGGACATGAGATCTGGGTCGACGAACGCTGCACTATCGTCATCGGATTGTTCTAGCCGCGTCCTAACCCTCTCGTTGCCAGCATCGGGCTGTCCGTAGGCAATTGCAGGAAAGCGGATTGCGTAGCGTTGTTTCATAGCTGCCGCTTGGAAACGCCTGTAGTCTGTTGAGCCGGTGATGATCACGCGCCGCACCCATTCCAGAATCTCTTCCTGAGCTTCGCGTGAGCGCGTGTTGAAGTCGTCCGGCAGATGCCATGCGAGCCGACGTCGCTCCGCCGCACCGACACTGTCAAGGATGTGCCCGGTGGTGGAGCGCGTCTGATGCGGTAACTTGGCTTTGAGATAGCCTGCTGGCAAACGATAGCGGCGCTCGATACGAGCCAGCACCTCCATACTCGCAGCGCTACGTGGCGCCTTCGATCCACGCATCCAATGACGAATTGTCGAGGAGTCTAGATTTTCATCGTCCCGGATCACCGCACGATGAAGATGCCAATAACTATCACCATGGCGACGCATGTGAAGTTCCAATGCGTCCGAAAACGAAGACGGTTCGACCCATTGCTGAAATAGAGGTTTGGGGAGCTCGTCGACAATGCGGGGCTCTGCGCCACGCTTCTTCTGGTCCATCTCCGCTTCATGTTTTGACGGAGGCCGTATGCGGCTGCCCTGCACGGTCTCCCTTTCTGACCGCTTCTCCGGGTAACGACGAGTCTGCGAAGGCGCCGCCTCCTTGCGTGACGAAACATCATTTCCGGACCGCACAGCGAGCGCGTTGACATGGCGGCTAATCGCATCGAGTGCCGGCTCGATCGCCGTTCTCGCATTGAACACCGCATCTTCATTGAGACCGCATCGAATCGCGATCTTGTCCCAGTCGTAACTTCGCATTTTGCGCGGCGGTGTCACCGATCTCGCGATCAGATCGAGAAGAAACGCCTTGATTGCGGCGCTCTCCAGCGGCGGAAACATCTTGTCGATGCGAACACGGCAGAAACTCGAGATTTTCCGAGCGAAGCGTTTGGTGTGCGAGGCGTCAATCATGTGTCGAGGAGTCGAAGGCAGCTTGCGGTATTGGCGTAGTGCTCCATAGCCGATTCCGGCTGCCACGCCAGTAGTTTTTCAGGCACTTGATTACGGACATGCTCATCTCGAACCGATCGAAGATGCACTCCCGGCAGTCTCCATTCCGGTCCGGCGCCAAGTTGGGGACTCTGGCCAAAGGTGCCGCGCGGCGAAAGGTCTGAATGCCCCACTTCGAGTGCTGTGCCCTCCTTCGGCGCTCGCAGCAGCAGCATCACGACCGGGATGATCGCAATCAGACAGATTCCGAACAGCCAGAAGCAATCATCTCAGGTCATCACCTACGCTTGCTTCTCCGGCCGCAACGTTCTCATTACGGTCTCGGAGGAAGAAAGCCGGATGACGGCGATGGCCATCAACGGCCAATTGCTCACATTCCATTTCTCACGCGACCACCTCGACTTCGACCTGGGCTAGGAGATCACGAGTGACCGGACCGCTATGCTCAAACGAATCGCCGACAGACCGGTATTCAACTCATTCGCGGCCTTCACCAGGCGAAGGGATTCGGACAGTCGCGTGCCGGTTTGGCAGCGAACACATGCGGACGCAGGGACGACGGCGAGAGTGTTCGCGAATCGGCCCAAGATATCCTTCTATCCTCAGGCGGTTGGGCGATTTGCGGGTCAGAGGTTCCACAGAGTCAATCCCCTGCCACTTGACGGATTGGAACGAAAAACACGGACAAGCGCGGCCAAGTCTCACGAACCGCGAAGTCTTACCAGATCTTTTTCATACCTCCAGGCTCCGAGGGGCTCACATCGAGCAGTGCTTGGAGCGAGCTCACGAGCACTAACCGCCGACGTCCTACCGTTGTCGTAATGAGATGCCCTGTCCCAATTAACTCGTAAAGCTTCGTGCGTCCCAAACCGGTGACCTCGCTTGCTTCGTTAATCGTGCAGGTAAGTCGTTGAACGAACGGAATCGACTTTGGTTCTTCAGATGACGGATCGGACGGGGCAATCGGAAACCCTTCGCTTCGCCCTCTTCGACCGTATCGCATGGCCCCTCCTACTTCACAGAGCTCTGTGGAACGAGAGTTTGCTCTGCGGCGATCAACGTCAATGCGGACGCCCGAGGGCTCCCGCGTACACTGGAGCACAGCGGCGGCTGTTCGAGCGCATTTGGATATAGACTGCGGCATCGATTTTTTTCGCGATTGAGGATGACTGGCGGGCGCTGCAGCGACATATTTTTCAGAGGCCTCCGTCAGCTTCAGCTTGGACGGTTTCAGCGGTTGAATACTGTCAACGCGCATTAGGACGGAGGTGTTGCTGCCTGCATCAATGCGCTAAATCGCTTCACACCTGTTAGTTGTGGCTCTAGCCTCGGCTTTTTTTGATTGAGGGGCAAATGTCAAAGCCAAGGTGGGCGCCACCCATGCGAAGTGGGGGCCTGTTAAACCAAGCTTCTGGCCAATCTGGCACGCGAACAAGGATTCACTGAGGGACAAGGGATACTCCGTCCGCAAGAACGAAGACGGTCAATGGCAGGTTCGTTTCGTTCCGGGCACTCAGCTGGCGCGTGAAATGAATCACGCGAAAATCCCCTTCGACACAGCGTGATGTAAGTGCTGAAGCTGCCGGCTGGCCAATCTTGCGTTAAAGCGGCATGGCCCTTCGCCCACCAAAATGCGTGCGGGACCACACCATCATCACGGGTTGTATCGCCGATCTGAGGGACAATAGGTCCCGCAAACCGCACGCTCATGGTCGAGGCTTACCTAAGCTGTAAGAACTGCCGGACATCCTGGAAAACGGAGGTCGCGACCATGAACAAGAAATATCTTGTTGGTGACCGGCGGGGCCTCTGGCGCGTTTGGTTAGGCGTCTGCGGGGATCATGAGTTCGATGTCCTCCTGAACGAATGACACGCCGAAAGCGCTATGCTCAACATCATTGATGTATCGACGCGCTTTCGCCCGAATAAGCTTGGCGTACGCATGCTCACAGATCCTCATCTGAGCGGCATAAGCCGAGTTGTCCAGGTACGGCTTCAACCGAGCGACCGCTGAAGCAGCACTGATCCATTCAACGTTGCCAGCCGATCTAATGGAATCCTGCGCCTCCTTGAGCGCCCGCCCTCGCAATGTCAACGTGCCGATTGCCGACAGCCATGATTCATGGATGCTCCTGGTTTCATACTTGCAAGGCCCATTAGGCAGGCCGATCAGTTTTGTCTGCGTCGATAAGTACAAGGGAGTAGCTGGTGCTGCGACCGCCCGCCGCGTCCTTCTGCAGGATGCCGCGCTTGATCAGGTCATTGATGTCACGCGTTGCGGTCGGCTGCGAGACCTTGGCGATTTTTTCCCATTTCGACGAAGTGAGCTTTCCCTCGAAGCCCTCAAGCAAGCGATTCAGCATCATCTTCTGGCGCTCGTTGAGACCGCTCGCGCCGTACTTTTCCCAGAATGCCGCCTTCAGCAGGACATTACCGATGATCGCGTCAGCTCCGTCGAAGGCGCGGCCGAGACAGCCGAGAAACCAGTCGAGCCAATTGGTGATGTCGAGCGTGCCGCGCTGGGTTCGCTCAAGGATGTCGTAATAGGCTTTCCGCTCCTTCCGGATTTGCGCGGACATGCTGTAGAAGCGCTGCGTGCTGTGTGCGGACCGTGCGAGCGCCAGGTCGGCGATTGCCCGTGCGATACGACCGTTGCCGTCCTCGAAAGGATGGATGGTCACAAACCACAGGTGCGCGAGCGCGGCTTTGATGACAGGGTCCTGCTCCTGCTCGGCGTTGAACCAGTCCAAAAACGTTTTCATCTCGACCGGGAGCCGCTTGGCGGCCGGCGCCTCAAAGTGAACGCGTTCGCGGCCGAGGGGCCCCGACACCACCTGCATGGGGCCTGCCTGTTCGGTGCGCCATCCGCCGACCGTGATCTTCAGCATGCCGCTTCGTCCGGTTGGGAACAGAGAGGCATGCCAGCCGAATAACCGCTCGGCGGTCAGGGCGTGATCGTACTTCTGTGTGGCATCGAGCATCAGCTCGACCACGCCCTCGACATGCCTTTCCGCAGGAGTGAGAGCACCGATATCCATCCCGAGCCGTCGGGCGATCGACGAGCGGACCTGGTCGCGATCGAGGATCTCGCCCTCGATTTCGCTCGACTTGACCACCTCCTCGGTTAGCGTCTGTAGAGAGGCCTCTGCCTTCAGTTGGAACCCAAGCCGTTCCATCCGGCCCAAGAGCCGACCTTGCTGGTGGCGGACCCGGGCGAGGCTTTCGGACAGCTTCTCAGCGCTCCACTCGAAGTCGGGCCACTCCGGTCTTTCATGAATATAAACCATAGTCTCTGCACCCCTTGACCGGAGTATGGGGCTAATCTCTTCATCTTCAAAGCATTCCGATCATTTCATGATTGGAATGAGGGCGCTTATCTCTTCATGGTCAACGGCTTGCGCATTGGAATAGGATGTCATATAAATAATATGACATGAAGAAGCCGAGTTCCACCCCGCCGCGCGACCTCACCCCGGCCCAAGCCCGTGCCGCCCGGGCGCTTCTGGCGTGGTCCCAGCAGGATCTCGCCACCAAGGCCAACATTGCCACGTCGACCGTCGCCGATTTTGAGCGGGGACGGCGAACACCGGTGCCCCAGAACGCGGAGGCCATGCGGGGCGCGTTCGAGCGCGCCGGAATTTCGTTCCCGGAGGGTGGCGTCGTCAGAGGGCCGGCGCTGCCGAAGCTCGCCGACCTCACAAAGACGGGCGCGCCGATCCGATATGTGAACGGCACCGACTTGGCTCAATGGGCGGAGCGCCGGGATGGTCAGGCTTCCATGCCGACCCTCATCGCCAAATTGGTCCGGGCCAGCAGTGACGCTTCCCTGCACTTCCCTTCAGATGAAGCCATCCAGTTCGCAGGCTGGGACGGCACGACGCAGGCAACGACCGGGTCCGAATACGTTCCGGCCGGATCAACGGGCTGGGAGATCGGGACTCAGCGCGAAAAAATCGCCGGCAAGGCAGACGGTGATTACACGAAGCGGAGCAAAGATTCGCTGGGCCTTCCTCAGAGCGAGACCAGCTTCGTGTTCGTCACGCCACGCCCTTGGCCCCAAAAGGACGAGTGGGCTCAGCAAAAGCGCGCTGAAGGCGTCTGGAAGGACGTCAAGGCCTACGACGGTACCGACCTAGTCCACTGGATCGAGCAATATCCAGCAGTGGGCCAATGGTTGGCGACGGCGCTAGGAAAGCGCCCGCCTGGTGTACGTCGGCTCGATGAGTTGTGGGATGAATGGTCGCGCGCCACGCAGTGGCCGCTTCCTCCTGATCTGGTCCTCAGTGATCGCAGTGAAGACAGTGCAGCTTTGCTCCGCTGGCTGCGGGGCGAGAACTCGGCGATTGCGTTCCAGGGCGAAAGTTCAGAGGAAGTTGCCGCGTTCGCCTACGCAACCATCAATCAACTCCCCGCCGACATCGCGGAGCACTATTTTGCACGCTGCGTCGTCGCCTCGAATTCCGATGCCGCCCGACAGCTTGCCAGCAGCCGCACACGGCTGATTATTGTGATCCTTGAACCCGAGACAGGTGTTGCGGAGGCGATCGCGGCCAAAGGTCATCACGTCCTGGCGGCGTTTGGGGAGAACCCGGGGGCGCAAGGTAGCATCAGGAAGCTGTCGCGGCCTTCACGTGATGGTATCGAAGCGGCTCTGATCGACAGCGGCGTTCCGGAAGACAAAGCGAAGACCTTTGCACGCGATTCCGCACGAAGCTTGGCGATCCTGCGCCGCTTGATGCCGGGCGTCGCGAGCCGGCTGCCGCAGTGGGCTCAGGGCGCGATCTCGCGGTCGTTACTTGCCGCGTTGCTGGCTGGCATGTGGGACGAAGGCCGGGAAGCCGACAAGGCCATCATGTCGCGTCTGTCGGAAATGTCCTATGAGGCCTTCATTACCAGCATCGCGCCGTACGCCGGTGAGTTTGACAGCCCACTCCGCAAGGTCGGCCCAGTCTGGAAGGTCGCATCGCCCCGTGATGCTTGGCTGCTATTGGCTGCCCATTTCACGGCCGCCGATATCGATCGGTACCGCGCCGCCATCATCGAAGTCTTGAGCGCGGCCGATCCGCGATACACTTTGAGCCCGGAAGACCGGTGGTATGCATCGATGCGGGGCATCGAGCCGGAATATTCCGCCTATCTGCGACATGGCTTAGGCGAAACGCTGATTCTGCTGGCGCTGTTCGGCGATCGAGCGGCGATGGTGCCGCACGCCTCGCAATATCCTGACATGGTGGTCCGAAAGGTGCTCCGCGGTGCGGACGGACAACGGTGGTGGTCTCTGTCCCGGGATTTTCAGCTGCTTGCCGAGGCTTCGCCTGAGGAATTCCTCTCGGCCGTGGACGACAGCCTCGACAACGACAAACCGCCAATCGCGGCGCTCTTCGGTTCTGATGAGAGCCCGATCTTCGGCAGCGCCGAGCATGTTTCCGACCTGCTGTGGGCGCTGGAGTCGCTCGCGTGGGCTCCGCAACTCCTGCTCCACGTTTCACTGGTGTTGGCGCGGCTCGATCAACTCGACCCTGGCGGTCGGTATCTTAACCGGCCGGCGGCGAGCCTTCGCACGGCGTTCCTGCTTTGGAGCCCGCAGACAAATGCAACCTTCAGCCAACGATTAAAGGTGCTGGACCGGATCAGAAAACGTTACCCAAATCCGTCATGGAAGCTGATGCTGGGCATTCTGCCAAGCGGCCACGATTCCTTCTCGCCAACAGCAACCACGCGATGGCGCGATTTCTCTACCGATAAGAAAGAAGTCGTCACCTATCAGCTGATCGGAAAAGGCGCCGAAGCTGTCCTGGACCGCCTCCTCGAAGACGTCGGCTCGAATGGGGCCCGCTGGGCCACGTTACTTGGACGGTGGAGCGATCTTGGCGACAGACGGCAAAAGGCGGCCGAGCAGCTGAAGCGGGTCGCCCAGGGCAATCTCACCAAAGAGGATCGGGAGCTGCTGCGCGCCAAGCTTCGAGGCGTATTGCACCATCAGCGCAGTTTCAAGGACGCTGACTGGGCATTGCCGGAAGAGGACGTCGCCGAACTCCAGGGGATCTATGATGCCCTCGCGCCGCTCGATCCTATCGAGGGCATTGCTTGGCTGTTCGAGACCTCGGTGTCATTGCCCAATCCGACCGGCGACTGGCAGAAGGACCAGCAATTACTTCAGTCCGAGCGGGCTGCTGCCGCAGAAACCTTCCTGCGCGACAACGGGACCGAGCGACTGTTGGACCTGATCGATGCCGTTCGTGAACCCGGCTACCTTGGGCAGTCGATTGCGGAAACCAGCGTTCCTGAGAACACTCGCAGGGAACTCCTCGTGCGCGCGCTCCGCAGCGAGCGGGAGAAGGATCAAGCCTTCGCGCGGGGCCTTGTCTGGAGCTGGTATTTCGCTGCCGGCCGCGGATGGGCCGAAAGCTTGTTTGATGAGGCACTGCAGGGTGCCTGGGGCGACAAGGGACTCCTGACGATCCTTCTGGCTTTGCCGTCAACGGGCTGGGTTTGGAGCCTCGCGAAGCGAGCGGGCGAGGCCATCGAGACATCGTATTGGAAACGGCTCAATATCCTGTGGAGCAAGGAAGATGATGCCGACCCCGCCTATGCGGTTGAGAAGCTGATCGAAGCCGGCCGGGCACGCGCCAGCATCCACTTCATTGGCTACCACCTGCATGACGGTAAGAAGTTCCCCTCTGATTTGCTACTGAGGGCGTTGCTTGAAGCCGTGCGGCAGCCGGTCGAGAGTGAGCTGGATATGAACGACCGAACGATGTTCCAGCACTACGCCCAGGAGATCTTCAACCAGCTTGACCAGGCCGACGACGTGTCCACCGACACTCTCGCGAAACTCGAGTGGCAATACTTGCCGATGTTCGAGCATTCAGAGCGCAAGGCCAAGGCCATCATGGCTGAGCTCGCCTCAAAGCCCGATCTCTTCGTTGAGATGCTTGCCGCGGTCTATAAGCCGACTGAGGATAGCGGCGTAGTCGATCCGCCGGTCGAGAATGAAGAGCACGCCCGCAAAATCGCAAACCAGGCTTACAGGTTGTTGCGGATTTGGGACGTCATACCGGGCACCGAAGCCGACGGATCGATCGATGGTGCAAAGCTTGAGGCCTGGATTAAGGAGGCACGCAAGCTCGCCCATGCCAAGGGTCGGGGTCCGGTTGCAGACGAGAAGATCGGAGAGCTGCTTTCGGCCTCCAAGGTCGACGCAGATGGCATCTGGCCCGTCGTTCCGATCCGCGAAGTTATCGAGGCGATCCGTAGCCGGGATCTGGAAACCGGGATG
Organism: Bradyrhizobium sp. ORS 285; assembly: GCF_900176205.1. Classification (NCBI taxonomy): domain Bacteria; kingdom Pseudomonadati; phylum Pseudomonadota; class Alphaproteobacteria; order Hyphomicrobiales; family Nitrobacteraceae; genus Bradyrhizobium; species Bradyrhizobium sp. ORS 285. Next base: position 7,081,972 of record NZ_LT859959.1, read on the forward strand.
ATGATCGGAAAGTCCAATCGCCGAGGCGTGACAACGCGGGCAATGGGCGAAGGCGGCGATCAGGAAAGGAGGTTGGCGAAGCAATATCGAGATTGGTCCGAGGCCACCGCCTTTGACTGGCCGCGCACGTCGGGAATCCTCGAAAATCTTGCCAAAAGCTATGATCGTGAGGCAAAGGCTCACGATGAGGATGCCGAACGCCTGGATTGGCGATGAACGCATTTGCCGGCGTGACCGACAGGATGAGGGCAGAGTGCAAAGCGATCTAAGCGAATCTGATAAAGAGAGTGAATACTATTCACTCCCAGAAGAGGCGATTCAATATCTTCCTGAAGAGTGGCGGAACCACTTCCAAGCGATGACGGACAATGGGCGCGCCATCCTGGAATCCGTCGACACGGAGCTGTCGCAGCTTATCAGGATATCGAAGTCCTTCACCTCGCTGGTGGCCCTGAAGCATGTCGCAAAACGGCTGGAAAATTACAAATTCGCCGCCGAGATGGACGCCATACTCGAACTTGACATGCTCACGACGGCATTTGTCGTGACGTACGTACGCCTGCATCACGGTGGAAGCGGCAGCGGCTTCTCACGTGACAGCCTTCCCGAGAAGCTCCGCGGAATCCATGACCAGATCCTCGAAATGAGGAACAAGAGATTTGCCCACATTGACGATCATCACTCGGTCTCGAACGCAATGGAGATCGGGTTTGAGGGCAACCATTTTCTCGTCAATTTCAATCTTACGCTGGAATATCAAATTGGCGGCGCCCCACAGTGGCAGGAATTGGTCAAATTCCTCGACACGATGACCGTCGAAAAGATGGAGAAGCTGTTGGCTAGGCTCAAGGCAAAAACCGGTCACGATTGGACCTGGCCGAAAGGTCCCGCGCCGGACTAGCCGGCTGCCGCAGCGTGGCCGTGCCACCGAGGGAATCGTGTAATCGCAAATGCGATTGCACGACAACTATAGCGCTAACCCATTGACAGCCCATTGCGGCGCAGGAACTCTGCCAGACGTGCACCGACTTCGGGAAACAAGAACGATAGCGCGGGCATCCATTCCTGCGGCGGCGCGTATTTTGGATCCCCCTTGCGCAATTCGGTACGCATCATCTCGCTCCGTGAAGCCCATTTCCCCGTTGAGTCCTGGCTCTTCAGCAACTCCTTGTGACCCGCCACTTCGACGGCAAAGCCAAACGCAAGCAGGCTTTCCGGATGCTTTTGGGCCGTCTGGTGCGCGCACTGTATCAACGTGTCAAACTGGCATCCCACACCGTAGCCCTTGAGGGCACTCAACACGGCATTCATCATCCCTCTAAAGCTGTTTTCCCATGCTGGCCGGTCTGGTACGGCAACGTTGCGCTTTGCAAGTTTCTCCTTGATCGCGAGCCAGCGATCCTGGTGTTCCGGCCTCCCCTCCATCTGCCGGGTCATGTTTATCGTCCAGTAGGCAATAACTTCATCACGCAATTGCTGGTCAGAGCACTTCGCCACTTCAGTCTCATAATCGAAATAGTAGGCCCGATCGAAATAGTAGGCCCGTTGCTGCTCGATCTCCTTCTTAACCGCACTAAAGGGAACGATAGTTTCCTGCCATTTGTCGCTGATCTCCCCAGCATTGTAGAACGGAACGCGATAGTGGCACCGCAGGTGAAACTATTTGGATACTTCCGATAGGCGAGCCGTTTCCTCGTCGACGACAAACACGTTCGAATTGTTGGAGAACAACAGGTCGTCCGTGGTCATGCGCCTATAGTCTTCCGAGAAAGTTGCCAAAACCCAGATCACGTGGGCTCCAACATCGCGATAAAACATCCTACGGCTCACCACGACATCCAGAAAGGTCGTCCATAGCTGCGCCTCAAAGGCAAACCACCCTTCCGACGAACTCGCCTGCACGTCGGGTTTGCGCCACATTTGAGGATCGTCTGTCGCGTTCCAACGCTTCTCTTGAAGGATTGTCTCTGTGTCGAATGCCGGGTCCGCCCGCAAGCTGCGTTCGATAAGCTGCTTGATCCGCTTGTGGGCTTCGCTCTCGCGCAAACCGTGATATTTTCGCGCACGGATCTCCTCTTCGCTTAACGCGCTCCGCGTTACCGCGGGGCATGAGCCATCTTCCGTCTTGTGGCGAAAGAAGAAACGTTTGCGCATGTTGGCGACCAGGTGAACCGGCGTGCCGCAAATCGCGCATATGTGCCGTGGCTGCCCCTTCTTTATCGCCTCCCGCATCGCGACGCGCGCCTCAACCAATTCCCCATACTGGTGCGACGCTATGAGTGTCGTAGCCCGCTGTACCTCGCCGGAAATGAGGTCGATAACCTCCTCGATTTCGGGGTCATTCACTGGCGTCGCGAAGGCACGCGCCTCGATGGTAACATTGCGGCTGGTAACGGTCATTGGAGAGAATGCCCAAGCGTGGAGCCGAACGGGCGACCATTTTGGCCGATTCGCCTGCAAAATGGTTCAGATAATGTCGTTCTTGGCGTTGCCGTCACCTTGGCCACGGCAATGCCTTCACGCTTGCGTTCAAGGATGAGCGCTCGCTCGAATTCCGCGAAAGAGCCCATGACGTTCAGCAAGAGCTGGGACATGGGCGACGCCTCGGCCGTGAACGCAAGGCTTTCATTGACGAACTGCGCGCGGCCCCTTTCCGGTCAGCGTTCTCACCAAAGCCTGAAGGTCTTCGATACTACGCGCTAGGCGATCCATGGAATGGACCCCCGTATCGCCCTCGCGCATGTAAGAGATCAGCTGCGCGAGTTGGGGCGATCGGTATCTTTACCGGAGGCGCGGTCGGTGAAGGTGCGATGTACGTCAACGCCAAGAAGCTGCCGGTCGGTCTTCTGTCGACTGTGCTCACCCGTACATAACCGACGACCTGTCCCGTCACCTTCCCACGCCTTCATTTTGTGGCACAAATTCTGAGAGGTGATGACTCACGTGTCAACAAGAGCCGTCATTGATTTATCTGACACACTTCTTTGGGCGGGACCCACTGTGACAAATGAGTGCACCCCAAAGACACATAGTTTGGACTACACCAGGACATGCGAGAGGCCCCGACGTCCAACGAGGCCCTTCGCCGATCGAGCATTCCCGTACCGAAGCCAAACGCGAGCCGTTCAACGCTTAAAAGGTAAAACTTGTCTCTGCTAAGGACCTATGAGACCACCGGCATCACGGAAAAAGCTCGTGAAGTGCTCACGCCGGCCGGCACCCGATGTTAGCATAATGCCGGGTTGTGACAGCATGTATGGAGGCCGGGCACAACCCGGTACGCGACCCTATGCCGCGAGTGCGCGCCGATGCCGCGTTCGCTGCAGGATCACAAATCCAGCTCGCGCACGCCGATCTCGGCCAAGCTAGAATTGGTGAGGCCTCCAATGACATCGCGCGACCGGGTACCGCTTAGGGCATGCGATAGCCGTGCATCAACGATGAACTGCTGGAAGAACTCGATCTGTCCCCTTGTCTGTCGCTGGATTCCGCCTCAAACGCTTGCTCTCCTTTTGCCGCCCAAAGCGCCCGCGCTTGTTCCCCCCGATCGCTTTGGAGCCGATCGGCTATCCAGAGCAGCGCGCCGTAAATCACGGTACGGTCGTCACCTGTCAGCTCCACCACGCGAGCTTTGACAATGAGGCCGCCAAGCTCGATGAGGTGCCGCGTGCGCTTGCGGCGCTCGACCTGCCACGTGCGCATGTCATGTCGCGCCCTTGCGGCTTGATGCCGGTTGCGCGCTGCTCGGTTGCGTAGGAGCGCCATCTGTGTTGCGGTCAGGTGCTGCCGAAATTCGGCGTGCTCTGCTTTGAAAGAACGCGGCCCCGCGCTTGGCCCATGCCTCCTTCTTTCCCGCCTCTTTCGTCTCGGCCAGCACAATGAGCGCGCCGACCAGTTCGTCAGCGCTGAGCGCATCAGCTCCCGTAGCGATGACGAGCTCGCCCAGCTGTCGCACCTTGCGGGCTTTCAGCTCGCGTGCCTTATCGTCAAGCGCTTTCAGGTCCGCATCAAAGTCGCGTGGTTTGCGCATCGTCGTCTCCATCATGTCGATGGAAAATTGATAGCCGAGTGCCGATCGCAATGCTGTAAGGTCGTCAGGACGAGCTGAGACGGGGTAGTCCCTCCCGAGATTTTTTCGAGGGAGGGCGCGCTTATACGTCGTGCCGACGTACGCTTCGCTGTGTAGATGCTCTGGTCGCGATGGCGATCTATCATCTTCACGTCAAGGTTATCGGCCGGAAGGCCGGGAGCAGCGCGGTGGCATCGGCGGCCTACCGCTCGGGCTCGCGGCTGCGCGACGAGCGGCTCGGCCGGGAGCAGGATTATGCCGCCAAGCGCGGCGTCGTCCATTCCGAGGTGATGCTGCCGGAGAACGCGCCGGAAGCCTGGCGCGACCGCGAGCGGCTGTGGAATGCTGTCGAGTCATTCGAAGTCCGGAAGGATGCCCAGCTGGCCCGTGAGGTCGAGTTCGCGCTTCCGCGAGAACTGACCGAGGCGCAGGGGATCGAGCTGGCCCGCGACTTCGTTCGCGGCGAGTTCGTGGGTCTCGGCATGATCGCCGACCTCAACGTGCATTGGGACAGGGGTGATGACGGCATGCCCAAGCCCCATGCCCATGTTATGCTGACAATGCGCGCGGTCGACGAGAACGGCTTCGGCCAGAAGGTGCGAGGCTGGAACCGCACCGAGCTGGTTGAGCGCTGGCGTGAACGCTGGGCCGCGCTCGCCAATGAGCGGCTGGCCGAGCTCGATATCGACGCGCGGATCGACCATCGCAGTCTGGAAGCCCAGGGGATTGCGCTCGAGCCGCAAAGCCAGATCGGCGCGCCAGCCAAACGGATCGAGGTTCAGGGCATCGCAGGCGAAGGGTTTGAGGCCGACCGCGCCGAGATGCACCGCGAGATCGCGCACAACAATGGCGCGCGGATCATCGCCGATCCCACCATTGGGCTGGACGCCATCACCCAGCAGCAATCGACATTCACACCCCGCGACCTGGCAAAGTTCGCGCACCGGCACAGTGACGGGCTCGACCAGTTCAATGAGGTGATGGGCGCAATGCAGAGAGCGCCCGATCTGATCGAACTCGGCAAGGACGCCCGCGGCGAGGACCGTTTCACCAGCCGCGGAATGATCGCAGCAGAACAGCGGCTGCACCGTGCCGCCGAACTGATGGCGGAACGGGAGCGCCATGAGGTGCGCGATGCGGAGTGCAGGGCCGCTTTGGCGGGTGCGGAAGCGCGCGGCTTGGTGCTTTCGCCCGAGCAGGCTGAAGCATTGGCGCATGTCACGAATAGACGCGATCTCAGCGTCGTGGTTGGCCACGCCGGGACGGGAAAGAGCGCGATGCTGGGGGTCGCGCGGGAGGCGTGGGATGCGGCGGGCTTCAAGGTCCGGGGCGTGGCGCTGTCCGGCATTGCAGCCGAAAACCTCGAAAGCGGATCGGGCATTGTGGCACGCACGATCGCCAGCCTGGAGCACGGCTGGGGACAGGGCCGTGATCTGCTCAAATCGAGCGATGTGCTTGTCATCGACGAGGCGGGGATGGTCGGCACGCGGCAGCTCGAGCGCGTGTTGTCCCACGCCGCCGAGGCTGGAGCCAAGGTGGTGCTGGTCGGTGATCCGCAACAGTTGCAGGCTATCGAAGCCGGCGCGGCGTTCCGGTCGATTCATGAGCGTCACGGCGGCGCCGAGATCGGTGAAGTGCGCCGTCAGCGGGAGGACTGGCAGCGCGACGCCACGCGCTATTTGGCGACCGGCAAGGTGGCCCGTGCGCTTGGAGCGTATCACTCTCACGGCATGGTGCATGAGGCCGAGACCCGCGAGCAGGCGCGCGGCGATCTAATCGAGCGCTGGGATCGGAAACGGAAGGCGTTGCCCGATCGGAACCGGATCATCCTGACCCACACGAACGACGAGGTCCGCATCCTGAACGAGGCAGCGCGCGAGCGGATGCGGGCAGCGGGCGATCTCGGCGACGAGGTGGGGGTGACGGTCGAGCGCGGCGCGAGAAACTTTGCCAGCGGGGATCGGGTGATGTTCCTGCAGAACGAGCGCGGCCTTGGCGTCAAGAACGGCACGCTCGGGACCATCGAGCAGGTCAGCGCGCATTCCATAGCCGTGCAGACCGACGATGGCCGATCTGTGCGCTTCGACCTCAAGGACTACAATCAGCTCGACCATGGCTATGCGGCGACGATCCATAAGGCGCAGGGCATGACGGTCGACCGCGTCCATGTGCTGGCGACGCCCGGCATGGATGCCCACAGCAGCTATGTCGCGCTGTCGCGGCATCGCGACGAGGTGGAGCTGCATTATGGTCGCGATGATTTTGCCAATGCGGACCGGCTCACCCGCGCCCTATCGCGCGGCCGCGCCAAAGACATGGCCTCGGATTACGATTTGGTCGATCCGGTGCAGAGCTATGCCGAGCGGCGTGGCATCAGCTTCCGCGAGCGCGTAGGCGAGATTGTGCGCAAGATCGTGCCGGAAAAGCTGCGCGACATGTTTGACGGCCTGCGCTCGCCTGCAGATGCCCAAGGGCCGGATCGCGAACGCAAGGCGGAGCAGGCATCGCCGGAGAAAGAGACAAGCGGGGCGGCAGCCGACTCGCGCGCAGCCGAAATGCCGGCAGGGAGCGTGGCGCAAGATCCCGACGCGGAAGCGCGTCGCGTCCGGACTCGGGCTCTGGTGCGCCATGCCCGCGCCGTGGATGCGATCTTCGCTGCGCAAGAGACGAGCGACAACGCCAACCCTACGCAAGTCAAAGAGCTGCAGAAGGCCCGCCAGGCCTTCGAAGAGGTGAGGCCCTTTGGTCCGCACGATGCCGAAGCTGCCTACAGGAAGAACCCGGAACTGGCACGCGAAGCGGCTGGCGGCCAAGTCAGCCGCGCAGTCCGCGCGCTCCAGCTCGAGACTGAACTGCGCACCGATCCGAGCCGCCGCGCCGATCGTTTTGTGGAGCGCTGGCAGAAACTCGCGCATACCAGCCAGCGCCAGTATCAGGCCGGTGACATGTCCGGCCACAAGGCCACGCGGTCAGCGATGGGCGACATGGCCCAGAGCCTCGAACGCGATCCGCAACTGGAATCCATCCTCGTCCGCCGCAAGAACGACCTCGGCATCGCGTTCGAATCAGGCCGACGGCTCGGGCAGGAACTGGCCTTCGCCCACGGCCTCGATCTCGGCAGAGGCCGGAGCATCGGAATTTGACCCATCCTTTTTACCGCCGACCCTACGCCACACCCGACACGTACGAAATCCACTTGTCCACGAAACTGTTGGCCTGTCTGTCTCAGGAGCCGTCAGAAACAGCGAGTGAGAGGCAGCTCGGCCATGCGCGAACCAGACCGTATCATCCGTTTGAAGACCGTCCTCGCCAGGACCGGACTGTCCCGGTCCACCATCTACCGCAAGATCGCCGAGGGCACGTTCCCGGCTCAGTTCAAGATCAGCACCAATGGGAGCGGCTGGCACGAATCCGACGTCAACCGGTGGATGGCAGATCCGGTCGGATGGCGTCCGAAGGGCAAGCTCGGGCAAGTCTCGTGACGAGGGCAAAAGCTCGCGGTTACGGAGACGAAACAGCTCAGCGCCAAATGTCCGCCATGACCCAGTGGTCGTTACGCTAGCGACGTGAGCCGCGTCGTTAGTTGAATAGCCGATCAGCGTTCGAAGCAAGCTTGGCCAATCGGATCCATCACCGGATCTGAACGACCGGCTTAACGTAGCCAAACATGCACGCCGGCCTTAGTCCGCCGCTCGGGCCGCCCTAAATAACAGCACAAGTATCTCAGGAAAAACCTGCAATCCAGGCAGGCAGCGGAAGCAGATTAATGGCAACGCGGTTTGCTGATCAGACTGCGGTTCTCACGAACGCCTCCGAGATCGTTCCCGACGCTCCAGATCGGCACGAATAGCGACAAGTTCGCGCTCGGCCTGCCGCAATTTCTCCACCCCTAAAAAGTGACCGATGACCCATTGGTCGATGTAAAGGCGTAAATCCGGGGTTGCCCGGCGCTTTGCGATCGCAAGCACCGCAGCCCAATCGGCCTGCCGGAAGCGCGTTAGTTGCTCCAGCACAATGCCGGTGGCCCCCATCGCCTTCAGGTCCGGCGCGCGAGCCGTAAGCCATATCCGCTCAAGGAATAAAAGGGTGACGGAGAGATGCGACATCAGATCGGCATTCTGCGTGCCGATAAAGGTGCTAGTTACGCGGAAATCGTCGAGCCCCCCGCTGGCGTCGCTCTGAAGGACGTTCCAAAGGGCATCGGCATCGAGAGCTACGTGGGCGTGGCGCCGCCGCGCGAGCTTAACCGCAACCTCGGCACTACGTTGCGGGTCAATCAGACCTGTCTCATAGGCAAAGGCAACAACAGGCTGGAGCCACACGCTTTTGACCTCGCCCGCGACGACTTCGGCAGCCACTTGGCGGGCATAAAGATCCTCCGACAGCAGGACAAAGCCATCGGCTGCGACATTGGCGGTATCCAGCGCGTCGGCACCAAAAGCCTCCGTCAGCGTGACGGCGAGATCTGAAGGCTCATCCGGGGCCGCGACCGCCACAACCTCGCAATTCGCTTCAATTTTCGTGATCTGCCCGGCGACGTAATTTCGTCTCGCTTCGATGTCTTCGCGGGTATGATCCTGGCGGATATACTGGCCGTCATGCCAGCCGACGGTCATTGACCGCCCTAGGCTCGCGAGTTCGTCTTGGTCGCGGAGCCGGTGGAGCTCGTCGATGCAGGATCGCGGGATAACCAGCTTTCCGAATACCGCCTTGACGACATCGAACACGTCCATGGTGGCGATGGTCCAGGCGGAATAGGTATCGAGAACCGCTCCGGCGGCGGACCGCTGCAGAAGGGCTTTACGGGCGGCGTCACGCTCCTGCGCCGTGCCCACGCAGGTGTCGATGTCATGCTCAAGCGAGCGGATATAGTCCGAAAAACCAATCGCATCGCCTCCAAGCCGGCTTGCGACCATGGCCATGGGCAGGTGCTGCAGAAGGTAGAGATCGGCAAGCCTGCGGTTGCTCTCTGAAACTTTCCTGATCTGGTCGAGCGCAGGCTGTACGTCGTCTCCCTCCATCTTCAGCGTGTAGAAGCCCTTGGCGTCAGGGAACCGCGTCTGAAAATTCCCCATGACGTCGTGCAGCGCATGCACGTATTTGTGCTTTATCTCCGCCACGCGCCACGTGATGTCGTCACCGAACGCGGCCTTGACGGTGAAGCTTTCGCCGATCTTGAGGCCAATCGCAGCCGCCGCAAGGGGATGGTTCGGACTGACCAGTCCGTCGGCCGGTCGATCCGGCCCCTCGGCGATCACGAAGGCAGCCGCTTCACCGCGCTCGCTTTCCAGCCGCGTCCACGTATCGAGGCCAACGTTCCGCGCATGTGGCGTGTGACGGCTTTTAGGATCTAGCATCATGAGCCCGAAGTAGCGCAATGCTGCCTCCGGATCGTTTCGCGCCGACTGAAGCGTGTCGTAAGCAAAGGCGAGTGCCGACTTCTGTAGGCCTTCCACGAACATGACCTGGGCGAGGTACATCTTTTGTCCAGGCGTTCCCCTGAGAGCCGCAGGCTCCAGCCCGTCAAGGATAGGCTTGATCTCGGCGTGGCGATCCATGCGGCGCAGCGTGGAGACGAGGATCAGATAACTCGTTAGGTCGTGGCTGAGCGCGATCGCCCTGCGGAGGCAGCCCTCGGCGTCCTTGAGCGCGCCGCGGTTGTAGTGCAGGAGCCCCTCGGCATGAAGATAGAATTCGAGATTCCTAATTTCGGGCCTGAGCCGCTGAAAGAAGCGGATCGCCCGCTGGCGGATCGGGCTGTCGTTCACGAAAGCGCGGGCGAGCGAGCGGAGCTCGTCACTGTCGTGATCTTCCGCGACAAAGCCGTCGAGCAGATCGGCAACTTTATCTGCGTCGCCGCGCCGGTCGGCGTGCATGGCGACCATCAGCCTCGCTGAGATGTGGCTGTCGGCGGCGAGCACTTTCAGCGCAGACCGGTACGCAATTTCGGCAATCGCGTCCAGGCCTTCCATCTTAGCGAAGTCGGCGACCACGATGCTGGTGCGTGCGTCCTCGGCAACCTCGTGCGCGATCGTCTTGATCTGCGCCCCCAGATCGGGCGGCCGCTCCATCTTCAATGCGGCCAATCGGCCCGCCGTAACCACGAGGGTGCGCTCGACGTCGGGAATGAGTTCGCTTGGGCTGCGACTGATCTCTGCCACGCGGCTCCACTCACCCTGGGCCGCGTGATAGCGGAAGGCGAGAATCGTGGAGTCGGGACCGACGGGAAGACGCTGCAGAAGATCGCGCGCAAGTTCATCATCTTTGCCCTCGATGGCCGCCAGCGCCGCCCGTTTGGCAATCTCGATGTCCCCTGGCGCGATCGCAATGCCCTGTCGAGCGACCTCCAACGCGGCGGGCAGATCGTCAAGCAGTTGATAGGCGACTATGAGATTGCTGACGAGCGCGGCATCTTCCGGCCGTACCACGCCTTCGGACGCCCGCGCCGCGTCCCACAGACCGCGCAAGACGGCAACCGCAGATAGGATCCTCGCGCGTTCATCCGGCGTAAGCAGATGGGTGCGCTGAACGCGACCATTGCGCAGGATTTCGTCGAGGTCCGCATCGGCCGCAAACTGGAGGGCATGGCGATCAGTTGGATAAGCACCGAGCGCTGCCCGCGCTGCATCCCACCATGCCGGCATCATCTCGCGGTGGCGGAGCGCATCGACCCGAGCAACAGAAACGCCCAATGACGCCTTCAGTCCGGACGGGACTAGGTCGAGCGGGTCTGCGACGGATGGATCGAACCGCGCGGCTTGAACAAGATATCCTGCCACGCCCTCGTTGTCCGGATCGGCAGCCAAGGCTGCCTTGCTAAAGGACAGTACCTCTTGCCACCGCCCTTGCAGAAGAAGTGAGAACGCCTTGTTCGCAATCGCCTTGGGCTCGGTCGGGGCGTGGTCGTAGGCGTCCGACAGAAGGCGGGCCGCCTCCGCGTCATCACCCAGAGCGAGGCGGCACGAGCCGATATTGGCCTTGATCCGGAACAGGATCCGGCCCGACGCCGCCGACTCCACCCGCGCGAGCAGACGTTCCAGCAAAGGCAACGCCGTGCGCGGTTTGCCGCTGTTGGCAAGCTCGCGATATTCGTCGATCTCGGCATCGAGGTGCGCCTCCAGCGCGCTGGCGCTGATCGTTGCATCGCCCGGCGCAAAACGAACGGTTTCGAAGCGCGCGAACCGGGCCTCGAGCTGGGAGAGACCCGTTTCAACCGTCGCCTTCACCTCCTGTTGGAGAACGGCCACGCTCTCGACGCGCTCGAGGATTTGGTCGCTGAAGGCGCCATAGTCCGGGTCAAACTGTTTGCGGGCGGCGGCATCCTCGCTGATCCGTTCCTCAAGAGTGTTCCAGCCCCAGACATAGATCAGGATCTGGCGACCCTGGTTCTTTTGCTCCAGGGAAAGTTCGCGGCCCAGCTCTTGAAGCGCCACGTCATCAGGCGCGGTCGTGATGATGAAATACTCGCGCAGCGCGGGCCGGAACGTGAGCGCCTTGCAGACCTCGTCACGCACCTCATCTTCCGTTAGGACTTGTCCGTCACCTTTCAGCTTGCACTGGATTCCGACGGGATAGGCCGGATCGCCATTGCGCACACCAGAGAGGTCGACGCCGTTCTGCCGCTGTCCGCGGCGACCGTTCCGCTGAACATTTGGATCTTTGAGCAATCCGCGCCACAGCACGACCGAGGCCCGTTCGAAGGCCTGTTCATCCGCCGGCTTAGGGATCTGTGTAGCAGCGAGCAAGGACATGACTGAGTCGCAGCATACCGTCATTGTCACCGTCGCGCGGCGATTTTTAACCAGTTACACTGCCAGAATTGACGCCGCGGGCGCAGAACAAACGGAACACGCGTGCCGCGGCGGCAATGACGAGGACCGCTAGATGGCGCTGATGCGGTGGGGCATGCCGCCTCCGCCGCGCACCGGCGGGCCGCCAGTCACCAACATCCGCAACACGGCCTCGTCACACTGGCGCGGCTGGCTCAAGCCAGAGAGCCGGTGCCCGGTCCCGTTCAACAGCTTCGCCGAGTACGCGCCGGAGCCGAACCCGGAAACCAAGAAAAAGGACGTCGTTTTGCTCGCGCTCTCAGAAAAACGGTCATGACGTGCCTTGCGGGCGTCTCGACAGAGTTCAAGGGCGACCGCGGCATCAAGTCCAAGCCGATCCCCAGCCCGCGTCTGGTCTACGGCTTCTTGGCGACGGAGCCCAACGAGGTCGTCGCGCAGATCCCCCCGAAGGCAATGCCGGTCATCCTACAACGGCCGAAGAGCGCGAGGTCTGGGTGCGCGCGCCGTGCGACGAGGAAGGCACTGCAGCGGCTGTTGTCGGACGACGCCATAGAAATCGTTATGCGCGGTCCATTGAAGGAGGACCACTCTGGTCCAAATGCACGATAGCGGATGACTAGCTCTATCATTTTCCTGTTGCTGTCGGGCTGCTAATGCGCGAGGTTGCGCAGGGGCCAGATAATGGCGGGGATAACCGATATAATCCTGAAACTCAGCCTTGCCGCATCGTTTTCGGGAGCAGCGGGAAGCGTCGGATACTATTACTCCGTCTATCTTCCTGCGCGAGACGCTCAGATTGACGCCGAGCGTCGACTTGATCGAGTGCGAGCTGAGATGGGGCAAAAGGCGGCAGCCGATCGAGCGGAGGCTGAGCGTCTGGCGTCCGAGCAACGGCAGGCCGAGGAGAAGGTTGCCGCCCAGGCGAATTACGAAGCTTGCGTCAACCGCGCCTATGGCGATTACAATTTCAATTGGGCATCAAACTGCAAGCGGATAGCTGAGACGAACCGAAAGAAACGCGCAAGCTGTACTTATCCGCCTTCAACGTGCGACTCTTTATACGCAGATCGAGACGCTGGCCCGAACTGCGCATTACCTCGCGAGATCGCCGCTTCGCTGAACAGTGATGTCGAACGCTCTAAAGATCGGTGCGTCACCCTAAACAAGGCCGGACTACAATAGTTGTTCTGATGGCGCGCTCCAACTAGGCTGCTCACCAGGTTGACAGGCATCCAGTCAGCGCCGCTTCTTTTTATGCTTTCTATGCGAATGCGACGGAGCCCTGAGTCGAGGCTCGGGAGGAGCAATCCAGAGGCCGTGAAAATCGAAGCGAGGCGCGCCGAACTCGTCGCCAAGCTTGGGAAAGGACTCGACCGGCCGAGCGCGCATACTATCGTGTCTAGAGCGATGCGTCCGTGTCGGCCTTATCGGCGCAGACGTCTCTGCGAACTGCGGTTCAAATGGTCTGAACAGCGGCGTCGTTGTGAAGGGTCTCGCGACCGTTTCAACCGGAGGGCTCTCAACGTATTGCCGATATCCAGCTTCCCAGTCCGATGTGATCGCTGACTGCGCTTCCTGGAGCGAAATTTGACCTGCACACATCATCCGATAGAGGCGATACTCTAGCTTATCCTTCGTTTCGGACCCCCACGGAGCGACATGGGGAAATGCGCTCTGATGTGGCTGAGGCCACAGATTGCATGTCACATCTTCCGTACCGTCGTCCTGGCGGCAGGTATTCACACCGCCCAGCGAAAGCGGAATGAAGTGATCCACCTCGTAGTCAGCACGATCTTCGTAGGGCACACCATAAGCTTGGAAGATGAGCTTCTTCTGAGCCGTGGTGACGCTCCGTCTCTCGGAGGTCGAATGGCTGCATATATACCGGACTGTTAGATCCGGATCGATTGCACCGCGCGTGAGTAGCGGGTTCGGGTAGGCGCCAGTTCCTTGTGCGCGGGCGACTTCGACTGATATCAACAAAAATACAACTATCGTCAGTATGCGCATGACATGCCCCATTGATTGTGGGCCACAATCGAAAGCCGAAGCCTATCTCTTTTTGGTTGCAATTAAAATGTGCCACTATCTTACCGCCGATGCCACGGCACGTCCAGCTTCAACATGGTGAACGGGCGAACGATGATCGTGTGGGAGGGGTAGAAGGTGGTCACCGACGTCAGAGGATTTGCTGAATGAATTTTGAACGCTACTGCGGCATGGCATCCGCTGCAGCATTGCTCCTTATACTTTCTATTGCGTCCGCCACGGGCATTTGGGGACCTCTTTGGCAAAGGATGAGTACCTCGGACGGAGTAACAGTTGCGGTTGGAGTCATTGGTTGGATCATCGCCATTGGCGCTGGCACCATAGCTTTCGTCTTATCTCAACAGCAAATCAGACTTGCTCGCACTCAACTTGACTTGCAGCAGCACCAGATCCACGAAACTCAGGCGGACATCGCTCAAGCCACGTTCCTCCGGGTCAACGGTGACGTTGATAAGCTCGGAGACGATGTGGAAAGACTCAAGACTGCGCGGGCCGATCTGAACAAGCTAATCGAACGGTTCCCAGACCCCGGTAAGCTCGACGGATGGACCAATTCGCTGCTAACCGCACGCAGCGAGGGCGAAGATGTCTTGAGCCCGAGCGCATCCGCAGCACCATTCGGCTATGGTGATCGGATTTTGGCGACTGTGACTCGATTGCAAAGAATGGGCGATGTGATTTCCGAGCGCGAGCTGACGATGCCTTCACAATTAGCTGTCGCCTTTCGCTTTGACGCGTCGGTTAAGAGGGCAATCATGGAACTCCGAACGCTCTCCTCTCAGATCAAAGACGAGATCCCAAAGCGCGAGCACGAGATTGCGCGCCTGGGAGATCGGAGAAATGCACTCGCTGATCAGGCTAGAGCCGCGGATAGACGCGCAGGCAGATCAAAGGTTCTTTGAACTTTGAAATGCCTGGCTGCTCGCGGCCGCTAGAATCCCCACGCGAACCAGGCCGAAGGCGCAAAGGCTCACGGCCCAAGCGTTATTTGCTGCAGTTGCGCAAAAGGTGGTCACGAACTACTCCACGGGCAATCATTATGGCACCCATCGGCAGAGAAACCTGAGGTTCTGAGCGGCTTAAAAGCTCTCGACGATCTCGCCGATAGTCAGCCGCTCGACTCCCTTGACTATTGCTCAGCTACCTTCGATTTAGAGCACCGGCGAGCCGAATTTGGCAGTCAGCTCGGCAATCTCATTTTTATCTTTTGCCTTGATTGCCCTGCGAAGCTCTCTGAGGTCGTTTTGATCGGATCGTCGTCCACGACGGCTGGACTTCGGCTCGTGAACAGCTTGTCGGTCAGAACCTGGTGGATTTCGCTCGACGCTATTGCCTCAACGCTGGTCATGGGCACGGCGTGCCGCATCACCGCCGTCACCAGCCGGTCGGACCTTGTGATCGCGCCACGCATGGTGCAGGGCTGCTCCTGCGCCAAGCTGCTTGTCGCAGGTCAAGCGATCATTTTTCAAGTCTATCCCCGTGTTCACCAGCCAATCCTTCAAGCCGTGTTTGCGATGAGATCGGTCGTCGCACCCGCGACAGCGGCTTCGGCACTGCAGGACTGGTTGATCGACAGTCGGTCCTGGACGTGGACTTTCTTCAGCGCAGCTCCGGTGGCGCTGCGTCGTCATTCCTACGCGTGTCTCCCGACTGGCCACAGTGTTGCTTGGACAGAGTATCGCTAGGCAAAGAACCCGCTCGGTCGTTCCCGCTTGAGGCCTCGGCCGATCAGGAACGGGAATGACATCCCGTGAAGGCGTCTCAAGCAAAGCCAAAATATTCCGTAAGTTACTGGCCTCGGATTGTGTCCGGCCGCAATGCTACTTGCGGCTCAGTTTCCTAACCACTTCGACCGGGTCGAACCCGAGGATCTTCCCCAGCTCGATCAGCTCGACGACGTCGATCCGCCGTTGACCAGATTCCATGTGCGTCACCCAGGACTGGTAGACGCCCATCTTTTCAGCCAGGTCGACCTGTCTCAAACCTGCAGCCTTCCTGTGCTCGACCAGCATGGCGGCAAGCTTTTTCTGCAGTGGTGATGTCACCGATTTCGGCATCCCGGCCTCACGAGGGGCCAGAGACATAAAACGACTTTTCAGATACCGATAAATTCGGTATTCTACGGGATCGACCCTATGTCCTTCCCAGCGTTCTCAGTGGGAGTGCCGATCTTTCCCACCATCGTGGCTGCGGCGCCTCCTCTGGCCCACACCATGACGGGAAAGTGCAAACTTCCTCGAATCAGTATCGGGTGGCGAATGAGCAACGGCCCGTCGGTGCAGGCGATGAATTCAACGAGATCTCTGAGAGCAGAGGAATTGAATCTTGGGAATGAACTTTCAGCTGACCAAACGGCTCCAGCAGAACAGCTTGAGCCTGATTTCGCCCTTGTCCAGTTAGATACGACTTTTGCCACGCTGCTGTCAGAGATGTCCGCGTTAGAGTTCCAGCACGATGATTGTAGGGAGCCTCGAGACGAGGAGAACGTCCGTTCGGACGAGGCCAGCCGAGTGAAGAAGATGGAAGCGATCCTGGCTCGCTTGGCCCCTATTGAGCGAGCAATTATGGCTACTCCAGCGCAGACGATCGTAGGTCTTGGCATCAAGGCCCGCCACGCGGCCTACGTGGTGTCAGAGCATTGGGATGTGCCCATCGAACAAATCGAATGGGATGCCCGAGCGGTTCGGCTCCTGATTGAAGCGATTTGCAAGGTTGCTGGCGTGCGGTTACCAGTTTCTAATGACGGGACTGCTAAGACCCAAGATCTGCCCTGCTAGTCCAGACTATCTGAAGGCCACCGAGGAAAAAGTTGCACAGCTAGACAAGCGATCGGGCAGTTCATGCGCGGATCGAGATGATCTTTTGATCTGCACCACCACTTAACGCGCAGAATGTTGCCCAATCGGACATCAACGATTTCCGCTTCTCGAACAGATCACCGCGGCGATAAGCGGCCTCGACCTTGCTGTTGATCGTGTGGGCGAGTGCCATCTCGACCACCTCATTCGGATAGTTCGTGCGCTCGGCGGCCCAGTCCCGAAAGGTCGAGCGGAAGCCATGGGCGGTCAGGTCGGATCGTCCCATCCGGTCCAGCAGCGCCAGCATGGCCATGTTGCTGAGCGGATTATCGCGCTTTCCACCCGGAAACAGATACGCGCCACCCTGCTCCTTGCGTAGCTTCTCGACGATGGCGAGCGCCGCGGCCGACAACGGAACGCGGTGCTCCTTGGAGGCCTTCATGCGTCCGGCCGGCACCGTCCAGAAGTTGTCTTTGATTTCTTCGGGTCGTGCGCCGATCACCTCGCCGGTGCGCGCGGCCGTAAGGATCAAAAACTCGAGCGCGCGTGCCGCGACGCCGTCTTGCGCACGCAAGGCTGTCATGAATGCGGGCAGCTCATCATAGGGCAAGGCGGCGTGGTGTTTGACCTTACGTACCTTGGCACGCGCCGGCAGCAGCTTGTCTAGATGGCCGCGCCACCGCGCCGGATTTTCACCCTGGCGGAAGCCGCGCACAGTTGCCCAATCGAGGACGGCTTCAATCCGGCCGCGCAGCCGCGATGCCGTTTCCGGCTTCTTCGACCACAACGGCTCGATGATTTTCATCACCAGCGCGGTGTCGATGCTGTGGACCGAGAGCGAACCGACCACCGGCTCGGCATACGTCTCAAGCGTCGAGCTCCATTGCGCGGCGTGCTTGGCGTTGCGCCAGCCGGCGCTGTGAGCTGCGAGATACTGCTTGGTACACTCCTTGAAAGTCAGCGCCGCGGCGGCTTCCAGTTCAGCCTGGGCGCGCTGCGCTCGGCGGGCCTCGATCGGATCAATCCCTTCGTAGACCTGCCGTCGATACTCGGCCGCCTTCGCCCGCGCTTCGCCCAGCCCAAAGATCGAGAACGAACCAAGGCCCATTTCGCGGGAGCGGCCGCGAAGGGTGAAGCGGAAGATCCAGGATTTCGCAGGCGTGTTTTCGCCGTCGCCTGTGACCTGCAAATAGAGGCCAGCGCCGTCGGCATACATGCCGGGCTTCTTGACCTTCGTCACCTTCAGTGCCGTCAGGCGGCCTACCAGATGCGCCATCTTCGCCTCGCAGCCTTACCCACGATGCTACCCACGTCGTGCACGCGTTTACCCACGTTGTGGGGCGAATGCGCGCGGACACTTGAGGTCATCAAACGCTAAAATTGCGGCGATTTCTCAGGGGGTTGGCGGACGTCCGCGAACAGATGCGAACGCTGGGATGGCGGAGAGAGTGGGATTCGAACCCACGGTACGGTTTCCCGCACACACGCTTTCCAAGCGTGCGCCTTAAGCCACTCGGCCATCTCTCCGGCGGCCCTCTCTTGGCGGGGTCGGGGGCGTTTTGCAAGCGGGGCGGAGCCTTCCAGGCTAAATTTCCCCCAAATCGCTGATAAAAAACACCAATTGGGCGACGATGGAGGCGCGTCGGGGATGGTCGATCGGCCGGATCCGGCCGCGGCTGAACCGGCCTTCGCCCTCCCCCGACCACTGATTTGCGGCCGACCGATCCGGCGGCCCTAAAAACGGACCCTGCCATGCCACTCGCCCGCTGCCGTCCCGCCATGCTGCTGACCGTCGTCCTTAGCCTTGCCACGGCCGGCGCCGCCCGCGCCGATCAATGCACCAAGCAGGGTGTCGACGTGACCTGCGACGACGGCCGCAAGGGGATCTGGCAGGGCGACGCCATCCTGTGGCCTGATGGCACCAAGTCCAGCCTGAAGCCGCATCCGTCGGTGATCATCGGCAACAAGGCGTCGGTCGTGGTCGGCCCGGGCGTGTTCGTCGGCCAGGGCAACGGCATGGTCCCGATGGACAATCCCAGCTCGCCGAACAAGCTGCGCTGTGCCGTGCTCGAGGGCGTCTCGTACTGTCATTAAGCCGATCGCGACTGCCGGCCGGCCGTCGCGATCCGTGTCGCTCAGTGATAGCGGGCGGTCGACGACATCAAACGGCTGCCGAGGAAGCCCGCAGGCGCGGCAGGCAGAGGCTCGATCTCGGCGCCGTCCTGAGTGTCGCCGTCCTGCAGCGCTTCGAGGAAATCCGCGAACCACTGCTGGATCGAATGCCGGCGCAGCTTGGTCATCATGATCTCATAGCGCATGCGCCGCTCATTGAGCGGCATCGACAGCGCCATCGCGATGGTGCGCGCCATGCCGTCGATGTCGTGCGGATTGACCAGCAGTGCTGCATCGAGCTCGTTGGCGGCGCCGGCAAACTTCGACAGCACCAGTACGCCGGGATCGGCCGGGCTTTGGGCCGCGACATATTCCTTGGCGACGAGGTTCATGCCGTCATGCAGCGGCGTGACGACGCCGACCTGCGCGCTGCGATACAGACCCGCCAGCACGGCTTGGCCATAACCCTTGT
This sequence comes from Bradyrhizobium sp. ORS 285, assembly GCF_900176205.1. Classification (NCBI taxonomy): domain Bacteria; kingdom Pseudomonadati; phylum Pseudomonadota; class Alphaproteobacteria; order Hyphomicrobiales; family Nitrobacteraceae; genus Bradyrhizobium; species Bradyrhizobium sp. ORS 285. The sequence goes on from NZ_LT859959.1 coordinate 7,101,262, forward strand.
TGAGATAGCGAATCGGCGTCCAATCGACCTCGCCATGGCGGCCATTGACCTCGCTGACGAGGCGCGCGACCTCGCTCTGCAGATTGCCATAGGCTTCGATCGATTCGCGCGACGGCGTCGCGATCTGCAGCAGCGATGCGGCGCGCAGCAGCGTCGGATGGACAGTCCACATCCGGTCGAACGCGTTGATGCGGTTGACGAGGCCCTTGGAATAGTCGAGCCGGTCGACGCCGATCGCGAGCTTCTCGCCGTGCAGGCTGCGGCGCAGCCGCGAGACGTCGGGATGCGAGGCGGCCTTCGCGGCCTGTTGTGCGAACTTATCGGCGTCGATGCCGATCGGAAACACCGCAAGCCGCGTGCGGCCATGCAGTGACCTGACGACACCCTCGCGGACCTGCAGCCCGAGATCGGTGCGCAGGCATGCGATGAAGTTGTCGCGGTCATCCTCGGTCTGGAAGCCGATGAGATCGTAGGCGAGCATCGCGGTCACGAGATCGCGGTGATTCGGCACGCTGTCGATGACGCTGCGCGCCGGCCACGGCGTGTGCAGGAAGAAGCCGATCGGGCTCTTCACTCCGAGCGTGCGCAGCTCCGCGCCGAGCGACAGGAAGTGATAGTCCTGAATCCAGAACAGCGTGTCCGGCTTCTGGAACCTCAGCAGCGCGCGCGCCACGAAGGCGTTGACTTCGCGATAGGAGCGGTAGTCGTCATGCGAGACGCTGATCAGGTCGCTGCGCGAATGCAGCGCGGGCCACAGCGCCGAATTGGCGAAGCCTTCGTAGTAGCCGGCGTAATGCGCGGCCGGCAGATCCAACAGCGCCAGCGCACCTGCGCCCAGCTGTTCGATCTGCGCAATTGGTTCCATCTGTGCGCCATCGCGCACCCGGCCGGAGGAACCTACCCAGACTGCCCCTGAATTCTCCACAACGGGCAGCAGAGCTGCCGCAAGTCCGCCGGTCATTGGCTCATTGGCTTTGCCACGGGCCACCCGATTCGAAACCACGACGAGGTTCACAGCTCCCCTCCTGTTGGTCATGTCGGTTAACAACCGTTCATCAATATGGTTCCGGGCCACCCTTTCAACCAATTGAAACCAAATTCAGGCAGCCGCGCGGTGTAATCACAGCGCGCAGCAAGTCAGAGCATTTCTAATCAAAAGCAGCGGAGGATGTTTGCGAACGTCGCGCAGATGGAACTAACAACGGAACTACCAACCTGCCCGCTTGACGTCGGGCACATCCTGTTAGTTCAGCGTCCGGCGAGCCGCGCGAGGAAGGCACGCACGTCGTCCGGGGCATCGAAATGTCCGTCGACGCCGAGCGCCCGCCGTCCCACCGAGAACGACAGGCCGGCAAAATCGGGCATGATCGCAAACACCGATTCGTCGGTGACGTCGTCGCCGATGAAGAACGGCTTGCGCCCCTTGAACGGCGCGTGACGCATCAGCTCGCGCACGCCGCTCGCCTTGGTGAAGCCGGCCGGCTTGATCTCGCACACGCATTTGCCGGGCAGCACCTCGATCGGCGCCTCAGGCAGCTCGGCGCGGATGCGCGACACCTCGTCGTAGATCGCCTGCTCGGCCTGCGGCGCGAGGCGATAATGCAAGGCCAGCGAATAGCCCTTGTCCTCGAGCAGAATGCCCTGGCTGAGCTTGGCGATCGCCGCCAGCCTGCGCTTCAGCTCCTTGTCGAGCGGCGGCGCCTTGACGGCGTCGGCCTCGCTGCCGCCGGCGAGCCGCATCTCCGCACCATGACCACCGACGGCAGGGTAGACGTCCGGCGCGAAGATGAGGTCGATATCGTTGAGCGAGCGGCCGGACACCAAGGCGAGCGCGCCTGACGTTCGCTGCATCAAGGTCTTCAGCGTCTCGGCCAAGCCCGGCGGCACCCACACCTCGCGCGGCGTCGGCGCGAGATCGAGCAAGGTGCCGTCGATGTCGAGCAGGATCGCAACCTCGCGCAGATGCGGCACCAGGCTCGCCGGCGCCGGCACGATTTCCGCGGGCTGGGCGACGCCGGGGGCGATCAGATCGGAATTCTCTGACATCATCACCTACTCCATCACGGCGAGCGGGCGCGCGACCTGCTCGAGCGATTTGCGCTCGGCCGCGATCGCATAGCGCCAGGCGACCAAGGCAGCGACCAGCATCAGGCCTGCGCCGAACAGATATCCCGCAAACACCGCGCCGCGTGCGCCGCTGTCGAGCAGCGCGCCAAACAGCGCAGGTCCTGCGACGCCGCCGATCCCGGTGCCGATGGCATAGAACAATGCGATGGCGAGCGCACGCACTTCGAGCGGAAAATTCTCCGACACGGTGAGATAGGCCGCACTGGCGGCGGGCGAGGCGAAGAAGAAGATCACCATCCAGGCGGCCGTCTGCGTCTGCGCGCTCAAGACGCCGATCGAGAACAGATAGCCGGTCAATGCCAGCAGCACACCGGAGACACCGTAAGTGAAGGTGATCATCGCCCGGCGGCCGAGCGTATCGAACAGACGGCCGAGCAGCAGCGGTCCGAGCACGTTGCCGGCAGCGAACGGCAGGATGTACCAGCCGACATGGTCGGACTTGATGCCGTAGAAGTCGGTGAGCACCAGTGCGAAGGTGAAGAAGATCGCGTTGTAGAAGAACGCCTGTGCGATCATCAAGGTCAGCCCGACGAGCGAGCGCTGGCGATAGACCGAGAACAAGGTGCGCGCGACCTCGCCGAGCGGCGTGTGGTCACGCATGCGCAGGCGGATCTTCGGCAGCGATTTCGCGCGCTCCTCATGATCGTGCCCGGTGACGTCGCGCTCGATGGCGACGACGATGTCATGCGCCTGCTCGGGATGGCCGTGAATCATCAGCCAGCGCGGGCTTTCGGGAATCCACATCCGCATGATCAGCACGACGAGGCCGAGGCAGGCGCCGATGCCATAAGCGAGCCGCCAGCCGACATCCGGGCCTGCGAAGGCGGGATCGAGCAGCACGATGGCGCCGACCGCCCCGAGCGCGGCGCCGAGCCAGAAGCTGCCGTTGATCATCAGGTCCGTCCAGCCGCGATAGCGCGCCGGCACCAGTTCCTGGATCGTCGAGTTGATCGCGGTGTACTCGCCGCCGATGCCGGCGCCGGTCAGGAAACGAAACAGCGCGTAGGTCGCGACATTCCAGGACAGCGCGGTGGCGGCGGTCGCGGAGAGATAGAGTGCAAGCGTGATGAAGAACAATTTTCTGCGGCCGATGCGGTCGGTGAGCCAGCCGAAGCCGAGCGCGCCGATCACGGCGCCGGCGAGATAGGCGCTGTTGGCAAGCCCGATGTCGAGATTGGAGAAGTGCAGGGTCGGGCTCTGCTTCAGCGCGCCCGAGAGCGCACCCGCGAGCGTGACCTCGAGACCATCGAGCACCCAGGTGATCCCCAGCGCGAGCACCACGCGGGTATGGAACGTGCTCCAGCGGAGGTCGTCGAGCCGCGCGGGGATGTTGGTCTCGATGACGCGATCGTCGGCCGCCGATGGCGCGTGCGCGGCTTCGCCGGCGGGCTCGGAGGTGATGACGCGCAGATGCGGGAACGATGCCTGCCGGGGTGCCATGGAATCCCATTGCGACGGCGCGAGACGGCACCGACAGCTTGACCGGAGAGGGTGGAGCAAATGCGGCAGCGTATGTTTGCCGCTGCGACCCAACGTCCCGGGGAGCGGGGGGTTCCCGGCAGCAGATGAGGGAACTCAGAAGCGTCAGTGGCGCCGTCGGCCTCCGCTCATCAGCACCTCTGATCAAGTCGATCGCGGGCCGGGATGGCGCCTTTCACTCAGCTGTCGTCCCGGGCAAGCGAGCGAAGCGAGCGCGACCCGGGATCCATACCGCATGATGCCGAATTGGGGCACGCGATCGGTACCGTTCGCCTCACATCTGCCGCGGCGTATGGATCCCGGCGTTCGCCGGGATGACAGCGGAGAGTTTGGCGGCGAGGCGCGGCGTATCTGCAGCCACCAAGGAGCCGAGCGCAGCGCGCTTCACGCCGCGCGGATATTCGCCATGAAGCGGTTGAGCTCCTCGCGCAGCCTTGCGCTCTCCGACGACAGCGACTGGGCCGAGCGCAGCACCTCCTCCGAGGCCTCGCCGGTCTGCGTGGCGCCACGATTGACCTGGGTGATGTCGCTGGCGGCCGCCTGCGTGCCGGCGGAGACGCTCTGCACGTTCCTGGCGATCTCCTGCGTCGCCCCGCCCTGCTGCTCGACCGCAGTCGCGATCGACGAGGCGATGGTGGAGATCTGACGGATCGTGCCGCCGATCTGTTTGATGGCCGCGACCGACTCCTGGGTTGCCGCCTGCATGCCGGAGATGTGGTTGGAGATGTCGTCAGTCGCCTTGGCGGTTTGCTCGGCCAGCGACTTGACCTCGGAGGCAACCACGGCGAAGCCGCGGCCGGCGTCGCCGGCGCGTGCCGCCTCGATGGTGGCGTTGAGCGCCAACAGGTTGGTCTGCTCGGCGATCGCGGTGATCAGCTTGACGACGTCGCCGATCTCCTGCGCCGCGCGCGACAGCTTGCCGATACGGCCATCGGTTTCCTCGGCCTGCATCACGGCTGATTCGGCAATGCGGCTGGACTCCCGCACCTGGCGGCCGATCTCGTTGACCGAGGCCGACAGCTCGTCGGTCGCGCTCGCCACCGACTGGATGCGGCCGGTCGCCTGGTCGGACGTGCCGCTGACGCGGCTCGCCAGCGATTGCGTGGTCTCGGCCGTCCGCGTCAGGGTCGAGGCGGCATGCTCGAGCTGCTGCGCCGAGCTCGACACATTGGACACGATCGAGCCGACAGCGGATTCGAACTCGTCGGCGAAGCGGATCAGCTCCGCCCGGCGCGCCGCACCGGCCGCCTTGTTCTGGGCGTCCTGCGTTGCAGCATCGCGCTCCGCCTTGGCCACCGCCTGGACCTTGAACTCCTCGACCGCCGCGGCCATCTCGCCGATCTCGTCGCTGCGGCCAAGCCCCGGCAGGCGGACGTCGAAATGACCCGAGGCGAGCTCGCGCATCGCCTTGCACATCGAGATCATCGGCTTGGAGATGCCGTTGCCGAGCATCAGCGCCAGCGCCGCGCCGAGCGCGAGGCCGCCGACGGCGAGGATCGCGATCAGCCGCTCGATCTCGCCGATGGTGGCATTGGTGGACGCCTCGATACGCTGCTGGTCGGCAGCCAGATCGGACCTCAGCCCGTTCGAGAGCGCGAGGATCTCGGTGGCCGCGCTGCCCATGTCCTGCACCAGCTTGGCGAGCGCCTTGGAATTATCAGAGAATTTGATGAAAGCGGCACGGTACTGCTTGATGAGATCGCCGAGCTCGGTGACGCGCTGCGTGATCTTCTCGTCATTGGCGTAGATCGTGACCAGCGACGTCTCCAGGAAGCGCGTCCGGGCAATGGCGCCGTCGGCCGTCTTCGGATCGGGCTTGGCGAGGTAGGTGCCGACCAGCGCCGAGGCGGTCAGATACTGGCCGGTCAGGTCCTTGGCCGTGGTTTGTACCGACGGAAGACCGGCCAGCGCCGCGGTGTCCGCCAGGTCGTCGAATTTGAAGCGGATCTTGTTGCCGATGATTCCGATCTGGTCGGTCGCCAGCTTGGCGTTGTCACGGGTCAAGGTGACAATGTCGGAGAAGATCTTGGCGAAGGTCTGAAACTGCGCCTGCAACTTGCCGAGCTGCGCGCGTCGATCGGCCGCGCTGGCCGCCGCCATCGACTTGTCAATGGCGGCCTGCAGCGACTGCTGAGCTGCGGTGGCGGCGGCTTCGTCCTCGGGCTTGCCGGTCAGCGCGAAATAGCGGGCGAGCGACTGGTAGGACATCAGCTCGCGATCGATGTTGCGGGCGGCATCGGCTTCCGCAACGCTGCTGCGATACGTCGCCACCGCGCCGGCGACCCGCTCGAAGCCGAGATAGGAAAAGCCGATGCTGGCAGCCGAGATCGCCAGTACCACGGCGAAGCCGAGCACGATCTTGCCACGAAAGCGCAGGGTCAGAAAATTGGCACGCCGCGACTGCGGCGCAAATTGCGCAGACATTCCCACCCCCGACAGCTCATTCTTTATCTTGGCCCAGAACAGCCCGCCCGGCGGCACGCACCGAAGCGTGATCAAAACTACGTCACAATGGCTAAGGCGCGGTAAATAACGGGGTTGGCATACAGCCTGCAGTCGAGACCTCACTCGCTGCGTCCTGCTGCCGCCTCCGGAGGCTCCGCAGATGCGACCGAATCGCCGGTGCCCGCGCAAGACGTCGCAATGACATCTCAGACGAAAATTCGAGTTGCAAAGTCCTGAGGGCGCTGTTTCTAATCAGAATAAGAATAATTCATCGGGAGGTTACTCGTGTCGACAGTCAAACTGACAGTGAACGGCAAGGCGGTCTCGGCGGAGGTCGAGGATCGCACCCTGCTCGTGAACCTGTTGCGGGATCATCTCAATCTCACCGGCACCCATGTCGGCTGTGACACCAGCCAGTGCGGCGCCTGCGTCGTCCATATCGATGGCCGGGCCGTGAAGTCGTGCACCGTGCTGGCCGGCCAGGCCGCCGGGTCCAACGTCACCACCATCGAAGGCATTGCCAAGGGCGACGAGCTGCACCCGATGCAGGCCGCCTTCCGCGACAATCACGGCCTCCAATGCGGCTATTGCACGCCCGGCATGATCATGTCGGCGATCGATATTGTGCACCGCCACGGAGGCCACCTCGACGAGGCCACGGTACGTGAGGAGCTGGAAGGCAACATCTGCCGCTGCACCGGCTATCACAACATCGTCAAGGCCGTGCTCGACGCCGCGGGCCGCATGAAGGTCGCTCAGGCTGCCGAATAAAGGCTGCCGTCGGCTTTCGACGTCTTTCAAACAATACCGAGACCACGACCGCTGCGCGCGCTGGCCGCGGCGGGACAACAAACTCCGGTAGGGGAGAGATTCGCATGGGTATGGAAGGCATTGGCGCAAGCGTCGTCCGCAAGGAGGACAAGCGTTTCATCACCGGCAAGGGCCGGTATGTCGACGACATCAAGCTGGTGGGCATGACCTATGCCCATTTCATCCGCAGCCCGCACGCCCACGTCAAGGTCAAGAGCATCGACTCCTCGGCCGCCGAGGCGATGCCCGGCGTGGTCGCGGTGCTGACGGGCAAGCAGATCGTCGACGACAAGGTCGGCAATCTGATCTGCGGCTGGGCCATCACCTCCAAGGACGGCTCGCCGATGAAGATGGGCGCATGGCCGGCGATGGCGCCGGAGACGGTGCGCTTCGTCGGCCAGGCCGTCGCGGTCGTGATCGCCGACAGCAAGAACCTGGCGCGTGACGCGGCCGAGGCCGTGGTCGTCGAGTACGAGGAGCTGCCGGCGGTGGCCGACATGCCCTCCGCGCTGAAGCCCGGCGCGCCGCAGCTTCACCCCGAGGCCCCCGGCAACGTCGTCTATGACTGGCATATCGGCGACGAGGCTGCCGTCGGCGCTGCCTTCTCCAAGGCCGCGCACGTCGTCAGCCTCGAGCTGACCAACAACCGGCTGGCTCCCAACGCGATGGAGCCGCGTGCGGCGCTCGCCGACTACGACGCTGCCGAAGAGCATTTCACGCTCTACACGACCTCGCAGAACCCGCACGTCGCCCGCCTCGTGCTGTCGGCGTTCTACAACATCGCGCCCGAGCACAAGCTGCGCGTCATCGCGCCCGACGTCGGCGGCGGCTTCGGCTCCAAGATCTTCATCTATCCGGAAGAGATGGTGGCGCTGTGGGCCTCCAAGAAGGTCGGCCGTCCGGTGAAGTGGACCGGCGACCGCACCGAGGCGTTCCTGACCGACGCCCACGGCCGCGACCATATCTCCAAGGCCGAGATGGCGTTCGATGCCGACCACAAGATGCTCGGCTTGCGGGTCAAGACCCACGCCAATTTCGGCGCCTACATGTCGCTGTTCTCGTCGTCGGTGCCGACCTATCTGTACGCGACCCTGCTGTCGGGCCAGTACAACATCCCGGCGATCTATGCCGAGGTGATGGGCGTCTACACCAACACCACGCCGGTCGATGCTTACAGAGGCGCCGGGCGTCCCGAGGCGAGCTATCTGCTGGAGCGGCTGGTCGAGACTGCTGCGAGGCAGTTCAAAATGGATCCGGCCGAGCTGCGGCGGAAGAACTTCATCACCCAGTTCCCGCACCAGACGCCGGTGATCATGGCTTACGACACCGGTGACTTCAACGCCTCGCTCGACGCGGCGATGAAGGCGATCGACTATGCCGGCTTCGCAGGCCGCAAGGAAGCCGCCAAGGCGCAGGGCAAGCTACGCGGCATCGGCCTGTCCTGCTACATCGAGGCCTGCGGCATCGCGCCGTCGAAGGCGGTCGGCAGCCTGGGCGCCGGCGTCGGCCTGTGGGAATCGGCCGAGATCCGGGTCAATCCGGTGGGCACCATCGAGGTGCTCACGGGATCGCACAGCCACGGCCAGGGTCACGAGACCACCTTCTGCCAGCTGATCGCCGACCGACTCGGCGTGCCGATCAGCCAGGTCTCGATCGTCCATGGCGACACCGACAAGGTGCAGTTCGGCATGGGCACCTACGGCTCGCGCTCGGCGGCCGTCGGTCTCACCGCCATCTTGAAGGCGATGGAGAAGGTCGAGGCCAAAGCCAAGAAGATCGCGGCTCACGCGCTAGAGGCATCAGAGGGCGACATCGTCATCGAGAACGGCGAGTTCAAGGTGACCGGCACCGACAAGTCGATCGCGCTGCCGATGGTCGCGCTCGCGGCCTACACCGCGCACAACCTGCCTGACGGGATGGAGCCCGGATTGAAGGAGAGCGCCTTCTACGATCCGACCAACTTCACCTTCCCGGCCGGCACCTACATCTGCGAGCTCGAGGTCGACCAGGCCACCGGCAAGACGTCGTTCGTCAACTTCGTGGCGGCGGACGATTTCGGCCGGCTGATCAACCCGATGATCGTCGAGGGTCAGGTCCATGGCGGTCTCGTTCAGGGCATCGGCCAGGCGCTGCTGGAGCACGCCGTCTATGACGGCAACGGCCAGCCGGTCACCGCGTCCTTCATGGACTACGCGATGCCGCGCGCCGACGACGTGCCGTCGTTCAAGCTCAGCCACACCACGACCCTCTGCCCTGGCAACCCGCTCGGCGTGAAGGGCTGCGGCGAGGCCGGCGCGATCGGCGCCTCTGCGGCCGTGATCAACGCGATCACGGATGCGATCGGCAACAACAAGCTGGAAATGCCGGCGACCCCGGACCGCGTCTGGCACGCGATCCACGGCAACGCCTGATCGAACGGGAGGAGCAACCATGTACGAGACGACCTATCATCGCGCCTCCTCGGTCGACGAGGCCGCGGCACTGTTCTCCAAGGGCAGCGAGGCCAAATTCCTTGCCGGCGGTCATACCCTGATCCCGGTGATGAAGCAGCGCCTCGCCTCGCCGTCCGATGTCATCGACATCGGCAAGATCAAGGACCTGATCGGCGTACAGCTCTCGGGCGACACGCTCACAATCAAGGCGGCGACGACCTATTACGACATCATGACCAACGCCGATGTGAAGAAGGCGATCCCGGCGATCGCCCATCTCACCTCCGTGCTGGGCGATCCCGCCGTGCGCGCGCGCGGCACGATCGGCGGCTCGATCGCCAACAACGATCCGGCGGCGGATTTCCCCGCAGCATTGGTCTCGCTCGGCGCCACCGTGAAGACCAACAAGCGGTCGATCTCCGCGGATGATTTCTTCAAGGGCCTGTTCACGACGGCGCTGGAAGACGGCGAGATCATCACCGAGGTGTCGTTCCCGGTGCCGGAGAAGGCTGGCTACGCCAAGATGCGGCATCCAGCGTCGCGCTTCGCGCTGACCGGCGTGTTCGTCACGAAGACCAAGGGCGGCGATGTTCGCGTCGCGGCCACCGGCGCGTCGCAGAGCGGCGTGATGCGCGTGCCGGCGATCGAGGCGGCGCTGAAGGCGAACTGGTCGGCGTCGGCGCTCGATGGCGTGACGGTGTCCGCCTCCGGCTTGCTCAGCGACATCCACGGCTCGGCCGATTACCGCGCCAATCTGGTGAAGGTGATGGCGCAGCGCGCGGTGCAAGCCGCGGGCTGAGTGTCCGGCGCGGATCATTCCGCGCAGCGGCACGACAAATTCCACGGCGCGCAGCAATGCGCGCCGTTTTGCTTTGCGGCATACGGCGCGCTTGCGTTGGTTGGATGCACGCGGGACAATCAACGGATCAGGAAACGCCAGCGACAAGACGCGCAAGGACACAACGACGTGCTCGACAAGACCGCTCCCCACAACCAGACCCGCGCCACCGGCCCGCTGGCAGGATTCCGCATCGTCGAGTTCGCCGGCATCGGACCGGGACCGTTCGCCTGCATGCTGCTGGCTGACATGGGCGCGGAGGTCGTGACGCTGGATCGCGTCGGTGCGCGGAAGAACATGAAGTCGGTCGCGGGGCGCGGCCGCAAGGTGATCGAGCTCGATCTCAAGGACAAGGCGGTCATCGCCGAGGTGCTCGAGTTGCTCACCGGCGCCGATGCGCTCATCGAAGGATTCCGTCCCGGCGTGATGGAGCGGCTCGGGCTCGGCCCTGACGTCGTGCTCGCGCGCAATCCCAAGCTGGTCTATGGCCGCATGACCGGCTGGGGCCAGGAAGGACCGCTGGCGCACGCGGCCGGCCACGACATCAACTACATCTCCATCACCGGCGCGCTCGCCGCGATCGGCCCGAAGGAGCGCCCGGTGCCGCCGCTCAACCTCGTGGGCGATTTCGGCGGTGGCGCGCTCTATCTCGTCGTCGGCGTGCTCGCGGCACTGCTCGAAGCCTCGAAGTCCGGCAAGGGCCAGGTGGTGGACACCGCGATGTGCGACGGCGCCGCCTCGCTGCTCGCGATGTTCTTCGACCTCACCGCGATGGGCCGCTGGACCGAGGGACGCGAGCGCAACTTCCTCGACGGCGGCGCGCATTTCTACGGCGTGTACGAATGCGCCTGCGGCAACTTCATCTCGATCGGCTCGATCGAACCGCAGTTCTACGCATTGCTGCGCCAGCACGCCGACCTCAGTGATCCCGCGTTCGACGCGCAGATGGACCCGCGCGCCTGGCCGGCGCTGAAGGAGAAGCTGGTCGGCGTATTCAAGAGCAAGACGCGCGAGGAGTGGTGCGCGATCATGGAAGGCACCGACATCTGCTTCGCGCCGGTGCTGACCATGTCGGAGGCGCCGCAGCACGCCCACATGGCTGCGCGCGGCGTGTTCGTCGAGCGCCACGGCGTGACGCAACCGGCGCCCGCGCCGCGATTCTCGCGCACGCCGTCGACCATCCGCGAGCCGGAGGCCGCGGAGATCGGCGCGCTCGTGAGCGCGTGGAAGGCGGGGCGGTAAGTTCTCGATCGGACCGCCCCTCTTCCTACTCCGCCGCTTCGACCTTCAGCACGCCGCGGCGGATCTGGTCTTCCTCAATCGACTCGAAGAGCGCCTTGAAGTTGCCTTCGCCGAAACCGTCGTCGCCCTTGCGTTGGATGAACTCGAAGAAGATCGGGCCAATCGCATTGGCCGAGAAGATCTGCAGCAGCACCTTGGTCTGGCCGCCATCGACGACGCCCTCGCCGTCGATCAGGATGCCGTTGCGCTTCAGCCGCGCGACGTCCTCGCCGTGCTTCGGCAGCCTGTGATCGATGCGCTCGAAATAGGTGTCGGGTGGCGACGGCATGAACGGCAGGCCTGAGGTGCGCAGGCCTTCGACAGTCGCGTAGATATCGCGCGCGCCGCAGGCGATGTGCTGGATGCCCTCGCCGCGATACGTCTTCAGATATTCCTCGATCTGCCCGGAATCACCGGCGTCCTCGTTGATGGGAATCCGGATCTTGCCGTCGGGGCTGGTCAGCGCGCGGGAGAACAGGCCGGAGGCACGGCCCTCGATGTCGAAGAAGCGGATCTGGCGGAAGTTGAACAGCTTTTCGTAGAACCCCGCCCACACATTCATGCGGCCGCGATGCACGTTGTGGGTCAAGTGATCGATGTAGTAGAGGCCGGAGCCCGCCGGACGCCGATCGCGCGCGCCGGTCCACTCGAACTCCAGATCATAGGCCGAGCCTTTGGCGCCGTAACGATCGACCAGATACAGCAAGCTGCCGCCGATGCCTTTGAGCGCGGGCACGTCGAGCGTCTTCTGCGCCGACGGCAGATCGGCGGGCTCGGCGCCGAGCGCAATTGCCCGCGCATAGGCCTTCTTCGCGTCGACGACGCGGAACGCCATCGACGGCGCGCACGGGCCGTGCGCGGCGACGAAGTCGTGGCCGTGGCTGCCAGGCTCCTCGTTCACGAGATAATTGATGTCGCCCTGGCGATACAGCGTGATCGCCTTGGTGTTGTGGCGCGCGACGGCGGCAAAGCCCATCAGCTTGAAAAGGGCATGCAGTTCGCCCGCGTCGGGATGGGCATATTCGACGAACTCGAAGCCATCCGTTCCCATCGGGTTGTCGGCGGTGACGGTGGCAGGCGGCGCATCGTGCGGAAACGGACCCATGGGCGGCAGCTCCTTCAGCTTGACCCAGGGATCATCGCCTGAATTCCGCGCATGGAGCGTGCAAACCATTGTCATTTCCGCCTGGATGTGCACGATCTGTGCATGACCAGAGGATCCGGCGCATGATTTCGGTCGACAGCTTCGACATCAAGATCCTGGCTGCCCTCCAGGACGATGGCCGGCTGACCAACCAGGAGCTCGCCGATCTCGCTGGGCTCTCCGCCTCGCAATGCTCGCGACGGCGGATGCGGCTGGAGGAGGACGGCGTCATCGCCGGCTATCGTGCTCAGTTGGCAAGCCAAGCGCTTGGCTTCGAGCTGATCGCCTTCATCCAGATCACCCTGGCGACGCATTCGCCGGACAACGCGCAAAAATTTCGCGCGCTGGTCAACCGGGTCGACGATATCCAGGAGGCCTATGCGCTCACCGGCGACTCCGATTATCTGCTCAAGGTCGTGCTGCGCGACCTCAAGAGTCTCTCCGACATCGTCAACAATGTGCTGATGCCGCATCAGAGCGTGGCGCATGTGCGCTCCTCGATCGTGCTCGACCGGCTGAAGGAGAGCGCCAAGCTGCCGCTGGCATCGCTCCCCTCAAGCTGACCCCCATGGCGCGAATCGAGGGAACTTCGGCATTCACCCTCTCACCGGCATTTGCGACAGTCGTCTCACTCAAGGTTTGCGAGGCGACCATGGCGTTGCAGCTTCGGCCCAATTGCGAGTCCTGCGACAAGGACCTGCCACCCTCCGCGATCGACGCGCGGATCTGCTCGTATGAATGCACCTTCTGCGCGGAGTGCGTGGAGACGAAGCTGTTCAACGTCTGCCCGAACTGCGGGGGCGGCTTTGCAGCCAGACCAATCCGCCCTGCGCGGGAGTGGCGAGCGGGCGTCTGCACGGCCAAGCAGGTGCCGTCCGACAAGCGCGTGCATCTGAAGTACGCGGTAGAAGACGTCGCCGCGTTTGTGGCTGGCGTGAAAGATGTCGCGCCGGAAAATCGCTGACCTCTCTCTTCGTCATTGCGAGCGCAGCGAAGCAATCCAGAGCTGCGCGCGCGACTCTGGATTGCTTCGCTACGTTCGCAATGACGCCTACCCTGCCGCAACTATCGTGCCCTCCACCTCGCCGAAGCCGACGCGATAGCCCTGACCTTGGCACCAGCCGCGCATCACGAGCGAGTCGCCGTCCTCCAGGAACGTGCGCTTTGCGCCGCCTGCGAGCTCGACCGGTTCGGTGCCGTTCCAGCTGATCTCGAGCAGGCTGCCGCGCTGGTGCTTCTCGGGGCCGGAGATGGTGCCGCTGCCGAGGAGATCGCCAACGCTCATGGCGCAGCCTGATGAGGCGTGGTGCATCAGCTGCTGAACGCTCGACCAGTACATGTATTTGAAGTTGGTCTGTGAGATGTTCTGAGCGGCATTGCCGCCTGACGCTCGCAGGGCGACCTCGAGCGCAAGATCGTAGTTCTGCGCTTTCTTCTGCTGCAGATAGGGCAACGGCGTCGGATCCTGCTCCGGCCCGGAGACGCGGAACGGCTCCAGCGCTTCTCGCGTCACCACCCACGGGCTGATCGAGGTCACGAACGCCTTGGACTGGAACGGGCCGAGCGGGACGTATTCCCATTGCTGGATGTCGCGCGCGCTCCAGTCGTTGAGCAGCACGAAGCCGAAGATCATCGCCTCCGCCTGCGCCTCGCTCAGCATCTCGCCGAGCGGCGAGGACTGGCCGATGACCACGCCCATCTCCAGCTCGAAATCGAGCCGCTTGCACGGGCCGAAGCTCGGCACGTCGGCGGTCGGAAGCTTGAGCTGGCCCCGCGGCCGGCGCACCTTCGTGCCCGACACCACGACGGTCGACGCACGGCCGTTGTAGCCGATCGGCATGTGCAGCCAGTTCGGCTGCAGCGCGTTGTCCTTGCCGCGGAACATCACGCCGACATTCGTGGCGTGCTCCTTCGACGAATAGAAGTCGGTGTAGCCGGCGACGTGGAACGGCAGGTGCAGCGTCACGTCCTGGCGCGGCAGCAGCGCGCGGCTGCGCAGCGGCTTGTCGTCGCGCAGCCGCGGATTGTCATCGCGGAGCAGCGCGCTGATCGCCGCACGCGTCTTCGACCACACGGCGGGGCCGAGCGCCATGAAGGCGTTGAGCGAGGGTTGCGCGAAGACCTCATAGGCGGGTGCGAGATCGAGCAGGCCTTCGCCTTCGAGCACCGCGAGATCGAGCACGAACTCGCCGATGGCGACGCCGACGCGCGGCTTCGGCGAGTCCGCGGCGGAGAACACGCCGTAGGGCAGGTTCTGGATCGGGAAGTCGGACGACGGATCGACCGGGATGAAGGAGCGGAGCGAGGAATCGTTGGGGTGGGGCAATATGCTTCTCCAAACCAGGTCGTCATGCCCGGGCTTGACCCGGGCATCCACGTCTCACCGGGCGGAACAAGATCGTGGATGGCCGGGTCAAGCCCGGCCATGACGGTGTTGACATCATTGGCTCTAAGGCCGGTTCGGATCGAAGCGCCTTTCCAGTCCGTTCCAACAATCCGCGTAGTCCGGCTGCAATGTCCCGGACTCCGCGGCGTGCTTCGTGATCCGCTGCGGGAACCGGGTCTCGAACATGAAGGCCATGGTCCCCGTGAGCTTCACCGGCTTCAATTCGCCATTGCTGGCGTGATCGAACGCCTCGCGATCCGGGCCGTGCGGCAGCATGCAATTGTGCAGGCTCATGCCGCCGGGCACGAAGCCTTGCGGCTTGGCGTCGTAGACGCCGTAGATCAAGCCCATGAACTCCGACATGATATTCATGTGATACCACGGCGGGCGGAAGGTGTTGTCGGCCACCATCCAGCGCTCGGGGAAGATCACGAAGTCGATGTTGGCGGTGCCGGCGGTCTCCGACGGCGAGGTCAGCACGGTGAAGATCGACGGATCGGGATGATCGAAGCCGATGGCGCCGACCGGGGAGAAGGTGCGCAGATCGTATTTGTAGGGCGCGAAATTGCCGTGCCAGGCGACGACGTCGATCGGCGAATGTCCGAGTTCGGTCTTGAACAGCGCGCCGCCCCACTTCACGTAGAGCTCGGAAGGCCCGTCCTTGTCCTCGTAGGAGGCGACCGGCGTCAGGAAGTCGCGGGCGTTGGCGAGGCAATTGGCGCCGATCGGGCCGCGCTCGGGCAGGGTAAAGGCGCCACCGTAGTTTTCGCAGAGATAACCACGCGCCGGTCCCGCCGGAATCTCGACCCGGAATTTCACGCCGCGCGGGATCACGACGATCTCGCCCGGCTCGGCATCGATGCGGCCGAACTCGGTGACGAACAGCAGGCGCCCCTGTTGCAGCACGAACATCAGCTCGCCGTCGGCATTGTAGAAATGCTGGTCGACCATCGACTTGGTGATGACATAGACATGCGTCGCCATGCCGGCCTGCGTCGCGGCATCACCGGCCGTGGTCATCGTCTGCACGCCCTGCAGGAACGTTACCTCGCCGGACGGCAGCGGCGTCGGGTCCCAGCGCAACTGCTGCACCGTGATCTCCTGCTCGTGGCAGGGCGCGGTGCGCCACAGCCCGGCGTCGACTTTCGTGAAGCGACCGGAGTGCTTCACGGAGGGACGGATGCGATAGAGCCAGGAGCGCTCGTTCGAGCCGCGCGGCGCGGTGAACGGCGAGCCGGAGAGCTGCTCGGCATAGAGCCCATAGGCGCAGCGCTGCGGCGAGTTGCGGCCGATCGGCAGCGCGCCGGGCAGCGCCTCGGTCTCGAACGAATTGCCGAAGCCGGACATGTAGCCCGGCGTGACCTGCCCGGTCGCGCGGCTGAGCTGGTCAGGCGATGTGTTGATGTTCATCATCCTTCTCCTTGCAGGCGGGCCCACATCTCGCGATCGCGCTCGGCGGTCCAGATCACGGGATCGTCGATGCCGCTGGCTTCGTCATAGGCGCGCGATACGTTGAACGGCAGGCAGTGCTCGTAGATGGCGAAGCTCGAGAACTTCGGGTCCATGACCTCGCGCGTCGCCGCCATCGATTCCTTGAGGCTGCGCCCCTTGGCCACCGACGTCTCAGCAGCGCCGTACAGTGAGGTCACGAAATCGCGGGTCATCGCGATGGCCTCTCGCACCGTCGACTCGCCCTTCAGCGCGTCGCCGCGGCCGGGCGCGATCGCCTTGGGATTGAAGTCGCGGATCTCGTTCAAGGTCGACGGCCATTCGCGCAAATAGGCGTCACCGCAATAGCAGGCCGAGTGGTACTCGATGAGATCGCCAGAGAACATCACCTCGGCGTCCGGCACCCAGGCGACGATGTCGCCGGAGGTGTGGCCGGCGCCGAGCTGGATCAGTTGCACCTCGCGCTTGCCGAGATGGATGGTCATCTCGCCCTCAAACGTGAGCGTCGGCCAGGTCAGGCCGGGAATGCTCTCGGCATCCTGGAACAGCCGAGGGAAGCGGCCGTATTCGGAATCCCAATCCTGCTGGCCGCGCTCGACGATCAGCCGATGCGTCTCCTGCGAGGCGACGATGCCCTGCGCATGATACGCCGAGGCGCCGAGCACGCGCACGGCGTGGTAATGCGAGAGCACGACATATTTGATCGGCCTGTCGGTCACCGCCTTGACGCGCTCGATCACCTTGTTGGCCATCGCCGGCGTCGCCTGCGCGTCGAACACGATGCAGCCGTCGTCGCCGACGATGACCGCCGAGTTCGGATCGCCCTCCGCCGTGAAGGCATAGAGATCCGGGCCGATCTCGGAGAAGGTGACCTTCTTCTCGGCCATATCAGTGGTGGATGCGAAACCTTTCGCCATCAGTTCATTCCCTCGTCGGCAGCTATTGCTGCTGTTGTTGCTGTTGCTGGCTCGCGTCGATCATGCGCCGCTTGGCGAGCGTGATCGCCTCGCGCAACACGGTGATGTCGCCGATGTGATTGGCGAGGATCAGGACCAGCGCCGCATCGAGATCGGCGCTGTCCTGTTCCGAGAGGCCGCGATGCGCCTCGACGATGGCGCGGAAGGCGTCATCGGGCTTGGCGAAGTTGGAGGCGGTGGAGAGGGCCATCGTCGCTTCCTCAGTTCAGACCGGAGGCGCGCGCCACGGCGGCCGCGATGTCGGCGCGCGTTGCATGCCGGAAGCGCGCCGCGACGTAGCCGTCCGGGCGCAGTAGATAGGAGGTGCCCGGTTCGGCGCCGTAGCGCTTGCCGGCATATCCTTCCGCATCGGCGAAGCCGTCGCCGCCGATCCTGATGACGCCGACGTCAGCGGGCGCGTCGATCGCCTCGCCATTGGCGAACGACAGCAATGTAAAGTGTCGACCCTCCGCATTGAACGCGTCGGTGAGGTGAAGGTGCCTGCCATCGGCCACCTTCAGCGGCGCATCCAGCATCGACGTGCCCGGACAAGGTCCGCCAGCCCACGCCTCGGCATCAGTCGTCGACAGCGGCGTCTCATACACCGACGGCACCGACAGACGGCCGCCATTGACCATGCGCTTGCCGAACTCGGTCTCCTTGGCAAGCGACAGCACCGCCTTGCGCAGCCGCGCCTCCTGGGCGGTGACCGGAGCCATGAAGTCGGTCGACCGCGTCGATTCTCGGATGTTCTCGTCCGCGGCGGCACTGCGCTCGATGTGATAGGTTTCGAGCAATTGCGAGGGCGAGGCGCCGCGCAGCACGCGGTCGAGCTTCCATGCGAGGTTCTCCGCGTCCTCGAGGCCGGAGTTGGCGCCGCGCGCGCCGAACGGCGACACCTGATGCGCGGAATCGCCGGCGAAGATCACGCGGCCATGGAGGAAGCGCTCCATGCGGCGGCACTGGAACTTGTACAGCGAGATCCATTCGAACTCGAACTTGTCGTGGCCGAGCATGCGCGCGATGCGCGGACGCACGTTCTCCGGCTGCTTCTCGACCTGAGGGTCACAATCCGGCGTGAGCTGCAGATCGATGCGCCAGACATCGTCGGGCTGGCGATGGAGCAGCGCCGAGCGGCCGGCGTGGAACGGCGGATCGAACCAGAACCAGCGCTCGGTCGGAAACGCCGCCGTCATCTTGACGTCGGCGATCAGGAACTGATCCTCGAACACCTTTCCGGAGAAGCCGGCCCCGACCATCTGGCGCAGCGACGAGCGGGCACCGTCGCAGGCGATCACATATTGTGCCGACAACCGATAGGCTCCATCCGGCGTCTCGATCGTCAGCACCGCGCGATCGTTGCGCTGCTCCAGCGCCGTCACCTTGTTGCGCCAGCGCAGCGAAATCCCCGGCAATTCGTTGACGCGGTCGACCAGATAGCTCTCTGCATAGAACTGCTGCAGGTTGATGAAGGCTGGACGCTTGTGCCCTGGCTCCGGCAGCAGGTTGAACTGATAGAGCTCCGACGGGCCGTGGAAGATGCGGCCGACATTCCAGACCACGCCCTTGTCGACCATGCGGTCGCCGACGCCGAGCCGGTCCCAATAGTCCAGCGAGCGCTTGGAGAAGCAGATCGCGCGCGAGCCCTCGCCGATGCGGTCGGCGTCATCGAGCACCACGACGGCATGACCGCGCTGCGCGAGATCGATCGCGAATGACAGACCGACGGGACCAGCGCCCACCACGACGACCGGATGCTCGGCCGGCGCCGCCTCATCCTGATCGCGGTGGCGATGATAGCCGAACTGAACTTTTGCCTGGCTCGTGCTTGGCCCGGGACTGGCTTGCACCATGGCGCGTTTCTGCCCTGCTCGTTGTGTCGCTTGGGTTGATCGTTCGATCTTTTGACATTTCCTCTGATGAGACCGACGGGCCATCTTGCCAGATAGTCTCATCTGCAACTATTCTACACCGGACGGCCTCGGCGGCGTCAACTCAAAAATCGGAGCGCGCGCGTGGCGAACCCATCACCTGCGGAGTCCCGGCGTCCGGCGAAGGGCGCCAATGGCGGTCAGAATGCCGCAGCGCCGCAGGAGGCGGAGCGGCTCGACCTGTTCAAGTTCGCGCCGTTTCGGCTCAACCGTCTGGCGGCGGAGGTGAGCGCGGCGCTCGCCAGCGAGTATCGCGAGCGCTACGGCCTCGACATCCCCGAATGGCGCGTGCTGGCGACGCTCGGCTTCCGCCGCGAGGCCTGCAGCGCGCAATATGTCGCGGCCTGTACGCGGACGCATAAATCGACCATCAGCCGCGCGGTGACGTCGCTGCTGGAACGGCGGCTGATCGAGCGCGTCGAGAATGCCGACGACCGCCGCGAATTCCGGCTGCGGCTGACGCGCAAGGGCAAGACGCTGTATGAGGAGCTGATCCCCCGGCTGCAGCAGCGCGAGCGCGAGATCATGGCGTGCCTGTCGGTGGACGAGCGCAAGGTGTTCGACCGGCTGATCGGCAAGATCGAGGCGAGTTTGGATTTGATCCAGACGAGCGAGGAAGCGGACGCCAAGCAGGCGTATTAGTTGGGGCTTCGTAGGGTGGGCAAAGCGCCGCCAGAGGCGGCGTGTGCCCACCATTCTTCGCCGAACGACCGCGGTGGGCACGGCGCGCGACAGTACGACTCACAACGGGCACCTCCCAGGCGCCTTTGCCCACCCTACGGCGGATGAATGCGCCGACAAATCTCGCCACTGTCATTGCGAGAAGCGAAGCGACGAAGCAATCCAGAGCCGCATCCTGAGCCCCTGGATTGCTTCGCTGCGCTCGCAATGACGGCTGTTGAGAGACGGTGCTGTCACAACAAACACCGTCGTCATCCCGGCGAACGCCGGGATCCATAGCCACAGGGAGGAGTTCGAGGCAGGCGCGCCGTTGATATTTCGCGTCTCATATCGGCTGCGGCGTATGGGTCCCGGATCGGCGCCGCGATGCGCTGCGCGCGTCGCGGCTTGTCCGGGAGAGTGGGGCGGATTCACGGTTCAAACAACGAGGAGCGGTGAGAGAACAGATCGCTATAAATAAGAGACATACGTGCGCAGTCTCGCGGCCGACACAGCCCGAGTCATGCGCTCCGTTCGTCCCTCGCAAACATGCAGAGGGCGCAGGGAATGCCGGGTGAGGGCCTCACCCATGGCCCGCCTGCGGAAAAGAATGCAGGCGGCAGGTACCACAGGCAAAGCCGGACACGCCGGCATTCCCTGCGCGACGGGCTTCCGGCTGCTTCGCGATCTCCCCGGTGCGCCGGCTTGTTGGCCACCGTTTCGCGACAATGCGCTTGCGCGCATTGCGCGGACCTCAGCTTCGGGAGGCCAGGACCACGCGACTTGACCGTCCGCAAACGCTCGTTCGTCGGCACATCCGAACAGGACATGCTGCGAGCTCTCGCGGCCATCGCATCCCCGCCTCGCGTGTCGTGACGATCGCGCGCAACGCCCCTCTGCGGTGAGGCGGGATGGGCCGAGATAATCATGAATTCCGAAAAATAGCAAGATGATTATTTTTTGCGGAAGCTTCCGCGAGCGGGCTCTTCCTCCTCACCCTGAGGAGCCCGCCCGCAGGCGGGCGTCTCGAAGGGCGAGGCCCGGACCTTGGCCTCATGATTCGAGACGCGTCGCAAGAGCGACGCTCCTCACCATGAGGATCTGGCACCCAAGGCGGTCCTGCACACCGACCATGAACACGCCGCGAGGCGTGTTCATGGAGAGGATTGAGAGCAGAAGGCAGCGCCGCAACGTCCCGGACGAGTTGCTCGTGAAGTGAGCAAGATGTTGCCGGGCACACGGCGCTCATCTGCTTCGATCAGCTCACGTCGCCGCCGACCGCCGGCGCTCCTCCGCGACGTCCACCGCCTCAACGGCCTCACCGCGCCAGTCCAATATCTCCATCGCCAGGACGGGATGGTTGAAGCCCTTCAGATGCAGATCATCGATCGGGCGGGCGTCGACGGAGGTCTCGACCACGCCATACACCCGCCGCGATGCGATCACCTGGCCGGCCTTGGCGGCGTCGCAGAGGCGCGAGGCGAGGTTGGTGACGCTGCCGATGGCGGCGTATTCGAGCCGGTTCTCGAAGCCGACTTGGCCGAGCGTGGCGTAGCCGACCGCGATGCCGACGCCAAACCCTAAGCTGTGGCCGCGATTTTTCCAGCGCTCTGTCAGCCCGCCGATCTCCTCGCGCATCTCCAGCGCCATTTTCACCGCGCGCGTGGTGTGGTCCTCGAACGGGATCGGCGCGTTGAACAGGATCATCACGCCGTCGCCGGCATAGCGGTCGAGCGTGCCTTCATATTTGAAGATCAGCTTGCCGAGCGCGGCGTGGTATTCGCGCAGCACGTTCATCGCCTCTTCGGGCTCGGTCGTCTCGGTGAACGCCGTGAAGCCGCGCAGATCGCAGAACACGACGGTGACCTCGCGGCGATGGCTTTCCAGCAGCGCGTCGTGGCCATCGGACGAGGCGATGATCTGCGCCACCTGCGGCGCCAGGAAGCGCTCCAGCCTACGAATGCGCTCGATCTCGGCGAGCTGCGTCTCGACGCGATCCTCCAGCGACTTGTTCCACTCCCTTAGCTGCTCGGTCTGCTCGGTGAGCTTCTCCGCCTGCTGCTGGACGGTGGCGTGGGTCAGCGCCAGCTCGCGGCCCTTCTGGTCGACCTCGGTGAACAGCCGCGCATTGCGCATCGCCAGCACGGCCTGGTTGGCGAAGGTGCGCATCAGGCCGATGAGGTTCGGCCGGAAGGCGCCGGCTGAGCGCCGCAACACGACCAGCGCGCCGAGCACGCCCTGCTGATCGACCAGCGGCGTGAACAGCACGGCATGGAAGCCGGCGGCGACCGCCACGTCGCGCAGCGGATGCTCCGGCGCGCTATCGAGCTCGGCGATCGCGATCGGCTCGCCGCTGCGCACGGACTCCGACAGCAGGCTGGTCTGTTCGTCGAGCACAGCATGCGCGCCGGCCTGATCGACGCCCTTGGCCTCGACCAGCCGGAAGCGGCGCTCGCCGGCATCGTAGGAATAGATCAGAACGGCGTCGGCCGCGGTGATCTCCAGCGCGCGCGCCGCCACCGTCGGCAGCACGGCGTTGAGGTCGAGCGAGGACGCGACCGCGCGGCCGACCTCCTCCAGCACCTTGAGCTCGTTGATCGACTGCGCGAGATCGCGGGTGCGCTCCTCGACCTTGGCTTCCAGCACGGCATAGGACTGCGCGAGCTGGCCGGCCATGCTGTTGAACTGGTCGGCGAGCTCCTCCAGCTCGTCATGCGTCTTCACCTCGATGCGCTGCTCGAAATCGCCGGCGCCGAGCCGGCGCGCGCCGGCGCGCAGCGCCGTGATCGGCACGAGCATGCGGCGGGCGAGCAGCGAGCCGGCAAAGATCGCCACCGCCAGGCCGAGCGCGATCAAGAGCGCGCCGCGCAGCAGCTGATCGCGGATCGGCGCCAGCGCATGCGCGGTGGATTGCTCGAAGAACACGACCCAGCCGAGCTTCGGCAAGGTCGCAGCCGCCGTCAGCACGGAACGCCCGTCGCTGTCGGTGCCGGACGCCAACGGCTCGCCGTCCGGCGTCAGCACGGCGGCGACCTGCGGCAGCTTGGCGAGATCCTGGCCGACCGCCGGCCCCTTCGCCGAGCTCGCCAGCACCAGGCCCTTGGGATCGACGACATAGGCGATGCCGACCTTGCCGACCTGCGCCTCGCTCATGAAGTCTTCGAGGAAGTCGAGATCGATGTCGGCCACCGTCACGCCGGCATTGAAGCCGGAATGCGCGACCGAGATCGACATCATCGGCTGCGCACCCTTGAAGGTCACGGCCGAGAAATTGCTGCCATGGGTGACCGTGTCGGTGAAGCGCAGATCGCGGGAGAGATCATTGCCCGACGAGAACGCGATCGCCGTGCGGGAGACGCGGAGCTGCTCGCGGCCCTGGCCGTCGAGCTGATAGAGCTGCCGCACCGCCGGGGCCTGACTCAACAGCTGCACGTAATCGGCGCGGCGCAGCTCCAGCGTGTTGGCGCTGGCGCGGGTCACCCAGCTGATCTGGCGTTGCAGGTCGGAGACCGCCTGGTCGATGCGCCGAGCGCTCGCATCGGCCTTCTCGGCCATCGCGGCGGTGAGGCTCGCCTTGGTGGACTGATAGCTGATCCAGGTTTCGGTCGCGCCGTTCACCGCCAGGACGAACACCACGAGTCCGACCAGCGACGTCACATATTTGGCGAACAGGCCCTGCCGCAGCGACCAGCCTCTGTTCTCGACCCCGTTCATCCAGACCTCTCGCGCGGCATCGCCGAGGTGCGACCTCGGATGGGCGCGTCCGCCGCCGTCCTTACGGCTGCGATACAGCAGAGGCGGGCCTCTCATGCGCCGAGACGCTCCGCCATCGACATCCGTTTAGCACAGAATGCGGTGCAGTACGGCGGCGATGCGGGAGCCACCCACATCCGGCGATGATGGCTCAAATGGCGGCCGGCATCCTCCTCCAAATGGAGGAGGCGAGCCAGATAATCGGCCTCATGTTACCGATTGAAGATGCGCTTCAGCACGTCATTCATCGGCTGGCTGTCCGTCGGGCCGTCCTGCGGGGCTGCTGGCGGAGTCCCGCCCGCCGAGGCGCCCTGGCCGGCATCCGCCGGAGGTGGCGCCGGCGCGGCCTGGGGAGCCTGGAGCAGCGGAGCCGCGCCTTCGCCCGGGTTGAGCGTCCGGCCACGGCTTCGCGCCGGCGGCTGCGTCCCCTGCTGCAAGCCTTGCTGAATGAGACTGCCGATGGCCGCGCCGAGGTCGCCGCCAAGCAGGTCGGATGACCCGGCAGCCGGAGCCTGCCCGTTCGGTGTCGACGGCGCCGCGTTGGGCACCGCGCCGCCGCTACCGGACGTCGCGCTTCCGATCAGGCCACCGATGCCGTTGATCAGATTGTTGAGCCCGGCGCCGTCCTTGCCGAACAGGCCCTGCCCCATCTGCTTGAGCTTGGCATAGGCCGCATCGGGATTGTCGAGGATGCCGGCCATGTCGGGATAGAATCGCGGCTGGCTCCAGGGGCCGTCGATCACGACGGGGATGCCGAGGCCGATGGGATCGGCGATCCGGCCCTGCCCTTCGGTGGTCAGCACGAGCTTCGGCTCGACGCGCATCGCGAGCGCGCGGTTGCCGAGATCGATCGTGCCGGCGCCGGTCACCTTCACCAGCGGCCCGATCAAATTGAGGTCGCTGGTCACCGCCTGGCCGCGCTCGACCTGGAACGAGGCCGAGAGCTGGGTGAGATCGGTGGTCAGCTCCTTGGAGTCCTGCCAGCCGGACAGCGGATTGGTCGTCAGCGAGCGGATCATCTGGGCGACGTTGATGCCGCGGATCGCGCCATCCTGGAACAGCAGGAAGGCCGAGCCGCTGAGATTGCTCATGATCGCCTGCTGGCTGGCGCCGCTGGAGCGCAGCGCGAGCTTGCCCTGCAGCCGCGCATCGAGCTTGTCGAAATCAGCGAGGCTCGACAGCAGCGGCAGCGCCTGGAGCCCGACGAGATCGCCGTGCATCGCATAGGCCGGATTGCCGGTGGAGGCATCGACCACGAGCTCGCCGCTGACCTGCCCGCCATAGGCGCCGAGATTGGTGACGGTCGCCTTCAGCAGGCCGCCCGCCAGCGAGGCCTCGAGATCCAGCGGCCCGAGGCGCGCCCCGGCGAGACCGACATCGGTCGCCGACAGCTTCACGCGCGCATCCACATAGTTCAGGCCGCGCAGATCGATCGCGGCCGTGCTCCATCCGGAGGTCCGCGACGAGGTCTGCGCCGCAGCGCCCGGAAGGTCCAGCCGGCGGACGTCGAGGTCGACCTTCACCAGCGGCTTGCTGGCGAGATCGACCGAGGCCCAGCCGTTGAAGTCGCCGCCGCCGAGCGTGCCGCTGAGGCCGTTGATCATCACCAGCGGTCCGTTCAACCTGATGTCGGCGCGGCCGGCCAGCACGCCGGAGAATGCGCTGGCCATGCCGATCTTGAAATCGACCGGCACGGTCTGGCGATCGACCGGCAGCGCCGGCGCCGCCGCGGTGATGTCGAAGGTGAGCGGACGGTCGCCGGCCCGCGCCGTGCCGTCGATCCTGATCTTGCCGTCATCGTTCAGCGACGCCGTCGCGGCGATCGCTTCGAGGCGGTTTTCGACGCGGTCGCGCGGGTTGGAGAGAATGACGGCGCCGTCCTTGACCGTGACGCTGGTGATCCGGACCGGCGCGGCCTCCGGCTTCGCCGCGGCGCGGTTGCGCGGCGGATTGTCGCGCAGCCGTTCACGCAGCAGCGGCAGATAGAGCGTCGGCTTGTCGATGACGATCTCTTCGATCTCGGGCCGGCCGGACCACAGGCTCGACAGCGTCATGCCGGCCTGCAGCTTGGCGATCGTCAGCCGGTTGTTGCCGTCCTTGTCCTTCGGATCCTGCAAGGTGACGTCGCTCAGCGTCGCCTGCAGCGACGGCCACAGGCTGACGCTCGCCGAGCCCGCAATGGTCAATTTATAGCCGGTGTCGCGCTCGACGCGGTCCTGGATCGCCACCGTCAGGAAGCTCGCCGGAAGTCCAAAGGCGAGCGCGAGTGCGAGCACGACGAGGACGGCGCCAAGCAAACCGCCTGCGATCTTCACTGCTTTCATATCGATGTCCCAAGCGCGACGGCGAGCGGTCTCCACGGGTTAGCATGCGGCAACGCCGACCCGGTTCAATCTGAATTTTTCCCGGAACGAAGATCGCCCTGGGAGCGACCAACCTAGTCGTAAGCCCATGCGCCGTTATGTGACTTGGGACACACTTCCGCCAGCGCGGAGTCTGTAACTGGGGCCCTGAAACCACCGCCGAAGGTATAGTGATGAGCAAGCAGGCCGAATTTGCGGTCATTCTGAAGATGAACCCGATGTTCGCGGATCTCGGATCCGACGAGCTGCAGCGCATCTCGGCCCTGTGCCACACCCAGCATCTCTCGGCGGGCGAGGTGTTGTTCCAGAAGGGCGATCCCGGCAATGCGCTGTTCGGCGTCCGCCGCGGCCAGATCCGCATCGAGACCGGCGCCACCGACGGCTCCCGGCTCACGCTCAACTTCATGGGATCAGGCGATCTGTTCGGCGAAGTCGCCGTGCTCGACGGCCAGGAGCGCACCGCCGACGCCACCGCGGGCGAGGCAACCGAGCTGTTCGTGCTGCGACGTGAGGATTTCCTCAGCTTCCTCGAGCGCGAGCCCAAGGTCGCGATCAAGATCATCCAGCTGTTGTGCCAGCGCATCCGCTGGCAGAGCGAGCGGATGGAGGAATCGGTGCTGCAGCCGCTGCCGATCCGGCTGGCGCGGCGACTCTGCGCGCTGGCGGAGGATTTCGGCTCCGAGGTGCACATCTCGCAGGAGCAGCTCGGCGTGTTCGTCGGCGCCGCGCGCGAGAGCGTCAACCGCCAGCTCCAGACCTGGCGCAAGGACAAGATCCTCGACCTGCAGCGCGGCCGCATCCTGCTGCATGACCTGACCAAGCTGAACACGATCGCGCGGAACGATTAGACGGGCCGCATCAGGAAGCCCCACGTCCCCTCGCCCTGATTAAGGCCAAACCGGGCCCATCGCGTGGTGCGACCGGCCGGTCGTGCATCGTTTCGTATCGGCGCCGGCCAAACATGATCGCAATTGGGCCACCGCACCTCACAATTTGCGACATGAACTCTTTTTAACAATTCTAACCGAATGAGTTCGGCATCGAAAGCGCCGTCCGCCTGCGCGTGTGATGGGGCGCGTCGTGCCGGAGCAACCTGGTTGGAAGCGAATTCATGAGTCTTGCGTTGCCGGCGATCGGGATCGAGACGAGCGGCTCGATGGCCCGCTGGCGTCGAGGTCTTTCGATCTGGATCGATGCCGTCGAGGACGGCTGGGCGGTGCCGCTGCTGATCGCAGGCTTCGTCGCGATCTGGATGGTGTATTTCTCCATCGCCTATGTCGGCGGCGATCTGCACCAGGACGTGATCGAGACCTGGTCGCTCGGCCGCAGCTTCGACTGGGGCTCGACCAAGCATCCGCCCTTGATGGGCTGGGCCGCGCGGGCCTGGACAACAGTCTTTCCGCTCACGAACTGGTCGTTCAACCTGCTGGCGCTGACCAATGCGGCGGTCGGATTGTGGGCCGTCGACCGCATCACGCAACGCTTCGCGCGCGGCGACAAGCGCATCATCGTGCTGCTGTTGCTGATGGTGCTGCCGGTCTATCAGCTGCACGCGCAGCGCTTCAACGCCAACGCGGTGCTGCTGTCGAGCTGGCCGCTCGCGACCTGGTGCTTCCTGCGCTCGTTCGAGACCCGCCGCGCTGGCTGGGCCGTCGCCGCCGGCCTGACCGCGGCGCTCGCCATGCTCGGCAAGTATTACTCGATCTTCCTGATCGCGAGCTTCGCCATCGCCGCGCTGTGTCACCCCGAGCGGAAGCGCTATTTCAGCTCGCAGGCGCCGTGGATCGCGGCGCTGACGGGGCTCGTCGCGCTGGCCCCTCATTTGGTCTGGCTGGCCATGACCGGCGCGCAGCCGTTCTCGCACGCGATCGCGCATCACACCGGCAAGACCAGTGCTGCCGCGCTGATCGAAGGCGGCGGCTTCCTGCTCGCAATGTCCGGGATCGCCGGCATCCCCGGCCTGATCTGGCTGGCCATGGCGCGGCCGCGTCCGGCCCGCGTGCTCAACGACGCGCTCAGCCTCGCGCCGGGACTGCGTCTGCTGGCAGTGATCAGCATCGGCACTGTGATCCTCCCCGCGCTGGTCTCGGCGATCTTCGGCACCGACATGCCGCCGCTATGGGGCTTGCAGGGTGTGTTCCTGTTCGTCGTGGTCATCGTCTGCGGCGCGAGCTACCAGGCTCCGCGGGAGCTGACGGTCAACCTCGCCGCGATCGCAATCGCCATCGCGATCTTTGCCGCCGTCGTCGTGGCGCCGTTGCATGCGCTGTACCGGAACTATGTGCCGCTCAACGAGGGCCGCAACTTCTATCAGCCGGCCGTGACCGAGCTCGACCGGCTCTGGCGGAACGCAACCGATAGCCCGCTCCGGGCGGTGGGCGGCGACGATGGCCTCGCTTTCGCGGCCGCGTTCTACGGCGCCGATCATCCGCAATATGACATGGGCCTCGTGCATCCGCGTGAGCTGATGCCCGCCGGCGACGTGCGGCGCCCGGAGGGCTGGGCGGCGCTGTGCTACGACGGCGACATCTCGTGCGTTGCCGGCATGGAGGCTGCGGCTGCGCGGACCGGACATTCGGTCCGCGTCGACTTCACGCTGCGGACCAATTTGTTCGGCTGGCAGGGCGCGAGCCAAGGCTTCGTCGCGCTGATCGTGCCGCCCGAGGCCAGCCCGCCGGCACAGACCGCGCCGGGCATTGCCGACGAGCTCAGTTCGCGGCGGCGGCTGCCATCAGCCGCAAACTAATTCCCCGCACGATTATTCTGCGCAGCGCAAGGGCCGAGCCCTAGGGCTTCGGCTCTTGCGCCGCCGGCACGTGGTCGGCATGCGGCACGGCCTCGGCGTCGGAGGAGACGATCAGCCTGCGGCCGAGCCGCGCGAACAGCGAGCCGACGTCGTCCATCACCAGGAACATCGCTGGCACGAACAGCAGCGACAGCACGGTCGAGAACACTAGGCCGCCGATCACCGCCAGCGCCATCGGCGAGCGGAATTCGCCGCCGGCGCCGACCGCGAGCGCGCTCGGCATCATGCCGGCGACCATCGCGATCGTGGTCATCACGATCGGCCGCGCCCGCTTCATGCCGGCGTCGATGATCGCCTCATCGCGTTTGGTGCCGGCATGGATCGCCTCGACCGCGAACTCCACCAGCATGATCGCGTTCTTGGTCACGATGCCCATCAGCATCATCATGCCGATATAGACCGGGATCGTCAGCTGCTTGCCGGTCAGGATCAACGCGCCGATGGCGCCGCCGATCGACAGCGGCAGCGAGAACAGGATCGTGATCGGCTGCAGGAAGGTGCCGAACAGCAGCACCAGCACCGCATAGACGATCATCAGGCCGGCGGTGATCGCGGTAATGAACCCGGAGGCGAGCTCGTTGATGCTCTCGGCATCGTCGGACGGGATCAGCTTGACGCTCGCCGGCATGCTCTTGCGGACCGGCAGATCGTCGATCTGCTTGGTCGCATCGCCGAGGGCGCCAAGGCCGACGAGATCCGCCGACACCGTGGCCTGCCGGCCGCGATCGTAGCGGCTGATGCTGGTCGGCCCCTGGTCGAGCTTGATGTCGGCGACGACCGCCAGCGGCACGCCGCCCTTCTCGCCGTACTGGCCGAGCGGCACGCGCAACTGTTCGAGCGTCTTCACGTCGCTGCGCGCGGCGTCCTCGAGCTGCACCCGGATCGGGACCAGGCGGCCGCCGACATCGTATTTGGCAAGCGCCGGCCCGACGTCGCCGATGGTGGCGACGCGAATGGTCTGTGACAGGCTTTCCGTCGAGACGCCAAGGCGTGCAGCCAGATCCGCGCGCGGCTGCACCCGCAGTTCCGGCCGGTCCAGCGAGGTGTCCGACACCACGTTGGAGATGATCGGAATCCGCTTCATCTGCGACGCCAGCTCGCTGGCGACATTGTCGACCAGCTTGGGGTCGGGCCCCGTCAGCACCAGCTTGATCGCGCGCAGGCCGTTCTCGTCCGTGAACCAGAAGCGGATGTCGGGAATCGTCTCGAGATCCCTGGTGATCGCGAGCTCGAGATCCTTCTGGGTGATCTTGCGCTCGGTCTTGGGCGTGTAGTTCACGATCATCCCGGCGCGGCGGACCTCCATCGCCCCCTGCAGCCGGCCGCCGTCGACGAACACGCTGCGCACCTCCGGCCGCTTGCGCAGCCGCGCCACGATGTCCTCGGTGACCTTCTCGGTGTAGGCGAGCTGCGCGCCGGGCGGCAACTCGATCGCGAGCAGCGAGCGGGCGGCGTCCTGGGCGGGCAGGAAGCCCTTCGACAGCAGGGTCCAGCTCCAGATCGAGCCCGCGAAGATGCCGATGCCGACCAGGATCGTGACGTAGTAGTGCCTCACCGACCAGGTCACGATGCGATGATACGCCCGCAGGATGAAGCCGGGTGGCGGATCCTCGTGATCGTGATGCTTCATGAAATAGGCCGCCAGCATCGGCGTGACGAAGCGCGCCGCCAGCAGCGAGAAGAACACCTGCACCGAGACGGTGATGCCGAACTGCTTGAAGAACTGGCCGGCGATGCCCGACATAAAGCTTGCGGGTGCGAAGATCGCGATGATGGTGAGGCTGATCGCGATCACGGCGAGGCCGATCTCGTCGGCGGCGTCGAGCGCGGCGCGATAAGGCGACTTGCCCATGCGCATGTGGCGCACGATGTTCTCGATCTCGACGATGGCGTCGTCGACGAGAATGCCGGTCGACAGCGTGATCGCCAGGAACGAGACCATGTTCAGCGAGAAGCCGAGGATGTCCATCGCCCAGAACGCCGGGAAGATCGACAGCGGCAGCGAGATCGCGGCGATGATCGTCGCGCGGAGGTCGCGCAGGAACAACAGCACGATGACGACGGCGAGGATCGCACCTTCGAAGAGGGTCGAGATCGCCGCGTCATAGTTGCCCTTGGTGAACTCGACCGACGTGTCGATGAGCTTCAGTTCGACATCGGGATGGGCGGCCTTGACCTGGTCGATGCGCTTCTGCACGGCGGCCGCGACGACCACGTCGCTGGCGCCCTTGGCGCGCTTGATGCCGAGCGCGACCACCGGCTCGCCGTTGAAGCGCGCGAAGGTGCGGCGGTCGGCGATGGTGTCGGTGACCGTACCGAGATCGGCGAGCCGGACCTCACCGCCGCCGAACAGCGGGATCATGGTGTTGGACAGCTCGTTGAGCGTCTTGGCGCCGGCGAGCGTGCGGATCGCCTGGTCGTTCTTGCCGATCTCGGCGCGGCCGCCGGCCACGTCGACATTGGTGCCGCGCAGGCTCTGGCTGACATTGACGGCGGTCAGGCCCATCGCCTGCAGCCGGTCGGGATCGAGCGACACCAGGATCTCGCGCTCGACACCGCCGATGCGCTCGACCTGGCTGACGCCGCGGACGCCCTGCAGCTCGCGCTTGACCACGTCGTCGACGAAGAACGACAGCTGCTCCGGCGTCTTGCCCGGCGAGATCGCCGCATAAGTCACGATCGGCAGGCCGATCTTGTCGACGCGCGAGATCAGGGGCTCGGTGACGTTCTGCGGCAGGTCGGAGCGCACCCGCGTCACGGCGTCCTTGACGTCGTTGATGGCGCGGTCGGTGTTGGTCTCGAGCGCGAAGGTGATGGTGGTGACCGACAGGCCGTCGGTGATCAGCGACTGGATGTGACGGGCGCCTTCGACGCCGGAGACGCCGTCCTCGATGATCTTGGTAACCTGCGATTCGAGCTCGGACGGCGCCGCGCCGAATTGCGCCACCGCCACCGAGATCACCGGGATGTCGGCGTTAGGCAGCCGCGTCACCGCGAGCTTGGTGAAGCTCATCCATCCCAGCACCAGCAGGATGATCGAAAAGAGGATCGAGGGCAGCGGGTTCCGGATCGACCATGCCGAGATATTCAGTGCCATCAGCGTACCCGCGTGCGATCGATGTCTTCGGCGAACATGGTCTTGATCTGGTCGCCGTCATGCAGCGAGCTGCCGGCGTCGGCCACGACGACCTCGCCCTCGGCAAGGCCTTCGAGAATTTCGGTCGACGTATCCGACACCAGCCCGACCCGGACACGGCGGGTCTCGACCACATCGCCCTTCACGACCTGGACGGTGAGATGATCGATCGCCGTGTTGGGAATGGCGACACCGCAGCTGCGCCGGGCGTCGATATTGGCGCGCGCGAACATGCCGGGCTTGAGCGTCGGCGTGCTGGACAGCGCGATGCGGACATGGCCGAGCTGCGTGGTGCGGTCGACCTGGGGCGACACGACGCGCACCCTGCCGTTAAGATCAGGCGTGTTGTCGCGGCTGATCCGCGCAGGCACGCCCGGCGCAAGCTTCAGCAGATGGATGCTCGGCACCTCGGCATCGAGCTCGAGCTCGTTGTTGACGGCGATGCGGAACATCGGGCCGGCCTGCGGCGAGGCCGGCGCGCCGACGATGGTGCGGACCTCGGTGACCAGACCGGAGGCGGGCGCACGCAGCGACACCGGCCGGCCGGCCGCAGCCGCCGGCGCGCCCGGTTGCGGCGGCGGCGGTGTCAGCCGCGCGAGCTCCTGGTTCTCGGTGACGGTGTCACCTTCCTTCACCAGAACGTCGGTGACGCGCGATCCCTCCTGATCGGCGCCGATCACAGCCTCGCGGCGCGGCACGACGAAGCCGGTGACCCGGACGAGATCCGAGAAGCACGCCTTGCCGGCCTTGGTGACGAGCACCTGGGCCTGCATGCGCGGCTCCTCGGCCGCCTCATGCGGGCGGTGCTCGTACCAGTAATAGCCCGCGAACAAAGCGACGAAGACAATCGCCGTGGCTGCGGTTTTGAGGGATTTCGGCAGCTTCATCGGCGGACAGATCCGGTCGGCGCGAGGTGCGGTGTAACGAGGGGGCGGAGGCTCCGACGGAGATGGCGCTGATCGGCCCGACAAGACGATGCGCCCCGCAGGCCTGCGAGACGCATCCGGTCAGTTCGATCTGCTGCCACGCGGCCCCCGACGGCGGTTGTGCAGAGGCGGAGCTACTTGGCCGCCGCCGTCTTGCTCTGCATGTTGACGACCTGCACGCGGCGGTTCACCTCGGCCAGCGGCTGGGCCGGATCCTTCAGCTTGCTCTTGCCATAGCCCACGGTGACGAGGTCCGCGCCTGCGATGCCGAACTTGTCGACCAGGTAGCGCTTGATCGAATCGGCGCGGCGCTCCGACAGGTCCTGATTATAGGCGTCGGCGCCGGCGGCATCGGTGTGGCCGGCGACCACGAAGGTCGAACCCTTCAGCTCGGGGCTGGTCAGCGCACGGCCGAGCGCCTGCACCGAGGCCATCGACTTCTGGCTGATATTGGCGGAGTTGTAGTCGAAGGTGATCTCGAGATCGATGTTCGGCTTGGTCTGGGCGACCGCCGCGATCTCCTCGCGCTCCGCCGTCGACAGCGATCGCGTCGCGCGGCCGCGGATGCTCTGCAGGAACTTGTCCTGCGCCGGAGTGACCGCAGGCGCAGCCTCTGTTTGCGGCGACATAGACAGTCCACGGGTCAGCGGCTTCTTCGGACCGGCCAGCGCGCGGACGATCTGATCCTCGGTCACGTCCTCGGCCGCGAACGCCGTGGTGGCGCTCAGCGTGGCCGCTGCAGTCAGCATCGTGGCGACCAGGAGGCCGGTCAGCCCGCCGGCCTTGCTCGGATTCGTCTTCGGTGCGGTCATTGCCAATCCCTCCTCGCGCGCAAAACTCACGCGAACTCATGTCCCGCCTCATCGCGAACGCCCGCGCGATGTCGGCTGTTCGCGGTTATGTCGGTCCGGCGCGCCTGATGGTTCGAGGCGGCCGGCTCGCGCCGCCAAAAATCAGCGGACGCCGTAGCTTTCGAACTCGCGGACGACGTTCGGATCGATCGCCTTGGCATTGGCGATGTCGAGCGCGCCCTCCTGCGCCGCGCCATTGCGCTGCTTGGCGAGGCCGCGGCCATACAGCGACGACGTCAGCCGCGGATTGACCTTCAGCGCGGCATCGAAATCGGCGATCGCATTCTTGACCGCGCCGCTCTTGAGATTGACGAGACCGCGGCTGTCGAGCGCGTCGACGAAATTCGGCCGCAGCCGCAGCGCCTCGTTGCAATCCCGCAACGCCGGCTGCAGCTCGCCAACCACGGTACGGGCCCAGCAGCGATTGTTCAGCGCCTCGACGTCCTTCGGATTGATCCGGATGGTCTCGTCGAAGTCGCGGATCGCCTGCGCATAGGCGCCCTTGCTGGCATAGACCTGGCCGCGCTTGTACAGCGCTGCCGCGTCGTCCGGATTGGCCGCGATCTTGGCGGTCAGGCTCTTGATGGTCGGATCGTCGGCCAGCGGATCCACCGGCACATTGGCGGTGGGCGAATTGGTCGGCGTGGGCGTGGGCGTCGGGATAGGCGGAACCGGCGGCAGCGGCGGCGCCAGCTCCGTCTTAGGCGGCGGCGGCGGAGGTGGAGGTGGCGGCGGTGGCGGCGCTGGTGTCGGCGTCGACGTCGGTGTGGGGGTCGGCTGCGGCGTGTTGTCGGCCGTGACGGTCGGGCGCGGGCCGCCGGTGCCGGGCACGAAGGAGAAGTCTTCCGCGAGCGACGACGAGATCCACGGCACCTGCTCGCTGCGCGAGGCGCGCGTCACGCCGACGCGCGTCCTGTTCAGCGTCTCCTCCGCGGTGAGGTCGGGAACACGGATCTCCTTCAACAGCTCCTGCACGAACAGGCTGCGGTCGCGGCCGGTGTCCGACACGACAGTAGACAGCGCCGCGGAGTACATGACCAGAGTACCACTCGGCGCGATCACCGGCGCGAGCCCGGACGAGGCGGTGCGGAAGCGACGCTCATAGGGATTGCGGCGGGACGCATCGAGCAGCGCGATCTTCACCCCGGCGCCGCGGCTGTTGATCTCCTGCAGCACCTGCTCGAGGCTGATGCCGTCGCGGCGCACATCGGCCTCCTGCCAGATCTGCGCATCGACCGGAATCATGTAGCTGGTGCGGTTCGACTGGATGCCATAGCCGGAGAAGAACAACAGCGCGACCGAGCCGGGCTTGATCTTGCCATAAAGCCGATCGAGGCCGCGGCGCATCGCGTCGCCGGTGGCATTCTCCAGCGTATCGACGGTGAAGCCGTCGCGCTTCAGCTCGTCGGTGAGGTCGCGCGCGTCGTTGACGGGTTCCTTCAACGGCGCTTCGGCATCGGGATACTTCGCATTGCCGATGACCAGGGCGAAGCGGTCGCCGGCCGCGCGCGCGGGGCCAGACCACGCGACTGAGAACATCAAACCGAGCAGCAACAGCAGGCGAAGCGTCATCACGATGGCGGTCCAGCGGTCCAGCAAACAGGCGCCGTCCAGCTTGCGCCGCGGCGACCATATCCCACGCGTCAGGCATTATCAAATCGCCGTGACGACACGTCAACCGCTTGCCGCAGTTGAAGAATCGCCAGAGCGGGCGGATGTCGCGGCCGTCCTTCGATCGCTACGCCCGCCATGGTGCAACGGAGCGACGGAGCCGACGGTGAGCGGCCTCACACTGTGTCGGCGGGGCCCGCGATCCGGTTCGCTTCAGGCCGCGATTGACCGCGGCGCCCGGCGGTGGCTCGATATGGGCGTCACGCGAACGACGAGACCAGCCTCATGGGGAATGCCGAGATCTACGCGCTGCGCTATGCGACGATGTCGCAGCGCACGCTGCACATGAACTTCCTGCAGCCCGATCCGCACGACAGCGCGGCGCAGGACCTCGATTATTTCGTCTGGCTGATCCGCAGTGACGGCCGCGACATCCTGGTCGACACCGGCTTCAATGCCGCGGAGGCGGCTGCGCGCAGCCGCAAGCTCCGCTGCAACCCGGTCGATGCGCTGGACGCTTTCGGCGTCAGCGCCGCCGACATCCGCGACGTCATCGTCACGCATCTGCATTACGACCACGCCGGCAATCTCGACCGCTTCCCCAACGCGCGCTTCCATGTGCAGGAGCGCGAGATGGCCTATGCGACGGGACGCTGCATGTGCAACGGCCTGCTGCGCCACCCGTTCTCGGTCGAGCACGTCACCACCATGGTGCGCCACATCTATGGCGAGCGCGTCACCTTCCACGATGGCGACGGCGAGATCGCGCCTGGAATCACCGTGCACCGCGTCGGCGGCCATTCCGACGGCCTGCAAGTGGTGCGCGTCGCCACCGCCCGCGGCCCGGTCGTGCTCGCCTCCGACGCCACCCATTACTACGCCAACCTGCAGCGCAAGAGCCCGTTTCCGATCGTCTACAACATCGGCGACATGGCGAAGGGCTGGGACACCATCGAGCGCCTCGCGGGCCATCCCGACCGATACATTCCGGGGCACGATCCGCTGGTGACCGAGCTCTATCCGCGCGTGAGCGAGACGGCCGATGCGTATGCGCTGCACGTGGCGCCGAAGCGGTCGTTTGCGAAGTCATGATGCTTGCCAGACCGATGCATCCATGAGCCCGCAGCCGCGCGTCACGTCCTCGACTACGTAGGGTGGGCAAAGGCGCGCCGCACGCTATCGCAGCGGGCACATTCTTGAGCGCGCCGTGCCCACCATCGGCATCACGGATGCGAATGGTGGGCACGGCGCGCGATATGTTTGCCGCTCAACTAACAACATCGGGCGCGCCTTTGCCCACCCTACGGACCGAATGCGAGCAGCAAGCGCGCTGCCAAATACAGCGCCCTCTTCCCCAAGGCGAAGCAAAGCTTCGCCAGGGTGGGAGAGGGCATGTTCGGCTTATCCGCGCACGCGGTTGGGTGAGGGGTCTCTCTCCGCGAATAGCGCTTGTGGAGAGATACCCCTCACCCGAGCGAGTTTGTTGCTCGAGTGTGCATGCCCTCTCCCCCTGGCGAAGCTTTGCTTCGCCTTGGGGAAGAGGGCGCAGTCATTGGCACCGCGCTGTATGCGGCACTGTTAGTTATTGACCCCACAGCCGTCGTCCAGGGTAAGCGACGAGGCGCGACAGTGCGGCGTGGCGCCGACCTGGGACCCATACTCCGCGGCGGTTGTGGTTAGGGGACTCTAACGGCGCGCCTGCCCCAAACTGCTTCCTGGGGTTATGGGTCCCGGCTCAGGGCCGGGACGACGGCGAAGGTTGGCGAGGCGGCTGGGCTCCATCGAAGCGGGTTGGCTTCATTGGAGGGCGGTGAACTTCGCAGCAACAACGCGCCGCTCAGCGCAGCTCCACCACCGCCTTCTTCGACAGATGCTGGCCGAGGAAGGTCGCGTCCCAGTTGGTGAGGCGGACGCAGCCGTGGGATTCGGTCTTGCCGACCTTGGAGGGCTCGGCGGTGCCGTGGATGCCGTAGCCGTTGCCGATGGAGAGGCCGATCCAATAGGAGCCGACGGGGTTGTTGGGGCCGGGCTTGATGGTGAAGGGCTTGCGCGCCTTCACGCCCTTGAACTTGTAGTCGGGGTTGTAGCGGTAGTTCGGATTGGCATCGATCGAATCGACCTTGAAGCTGCCGACCGGCGT
The DNA here is from genome assembly GCF_900176205.1 of Bradyrhizobium sp. ORS 285. Classification (NCBI taxonomy): domain Bacteria; kingdom Pseudomonadati; phylum Pseudomonadota; class Alphaproteobacteria; order Hyphomicrobiales; family Nitrobacteraceae; genus Bradyrhizobium; species Bradyrhizobium sp. ORS 285. Next base: position 7,138,786 of record NZ_LT859959.1, read on the forward strand.
CGGCTTGTCGTCGCTGCCGACGGTGGCGGGAAACACCGCCACCGGCTTGCCGTCCTTGTCGAAGGCCTGCACCGTCTCGGTCGCCTTGTCGATGTCGAGCCTGGTGATCTCCGGCACCGTCTCGTCCGGCTTGAGCACGTTGGCGACGGCGATCTCCTCGCCTTCCTTGTCGAACTTGCTGTTGGGATTGAGCGCCGTCAGCAGCGACTCGCTCATGTGAAACTTTTCCGCCAGCGCCTCGCGCGGCGAGGTGTAGCCGAGCCGCGGCAGGTCCTTCATGTCCTCCATGCGCTTCGGCAGCTTCTTCAGGAACGGTTCCTTCACGTCGTTGCGGGTGATCTTATAGGTGACGATCGCCGGTGCCTGGTCCTGGCGCAGCGCGTCCCACAGCTCCGGCGTCAGCTTCGATCCGCTCGGCTGGCCCTTGGCGCGGGCGAAGGCGTCGAGCGCCTTGCGGGCGTTGTCGCCGAAGCGGCCGTCGATCTCACCCGGCGAGACATGGGCGCGGTCGAGCAGCACCTGGGCGCGGATCGCCACCGGATCGATCTTCTCCTCGACAGGCCCGCGCTTGCGCAGCTCGGCGCTGTTGACAGCGTCGGCGGTCAGCTCCGCGGCGCGGGCGGGCATCGCGAGCGCAGCAAGGAGCAGGAGCGGTATCCAGGGCCGAAGCATGATTCGTGATCCTATCAGGCGGGAAACGGCATCAACGTGGCGGCGGGGGATAAGTTCGGACTGATGGCTGTGGGCGCTGAACGTCACCAGGGGCTGCCGCGACTATGCAAGAAGACGGGTCTGCTGGCCCGGCGGCCGCGCGTCTGCTATCTGCCGCGCAAGGCCAGCTCGATGAATGGGTCTCAAGGATCGGTTCGCATGGGAAAGTCCGGACTTGCCATTATGGCCATCGCCGTCATGGCGCTGACGCAGGCGGCGGCCGCGGCTGACAACGCCGACGCGCCGAAAGGCGCCGCGGTCAGCGTGCTCAAGGCCAGCAAGGCGTGCTTCGACAATACGGTCGAGGTGTCCGGCCTGGTGCTCGCCCGCGACGAGACGGCGGTGCGGCCGGACCGTCCGGGGCTCAAGGTGGCCGAGGTGTTGGTCGATGCCGGCGACACCGTCACGGCGGGACAAAATCTGGCGCGGCTGACGCCGCCCGAGGGCGGCACGATCATGATCCAGGCGCCGGTCGCCGGCACCATCCTGACCTCGACCGCGACGATCGGCGCGTTCGCCTCGGGACGCGGCGAGGCGCTGTTCTCGATCATCGCCCGCAACGAATACGACCTGGTCGGGCTGGTGCCGTCGGCGCAGATCGGCAAGCTCGCGGTCAACCAGACGGCGCGGATCCGCATCGTCGGCGCCGGCGAGCTCGACGGCAAGATCCGCCGCGTCGCGCCGACCGTCGAGCCGAACAGCCAGCTCGGCCAGGCCTTCATCGCCATCACCGGCACGGCGAAGCTGCTGGCCAATTCGTTCGGCCGCGCGATCATCAAGATCGGCCAGAGCTGCGGCGTCGCGGTGCCGCTGACCGCCATTCTCTACGACGCCGACGGCACCGTCGTGCAGGTGGTGCGCGCCCAGCGCATCGAGACCAAGCGCGTCGAGATCGGCCTGATGGCCGGCGGCCAGGTCGAGATCAAGGACGGCCTCGCCGAAGGCGACGTCGTCGTCTCCCGCGCCGGCGCGCTGCTGCGCGAAGGCGACCCGGTGCGTCCGGCGATGGCGAGCAATTGAGGGGCGAGACGTTGCCGGGCTGACGGGTACGGCGCCACCCTCCTTTGGAGAAGGAGGTCGACGCGCGGTTGGTGTGGAGCGTCACGCGGGAGGTGGTTGTGTCTCGCTTCACCACCAAACCAGCTATCTGATAACTGCTATCCTTACGGCGACTAACCTGCTGCCGGCGAGGCTGATTGACACCGTAGCCAACGAAGATTGGCAAGCGATGAGGGCGGATGCCTGCCGCCCCTTAGGCCGAAGCTGCTTATGCCTCCTCCTGGACCCGAGTGCTACAAGCACGGCGCCCCGCCGATCCAGCAGGTAAATCACATAAGCGATTAGCTAGTGCCAGTTGCGGCTGGTCGGTGCAGGAACCTCACCGGTTGCTTGCTTGGCGGCGCTCACGAGCTGCTGGGCAAGCATCGCTTCCAGCATCGTTTCCAATGCGCTAACATCGGGTGCGCCGGCGTTCAATTGCGCATCGGCCGCCTCGAGCGCGTCATAGTACGGCCTCTTATTGCCAGCGATCTGCTCGGGGATAGTCGGCGCACCCGGCAACAAGCTGTCCAGCTTGATGCTCATCACCACATAGGACACTGCACGGGCTGTTCGGCCATTGCCGTCGGCAAAAGGATGAATCCAGTTAAGTTTCCAGAGCACATACGCCGCGAGATGCAGTGCTGAAGCCGTGGCCCAGTTGTCATTGACGTAATCGCAGAGATGTTCGATTTCCTCAGATACGAACGCAGCTTCAGGGGGTTGGTGCCTGCTGCCCTGGATTGTAACGGGAGTGTTTCGCCACGTCCCCGCAAGCGGATGGATGCCAGCAAGCGCGGCCGTGTGCAGTTGAAGGATCTGACTCGAACGCAGGCGGTAAACCCTCTCCTTGTCCTTCACAAACGAACGAATCATTTCCAATGCGAGATCGAACTGGCGAAGGCCGTTCTCGGCCTCGCGCCTTGCGATTTCATCAGGATCATTGAGGAGCGGTGCGGCCTCGGCTACGCTGTGCCTGTCCTCAACCACGACCGTTTACTCGCGGCCATACAGCTTCTTATCGAGGTCGGCAACCATTTGGCGCGTGATCCGCTCATTCTCGATGTTGGTATTGCCATAGGCAAAGCTACGGCGCTGTTCGCCGAGTTGGTCGGGGGTCATCTCAATCTGGCGAGCGCGCTCAACAAGTTCTTTCAGATCATTCGTCATTGAGCATTCTCCTGCCGTCAACCGATCATAGCGAACGCTGTACGTTCTTGTAAAGTTCCCAATTTCCCGTAAAGGAACCGTACGCGTGCATGAAACATCTATGTGACTCGGCCGCCGAAGTCATCGGCTTACGACGAAAGATTTGGGTTTGTGGCAGACCCTACTCCGAGCGCGGCGCGTTCAGCGCCGCCAATCCTAGTCAAGAGTAAACTAGCGCCCACGCACGTAAGAGCTGGTGATCTTCCCATCACACGCTTCCATCAGGAGCCGACGTTGCTCGCGATCTGCTCCTGCGGTCCACATACTGGCAGCGTCTTTCAGGGGTGATCCCGTCGGTGAAATCGAGGATCGAAGCAGCAACGTGCTTCGTGATCTGCCCTTACGGAGTCATGATACTTTCTACGATGACCGTGTGGGTACCCTCAGGCAGCGGGCACGTAACTGAGGTGCGCCGGAAGGCGTAGAAGCCGTAAATTTCTGAATCCGGGATACAATGGGGACGGAGGAGAACCTCAGCTGCCCGCGTTCGCCACGTCGGCGCTGAGGCGGACGTCCTCGACCAGCGAGGACGACACCATCGGCACCTGCTCGCCATCCGTGCTGCGCGCGATGGCGTTGCGGGTCTTGGTGAAGACGGCCTCCGCGCTTGGGCTACGGCCGAGCTGGTTGAGCAGCTCGGAGACCAGCATGCTGTTGCTGCGATCACGGGGGTCGTCGAGCACCTTGCCGGGCGTGGCCGACGACAGGATCAGCGCGTTGGCGGGGGCATTGATCGGCGCCAGCCCGTGCGAATAGGAGCGGAAGCGGCGCTCATAGGGATTGCGGCGGGAGGCATCGACCACGACCAGCTTGGCGCGGGCGCCCTGCTCGCGCACGGCGTCGAGCAGACCCTCGATGCTGGTGCCCTCGCGGCGCACGTCGGATTCGCGCCAGATCTTGGCGTCGACCGGGATCATGTAGCTCTCGCGGCCGGCCTGGATCGCGTAGCCGCCGAAGAACAGCATCACCACCGAGTCCGGCCTGATGCGCGAGGTCAGCCGCGCGACCGCACGCGCCATGTCCTCCTTGGTCGCGTCCTCGACGACGTCGACGTCGAAGCCATCGCGGCGCAGCGCGCCGGTGAGCGCGCGCGCATCGTTGATCGGCTGCGCCAGCGGCGCATTGGCATCGGGATAATGCGCATTGCCGACGACGAGCGCGAGGCGCGCGGCGTTGCCGGACGTGGCGGTGCTCTGCTCGGTCGCGGCCGTCTTGCCGCCGTCGGGCACGCGCTTGTTCAGGGCAGCATGCGCGCCGAGCGCGAGCGACACCGTGCACAGAAGCGCGGCGGCGATCACGGCCGAACGGCGAGAGAGAGAAGTCTGCCCTGCGGTCATCACGTCAATCCTGGTCCGAGCCGATCCAGTCGGTCCAAAGGGTCGCACCCTTTGGTCGCGCCGGCGCCTCTGAGGTTTGAGGGGTTGCGAGACGATGTGTCGTCGAATTGCGCGCAATTTGCGGCGCCGCAACGAAGAAAGGCTTAACCCGATCACGCCACGAGGGCAACATCGGAACACCATTGACTTATCAAGCACTTGGAATTTAAGGCAAATTTAACCATGGCACCGATCTCCAAAGGACCCCGGCGGGACCGCTCGGCGGCCACATTGCCGCCAAATCCACAGCCCGCGCAGTGATGCCGGTCACGTTGTCTTTGGCCGCGCCGCATGTCAGTTTGAACGTCAATTTCATCGGTGCATGCGCGTGACGAGCCGTTTGCCGGCGTTTCGAGCAGCACATGCCGTCCGTCCCGCCCCGAACCCGCGAGTCCCGACGTTGAGTTTGCAATATTTCGCCGGAGCGGCCTGTCGCGCGCTCATGGCCCGGAAGGATGGCCCCTCGCTGTACGAGGTCTGCGATCCCATCCTGCGCCAGCCCGGCCACGGTGACCCGCATCTGTCGAAATTCTATCAGACCGCGCTCGGCAACCCCGCGCTGCGCACCCTGCTGCGCCGCGCCGGCCTGCCCGAGCTGAACGATCCCGTTCGCCTCAATGCGCTGCGCCAGGCACTGGTTCTGGCCCGCGACAATCCGACGCCGGACTGGGAGGCGGTCGGCCGGCCGGTTGCCGAACTGGTCGACAGCGTGGCCTTGAGCCACCCGGCCCCGCCGCGCCGGACCGGCACCGTGGCGATGCCGCCGGCCGGCGAGATCGACCGGGTGATCCGCGGCTGCGGCGCCGACCTGCTCGGCTCGTTCGGCCGCAACGGCTTCATCCCGACCTACGCCGCGTTCAACCTGATCGGCGATCCCGATATGAAGGGGCGCGAGGTCACGATGGCGCTGCAGGGGCTGGACGCGCGCGGCTACAAGAACTCGACCTTGCTGTTCAACCTCGCCCGCGTCTTCATTGCCCGCTCGCCAGCCGCCGCGGTGATCAATCCGCCCTGGCGCGGCATCGCCGAGCCGATGTGGGAGCCGGTGCAGATCCGGCACCGCTCGGCCTATTACGACGCGTTCTTCACCGAGGCGCTGCTGAGCTATCTGGAGACGGGCCTCGCCTCGTCAGAACAGACCGGCGCAGCGCGCGGCGCGATTTCGGCGATGGTCGAATTCTGCCTCAAGACCAGCCGTGAGGAGGTCCGCGGCGCCGACGGCAACAGCTACAACGTCGTCACTGCACTGGCGCCGCACCCGCATCCGCGGTTCTCGCGCTTCTTCACCCAGATCAAGCAGGACCTCGGCTTCGGCGTCTACGTGCCGGATTGCGACACAACGGCGTGCTCCTTCTCCGCCGCGACGCAGGCCGGCTCCGATGATCCGATCCTCGACCAGCCGCTGGTGGATTTCTATGCCGGCTATCAGGTGCGCGCGGGCAGCAACGAGCCGCGCGTGACCGTGCCGATCAACGACAATATCGACTATGAGGGCGGCGTCGCGACCTGGATCGACAGCATGGCCGGCGAGCGGCCCTACGGCAACGACCTCGATCCGACCTTGAATCTCGACGTGCTCGAGGTGTCGTTCCGCAACCTCACGCGCTGGCAGATCCTGGAAACGCAGGCGCGGCTGGACTTCGTCCGGTGCATCATCGGTTTCCAGCTGCGGCTGGTGACGAGCGGCGCCTTCGCCGATCCGCGCGCGCACATCTATTATCTACCGGAGCTGTACTGCGCCTATTTCGGCCGCTGCTATCACGCCTTCATGGCGCTGCCACCGGCCGCACGGCAGGCGATCGACCCGGATGGCGCGTTCGAGCTGATCCGCGTGCGCGTGCTGGCCTATGTCGAGGACGAACTGGTCGGCCGCGAGATGAACCCGTTCGACGCCGCGCTGGCGCTGATCGCCCTCGGCCATCTCGGCGGCAATGCCGCGAGCTTCGCGCCGGCGGTGCATTGCATCGTCGCAAGCTTTGGCGAAGGCGGCCGGCGGCATCCGTATCGCGCCTATGAATGGAACAAGATGAAGACCCCCACGCGCATTCTGGTGGGTGGCCCGGAGGTCACCTCGGCCTTCGTGCTGATGGGCTTGGCGCTGGCGCGGCGGGTGTCCGTGCGCTGAGTCGAGCCTTCAGCCGCAACGACGGTCAGCTCCCCTCCCCCTTGCGGGGAGGGGAGCGCACCGCCGCCGTGGTTAACAGGCCCGCTTTCTCAATTTATCAGCCCCACCATCGCGCGAAGTTGAGCAATTCAGGTAATCACGGCGCTGGAACCGCGGGACAATCCGCCGCACAATCACGGGAATTGTCCATCCCAAGGATGACCCGCGCCCGTTCATGTCGATGAAACCCGCTCTGCTCGCGCTACTCCTGCTGCTCCCATCCGTCGCGTCCGCCGCCGACATCACCGGCATCGCCAAGGTCCGCGAAGCCGATAATGTCGTGATCGGCACGACGCGTGTCCGGCTCGGCGGGATCGATGCGCCCTCGGTCGATCAGCTCTGTCTCAACCCGCATGGCGAGCGCTGGACCTGTGGCGTCGCTGCGCGGGACGAGCTGATCAAGCATGCCGACGGCAAGAGCTGGGTGTGCCATCCGCGCTCGATCGACCGCAGGGGACGCCAGGTGGCGCGCTGCGATGTCGATGGCGAGGACATCCAGAAATGGCTGGTGCGCAACGGCTGGGCGCTGGCCTACCGCACGATCTCGCACGACTACGAGCCTGACGAAGCCGAAGCGCGCGCCGCCAAGGCCGGGATGTGGCAGGGCGCGTTCATCGCGCCGTGGGACTGGCGCGTGCGCAACAAGAAGACCACCATCCTCGGCGCGACCAAGCCGCCGGAGGGCGCGCGCAACATCCTGCTCGCCTCGGCATCGGGCCCCGTCGCGCCCTCGCCGGACTGCACCATCAAGGGCAACGTCAACGGCGCCGGCGAGTGCATCTATCATACGCCCACCAGCCGCTGGTACGCGCAGATCAAGATGCATGTCGCCAAGGGCACGCGCTGGTTCTGCTCGGTCGAGGAGGCCGAGGCCGCCGGCTGCCGCGAGACCCGGCGCTAGACCCGGCACGCAGGCCGGCGGGCATGCCAGCCCCCCGGCTTCTCCGGCTTTCCTTATGCCGCCGCGCCACGTAAAACTGCCGTGAAGCTACCTTGGGTCCGCCGCGTGCCAGGACCCGTCTCCATCCCAATCGCAAGACCACATCGCCTGAGGACATTGACAATGACCGTTCGCGCGGGCCGGGAGTTTCTGGCCATTCCGGGACCCACCACGATGCCCGACGAGGTGCTGCAGGCGATGCACCGCCCGGCGCTCGATATCTACTCCAAGCAGATGGTCGAGCTGACCGACGGCATCATGTCCGACCTCGGCAGGCTGTTCGCGACCAAGGGCAAGACCTACATCTACATCGCCAACGGCCACGGCGCCTGGGAGGCCGTGCTCTCCAACGTACTGTCGCGCGGCGACAAGGTGCTGGTGCTCGAGAGCGGCCGCTTCGCGATCGGCTGGGGCAATGCGGCCAAGGCGATGGGCGCCGAGGTCGAGGTTCTCCGTGGTGATTGGCGCCGCGCCGTGCGCCCGGCCGAGGTCGAGGCGCGGCTGCGCGCCGACAAGGAGCACACCATCAAGGCGATCGTGGTGGCGCAGATCGACACGGCCTCGGGCGTCGTCAACGACGTCGAGGCGATCGGCCGTGCGGTCAAGGCATCAGGTCATCCCGCGCTCTACATGGTCGACACCGTGGCCTCGCTCGGCTGCATGCCGTTCGAGATGGACGCGTGGCACATCGACGTTGCGATGTCCGGCTCGCAGAAGGGCCTGATGACCCCGCCCGGCCTCGGCTTCGTCGCGGCGAATGCGCGTGCGCTCGAGGCGCACAAGCGCGCCAATCTGCGCACGCCGTATTGGGACTGGAGCGAGCGCGAGGGCGCCGAGCATTATCGCAAATATGGCGGCACGGCCCCCGTGCACCTGCTGTTCGCGCTGCGCCAGGCCATGGACATGCTGTTCGGCGAAGGACTGCCGCACGCCTTCCGTCGGCATCAGTTGCTCGCCGAGGCCGTGCGCCGCGCGGTGGCGAAGTGGAGCGAGGGCCAGGTGATCGGCTTCAACATCGAAGACGCCGCGGAACGCTCCAACACCGTGACCACCGTGCTGGTCGGCGAGGGCTATGATCCCGCCGTGCTGCAGACCTATTGCAAGGAGCAGTGCGGCGTCGTGCTCGGCACCGGGATCGGCGATCTCAGCGGCAAGGCCTTCCGCATCGCCCATATGGGCCATGTCAACGCGCCGATGGTGCTGGGCACGCTCGGCGTGATCGAAATGGCGCTGGTGGCGCTGAAGATCCCGCATGGCCGCGGCGGCCTCGATGCCGCGATCCAGTGGCTCGGCGAGAGCGTGACCCCGTAAAGGACCACATGACCGACAGCAGCACCCAGGCGCCGGTGGCGCCACGCCGTCCGTATTCATTCACCCGCCACGGCATCACCGTGAGTGACGAGTATGCCTGGCTGAAGGATGCGCGCTGGCAGGAGGTGCTGCACGATCCCACGCTGCTCGATGCGGACATCCGCGCCTATCTGGAGGCCGAGAACGGCTATGCCGAGGCCGTGCTCGGCCACACGGCGCCGCTGCAGAAGACGATCGTCGCGGAGATGCGCGGCCGCATCAAGGAGGATGACTCCTCGGTGCCGTCGCCGGACGGTCCCTACGCCTATTTCCGCAAGTACCGCGAGGGCGGCCAGCACGAGCTGTTCTGCCGCACGCCGCGCCATGGCGGCGCGGAGACGATCGGGCTCGACGGCGACGCTCTCGCGCGGGGCCATGAGTATTTCAAGTTCGGCGGCAGCCGGCATTCGCATGACCACAAGCTCGTGGCGTGGAGCGCGGACACCAAGGGCTCGGAATATTTCACCATCCGCGTGCGCGACTGGGACGGCGGCGATGATCTCGCCGACATCGTCGAGGAGACCGACGGCGGCGTCGTGTGGTCGCGCGACTGCAAGAGCTTCTTCTACGTCAAGCTCGACGACAACCACCGCCCGATGCAGGTGTGGCGGCACAAGCTCGGCACCAAGCAGGCCGACGACGTGCTGGTGTATGAGGAAAAGGACACCGGCTGGTTCACGCATGTGCACGAGTCGACCTCGGGCCGGTTCTGCGTCATCGCCGGCGGCGACCATGAAACGTCAGAGCAGCGGCTGATCGACCTCGACGCGCCCGAAGCGCCGCCTCGCCTGGTCGCGGCGCGCGAGAACGGCGTGCAATATTCGATCGCCGATCGCGGCGACGAGCTGTTCATTCTCACCAATGCGGACGGCGCGATCGACTTCAAGATCGTCACCGCGCCGCTCGCATCGCCCGAGCGCGCCAATTGGCGTGATCTCATTCCGCATCGCGCCGGCATCTACGTGCTCGACCACGATCTCTATGCAGGCCATCTGGTGCGGCTGGAGCGCGCCAATGCGCTGCCGTCGATCGTGATCCGCGATCTCAAATCCGGCGAGGAGCACGCGATCGCTTTCGCCGAGGGCGCCTATTCGCTGGATGCGATGGGCTCCTACGAGTTCGACACGACGAACCTGCGCTTCGCCTATTCGTCGATGACGACGCCGTCGGAGGTCTGGGATTACGACATGGTGACGCGCGCAAAGACCTTGCGCAAGCGGCAGGAGATTCCGTCCGGGCACAATCCGGCCGACTACGTCACCACGCGCATCATGGCCAAGGCGGAGGATGGAGCCGAGGTGCCGGTGTCGCTGCTGCATCGGCGCGACTTCAAGGTCGACGGCTCGGCGCCGCTGCTGCTGTACGGCTACGGCTCCTACGGCCACGCGATGCCGGCCTCGTTCTCGGCCAACCGGCTGTCGCTGGTCGACCGCGGCTTCGTCTATGCCATCGCGCACATCCGCGGCGGCACCGACAAGGGCTGGGGCTGGTACCTCGACGGCAAGCGCGAGAAGAAGACCAACAGTTTTGACGATTTCGCAGCCTGTGCGCGCGCCCTGATCGCCGCGAACTACACCAGCGCGAAGCGCATCGTCGGCCATGGCGGCAGCGCCGGCGGCATGCTGATGGGCGCGGTCGCCAACCGTTCCGGCGAATTGTTCGCCGGCATCGTCGCCGAGGTGCCGTTCGTCGACGTGCTCAACACGATGCTCGACGACACCCTGCCGCTGACGCCGCCGGAATGGCCCGAATGGGGCAACCCGATCGAGAGCGAGAAGGATTTCCGCACCATCCTGTCCTACTCGCCCTACGACAACGTCGCCGCCAAGGACTATCCCGCCATCCTCGCGATGGCCGGGTTGACCGACCCGCGCGTCACCTATTGGGAGCCGGCAAAATGGATCGCGCGTCTCCGCGCGACGATGACCGGGGGCGGCCCGGTGGTGCTGCGCACCAACATGGGTGCCGGCCACGGCGGCGCCTCCGGCCGCTTCAACCGGTTGGATGAGATCGCCATCGTCTATGCGTTCGCGCTGTGGGCGGTGGGGCTGGCGGATCGGACGGCGTGAGCGGCGGCCGCAGTGAGATGTGTGCCGGGATCGCGCCTCGCCACCGGTGTCGTCCCGGCCTTGAGCCGGGACCCATAATCACCGCCGGTGATTGTTGAGCACGCTGGAGCTACGTCCTTCGTCATCACGCCGCCCTGTGGTTATGGGTCCCGGCTCAAGGCCGGGACGACAGCGGAGGGTGTCGCCGCTCTCGCCTTACCAACGGGCGGGACGACAACGGAGTGCGTGACCGCTACCTGTTGTTCTTCGCCCGCCATGCCGCGAAATCGGCCGGTGTTTGCGGGTCGGTCGCGGGATAGAGGCCGAGGATGGAGCGGCCTTGCGCGACCTGCTCGGCGACGAAATCCTCGAACGCGGTCATCTCGAACGTCTCGTCCGCGATCTCGTCGGCGATGCCGGCGGGGATGACGATGACGCCGTCGGAATCGCCGAGGATGACGTCGCCGGGAAACACCGGGGCATCGCCGCAGGCGATCGGGCCGTTGATCTCGATGGCATGATGCAAGGTGAGATTGGTCGGCGCGCTCGGGCGCTGGTGGAAGGCGGGGATGCCGAGCTTGGCGATATCGGCCGCGTCGCGAAAGCCGCCGTCGGTGACGACGCCGGCCACGCCGCGCTGCTGCAGGCGGCTGACCAGGATCGCGCCCGCGGACGCGGCGCGGGCATCCTTGCGACTGTCCATCACCAGCACCGCGCCGGGCGGGCAGTCTTCCACGGCCTTGCGCTGCGGATGGCCGCGGTCGCGGAAGACCTCGATGGTGTTGAGATCCTCGCGCGCCGGAATGTAGCGCAGAGTGAAGGCCTCTCCGACCATCGTCGGCTGCTCTGGACTGAGCGGATGGACGTTCTGGATGCACTGGATGCGCAGGCCGCGCTTGAACAGCGCGGTGGCGACGGTGGCGGTTGAGACGGTCTTGAGCTTGTTGCGGGTGGCAGTGCTGAGTTTGGTCATGTCTAGGGCTTGCTCGCTGCGCTCCCCTCCCCCTTGTGGGGAGGGCAACCGGCCGCGTACGCGGCCGGCTCTGTTAAGAGACGCCGAAGCAAAGCTTCGGCTATGGGGTGGGGGATCCACATCGGCAGTGTCGCTTGGGGTACCCCTCTCCCCAGCCCTCCCCCACAAGGGGGGAGGGAGCGCACCACGGTTGAGGTGAGAGTTCTGCCTCTCGCGGCCATGAACTAATAGATTGCCGGCTCCTTCACGGGCGCGCCGAAGCTCGTCTCAAGGAAGTCGAAGTCGCAGCCGTCATTGGCCTGCTTGATGTGGCGGGCGAACATCCAGCCGTAGCCGCGCTCGAAGCGCGGCGGCGGCGGCGTCCAGGCGGCGCGACGGCGGGCCAGCTCGTCCGTGGGCACGTCGAGATTGATGGTGCGCGCGGCAACGTCGAGCGTGATCAGGTCGCCATTGCGCACCAGCGCCAGCGGACCGCCGATATAGGACTCGGGCGAGACGTGCAGGATGCAGGCGCCGTAGCTGGTGCCGCTCATACGCGCGTCGGACAACCGAACCATGTCGCGGACGCCCTGTTTCACCAGCTTGGTGGGGATCGGCAGCATGCCCCATTCCGGCATGCCCGGGCCGCCCTGCGGCCCGGCATTGCGCAGGATCAGCACGTGGTCGGCCGTGACGTCGAGATCGGGATCGTCGACCGCCTTCTTCATCGAGGGATAGTCGTCGAACACCAGCGCCGGTCCGGTGTGCTTCAGGAAGCGCGGTTCGCAGGCCGAGGGCTTGATGACGCAGCCGTCGGGAGCGAGATTGCCCTTGAGCACGGCGAGCGCGCCTTCGCGATAGATCGGGTTCGACTGCGGGCGGATAACGTCGTCATTGTAGACGCCAGCGCCCTTGATGTTGTCGCCGAGCGTCCGGCCGTTGACGGTGACGCAGTCGAGATGGAGATGCTCCGTCATCCGGCTCATCAGGCCCGGAAGCCCGCCGGCGTAATAGAAGTCCTCCATCAGATAGGTGTCGCCGCTCGGCCGGACATTGGCGAGCACCGGCACCTTGCGGCTGGCCGTTTCGAAATCGTCGAGGCCGATATCGGCGCCGGCACGGCGCGCCTGCGCAATCACATGGATGATGGCATTGGTCGAACAGCCCATCGCCATCGCGACCGCGATCGCGTTCTCGAAGGCTTGGCGCGTCTGGATCTTCGACGGCGTCAGATCCTCCCACACCATGTCGACGATGCGGCGGCCGCATTCCGAGCTCATGCGGATGTGCTCGGCATCAGCCGCGGGAATCGACGACGCGCCAGGCAGGGTCATGCCGATCGCTTCAGCGATCGCGGTCATGGTCGACGCCGTGCCCATGGTCATGCAGGTGCCGTGGCTGCGGGCGATGCCGGCCTCCATCGCATTCCAATCGCTGTCCGACAATTTGCCGGCGCGGCGCTCGTCCCAGTACTTCCAGGCGTCGGAGCCGGAGCCGAGCGTCTTGCCCTTCCAATTGCCGCGCAGCATCGGCCCGGCCGGCAGATAGATCGCCGGCAGGTTCATGCTGGTGGCGCCGAGCAGCAGCGCTGGCGTGGTCTTGTCACAGCCACCCATCAGCACGACGCCGTCCACGGGATGGCTGCGCAGCAGTTCCTCGACGTCCATCGCCAGCATGTTGCGATAGAGCATCGTGGTCGGCTTCAGCAGCGACTCCGACAGCGACAGCGCCGGCAGCTCGATCGGGAAGCCGCCGGCCATCAGCACGCCGCGCTTCACGTCATCGACGCGCTGCTTGAAATGCATGTGGCAGGGCTGCGCATCGGACCAAGTGTTGACGATGGCAATGACCGGGCGGCCCTTCCACTCCTCCTGGGCATAGCCCATCTGCATCACGCGCGAGCGATGGCCGAACGAGCGGAGATCGTCGGGCGCGAACCAGCGCGCGCTGCGGAGCTGATCGGGGGTCTTCTTGTGGCTCATGATTGCGTTCCCCAGGTCAGCACGGTCCGGCGCTCGATGGTGCGGAAGATCAGGTTCTCGACCACGAGGCCGATCAGGATGACGGTCAGAAGGCCGGCGAACACAGCGGGAATTTCGAGCAGGTTACGGTTCTCGAAGATGAACCAGCCGAGACCGCCCTGCCCAGAGGACACGCCGAACACCAGCTCGGCCGCGATCAGCGTGCGCCAGGCGAAGGCCCAGCCGATCTTGAGGCCGGTGAGGATGGCGCCGAACGCTGCGGGAATCAGGATGCGGATCACGTAGGAGAAGCCGGTGAGCCCGTAGTTGCGGCCGACCATGCGCAGCGTGTTCGACACGCTCTTGAAGCCCGAGTGGGTGTTGAGCGCGACCGGCCACAACACCGAGTGGATCAGCACGAAGACGAGACTGCCGCTGCCGAGCCCGAACCAGATCAGCGCCAGCGGCAGCAGCGCGATCGCCGGCAGCGGGTTGAACATCGCGGTGACGGTCTCGAGGAAATCGGTGCCGATGCGGGTGGAGATCGCGAGCACGGTCAGGATGGCGGCGAGGGTGATGCCCGCGGCATAGCCCATGAACAGCACCTTCAGCGAGGTCCAGGCGCGCATCGGAATGGTGCCGTCGCGCACCTTCTCCCAGAGCGCTGCGATGGTGTCGGAGAAGGTCGGGAAGAGCAGGGGATTGTCGAGATAGCTGCCATAGGCCTGCCAGATCGCCGCGAGCACGACGATGATCAGGCTCTTGCGAACGAAGCCATCGTTCCACAGCAGCTCGAGCACACTCAGTTTGCGCTCGACATCGGCAGGCCCCGCGCTTGCCGCCGACGTATCGCGCAGGATGATCTTGGCGTCAGCCATGTCCGGGCCTCCTCAATGCGCCGTTGCAGGTTCGGAGAACAAGAGATCATGGATCTGCTTCTCCAGCCGCGCCGCGCTGCCGTCCTCGGCCGAGACCTTGTCGACGTCGATCACCTCGGCCTTGACGCGACCGGGATGCGGCGACAGCAAGAGGATGCGGTTGCCGATCTTGATGGCCTCCGCGATCGAGTGCGTCACGAACAGCACCGTGAACTTGGTCTCATTCCAGAGCTGCAGCAGCTCGTCCTGGCAGGTCCGCCGCGTCAGCGCGTCGAGTGCGGCGAACGGCTCGTCCATCAGCAGGATGTCGGGCTCCATCGCCATGCCCCGGGCGATCGCGACGCGCTGCTTCATGCCGCCCGACAATGTGTGCGGATAGGCATCGACGACGCGCGTCAGCCCGACCTTCTCGATATAGGCGCGCGCCCTGCTCTCCGCCTCCTTGCGCGGCATGCGCCGTGCCGTCAGCAGCGGGAACATGACGTTGGCGAGCACGGTCTTCCATGGCAGCAGCTGGTCGAACTCCTGGAAGATCATCATGCGATCGGCGCCGGGCCCGATGATTTCGCGGCCGTTGATGCGCATCCGGCCTTCGCTCGGCTTGATGTAGCCGCCGACGGCCTTGAGCAGGGTCGACTTGCCGCAGCCCGACGGGCCGAGCAGCACGAAGCGGTCGGAGCGGTCGACGGAGAAGCCGACCCGCTCGGTCGCGGTGATGACCGCGCTGGGGGTCTTGTAGCGCAGCGTCACGCCATCGACATCGAGAAGCGCGGACATCAGTTGCCCTTCAGATCATGCGCGACCGGAAGATAATAGTCGGTCCACGCCTTCGGCTGGGTCTTGATGGTGCCGATCTTGGCGAGATGCGCGGCGAACTTCATCGTGCCCTGCGGCTCGAGATTCCACTCCATCATGCCGGGCTCCTTGAGCCAGGCCAGCAGATCCTCGACCGAGGTCTTGTCGCCGGTGATCTCCTTGTAGATCTCGACCGCCGTCTTGGTGTCGCTGCGGATCAGGTCCTGCGCCTCCTTGGTAGCGTCGCGCACGGCCTGGATGATCTTCGGATTGGCGTCGGCGAACTTCGTCGTGGTGAAGAACTGCGCCTGGCTGAGCGGCCCGCCCATCACGTCCGGCGAGTTCAGCACGACATGCGCGCCCGGCACGTTCTTCATTTCCAGGAACGTGTAAGGCGGGATCGAGAAGTGGTTGTGGACCTCGTGCTGCGGATTGGTCAGCGCGGTGTAGGCGTCGGGATGGCCGAGTTGCACCGTGTTGGCGTCGAGCTTGTTCCACTGGTCGGCGCCGAACGCCTCGGCGGCGGCGATCTGCAGCACGATGGCCTGGGTCGAGACCTTGACCGTCGGCACCGCGATTTTGTCGGTCGGACCGAAATCCTTGATCGACTTGATGTTGGGATCGCGGCTGATCAAGGTCATCGGCTGCGCCGAGGTGGCGACGATGCCCTTCACGCCCCCGCGGGTGCGGTCCCACAGCAGCAGCAGATTGCCGGTGCCGGTGTTGAGGATATCGACGCTGCCCGACAGCAGCGCATCGGTCTGCGCGCCTCCTCCGGAAAAGGTCAGCCATTTGGTGGTGACGCCGGGCAGCCCAAGTGCGGCGGCATGCTTCTCGATCAGCTTGTTCTTCTCGATGATGTGGCTCGGCATGTAGAAGATGCCGGGCTGGCGTGACAGCGACACCTCGGTCTTCTGCTGCGCATCTGCCCGACCATTCCAGATGGCCGCAACGAGCAGCGTCGCCAGCAGACCGGCGGCCCGTGGGACCGAGCGCCCGAGTTTCTCCAACATGCGACATCCCTCCTTCGCGCGCCGGCTCCTTCTTGACGGCCGGTCTACAGATGCACTAATGCATTAGTGCATCTCTGACAAGCGCTGTTCGTCGCCTGCGACATTCCAGCCGGACGTCCGCCCTCATGGCCCTGCCCGCGACGCCACCTGCCTCCTTCCCGCCCGAACGGCTCGACCCGAGCCGGCGCGCGGCTCCGCAGGTGTTCGAGCGGCTGCGCGACCAGATCATCGGGCTGGCGCTGCCGCCGGGGGCGCCGCTGTCGCGTACCGCGCTGCAGTCCGAGTTCGGCCTGAGCTCGACGCCGATCCGCGACGCGCTGATGCGGCTGGCCGAGGAAGGGCTGGTCGACGTTTTCCCGCAGCACGCGACGCTGGTCAGCCGCATCGATGTCGGCCGGGCGCAGCAGGCGCAGTTCCTGCGGCAGGCGCTGGAGCTCGAGATCGTCCGCCTGCTGGCGCTGGCGCCGGCCGCCGCTCCGACCGATGACCTCTATGCGCTGATCGCCCAGCAGCGGCGCTTCGCGAAGGACGGTGACTTCGCGTCCTTCACGGTGGTCGACAACGCCTTCCACGAACGGCTCTACACCGCCGCCGACAAGCACGAGCTATGGACGCTGGTGCGCAGCCGCAGCGGCCATATCGACCGTCTCAGGCGGCTGCATCTGCCCTCGCCCGGCAAGGGGCAGACCATCCTGCGCCACCACAAGCAGATCGTCGACGCCATCGCGGCCGGCCGGCCGGACGAGGCGCAGGCGCACCTGCGCGAGCACCTGACGGGCACGCTGAGCGATCTCGCCACCATCCGCAGCCTCTGGCCTGACTATCTCAGCGGCTAGCGCCGGCAGATCGACGCCGCCGCAACCTCAGGCCACCCCCCGGCGCGCCTGCCCGGCGCTGGTGCGACGTTCAGGGCCGCGGTAGTTCGGATCGTCCGCGACGCGCCGGTCGAGCGCGCCACTGCGCAGCCTGACGAAGAACTCCTGGACCTCGGCCGCGAGATTCTCGGCCACGCGGGAGACGTTGTTGGACGCACTCCGGACATTGTCCGCCGACTGGCTGGTCTCCTCGATGGCGGCGCTGACGGTGGAGATGTTGGAGGCCAGCGTCTTGCTGCCTGACGCCGCCATCTGGACGTTGTGCGAGATCTCCCGCGTCGCCGCGCCCTGCTCCTCCACGGCGCTGGCAATGGCGGTGGTCACGTCGGCCATCTGCCGCATCGCGGTCGAAACCTCCTTCACCGAAGAGACCGCGTTGCTGGTCGAGCTCTGGATGCCCTGCACGTGCTGGCTGATCTCCTGGGTCGCCTTGGCCGTCTGCTCGGCCAGCGACTTCACCTCCTGCGCCACGACCGCGAAGCCGCGGCCCGCCTCGCCGGCGCGCGCCGCCTCGATGGTTGCATTCAGCGCCAGCAGATTGGTCTGCGCCGCGATGGCCTGGATCAGGTCGACCACGGTCGAGATGCTCTGCGCCGCCTGCGCGAGCCCCTCGATCTCGGCCTCCGACCGGGCGGTCGTGGCATTGGCGTTGCGCACCGTGGCGTTGGACAGCTCGATCTGCCGGCCGATCTCGACGATGGAGCTCGTCAGTTGCTCGGCGGCGGCAGCGACCGTCTGCACGTTGACGGCGGTCTTTTCCGACGCGCCTGCCGCCGACGCGGCCTGATCGGTGGCGTGACCCGCGATCCCCGTCAGCGACTCCGCCGTGTTCCTCATCACGCCGACATTGTCGTCGACCTCGGACAACAGCTCCGTCGACTTGATCCGGAACGCCTCGACCGCCGCTTCCATGTTGCGGTTCATCGCCTCGCGCGCTTCGGACTCGCGCATATAGTTGGCCGAGGCCTGCTGCTGGGCAATGACATTGTCGCGGAATTTCGCGACCGCCTTCGAGACGTCGCCGATCTCGTCGCCGCGGCCGGCGGTGTTGAACTGGACCGTCGTGTCGCCATCGGACAGCCGGGCGGAATCCGTCACGAGCTCCCGGATCGGCCGCGTGATCGAGCGCGCAACGGCGATCGCAATGCCCACCCCCAGCGCGAGACCAACGGCGAGCAGCGTCCATTCCGCGAACAGCAAGCCCTCGATCGTGGCGGCGACGTCAGCCGAATCCTTGACCAGCACGTCCTGCTGGTTGGTCTTCAGCCCGCCGCCCAACGTGCCATCGGCGCGGCTCTTGCCGTCCAGCAGTTCGAGAAGCTTGTTGGCGCGTGGCGCCGCCTCGGTCGCCAGCAGGAACACGGCGACGTTCCACTGCGGCGACTGCCGGATCGCAAAGATCCTGTCCGGCAGCGACGCCAGTGCCTCGCTCGCCTTGGCGACCTTGTCGTAGGCGGCCTTTTGCGACGGCGTCAGCAGGCCGGATTGAGCTGCAATGATCGCGACCGCGTTCCTGTAGTTGGTGTAGGGACCGGCGAACTTGTCGCGATCGGCGGCATCGCCCGAGGCGACGTAGAGGCGGAGCTGCGAGCCCGCCGCGGCGAGATTGCCGCGCAGGTCGGCCATCGTCTTCAACAGACGCTTGCGCTCGGGCGTCGCCTCGAGTCCGTTCTCCTCGTCGATCATCTTGGTGACCTCGGCGAACATCGTCGCGATCAGCGGCGAGGCTTCGGCCGCGAGCAGCTTCGTCGCCGGATACGCCTCAGCCGTGAAGGCCACCGCTTCGGCCTTGTCCTGGGCGGCCCTGAACTCAGCCAACATCGGCTTGGCCTGGTCCCACAATGCGCGGTTCTCCGCGAGCCGGAAGCCTGTGGCCAGACGGTCGAATTGCTGGATCGTGTTGTCGAACTCCGCCCACAGCGCAGCGCGGCGCTGCTTCATGGCCGGATCTCCGGTGAGCAGATAGCCGCGGAGCGCCGCGAGCGTCGCGTGCAGATCGGCCACCAGCTGGGTACTGCTGATCGCCACGGGCGATCTGAGATCGACGATCTTGCGAAATTTCTCCGAGACATCGGAGACCGCCCAGGCCGAGTAGCCGACGGCGCAGCCGAGCAACATGCAGATCAAACCAAAGCCAGCGAGCAGCCGGCTTTGAATCTTCACGTTGGAAACCAAGCCAAACATTATATCCCCCAAACATTCCAGACCGCCCGGCGCAGGGCCGGAGCGGCCAACTCACGCAATCGTCCTCGCTCGCCCGCGATCCCATCCCAAATCGCAGGTCTTCGACAATGTGCGGCAGGGCCGTGCATTCGGCCTTGACTGCCGAGCACAAGCACGGCGGGAACTTCCTTGACTTTTCTATCGACCGCATTAAGCGACTGTGAAGGGCCCCGGCCGTACAACTACGGCGCGAGTGCCTCAAATGCAGGCAGGACCTGGTTCCGAGCAAGCTCGCCCCGTCGCGTCTCACGCCCGGTCCCGAATGTGCGGCTTTCGCCCATCTTTCCCCGCCTCCTGCCCGAGCCGTCCGATCCAGCATGTGACTTGAGTCGTGAAGCGCTTGCGGCCGGCCCCGAATTAGGCAAAACCTTTACAACTGACCGTTGGTCTTGCTGCCAGCCATTCGGGGAGCGCGGAGCGTGGCGAAGATACTGGTCGTGGATGACGACCCTGTCATGCAGCTGACGATTCAGCGCGTGCTCGAGCAGCACGGCCATGTCGTGACGGTTGCGGGCGACGGCCAAAAGGCGCTCGCCCGCTTCAACGGCGAAAGCTTCGATCTGGTGGTGCTCGACATCTTCATGCCGGGCATGGATGGGCTGGAGGCGATGCGGCTGATCCTCAAGCGGGCGCCGAACGTTCCGATCATCATGACCTCAGGACGGCCGCAGACTCCGAGCTCGGTCGCGGAGCCCGATTATCTTACCATGGCCACCAAGCTGGGAGCCGTGTCCGCATTGCCGAAACCGTTCAAGCCGGCGACCCTGCTGACGATGGCTGCCGATTGCCTGGCCTCGGCAGGCAAGCAGGCTGCTTCACCCCGGCCAGACCAAGATGCTCTTCCGAACTCCTGACAGCCGAACCGGCGCACCCTTGATGAGCGACGCCCGGGGCGGGAGCGAGGCTGTCGGCCTTGGCCGCCGCATGACGCTGACGACGCGTCTGGCGATTGCGATGATCCTGTTGGTCGCGATCGCCGTGTTCGCGGTCGGCTGGCTCGGCTACCGCAGCCTCGAGCGGGCGCTGCTGCCGCGCGCCTTGGACCGCATCGAATCGCATTCGCGGCTGATGGCGACCGAGCTCGAGAACTATGTCGGCAGCGCGCGCAACGATCTCACCGCCTATCGCTCGACCCCGAACCTTGCAACGCTGATCCGAACACTCAAGAGCGGCATCCCGGATCCGCTCGAAGGACTTCCCGCGCAGTCGTGGCGCGAGCGCGTCGCGATGCGCTATTTCGCCGAGCTGCAGGCCAAGCCGACCTACGCGATGATCCGCCTGGTCGGGATCGAGAACAATTATCGAGAGCTGATCCGCGTCGACCGGCTCGGGCCGGACAACGCCGTCCGGATCGTTCCCGAGAACCAGCTGATCGCGCGCGGCGAGCGCAACTACATCAAGGAGACGTTGAGCCTCACGCCCGGCGGCATCCGCATCTCGCCGATCGTCCTCGACGGCAACACGACCGATCCGAAGACCGGCGTACCGATGCTGTGCGTCGGCACGCCGCTGTTCGGGCCCGACGGCAAGCCGTTCGCGATCCTGCTGCTCGATCTCGACATGCGTCCGATCTTCGCGCATCTGCGCAACGCCGCGCGTCCGGGCGGCCAGATCTACGTCGTGAATGCCCGCGGCGATTATCTGTTTCATCCCGAATCCGACCGGGAGTTCGCCTCGAAGCGCGGCCAGTCAACACGCTGGCAGGACGACTTTCCGGCGCTTGCCAGCGCGACTGGCGCTGCGGACGGCTTTGCGCGGATCGTGCACGATGATGCCGACCGGCCCGGCGGCGTTGCCTTCGCCCCGGCACTGCTGGCCGGGCAGGAATGGATCGCGGTCATCGAGACGATCCCGAACACCGCGTTCATGGCGCCGGCGCTGGCCATCCGCAAGACCGCGATCGAGGTCGGCCTGATCGCGATGCTGTGCGCGGCCGCGCTCGCCTTCGTGGTCGCACGCTCGCTGACGCGGCCGATCAATCAGCTGACCCAGGCGGTGGAAGGCGTCGGCCGGGGTGAAGCCGTGAAGATTCCGCTGGAGGCGGTGGGCGAGACCGGCGTACTGGCGCGCGCCTTTGCCCGCGTGCTGGACGAGGTCCGTGCCAAGACGGCCGAATTGGAACGCGAGGTCCAGGAGCACTATCTCACCGAAGCAGCGCGTGACCATTTCGCCGCGCGCGAACGCCTCTACAGTGCCGCGGTGGAATCGTCGAACGACGCGATCGTGACGATGGCGCTCGACGGCAGCATCACCGCATGGAACCCGGCCGCCGAGACCATGCTGGGCTACTCCGCCGAGGAGGCCGTCGGGCGGCAGGCCGACTTCGTGGTGCCGCCGGACCGCATGGCCGAGGCGCAGGACCTCCTGGTGCGCGTGGCTCGCGGCGAGCGGATCCAGCATTTCGAGACCGTGCGCATCCGCAAGGATGGCGAGCCGATCCTGGTCTCGCTGAGCGTCTCACCGATCAAATCGCCGAGCGGCCAGATCATCGGCGCCTCCAAGATCGCGCGTGACATGACCGAAAGCCGCAGGACCGAGCAGGCACTGCGACAGCAGACCGAAGAACGCCGGCGCATCTTCGAGACCTCGCAGGATCTCATCCTGATCACCGACCGGAGCGGCGTGCTGGTGCAGGTCTCGCCGAGCGTGGAGGCGATCCTCGGCTACAAGCCGGCCGAAATGATCGGCCGCAGCGGCGCCGATTTCATCCACCCCGACGATCTCGCCAAGGCCCGTGAAGAGCTGCGCGCCTCACGTCTGGGCTTGCGCGCACGCACGTCAGACGGACGCTACGTCCACAAGGATGGCCGTGTCGTCACGCTGTCCTGGACCTCGAACTGGTCGGAGCCGGTGCAGCGCCATTTCTTCATCGGGCGCGACATGACGGAAAGCCGGCTGGCGCAGGAAACCTTGCGCGAGAGCGAGCAGCTCGCCCGCAACATCGTCGAAACGGCGCTCGATGCCTTCGTGCAGATCGACGACAAGGGCGCGATCCTGAACTGGAACTCACAAGCCGAGAAGATCTTCGGCTGGTCGCGCGCCGAGATCATCGGCAAGGACGTGTTCGACGTGATCACGGTCCACGGCGAGGGCGAGGAATTGCGCGCCGCGCTCGGCCGCATCGTGATGACCGGCCAGGCCTCCGCGCTCGGCGTCGGCCGGCGGCGCGAGGTGATGGTCAAGCGGCGCGACGGCCGCGAGTTCAAGGCCGAGGCGAGCGTCACGGCACTGAAGACCCGCAATGGCTTCGTGCTCAACAGCTTCTTCCGCGACCTGACCGACAAGATCGCGACAGAGGAGCGGATTCGCCAGTCGGAGAAGATGGAGGCCATCGGCCAGCTCACCGGCGGCATCGCGCACGACTTCAACAACATCCTCACCGTGATCACCGGCACGATCGAGATCCTCGCGGCGGCCGTCGCCAAGGAACCGCAGCTGGCCGCGATCACCCGGATGATCGACGAGGCGGCCGCGCGCGGCGCCGATCTCACCCAGCACCTGCTGGCCTTCGCGCGCCGGCAGCCGCTGCAGCCGCGCGAGGTCGACGTCAATACGCTGATCATCGACACCGCCAAGCTGCTGCGGCCGACACTCGGCGAGCAGGTCGAAATCGAGTCCGTGTTCCAGGACGAAGCCTGCGTCGCGCATGTCGACCCGAACCAGCTCGCCACGGCGATCATCAATCTGGCGCTCAATGCCCGCGACGCCATGCCGAATGGCGGCAAGCTGATCCTGGAGACGGGATGGGCCGATCTCGACGAGAACTATGCGAGCCTCTACGACGACGTCAGGCCGGGCCGCTACGCGATGATCGCGGTGAGCGACAGCGGCAGTGGCATTCCGGCCGGGATCATCGACAAGGTCTTCAATCCGTTCTTCACCTCCAAGGGTCCGGGCAAGGGCACCGGCCTCGGCTTGTCGATGGTGTACGGCTTCGTGAAACAGTCAGCCGGTCACATCCGGATCTATAGCGAGGAAGGCCACGGCACCACCATCCGCATGTACCTGCCGCCCGGCAGCGACGGCGCCGTCGTGTCGTCAGCGGGAACCGCGCCGGCCATTGAAGGCGGCCATGAGACGATCCTGGTGGTCGAGGACGATCGGCTGGTGCGCGGCTATGTTCTCGCCCAGCTCCATGCGCTGGGCTATGCCACGCTCGAGGCCGGCAATGCTGCCGAGGCGCTCGCGATCACCAATGCCGGCGAGCGCTTCGATCTGCTGTTCACCGACATCATCATGCCGGGGACGATGAACGGGCGCCAGCTTGCCTCCGAGATCCAGCGGATCCGCCCCCGCCAGCCGGTGCTGTTCACGTCGGGCTATACCGAGAATGCCGTCGTGCATCACGGCCGTCTCGACGAAGGGATCCTGCTGCTGCCTAAGCCCTATCGCAAATCCGAGCTGGCCAAGATGGTCCGCAAGGCGCTCGCGACGAACCAGGCGTGACGCGGCAGAGTCGGCACGCCTGCAGCAACAAGCAGGCAGCTCGCCGGCCGCCCTGCTGCTTGTCTCAATTGGCGCGCGAGGCGGTCATCACGATGCGGATCAGGTCAGCCGCATTGCGCGCGCCAAGCTTCTTCATGATGTTGGCGCGGTGATCCTCGATCGTGCGCGGGCTGATGCCGAGCGTGCGCCCCGCCTCCTTGTTGGAGGCTCCCGCGGTGAACTGCTCCAGGACCTCGCGCTCACGCCGCGTCAACGGCTCGCGGCCGGGGAAATGCAGCGATCCGATCTTCGGCGAGGCATTCTCCTTCTGCCGCCGCGCAAAGGCACCGATCGCCTCGTTCAGGCGGGCCACGATCTCGCTGCCGCGAAACGGCTTCTCGATGAAGTCGAGCGCGCCGTTCTTGATCGCATTCACCGCCATCGGAATATCGCCCTGGCCCGAGATCATGAAGATCGGAGCCGGGTAGTCCTCGCCGTGCAGTTCCCTGAGGATGTCGAGCCCGGATTTTCCGGGGATATGCACGTCGAGCAGAATGCAGGACGGCGTCCGGCTTCGCGCCACCGCCAACAACGCGGCCCCATCCGCAAAGCAGATCACCTCATATCCACCCGCCGACAGAACCATCGACAGGGTGTCGCGCACGGCTGGGTCGTCATCGACGACAAAAATCTCACCGCGGGAAGTTGTTTGTTCGGCCATGGGCGAGTGCTCTTGCAAAGGGAGAAGAAACAATGAAAGCGCGTTTTATGATACCATACTCGTGCGGTGTTTTGGGCACCCGTATTTGTACGGCTTATGACCCGAACCCACAAGTAGTAGCTGTGGATCGCAACCGCCATCACGAGAACACGATCTGAACACGATCACAAGGCAGTCCTTGTGGATCGCATGCTGCCCTGCAAAACACATCGGCGCCGACGCGATCATGATCGAGGTCAAACCGAAGCAGCGAGCATCGTGCGCGTGCGGCGGTGGCTGCCGCGTTCCCGTCGATGACCGATGCTGTGGCTGATTGGATTTCTGCACGACATTCGACACAGGGGGCAGGAACAGCAGCCTGCTTTGCCCTTGTTTTGATCACGCCGCGATGAGGTCGCAGCGTTGCCTATCTTTGCGACTCGTGAGCCACGAGGCGGCCCGTGTGGTCTGCTTCAAGACCGATGCTTTGCGGCAACACCTTCTGCGGCGACGCCACCCCAGGTGTGAACCACCGGCAGGCCGAGCGCCGTCTTGCCGAGATTGGCGAGGTAGATGCGCAAGGCGGCCAGATCGACCGGCTTCGGCAGGCTCTGCAGATCGATCCCGAGCGAGCGGGCATAGAGCCGGGCTGCGATGCGTCGCGCCGCGTCCATGCCGCTGATGACGATCACGGAGCCAGCGAAGCGGCTGTCGGCGATCGCCTTGAGGACCTCGGTGCCGTCTCCATCCTCGAGCATGAGATCGAGCGTCACGCAATCGAAGCGCTTGTCGCGCACCTCGCGGATGGCATCATTGCAGGTGGAAACGACGGTGACCGCATGGCCGGCCTGCTTGGCCGCCAGCGAGATCAACGTCCGCTGTGCCGCGTCGTCATCGACGACCAGAAGCTGCAGGGCACGCCGATCGCCCTCCTCGACAGCCTCTGGCCGGTTGGTCGCAGGTTCCGAACTCATGACCGACATTGGTCGTTCCTGGCAATATTGACTGACTTCATCGTCATACACGTCCGATCCTGCGGCCAGGTAAAAGCTGTGCCCGAAAAACAGCCCGCTCGCTTAGGACTTGCGCAGGAGGTTCGGCAACTCATCGCTTCGCCGGATCGTCACGCGCAGGCTGCCGACGATCCGGCAGAACTCGGGCATTGGAATTAGTTGACGGTCGCTTCCTGGCCGGCGGATGCGCCGCCGCGCTTCTTCTTGTTCTTCCCCTTGATGAACTGAATGTCCATCTCGGCGCCGTTGACCCGGACCAGTTCGCAACGCCTGTAGGCGAGGCCGGTCGAGGACAGCAGCAGAAAGAACTCCTTCAGGTTCAATCCCTGAATCGAGCCCTCGACGGTCAGCACCGCGTCGTTGTCCGAGATCGCGTTGAGCTGACAATCGCGCCGCCAGGTGCCGTCGATGCCCATGATACAGACATCGTAGCCCCGGCTGAACGTGACGCGCTCCGTACCTTTGTTCTCTTCAGACATCTTTGTGTCCTGCTCTGGTGCCGTGACGGCGAGATCTAGTTGCCGACTGCGACCCTGGCGCCGGGAAGCGGCGCCTTCGCTGTTGAAGCCACGCCGCTCGGACGATACAGGCCTCGACGGTCTGCGAGCGGCTTGAACACGTCGGTGAGACCGACCACCGTTTCCGCGGCACCGAGCACCAGGAAGCCGTCCGGCTCCATCAGCTTGGCTAGCCGGCCGAAGATGTTGATCTTCGTGTCCTGATCAAAATAGATCAGCACGTTGCGGCAGAACACCACGTCGAAGGTGCCGAGCTGCGAGAAGTCGTGCAGCAAATTGAGCTGACGATGCTGCACCATGCCGCGCACGTCGGAATTGATCTGCCAGAGCTCGCCCGCCTGCTTGAAGTACTTGACCAGAAGCTGGATCGGCAGCCCGCGCTGCACCTCGAACTGGCTGTAGAGACCCGCCTTCGACTTCTCCAGCACTTCCTGGGACAGGTCGGTAGCGATGATCTCGACGCGCCATCCGCTGAGCGTAGCGCCCATTTCCTTGAGCGACATTGCCAGCGAGTACGGCTCCTGGCCGGTCGAGCAGGCCGCGCACCAGATCCGGATCGACTTGCGGTTGGCACGCGCCTTCAACAGCTCCGGCATGATCACGTCGCGGAAGTGATCGAACGGAACCTTGTCGCGGAAGAAGAACGTCTCGTTGGTCGTCATCGCTTCGACGACCTGGCTGATGAGCGTGCTCGATCCGTCCTTCAGCTTCTGGACGAGGTCGCTGATGCTGGCGAGCCCGGCCTTGCGCGCGAGCGGCAGCAGGCGGCTCTCGATCAAATATTGCTTGTCGGCTGACAGGTCGAGACCTGACTTGTCTCGAAGCAGCTTGCGCAGGAATTCATAATCTGGCTGGTTCACGGACGGCCTCTTCTGGGCAGACGAAGGGGATCAGGCGGATTCGGCTGAGAGCGCCTGGATGAGACCGACTTCCTGGAATTTCGCGGCGACAATTTCCTTGTCGAATGGCTTCATGATGTATTCGTTGGCGCCGGCATTCAGCGCGCGCGAGATGTGGTCGATGTCGTTCTCGGTGGTGCAGAACACCACCTTCGGCGTCTCGCCACTCGGCATCCGACGCAGGCGTCCGAGAAAATCGTAGCCGTCCATCACCGGCATGTTCCAGTCCAGCAGGATCGCGTCCGGGAGGGCCTTTGTGCAGAGCTCCAAGGCCTGCTCGCCATCCTCCGCCTCGACGACCGAGAAACCCAGTTCCTCCAGGATGCGGCGCGCGATCTTGCGTACGACGCTGGAGTCATCCACGACCAGACAGGTCTTCATTGTTGTCTCTCCTTTGAGACGGTTGACGGGCTAAGCGGCAACTGCCGCCTTGGGCATGAGTTCGAGCACGCGATCGACATCGAGAACGACCATCAGCTGGCCGTCGAGGCGGTGGACGCCGCCCGCAAACTTCGCCATTCGCGGATCGAGATTGACCGGGTTCTCCTCCCGGCCCGCCTCAGGCAGCCGCAGCACCTCACCGATCTGGTCGATCAGCAGGCCATAGGACTCGCCGCGCAGATCGACGCCGACGGCCATCGGCGGCTTGCCGTCATCGGCGCGGGCGAGGCCGAGCCGCGCCCGCATGTCGACGACGGTGACGATGCGGCCGCGCAGGTTCAAGACGCCCGCGATTTCGGCCGATGACAGCGGCACGCGCGTCACGCGCTCCGGCATGAACACGTCCTGCACCCGCGAGATCGGCAGGCCGAACAGCTGGCCGCCGATCACGGCGGTCACGAACTCGGACGCCGCGCCGTCGGAAATTTCGGTCTTGCTGCTGCTCATCGCACAGTTCTCCTGCTGGTCGTCATATCAAGCCGCGCGCTTGGCCGCTTCGGCGCGTTCCCGCTCGTCGAACTGATCCTTCAATGAGGCGATCAGGCCCGGACGGTCGAACTTGGCGATGTAGTCGTAGAGGCCGGCCTGACGGCCACGCTCGACCGCAGCCGGCGAAATCAGCGACGACACCGCGATGACCGGCAGATGATGCAGGTTCTGGTCGGCGCGGATGGTCTCGGCGAACTCGAAGCCGTTCATCTCCGGCATCTCGATGTCGGTGACGACGATGTCGAAGGTGTGCCCGGAGCGCAGCGTCGCCAGGCCCTCGATCGCGGATGAGGCCGTGCGCACCTTGTAGCCGGCCGACTTCAGCACCGGCGCGAGCATGTTGCGGAAGAACGGCGAGTCGTCGACCAGCAGCACGGATCGGGTCAGCGCCTCGGTGCTCATCTCCTTGCGGATGAACCAGTCGGCGAAGGCCATCGGCAGGAAGTGGCCGACGTCGATGACTTCGGTCGCCTGGCCCTTGATCACGGCGGAGCCGAGGATGCCATCCCGCGCGCCGGAGACCTGGATGTTGAGCCGCTCCTCGACGATGTCGATGATCTCGTCGACGACGAGGCCCATCGCACGGGTCTCGTCGGCGAACACCAGGATCGGCTGCGATCCCGACGTCTGCACCGAGACGCCTTCCATCTGCACCAGCGGCATCAGCTGATCGCGGTACTGCACCATGTAGCGGTCGTTGCTGATCTCGATCTTGTCGGCCGCGATCTCCTCGAGGCGCGTGACCAGCGCCAGCGGCACCGCCTTGGGCTGCGCCGTGCCGGCGCGGAACACCAGCAGCGAGGTGAGCTGCTCGCCGCCGATGGCATGATGCGCGGCATGTTCATCGGCCACCGCTTGCGAAGCGGTGCCGGCGGCGCCGAGCGCCTTGGCGATGCCGTTCGGGTCGATGATCATGATGACCGCACCGTCGCCGAGGATGGTGTTGCCCGAGAACATCTCGATGTGACGCAGCTTGGTCGACATCGGCTTGACGACGATTTCCTCGGTGTGGAACACGCAGTCCACCACGATGCCGAAGGTCTGGTTGCCGACCTGCGTCACCACGATGAAGCCGTTCTCCGGGTCTGACGACGAGCCGTCGTCGATCTTGAGCAGCTTCTTCAGATGCATCAGCGGCAGCAGCTTGTTGCGCAGGCGCAGGACAGCCGTGTCCTTGATGCGCTCGATCCGATGCTCGGAGTTGGCGCGCGCGCGCACCAGCTCGACCACGGCCAATTGCGGGATCGCAAAGCGGTCACCGCCGGCCTCGACGATCAGCGCCGAGACGATGGCCAGCGTCAGCGGGATCTTGATGGTGACGGACGAGCCTTCGCCGGCGACCGACTTGATGTCGATGGTGCCGCCGATCTGGTCGATGTTGGTGCGCACCACGTCCATGCCGACGCCGCGGCCGGAGACCGAGGTGACGGCGGCGGCCGTCGAGAAGCCCGGCTCGAAGATGAACTTGTGGATCTGCGCTTCCGTCATCTTCTCGAGCTCGGCCTCGGTGACGAGACCGTTCGCCAAGGCCTTGGCCTTGATGCGCTCGGTGTTGAGGCCGCGGCCGTTGTCGGCGATGCAGATGATGATGTGGCCGCCTTCATGATAGGCGGAGAGACGGATCGTGCCCTGGTCCGGCTTGTTGGCCGCCGCGCGCTCAGCGGGCGTTTCGAGACCATGGTCCGCCGAGTTGCGCACCATGTGGGTGAGCGGATCCTTGATCAGGTCGAGCACCTGGCGGTCGAGCTCGGTGTCGGCACCGTGCATCTCGAGCTCGATCTGCTTGCCGAGTTCGGTTGCGAGGTCGCGGACGATACGCGGCAGCTTCTGCCAGGCATTGCCGATCGGCTGCATGCGCGTCTTCATGACGCCTTCCTGCAGCTCGGCGGTGACGTTGGAGAGCCGCTGCAGCGGTACCTTGAACTCGGTGTCCTCGTTGCGGCGGGCGATCTCGAGCAGCTGGTTGCGCGTCAGCACCAGCTCGGAGACCATCGTCATCAGATGTTCGAGCGTGTCGACATTGACGCGGATCGACTGGTTGGCGACCTTGTCGCTCTCATGCACCTCGCCATCGGCATTGGCCTTGGCCCGCGCCGCCTTCTTTGGCGCTTCGGCTTTGGCTTCCGCCTTGGCAGGTTCAGCCTTGGCAGGTTCAGCCTTGGCCGCAAGAGCCTTCGCCTCAGCAGGCTTGGGCTCGGCCGCCTTCTCATGCGCCGGCGGCGTCTCGATTGCGGTCTCGCGGAAGGCGCGCTCCAGCTCGTCGAGCGAGACTTCGCCCGGACGCAGCGGACGCTCCAGCGTCTGATCGATCAGACTGCCCTGCGTCGCCGCGGGGGCGGGCGGCGGTGCGGCTGCCGCCGGAGCCGCAGGCGCCAGCGGGGGCGCGGCTTCGCCAGCGGCCATCGCGGCCATGCCGCGCTCGACCATCGCTTCGAGCTCGCTGATCAGGTCGCGATCCTCGCCCTCGGGCTCGGACTCATTGGCTTCGAGCTGCGCGAGCAGATCTTTAATGCGGTCGATGGTGGTGAGGATCAGCGTCACGGCTTCGCCGGTCACCGGCATGCCGTCGCGGAATTTGCCCATCAGGGTTTCGGCGGCGTGCGCCAGCGCTTCCAGCCGCGGCAGGCCGAGGAAGCCGCAGGTCCCCTTGATCGTGTGCACCAGCCGGAAGATGTTATCCAGGATCTTGGCGTTGTTCGGCTCCTGCTCGAACCGCACCAACTGATTGTCGACGGTATCCAGGCTCTCGCTGGTCTCCGTCAGGAACTCACGCAACAGATCATCCATGAAACTGGCCTTCCAAGAAGTGACGCTGCGGCCCACAACGCGACCGCTGATCCTGTCAGAGCGATGGTCGGTCCAGTGCTTTCGCCAAGGCGAGCGGATCAAACCGCCCGTCGCTCGGCTCAACGGACTTTCCTGGTTCCATCGTTAGGCCGGGCTTTTCTCCGTCCCGTTAATTTTAACGTCCGTGCAAATACGGACCACAACCAATCATCGGGCGCTCCATGCTTCATGCAGGCGCCGCCTGACGTCACGGCACCGCTTCGGCCTGCACGACGGCGCTGTCCTCGCGCTCGATCAACGCCCGGATTTCCTTCAACGCCTTGTAGAGCGCTCCCTCGGTCACGTGACGATCCACCAGCTCAGCCTGGCCAGTGGCGTCCGGAATCGCCCTGCGCAATTCGTTCATGCAGGCGAGATAGGACGCGCGATAGCGGATCGCGTCGTTCTTCAGATACATCGTCTGAACGCAGAGGTAGAGGCGCTTGGCCGGCGTATCGGCCGTCTCAGCGGTGACAGTGTCACGTTCGCGCAGGATCGGCGCATCACCTTCGACGATGAAGCGCGCGCGCGTGTTCGAATTCACGATCACGCTGTCGCCGATGACGATTCGCTCGAAGGGCTTCAGCTCGACCCGCAAGGGCATGGCCCAGTCTCCTCTCGGATATCTCCTCTCGGGAGTCTCCTTTCGGGAGCGGCATCGCCGGCGTGCGGCGTTCTCTTCGACGCGCGCGTGCTCATGCACCCGCTCGCCGCGCCTGTGCGCAGCATCCGTCGATCTCGAACCAGACCGGCGTGAATCCCGGATCGTCTAGCCGAAAGCGGCGGGGACATGCCCCGCCGCCTCCGATTGTTGATGGATGCCGCCCGCGCCTTAGCGCAGGAGCTGCAGCACGCTCGCCTGCGACTGGTTGGCGAGCGACAGCGCGGACACCGCGATCGACTGGCGGGTCGACAGCGCCTGGCTGTTGGCCGCTTCCTCGTTGGTGTCGGCCAGCGTCAGGTTCGACGAACCGGTCTGCAGCACGTTGATCAGGTTCTTGTTGAAGTCCTGACGGACCTGCACAACCGACAGGTTCGAACCCAGCGTCGAGGCCTCGGACCGCAGCGAGGAGCTGGCGGAGTTGAGGACACTGATCACCTTGTTCGCCGAGTTGTTGTCGAGGAAGTCGGTGCCGGAGGTCAGGCTCGAGAGGCCAAGGCCCGCCGAGTTGAAGGTGACACCGGTGATCGACAGCGTCGACTTGCCGGTCTCGTTGAAGGTCAGCTTCAGCGTGTCGCCGTTCAGCAGGTTGATGCCGTTGAACGAGGAGTCGGCCGCGGTCGTGTTGATCTGCGCCAGCACGTTGTTGTACTGGGAGACCAGGTTCGCACGCTGCGTCTGCGCCGTGGCATCAGCCACCGGAGCCCCCGCAGTCAGACCGTTGAACGACTGGCTGGAGCCGGCAGCCGTACCACCGATCGCACCGATCGTGGCCGAAGCCGCGTCGTTGGTGGTGGTGATCGAGATCTTGCCGGTCGACGAGTCGACGGAGGCCTGCAGATTGTTGGCTGCGAGCTTCGCGTTGAGGTCGTTCAACGAGTTCACCTGACCTGTTCCTAGGCCGAAGGTGATACTGGTGGCCGTGCCACCTCCTGTGGCACCGATCGTCAAGGTCTGACCTGCCAAGCCGTCACCGACCGTGCTGAGGCCGAGCTTGGCCAAAGTGCCGGAGCTGCCCGAGAGCGTCAATCCGGCCGCCGGAGGCGTCAAGGTGATCGCGCCCGCGGTGATCGACGAGGTCACGCCGGTCGCCGTCTGGATCGCCGACAGCAGGTTGCCCACGGTGTCGCCGATGCCGATGCTGGTGCCGGTCGAGGACGTGCCGGTGACGAAGCTGAAGGTCGTGCCGTTGACGACCAGCGTTTCACCCGAGGTGATGCCGGTGGCCAGGTCGTTCGACGAGGTGCCCGCGGTGCCCGACAGCTTGGTGCTGCTGGTGATCGCCACGGCAGTCGTGTTGTCGTTCAGCACGGCCGAGCCGGTCACAGCCGTCGTGCTGGCGCCCAGCAGGCTGGTGGCGGTTGCGCCGGTGAGAGCAGCCGAGGTCACGCTCGACTTGGTGGAATAGCCCACCGCGCTCTGCAGGACCTGGTTGGCGATCGACTTGGCGCTGTCGACGAGCTTCTGCAGCGAGGTGATACCGGTGTTGGCAGCCTGCAGGACCTGCACGCCGTTGCCGATGCCATCGAGCAGATTGGAGATGTCGGAAGCGCGGTTGTCGAGCCCCTGCGCGGTGAAGAAGTTGGTCGGATTGTCGAGAGCCGAGTTGACCTTCTTGCCCGTGGAGAGGTTGTTCTGGGTGGTGGCGAGGAGCTGAGCCGTCGACTGCAGCGAGAGCAGATTCTGGCGGACCGACGCCGAGAGTACGATACCTGACATTGTCATTCCCTTCTGGATGAACATGAGATCGCCGAACCGTTCTGTCGGCGATGCGGCAGACTGTTCCCAGGAATCCTACTCGTTCCTTAAATTGACTTCGGAACGGCCGCGCATCGGCTCCGCTGCCGCCGTTAATCCTAATCGGCTGCTAATCAACTTGATTAAATGCGAGAAAACCGGCGGCATTTCGCCAATTTGGATCGGTCGACGGCGCGCAAAGCCGCCGCCGGCGCGCCT
This sequence comes from Bradyrhizobium sp. ORS 285, assembly GCF_900176205.1. Lineage (NCBI taxonomy): Bacteria > Pseudomonadati > Pseudomonadota > Alphaproteobacteria > Hyphomicrobiales > Nitrobacteraceae > Bradyrhizobium > Bradyrhizobium sp. ORS 285. The sequence goes on from NZ_LT859959.1 coordinate 7,172,247, forward strand.
TCCGGCGGCGACGGCGGCTCCGTCGTTAGGACGTTGCTAACTATGTCGGCCGGCAGCGGGCTAGGTGAGATCAGGCTGCGCCCGGGGCAGGATGATCTCGACACTCGCCGCCGCCGCCGCGGGCGCGCCGAGCTCAAGGTGCCCGTTCGAGCGACGGACGAAGTCCTCGACCATGCGAATGTCGTTGAACATCGGAGCGGCCAACGCCGCGCCTGGATCATGCGTCGCGGCGCGCAAGACGATCCGAACCTCGCCGCCTGATGCAGGCGCATCGACGCAGACCGCCTCGATGTCGATCTTGCCGCCCGCAGCCATGCCGTTACGCGCGGAGATCGCTAGGCAGAGCAAGGCGGCCATCAGCTGCCCCGGATCGACGAACACGGTCGGCACGTCAGCTGCGGCCGACGTCGTGACCTCGACCTCGGTGCCGAGCGTCGGCCTCAGCAGTCGTCCGACATCCGTCAGGAGCTCGGCCAGCTCGACCTTGCATGGGCGCGGCGGGCGTCCTCGCGCGAACGACAGCAGCTGCGAGGTCAATCGTGCTCCGCGCGTTGCGGCCTCGTCGATCAGGCGCGCTACGGCTGCAAGCTCCGGTCTGTCCTCGACGGCTTCGGCGAGAATGTCGATGGTCCCGGTGATCACCGTGAGGATGTTGTTGAAGTCGTGCAGCAGGCCACCGGCGACCTGCCCCACGATCGCAAGTCCAGGATTGACGTCGGGCATGGCCGGATCTGCGCTCTCGTTCGCTGCGCGGGCGGCGGCATGATCACCCGATGAAGATGGGTCGGTCCGTTGAGAGTTGGAAAGCGCCATGAGTCCTGAGCTACCAGTTGAGAGAGACGGCAGGGTTGCCGGGAGAACGCGCACGGGCCGGCGCCGCAATGATTTGCTTCGCCACCGCATTCAGCATCATCGCTGACCCTAGATCGCGCATCGATCGCTCTCCCGCTGAATGCATCATCAGCCTGAGGACCTCGCTTTCAGCGATGACGACGGGATCGTCACCGCTGGAGCGGAGGAGACTGACGTCGCCATCCGAGACCAGAGTTGCATTCCGACGGACAAAGATCCGTCAACGAATCAGCGCGCTTATTAGCGATTTTGGCCTCAGGATGTCCGCTGTCAATCACCGCAGCAGACGAGCACGCCGTGGTGGCTTGCACGTGAGGCCATGAGTTGAGAGCGATGTCCTGAGAAGGATACGAGAATTCCGATCGTCGGATAGCAAGGCGAAGCTGGCGCAGGTCGCGATTGCCGACCTCCAGGGGGCAGCTGAACCCTGTATACAGATTGCGTTCAAGCCACCTTAGCTATCGCGAGGAACGACCGGCCAGCACAACAGTTCATCTGGCCTACAATACGTCTGCACATCAACGAGCACAGCAGAAAGGCAAGTAAGGCAACTGGGAATCTTACCCTGTTATTTTCCTTGTCAGCGGGCGGGACGCAGTTCTATGGAACCATGAGTGCATTGAGATCCGAGAGGCACCGTTACTGCAATGCAGGAGATGGCTTTGGACCCCAGCTTGCGTTCTCCGAACGGCTTCCTGTCGTCGTTGTCCGACGATGATTTCGAGCTGATCCGCCCCTATCTGCGGACCCTCGATCTGGTGCAGGACTCCGTGCTCGCCGAGGTCGGCGAGAAGCTTCCGCGCATCTACTTCCCTCATCGCGGCGTCATCTCGCTGGTCGTGAACCTGGCGCGGGGCGAACGCGTGCAGGTCGCCATGATCGGGCGGGACAGCTTCTTCGGCAGCATGTCCCTGCTCACGGGCGGCGATCCGGTCGTGCTCAACAGCGCCGCCGTCCTCGTGCCCGGCACCGCATCCGTCGTCGACATCGACCGTGTCAGGATCGCTGCCGAGCAAAGCCCGACCTTCCGCGCACTGATGCTGAGGCATGCGCTCGCGATCTACCTCCAGAGCCAACAGACTGCGGGCTGCAACGCCGCCCATACGGTCGAATCCCGCCTCGCCCGCTGCCTGCTGCAGACGCATGACCTGTCAGGCGGCAACAAGCTCTACATCACGCAGGAGTCCTTGGCGCAGATGATCGGCGCGCGGCGCAACAGCGTTTCGCTGGTCGCGAGCACGCTGCAGCAGGCGGACTTCATCCACTATAGCCGCGGCCACATCGAGATCATCGATCTGGACGGGCTGAAGAAGACCGCCTGCGAATGCTACGGAACGGTGAAGGCGCACTATGAAAAACTGGTGCGCCCGCGCTGCCTGCCCTGAGCGCGGAGCCTGCCCGCGCAGCGCTGATCGAGCGTCCCTGATCTGAGCCGCCCGCTCGCGGTTGCGAGGCGGGCCTCAGACCCGATTCCGTACAACTACGGTCCATCGTACGATCAGTACCGCCAACCCCCACGGAATTAACGCGCTGTTCAACGGGCGCTGATAATTGTCGAGGTGCTGACGAGCGCGAGTTCCAAGAAGCGTCGAATAATGTTCGTGCTGATCTATCTCGCCCGTGTTCGGCTTTTGACCAAACGCGCGGAGTAATGACATGGCCTTTGATCTGTCGATGCCGATCCTGGTGGTCGATGACTACGCCACTATGATTCGGATCATCCGCAACCTGCTGAAGCAGCTCGGATTCGAGAACGTCGACGACGCCAGCGACGGATCGGCCGCGCTCGCCAAGATGCAGGCGAAGAAGTATGGCCTGGTGATCTCCGACTGGAACATGGAGCCGATGACCGGCTACGACCTGCTGCGCGAGGTTCGTGCAAGCCCGGAACTGTCGAAGACTCCGTTCATCATGATCACCGCCGAGTCCAAGACCGAGAACGTCATCGCCGCCAAGAAGGCCGGCGTGAGCAACTACATCGTCAAGCCGTTCAACGCGGCGACCCTCAAGACCAAGATGGAAGCGGTGTTCGGGCCCGCCGAATAGACCGCGCTGGCCTCAATGCTCCAGGTTGCGGCCGGACCGTTGTCCGGCCGTTTTGCTGTTCGGATAACGAACCAGCAGCGCGTCGCAGGACGAGATCTCGCTCGCTTGGACGCTTGCGCTCCGTAGTTGTACGGAAACCAAAATTTACGAGGGGGTCAGAGCCGACCGATAGACAGGAGCGTGCTTGCCGACAACCGTGCCAGGCCGGCGACGGGACAGAGAATTCATGCGCAACGAACTCCTCGTGATCGAAGATGCCGACGTGCATCTCTCCATCTTACGGAAGATCGCGGCCCAGGCCGGCTTCAACACGACCGGCGTCACCTCGGTCGAGGCCGCCTCTGATGTCCTGCGGAGCAGACACTTCGACTGCGTGACGCTCGATCTCGCGCTCGGCGAGCGATCGGGAACGGAGGTTCTCGACCGGCTTGCGGAGCTGAAGTTCCGGGGGCCGGTGCTGATCATCAGCGCGTCCCAGGAAGACACGCTTTACGAGTCGCTGCGCCTCGGAAGTTTTCTCGAGCTGAACGTCTACCCGCCCCTTCCCAAGCCGATCAATCTGACACTGCTTAGACAGACGTTGAAGCAGATCGCACACAAGACCGACCACGACAGGCTGGTCAGAGCGGCGAGCCGGTAGCGGACAATGAGCAACAAGAAGCGTTTCCTGGGAGCGCCGGCGGCCATCGCGCTCATCCTCATCTGCGTCATCGCCGGCAGCAACCTGTTCTTCCTGAGCAATCTGCGCGAGAACGCGCTTCAGCATGCCGAGGAAGACCTCAGCCGCCACAGCCTCACTTTGGCAGAGAACGCAGACCGCTCGGTGAAATCCGTCGACCTCGTGCTCACGAGCGTACGCGACTATCTGGAGCGCGGCGGCGCCATCGATGAGGACGCCTATCGCAAGATCGCTTCCGACCACCAGACTCATCTGCTCCTGAAGGAAAAGATCGCCGGCCTGCCGCAGATCGATGCGGTGACCCTGATCGACAGCCAGGGCAAGTTGCTCAACTTCTCGCGCTACTGGCCGATCCCCAGCGTCAACATCGCCGACCGCGACTACTTCAAGGCCCTCAAGGGAGATTCGGCGCTCAAGACCTATGTCTCGAGGCCGGTTCAGAACCGCGGCGACGGCACTTGGAACATCTATTTCGCCAGGCGGCTGGACGATTCGAAGGGCGAGTTCATGGGCCTGATGCTCGGCGCCATGTCCGTGCCCTATCTGGAGAACTTCTTCGGCTCGACCTCGCTGGGACTCGAGGCCGCCGTGTCGCTGATCCGCGAGGACGGCACGCTGCTCGCGCATTTCCCGCCGACCAGCGAGATCGGCCAGCCGACCTCCGGCTTTGGACAGCGGACGCTGTCGTCCGGCGGCGTGCTGCGCGAGCCCTCGGTACGGACCGGCGAGATGCGGTTGCGCGCGGCGAAGATGCTGCCGAACTATCCGGCGATGCTCGTCGTGTCGGTGCCGGAGCAGCACGTGCTGAAGGCCTGGCGCGCCATGGCGACGCTGCTCGTCATCACCTCTCTGATGAGCGCGATGGCGGTTCTGGCCGCGGCAGTCCTGATCTCGCGCTGGTGGGAACGCCATGAGCACCTGATCGAAGCAGCCGAGGCGGCCAATGCCGCGAAATCCACCTTTGTCGCCATGATGAGCCATGAGATCCGCACGCCGATGAATGCGGTGCTCGGGCTTGCCACCACGCTGCTGGAGACCGATCTCGATCCGGAGCAGCGCCGCTCGGTGGTCGCGATCCACAACGCCGGCGACAATCTGCTCGAGATCCTCAACGACATCCTCGACTTCTCCAAGCTCGAATCCGGCCAGCTCTCGCTGGAAGACATCGCATTCTCCGCCGAGGCCCTGGTTCACAACACGCTCAGCATCATCGGTCCGCGGGCCTCCGCCAAGGATCTGAAGCTGCGCAACGTCAGCGATCCCGCGGTACCGCCGGCGCTGGTCGGCGACGCCGGTCGCATCCGCCAGATCCTGCTCAATCTCGTCTCCAACGCGGTCAAGTTCACCTCGTCGGGCGAGGTCGTCGTGACCACGCGTTGCATCGAGAAGGATGACGAGAAGGCGACGGTCGAATGGACGGTGACCGACACCGGCATCGGCATCGCCGAGGACAAGATCGGCTCGTTGTTCGCGAACTTCGTGCAGGCCGATAATTCGATCAGCCGGCGCTTCGGCGGCTCCGGCCTCGGGCTCGCGATCTGCAAGCGGCTCACCGAACAAATGGGCGGCGACATCAAGGTCACCTCGACGCTCGGTCGCGGCTCCACCTTCTCGTTCCGCCTGACATTGCCAGTCGCAGAGACCGTGGCGGTGCCCGAGCAGAACGACGACAGCATCTACGCGTCGCTGCAGAACCGGATCGCGACCTATGGCCGTCCGCTGCGGGTGCTCGTGGTCGACGACAATCCGACCAACCGCCTGGTCGCGACGAAGATGCTCAAGGATTTCGACATCCAGACCGACACCGCCTGCGACGGTGCCGAGGCCGTCACCGCGGCCAGCCGCTTCAATTACGATCTGATCCTGATGGACGTACGCATGCCGGAGATGGACGGATTCCAGGCAACGCGAACCATTCGCGCGCGTGGTGAACGCCGGTCCAACGTGCCGATCATCGCCTTCACCGCGAACGCCTTCATGGAAGACATCCGCGCCTGCCGCGAGGCCGGCATGAACGACTTCGTCGTCAAGCCGGCCCGCAAGAAGGCGCTGGTGGAAGCCATCCTGCGCGTACTGCCTGGACCGACGCCGGTCATGGAGATGGTGGCGTCCGATGTCGCCCCGTTGGTGCCCGCAGGGCAGGACATCAGGCTGGCGGAGATGACTGCCGAGGCGGAGATTGCGCCCGAGCCCGCGCTCGATCGCGAAGCCTATGCGGATCTGGTCGGTGAGATCGGCGACGGCGCCGCACAGGAGATCCGCGATGTATTTTTCAGCGAAACGGACGCGCGGCTGAAGCTGTTCCGCAAGCTGTCGCTCGATGGTGAGCGGATCAAGATCGGCCGCGAGGCACACTCGCTGAAGAGCGCGGCCGGAACCTTCGGATACCGGCGGCTCGCGACCTACGCGCTGGCGCTGGAGAAGAGCGCACCACGCTTGTCGGCCACGGAGTATTCCGAGCTGCTGGACAACATCGACGCAGCCTACGCCGCCGCGCGGGCTCAGGAGCTGCAATACTGAAGCTCGCGCGCAGCGCCTGCCGACCGGCGGCCCCACAAGCCGCCATTCCATGGCGGCATACTGCTCGATCATGCTGCTATCAGCCCGGCGTCAGCGGCGGGAGACGACCAACAAATCGTTCACGGCGGGGATTCGCAGAACGCGATCTTCATATTCCCTACCAATGGGTTGACGCCGTACTTCTACGGCTCACGATTTTCACAATCAACTAATCATGAGCTGCGACACTCGGGGTCACATAGGAGATGTGTCCCATGTTTACTTTTGAAACCGCCGACCAGAAGGAAGTCAGGCGTTTCCGAATTGCGCAGTTCAACGGCCGGACCGCGACCGTGAAATCCGGCGGATCGACGATCACCGGCCACGTCCGTTCAGTCATGGAAAAGGAAGCGAGCGTGCCGCCGCGCTGGACGATTACGATCGTGCCGACGCCGCCCAAGGCCCAGGCCCCGCTGCGGCCGACCTCGCGGGTTCGTCCTTTCGCCGAGGACTACTTCTAGCCGCCACGCGGCGCGCCCGCTCCGTTCGTCGAACGGAGCGGCCGTGATGAAATCGCCCCTTCCCCTCAGACTCGAACGCGCTGGCCGCCCCCGGCTGAGATCATCCGATCTGGTTGAGAAGTGCTGCGCGCACGAGTTCTGCGGTGTTGCGTGCGCCGAGCTTGCGCATGGCCTCGGCGCGATGGCTCTCGAAGGTGCGAGGACTGATGCGCATGCGCAAGGCGCCCTCCTTGTTCGAATGGCCTTCACTGATCAGTTTGAGAACCTCGCGCTCACGCGGCGTGAGCGATCTGCTCGCGCGGCCGGAGCGCCCCGCGACTCCAATGGGTGCCGGTTCAAGAGCGGCCGGCCGCGGCAGCGCAGCAGATTGCCCCTGCGCACCGGACATCCTGCTCACGAGCGCGCAGACGCGCTCGGTCTGCTGTAGCGCATTGTCGACCACCAGCTGGACGTGACGGCGCTCGCCGGGACTCCTGGCAATCTCATCGCTGCGCTGCTTGATCTCGCCCATATAGAGCATCAGCGCGGTGAGCGATCCGTTGAGCTGCTGCGCGAGCGCAAGCGTCTCCGGATCCTCGGCCGTGAGCGAGCTCTCACGGTGTCCCGAAAGACCGTGGTCGTTAACTTTCGGATCGGCCGGACGGGATGCTGCGCGATCGTCAGAAAGGCTGTTGCCGAGCTGTGCCATGGCTCATCATGTCGCACCCCCGACTTTAACATGGTTAATATCCGCACCCGTAACAATACGGGCAGACACGCTAACTCGCGCAATCGTCGACAAATTCCCCCACAGGTTGTTGCCCGCGAGGGTTAACCCGTCCGGAGGGTCGCCGCTTGACTGTCTTGGACGAGCCGCCCCAGGCGGAAGTGCCAAGCTGGTCCTGCATGCGTAGGTTTGTTTAATGATATTAATTCCGCACCAACTGTTTCGTGGTTCGATGCGCCGTTCTCGTCCCCCGAGACGAGCGGTTGAGACCTCGAGCTGACAGCCAGATACGACAATGGGCCCCGTCGACCGGATCTGGGAATTCCTGCAGCGGTTGTCGCCGTTGACGCGGAGCTGTTTGCTCAGCGAGCTGGAGCGGCTCGAGCTGAGCGGGGTCGAGATGCCGGGGTCGGCCGACCTCCAGGCGCGTCTGCGCGCGGAGATCCGCAACAATGGCGTTGGCGGCCATCGCACCATCAATCCGTCGCGCTACTTCTTCATGCCGGTCGAGCAGCTCCTCATCGACGGCTCGCCAGAGCATGCCAATGAAGGCCGCATCGCGAGGGGATCGCTGACGCCGATCTGGGAGTGGATCTCGCGCGACCTGCTGCCGACGATGGCGCGCGACTACAACGCTCAGATGAAGGACCTGATCGCAGCGGACAAGCAGCGCGAGATCCGGCAGGCCGCCAGCGCATTCCAGACCAAGGTCACGAAGTCGCTGGAAGGCACGCTGGCTCGCGCCGACGGTATCGAGCAGGTTCGCACCAAGCTCAAGGCCTATACGGCCTCTCCATCCGTGTTCGACGACGTTGTCAAGCTGATGAAGGCGTTGCGCGCCCGCGAGGAGCTGACGAAGTTCGCCGACTCGCTGCCGGATCGAATCGCCGAGTTCGACGACCCCCAGGTCAAGAAGATGGCGTTGCTGCTCGATGGTCTGCGCAAGAAGGAGCCGGAAGCCGTTCCCTTTGCCTTGACGCTGGTCGCCAAGCGCCTGAAGGAGCCCTGGCAGGTGATGCGGCTGGCGACCAAGGCCGCACGCAGCAAGAACGTCGCGGACGTGATCTCGGCGCCCTACGCCGCGACCGTGCCAATGGTGCTCGACCAGCTCGAGGACAAACGGCTCGCGCTGCGGATCGCCCTGAAGAACAATCGTGTGGTGACGGCCAAGGAAATCCTGACCAGCATCTACGACATCGAATATGCCATCCAGGTCCGCATCGACCGGATCGAGGAGTCGGAGTGGGGCAATCGTCTCAACGCCATCATGACCAACACCGACAGGATGGTGCAGGCAGAGATCAAGCGCTTCCCCGACGAGGTGGGACACGTGCTCGGTTCCAACCGGCTGCGCAGCCATCGCTCCCTGGGCGACCGCCTCACCTACTTCGCCTGGAAAGGCCGCGACGCGATCAAGACCGCCCTGCGCTCGGCGACCGGCTGACGCTCGTCTTCGTTCGCGCTCTGCCGTGACGGCCAGCGGACACCCGACCTTTCGAATTCCACTGTCCCTCTCCCCCGCGGCACGTCTCCGACGTTAGGAACAGGGCGGCGCCGCCGTCGTCTTCTGTCCAAAGCGCGTCTACGCGGCATGTCATACCCCGACGATCGGGGGATTATCTTGAACCTTGGAACGATGGAGACCGATGTGAAGGCGAGCAGGATGTTACTCGTTGCGCTGGCCATGGCATGCGCGGCGTCGACGATCTCGGGCGTCGGCGCACAGAGCGCGCCGGATGCACCGGCCGCAGCGCCGACGGCAGACAACGCCGTGCTGCTGACCGTCTTCCTCAAGCACGATCAGTCGCGGCCGCTGAGCGAGCTCAACGCACAGCTCGAGCGCCAGGGATTCTACAAGGCGTTCCCGCCGGCCGGCATCGAGGTCGTGAGCTGGAACGTCGTGATGGGAATCGGCCAGGTGGTGACGCTCCGCCTGCCGGCCTCGCGCCTGCGCGAGGTCAACCGCATCTTCGAAACCACGGCGTGGGGAGCCTATCGCACGGAGTTCTATCCGACCTACGACTACAAGGCGATCGGGCTCGCCAATCACGACAAGGCCTTGCAGTAGCCCAGCGCTGAAATCGCATCGATTTCGGCGCTGGCTTCAGCCCTTCGCCATGCGCTCGCGGGCGGATTTCAAGCCGGCCACGAAGCGCGCCAGTGTGTCCGACGTCTTGCCACGCGGCAGCATTACTTCGACCAGCGAGAACCGGCCGCGACGCTGGAATGCGCGCTCGAGCGCGGCCACGAGCTCGCCACGGGTGGTGACCCGCTCACCCGCCCCGCCGATGGAATTGGCGATATCGGCATAGTGCCAGTCGTCGAGATCGTTGAAGCGCGACTCCGGCTGGAACACGCGCAGCATTTCCCAGCTGCAATTGTTGAACAGCACGACGATCGGATCGAGGCCGTAGCGGCGGCAATTGCCGAGCTCCCAGCCGGTCATCTGGAAGGCGCCGTCGCCGACCAGGATCAAAGGCCGCAGGCCCGTTGCGGCGACGCCGATGCCGGCGGGGACGCCGAACCCCATCCCGGCATAATATCCGGGCGCGGCGAGCGCCGTGTTGTCGATCTCCATTGCCGTGAACAGGCAATCGCCGATGTCCGACGTCATCGGCATCCGGCCGTGGCGATCGAACATGTCGTTGATCCCGGTCGCGATGTCCGACGGCGCGATGGGCTGGTCATCAGCGGCGAGGCCGCGCGGATAGGCCGAGCGCTGCCGCATCAGCCCGCTCGCTGCCGTCCGCGGCGTGGCGCGCTGCTCCAGCGCATCGATCAGGTCACCGAGCGGCATGTCGCGATAGGCATGGTGCCCGATCTGCACCTCGCGGCTGGAGGCCAGGATCATGCGCCGTGGATCCGGCGCGCGGTTGGACAGCGCGAAATTGGTATCCGACAGGATGACGCCGAGCATCAGCACCAAATCGGCATCCTCCACGAGATGCGTGATCGCCGGGTTGCCGGCTGCACCGAGATAAGTGCCGGCGACGACATCATCGGCTTTGTCGAGCAGGCCGCGTCCCATGAATGTCGTGACCAGCGGCAGGCCGAGCTTGCGCACCAGCGCCGCAATCCGATCCTCGACGCCGTAGCGGCGGATCTCCACATCGACCACGATCACCGGACGCTCCGCTCGCGCGATGCGCGCCAGGATCTCGTCGACGCATTCGTCGAGCGCCTCCTTGTCGGCCTTTCGCGGCGGTAGCGGCACAACCGGCTCGACCTCGGCATCGACCATGTCGCGCGGAAATTCGAGGTAGACCGGCAGCGACATTTCCTTGGCACTGCGCAGCACGCGCGCGATCAGCGCAGGCGCCGTGGCGGGATCCGAGAGCACGGCTTGGTCGCAGGTGATTTCCTTGAACACCGCGAGCTGCGTGTCCACCGTGCGCGCCTGATGATGCAGCAGGAAGCCGGAGACGCGCTCGCGGGCGCCCGGCGCGCCGGCGATGACCACGACCGGCGAGCGCTCGGCATAGGCCCCGGCCACCGCATTGACGACATTGAAGGCGCCGGCGCCGTAGGTCACGACGGCGACCCCAAGCCCGCCATGATAGCGGGCAGCAGCATCGGCCGCGAAGCCGACCGCCGGCTCATGGCTGAGCGTCACCCTCGGCAGAATGTTGCTTTCCTCGATGACCTTGAACAGCGGCAGCACGAAATCGCCGGGAATGCCGAAGATCTCGCGGGCGCCGTGGTCCTTCAAGGCGGCGAGCAGCGCATGGGCAAGAGCAGGCATCCGGACCCTCTGAGTGTGCATGGCGCCCGACCGGTGCTACACGATCAGGACCGCCCTGCCAATCACGCGAGCCCCGTGTGGCGCTCGCGGGTCGCGATCCCATCCGCACTTACTTGCCCGTCAGCAGAAAGGCCTGGGCGGAGGGATCGGCCGGCACTGCGCCATGCGGCGCCGCCAGAGTCACACCGAACAGCAACACGACCGCCATCATCATGCCCAGTTTCATGATGACGGTCCGCCGGTCCGTGATCGGCAGAAACAAGAAGAACAGCAGCGCCGCTGCCAGCACCAGATCGAGAATGTAGAACATGGATCACCTCCTCCGTTGCCGGGGATCATGACCCATGAGGGAGATCTCGGACTGTGCCCGTCGTCACGGAGCGAAGACATCTGTCGCGAAAGTCAGGCCCTGGGCGCAACACGGGCTGGCCGGAGGCACAACGGACCATGCTGCTGCGGTTCATTCGGGGGCACTGATCTCTTATGGCCAAGAAGCGGGCCCTCATCACCGGCGTCACGGGGCAGGACGGCGCCTATCTCGCCGAATTGCTGCTCAACAAGGGCTACGAAGTCCACGGCATCAAGCGCCGTTCATCCCTGTTCAACACCGATCGCATCGATCACCTCTACCTCGATCCTCATGAGCCGGATCCGCCGTTCCGCCTGCATTATGGCGACCTGACGGATTCCTCCAGCCTGATCCGCATCGTCGGCGAGGTGCGTCCGCACGAGATCTACAACCTCGCGGCGCAGAGCCATGTGGCCGTGTCGTTCGAGGAGCCTGAATATACGGCCAATGCCGACGGATTGGGGACATTGCGGCTGCTGGAAGCCATTCGCATCGTCGGGCTCGAAAAGGACACGCGGTTCTACCAGGCCTCCACCTCCGAGCTCTATGGCCTGGTGCAGGAGGTCCCGCAGCGCGAGACCACGCCGTTCTATCCGCGCTCACCCTATGCCGTAGCCAAGCTCTACGCCTATTGGATCACGGTGAATTATCGCGAAGCCTATGGCCTCTACGCCTGCAACGGCATCCTGTTCAATCACGAGTCGCCGGTGCGGGGCGAGACGTTCGTCACCCGCAAGATCACCCGCGCGCTCGCCCAGATTCGCCTGGGTCTGCAGACCCATCTCTATCTCGGCAATCTCGACGCGATGCGCGACTGGGGTCACGCCCGCGACTATGTCGAGATGCAATGGATGATGCTGCAGCAGGACGAGGCCGAGGACTACGTCATCGCCACCGGCGTGCAGCACTCGGTCCGCGATTTCGTCAATCTGGCAGCGGCCGAGATCGGTCTTACGCTGGAATGGAAGGGCAGCGGCGTCGACGAGAAGGGCTACGATGCAGCGACGGGCAAGTGCCTCGTCTCCGTCGATCCGCGCTACTTCCGGCCGACCGAGGTGGCCACCCTGCTCGGCGACCCATCCAAGGCGAAGCAGAAGCTGGGCTGGGTACCGCAAACGACATTCGAGGAGCTGGTGCGCGAGATGATGCACGAGGATCTCGAGTCGGCGAAGCGCGACGAACTCATCAAGCAGCACGGCTTCCGCTATTGCGCCCGTCACGAGTGAACGGAACGTGGAGCTGATCGGAGCACCGCGATCGCGCTGAACCTGTATGGCTCACCGGTCGAACAGCGCGGCCTCGGTAAAGGCGAGATCGCCGAGGCGCGGCGGGTGCGGGCCCTTGGCATATTTTCGGCCGCGCTTTTCCGAGTACCAGCCGACGAGTTCCGGCATGGCTGCGTTAGCGTCGAGCCGGACCAGGAGGCCGCCCCGCCCAAGCAGGAAACGTCCGAGGTTGCCGGCAAGCCGGGCGAGGTCGGCGGTGTCGCGGCAATAGAGCAGCCGGTAGATCGGCAGAACGTTCTTCACGTGGTGCTTCTGAAACACGAACGGGCGGACGACCCCGGCCTCGCGCGCGACGACGCTCAGGCAGCCCCAATCCGCATGCTGCCGCAGCAGATCGATCTCATAGGCAGAGAGACCATTACCGGCACCGTCGGCGAATTCATCGATCACCACTCCGGCCACCGGCCGGGACAAGGCCGGCGCGGCGTAGATCTGCCCTTTGCAATAGACCGAGAAGCCCTGGGCCTCGACCTGTGACCAGGTGTGCGGGGCCGGCGTGATGTTGAAATAGGTGACAGTCTTGTCACGCGTCGCGGCACGGACCAGCATCGAGCTGAAGGCCCTGAACGCGGGCTCGACATACCAGCTCGAAACATTGGCCCTGACGATGACCGCACCGTCCTCGGACTGCACGTTCGAGAACAGCAGCAGGATGACGCCGACCGGCACGCCGCCATGATCAAGGCAATACCCAAACGCCGGAAAGCCCACCGGCCGCGGGCGCGCCGCATGGCGCTCGAGCCCGCGCAGCCAATAGGCTTCGCTGCGGAAAGCAAATCCGCGTGTCAGCAGCGCTGCGACCGCGGCGAGGTCCGCGGTCTTGATTTCGCGAATGCGCACGCCGGCGATGGGCTGTGCCTGCGCCGCCGTGTCACTCACCGTCTCAGCCTTCCTGATCGGCTGCATTCCAGCATCCCCCCAGAGCTGTCCCGCACGCGGCGCGTGCAGGATGGATCCGTCACGGATGCAATTATCGTAAAAAGCCGGGGGCGCAGTGAACCACGTCGTGCCGGCCTTACCATCGGGTTAACGGCGTCAGCGAAATCCGGGCGTGATGATGGCTGGATGAGTGTCCGGCGCGCCGATCACGGCCGCGGCACGCGAAACATGTAGGTCTCATCGGCATTGAGGCCGTCGACGAAAAAGCGGCCGGGCGTCACGTCGATGCGGCGCTGCAGCCCGTCCCATCCCCAGACCTCGAGGCTGCGCGCCCAGGCCGGCAGCTCGAGTTCGACGGCACGGCCCGGCCGGTCGGTCCAGCCGGCGATGTTCTGCCAGACGATCAGCTCGGCATCCGCGCCGCTCAGCCTGTACAGCGCAAGGCGGCGGTCGATCGACACGATCTTCATGCGACCGGCGAGCTGCAGCACCGTCTTAAGTACTTGGCTGCGTGCCTCCGGGACCCATGGCTCCTTGCCGCTGGCCATGGCATAGGCGAGACCATCGACATCCGGCGTGTCGCCGAGATTCCAGGGAAAAGCGATGGTCGAGACCGGCGAACGGCCATCCTTGCCGACGACGGCGAGCTGATCCCAGATTGCACTCAGAAACAATCTGGCTGCGACCGGCTCGCTCTCCCAGGCGCCGGCCCGGGCAACGTTGAACTCGGTGCTGTAGAAATTGACGTCGCGGGTCAGACCCATCGCCTGCTTGATACGATCGAAGCAGGTCTGCACCGAGAAGGCACGTCCCCTGGTCACCGGATACCAGCGGTCGTTGTAGTAAGTGTGCAGGTCGATGCCGTCGAGCCGGCCATCCGCGAGCAGGTCGGCGATCGCCGGGCCGTAGCCGCGCAACGTCGCATCGCCATGCGAATTGCAGGTCGCGAAGCCGCCGGGAACCACGCGCAACTTGGGATCGACGCTGTGGACGCCGTCAGCCAGTCCCGCCAGCGCATCATGATAGTCCCTGCGCGGGATCGTCGCCTGCACGTCGGGCTCGTTGATCGCGGTGAAGATCGTCGCGCCCCAGTCCGGAATACCGTTCTCCCGGCCCCAGTCACCGCCGGGGCGAAAACGCTTCGCCATCGCCTCTCCAGCAGCGAACCAATCCTGATAGGAACCGATCGGCTGCGGCGGGTTCAGCGTCTGATAGCTGCCCTCATATTCGAGCAGGATCAGCGGCGTGATGCCGTTCTTGTGCGCCTCCAGCATGGCGGCATCGAAATCATGCGGCGTCGGCACCCGCGCGAGCGTACGCCAGCCGTAGGAATCCATCCGGCCCATCCTCGCGCCGACGCCGTGCAGTGCCTGATAGAGCTGGCTGCTCTTGCCGGCGAGATGCGTCACGAGATTACCGCCGCCCATGCGATCGCGAACTGCGGCGCCGTTCACATCGTCGGCAAGGCCTGGAATTGCCGAGCCAAACGTTAATAGCGTTATGCTAACCACCAGCAGATTGGAACGAAGCCGCAATGTCTAGTCCCGTAAATGTCCGTGATGACTTTTGAGATCGTCCAGGTCGTTCAAGAGATAAGCAATGCTGGCGGCGTGGAAACCGTCGCCATCGAGCTGGCGCGCGTTTTCGGCCGGAATGGTTTATCGAATGTCGTGCTGGCGAGCGCGGTGGCTGAGAATCTCGAACAGTCGATCAAGGTCGAGCGTGTCGCGCCGTGGCTGGCGCGGATTCCGACGCGCGGATTGTTCCGTCACATCGGCCGCGCCATCGTCGTTCCCCTGTTCACGCTGGCGGCGACGCGGGCGCTGGCGCGTCATCCCCACGCCGTGGTCATCAGCCACGGTGACAGCCTCAAGGGCGACGTACTGATCGTCCATGCCGTCAATGCGCAGAGCCTTGTGGAGAAGCGCGCCGCCGGCCGCTGGCGCTGGCTGCTCAATCCGATGCATCTCTGGGTCGCTCTCCGCGACCGATTCATGATCGGAGGCCTGCGCTATCGCGCCTTCGTCGCAGTCTCCGAAAGAGTGACTGAAGAGCTGCAGCGCATCTATCAGGTGCCGCCCTCACGCATCCAGGTCATCTCCAACGGCATCGATCTCGACCGGTTCAGACGCGATGAGCGGGCCGGCCAGGAGATCCGCCGGGAGTTCGACATTCCCTCTGATGCCCGCGTGCTGCTGTTCGTCGGCCATGAGTTCAGCCGCAAGGGGCTGGCCCATGCCGTCGGCGCGCTGGAGAAGCTCGGCGATGACGTCCGGCTACTGGTCGTGGGCTCGGACAATCCCGCGCCCTACAGGAAGCTCGCGCACAAGGCGTCAGACCGGTTGATCTTCGCCGGCGCGCGCGCCGACATGCCGGCGCTCTACTCGGCCGCCGATGCCTTCGTGCTGCCGACGAGTTATGAGACGTTCTCGCTGGTCTGCATGGAGGCGATGGCCTGCGGCGTGCCGGTGTTCGCAACCCCGGTCGGCGGCATCGAGGACTATCTGCACGACGGCATCAACGGCTTCCGCATCGAGATGGACGCCGACGACGTCGCGGCGAAGATCGCCGCTGCGTTGGCTGACCCTGCCCTGCTGGAGCGTCTGCGCCAGGGAGCACAGGGCACCGCGCAGGCCTATGGCTGGGATCAGGTCGGCCTGACATATATCGAGCTGCTACGACGGATCGATGCGGCCAAGCGTGAGCCGAGCCAATCCGCGAGGGCGCTGACCGCGAAAGCCTGAATAGCGCTAGCTTGCCCGCAGCGGCCGTGGCGCGGCCAGGCGCGATGCATTTCTCGACTGATCCGCCGCTCGGCAGGCGGCTTCGATCGCGGTTGCGACTGCATCGTAGGTGAAACGCTTGAGCACATTGGCGCGCGCGGCCTGCGATCGCGCCGCGAACTGGGTCCGGTCGGCGCTGAGTTGGTCGAGCAGTCGAGACAGGCGTTCCGGATCCTGCTCCGGCACGATCCAGCCGCCGTCGCCGATGACATCGGGAATGGCGCCACAAGTCGATCCGATCACCGGAATGCCGCAGGCCTGCGCCTCGATGATCACCCGGCCGAACTGCTCGCGCACTGTGTTCGTCGTCCGCGTCAGCAGCAGCAGCGCATCAAGGCTGCGCAGGAACGCGGCCACCTCGGCAGGTGCGGCCCAGCCCTGGAATTCGACGCGCCCGCGCAGGCCGAGCTCTTCCACGCGCTGACGCAGATGCGTTTCATGCGGCCCCTCACCCATGATGCTCAGCGTCGCCGCCGAAGGGCTGCGCGCCAGCGCCTCCAGGGCATCATCGAGTCCCTTCTCGACCACCAGACGTCCGACATAGCCGAAGCGCAGCGGCGCATCCGCACGATGCGGAGCAGGCGCCTCTGCCGGTGTGAAGGTCGCGAGATCCACGCCATAACCGATCGGCGTCACCGGCCCGGCGTAGCCACGCGCCCGCACGACCTCGGTCGCATCGGGGCTGCGCGACAGGATGTGATCGGTGCGGCCGAGGACGAACTTTCGGATCGCCTCGAACGGCGGCGGCAGCCGCTTGAGGATATTCTGATCGACCTCGAGCACCAGCGCCGCGCGGCCGCGCAGCAACTGCGCCTGCAGCGCCACGATGCTCCACGGCTCCTCCCAGAGATGGATGACGTCGGGATCGAGCTCGCGCAGCAGCCGGCGCAGCGCCGGATAGAAATGCAGATACCATTTCATCGGCCCTGCCTCGGGCAGTCGGATCGGCAGCCGATGGACGGGGAAGCCGTCGTCCGAGGGCGGCGCCTGGATCGTGCGGCCGAACTCCTTCCAGACCTCGGGCATCACGAGATGCAGGTCGACGTCGGGACGTGATGCGAGAAAGCGATAGCGCAGCCGGCCGGCTTCGCTGCTGGTGGCCGGATGCGCGATCGAGACGATTCGCAGACGCCGGCTAGACACGGCCCATCACTCGCGCTGCGGTGCCGCTGAGCCCGGTGAGATGCAGCTCCATCGCGGCCAGGCTGCGATGCGCGCCATTCATGGTGTTGCGGGGAATCGAGAAGGCATCCTGTCCCGCGTGAACCAATCCCTTGCGCGTCGTCGCGGCACTGGCAAATCCCGCCTCACGTGCCAGTGCGAAATCGCGCGGACCGCAATCGGCCGCGCGGCCGTAAGGGAAGGCGAAGTGCTTGACATCGATGCCGAGCCGCGCGTTCAGGCGCAGCCGCGCGCCGGCCAGCTCCTTCAGCGCGTCCTCGGGCGACAGTGACGAAATCCGCGCATGTGACACGGTGTGGGCGCCGATCTCGACAAGCGGATCCCGCGCGAGAGCCTCGAGCATGTCCCAGGAGATCGCGTGCTTCCAATGCATCGCCTCGATCTCCATGCCATTGGCGGCGCAGAAGGCGGCGTAGCAGCCTGCGGCCTGCGGACCATCCCAGCGCGCCGCGACCTCGGCAAACAGCGCGCGGCGCTGCTCGTTGCTCGATAGCGCCATCTGCTGACCGTCGATCCAGAGGCGGTCTCTGTTCAGCAGCGCATCTTCGAGGCCCGCGGCCCACAGCGGCAAGGTGCCATCGGGAATGCCTGTTGTCACGAACAGCGTCACGGGAACGTTGTGCCGGCGGAACACCGGGGCCAATAGCTCGAAGGTGTCGCGATAACAATCGTCGATCGAGATATTCACATAGCGGCCGGCCGGCGCATGGGCCGCGGCGCGTCGCAGCGCCTCGTCCATCGTCACGACATCCCAACCCTGCTCCAGAACGTAACTCAGGAACCGATCGAGAAAATCCGCATCGACATAGAAGTCGCGGTTGGGCAGACGCTCCCACTGTTCGGACGGCGCCGTGCGATGGAAGGTCAGGCAGCAGCCGCGCGGGCCGAGCACGCGATCGGCGGCCTTGGCGAGCGGAAGGACGAACGCGCTGGAGGCCATCATGGCCTTGGCTGCGGCGAGGGCCAACAGGGTCAACTCAGCTCTCCCTTCATCTTCAGCGTGCGACGCACATGCCGGAACGCCGAGCCCACCATGTTCGGCAGCAGAATGCCGATCGCGAAGGCGAGGCAGACCAGATAGGCGACGCCGCCGGCGAACAGACGCGGCAACAGGCCAGGCACGGCGTTCTGGATCATCATGCCGAGCACGGCCATCAGCGCAGTCGGCAGCAGCGCCAGGCCGATGACGAGCAGCAGCTTGCGCGCATCGCCGAGCACGAACACCACGCCGAACAGCAGCACCAGGCTGCGGATCGCCTCGCCAATGCCGAGCAGTTGCATGCCGGCCGCCGGCGACGGATCGAACAGCGGCATCAGCAGGTTGAAGCTCATATTGGCGAGATAGGCGCAGACGATGATCAGCGCGGCGACGCCGTTGCGGCCGGCGCCGTTGAGCAGACGGATCAGGATCCAGCCGAGCGTCGCAGCCCAGACGCCGCAGGCGATGCCCTTCAACGCATGCGAGGTCAGCAGCAGCGCCTCGTCGCCGAAGGCGCCGCGGAAATAGATCAGGCGCACGATGTCGGTCGAGAACACCAGCAGGAATGCCGACGCCGGCAAGGTCAGCGCCAGCAGCGGCCGCAGCAGCGCCTCGGTCTGCGCGCGCGGATCGCGCGGCGCGTGCTGCGACAGCACGGCCATGCCGAGCGGCTGGCTGATCAGCAGCAGCGCGCTTTCCGTCAACGAGCGCGCGTAGTCCAGCGAGGCGACGGCGCCGGTCGTCAGCCGCGAGGCGGTGAAGCGCTCGATCCAGACATTGCCCTGCTCGGCCAGCGGCAGCGCAAGCAGCACGCGCAGCCGGCGGAAGAACTCGATGCCCTTGTCGACGACCATGCGCATCGTGAGACCGGAGACGCTCAGCTCACCCTCGCGCCACAGCGAGAACAGGCCCCAGGCCGCAAGACCATTGAAGGCGACGGTGAAGGCGCAGGCGAGCATGTAGGCGTCGCCGGTGAGCATGAGCAGGCCGATGCCGCCGATGACGGCGACGTTGAGCAGGCTGGCACGGAGATTGGTCAGCCGCGTGCGGCCGAGCGCGATCTCGCCCGCCGCCAACACGTTGAGCACCGCCGAGGCCGGCATCGCGAGCGACATCATGCGCACGAAATGCAGCGTCAGCACGCGGCCCTCATCCGAGAAGCCGCCGACGACGGCATTCACCCAGATCTCGCCGAGCAGCAGGATGACGGCCATGACCAATGTAGAGACCGCCGCGATCACGATCGTCAGCGCGCCCAGGCTGCGCGCCGGATCCGGGCGTAGCAGTGCCTCGCGATGCATCGGGATCATGATCGCCGGCACGCTCTCGTTCTGCAGGAAAGCGAGCGGAATCAGCACGGCGGCCATGGCGGCACGAAAACCGTCGGCGATGAGGGTCGCACCGAGCACATGCGCCATCAGCACCTCGCGGGCAAAGCCCAGCAACTTGCTGGCGAGCGCGCCGCTGATCAGGAGCGCACTGAAGCGCCGCAGCGAAGGACTGGAGGCGCTCATGCTGCCTCCTCGGTCGGAAGAGCCGGAACCAGCAACGCCGCAAAGGTCCAGAACAGGAAGCCGTTCTCGCCCGAGGTGATGTTGGCGAGCGGCAGCTGCACGAGGGCACCGAGCGCCAGCGCGCCGACGATGACAGCGTCCGGCGATCGGTCGGACCACGCCGCGGCCAGCGCGTTACCGATCGCCCAGAACAGCGCCGTGAGGCAGAAGCCGCCGATGACGATGCCCATCGTCAGCCAGCAGGCGATGATCATGCCGTCGACCGGCATGGCGCCGGCGGCGCCGACATCGGTGATGGTGAAGCCGGTGCCGAACAGCGAGCTGTCCGGCAGATTCCACAATGTCACGAACTCCTGCAGTCGCTCCTGCGCGCTGCCGTCCTTGGTGCCTTCGCCGAGTGAGGACAGTCGATCCGCCACGACGTCGCCGAACGGCGTCAAGGTCGCGGCCAATATCACGGCGACGGCGAGGCTGACGAGGATCAGGCCGGCGCGGCGCCGCGTCTCCGCGAACAGCAGGCAGAACAGCAACCCGACGGCGAGCGAGATCCAGGCGGTGCGATACATCGACAACAGGAAGCCAAGCCCGGCCGGCAACGCCAGCAGCAGCGCCGGCCACGAGCGCCGGCCGAAAGCGACCAGCAGCAGTCCGGCCGCCGTGAAGGTGGCATAGGCCGCAGGCGCATTCATCGTGCTGAACGAACGGACGCCGTAGGGAACGGGCTGACCGATCGAGATGATCGGAGCGAACTCCATCCAGTAGCGGTCCCAGTCCGGCGGATCGACATATTGGTAGAGCGCGTAGAAACCGGTGACCGGAAGAATGATCACAAAGGCCGATGTTGCCGCCTCGATCATCTCGCGACGATCCGCGCTCAGCATGAGCACCGCGGCATAGAGCAGCGGCGCCAGCCATTTCAGCGGGCCGGAAGCCGCATTGTTCCAGTCCGCCTGGGCAAGCGAGAGCAGACCCGCATAGACGACGCACATTGCGACGATGCCGAGCGGCCAGATCCACCGCGCAGGAACCTGCCGCTCTCCGAGCAGCCGCGGCAATGACAGCACCGGCGCAAGGATCGCGAACAACGGTCCGATCAGCATCAGGCC
Source organism: Bradyrhizobium sp. ORS 285 (assembly GCF_900176205.1). NCBI lineage: Bacteria > Pseudomonadati > Pseudomonadota > Alphaproteobacteria > Hyphomicrobiales > Nitrobacteraceae > Bradyrhizobium > Bradyrhizobium sp. ORS 285. The sequence goes on from NZ_LT859959.1 coordinate 7,193,370, forward strand.
GAGCTGATCATAGCCGGCCGAGAGATCGACGAGCCGGCGGACGAAGGGCGCGAAGCTGAACAGGATCAGCGCGGCCTGCAGATGCACTGCTGGCCCCTGCCGCCACGCATACCAACCGACGCCGCCACAGCCGAGCACGAACAGCGCCCGCGACGCACCGCCGAGCACCCCGGCCGCAAGCGCCGTGACCAGGAGCACGGCGATCGCCGCCGCCCAGCCAGGCAAGCGCCAGTCGCGTTCGGCCGGAGCGGATGTGAGGATCGTGCTCACACCGCCGCTCCCGCGCGGACATTGCGGATCAGGAGCCCGATCGAGTCGAGCATGCGCGTCAGGCTGTATTGCGTGCGCGCACGGCGCGCAGCGTAGACGAGCTGGGACGCCAGAACGGAGGGCTCCGACAAAACGCTGTCTAAAGCTTCGGCCAAAGCGCGCGCATCGCCAGGCGGCACGAGCATGCCGGCGCGGCCATGCTCCAGAATATCCGGCGCGGCGCCCGCATCGGTGGCGATGACGGGGACGCCGGCCAGCATCGCTTCGACTAGGGTGCGGCCGAACGGCTCCGGATCGATCGACGGATGAACCATCGCGTCGACCGCCTGCATCAACAGCGGCACGTCACCGCGATGACCGAGGAAGTGAATGCGATCGGCGAGGCCGAGCTCGGTGACCTGCCGCTTGAGCTGCGCCGCGTAATCCTGCTCACCGAACAGCGCATCGCCGACGATGATGCCATGAACTCCAGGCAGCTTGGCCAGTGCCTCGACCAGCACGTGCTGTCCCTTCCACTGCGCGAGCCGGCTGAACACGCCGACCAGCGGCGCCGGCGGCAGGCCGAGCCGCTGCCGCAACTCCTGGCGCGACACAGGAACGGGCTCCACGGACAGACCATTGGGCACGACTTCGATGAGGCAGCGCCGCCCACCGGCCTCGATGAAGGCGGCGGCCGCCGCTTCGGACGGGACGACGACCTTCGCCGCGAAGCGATTGGCGAGCAAGATCTGCGTCCGGCGCTGCATTGCGCCGAAATGGGCTGGGCTGATGATGTCGTGCAGATGCCAGATCAGCGGCTTGCGCGCGACGACGTTGGCGACCGCAGCCAGCACGAACGCCTTCTGCGAGTTGGCGTAGACGACGTCATGCCGGCGCGCGAGGCGGGCCAGCTCGGCGGTGATCGCAGCCAAGCCTCCGGCCAGCGGCAATGCCTTGAGCCAAGAGCTGTCACGCCGGAACCGCGACAGGCCGATGCCCCAGCGCGACGTGACCACCGAGAGGCCGCGGTCGGACAGCGCCTTTGCCAGGGGGCCCTGCTCGAACAGGAAGGCGGACGACTCGTGGCGCCCCTGCACGACGTCGAGCAGGATCAGCTCGGCTCCGCCGATCTGCCCGGTGTGATCAACGAACAGGACGCGTTCGCCCGACATCATCCGGCCTCGGCATAGGCTGCGGCGGATGCCGCCTGCCCCGTCGCCGTGGCGCGCGGCTCGGCTTCGGCCATGGTGACGACGATGCCGACATCGGTCGCGCCGAGCGCCCTGCTCGTGGTCACGGTGGCAACCGCCGGTTCGATCAAGGAGCGATCGCTGCGCACGCAGACGATCACCCAATCCGTGCCGGCCAGGAAGTCGTCTCGCTGCGACGACAGCGGCGTATCAACGATGACAGCGTCATAGCCATCGAGACCGGTGAGCAGGCTGTCGAGACTGATCACTTCGAGAATGTCGCCAACCGGACCGGTGGCGGCGCCGGCGGGCAATACATCGAGGGACGGATGCGCCGTGCGCAACACCATTTCGCGCAGCGGCCGGCCATGCTCCAGCGCGCCCAGCCAGCCCGGGCTCGGGGAAAGCGCCATGACCTGCGCGAAGCTCGCATGCTCGATATCGCACTCGACCAGCAACACGCGCCGGCCGGCCGCGGCGAGATGCTCCGCGAGCACGCAAGCCATGGTCGTCTTGCCGTCGCCGGCATCAGGCGAGGTGACGACGAGCCGCTGCGGTCGCGCAGACGAGTCGAGTCCCAGCTCGCGAACGAGGTCGTGCAGCATCACTTGGAATTCCACGTCCTCGGAGGCGAGGCGCAGAACGTGCGGGATCGCGAGCGGCTGATGACCCTGCAGGATGGCGCCAAGCGCGGACATCTGGCGCAGGCTCTTCAGACGGGGCAGGCAAGCGAGGATCGAGACGTCGGCGACGCTGGGAAGATGAGATTTACGCTCGGACGACGGCGGCTCGTTGGAGGCGGTCGGCAGTTCGGCCTGCTCCGGCAGATCGGGAACACTGGCCGGCGCATCCGCGATGGGAGTCACAACTTCGCTGCCGGCCGGATCCGGCACGGGCGCCGCGGATGTCTGGGCGGGACGCAGGCGCGCAAGCTGGTCGGCGAGCAACGCGGCGGCGACGCCGAAGATGATGGCGAGCGTCAGGCCGGCGGCCAGGAACGGCACCTTCTTCGGGAAGAACGGCTTGCTCGGCAATTCGGCGAGGCTCACGAGACGCGTGCTGCCGCGCAGGACGCGGCGCTCGGTCTCGAGTTCGCTCGCCTTCTTGTAGAGCTCGGCATATTGCTGGCGCTTGATCTCGGTATCGCGCACCATGCTCTCAATAGACGCCTCGTCCAGCGTCGCCGAACCGGCTTCGGCCTTCGCCGTGTCCATCTGCTTCTTGAGAGAGGTCACCAGCGCATTGTTGGCATCGAACGTCTTCTGCGCGCTGGCTGCGATGGTCTGCATCTCGTCGACCAGCCGCTGCTGGATCGAGGCCTGCTCGCGCGTCAGCGCCAGGATCGAGGGATGCTTGGGGCCGAGCACGCCGGCGGCGCTGGCGAGCTGCGCGCTCACGGTGGTGAGCTGCTGCTTCAGATCCGCGATGGTCCGGCTCTGCAGCACCGACGGCGCATCGGTTGGGCCACGCTCCTGCTCGGACTTGATCTCCTGCAGCCGAGCGGCAGCCTCGGCGCGCGCGGCTTCCGCCTGCGACAGCTGCTGGCCGATGCTGGTGAGACGCTCCGAGGAGATCGGCGCATTGGCGCCGCGCATCAGGCCCTTGGTGCGGCGGAACTTCTGGATCTTGTCGTCGGCGTCGCGAAGCTGCTGGTCGAGCTGCTTCAGCTCCTGCCAAAGCCAGGAGCTCGCGACCTCGCGGCTGTTGGCGCCTTCGGTGCGCTGATCTTCCAGGAAAGTCTGCGTCAGCGCGTTGGCGAGCAGCTTCGCCACCTCGGGGCTGCCCGACTGATAAGAGATGTTGATGACGCGCGAGCGGCCGGCGGAGGCGATGCTGAAGCGGCTGTCGACGTGATCGATGAAGGCGCTCGGATCGGTCTTGAGGCGCTGGCACGCATCCGCCGAGCCCCACATGCGCCCGCGCTCGCATTCGCCGACCACGGCGTCGACGACACCGGGCGACGACATGATCTGGCGCAGCAGGCGCGGCGAGCGGATCACCAGCAGCTGGCTCTCCATGTCGGCGGGATCACCGATCTTCTGCGCCCACGCCGCGGAGGTGTTGGCGCCCGGCTCCTGCTCGGCGATGATCACCGACGCGGTCGCGAGATAGCGCACCGGAAGCAGAACGAGGGCAGCGACCGCGATCGCCAGCACCGTGCCGGCCACGAGCGCGAACACGCCGCGGCGGCGCCAGATCCGGGCGACGGCATCAAAGCCGGACAAGGCCTCGTTGAGAGCCGCCTGCCTCATGATCTGCACTCGCACCACATACTACGCAATCAGACGTGTCGCGCGGCCCTGATGACCGTCACGGAAATGATCGAGCTCCTCGTTGACCGCCGCGACGAACTGGCTGCGGAAGCGCTCGGCCGAGAAGAAGCCGGCGCGCTGGCGGCAATCGAGCCGCGAGATCGTCTTCTCCCTGGTCACGAAGGCGCGCACGCAGGCGGCGATCGCCTCTGGCTCGGGCGAATCGAAGAACATGCCGGTCGGACGTGGTCCGGTGGTGAGGATCGACTCGCGCGCGCCGCCGCGGCCGAGCGCGAGCACCGGCGCGCCTTCCGACTGCGCCTCGACCGGGATGATGCCGAAATCCTCCTCCGCCGCGAACACGAAGGCCCGCGCGGTGGTCATGAGGTCGCGCAATTGCTTGTCGGGCACAAAGCCCGCGAATGTCACGTTCGGTCCCGCAATCGCCTTCAGGCGCGCCGCTTCCGGGCCGTCGCCGGCGACGACCAGCTCGAGGTCCGGCATCGCATTGAAGGCGCGGACGATCGGCTCGATGCGCTTGTAGGGCACAAGCCGGCTCGCGGCGAGGAAGTGGTTGCCGACGGGCAGGATCGCATCGCGCTGCCCGATGGTCACCGGCGGATAGATCACCTTGGTGTCGCGGCCGTAGATCTTCTTGATCCGGCGGGCGACGAACTGCGAATTGGTGAAGATGGCGTCGGGGCCGTGTGCGGTGCGCGCATCCCAGATCCGCATCTTGTGCAGCAGCGCGCGGGCGATCCAGCCCTTCACGCCGGTCGCGTAGCCGCTCTCCTCCAGATATTGGTGCTGCAGATCCCAGGCATAGCGCATGGGCGAATGCACATAGGCGATGTGCAGCTGCTCCGGTCCGGTGAGCACGCCCTTGGCCACCGCGCAGCTCGAGGAAATCACGAGATCGTAGCTCGACAGATCGAGCTGCTCGATCGCGAGCGGCATCAGCGGCAAATAGGAGCGGTGATACTTCCGCAAGCCCGGCATGTTCTGCAGGAAGCTGGTGTGCGACTTCTCGAACCCGAGCTTGGCGCGGTCCTCGGGACGCAGCAGGTCGAACAGCGTGAAGACGTCGGCGCCGGGATAGCAGCGCAGGATCTCCTGCAGCACCTTCTCGGCACCACCGAGAACGTAAAGCCAATCGTGGACGATCGCGACGCGCATCGTGCTCTCCCAATTCCCGGGGTATTTAAACAAACCCTTAAGGGAGCCGTTCACGCGCACAAAACCAATCCTAAACTTCTAGTTAATCGCCCTTCTCCTCCGACCCGTCGAATCCATTGCTATCAAGTAAGGATCTGTTAGGGATCGGCAAGCCGCATCGCGTCTCAGATGATGCCAGACGTGTGCCGGACCAGAACGCGAAACAAGACTTTGGCCCGCTTTGGCACACTCGGGCACCATAAGCGGTCTTGCTTAACAGGCCCTTGCGATCGCCAACGTCTGCGCCGAGCATCATCACCCGCGACGACCGCAACCACGCGCCGCGGCGTTGTGGTTAACGCCGGGGCGCCGCACACGAACGTGATGGCGGCGCGCGGTCAGCCGGCAATGATGAGCTGGGCGATCGTGTAGCCGTGGCGGATGGTGCGGTTCAGCACGGGATCGACCAGCTCGAACTCGAAGCGGTCGGCCGGGCGGATACCGCCCTTCGCTGCAAATGTTCCGCCGAACATCGCGGTGCCCTCGGGCAGGCCGGCCTCGCCATAGCGGCGCGCGATCAGATCGGACGGCGCCAGCATGCCGCTCAGCGCGCCCTCCTGATACAGCACGCGCTCGCCATTGATGGTGGCATAGGCGCGCAGCATCAGCTGGTCCCAATGCGCGGCGACGTCATCGACCAGCCACAGCTCTGATGCGACCGGCTTGTCGCACATCTGCTTGGAGACGGTGATGTTGTAAGTCTCGACCTTGCGGTCGGTGTGATCGGAGCCGACGCCGACGAGCAGCCGGCCGCCGGATTTCACCAGCACGAACTCGACCTCCCCCGAGGAGTCGCCGCCGGAGACCTCGATGGTCTCGGCCACCGTCAGCCGGCTGGCCGCGACCTCGTAATAGATCGGCGTCGTCGCCGGGCGGGGAATGCCGAGCTCTTCCAGCTCGGCGATGTGCTTGTCGCGCGCGACCGGATCGCGCCCGGTCCAGCCGGCGATGACGAGACGGTTGAGCGTGATGGATTGCCGTACTGCCGTTCCATCCGCGTGAACCTGGAAATCGATCGTCGTGCCGCTCATCGTGTCATTGCCTCTTCGTGACCAGCTTGCCGCTTAGCCGTACTGCCCGGCGCTGGCAAGCAGCAGCCGGGGCCTCATGGTTCGAGACGCGCCGCAAGCGGCGCGCCTCACCATGAGGGGAGACAGGTGGCCGCGCATTCAGTCCTTGCCCGCCTTCTCCGCCTCATGATCTTCCTTCAGGTGCCGCTTGCGGATCTGGTGCGTGGTGAACCAGATCAGCGCGATCGCAATGGGCACGAAGGCGGCGGTGGCGAAGGTCGGATCGACGTGCAGGCCGGCATCGTGCGCGCCTTTGGCGAGGTAGCCGAACAGGCTGACGACGTAATAGCCGATCGCGGCCACCGACAGGCCTTCGACCGTGCTCTGCAGGCGAAGCTGCAGCTTGGTGCGCTCGTTCATCGAGCGCAGCAGATCGCGGTTCTGCCCCTCGAGCTCGACGTCGACACGGGTGCGCAAGAGGTCGGCGGCGCGTGCCAGCTTGCGCGACAGATTGTCCTGCCGTCGCTCCAGCGTGTTGAGCGTGCGCATCGCCGGCGCGATGCGTCGCGACAGGAACGACGACCAGCTCGAATAGGGCGTGATCGGCTCGCCCTCGATCACGGTGAGCCGCGCCTGCACCAGGTCCCAATAGGCGCGGCTGGCGCCGAAGCGGAACAGCGAACCGGTGGCGCCGCGCTCCAGCGACGCCGCGAGTTCGGTGAGTTCGTCGAGCAGGTGGTTGTTGATCTTCAGCGTCTCGGCGCCCTGCATCTCCGCCAGCACCTCGCCGAGCCGCCGCTCGATGCGATCGACCTGCGGCGCCAGCTCCAGCGCGGCGGGCAGGCCGAGCAGCGCCAAGGTGCGATAGGTCTCGAGCTCGAGCACCCGCTGCACCAGCGCGCCGAGCCGCTCCGGCGTCGGCCCCTCGATGCAAACGAGAATGCGGGTGAAGCCGTCGGCGTCGAGCCGGAAATCCGAAGCGAGCGCCCCGATCGAACCCTTGACGGCCACCAATGCGAGACTGCTCTTGTCAAACAGCGCCTCCGCACGCTTGACCGGATCGGTGACGCTCTCCACGCCGAGCTTGACCGCGACCAGCAGCTCGCCCGACAGCTTCAGCGACGCGATCAGCGCCTGCAGCTCCGGCGCGATCTCGCCAAAGGCGAGCTTCGGCGCATTGGCCGGCGGGCTCCAGATCCAGGTGAAGGTCGCGAACTCCGAATGCTGCTCCCAGCGCAGCCGCGCGGCGCCGATCACCACCTGGTGGTGCTTCATGCCGGGCTCCGGCGCCGGCGCGCCGTGCTTTGCGCAGAACGACGCGAGGCTGTCGCGGTCGGCGTTCACGCTGTCGCCTTTCGCCATGACGGCGAAGCGGATGACGGAGACCGGCGGCGTCAGCGGCGTGAACGGCCGCGCATGCACCTCGTTGAGCACGGCGTCGCGCAGGGGATGCGGGGTGAAGGCGGCCATGTCGAGCGCGGTCATCGGCGGGTTCCGCAGACGAAGGCTCGAAGGATCGAGGCAGCCGGCGTCAACGACGCGCCCGCAGCCGCAACGCGCCTCGCAAGCGAGGCCACGCCTGGAACGATCACCCCCATCATGCAGCTCCCACCTCCCCCTCGCACGCGCACGCTTCGCGTCCGCCCGGCACTTTAGCGCAAATCAGTGACCGCGCCATGGTGACCGCAGATCGATTGAGGGCTTGCGCCGCCTGCGACTCCGCAGCCCCCATCCGCAGCGCATGCAGTTGTCACCTTGGGCGTGGTAGACCATAACGACAGGATATTTTCCGCCATCGCCGGATGGCTTCCCACCACATCCGTCTGACTTAGCCCGACAGGACTCCCATGACCACGCTCTCCTCGATCGTCGCGCGCGGTGTCGCGCTGGTTGGCAATGCGGCGCTGCAGTGGCGCAAGCTGCAAGGCGACACGCCGCAGCCGGCGTGGGGGACGGCGCCGCAGATTCCGCAGGCCAAGCCGCAGGGGATGCTGCCGACCCTGAAGATGCCGACGGCGCGCGGCTGGAAGGATGGCGAAAAGCCGGTGGCGGCGCCGGGGCTGAAGGTGAATGCGTTCGCGACCGGGCTCGATCATCCGCGCTGGATCTATACGATGCCGGACAAATCGGTGCTGATCGCGGAGGCGACGCAGGTGCCGAGCCCGGTGCGCAACATGTTCGGCTATGCGATGCAGGCGACGATGCGCCGCGCCGCCGCGCTCGGCGTCAGTGCCAACCGCATCACCCGGCTGGTCGATGCCGACGGTGACGGCACCGCCGAGCGGCGCAACGCGTTCATGGAAAATCTCAGCCAACCGTTCGGCATGGCGCTGGTCGGCGACACCTTCTATGTCGGCAACACCGACGGCATCGTCGCTTTCCCTTACTCTGCCGGTGCCGAGCGTATCACCGCGCAGGGCAAGCGGCTGACGACGTTCAAGCCGGGCGGGCACTGGACGCGCAGCCTGCTGGTCAGCCCTGATGGCACCAAGATCTATGCCGGCGTCGGCTCGCTCAGCAACATCGCCGAGCAGGGTTTTGAGGTCGAGGAAGGCCGCGCCTGCATCTATGAGCTGGACATCGCCAGCGGTGCGTCGCGCATCTTCGCGGCCGGCTTGCGCAATGCGGTGGGGCTGGCGTTCGAGCCGAACACGAAGGTGCTGTGGACCGTGGTCAACGAGCGCGACGGGCTCGGCGACGAGACGCCGCCGGACTATCTCACATCCGTGCGCGAGGGCGGCTTCTATGGCTGGCCCTATTGCTATTGGGGCAAGACGGTCGACGACCGCGTGCCGCAGAATCCGGCGCTGGTCGCCACCGCGCTGACGCCGGACTACGCGCTCGGCGGCCACACCGCCTCGCTCGGCCTGTGCTGGCTGCCTAAGGGCACCCTGCCGGGCTTTCCGGACGGCATGGTGATCGGCCAGCACGGCTCGTGGAATCGCAGCCAGCTGTCGGGCTACAAGGTCGTGTTCATTCCGTTCGAGAACGGCAAGCCGTCCGGCCCGGCGCGCGACATCCTGTCCGGCTTCCTGGCGCCCGACGAGACCTTCTCCTACGGCCGGCCGGTCGGCGTCACGCTCGGACCGGACGGCTCGCTGCTGGTGGCCGACGACGTCGGCAATTGCATCTGGCGCGTGACGGGGGCCTGAGCGGACGCCCTCGCTGGTATCAGTCGAACGACCTGGTCACGGCGCGCCCGGCTCACCTCTCCCATGGGCGAGGTGGCCATCGGCAGCGCCGTCGCAAGCCGAAGTGCCCGGTTAGTCGTGGCCGTAATATTGGCGATTGCAGTAGCGGCGGCCGGCTTCGCGGCGCTGCGCCTGCACGGCCGGCGAGGCGTTGGCGGGCGTGAAGAAGCCGCCGTTCACGAGCTGCAGGCAGCGGATGTAGTCCTTGTTCTGCAGCCACTCCCAGCCGGCATTGGCCGGCGATGCCGGGGCTGACGCGAGCAGGCCGGCGGTCGCGACGATGGCGGCGGCGGCGAGAAGGCGAAGGCTGGAGATCATGACCGTGTCCCTTGTTGCTTGCGGCTGCACTGTGCAGCCGATGCGGGGATCATGACGCCGGCGGCACACAGCTTCCGTGACGGTCCGCACACAGCGGCGACTCACCTGGCGCTTCGGCATGCGGTGACGTGAGCGCCTGCGGCGAGCAGCCGCGGAACCCGGCTCTGACCGGGCCGTTGTCGCCGGGACAGCAATCGTCCCGAGGAGAGAACCATGGCCGACAACGTCAATCCGAACCAGAAGCAGCCCGGCGAGAAGCAGGAAGGGCAGTATCACTACAATCCCGGCAATCAGTCGGGAAAGACGATCGACGTCGGCAAGCCGGAAGGCGAGCAGGTCAACAACAAGGATCGCATCGAGCAGCGTGAGGAGCCGCGGTCGCGGTGAGGGATTTCCGCTCATGTGAGCTGATCTCTCGCCGCAGCGACGGTGCGCTCCCTCTCCCCGTCCTTTACGGGGAGAGGGTTGGGGTGAGGGGCAGCCACGACCACCGACCGTGCGGAGAGTCCCCCTCACCCGGATTGCATCTGACGATGCAATCCGACCTCTCCCCGCCCTAGCGAAGCTTTGCTTCGCCCTGGCGGGGCGAGGTAAGACCGAGCAAGCCGGAAGATCTCGCGTCTTATGCGGGATGGGGCTTGCTTACTACCTACCCCTCCAACAAAAACGCCAGCGCCTCGTCGCATGGCGCCTCAACCTTCAGCCACAGCAGATCATCCGCGCGGGTGCGGCCGAGATTGACGGCGGCGATGGGGATGTTGCGGTCGGCGGCGGCGCGGACGAAGCGGAAGCCGGAATAGACCATCAGCGAGGTGCCGACGACGAGCATCGCATCGGCCTGGTCGACATGATCGCGCGCGGTCGCGACCACCTCACGCGGCACGGTCTCACCGAAGAACACGACATCGGGCTTGAGAATGCCGCCGCAGGCGCGGCAGGCCGGCACGGTGAACTCGGCGAAATCGACGCCGTCCAGATCGGCATCGCCGTCCGGCGCATCCGCGGCATCATGCGCAAGCCAATGCGGGTTGGCGTGGGCCAGCTCGTCCTGGAATTTCGCGCGCGACAAGGTCGCGCCGCAGCCCATGCAGCGCACGCGATCGAGCCGGCCGTGCAGGTCGATGACGTTGCTGGCGCCTGCGGCCTGGTGCAGCCGGTCGACATTCTGCGTCACCAGCAACGAGCTCTTGCCCTGCGCCTCCAGCCGCGCCAGGGCGCGATGCGCGCCGTTCGGCTGCGCGCGCCCGAAGCGGCGCCAGCCGACCATGCTACGAGCCCAATAGCGCCGGCGCGTATCTTCGCCGCCCATGAAGGCCTGATAGGTCACCGGCGGCGTGCGCTTCCACTGCCCATCGGTGTCGCGATAATCGGGAATGCCGGAATTGGTGCTGCAGCCGGCGCCGGTGAGGACGACGATGCGGCTGTGGCTGTCGAGGAAGGATTTCAACGCTGTGGGATCGACCATGGCCTCGCACATGTAGGCGCCGGAACCCGGCTGCGCCAGACCGCCGCAGCGCGGGGATGCCGACATGAACCAATGCGCGCCGCAGGTCTTATCCCGCCGGGAGGACCTGCCATGACGCCACGCAACGGACACGACCGCGGCCTTTGGCCGCTCGACGAGCCCGACGACGGGTTGCCGGCGGAGGACGACCGCGATCTCGCCACCGGCGAAGGCGGCGACATCGAGCTGCCGCTCACGCCGGACGATCTCGCCGAGGACGACTGACCCTCAGCGCGCGGGCGGCACTGTCGCGAGCCAGTGCCGGGCGATGTCGGCGCGCGGCGCGACCCAGGCGGCCCCGCTGCCGGTGATGTGCGCGAGGATGCGGTCGAGCGCGCCGATGCGGCCAGGGCGGCCGATCATCCGCAGATGCAGCCCGATCGACAGCATCTTCGGTGCGCTCGCGCCCTCGCGCACAAGCCAGTCGAAGGCGTCGATGACATAGTCGGCGAAATCGGCGCCGCGGAAGCGCGAGCCGTTGAAGAACTGCATGTCGTTGCTGTCGAAGGCATAGGGCAGCACGAGATGCGGCCGGCCGGCGACATCGATGTAGTAAGGCACATCGTCGTTGTAGGCATCGCTGTCGTAGAGGAAGCCGCCCTGCTCGACCAGCAGCCGACGGGTGTTAGGTGAGCTTGCCGAGCGGGTGTGCCAGCCGAGCGGAGGTTGGCCGGTGACGCGCCTGATGGTCTCGACCGTGCGCGCGATCACCCGGCGCTCCTCGGCCTCGTTCATGCCGGCATGGCTCTCCCAGCGCCAGCCATGCGCCGAGATTTCATGACCGCGCGCCACCGCATCGCGCGCGAGTTCGGGCGAACGCTCCACGGCGCGGCCGCAGGCGCTGACGGTGACCTTGACGCCATGGGCATCGAACAGGTCCATGATGCGCCACCACGCGGCGCGCGTGCCGTATTCGAAATGGCTGTCGATGCAGGGATCGGGACCGTCGAGCCGGTGCACGACCTCGTAGATCGCCTCGTTGCGGGCGTCTCCGTCAGAGATCGAGAACTCCGAGCCCTCCTCGAAATTCAGCACCAGCGACACCGCGACGCGCGCGCCATCAGGCCAATGCGGGTGCGGCGGCTTGCCGGCGTAGCCAACGAGATCACGGCGAAAGGCAGGTTGTGAGCTCATCAGACTAGTCCGCGGTTCCGGCCATGCGGTGCAGCCCGACCAGGCGATCGCTGATCAGCAGCAGCACCAGCGTGCCGGCGAGAATGAGGGTGGAGAGCGCGGCGAGCGTCGGATCTGGCGCCTCCTCGATATATTGCAGCATGCGGATGGGCAGTGTCTTGGAGCGGACATCGGTGAGGAAGATCGAGACCGGATAGTTGTCGAACGACGCCAGCAGGCTGAACAGGCCGGAGATCAGGAACGACGGCGCCAGCGCCGGCACCATCACGCGCAGCACGCTGCCGGCATAGGTGCAGCCGAGCGTGCGCGCGGCCTCGATCAGGGTGAAGTCGAAGCGGGAGAGGCCGGCGATCATGGTGCGCGCGACATAGGGCAAGGTGACCACGAGATGCGCCACCAGCAGTGCGCTCCAGGTCGCGGTGAAGCCGATCATGCGGAAATACTGCAGCAGCGCGATGCCGAGCACGAGGCCGGGCATCATCAAGGGCGACACCAGCAGCGTACCGAGCGCGGTGGCGCCGGGCAGCTTGCCGCGGGCGATCGCGATCGCGGCGAGCGTGCCGGCGACCAGCGACAGCGCCGTCGACAGCAACGCGATCTGCAGCGACACCGAGAGCGACGGCCAGAAGCCGTCGAGCCGGCCGATGCGGCCATACCAGCGCAGCGACGCGCCCGACAGCGGCAGGTCGAACACCGGCGTCGGCGAGAACGACGCCGCGGCGATCACCGCGAGCGGCAGCACCAGGAACAACGCGAGACCGATCGCGAGCACCCAGCAGATGATGATGGCCGCGCGCGACATCACTTGGGCTCCCGCGATAAGAGCGTGCTCAGCGCCACGACGATGACGGCGATCGCCAGCAGCACCACGCCGGCGGCGGCACCGAAGCCGGGCTCGCGCGCCAGCAGATAGGCTTTCGCAATGGTGGTGGCGAGCGTCGGCTGCCCACCCATCCGCAATCGCAGAATGGGTTCTTTGAACCCAATTGCGGATGGGTGGGCGCCCCGCCTCCGCGGCGAAGGCGAAGGTCTCCGCCACCGGCCAGGCGAAGCGGACCTCGTCATGCACGCGCGGCACCTCCGCCTCGCGCCCGGATAGTTCGGCCAGCAGGCTTGCGCCCGCACCCGCGTCGACATCGACGAGCGTCCGCGAGCCCTGGAACACGATCGAGCGCACCCGGCCGGCCGCAGAGTTCGCGCCGTCCTGAGCGCCGAGACGCAGTTGCTCCGGTCGCGTCGCCACGATCACCGACGCGCCAAGCTGGAATGCGCCGCGCGCCGACAAGCGGCCGACCGGCGTCACCACCTCGACCGTTCCGTCGCTGCCGCCAACCACTTGGCCTGCGATGCGCGTCGACAGGCCGACGAAGTTCAGCGCGAACAGGCTGGCCGGACGCGCGTAGAGCTCGCGCGGCGCGGCGAGCTGCTCGATGCGGCCCTTGTTCATGACCGCCACGCGATCCGACATCGTCAGCGCCTCGTCCTGGTCATGGGTGACGAAGATCGCGGTTGCCTTCACCTCCTGCAGCAGGCGGCGCAGCTCGACCTGCATCTCCTCGCGCAGCTTGCGATCGAGCGCCGACAAGGCCTCGTCGAACAGCAGCACGTCCGGCTCGACTGCGATGGCGCGCGCCAGGGCGACGCGCTGCTGCTGGCCGCCCGACAGGGCCGAGATGCGGCGGCTGCCGAGATGGCCGAGCTTGACCAGCGCCAGCGCCCGCTCGACCGCGCGATCGATCTCCGCCTTCGGTGTGCCGCGCACCTTCAGCCCGAACGCGACGTTGCCGGCCACGGTGAGATGCGGAAACAGCGCGTAGCTCTGGAACACGACGCCGACATTGCGCCGGTGCGGCGGCACATGGGTGACGTCGCGCCCAGCAAGAGCGATCGTGCCGGTGTCCGGCGGCGCAAGGCCGGCAATCGCACGCAGCAGCGTGGTCTTGCCGCAGCCAGACGGGCCGAGCAAGGTGACCAACTCGCCGCGCCGGATGGTGAGGTCGACGCGCTCGAGCACGGTCGCCACGCCGAAGCGTTTGGAGACTCCGCTGATGACGAGATGCGGCGCGGCCTCGCTCATGTCATCTCCTTGCTCCAGCGGTCGACCCAACCGGCGCGGTTCTTGGCGATGAACGCCCAGTCGGGCGCGAACAGCGAGGCCGGATCCGGATAGCCGGCGGGAAGCGGCGTCGCCTGGTTGGTCGGCGCGATGAAGGCGGTCTTGGCCAGGATGCTCTGGGCTTCCGGGCTGAGATAGAAGTCGATGACGGCATCAGCGAGATCGCCGGCCGGAGCGCCTGTCACTTTGGCAATGCCCGACGGCATCGAGAAGCCGCCGTCCTTCGGGATCGCGAGATCGACCGGCGAGCCGTCCGCTTTCCGGATCAAAGTGTAGGCCGAGAACTGGCCGCCGATCATCCAGGCCTCCCCCTGCTCCAGCAGATTGATGGCCTGCGGCGCGTTGGTATAGACGTTCAGCAGATTGGCCTTCAGGCTCTTGATCTTCTTGAAGCCGGCGTCGATGTCGTATTGCGCCTCCTTGTAGGGCTTGCCGGTCTCGAGATGCGCGGCGGCGAGCAAGGTCCAGAAGCCCTCGGTGTTTGACAACGACGGCACGACGATCTTGGAGTCGTATTTCGCGTCCCACAGCTCGGCCCAGCTCACCGGCGGCGTCTTCACGCGCTTGGTGGAGTAGGCGATGCCGGCCCACGGCTTCTGGTAGTTGGCCCACATGCCGTCCTGGTGCACGGCGTCGCCCACCAGCTTGCCGAGATTGGGAATGCTGGAGGACGACATCTTGGTGATCAGTCCTTCGGCGGCCGCGGGCAGCATCACCGGGTCGTCCATGATCACGACCGAGATCTTCGGGCTCGCTTTGTCGGCCTGCATCTTCTGCAGGTTGGTCAGCGAGTTCGTGCCCTCATAGAGCACCTTGCAGTCGAGCTTCTTCTCCAGCACCGGAAACAGATCGGCATTGAAGTATTTGGCGGCGCCGGCGGGGCCGCCGATCACGATCTCTTTCGGGGCGGCGCGCACCAGCGCGGGCGCGGCGAAGGTGGCGGCGAAGGCCGCACCGGTCTTGAGGAGGCGGCGGCGGGAGAAGGCATGCATGAGAGGATCCCGTGTGAGCTGTCGCGAGGCTTGTACGGAGGGATCAGCAAGCGTCATGCCAAATGTGCACATTTTTATATTATTCCGTAGTGCCAGTGGTTTGACGCTTTTGCGCGTCGCGGAGACCGCCCGGCCGCGGGCAGAATGTGCACATT
Organism: Bradyrhizobium sp. ORS 285; assembly: GCF_900176205.1. NCBI lineage: Bacteria > Pseudomonadati > Pseudomonadota > Alphaproteobacteria > Hyphomicrobiales > Nitrobacteraceae > Bradyrhizobium > Bradyrhizobium sp. ORS 285. Next base: position 7,208,696 of record NZ_LT859959.1, read on the forward strand.
TTTTGGAGGTGACCTGCCGCGCCTTTGGGCCTAGCAGTTGGGCATGACGATGCGAGCGCAGCGAATCGGGAAGGCCAATCCCGCCGAGGACGAGGCGGTGTACCAGGCCGTTTTGCGCGCGCTGCTGGAGGGCCAGCTGAAGGCCGGCACCAAGCTCGCCGAGACGCCGCTGGCGTCGATCTTCGGCGTGTCGCGCGAGCGCATCCGGAAAGTCCTGCATCGGTTGGGCGCCGAGCGGCGGCTGGAGATGATCCCCAATCGCGGCGCGCGGGTGCCGCGTCCGACGCTCGAGGATGTCCGGCGAGTCTATGAGGCGCATCGCGTGCTCGAGGCCGGTGTGCTCAGCCAGTTGGTCCTGCGGGTCGATGATCTCCTGCTCGCCCGCCTCGACGCGCATCTGGCTGAGGAGCGCGCCGCCGCCCAGCGCGGCGACCGTGCCGCCTCCGTCAGGCTGTCCGGCGCCTTTCACGTTCATCTCGTCGACTCCATCGGTAATCCGGAATTGTCGCGCATGCTGGGTGACCTGCTCAGCCGATCCTCGGTGATGGTCTCCGTGTATGAGCCCGCGGCGCAGTCGATCTGCGCGGTCGACGAGCACGGCGCCATCGTCGCGGCGCTGCGCGACCGCGACCTCCTGCGAGCCATCGCGGTGTCGCGCGAGCACTTCCTGCATGTCGAGGGCCGGCTGCGGCTCGACGCCACCGAGAGCTCGGAGAGCGAGGATCTCGCGGCGATCTTCGCTCCCGTGAAACCGCTGCGGCGCAAGACGCGGTCGGCGCAATCGGGATGACTGCGCCGGCGCATGGTCAACTCCGCGGCGGGCTTGCGGGTGGGCACCAGGGCAGCTCCAGCCGCGGCATGTAGTAGTCGTGCCATTCGCACACAGTCTCGGGCCCCTGGCGCTTCAGCGCCATCTTGACCGGCTCGGCCTGGCTGATGCCGACATGCAGCACCAGCAGCGTGGCGCCGATCGGATAGGCGAAGCGGGAAAAGCTGACATCGGCGAGACGCTCGAGCAGGATCACGCCGGCGATGATGATCAGGGGATCGGTGAGGACGAAGTACTCGACCTTCAGGCCGCGGCGGACGCCGAGCGTGTCGATGCCGATGACCGCCAGCATCAGCAGCGCCGCCTGCAGCGCAACCTGCCGCTCGCCGCGCCTGAGGGCGACGACGATGCCGGGGATGATCAGCCAAATCAGGAACACCGTCGGCCGCGCCGAGGGCTGCAGCACGAAAGTGTAGCGCCTGATAACGCCGAGCAGGCCGGACAGCAACAGGCCGATCGCGCCACTGAGACTGCCGGCGGCTTCGGGAGCATCGACATAGGTGATCATCTTCTCCAGGGGATTGAGCACGACGACGACATCGTTGATGTCGTCGCTGAGATCCAGAGACAGCAGGCCCAGGCTTGCACCCGCCACAGCCATGAGCAGGGCGACGAGCGTCTCGGCTGCGCTCACGCGCCAGAGCCGGGCGTACAGGACCATGCAGGCTGCGATGACACCGAGCAGCGCAAGCTGATAGATGCCGAAGCGCCCGAGCAGCAGCGGCTTGAGGCCGGCGGCCGTGGCGTTCGCCGGATCGAAACCGGCTGCGAGCAACGGCCACGCGGCGCTCGCGGCAATGATGGCGGCCAGCGCTGCGACCAGGACGGCCGCCCAGGCACGCGACGTTCGCCAGAACGCCGCACTGGCGCCCCTCTCGCTGCCGAACGGCAGCACCAGAACGGGAATCGCCGCGACCAGCAGGATCGCATGCACCTTGTTGGTAAGCCCGAGCATGCAGAGCATCGCGGCGAGACCAATGACGAGCGGGCGGGCGTTGCTGGCGTGCCGCGCGACGACGATCAGCAGCATCAAGCTGAGAATACAGAACGAGGCGGCGATCATCTCGCTACGCAGGATGCGCAGATGCATCTGCACGCCGCCGGAGAACGTGAACGCGGTCATCGCGAACATGGCGATCCGCCAGTCCGAGACGAGACACCGCGCCAGAACGGCAAAAGCGATGAGGATACCGGCTGCGGTGAGCAGCGCAGCGACACGCCCGGCGTGAACCGCAGATGTCATTGCCGCATCGAACGCTGCACGATCCGACGCAGGCGGGATAGCCGACAAGGTCCAGGCGTCAAGCAGGCCGAGGCGATGCAGCCCGGCGAACCAAGCCTTGACCGAAAGGATGGTGAGATAGGCCGGGTGATCGAAGAACACCTGCGCGCCGCCATCGTTCATGGCGAGCGCGTTGTAGATCACCATGAAGTCCATGTCGGCGTTGCGCCAATAGACGGTGAAGTAGCCGACGAGGAGGAATGAGACGAGCGACAGCAGCAGCGCCATGGCCACGCCGCCGCGCCAGCCGAACGGCGTGAGGCGATCGAATGGGTCGACGCCCCTGGTCATGCGGGCATCGCAAACGTGGCGCAGTCGCCACCTCGCCCCGCTTGCGGGGAGAGGTCGGATTGCATCGAAGATGCAATCCGGGTGAGGGGGGCTCTCCGCGCACCGAACTCGCGGAGAGTCCCCCTCACCCCGACCCTCTCCGCACCAGCGGCAGGGCTATCGCATATGGCGATCGCAGTTTTGCGCTCGTCTCTCTCCACGTCGTCATGGCCGGGCTTGTCCCGGCCATCCACGTCGTACGGCATGCTGAGATCCACGTGGATGCCCGGGACAAGCCCGGGCATGACGGAGTAACTAACCGGCAGAATTGTCCGCCGCGACAGCCTAGAATTTCCATCTGCGATAGCCATGGCGCAAACGGGGTGAGGGAGCGGACCGCGCACGACGCACGAGGGACCATTAAACGCCCAAGGCGCCATCCGCTCCACGCAGGCCATCCTCAGATCGCCTTGATCTTGAAGAAGGCGAACACGACCATCTTCAGCAGCATCCAGCCGTGGCGGAAACGGGAGATCTGGGTTTCGCCGTAGCTGCGCGCGGCGTAGCGGATCGGCAGGTCGATGGTCTTCAGGTTCAGCTTGGAGGCGCCGAAGATCAGGTCGAAATCGCCGAACGGATCGAAATCGCCGAAATAGGCCTTGCCGGCCTTGAGCCTGAGATAGTCGCTGCGACGGAGCACCTTGGTGCCGCACAGCGTATCGGTGTAGCGCTGATTCAGTAGCCAGGAGAACAGATAGGAGAAGGTCTTGTTGGCGATGAGATTGAGGAAGCGCATCGCGCCCTCGTCCATCGCGTACACCAAACGTGAGCCGTTGATGAACTCGCCCTTGCCGGAGCGTAGCGCCTCGAAGAACTTCGGCAGTTGCTCTGGCGGCACGGTGAGGTCGGCGTCGAGGATCATCAGCACGTCGCCGCGCGCGGCGTCGAACGCGGTGAACACCGCATCCGCCTTGCCCTTGCCGGGCTGGCGCATCAGCTTCATGTCGTGATCCGGAAAAGCGGCTCGCACCCGCTCCATCTCCTCATAGGTGCCGTCCTTGCTCTGGCCCTCGATGAAGATGATCTCGATGTCCTGGCAGAACGCGGCGATGCGCTGCACGGCGGGCGCGATGTTGCCGCGCTCGTTGCGCGCGGGGATCACGACCGTGGCCGAGCGGACATCATCGGACACACAGCGCATCGACCGCGCGACCATATAGTGCCGCAGCGACAGTGCGCGCAGACCGGGCAGCACGCTGAGGAAGCGGTTGGCGAAGCGGCCGACGCCGGCGAGATGCAGCGGCGACAGCAGGCGCTGCTCGGACTTCACGGCATCAAAATCGGCGAGACATGCGAGATTGCGCAGGTCCGCGGGCGACAGCACGTTCTGATCGGGCTGCGGCATGCGCAGGCCCATCGACTCCGCGACCTTCAGAAGCGGATACCAGAGGTGCGAGAAGTGGCCGATGACGAGCCGGGTCTCGCGCGTGCACAGCGGATGCAGGTGCTCGATGAAGCGCTGGCAGTCGTCGAGCGAGCCGATGGTGTCGAGCACCAGGATCACATCGAACGGACCTGACACGGCCATGAACGTTGCGGGATTCTCGGCGTCACCGGCGATGAAGGTGAGATCGGGATGCCGGTCGCGCGCAATCGCGATCTGCCTGCTGCTGATGTCGATGCCGACGCCATAGGACGGCCCCAGCGCCGCCAGCGTGTCACCAATGCCGCAGCCGATTTCCAGCACGCGGCTGCCCGGCGGAATCAGGAAGCGCAGATAGCGCTCATCCTCCGCATGGAAGTAAGCGGACTTGTCGCGCCAGCCGGCGCGGGTCTCGGCGAACCGGTCGGCATGATCGAGGATGGCCGCCTTGCGCGGCGACGGGGCCATCGGTGTGGAGCTCTCGACGGCTGCGGCCCGCGGCTGCTCCCGTTGGTCCTGCCGGACATGCTCTCTCACTTCCGTCACCTGGCACCATCCTTGTTGGACTGCATCCCTCTACGCCAGCCGCGTTGGGCGGAGTGATGGCGGAATCTGGGTGACGAGGCCCGGCGTCGACGAAACGCGTATCCAAACATGACGACAGTCAGCCATAAACTATGCCGCGGCGCATTCCGCGCCCGGGGTTTGCAAGTCGTTCGCACTCTCGCAAGCGAGAGGGCGCAGGGAATGCCGGGTGCTGGCCGCAACCCATGGCCCGCCTGCAAGAAGAAAAGCAGGCGGCAGTCACCACAGGTCCAGCCGGTCAACCGGCATTCCCTGCGCGATGGGCTTAACGTCTGCTCCGCGCTCTCCCCGGGGACCGGCTTGTTTGCCCCCGTCACCCGATCACATGTCATGTCATCAGGCTTGGCGCCAGCCTGCATGAGGACGGGATGCGCGGAGTAGAGCATGATTTCTGAAAAATAGCAAGCGCTAATTCCGTAAATCCGAAACGGCCGAGCGGATCACTCAACGGCCGCAGCAGAACTTGAACTTCTTGCCGCTGCCGCACGGGCATGGATCGTTGCGTCCGACCTTTGCGGTCGCGGCTGCCCGCTTCGGCTCGCCGACGACCGCCCGCGTCTCGCCCTCGACGAAGCGCCAGGCGCCGTCACCATCGCGGCGGAACTGCGAGACCTCGTGATGCTCGACGGTCTTGCCGCCCTCGCGATAGGTGGCGACGAAATTGACGACGCCGTCGGCGTCGCCCGCCTGCCCGCGCGCGGTCGAGACGATGCGCAGGCCGAGCCAGGTTGCGCGCGTGGCCCAGCCCTTCGCCGCGGCCGCATCAAAGGCGCCGCGCCGGTCGCTCGCGAGCGTCGCTTCGATGTAGCCGATGTCAGCGCGGGCATAGGCCGTGTAGCGCGAGCGCATCAGCGCCTCGGCCGTTGGCGGCAGCGCATCGCCGCTCAGATACACACCGCAGCAGCGATCGTAAGGACGGCCTGAGCCGCAGGGGCATTGCATCGTTTGCGCGCACTCCGATTCCGAAGCGGCATTCTAGCGCAGCCAGTGGGCGGAGGCACTGACGTTCGATGAATGAACAACAGCGCTTCACGCGCCGGTTGTGACTCCAAAGCCGCAACGTGCCATTGTTCGCCGCAGCTTGGGGCACCACACGCTTCGCGCGGTTTCGAAACCGGCGAATCCGTGTTAACCATTGGTTAAGAACAAGGGTGTTGGGCGCACGGCTGACCTGCCCGGCCCCGCGCGACCAAGACTTTCCGGGCGCCGCCTCATTACGTGGCGCCTGTGACCGCAGCCCACCGCATCATCGGCGGCGCGGGCGCGTGAGACGCCAACGATTTCTTCGCGCGACGCCAGCCAGGCCGCAAGAAACTAGGCCCGCCTTCGATACGGGCCGCTGCTCATCTCCCGATCCTTGAGTGACCCCGATGCCGGCGCGAGGAGCGTTGCGTGCAAACGCAGACTCGCGCCCATCGTTAACCGTTGGAGCAGCCCCGATGGCTGAAGAGTCCGTTGTTGCGTCGATCATTCCCTGGCGAGAGCCGAAGACGGCCAAGCCGCGTCCGAAACGTCCCAAGGTCGTGAAGCCGCGGCCGCGTGCCAAGGGGGACAAGGCGGACAAATCCGAGAAGATCAAAGCCGCGCTCGACGACGAGATGCTGGCGTCCGAGACGCTGATCATGCCGGACTTCCTGGAGCTCGTGAACGAGCCGGCGAAAGCGCCGATGAAGACGCCCGCTGCCGCGGAGACGTCACGGACGGAAGCTGCCGCGAGCGCAGCGTCCGCGGCGATCACGTCCCCAGTGCCGCCGGCGACCGTGGTGCCGGCCACGGTGACGCGCGAAGCCGCGCAGCCGCTCGACGGCGAGATCGTTGCCCCCAGCGCGCCCGTAGCTCCCGCGAAGGTCGAAGGTCCGCGCCTCACCGTCTCCTCGGTGCTGCTGCAGCTCGCCGCGCTGGCGCTGGCGGCGGTCGGCATGGCCATGAATGGCTGGTTCGCGCATTCGCTCGGCTCGAACAGCACCGCCGGCTGGATGTTCCTGGCGATCGGCGTCACCGCCGACCTGGTCGCGCTGGTGATGCCGACCTGCGCCGCAAGGCTGTGGCATGCGCGGCATCGCGCCTCGGCACTGGCCGGCTGGATTGTGTGGGTGATGACATTCGTGTTCGCGCTGACTGCCGGCATCGGATTCGCGTCGACCAATATCAGCGACGTGACGCTGGCCCGCGCCTCGCGCGTGACGCCCGCGGTGCAGGCGGCGCAGACCGCGCTCGGCGATGCGATGGCGGCGCGGGACCGCGAATGCAAGGGCGGCGTCGGCAAGTTCTGTCGGGAGCGCGAGGCTGCCGTGGCCGAGCGCCGCCAGGCCCTGGACACTGCGATGGCCGCGGTGAGCAAGACCGCCGATCCGCAAACCGAGGCCGCCATCAAGCTGGTCGCGTGGATCACGCAGGGACGGCTGGCGCCGTCCGCCGACGACTTCGCGATGCTGCGCCTGATCCTGCTGGCACTGCTGCCGCAGCTCGGCGGCATCCTGCTGATGGTCGGACGCAGAGTGTGAGCGCGGCGGCGGTGGACTTCAGCCACCGTCTCGCGCATGCCCATCGAACAGCCGCAGGGCCAGCAGCGCATGCGCCAGCGTGCCGCCGGCGCGGACGGCGGCCGCGATCATCGCGGTCTCCGCCAGCTCCTCGCGCGTGGCGCCGGCCTTCGTCGCTGCCGCGCTGTGGACGTCGAGGCAATAGGCGCATTGCGTGGTCAGCGCCACGGCGAGCGCGATCAGCTCGCGATATCGCGGCGGGATGATGCTGTCCGCACGTTCGCAGGCGTGATTGAACGCGAGGAACGCCTTGGCCTCGGTCGGCGCCAGCGCAACCAGCTGCGGCACGGCTTGGATGTCCTTGGGATCTTGATATCCGGTCATGATCAGCCCCTGAGATATTCGCGCAGCAAGTGGCGGGCGCGGTGCAGCCGCGCCTTGGTGGCCTGTCGCGACAGGCCGAGCCGCTCCGATACGAACGAGACCGATCGTCTCCGCGCATAAGAGGCCGCGAGTGGCGCAAAGGATTCGCCGGAGAGGCTAATTTTTTCGCCCGTCATCGCTTCCGGGCCGATCGCGGCTTCGGAAGCGGATGAGCGGCCCGCCAGGCGCTTTCGAGCGCGGTCCGCAGCAGGCGGACGTCGGCCTCCGCCAGCGTCACGGTGGTCCAGCCCTGGTCACCCCATTTGTTCGGCACGCGGCAAAATACGCCGGGCTGCAGGCCGGCATAGTGGCCCTGCTCCTCCGGCGTGAGCAGCAGGTTGGCGGATCGGCCATCCGCCGCCAAGGTCGCAAAGATCCGCTTGGCCTTGAACGCCGTGCGATCGAAATGCGCCGCTACCGTAGTGCCCGCGAACGACACAGCGAGGGTTTGAAATTCGCGACCGGTCATCTCGACCATCTTCGCATGCTCATGCTCGGGCGACATGATTAGCATTCATGACGGCGCGCCGCCACGGGAACGTGAAACCGGGGCCTTTCGCGGGTTGATGCACGTCAAAACTACACGGTGTTGTTTTCGTAAGCTCACCGCCGTCAGATCAAAGGAGATCAATGATGTCAGCGCAGAGCAGCATGAGCGTCTACCTGAACTGGGCCAAGGAACGCCTCCACGAGATGGATGCCGCATTGGATGCGCTCGATATTAAGGCGGCCGAGGCGGAAGCCGCATCCAAGGTCAAGACCGCCGAGATCATGGCCGACCTGAAGAAGCGCCGCAGCGACCTCGAGACCCTGCTCAAGACCCAGGCGGCGGCCGGCGATGCGGCACTGGCCCAGGCGAAGACCGAACTGGACCAGCACTGGGCCGGCTTCGAAGCGCAGATGAAGACCTATTTCGATACGGCCGGCCAGCAGGCGGTGCAGCAGCAGGCCATCTTCAAGGACATCGCGGCTGCGCAGGCGAAAGCCTGGCACGAGGCCGCCGACCGGTTTCGCGAGGCGGCCAGCGCCGGAGGCGCCAATGTCGAGACTGTTCTCGATCAGCTCAAATCGGACGCGACCCAGGCCGGAGCCCACCTCGACAAGCTGAAGCAGGCCGGCAGCGAGTCCTGGTCGGTGCTGAGCGCCGCCCTGAGCGAGTCCCGCAAGGCGTTCGACCAGGCTAATCAGGCGGCGTGGAATGCGCTGAAGGGATCGGGTCCGAAGAGTTGACGGCGCACCATCCGTCACACTCGATGAGATCTCTTTGTTCTTGACGAGCCGATCCGGCCGGCGCTCGCGAGGTGTCGTGAACGCTGAAAGATGAGGGATCGCCACGGCCTGCGCCATGCTCAGCCCGCGGCTCCCCGGCGCCAACCATGACTGCAGCAAGATCATGATGGGGAGGACCAGCCGAACGATACGGAGCAATGTCGCGCCCAAGATTCGAAGGGTTCAGTTGATTTATTAGTACCCCAGCAAACATCGGCCCATGGCGCTCTTAGCCCAGTGCAGCTTCGTTGAAGATGGGCTCGCCGCAGCTGCCCCCCGCCGCTTCAATCGCGTCACTCGTCCCTCCGCTTCATCCCACCGTCGAGACCGGGATTGATCGCCAGCGTCGCTCCGGCCACGCCGCCGGCTTCGTAGGCGGTCATCGAGACCATGCGGCTCGCGCTGCGCGGAGCGCGCAGCCGCATGTCGAGCTTGCCGAACTCGGCATCGACCACCGAGGTCTTGAGCACCACCAGGCCGCGGCCGGTCGAGGCGTTGACCTGATCGCGGCTCTTCTTCAGCGCGACTAGCCGCTCGGCGATCGAGGCGACCATGCCGAGCGCGAAGGAGGCGTTGGCGAGGTGGCGGTGCTGGTGACGGAAGCGGGCGTAATCGATCGAGGTCTTGTAGCGGCCGAGCTCGGCGCGCACGGAATTGTCGATCAGCTCGGTCAGGTAATGCGCGACCTCGACATCCGCCGGCAGCCCGAAGAACACGTAGATGTTGTCGCCGGCCGCGTTCTTCTCCCGCCATACGCGGCAATCGCAGAACAGCGCGATGGCGCCGATGCAGTCATCGATCGGGATGCGCTTCTTGCGATGGGTCTCGTAGACCTTGCGCTCGCAGGACGAGGCCTTCAGCTCGAGGTCCGACAGCGACAGATCGTGACGGTCGAGCAGCTCGGCCACCTTGGCCGCCGCCGCCAGCGCCTCGTCCTCGGTGCAGCCATTGGCGATGGTCTTGGCACGCAAGGCCTGGATGCGCGCCTTGAGCTTGTCGAGCGCGACAGTGTCGGCGGCGGCATTGGAGGTCGGGCTCACCGGTCAGTCTCCATCAGACGAGGACTCGAAGCGCGCGTATCGCGCCGTGCCGGCAGCGAGCTCACGAGCCCCCACGATCGCAATCGGCTTCGCTCCTTATATCCTGGCTGATCCAATCCTGGCGCGTCGGATGGCTCGATCAGCGGCTTTTCCACGTCGTCCTCTTCGCCCCCGCCTGCCCGACCGACCGTGCAGCAAATTGAGACTGGTCGTGAAATGCGTGCCGGTTCCGAGATGGCGGGCACGCCGATGCGATGGCAAGATCGCGCTCCGCCGGCACGCGCCAATCCACGCAAGAAGGGAGCATGCGATGAAGCAGATCAAGGGTCCCGCCATCTTTCTCGCGCAGTTCGCAGGCGATGCGGCGCCGTTCAATTCCTGGGAGTCGATCTGCGGCTGGGCCGCCTCGCTCGGCTATGAGGGGGTCCAGATCCCGACCTGGGACGGCCGGCTGTTCGATCTGCACAAGGCGTCCGAGTCGCAGGATTATGCCGATGAGGTGAACGGCATCGCGGCGCGCCATGGGCTGGCGATCACCGAGCTGTCGACGCATCTTCAAGGCCAGCTCGTGGCCGTTCACCCCGCCTATGATGCGGCGTTCGACGGGTTCGCGGCGCCGGAGGTGCGCGGCAATCCGGCGGCGCGCACGGCGTGGGCGGTCGACCAGGTCAAACGGGCCATCCTGGCGTCGCGACGGCTCGGGCTTAGCGCACATGCGACGTTTTCCGGCGCCTTGGCGTGGCCCTATATCTACCCGTGGCCGCAGCGTCCGGCGGGTCTCGTCGAGGCGGCATTCGATGAGCTGGCGCGGCGCTGGCGGCCGATCCTCGATCACGCCGAGGAGCATGGCGTCGATCTCGCCTACGAGATTCATCCCGGCGAGGACCTGCATGACGGCGTGTCCTACGAGATGTTCCTGCAGCGGGTGGGCAACCACAGGCGCGCCAATCTGCTCTACGACCCCTCGCACTTCGTTCTGCAGCAGCTCGATTATCTCGACTACATCGACATCTATCATCAGCGCATCAAGGCGTTTCACGTCAAGGACGCCGAGTTCAATCCGACCGGACGCCAGGGCGTTTATGGCGGCTTCCAGGGCTGGGCCGATCGCGCCGGCCGCTTCCGCTCGCTCGGCGATGGCCAAGTCGATTTCGGCGCGATCTTCTCCAAGCTGACGCAATACGACTATGGCAGCTGGGCCGTGCTGGAATGGGAGTGCGCCATCAAGCATCCCGAGCAGGGCGCGCGCGAGGGCGCCGGCTTCATCAGGAGCCATATCATCGAGGTCACCGAAAAGGCATTCGACGATTTCGCGGGCTCCGGCGCCGACGACATCGCGAACCGCAAGATGCTGGGCCTGGCTTGAAGGGAGGAGCAGATGGCCATCACGGCAAGCCATGAAGCTGGTCGACAGGCACGCATCCGCCTCGGCATGGTCGGCGGCGGACAGGGCGCCTTCATCGGCGCAGTGCATCGAATCGCCGCACGCATCGACGATCAGTTCGAGCTGGTCGCCGGCGCGCTCGCCTCCGACCCGGCCCGCGCCAAGGCCTCGGCGAGGGAGATCGGCATCGCCGACGATCGCGCCTATGGCTCGTTTGAAGACATGGCCAAGGCGGAAGCCGCGCGTCCCGACGGCATCGAGGCGGTCTCGATCGTCACGCCCAACCACATGCATGCCCCCATCGCGAAGGCCTTCCTGCGGGCCGGCATCCACGTCATCTGCGACAAGCCGCTGACGACCACCGTCGCGGAAGCCGAGGAGCTGGTGGCGCTGGTCCGGTCGACGGGCAAGGTGTTCGTCGTGACGCACAACTACACCGGCTATCCGATGGTGCGGCAGGCGCGGGCGATGGTGGCAAGCGGTGAGCTCGGCGATATCAGGCTGGTGCAGGCCGAATATCTCCAGGACTGGCTGACCGAGCGGCTCGAGCAGAGCGATCAGAAGCAGGCGGCGTGGCGCACCGATCCCGCCCGCTCCGGCCCGGGCGGCTGCATCGGCGACATCGGCACCCACGCCTACAATCTCGCCTGCTTCGTCAGCGGTCTCGCGCTCGATGAGCTGCTCGCGCAACTGACGACGTTCGTTCCGGGGCGGCGCCTCGACGATGACGTCCAGATCCTGCTGCGCTGGAAAGGCGGCGCCAAGGGCATGCTGTGGGCGAGCCAGGTCGCGGTCGGCCACGAGAACGGCCTGACCTTGCGCATCTCCGGCAGCAAAGGCGGCCTCGAATGGGCGCAGGAAAATCCGAACCAGCTCTGGTTCGCGCCCTATGGGCGGCCCAAGCAGCTCCTGATCCGCGGCGGCGCCGGCGCACTCGGCGCAGCCACGCGCGTCACCCGAATCCCCTCCGGCCACCCCGAGGGCTACCTGGAGGGCTTTGCCACCATCTACGCCGAAGCGGCGCACGCCATCCGGGCCGCGAGGGCCGGAGACAAGCCGGATCGGGAGGTGCTGTTCCCCACCGTCGATGACGGCCTGGCCGGAGTGAAGTTCATCGACGCGGCGGTGAAGTCGTCGGCCGGTGGGGGTGCGTGGGTGCGGATGGGCTGAGGCAGAACGCCTTTCGAGAGGTTCTTTTCGCGGCAGCAGGGCTTGCAGTTGCGCCAGCCTCGACGCGTGCATGGCGATGAGCGTCTCTGCACTCATGCGCGATAAGGCGCGACGCAGGCCGCGCAGTCCACTTTCGCGCGCAGCTGCGTCGCCAGCAGGTACAGCCCGCCGATCTTGCGATGGAGAAACAGCGTCGACGCCGGCGGCACATGCGTGAGGTCACGGTCGAGGCCGAGCGCAAGGCCGCGGTCGCGCAGCTCCGCGAGCAGGTCGTGGTGCGCGAAGTCGCAAGGTCCGCGCTGGCGCAGCGGAGCCATCGCGCGCAGGAACATGTCGACGATGGCGTCCTGGTGGCGTGGCGCTGTGGCCGCGTCGAAATAGCCGATGGTCTGCATCGCGGCGCGGCTCGCCTGATGGTCGGCATCGAGCCCGGCCGCCAGCAATGCGCGGAACGAGGCCTGCAGCTCCGGCGCGATGGGCCTGACAGCGCCGAAATCCAACAGCACGATTCGTCCGCCGTCCGGCGTAACGCGGAAATTGCCGGGATTGGGATCGGTCTGCATCGTGCCGAACACGAACAGCTCGCGCAGGGTGAGGTCGATCAGCGCGGTCATGGCGGCATCGCGCGGCGAGGGCTCCGCCGTCGCCAGCGATGCGATCGGCCGGCTATCGACGAACTCCATCGCCAGCACCTCGGGCGTCGACAGCGCCGTCACCGGCGCAGGCACGATGAAGCGCGGATCGTCGCGAAGAAAATCGCTGAAGGCGCGTAGCTGCGCCGCCTCGGCGGCATAGTCGGCCTCCGCATGCAGCTGCGCCTTGGCGGCGGACAGCAGCGGCGAGATGTCCATCTCACGCGGCAGCAGGCCGGGCAGGCGCAGCAAGGTGGCGATGTTGTCGACGTCGCTGTCGATGCTCGCGCGCACGCCAGGATATTGCACCTTGATGGCGAGGCGCTGGCCGTCCAGCGTCTCGGCGTGATGCACCTGGCCGATCGAGGCCGCCGCGAACGGCCGCATCTCGAAGCTTTTGAACCGCGCCCGCCAGCCGGTGCCCCAGACCCGCGCCAGCACGCGCTCGAGCTGCGGCGGCGGCATCGGCGGCGCCGCCTCCTGCAACTGAGCCAGCAGCGCCGCGGCCTCCTTCGGCAGCACCAGCCCCGGATCCAGCGACAGCATCTGTCCGAGCTTCATCGCCGCGCCGCGCAGTCCGGCGAGACCGCTGGCGAGCCGCATCGCCTGCGCCGGCGCCAACAACAGCTCCGGCAACCCCGGCCGCCGCCCCTGCGCGAGCTGCCGCAAGCCGTCTGTCACCGCCCCGCCCGCGATCCCCGCCGCAATCCCGCCCAGCCGCAACAGCCGCCCCGGCCGCGACGACGGCACGGCGGAGAAGCGTGGCAGCGGCCGGTCGAGGGTCGAATTCATCAGGTGAAACTCCAGGGCGGACGGCAGTGCATGGGAAGCAGACGGCAGCCCATGAAGAATACGAGCGAAACCTGCGTCCAGTTCTCCAATCCGGCGTGATGCCTGGCAGCGCACCCCACAGAGCCGCGGTCCCGCGGCGCCATGGCGCCCGAGTTGTGCCGGTCGTTCCGCCCTCGGAAGATGAGAGGGCGCGGGGAATGCCGGGCGCTGGCCGCAACCCATGGCCCGCCTGCAGAAAGAAAAGCAGGCGGCAGTCACCACAGGTTCAGCCGAGGACACCCGGCATTCCCCGCGCGATGGTTTTCACGCTTATGTCCGCGATCTCCCCGGTGTCCGGCTTGTTAGCCACCGTCGCTCTCCGGATCATCATGACCAGATGAGCTTAGCGCCAGCCTCGGGGCGCCAGGACCACGCGTCTTCACGTCCGCAAGCCTGCCGTTCGTCGGCGAGCATCACACCCGCTGCAGCAAACTCGCAGCCACCGCATCTCCGGCCCCACGTCTCGTGACGATCGCGAAGCGCCCCTCTCGCGGGCCGGGATGCGAAGAGAGAACCATGAATTCCGAAAAATGGCAAGATAATTATTTTTTACAGAAACAACACGACCGGCGCGGCAAGCAAGATAACGGAGATTGCCACCCTTTCCTAAAGACCGCGCTTGCTCACGTCATCGACGATACAGGCAGAGCGAGCTTCCCGGCGCAGCGACGCCTTGCCGAGAGTAGCCTATGTGAGAATCAGAACTCAGCCAGCCCGAGACGGCTTTTGCTAGGTCCCGGGCCAGTCTCGCAGAAACGCCCCCGGTCCGAGTCCGAAAGGATGGTTCTGGAGCACACCTTGATGAATGGGTGAAACGCCTATAGTTGTACACTAGACCTATAGGAATGTCGGAGGGAAGCCATGGTTGCCGTAAGCCTGTCGGCCAGCTTGGACGAACGCGACGCTCAGAAAATACGCGCGCTGGCCGCTCGGGAGCGCCGGTCCGTCTCCGGATTCATTTCGAATGCGGTGCTGGTGTTCGCAGACCTGCCCAAGGATCTCCGCGATACCTTGATCGAGCTCCGCGGCGAAGAGAGCCGCCACTTCGAAGACGCCGCGCGGGAGATGCTTGCCGCTGTGGCTCGCAGAAAATTCGATGTCGCCGCCCAGAGGCTGGCTGCCGAGGGAAAATTTCCTGCTCTGCGCGAAGATGCGACCGAGCAAGACATGCTCGACGAAGCCTCCGCTCTCATCCGAGGCCCTTAGGACAGGACTACCTCAGCAATGCGGGTAAGCCTGGACGTCAATATCTTCGTCGCCCAGTTGCGTGCTCTGCAGGTGGGACGAGGGGCAGGAGCTACTTCGGATCTAGTTGGCATGGTACGAGACATGCGCTGCGAAGCGGGCCCAATCCAGCTGGTATTGTCTTGGGAGATGATCGCGACCCTTCAGAATGTCCTGGAAAGGCTAAGTTTCCCACCGGACACCATCTCGGACTTCATCTCCAGCCTCATCCTTCTGATGCGGACCGGACCCGAGTCGTTCGACCCTCACCTTCTGCCCGAGGGCGGCAGACATCTGGCGATGCAAGACCAAGAGGATGCGGGCGTGCTCGCATCCTCTATCGCCGCGCGCGTCGACCTTTTGGTGACCAACAATCTGGATGATTTTCAGATCAAAGATGCCGAAAAATTCGAGACGAGGGTCATCAAGCGCCGGGACGAGTCAGAACGTCAATTGCATGCTTTGGCCTATGAGCGGGCCGACGGCGTTTCGCTCGTCGTAGCGCATCCCATTGATGCGCGCGACTGGCTTGCTCAAGGACTGCTTCCTACTCCCGATCTGCTGCGCAGCTTGGCCTCAGCTACACCGAGTGGGCCACCGAGGTCGTGAGTGACCCAGGCCGCCCTCGTCTACTTGGACGTACCAGGACTTCGGCAGCCCGTCGGTGCCGTCGGACACCGGTACCCGTGCTTCTTCACGGCGTCGTTGAGCTCGAAGGCGGCTGCTCCGCCCATACGCGGTCCTCGTCGAGATCGGTCGTCTCGAGGCTGAATTTGATCTCGGCCGGCATGCCGACGGCGACGAACCGTTTCGGCACACGTCGCCTGACCCGCAGGATCTGGACCGCGGATTTTCCAAGGCTCAATCATGCGCAGACGGCGCACGTTGACCACACGTGTGTACCACCCGCCTGTTACGAAAGGTCTTGTTTTATAGCTTAAGCTGGAGTTCTCGCGGCTTTCAGCGCTTGGTGGCGGAGAGGGAGGGATTCGAACCCCCGATAGGCTTGCACCTATGCCGCATTTCGAGTGCGGTGCATTCAACCACTCTGCCACCTCTCCAGGCGCAAATCAGGGCCGAAGCCCTGTGGTCGGGCGCCCTTCTAGGGCACGGCGGCGGGGGTGACAAGGCGGGGGAGAGGATATTTCCAACCGAAAACCGGCGGCGCGGCGGAGAGCCGCCGAGAAAGTGCCCGAGGCCGTCGTGGAGCGGCCCAAGACGGGTGGGACCGCCGTACGCTGACACATACCGGCGGTCCCGTGTCGCTACATCTTGGGGAAACCGACGGAAGAGACGGGGGTCAATCCGGCCGGCCTGAGCGACGCGGCGGACCCTGGGGCATCGGAGCGTGCACTGCAACGCAAACCGTTCCTTAACCTAACCGGTCAAGGTTACCGGAGCTGCCCGGCTATCCGATTGGTAACACGGTGCTTTTTGCAGGGGTGAATCCCCGCAGCGCCGGCCGCGGGAGCATGCTGCGCAACATGTTGCACCCGATGCGGCCGGGCCGCTGGCAGATACCCCGTTCAATCCTTCTTCGCCGCCTTCTTGTCGTCCGCCTTCTTGTCCTCGGACTTGTCGTCCTTGTCCTTGTCCTTGTCCTTCTCCTTGCGCCCGTTCTCCTTGCGGCGGTTGGTGAAGCGGGCGTTGCCGAGGCCGGTGCCGATGGTCAGCACGCCCCAGCGCTCGAATTCCTGCATGAACGGCACCTCGGAGAGGCCCTGGACGACGCCGTCATTGTGCATCAGCACTGCGGTGTCGTGATCGCCGATCATCGGGATCGCCTCGACCAGGCTGGAGGGCAGATTGAACTTGCTGCTCTCCCAATTGCCCGGCAGGTTCTGCGCGCCCTTCTCGATCGAGCCGTCCTCGTTGATGACGCCCGGGCAGGCGATGCCGATGAACGGGGCGAGCCTGAGGCCCTCGGTGTCGGCCTCCTCGATCAGCCCCTTCAGCATCTTGGCGAGCCGCTTCACCGCGCCCTCGCGTGTCGGCTCGTCGTCGGCGTGGCGCCACAGATCGGACTTCCAGACCGAGGCCTTCGACAGGTCCGGTGTCTTCTTCCAGGACGTTTCCACCACGCCGCAGCGGATGTTAGTGCCGCCGATGTCGACCGCGAGGATGCTGTCATGGGCCTCGAAGATCCAGGACGGCGCCAGATGCAGCGCGCCGATCAGCCCGGCATCGTCGGGGTGGTAGCGGATCGGCTCCAGCTCCACCTCAAAGCCCTCGTCCTTCAGGATGATCTCGGTGCGCGCGATCGCGAGCTCGCCGAGCCGCGAGTCGCGGAAGCCGCCGCCGACCACGATGCATTCGGTCTTGGCCCAGGCCTTGGTGCGCAGGAAGCGGCGGGTGACGTGGGCGAGCTCCTGGGCGAACTCCTCGATCGCGGAATGCACCACGGCGGAGGCCTCGGTGTCGTCGCCGACCAGGATCGCGTCCAGCGCCTTCTTGCTGATGGTCTCGCTGTCCTCGTCGCCGAACGGGTCCTTGCCCGATTTGCGCAGCGGCTTGCGCCAGCGCTCCAGGATCTTGCGGAACGCGCCCTTGGAGGCGCGGTCGCCGAGGAAGCCGTCCTCGTCCTTGAGCTCGATGTTGAAGCTGTCGATCTCGACCGACGGCAGCCGCGCGGCGCCGTGACGGGCAATGCCCGTGGTGGTCATGACGTCGTCGGCCATACTGTCCCTGCCCTTCTGCTCCGTGTGCGGGACAACGGCGGACGAAACCGTTGGTTTCGGGGGCGATCCTTTACCTTGACTCGGCGCCTCGGGCCGCTATAAGCCCCCGATCGACCGGCGCGAGCTTCTCGCGCCGATTGTCGTTGCGCGTATCGGACAGGCCGCGATGCCTGGGACACGCCGACGCCGGTCCCGATCGGGCCGGACCGGACTCTCTAAGAAATATGAACCATAACGACTGAACAAGAAGCCGA
This sequence comes from Bradyrhizobium sp. ORS 285, assembly GCF_900176205.1. Classification (NCBI taxonomy): domain Bacteria; kingdom Pseudomonadati; phylum Pseudomonadota; class Alphaproteobacteria; order Hyphomicrobiales; family Nitrobacteraceae; genus Bradyrhizobium; species Bradyrhizobium sp. ORS 285. The sequence goes on from NZ_LT859959.1 coordinate 7,226,473, forward strand.
CCCGGGGCGTCAGCGCTCTGAGGCCGGGATCGAACACGAAGGATGAGAACGATGTTCGCAGTCATCAAGACCGGCGGCAAGCAATACCGCGTCGCCCCGGATGATGTGCTCGAGATTGGCAAGATCGACGGTGAACCCGGCACGATCGTGCAGCTGAACGAAGTGCTGGTGGTCGGTGGCGACACCCCGGTGCTGGGCATTCCGGCGGTGGCCGGCGCGTCCGTGGCCGTCGAGGTGCTGGACCACAAGCGTGGCCCCAAGGTCATCGCGTTCAAGAAGCGCCGCCGCAAGAATTCGCGCCGCAAGCGCGGCTACCGGGACGAGCTGACGTTGATCCGCGTCTCGGAGATCCTGACCGACAACGCCAAGCCGACCAAGGGCCCGCGCCCGAAGAAGGCCAAGGCGGAAGCCCCGGCGGCCGACGCCGCGGAGTAAGCGTGCCGGCGCGATCAGCGCGCCGCACCGGCTTTGAAGCTCATCCGCGCGGATTTTTTATCCGCGCTTTGCAATTGTGAATGATCCCTTAGCGGAATCGCGCTAATGGTGATCGCGACATCGGAGACGAGCGATGGCTCATAAAAAGGCAGGCGGTTCATCCCGCAACGGACGCGACTCCAAGGGCAAGCGCCTCGGCATCAAGGCGTTCGGCGGCGAGCGCGTGATTCCCGGCAACATCATTGCGCGTCAGCGCGGCACGACCTGGCATCCCGGCCTCAACGTCGGCATGGGCACCGACCACACGATCTTCGCGAAAGTCGAGGGCGTCGTCGAGTTCCATGACCGTGCCAACCGCACGTTCATCTCGGTACGTCCGGTACTCGCCGAAGCTGCTGAGTAGAATACGGTGGAACGATACGCGTCCGCCGGGTCCTGACAAACCGGCGGAGCGCCAGATGGCTCCAGGGGAGGCGGGACAACCGGCCTCCCCTTTTCATTTTCGCTGATCGATTGATCCCGAAGCGTCGATGGAGCCCGACATGCTGCAGGACATCACCACTCCCACCTTGCGCAAGGCGAGACCTTGCGTCCTCGAGACACCCCGGCTGACGCTGCGTCCGCCCGTGCTCGCGGACGTGACAGCCATTGCCAAGCTCGCCGATGACCGGCGCATTGCCGAGAACACCCGCCGCCTGCCGCATCCCTATTCGGAGGTCGACGCCGCGCGCTTCGTGCGGACGCTGGAGCACAGCGGCGAGACGGCGTTCGTGATCGAGCATCTCGATGCGCCGATCGGCATGGTCGGCATCAACCGGCCGGCCTCGGGGCGCGCCGAGCTCGGCTACTGGCTGGGTGTCGATTATTGGGGCCGCGGCTTCGGTACCGAAGCCGCGCGCGCGGCGATCGATGATTTCTTCGAGGGCGGTGAGGACAATGTGCTGATCGGGCACGCCCGCGTCAGCAATCCAGGTTCGCGCAACATCCTCGAAAAGTGCGGCTTCCAATGGACCGGCGTCGAACTGCACCGCTTCGAGGTGATCGGCTCCTCGGCGCCCGTCGATGCGTTCCGGCTGACCCGCGGCGTGTGGGCGTCGCTGAAGGCGTGGGCGAATACGGGGCGGCGGTAGGTCCCGCGCGCCTTCCAAAATCGGTGTCGTCCCTGCGAACGCAGGGACCCATAACCACCGGCCGTGTTGAGGCAGGCCACTGCCAGCCACGTCCCTCGATAGCTTCCGCGGTATGGGTCCCTGCGTTCGCAGGGACGACAGCGTTGGCGGGGTGAGAGATCGGCCAAACACTCCCTGTCGTCCCGGCCTTGAGCCGGGACCCCAGCCACCGACATCGGTGGTGGATCACGCTGGATCCACAGCCTTCTCCGACGCAGGCTGCACGGAGTCTGGGTCCCGGCTCAAGGCCGGGACGACGGCGGTGGGTGCCGCTACACCGGCGGATTCACCGCGCCCGCGCCCTGCCCCAAACCTCGTTCGCGCAGGTAGATGTAGAGGCCGGCGCCGATGATGATGATGGCGCCGATGATCGTCGCCGGATGCGGCACGTCGCCGAACACGACGAAGCCGAACAGGACGGCCCAGACGATCATCGTGTACTGATAGGGCACGACCACCGAGGCCGGCGCCAGCTTCAGCGAGCGGTTGACGCAGAACAGCGCGGTCACCGAAATGAGGCCGGCGGCGGCGAACAGCACCAGGCTGCCGGGCGTCGGCGTCACCCAGCCGAATGCGGACATGGCAGCACCGAGCAGGAAGGTGCCGACGAATTGCGACGACGCCATCACGATGTCGGGCGTTGAGCGCAGGCTGCGCGTGATCAGCATCAGCACGGCGAACGAGAGGCTGCCGCCGAGCGCGATCAGCGCCGGCAGGCTGAAGGTCTGTGCCGACGGACGCAGCGCAATCAACACGCCGCAAAAGCCGATCAGGATCGCGGTCCAGCGCCGCCAGCCGACATGCTCGCGCAGCACCAGCGCCGACAACGCCGTGACGAAGATCGGCCCGGCGAGATAGTAGGTGATCACGTCGGCGAGCGGCAGATAGACGGTGGCGAGGAAGAACGCCGCGACCTCGAGCGTCGACAGGATCACGCGCACCAGTTGCAGCCAGGGGCGTTCGAGCTGCAGGAATGCACTGCGGTTGCGCCAGATGAACGGCGCGAGCAGCAGCAGCGCCGCGCAGGCGCGCAGCCACAGCAGCTGGCCGACGGCATAGGTCGAGACCAGGAACTTGCCCAGCGCGTCGCCGAACGAGAACATCGCGATCGACAGCAGCATCAGGCCGATGCCGGCCAGCCGCGCGGAACGCTCGTCATTGGCGGTGGAGATTCGGGAGAGCATGCTCATGATCGGGCTGCCTTATCAGGCCCACTGGACCTGCTCCAGCCCTTCCGCGGAAAGCGTGGCGCAGCCCTGCCGCAACCCGGGCGCAAGGCTCGCCCACCCCTTGCGCAGCGCGCGTTTACCGCTCGAAATTAAGGCTTCCGGCCGAATTAAACCCATTCCGCGGTTGCCGTGGCGGCCCACCTCGCCTACGTAGGGCGCATCATGAAATTCCTCGATGAAGCCAAGGTCTATGTGCGCTCCGGCGACGGCGGCAACGGTTGCGTTGCGTTCCGGCGCGAGAAGTTCATCGAGTTCGGCGGACCGAACGGCGGCAATGGCGGCCGCGGCGGCGATGTCATCATCGAGGCCGTCGACGGCCTCAACACCCTGATCGATTACCGCTACCAGCAGCATTTCAAGGCTCAGCGAGGCGGCAACGGCTCCGGCAAGGACTGTCATGGCGCCGGCGGCAAGTCGGTGGTGCTCAAGGTTCCGGTCGGCACCCAGGTGTTCGACGAGGACCGGGAGACGCTGATCCACGACTTCACCGCGGTCGGCGAGCGCTTCGTGCTGTCCGAGGGCGGCAATGGCGGCTTCGGCAACGCCCATTTCAAGACGCCGACCAACCGCGCGCCGCGCCACGCCAATCCCGGCCAGCCCGGCGAGGAGCGCTGGATCTGGCTGCGCATGAAGCTGATCGCCGACGCCGGCCTGGTCGGCCTGCCGAATGCCGGCAAGTCGACCTTCCTGTCTAAGGTCTCGGCCGCCAAGCCGAAGATCGCGGACTATCCGTTCACCACCCTGCATCCGCAGCTCGGCGTCGTGAATGCCGATGGCCGCGAGTTCGTGCTGGCCGACATCCCCGGCCTGATCGAGGGCGCGCATGAGGGCGCCGGCCTCGGCGACCGCTTCCTCGGTCATATCGAGCGCTGCCGCGTGCTGCTGCACCTGGTCGACGCCACCTGCGAGCATGCCGGCAAGGCCTATAAGACCGTGCGGCACGAGCTGGAGGCCTATGCCGGCGAGCTGACCGACAAGGTCGAGATCGTCGCGTTGAACAAGATCGACGCGGTCGATCCGGACGAACTGAAGAAGCAGAAGGACCGCCTGAGGCGCGCGGCGAAGAAGACGCCGCTCTTGATCTCCGGCGCGACCGGCGACGGCGTCAAGGAAGCCTTGCGCAAGCTCGCCGACATCATCGGCGAACAGCCGGTCTCCAACAAGGCCAAGAGCACGGCCGAGACCGCCGCGACCGAGGAGCCGTGGGCGGCCCCGACGCCACCGCAGGGCTGAGCTGAAGCTCAACCTTGCCTCGCGAGCCCCGGCTTGCGACACTCCGCCGCGATCTCTCACTGCATAGCCCCGTCCAGCGCGGACCGCGTCTCAATCACGCAACCGTTCGCCTCGCGACGCGGGCTCGAACCGATCCCGTATCTGCCATGGCCCCCCGTCTCGAAAATTTCCGCCGTATCGTCGTCAAGGTCGGCTCGTCGCTCTTGGTCGATTCCGAGGCCGGCGAGGTCCGCGCCTCCTGGCTCACGGCGCTGGCCGCCGACATCGCCCGGTTGCATGGCCGCGGCTGCGAGGTGCTGGTGGTGTCTTCCGGCTCGATCGCGCTCGGCCGCAGCCGCTTGAGGCTGCCGCGCGGACCGCTGAAACTGGAGGAGAGCCAGGCGGCGGCGGCCGTCGGCCAGATCGCGCTGGCGCGGATCTGGTCGGAGGTGCTCGGCGCCCACGGCATCGGCGCCGGCCAGATCCTGGTGACCTTGCAGGACACCGAGGAGCGCCGGCGGTATCTCAACGCGCGCTCGACGATCGGAAAACTGCTGGAATGGCGCGCGGTGCCGGTGATCAACGAGAACGACACGGTGGCGACCGCCGAGATCCGCTACGGCGACAACGACCGCCTTGCCGCGCGCGTTGCGACCATGGCGAGCGCCGATCTGCTGGTGCTGCTGTCGGACATCGACGGCCTCTACACCGCCCCGCCCGCGCAGGATCCGAACGCGAAGCTGATCCCGGTGGTCGAGAGCATCACCGCCGACATCGAGGCGATGGCCGGCAGCGCCGCGTCCGAGCTCTCGCGCGGCGGCATGAAGACCAAGATCGAGGCCGCCAAGATCGCGACCACCGGCGGCACCCATATGCTGATCGCCTCCGGCAAGATCGAGCATCCGCTGGCCGCGATCGCCAATGGCGGCCGCTGCACCTGGTTCCTGACCCCGGCCAATCCCGTCACCTCGCGCAAACGCTGGATCGCCGGCTCGCTGGAGCCGAAGGGCACGCTGACGATCGACGCCGGCGCCGTCGCCGCGCTGCGCGCTGGGAAGAGCCTGCTGCCGGCCGGCGTGATCAAGGTCGACGGCCAGTTCGCCCGCGGCGATGCCGTGCTGGTGCGCGGGCCGGACACCCACGAGATCGGCCGAGGCCTCGTCGCCTACGACGCCGACGACGCCGAGCGCATCAAGGGCCGCTCCTCGCCGGATGTCGCCGTGATCCTTGGCATGTCCGGCCGCGCCGAGATGATCCACCGCGACGATCTGGTGATCGGGCCGGCGGGGGCGGCAGGCTAGGCTAGGACTTACCCTTCAGCTCCCGTTCGAAATCGCGCCCGCCATAGGCGACCGTCACGATCTCCACGCGCGTCTTGAGGATACGGAAGGCAATTGTGACACGGCGCTCGAAGCCGATGGTCCGCAGTCCTTTGAGGATGTCGTCTCGCCTGGTGCCCCGCTCGGGAAACTGCTCCAGCGCCAAGCAGGTGTCGCGTATCCGCCGCACATAAGCGATCGCAATGGCCGGGCTGCTGTGATCCGCGATGTAGTCGTAAAGGGCCGTCAACTCGGCGTTGGCTTCGTCCCGGAAGACGACCTTACGCCCCACGCTTATTGGCTTTCACACGACGGGCGTGCCGCGCCTCCAGACGCTCGAACACGGTCTCCGCCGGGATACTGGGCTTCTTGTTGGCGAGGGAGGCCTTCACCTTGCTGCGAAGAAAGTCGTCGTAGACGGCCCCGCGCTCGTCCAAGGCACGCAGCGCGTCAGCGAAAACATCGTTAACGTTCTCGTAATGACCGTTTTCCAGCTGGCGCTTCAGCATATCCTGCTGTTTGGCACTCAGCTCGACCTGAAATGCTTTGCTTGGCATGGCGTCCCGCCCTTGATCTCATGGCACCATAGCATAGCCAACGCTTGGGTTTGAGCCTCTCTCCGACCGCTTCGAACAGCGTCACCTGCACTTCGCATCCGGCCGTTTTCCGTGCTACACCATGACCTTAATTCAAGGTTGAACCGCCCATGACCGCGCCTCTCAAAGCCATCGACGGCAGCGCCGATCTGCCCCAGCTGATGAACGACCTCGCCCAGCGCGCCCGTGCGGCGGCGCGGGTGCTGGCGCTGGCGCCGGCCGAGCAGAAGAACCGGGCGCTGGAGGCGATGGAGCGGCTGATCCGTGCCCGCGCGGATGCGATCATTGCCGCCAATGCCGAGGATGTCGCCGAGGCCAAGGCCGGCGGCATGGCGGCGTCGTTCGTCGACCGTCTCACTCTGACGCCGGCGCGCGTCGCCGGCATGGCCGACGGCATCGCCGTCGTGCGCGGCGTCGCCGATCCCGTGGGCGTGGTCACCGAGAGCTGGCAGCGGCCGAACGGGATGACGATCGAGCGTGTCCGGGTGCCGCTCGGCGTGATCGGCGTGATCTTCGAGAGCCGCCCCAACGTCGCAGCCGATGCCGGCGTGCTGTGCCTGAAGTCCGGCAATGCCGTGATCCTGCGCGGCGGCTCGGACTCTTTCCGCTCCTGCCGCGCGATCCATGAGTGCCTGGTCGACGGCCTGCGCGAAGCCGGGCTGCCCGACGCGGCGATCACGCTGGTGCCGACGCGCGACCGCGCCGCGGTGGGCCTGCTGCTGTCCGGCCTGAACGGCGGAGTCGATGTGATCGTGCCGCGCGGGGGAAAAAGCCTCGTCGCGCGCGTCGAGGCCGAGGCGCGCGTGCCGGTGTTCGCGCATCTCGAAGGCGTCAACCACGTCTATGTCGATGGCGCCGCCGACCTCGACATGGCGAAGTCGATCGTGCTGAACGCGAAGATGCGCCGCACCGGCGTCTGCGGCGCCGCCGAGACCCTGCTGATCGATCGGGCGTCGCAGGACAAGATCAAGCCGCTGGTCGAAATGCTGATCGGCGCGGGCTGCGAGGTGCGCGGCGACGATGCCGTGCGCGCAGCCGATGCACGCGTAAAGCCGGCCAGCAACGAGGATTGGGACACCGAATATCTCGACGCGATCATCGCCGCGAAGGTGGTCGATGGCGTCGACGGGGCGATCGCGCATATCCACGCGCACGGCTCGCACCACACCGATGCGATCGTCACCGCGGACGATGCTGTCGCCGACAAGTTCCTCAATGAAGTGGACTCCGCGATCGTGCTGCACAACGCCTCGACGCAGTTCGCCGATGGCGGCGAGTTCGGCTTCGGCGCAGAAATTGGCATCGCCACGGGCAAGTTCCATGCACGCGGGCCCGTCGGGGTCGAGCAGCTGACTAGCTTCAAATACCGCATTCACGGCACCGGTCAGACACGGCCATGACCGCCGCACCCTGTGGTTGAGTTGCGGGAGCAGCAGGCGGTGACAGACGTGACCGACGCCGCCGCCATGCGCCTCGCGGTCCGCCAGACGCTGCCGCCCTACAGCGACGGCATGCGCATCGGCCTGCTCGGCGGCTCGTTCAATCCGCCGCACCAAGCGCACCGTGCGATCAGCCTGTTTGCGCTGAAGCGGCTGCAGCTCGACCGCGTATGGTGGCTGGTGACGCCGGGCAATCCGCTCAAGGACAATGGTGGGCTGCATGCCCTGGCCGAACGCGCCGCCGCGGCGCGCAAGGTTGCCGCCGATCCGCGCATCGAGGTCAGCTGTCTCGAATCCGTCATTGGCACCCGCTACACTGCCGATACCATCGACTATCTGCGCCGGCGTGCGTCACGCCTGCGCTTCGTGTGGATCATGGGCGCCGACAATCTCGCGCAGTTCCATCGCTGGCAGAAGTGGCGGCACATCGCGGCCCAGGTGCCGATTGCCGTGGTCGATCGCCCGCCCCGCAGCTTCCGTGCCCTGAACGCGCCTGCGGCCCGCGCGCTCGCGCGGTATCGCGTTGCCGAGGCCGATGCCAGCCGGCTGGCGGACCGCACCGCGCCGGCCTGGGTTTACCTCACGGGCTTGAAAATGAGCCTGTCGTCGACCGGGCTGAGGAACCCGGACGGCAGCTGGAAGTCTTTCTGAGATCCGCCCGGACTGGTCGGGCGGCACTGGATGTGCATGGAATGACCAATCCCGTCTTGGTCCGAGGCGGGTTTCAGGCGAATACCGGACCGGACAGCCGGGGGACTGGATTGTTGAAACCCAGAACCCCACATGCCTAGTATGGTCTGCAGGCCGGTACGGATTCGGCCTGCGATACAGTGAAAGGAATGGTCCCTGACCACATCTGTATTGTCCCAGTCGGCCTTACCCAAGACCAAGGCAACGACGACCAAGTCGGCGGCTACGAAATCAGCTACCGCCAAGTCAGCGCGTAAGACTCCGACCCAAGATGCGGCCTTACCCGACGCCGGCAAGCCTGACGCGGATAAGACTCTGCGCACGATCCTCTCCCGCCTCGAGGACATGAAGGCGGAGGAGACGGTCACGATCGATCTTCACGGCAAATCGGCTTACTCCGACTACATGGTCATCACCACGGGCCGCTCGAACCGGCACGTCGGATCGATCGCGGAGAACGTCGCCAAAGGCCTGAAGGAAGCCGGAACGAAGAAGCTCCACGTCGAGGGGCTGCCCAATTGCGATTGGGTGCTGATCGATTCCGGCGACGTGATCGTGCACGTGTTCAGGCCCGAGGTCCGTGAGTTCTACAACCTCGAGCGGTTGTGGACGCAGGGTCCGAACCCGGCCAAGACGGTCTAGGCCGCCGAAGGCAGCGCCGGTGCGAATCGCGACGCGCACGTGCTAGGGCGTGCGCATGCGCCTGATCGTGGTCGCCATCGGCCGATTGAAGCAGGGTCCCGAGCGGGAGCTCGCGGAGCGTTACCGCGAGCGCTTCGACGACATCGGCCGCAAGCTCGGCTTTCGCGGCCTCGACATCCATGAGATCCCGGAAAGTCGCGCGCGCGACGCAGCGACCCGCATGGCCGAGGAGGCCGCGGCCATCGCCGCAGCCATCCCCGACAAAGCCGCCGTCGTCTGCCTCGACGAGCGGGGCCAGAACATCGACAGCACAACCTTTGCGGGCCATCTCGGCCGCTGGCGCGACCAGGGCATCCCGGCGACCGTCTTCGTGATCGGCGGCGCCGACGGACTTTCGCCGGAATTCCGGCGCAGAGCCAAGCTCGGGGTTGCTTTCGGCGCCGCGACCTGGCCGCACCAGATCGTCCGCGTCCTGCTGCTCGAGCAAATTTACCGTAGTGCTACGATCCTGGCGGGCCACCCCTATCACCGCGCTTGAATCAGGGACGATGGGAGCACAATAAGGACCTCGATGTTCGCCGCGCGGCCTCCCATTCGCACCTTGATGTCCGTCCGCCGCGGCCGGGCGTGCCACGCGTCGCTAATCGCGCTGATGATCGCCCTGCCGGTCATCCCGGCAGTCGCGCAGAACGGACTTCGCCCGTCGATCTCAGGCGCGACACCGCAAAACCCGCCGACGCCGGAGCAGCTCAAGCAGCGCGAACAGGAGCTCGAGGCTGCGCGCGCCGCGCAAAAGGCCGCAGCCGAGGCGCAGGAGCGGCTCAAATCCGACATCGCGTCGCTCGGCGAGGATCGCGGCAAGCTCAATCAGCAGCTGATCGACGTCGCCGCGCAGGTGCGCACCGTGGAGACCCGCGTCGGCGAGGCCGAAATCCGGCTGCGCGGGCTCGATGGCCGCGAGCAGGACCTGCGCACCTCGCTGGAGGCGCGGCGCACGGAGATCATCGAGGTGCTGGCCGCGCTGCAACGCGCCGGCCGCCGCACACCGCCGGCCTTGCTGGTCCGGCCCGAGGACGCGCTGCAATCGCTGCGTACCGCCATGCTGCTGGGCTCGGTGATTCCCGAGATGCGCGGCCGTGCCGAAAAGCTCTCGACCGATCTCGGCGAACTCGTCGCGATCCGCAAGACCATTGCCTCCGAGCGCGACAAGCTCGCCGGCGATCGCGACAGGCTGAGGACCGACCAGACCCGCCTTGCCGCCCTGGTGGAGGAGCGCCAGCGCAAGCAGGCCTCCGCCGAAAAGGACATGGAAGCGGAGAGCGCCCGCGCCGCCGTGCTCGCCCAGCAGATCGACTCGCTGCAGAGCCTGATCACGACCATGGAGCTCGACCTCAAGAGCGCCGCCAAGGCCGCGTCGACGGCGAGCCTGCAGGGCGTCCCGGTCAACGCCAAGCCGGACGCAAATGCGCTGCGCAACCCCGCGCGCAAGGCGCCGGCAATTGCGTTCGCCTCGACCAAGGGGATGCTGACCTATCCGGTCAACGGCAACAAGATTCGCGAATTCGGCGCGTCAGACGGCGCCGGCGGTTCCGATAAAGGCATTTCTTTGGCAGCCCGGCCCGGCGCCCAGGTCACAACCCCGTGTGATGGCTGGGTTGTTTATGCCGGCCCCTTCCGCAGCTACGGACAACTCTTGATCCTCAACGCCGGTGGCGGGTATCATGTCCTGATCGCCGGGATGGAGCGCATTTCCGTCAACATCGGGCAGTTTGTTCAGACGGGAGAGCCGGTCGCGACCATGGGTACAACGTCCCAAGTCGCCTCCATTCTCGCAACGAATGCGAGTCAACCAGTGCTCTATGTCGAGTTCCGCAAGGACGGCACTCCAATCGATCCAGGCCCATGGTGGGCCGCAAATGAAGGCGAAAAGGTACGCGGATGATGCGTAAGACTTCGGTAATTCTCCTGAGCGCGGCCACCGGTGCGGCACTGACCCTGTTCGTGTCGCAACCGCGCGCGGTGTTGATGGGATCGACCGCGCGCGCCGCGACCTCCGATACCTATCGCCAGCTCAACCTGTTCGGCGACGTGTTCGAGCGGGTGCGCAGCGACTATGTCGAGAAGCCCGACGATTCGAAGCTCGTCGAATCCGCGATCAGCGGCATGCTTTCCGGCCTCGATCCGCATTCGAGCTACATGGATGCGAAGAGCTTCCGTGACATGCAGGTGCAGACCCGCGGCGAGTTCGGCGGCCTCGGCATCGAGGTCACGATGGAGGACGGCCTGATCAAGGTGGTGTCGCCGATCGACGATACGCCGGCGTCCAAGGCCGGCATCCAGGCCAACGACATCATCACCAATCTCGACGACGAAGCCGTGCAGGGCCTGACCCTCAACCAGGCCGTCGAGAAGATGCGCGGTCCGGTTGGCACCAAGATCAAGCTGAAGGTCATGCGCAAGGGCGCCGACAATCCGCTCGACGTCACGCTGACCCGCGACAACATTCGTGTCCGCTCGGTGCGCTCGCGCCCGGAGAGCGACGACATCGCCTATATCCGCATCACCACCTTCAACGAGCAGACCACCGAAGGCTTGAAGAAGAGCATCGCGGATCTGCAGGGCTCGATCGGCGACAAGCTCAAGGGCTACATCATCGACCTGCGCAACAACCCGGGCGGCCTGCTCGAAGAGGCCGTGACGGTGTCGGATGCGTTCCTGGAGCGCGGCGAGATCGTGTCGACCCGCGGCCGCAATGCCGAGGAGACGCAGCGCCGCTCGGCGCATGCCGGCGACCTCACCAAGGGCAAGCCGGTCATCGTGCTGATCAACGGCGGCTCGGCTTCGGCCTCGGAGATCGTGGCGGGCGCACTGCAAGACCACAAGCGCGCGACCCTGGTCGGCACGCGCTCGTTCGGCAAGGGCTCGGTGCAGACCATCATCCCGCTCGGCGCCGGCAACGGCGCGCTGCGCCTGACCACCGCGCGCTACTACACGCCGTCCGGCAAGTCGATCCAGGCCAAGGGCATCGTGCCCGACATCGAAGTCCTGCAGGACGTGCCCGAGGAGCTGAAGTCGCGCACCGACACCAAGGGCGAGGCTTCGCTGCGCGGCCACCTCAAGAACGACGGCGACGAGAAGACCGGCTCGCAGTCCTACGTGCCGCCGGATGCCAAGGACGACAAGGCGCTCAAGATGGCGGCGGACCTGCTGCACGGCATCAAGAACAGCGCCAATACGCCCGCGCCGACCGAAAAGGCTGCTGCCGACAAGCCAGCCAAAGCAGCCAACTAAGCCTGCGAACTCAGCAGCGGACGAATATCCGATTTCAAGGGCGGCCTTCGGGCCGCCCTTTGCTTTAGGGGAGGCCTGCCGGGGCTCCGCCGATCTACGGGCTTGCGGACACTGCGCCTGCACCCGAATCCACGCCGTGGTATCGTTGACCCGATTGATTCGGGAATTTCGATGACAGAGACGGCCGATGAGCTGAGCGCCCCGCTCGGGCAGACGGAAAAGCGTCGCAGGCGCCGCATTCGGCTTCCCTTCACGGCGCTGCAGGCCCTTGCCATGCTGCTCGGCCTGTTCCTGGTCGTGTTCGGCGGCTTCGCCATGTTCAGCGATAATCCGCTCGGCGGCGAGCCTGTCGCCCGGGTCGCCATCAATGAGGGCGCCAAGCCTGACGACAAGGCGGCAAAGCCCGAGACCAAGCCCGACGCAAAAGCCGAGCATGGTGCGGCGGCAGCCAAGCCCGAGGGCGAGCGCAAGACGATCACCATCATCGACGGCTCCAGCGGCGCCCGCCAGGAAGTCGCGATCGGCACCGGAGGCGACGCTGCCGAACCAGGATCCACCGCTCCGGCCAGCCAGATGCCCGGCGTCGATCCGCGCCTCCTCGAAAAGTCCCGCTACGGCGTGATCCCGGTGATGGCCGACGGGTTGAAGCCGTTCACGGCCTATGCGGCGGACGCCGACCGCGCCAAGGCGGCGCGGATGCCGGCGGTCGCGATCGTGATCGGCGGGCTCGGCGTCGGCGCCGCCAAGACCGTCGATGCGATCATGAAACTGCCCCCGGCGGTGACCCTGGCCTTCACGCCCTACGGATCCGATCCGACCAAGCTGGCCGAACGGGCCCGGGCGCAGCGCCACGAGATCCTGCTGCAGGTACCGATGGAGCCCTACGACTATCCCGACAACGACCCCGGACCGCAGACGCTGCTCGCGACGCTCGGACCCGACCAGAACATCGACCGCCTGTTCTGGCATATGAGCCGGTTGCAGGGTTATGTCGGCATCGGCAATTTCATGGGCGCGCGCTTCGTCGCAACTGAGGCGGCGATGCAGCCGATCGTGAACGAGGCCGCCAAGCGCGGGCTGGCGCTGTTCGACGATGGCGCGGCGCCGCGCAGCGTGGCTGCGTCGCTCGCCACGGGCCGCGCGATGCCCTTTGCCAAAGGCGACGTCGCCATCGACGCGGTGCCGACCTCGGTCGAAATCGACAATGCGCTGGCCAAGCTGGAGAGCCTCGCCAAGGAGCGCGGGGTCGCCGTCGGCACGGCCTCGGCGCTGCCGGTCTCCATCGACCGCATCGGGACCTGGATCAAGGGACTCGATCGCAAGGGCATTCTGCTGGTGCCATTGACAACCGCGATGCTCAAATCAAAATCGAACTGAACGCGCGTTCGCCGCCGTGACGGCGACGTGAGGCGGGGCCTGCGCGACGATGCGCCGGGGCACCGCAGGAAGGCCGAGACGGAATGACGCGCTACGAGGACCTGCCCTACCGCACCTGCGTCGGCATCGCGCTGATCAACTCGGAAGGGCTGGTGTTCATCGGTCGCCGTGCCGGCGGCATCGAGCATGTCGACGACACCCATGTCTGGCAGATGCCGCAGGGCGGCGTCGATCCGGGCGAGGACGCCTGGGAAGCCGCCAAGCGCGAGCTGTATGAGGAGACCAGCGTCCGCTCGGTCGAGAAGCTGGCCGAGATCGACGACTGGCTGACGTACGACATTCCCCGCACCGTCGCCGGCCGGGCGTGGAAGGGCCGCTATCGCGGCCAGCGCCAGAAATGGTTCGCGCTGCGCTTCACCGGCAAGGACGCCGAGATCGACGTCGAGCGTCCCGGCGGCGGCCACCACAAGGCCGAGTTCATCACCTGGCGCTGGGAGCCGATGCAGAACCTGCCCACGCTGATCGTGCCGTTCAAAAGGCCGGTCTATGAGCGCGTGGTCAAGGAATTCACGCCTCTCGCCGGCACCTGATCAGCTCTCGCGGGCGCCTCGCGACGCGCGGGCCAAACCGTGCCATACGCTTGCACTGCAAAGAATCTCTGCAGATCCGTCGCGACAACGCCGCGACGCTGCGTTGCTATGCGTGACGAAGTCCCCCGGATGCGAGCATGACCGAAACCAGACCCTATCGCCCGAACGTCGGCATCGCGCTGCTCAATGCCGAAGGCCTCGTCTTCCTCGGGCGCCGCTTCCGCGACGATGGACCGGAAATCGTGCTGCCCGGCCTGGAATGGCAGATGCCGCAGGGCGGCATCGATCCGGGCGAGGACCTGCAGGCGGCGGCGCGGCGCGAGCTGTGGGAGGAGACTGGCATCCGCGACGCCGACATCCTCGCCGAGAGCGATTGGCTGACCTACGAATTTCCGCCGTTCACGGATCCGAACCACCGGCTCGCGGGCTTTCGCGGCCAGCGCCAGAAATGGTTCGCGATGCGCTTCACGGGCCGCGAGGCCGACATCGACCCGGTGACGCCGCGCAACGGCCAGCCGGCCGAATTCGACGCGTGGCGCTGGGAGCGGCTGGCACGCGTGCCGGAGCTGGTGGTGCCATTCCGGCGCGAGGTGTACCGCGCGGTGGCAGAGGCGTTTGCGCATCTGGCGGGATAAGTGGATAAAGTACAAGGCGAGTACAAGATACGAAGTGAGTGAACCAAGTACGAGGAAATGATCGGCGCGCTGCCAGATGCAGCGCCCTCTCCCCTTGTTAGGGCTTTGCGCAATTGCAGCTTCGTGATTCGATGATTTTATCGTGAGTCGGGGCGAAAATCATGGTCGAGCGCAATGTCGGACAGATGAGCCTGGCGGACAGCTTGGTTCGTAAGTCGCGAAGCAGCATCCTGGACGAAGTCGGCGCTGTGGTGGACTGGGCGCCGTTGCGGTCGCTGCTCGGCAAGCGAGGTGGCGACGGCGCTGGTAACAGCAGCTATCCGGCGGAGGTCCTGCTGCGGTGTTTGCTCGCCGGAATCTGGCACAATTTGTCCGATCCGGCGCTGGAAGCTGCCATTGCGGACCGTCTGTCGTTCCGTCGCTTTGTCGGCCTCAGCCTGCACGACCGCACGCCGGATCACACCACGCTGTGGCGGTTCAGGCAGGAACTTGCCAAGGATGGACTGATTGAGAAGATATTCGAGGAGATCAACCGTCAGTTCGAAGCCAAGCATCTGATCTTGAAGCAGGGCACCCTCGTGGATGCCTCATTGATTCCGGCTCGTGCGAGACCGCCTCGAAAAGCGTCCAAAGAGCGAGAGGAGACCTCGCCAAAGCCCTCTGTCGACCCCGATGCGAAGTGGGGAAAGAAAGGCAAAAAGAGCGTGTTCGGCTATAAGATCCACACCGGCGTGGATGCGGGTCACACGATCATTCGCCGCATTCATATGACGGATGCCTCGGTCACGGACACCAAGCCCGCGGATCGGCTGTTCTGCGGTGACGAGAAAGCGGTTTATGGCGATCAGGCTTACTACACCCATCGCCGGCATGCGCGCCTGAAGAAGGCTGGCATCAAGGACCGTTTGATGCACCGGGCGAACAAGCATCACGCACTTACAGCCCGGCAAAAGCAGCGCAATAAATTGATCGCAAAGGTGCGCGCAGAGGTTGAAAGACCCTATGCGGTTCTCAAGGAACAATATGGTCTGCGGCGCATGCGCTTCTTCAATTACACGCGCAACAAGGTCCAGGTTGTTCTTGCTTGCTGTGCCTACAATCTACGTCGCGTCGCGGGTATCCTATCCTCACCACGGGAGAGGCATGCCTGCGGATGAAAAATCATGGGGATGGGCACGCAGAATGCCGCCATAGCAGCCGGTCTCGGCCAAACGACAGAGGCCGACCGCCTTCAAAAAAGCCCACGAGGCTAGATCAGCCTCAATCACCTCTTTGCGCAAAGCCCTCCTTGTGGGAGAGGGCATGTGAGGCCTGTCGGCGAACGCGGTCGGGTGAGGGGTTCTCTCCACGAGCGCCATCCGCGGAGAGAACCCCTCACCCAACCGAGCTTGCCGAACTGTCCTACATGCCCTCTCCCACAAGGGGAGAGGGCGCATCACGAGCACCGATTGTCTGCCGGACTAATTATCCTCGACCGTGAACGGGCCGATCGCAATGACGCGGCAATCCTGATCGCGCGTGGCGCAATCGGCCAGCGCGCCGCCGATGGCGGTCTCCTCACGATCGCCGTTCAGGCCGTAGCCGGGATGGCCTGATGTTCCGACCGCGATCGCATTCCAACCCGAGCTTGCGGCGGCGAGACGGCGCGCGACCTCATCGCGGGACTCGGCTGCGATCGCCGTGTGGCTGGCGACGTGGAAGAAGCCGGTCGCCTTCATCACCGTCGGCACCGGCACCACGAACGTATCGTCCAGCGCCACGATGATGCAGGCGGTTCCGGCCTGCGCGCCGCAGGCCTCGAGATTGCGCCGGACCACGTCGTCGACCAGCTCGCCGCCGACGCTGAAGAAGAACTGTCCGCCCGGCCCGAGCGCGATCGCCTTGGTGCGCCGTGCGGGGCCGTAATTCGCCGCCAGGCGGTCGCGACCGGTATCACGAATCAGCGGCATGTCCGACGCACTGAAGGCCCGCTCTGTGAGCGGGTCGTGACGCACCCAGGGCTGGGCCGGCAAAGGCGGCCTGCTATGGGCGTAGACGACGTCGTCGCCAACGGCATAGAGCTCGCATTTGCGCGGGCCGTTCGAGGCTTCGGCCCGCTGCTGGCACTGCTCCAGCGCCGCTGTCTTCGCGGCCTCCTCGCTGGCCTGTCCGGTGACATAGGCGCTGACGCCGTTGATGGTGGTCGCGAAGGCCTTGTGTGCCGGAGCCGGGGCATAGTCGCGCGCAAGCGCGATGCGGGTACGCTCGCTGACGAACGGCACGGCGTCGGGGGCGAACTTCTCGGTCGCGGCCGTCGTCGTCGATGGTGAGGGTGCGGGCTGCGATACTAAAGGCGCCGGGCTGGGTTGCCCGGCCGCCGTAGGCGTCGATGCAGGAGTTGACGAGGCCGCGCCCGGCGACGCCGGCTTGGCGGACAGCCGCGCCAGCGCTTCAGCCGCGGCCTTGGCCGCGTCGCGCTGCGCAGGCTTGGCGTCGCGGTAATCGAGATAGAAGGACGTCCCGGCAGCGATCGCGACCAGCGCACCGGCGGTCGCGGCCGCCGCGAGCAGCAGGCGTCGCACGCCGCCCAGCCGGCCCGCCTTCTTCGGCACCGGCGCGTAGGTGCCGTCCTCGCGACGCATGGCCACACGAAAGGCATGCACCGGGGTCGGGATGTTCTTCACCTCGCGCGCGCCCATATCGGCGAACTGCACCGACAGCTTGTTGGCAACCTGCTCATGCACCGCGCGCGAGATGCAGATGCCGCCGACATCGGCGAGTCCCTCGAGCCTGGCTGCAATGTTGACGCCGTCGCCGAGCAGATCGCCGTCGCGCTCGACGACATCGCCGATGGTGATGCCGATGCGGTAGCTCATCTGCCGGTTCGGCGGAAACGCCATGTTGCGCGTCCGCAGGCTCTCCTGGATGTCGATGGCGCAGCGCACGGCCTCGACCGCGCTCGGGAACTCCGCGAGCACGGCATCGCCAGCGGTGTTGAAGATGCGGCCGCCGGCGCGCGCGATGAAGTCGTCGACGACTTCGCGGTACGCAGCGAGACGCCGCAGCGTCTCTTCCTCGTCCTCTGCAACAAGGCGCGAGTAGCCGGCGATATCGGCGGCGAAGATCGCCGCGATCTTGCGCTTCAAAACGGTCTGCTCTGCCATGTCACCACGCCCGCTCGAACGGCCGGGAGCATGCAATCAGATCTATCAGCACGCAACCCGCATCCCTTGAAGTAGTCATCGCGAGACGCGGCGCGTTCGAACCGCCAAACGAAAATGGCCGGGCTGAGCCCGGCCATGAACATTCGTTCAGATACAGCTGACCGATCAGTGCAGCGCCGTCGTGTTGAGCTGCTGCTGGATCGTCTTGAAGTGATCGAGCCGCTCGATCGCCCGATCGAGTTCGTTGCCCTGCTTCTCGTTCAGCTTGGCTTCCATGCCGGAGATCTCGGCGGCAAAGGCGGTCTGATCCAGCTCCTTCAGCGACGTCGCGACGTCGGCGAGGATGGTGAGACCCTTCTCCGAGATCTCGGCGAGGCCGCCGAGCACGATGATCTTCTGCTGCGAGCCGCCGGTCGTGACCGTCAGGATGCCTGGGCGCAAGGTGGCGACGAACGGTGCGTGGCCGGCCAGCACGCCGAAATCACCCTGCTCGCCGGGCACGTCGACCTGGTCGACCTCGCCCGAGAAGGCGATCTTTTCCGGCGAGACGAGATCGAAGTGGAAAGTAGCCATGAGAAAACCTGCTGATAGCGAGTGGCGACGAGCGAGTTGCGAAGGGAGCAGCGAATAGTCCTATTCGCTACTCCCGATTCGCCATCCGCTTAGGCCGCCTCGGCGGCCAGCTTCTTGCCCTTCTCGACCGCCTCTTCGATGGTGCCGACCATGTAGAAGGCAGCCTCCGGCAGGTGGTCATACTTGCCTTCCACCAGGCCCTTGAAGCCCTTGATGGTGTCGGCGAGCTCGACGAACTTGCCCGGCGAACCGGTGAAGATCTCGGCGACGTGGAACGGCTGCGACATGAAGCGCTCGACCTTGCGGGCGCGCGCCACCGTCAGCTTGTCCTCTTCCGAGAGCTCGTCCATGCCCAGGATGGCGATGATGTCCTGCAGCGCCTTGTAGCGCTGGAGCACCTGCTGCACCTGACGGGCGACCGCGTAGTGCTCCTCGCCGACGACCAGCGGGGAGAGCATGCGCGAGGTCGAGTCGAGCGGGTCAACGGCCGGATAGATGCCCTTCTCGGCGATCGAGCGCGACAGCGTCGTGGTCGCGTCCAAGTGGGCGAACGAGGTCGCCGGCGCCGGGTCGGTCAAGTCGTCGGCCGGCACGTAGATGGCCTGCACCGAGGTGATCGAGCCCTTGGTCGTGGTGGTGATGCGCTCCTGCAGCGCGCCCATGTCGGTGGCGAGCGTCGGCTGATAACCCACCGCCGAAGGAATACGGCCGAGCAGCGCCGACACTTCCGAGCCGGCCTGGGTGAAGCGGAAGATGTTGTCGACGAAGAACAGCACGTCCTGGCCCTTGTCGCGGAAGTCTTCCGCGATGGTCAGACCGGTGAGCGCGACGCGGGCGCGGGCGCCCGGCGGCTCGTTCATCTGGCCGAACACCAGCGCGCACTTCGACTTCACGCTCGGATCCGGGTTGTGCGGATCGGCGTTGACCTTGGACTCGATGAACTCGTGATAGAGGTCGTTGCCCTCGCGGGTACGCTCGCCCACGCCGGCGAACACCGAGTAACCACCGTGCGCCTTGGCGACGTTGTTGATCAGCTCCTGAATCAGCACGGTCTTGCCGACGCCGGCGCCGCCGAACAGGCCGATCTTGCCGCCCTTGGCGTAGGGAGCCAGCAGGTCCACGACCTTGATGCCGGTGACGAGGATTTCAGCCTCGGTCGACTGGTCGGTGTAGGTCGGCGCTTCCTGGTGGATGGCGCGGACGTTGTCGGCCTTGACCGGGCCGGCTTCGTCGATCGGCTCGCCGATCACGTTGATGATGCGGCCGAGCGTGCCTTCGCCGACGGGAACGCGGATCGGAGCGCCGGTGTCGGTCACTTCCTGACCGCGCACGAGACCTTCCGTGGTGTCCATCGCGATCGCGCGCACGGTGGACTCGCCGAGATGCTGCGCAACCTCGAGCACGAGGCGGTTGCCGCCGTTCTTCGTTTCCAGCGAGTTGAGAATTGCGGGCAGGTGACCTTCGAACTGAACGTCGACGACAGCGCCGATCACCTGGGTGACGCGACCGATCTGGTTGGCTGCGGTAGCCATCTCATCTCTCTCCTTACGATCCGAATTCTGGGCTGCGGCCTGATCGACCGCGAAACTTGAACGTGGTTGCTTCCGGCGGGCGCTGAACGGTTAGACCGCCTCGGCACCCGAAATGATTTCGATCAGTTCCTTGGTGATCATCGCCTGACGCGTGCGGTTGTAGACCAGCGTCTGCTTGCGGATCATCTCACCGGCGTTGCGGGTGGCGTTGTCCATCGCCGACATCTGCGCGCCGTAGAACGAGGCGTTGTTCTCGAGCAGCGCGCGGAAGATCTGGACGCCGACGTTGCGCGGCAGCAGCGAGGACAGGATCTCGTCCTCCTCCGGCTCGTACTCGTAGAGCGCGACCGGCGCGGCGTTGGCAGCGGGCGCCTCGACCACCAGCGGAATGATCTGCTGGGCGGTCGGGATCTGGGCGATCACCGACTTGAAGCGCGAATAGAACAGCGTGCAGACGTCGAACTCGCCGGCATCGAAGCGGGCGATCACCTGCTTGGCGATGTCCTCGGCATTGACGAAGCCGATCTGGCGCACCGAGCGCAGGTCAACATGGGCGATGATCTGCTTCTCGAACTGGCGGCGGAGCTGCTCGTAGCCCTTGCGGCCGACGCAGAAGAACTTCACTTCCTTGCCCTGGTTCATCAGGGCCAGCGCGCGCTCGCGGGCCAGACGCACGATCGACGAGTTGAACGCGCCGGACAGGCCACGCTCGCCGGTGCAGACCAGCAGCAGGTGAACCTGGTCGCGCCCGGTGCCGGCCAGCAGCTTCGAGCTCGCCGGCGAGCCGGCGGAAGCCGCCGCGATGTTCGAGATGACCGCGTCCATCTTCTCGGCATAGGGACGCGCCGCCTCGGCCGCGAGCTGCGCGCGGCGCAGCTTGGAGGCCGCGACCATCTGCATGGCCTTGGTGATCTTCTGCGTCGCCTTGGTCGAGGCGATGCGGACCCGCATATCTTTCAGTGACGCCATGGCTCGTTTAGCTCACCCCGGCGACCGATCACGAAAGGACCCGGCCGCTCAACCCATCTAAATCCTAAGCGCCAGGCCGTGCGCCTGGCGTGACGTCTTGATCCACGTCGGAAAGACGTGGGGTGGCCGGTCACCCGGCCACCGCCTCCCGATCAGATCAGGAGAAGGTCTTGGCGAAGCCTTCGACCGCAGCCTTCAGCTTGGCCGCGCTGTCGTCCGACAGATCGCGCGTATCGCGGATCGTGTTCAAGAGATCAGCGTGCTTGCCGCGCAGCAGCGACAGCAGACCGTCCTCGAACGCACGAACCTTGTTCAGCGGGAGACCGTCGAGATAGCCGTTGGTGCCGGCCCAGATCACACAGACCTGCTCTTCCATCTTCAGCGGCGAGAACTGCGGCTGCTTCAGGAGCTCGGTCAGGCGCGAACCGCGGTTCAGCAGGCGCTGGGTCGCGGCGTCGAGGTCGGAGCCGAACTGCGCGAAGGCCGCCATCTCGCGGTACTGCGCCAGCTCGCCCTTGATCTTGCCGGCGACCTTCTTCATCGCCTTGGTCTGCGCCGACGAGCCGACGCGCGACACCGACAGACCGACGTTCACCGCGGGACGGATGCCCTGGAAGAACAGGTCGGTCTCCAGGAAGATCTGGCCGTCGGTGATCGAGATGACGTTGGTCGGGATGTAGGCCGACACGTCGTTGGCCTGGGTTTCGATGACCGGCAGGGCGGTCAGCGAGCCGGCACCCTGGGTCTCGTTCAGCTTGGCGGCGCGCTCGAGCAGGCGGGAGTGCAGGTAGAACACGTCGCCCGGATAGGCTTCGCGGCCCGGCGGACGGCGCAGCAGCAGCGACATCTGGCGGTAGGCGACGGCCTGCTTGGAGAGGTCGTCATAGATGATGACGGCGTGCATGCCGTTGTCGCGGAAGTACTCGCCCATGGTGCAGCCGGTGAACGGCGCCAGGTACTGCATCGGGGCCGGATCGGACGCGGTCGCGGCGACCACGATCGAGTATTCCAGCGCGCCCTGCTCTTCCAGGACCTTCACGAACTGGGCGACGGTCGAACGCTTCTGACCGACGGCCACGTAGACGCAGTACAGCTTGATCTTCTCGTCGGGCTGCGCGTTGAGCGGCTTCTGGTTCAGGATGGTGTCGAGCGCGATCGCGGTCTTGCCGGTCTGGCGGTCGCCAATGATCAGCTCGCGCTGGCCGCGGCCGATCGGGATCAGGGCGTCGATCGCCTTCAGGCCGGTGGCCATCGGCTCGTTGACCGACTTGCGCGGAATGATGCCGGGCGCCTTGACGTCGACGCGCTTGCGCTCGGTGAACTGGATCGGGCCTTTGCCGTCGATCGGGTTGCCGAGAGCGTCGACGACGCGGCCGAGCAGGCCCTTGCCGACCGGCGCGTCCACGATGGCGCGGGTGCGCTTGACGGTTTGGCCTTCCTTGATCTCGCGGTCGGCACCGAAGATGACGACGCCGACGTTGTCGGTCTCGAGGTTCAGCGCCATGCCGCGGGTGCCGTTCTCGAACTCGACCATTTCACCGGCCTGGACGTTGTCGAGACCGTAGACGCGGGCGATACCGTCACCGACGGACAGCACCTGCCCGACTTCGGTGACTTCGGCTTCCTGCCCGAAATTCTTGATCTGGTCCTTGAGGATCGCGGAAATTTCCGCGGCGCGGATGTCCATCAGCCTGCCTCTTTCATCGCGTGCTTGATCGAGTTGAGTTTGGTGCGAAGCGAACTGTCGATCATCCGGCTGCCGAGCTTGACGACAAGCCCGCCGATGATCGCTGGATCCACCTTCACGTTGAGCGCAACGTCCTTGCCGGTCACCGTCTTCAGTGAGGCCTTCAAGGCGTCGAGATTCTTGTCGGAGAGCGACTCGGCGACGACGACGTCCGCCGTGGCCTCTCCCTTATATTTGGCGACCAGCGCGTTGAAGGCGCGGATCACGTCGGCAACTGCGAACAGGCGACGGTTCTTGGTCAGCACCCGCAGGACATTCGCGGCGACGCCGCCGATGCCGGCCTTGTCGAGCACGGCATTGAGCGCCTTGAGCTGCGTGTCCGCGCCGAACACCGGGCTGCGGACAAGACGCTTCAGGTCAGCGCTCTCATCGAGAAGGGCATTGAACTTGTCGAGATCGGCCTTAACCGCATCGACGGACTTTTCGTCACGGGCCAGCTCAAACAGGGCCGTCGCGTAACGACCGGACACACCGGATACGGAGGGATCTTCAGCAGCCACAGGCGCGCTCTTTATATAAGTGCCCAACCCACAAGAGGGAAACCGGCGCACCGCTGCGGTGCAAACCAGTTAAGCCCTTGGAATTCAAGCAGGACTTTGATTTTCGATCGCCGCGGGAGCGGCTTGATCACGAAAAGCGGCGCTTTGCTAACATAGCGTACGCGCAGCCGCAACAAGCGCTGGCCCGCTATTCGGCACGTTGTTGCCGCGGCGCAAGCGCACGGCGCGGGCGGGGAATTGGCTCCTCCTCATGGGGTCCAACGGACCCGATTGCGATACCGCCGCCCCTCAAGTCTGTTCCAACTGTTGCTGCATGGCCGCTATGCCGGTTTGGCCTTGCATGGTGCTGGGGTAGGGTTGGGCGCGGATCGCCCGTTTCCAGCAAGATTACTTGTCAAGAGGCTATCAAGCTCAATGAGAACTTAACTCAACAGTAGTCGCAAGTAATGAAAAGTTAATGAAGTGTTAAACTGTCGGATTACGGAATTTTCCGTGATGTACGACGCCAGTCCTAAGATAATCCGCGACGAACGGAACAATTTCTACTGCCCCATTCGTGCCTCATTGCGCCAGCAAACGGCGCGCGCCTCAACACCTGACGGGGGTCCACTGGCTGCAGAACGCAGCAATACTGTTTCGAGGGACATAGATGCTGAAACTGAAGAACCTCTCGGCTGGCAAGATCGCCGGCTCGCGTACCGCGCTCGCCGTTGCAGTGACTCTGATCGTCGGCGGCACCACCACCGAAGCCTCGGCCCGCTCCAGGCATCACCATCATCATCATGCGCGCCACCACCATCACCACAGCGCGCGACAGGCCGCTCAGCCCGCGGCAGATTCGTTTTCGAACGGCTGGTCGAACAACTCGTCCTGGATGAATTCCAACGCCTCGGTCGCGCCGACCTCCGGCACCGGCCGCAGCTTCTCCGGGATGGCGTCGTACTACGGCAACGAGTCCGGCAGCCGCACCGCCTCCGGTCAGCGCATGAACGCCAACGCCATGACCTGCGCCCACCGCTCGCTGCCGTTCGGCACCAAGCTGCGCGTCACCCATGGCGGCAACAGCGTCATCGTGACCGTCAATGATCGTGGCCCGTTCATCCGCGGCCGCGTGCTCGACCTCTCGACCGGCGCCGCCCGCGCCATCGGCCTGACCCGCTCCGGCGTCGGCCGCGTCACGGCCGAGGTCGTGTCGTAAGATCCCAAGACCTCTCCTCTCGTCATTGCGAGGAGCGAAGCGACGAAGCAATCCAGAGTCCCAACCCGGCCCCTGGATTGCTTCCGCCTTTGCTCTTCGAGCTACGGCGGACACGTCGCTGCGCTCGCAATGACGGTGGATAGAACGTGCCTTGCGCTACAAGAAGCTCTGCGGGTCGACATCGACCTCGAGCTTGAGATTGCCCTTGGGCTTCTCGGCGTGCGCCAGCCAGTGGCGCAAATAATCCGACAGATCGAAATTGCGCGCCGATTTGAG
Source organism: Bradyrhizobium sp. ORS 285 (assembly GCF_900176205.1). Lineage (NCBI taxonomy): Bacteria > Pseudomonadati > Pseudomonadota > Alphaproteobacteria > Hyphomicrobiales > Nitrobacteraceae > Bradyrhizobium > Bradyrhizobium sp. ORS 285. The sequence continues at coordinate 7,251,035 of NZ_LT859959.1, forward strand.
CAGCAGCCGGAAACGGTAGCGCCCCTTGATGACGGCCAGCGGCGCCTCGGCCGGGCCTAGCAGCAGCACGCCCTCCTCCCGCGGAGCTGACGCGACCAGCCGCCTTGCAAACCCTTCGGCCGTGGGCCGGTCTCCTGCCGAGATGATCAGGCTCGCCAGCCGTCCGAACGGCGGATAGCCGGTGCGTTCGCGCGCCTCGATCTCGCTGGTGTAGAAGGCCTCGCGGTCGCAGGCGATCAGAGCCTTCATCACGGGATGCTCGGGCTGGTGGGTCTGGAGATAACCCCGTCCCCTGCCCTGCTCGCGGCCGGCGCGGCCGATCACCTGGTTCAGCAGCTGCCAGGTGCGCTCGGCGGCGCGCGGGTCGCCATTGCCGAGGCCGAGATCGGCATCGACCACGCCGACCAGATTGAGCCGCGGGAAGTTGTGGCCCTTGGCGACGAGCTGGGTGCCGATGATGAGGTCGACCTTGCCTTCCGCGATCTCGGTCAGCTCGGCGCGCATGGTCTCGATCGAGGTGATCAGATCACTGGACAGCACCATGCTGCGCGCATCCGGAAACAGCGCCACGGCTTCCTCCTGCAGTCGCTCGACGCCAGGGCCGACGGCGACCAGCGTCTCCTCGGCGAAGCAGTTCGGGCAGGCGATCGGCCGCGGCATCGAGAAGCCGCAGTGATGGCAGACCAGCCGCTGGCGGAAGCGGTGATCGACCAGCCAGGCGTCACAGATGGTGCAGGCAAAGCGATGGCCGCAGCCGCGGCACAAGGTCAGCGGCGCATAGCCGCGGCGGTTCAGGAACAGCAGCGCCTGCTCTCCACGCTCGATCGCGGTGCGGATATGGCCCGCGAGCCGCGGCGAGATGTAGCGGCCGCGCGGCGGCGGCTCGCGGCGCAGATCGATCGCTTCGATATGCGGCATGTGCTGGCCGCCGAAGCGCGACGGCAGCGCCACGCGCTGGTAGCGGCCCTTGCGGGCATTCACCTCAGTCTCGACCGAGGGCGTCGCCGAGGCCAACACGACGGGGAATTTGGCGATGTGGCCGCGCACCACCGCCATGTCGCGAGCGTGATAATGCGCGCCCTCGTCCTGCTTGTAGGCCTGGTCGTGCTCCTCATCGACCACGACGAGGCCGAGATCGGCATAGGGCAGAAACAGCGCCGAGCGCGCGCCGACCACCACAGGCGCCTCGCCGGCGGCGATCGCCGCCCAATTGCGCTGGCGCGTGCGCGGCGTCAGCTCGGAATGCCATTCCAAGGGACGCACGCCGAAGCGGCGCGAGAAGCGATCTAGGAATTGCCCCGTGAGCGCGATTTCCGGCATCAGGATCAGCGACTGCCGGCCGCGGCGGACGGTTTCGGCCACGGCCTCGAAATACACCTCGGTCTTGCCGGAGCCGGTCACGCCGTCGAGCAGCGCGACCTGGAAGCCCCCATCGGCGGCCAAGGCCCGCATCGCCTCAACGCCGGCCAGCTGGGCGTCGAAAAACTCCGGTTGGGCGAACGACGGGTCCGGCGTCGGCGGCGGCAGCGCGCGGGGCATCGCCTCGACGGTCAACGTGCCCTCGTCGACCAGGCCGTCGATCACACTGCCGGAGACGCCGATCTCGCGGACGAGGTCGGACTTGCCGTGCAGCAGGCCATCCGACACCGCGTCGATCACCCGCCGCCGCGCCGGCGTCAGCCGCTTCGGCGGCTCGCCGACCAGCCGCACGCCGAGGCGCACGCGCTCCGGGCCGAGATGCTCGCCCATGCGCAGGCACATCCGCAGCACCATGCCGCGCGGCGACAGCGTGTAATTGGCCACCCAGTCGACCAGCGACCGCAGCTCCGGCTTGAGCGGCGGCACGTCGAGCTTCTCGCTGACGTCCTTCAGTCGGTTGTGCAGGCGCGGATCGGGATTGGGATTCTCCGCCCACACCACCGCCAGCACCTCGCGCGGCCCCAGCGGCACGCCGACGACATCGCCCGGCTTCAAGACCATGCCGCGCGGCACGCGATACGAATAGGTGTGATCGAGCGCGACCGGAACCAGCACGTCGACCACGCCGGCCGTGCTGGTGGCACCTGGAAAGAGATCGGTCGGGCGGTTCATGAGGGCGGAGATAGCCTTGCTCGGATGGAAGCGAAAGCCGCCCGGCAAAGTTAGCGAACGGTAAAGGTCGGGGATGCGATATATCTGACTCGACGAGTTGAGATCGAGCCTATCGCCGCGAGCGCCGCTGCGCTCCCTCTCCCCGTTCTTCACGGGGAGAGGGTTGGGGTGAGGGGCAGCCCCACGGGTGGTGTACACCGTCCCCGCGGGGAGCCCCCTCACCCGGATTGCATCTGACGATGCAATCCGACCTCTCCCCGCGCGCGGGGAGAGGCGCAGACCGAGCCTGCTGAGGGTGAATGCGCTCCATCGGACGCAAAATTCTTCGCGGGCAAGCACGACATGGCAAAGCATACGCGTCCGATCGAAAAGGACACAAGCGGAGCGCCCGAGCTCCCCGACCTCATCGGGGCCGACGACGGCGTCGTCCGCGCGATGATGCAGTGGCTGGCGCATCTGAAGAGTGAACGGCGGCTGTCGCCGAAGACGGTCGAGGCCTATGCGCGCGACCTCCGGCAGTGCCTGCAATTCCTCTGCACGCACTGGGGCGAGCCGGTCACCTTGGCGCGCTTCGCCGCGCTGGAAGCCGCCGACGTCAGAGCGTTCCTGGCCATGCGCCGCGCCGACGACATCGCCGGGCGCTCGCTGATGCGGACCTTGGCCGGCCTGCGCTCGTTCGGCCGCTTCCTGGAGCGCGAGGGCCAGGGCAAGGTCGGCGCGCTCTCCGGCGTGCGCGCGCCGAAGATCGCCAAGAGCCTGCCGAAGCCGCTGCCGATGGATGCCGCCAAGCGGCTCACTGACGCCGACGAGCGCGCCGGCGAGACCCGAGAAACCTGGGTGCTGGCGCGCGACGCCGCCGTCATGGCCCTGCTCTATGGCTCGGGCCTGCGCATCTCCGAGGCGCTCGGCCTGAAGCGGCGCGAGGTACCGCGTCCCGGCGAAGGCGACGTGCTGATCGTGACCGGCAAGGGCAACAAGACCCGCATGGTGCCGGTGCTACAGAACGTGCTCGCACTCATCGATGAGTACGCCCGGCTCTGCCCCTACCCTCTGCCCGCTGACGGACCGATGTTTCTCGGCGCCAAGGGCGGCCCGCTCAGCCCGCGCATCATCCAGCTCGCGATGGAGCGGCTGCGCGGCGCGCTCGGCCTGCCGGACAGCGCCACGCCGCACGCGCTGCGCCATTCCTTTGCGACGCACCTGTTGTCACGCGGCGGCGATCTGCGCGCGATCCAGGAGCTGCTGGGCCACGCCTCGCTGTCGACGACGCAAATCTATACCGGCATCGATTCTGAACGGCTGCTGCAGGTCTACGCATCGGCGCATCCGCGGCGCTGACACGGTTTCGTCACATCGTTTCCCTTGCGCGACCATCAGCCTTCCGGCAATCGTTCCCCGCTTGATCCGGAGGGGAACAGATGAGCGCACATGAGAGCATGGAGCATGCGGAGCACGCCGAGCACGCCTCGGGCGAGAACAAGAAGATCGCCCTGCTGATCGCGGTGATCGCGCTGTTCCTGGCGTTGTCGGAAACGCTCGGCAAGGGCGCGCAGACCGAATCGATCAGCAAGAACGTCGAGGCCTCCAACCTGTGGGCGTTCTTCCAGGCCAAGACGGTGCGGCGCACGGTGGTGCAGACCGCGGCCGAACAGGGCAAGCTCAATCTCCCCGCGCTGCCGGACGACGCGGCCAAGGCGGCGTTGCAGAAGCAGATCGACGATTGGCAGAGGAATGCCGCGCGTTACCGCTCGGAGCCGGAGACCGGCGAAGGCAGCGAGCAGCTCGCCGAACGCGCCAAGCACGCCGAGCACGAGCGCGACGAGGCGACGGCGAAATATCATCACTATGAACTGGCCTCGGCCGCCTTCCAGATCGGCATCGTGCTGGCGTCGGCAACGATCATCACGGGTATGATCGTGCTGGCCTGGGCCTCCGGCGCGCTGGCGCTGGTCGGAATTGCGATGACGATGCTCGGGCTGTTTCAGCCGCACCTGCTGCATCTGCATTGAGGTGAGTGACGCCGTCTGACTCCCCGCGCTCGCCGGAGCTGTCGCATTTGCGATCGGGGCTTTTGCGCACGTCTGTCTCCACATCGTCATGGCCGGGCTTGTCCCGGCCATCCACGCGGTTCGGCATCCTGAGAACGACGTGGATGCCCGGGACAAGCCCGGGCATGACGGAATAACTCATTGGCAGGATGGTTCGGGAGAGGCCGTACTCTCTTCTCAATCGCCGCGAGCTCAGCGCGCCTGCACGCTGCGGCGGAAGCGCAGGATCTGGCGGACCACGCGGGACGACCAGCCGTTCGTGTTGGCGCGAAACAGGTCGCTGATGACCTCGCGGATGCGCAGCTTGATCGGATCGACCAGCTCGGCCGCCTTCCGGCGCAGCGTCAGCACGGACTCGTAGAGCCAGGCGAACCAGCCCATCTGCAGCAGCTTGCCGCGCGTGACGTCGAAGATGAACGCGGTGATGCCGACGCCGACCATCTTGCCGAAGATGATCGTGACCAGCGCCAGCTTCCACTGGTGATGCATCAACAGCCACATACCGAGCAGCTTGAGCGGAAACAGCAGCACGACCGGCACGACGAAGACGACCAGGGTCAGCATCGGCGACAGCGTCTCGATCCGCGCGGCGAGCCAGTGCTTAAGGCTGCGCAGCGGGATCGCGGCGACGATGCGCGCCACGATCGGCTCGAGATGGTCCCACAGCCAGGCTTCGATCAGGAAGATGATCGCGAGCAGGACCCAGAACGGCTGAAGCAGGCGGCGCAGCATGGCACTCCATCTCGGCCCCGGCCTCAGCAAAGAGGCCGCCATGACATTGCGACCTCGCATCTTGCCAATTGGTTCAACGTGGCCGGCAGGCGTTTTGTCGCACCTGCTCGATCACGCCGCCGGGCGCCGATCACATGTGGATGGCACGCTTGCCCACTGCAAGGGCGGCTTCCTTGACGGCCTCCGAGCGGGTCGGATGGGCGTGGCAGGTGCGTGCCAGATCCTCGGCCGAACCACCGAACTCCATCAATACGGCGGCTTCGTGGATCAGTTCGCCGGCCTCGCGGCCGATGATGTGGGCGCCGAGCACGCGATCGGTCTTCGCATCTGCGAGGATCTTCACGAAGCCGTCAGTGGTCTGGTTGACCTTGGAACGGCCGTTCGCGGTAAACGGAAACTTTCCGACGGTATAGGCGGTGCCGGCCTGCTTCAGCTCGTCCTCGGTCTTGCCGACGGAGGCCACTTCGGGGGTGGTGTAGACCACGCCGGGGATCACGTCGTAGTTCACGTGGCCGGCCTGACCGGCGAGGATCTCGGCGCACGCGACGCCTTCGTCCTCGGCCTTGTGCGCGAGCATCGGACCCGCGACGACGTCGCCGATGGCATAGACGCCGGGCACGCTGGTCGCGAAATGATGATCGATCTGCACGCGGCCGCGATTGTCGAGCACCACGCCCGCTTCCTGCAGACCCAGTCCATCGGTGTAGGGCACGCGACCGATGGCGACGAGCACGACTTCGGCCTCGATCTTCTCAGGCGCACCACCGGCGGCGGGCTCGATCGTGGCCGACAGCGTCGCACCCGAGGTGTCGACGCCGGTGACCTTGGCGCCGAGCTTGAACGCAAAGCCCTGCTTCTCGAGGATGCGCTGGAACTGCTTGGCGATCTCACCGTCCATGCCGGGCAGGATGCGGTCGAGGAATTCGACCACGGTGACCTTGGCGCCGAGGCGGCGCCACACCGAGCCGAGCTCGAGCCCGATCACGCCGGCGCCGACCACAAGCAGGCTCGACGGCACCTTGTCCAGAGCCAGGGCGCCGGTCGAGGAGACGATGCGCTTCTCGTCGATCTCGATGCCCTTCAGCCGCGCGATGTCGGAGCCGGTGGCGATCACGATGTTCTTGGTCTCGACGGTCTGCGCTGAACCGTCATTGCCGGTGACCTGCACCTTGCCGGTGCCGAGAATCTTGCCCTTGCCCTGGAGAACGTCGATCTTGTTCTTCTTCATCAGGAACTCGACGCCCTTGACGTTGCCGTCGATGCCCTGCTGCTTGAAGTTCATCATCGCGGGCAGATCGACCTCGGGCGCCGACACCTTGATGCCCATCTTGGCGAAGGAATGCCCGGCCTCCTCGAACAGCTCCGAGGCGTGCAGCAGCGCCTTCGACGGCATGCAGCCGACATTGAGGCAGGTGCCGCCGAGGGTGGCGTTCTTCTCGACCACCGCCACCTTCATGCCGAGCTGCGCCGCGCGGATGGCGCAGACATAACCACCGGGGCCGGTGCCGATGACGACGAGATCGTAAGTAGCCATGATCGAATGTTCCGTAAGCTTTGAAGTCAGAGATAACGACGGTCGTCAGCGTCCGCCCGACACGTCGAGAATGGCCGACGTGACATAGGAGGCCTCGTCCGACAGCAGCCAGACGATGGCATTGGCGATTTCCTCGGAGGTGCCGACGCGCTTCATCGGCACCAGCGGGGCAAGACGGTGCGCCCGATCGGGCTCGCCGCCGGAGGCGTGAATTTCGGTATCGATCAGGCCGGGCCTGATGGCGGCGACGCGGATGCCTTCGTTGGCGACCTCGTGGCCGAGGCCGACGGTGAAGGAATCGATCGCGCCCTTGGAGGCGGCGTAGTCGACATAGGTGTTGGGCGAACCTAGCTTGGCCGCGACCGACGACAGGTTGATGATCACACCGCCCTGGCCGCCATGCCGCGTCGACATCCGCTTCACGGCCTCTCTTGCGCAGAGAATGCTGCCGGTGACATTGACGGCCATCAAGCGCTCGATGCGTTCCGCGCTCATCTCGTCGACGCGTGTGGTCGGTCCGACGATGCCAGCATTGTTGATGAGTGCGCCGAGCGTGCCGAACTTGTCGGCGGCCTTGAACAAAGCGAGGATGTCGTGCTCGCGGCCGACGTCGCATTTGACCGCGATGGCCTTGCCGTTCTTGGCCTCGATCGCGGCGACCGTGCTCTGCGCCGCGGCTTCGTTCGAGGCATAGCCCACGACGATCTTGAAGCCGCGTGATGCGGCGGCGATTGCGGTGGCGCGGCCGATGCCGCGGCTGCCGCCGGTGATCACTGCAACCCTGTCGGTCATGATTACCTCCTAGGATTTAGCCGCTTCGGTCACTGTCCATCTCGTCGTGAGATCAGGATCTGTGACCGTCTCGCCAGTGGAGCCCAATGTGTGGCATCCGGGACTTGCCGGCTGGAACGCCTGCAAGTCGGGCGGCAATGTCATGGTCTGCCCTTCCCATGTCTTGCCTTCGCAGGTGATCGAGATGCCTTCAGGCGTGGCACTGACGATGCGGCCCCACGCCTGAACTTGCGACGTCACGGTCTCGCCGTCGGGTTCGACATAGGTGATGCCGACGAGAACGAGCTGACCGACGAAGCCATCCGCTTCCTCCTGATCCCAATCAGGTGGGATGCCGTCGGACTCATCCGGCGGCATCCAAGGAGGTCGAGCGGCGGCTGGGTCGGACACAGCGCAATTCGCTCAGAGATCCAGAACGAGGCGCGCCGGGTCTTCCAGGCTTTCCTTGACACGCACCAGGAAGGTCACCGCTTCCTTGCCGTCGATGACGCGGTGGTCATAGGACAGCGCCAGATACATCATCGGGCGGACCTCGATCTTGCCGCCGACGACCACCGGCCGCTCCTGGATCTTGTGCATGCCGAGGATGCCGGACTGCGGCGCGTTCAGGATCGGGGTCGACATCAGCGAGCCGTAGATGCCGCCATTGGTGATCGTGAAGGTGCCGCCCTGCATCTCGTCGATCTTGAGCTGGCCGTCACGGGCGCGGCGGCCGAAATCGGCGATGCCCTTCTCGATGTCGGCGATCGACTTGTGGTCGCAGTCCCGCACCACAGGCACGACCAGGCCCTTGTCGGTGCCGACGGCGACGCCGATGTGGTAGTAGTTCTTGTAGATCAGATCTGATCCGTCGATCTCGGCGTTGACGGCCGGGATGTCCTTCAGCGCCTGCACGACGGCCTTGGTGAAGAAGCCCATGAAGCCGAGCTTGGAGCCGTGCTTCTTCTCGAACACGTCCTTGTACTGGCTGCGCAGCGCCATGACGTTGGTCATGTCGACCTCGTTGAAGGTCGTCAGCATCGCCGCGGTGTTCTGCACGTCCTTGAGGCGGCGCGCGATGGTCTGGCGCAGCCGGGTCATCTTGACGCGCTCTTCGCGGGCAGCGTCATCGGCCGGCGACGGCGCGCGGACCTGCACGGCGGCGGCGGGCTGATTGACCGGGGTCGGCGCCGAGGCGGCGCGCTCGATCGCGGCCAGCATGTCGCCCTTGGTGACGCGGCCGTCCTTGCCGGAGCCGGGGACGGTGGTGGCATCGACGCCGCTCTCGGCGGAGAGCTTGCGAACCGACGGCGCCTGCGGCGTATCGGCCGGAAGCGCCTTGGCCGGCGCGGGAGCGGCAGCCGGGGCCGCCGCGGCGGGCTTCGCCGGGGCGGGCGCGGGAGCAGCAGCAGCCGGCTTGGCGGCAACGGCACCATCGGTGATCTGGCCAAGCAGCGCGCCGACGGCGACGGTCTCGCCATCCTTGGCGATGATCTCGCCGAGCGTGCCGGCCGACGGCGCGGGCACCTCGATCGTGACCTTGTCGGTCTCGAGCTCGACGAGCGGTTCGTCGACGGCGACCGCGTCGCCCGCCTTCTTGAACCAGCGGCCGATGGTGGCTTCGGTGACGGATTCACCGAGCGTCGGAACGCGAATGTCAGTCATGGTCTCTATCCTCAATAACCCCGTGCGGTCATAAAGCCCGTCCGCCATCGCCTTGCGGCGAGCAAGCGATGCGACACGAACAATCAACGCGATGGACTGGTACTTGCGCCCCGCAAGAGTTGCGGGGCGCCTTCAAAGGCAGGTTCAGTTCAAGGCTTCGTCGAGCAGCGCCTTCAACTGGGCGAGATGCTTGGACATCAGACCCGTGGCGGTCGCCGCCGACGCGGCGCGGCCGGCATAGCGCGGACGCTTGCTCTTGCCCCCCGTCTGGTTCAGCACCCACTCGATATACGGCTCGATGAAGTGCCAGGCGCCCATGTTGCGCGGCTCTTCCTGGCACCACACGACTTCGGCGTTCTTGAAGCGGCCGAGCTCGGCGACCAGCGCCTTGAGCGGCACCGGATAGAGCTGCTCGATGCGCATCAAATAGACGTCGTTGAGCCCGCGCTTCTCGCGCTCGTCGTAGAGGTCGTAATAGACCTTGCCCGAGCACAGCACGATGCGGCGGATCTGATCGTCCGGCACCAGTCTGGTCTTGTCGTCCGCCTGCATCTGGGCGTCGTCGTACAGGATGCGGTGGAAGGTCGTACCCTTGGCCAGCTCCTCGAGCCGCGACACTGCGCGCTTGTGGCGCAGCAGCGACTTCGGCGTCATCACGATCAGCGGCTTGCGGATCTCGCGATGCAGCTGGCGGCGCATGACGTGGAAGTAGTTCGCCGGCGTGGTCGGATAGACCACCTGCATGTTGTCCTCGGCGCACATCTGCAGATAGCGCTCGAGGCGGGCCGACGAATGCTCAGGACCCTGGCCTTCGTAGCCGTGCGGCAGCAGGCAGACGAGGCCGGACATGCGCAGCCATTTGCGCTCGCCCGACGAGATGAACTGGTCGAACAGCACCTGCGCGCCGTTGGCAAAATCGCCGAACTGCGCTTCCCACAAGGTCAGCGCATTCGGCTCCGCGAGCGAGTAGCCGTATTCGAAGCCGAGCACGGCCTCTTCCGACAGCAGCGAGTTGATGACCTCGAAATGGCCCTGCTCGCCCGCCAGATGGTTGAACGGCGTGTAGCGGCTCTCATCCTCCTGGTCGATCAGCACCGAGTGGCGCTGCGAGAACGTGCCGCGCTCGCAGTCCTGGCCCGACAGGCGGACCTTGTGGCCTTCGAGCAGCAGCGAGCAGAACGCCAGCGCCTCGCCGGTCGCCCAGTCCAGGCCGATGCCGCTCTCGATCGCCTTGGCGCGATTTTCCAGGAAGCGCTGGATCGTGCGGTGCAGGCGGAAGCCGTCCGGCACCTTGGTGATCTTGCGGCCGATCTCCTTGAGGCGGTCGATTTCGACACCGGTGACGCCGCGGCGCGCCTCTTCTTCCTGATCGGCGGACTTCAGGCCCGCCCACTTGCCGTCGAGCCAGTCGGCCTTGTTCGGGCGATAGGAGGTGCCGGCCTCGAACTCGGCGTCGAGACGGGCGCGCCAGTCGGCCTTGGCCTTGTCGACCTCGCCTTCGGTCATCACACCCTCGGCGACCAGACGCTTGGAGTAGAGCTCCAGGGTCGTCGCATGGCCGGCAATCTTCTTGTACATCACCGGCTGCGTGAACGCGGGCTCGTCACCCTCGTTGTGACCATGCCTGCGGTAGCAGAACATGTCGATGACGACCGGCTTGTGGAATTTCTGCCGGAACTCGATCGCGACCTTGGCCGCGAACACCACGGCTTCCGGATCGTCGCCGTTCACGTGGAAGATCGGCGCGTCGATCATCTTGGCGACGTCGGACGGATAGGGCGACGAACGCGAATAGCGCGGATAGGTCGTGAAGCCGATCTGGTTGTTGACGATGAAATGAATCGAGCCACCGGTCCGGTAGCCCTTCAGGTCGGACAGCGCGAAGCACTCGGCCACGACGCCCTGGCCGGCAAACGCCGCGTCGCCATGCATCAGCAGCGGCAGCACCGAGATGCGCATGTCAGGCGGATCGCCGTGCTGGTCCTGCTTGGCGCGGACCTTGCCGAGCACCACGGGGTCGACGATCTCGAGATGCGACGGGTTGGCGGTCAACGACAGATGGATGCGGTTGCCGTCGAACTCGCGGTCCGAGGAGGCGCCGAGGTGATACTTGACGTCGCCGGAGCCTTCGACTGCGTCCGGGTTGGCCGAGCCGCCCTTGAACTCGTGGAACAGCGCCCGATGCGGCTTGCCCATGACCTGGGTGAGCACGTTGAGGCGGCCGCGATGCGGCATGCCGAGCACGATCTCCTTCACGCCGAGATTGCCGCCGCGCTTGATGATCTGCTCCAGCGCGGGGATCAGCGACTCGCCGCCGTCGAGGCCGAAGCGCTTGGTGCCGGTGAACTTAACGTCGCAGAACTTCTCGAAGCCTTCGGACTCGATCAGCTTCTGCAGGATCGCGCGACGGCCTTCACGCGTGAACGAGATTTCCTTGTCCGGACCCTCGATGCGCTCCTGAATCCAGGCCTTTTGCGCGGCGTTGGAGATGTGCATGAACTCGACGCCGAGCGTCTGGCAGTAGGTGCGCTCACAGATCGCGACGATCTCGCGGAGGCTGCCATATTCGAGGCCGAGCACGTGGTCGAGGAAGATCTTGCGGTCGTAGTCGGCCTCGGTGAAGCCGTAGGAGCGCGGGTCGAGCTCCTCGCGGTTCTTCGGCGCCTCGATGCCCAGGGGATCGAGCTTGGCGTGGAAATGGCCACGCATGCGGTAGGCGCGGATCAGCATCAACGCGCGGACAGAGTCGCGGGTGGCCTGGTTGACGTCGGCCGGCGACAATTCGACGCCCTTGGTCTGCGCCTTGGCCGCGATCTTCTCGCCGACCTTCTTCTCGACCACGGCCCAGTTGCCGTCGAGCGCGGAGGTCAGTTCGTCGCGGGGGGAGACCGGCCAGTTGCTGCGCGCCCAGGAGGGGCCCGAGGCGTTCTTCTGAACGTCGGCCGGCGCGTCCTTCAGGCTCTTGAAGAACTCCTGCCACTCCGGATCGACCGAAGCGGGGTCCTTCTCGTAGCGCGCGTAGATCTCATCGATGTAGGTGGCATTGGTGCCCTGCAGAAAAGACGACAGGGCGAAGGCGGCGTTCGCATCTTGGCGAGACATGGTAGCGTCCTGGTAATTTCGATGCGCCCATCAAAAACGGCGCAATGCCTGACCCACTGTGAGAAGCGGGTCAGGCTCGGGTTAGGACGGTTTACCTTATTCTTTGTAAATATTCCCGCCGAAAAGCACTAAGTCCTGAATCAGGATTTCAACTTTTCGACAAGCGTCTTGCCGAGGCGCGCGGGCGACGGAGACACAGTGATACCAGCGGCTTCCATCGCCGCCGTCTTCGAGCCTGCATCGCCCTTGCCGCCGGAGATGATCGCGCCGGCATGGCCCATGCGGCGGCCGGGAGGGGCGGTGACGCCGGCGATGAATCCGACCATCGGTTTCTTGCGGCCGCGCTTGGCTTCGTCCTTGATGAACTGCGCCGCGTCCTCCTCGGCCGAGCCGCCGATCTCGCCAATCATGATGATCGACTCGGTCTTGGGGTCGGCCAGGAACATCTCCAGCATGTCGATGAACTCGGTGCCCTTGACCGGGTCGCCGCCGATGCCGACCGCGGTGGTCTGGCCGAGACCTTCCGAGGTGGTCTGGAACACGGCTTCATAGGTCAGGGTGCCGGAGCGCGACACGATGCCGACCGAGCCGGGCTTGAAGATGTTGGCCGGCATGATGCCGATCTTGCACTCGCCGGCGGTCATGACGCCCGGGCAGTTCGGCCCGATCAGGCGCGATTTGGAGCCCACAAGCGAGCGCTTGACGCGGACCATGTCCAGCACCGGGATGCCCTCGGTGATGCAGACGATCAGCGGGATCTCGGCGTCGATCGCCTCGCAGATCGCGTCGGCGGCGCCCGGCGGCGGCACGTAGATCACCGAGGCATCGGCGCCGGTGGCCTCGCGGGCCTCCTTGACGGTGTCGAACACCGGCAGGCCGAGATGGGTCGAGCCGCCTTTGCCCGGCGAGGTGCCGCCGACCATCTTGGTGCCGTAGGCGATCGCCGCCTCGGAGTGGAAGGTGCCGTTCTTGCCAGTGAAACCCTGGCAGATGACCTTGGTGTTCTTGTCGATGAGAATGGACATCGTGCTTTCTCTAAAAGCGTTGCGGTGAGGACGAAGCGAGCGCCTGAACCGGCGCTCAGCCTCCCTTGACGGCCTTGACGATCTTCTGCGCGGCGTCGTCGAGATTGTCGGCGGGCAGCACGTTCAGACCGGACTCGCTGATGATCTTCTTGCCGAGATCGACATTGGTGCCTTCGAGGCGCACCACCAGCGGCACTTTCAGGCCGACTTCCTTCACCGCGGCCACGACGCCCTCGGCGATGACATCGCACTTCATGATGCCGCCGAAGATGTTGACCAGGATGCCCTTCACGTTCGGGTCGGCGGTGATGATCTTGAACGCCGCCGCGACCTTCTCCTTGCTGGCGCCGCCGCCGACGTCGAGGAAGTTGGCGGGCTCCATGCCGTAGAGCTTGATGATGTCCATCGTCGCCATGGCAAGGCCGGCGCCGTTGACCATGCAGCCGATGGTGCCGTCGAGCGCGACGTAGTTGAGGTCGTACTTTGACGCCTCGATCTCCTTGGCGTCCTCCTCGGTCTCGTCGCGCAGCGCGACGACTTCCGGATGCTTGAACAGCGCGTTGGAGTCGAACGACACCTTGGCGTCGAGGACGCGCAGCTGACCCTGCTTGGTGACGACCAGCGGGTTGATCTCGAGCATCGCCATGTCCTTGGCGACGAACGCGGTGTAGAGCTGGGTCGTCAGCTTCTCGGCCTGCTTGGCGAGGTCGCCGGAGAGCTTGAGCGCCTTGGCGACGGCGCGGCCATGATGGCCCATGACGCCGGTGGCCGGATCGACCGAGAAGGTGATGATCTTCTCAGGGGTGCTGTGCGCGACGTCCTCGATGTTGACGCCGCCTTCGGTCGACACCACAAACGCGACCTTCGAGGTCTCGCGATCGACCAGCAGCGACAGATAGAACTCCTTGTCGATGTCGGAGCCGTCCTCGATGTAGAGGCGGTTGACCTGCTTGCCGTCGGGGCCGGTCTGCACGGTCACCAGCGTGGCGCCGAGCATCTGCTTGGCGAACGCGTTGACCTCGTCGATCGACTTGGCAAGGCGGACGCCGCCCTTGTCGCCGGCCGAGGCCTCCTTGAACTTGCCCTTGCCACGGCCACCGGCGTGGATCTGGCTCTTCACGACCCAGACCGGACCGCCGAGCGTCTTCGCCGCGGCATCGGAGTCCTCCGGACGGAGAACCGGCACGCCCTTGGAAATCGGCACGCCGAACTCGTGCAGCAGTGCCTTGGCCTGATATTCGTGAATGTTCATAAGCGCTTGCTCCCCGAACCCCCGCTGGGGTGGTGACGTCTCTAAGTGTTTTGCGGATGCTTGGTATACCATATACCAAGCATCCTGCAACTCATCGGAGCGGGCTAACCGCCCGCCCTGCTACCTTCAGCGGCCGAGCAGGTCGGGCGCGATCTTCTTGCAGGCGTCGACCAGGCCCTGCACGGCGCCGACCGACTTGTCGAACGCTTCGCGGTCCTTGCCGGCCAGTTCGATCTCGACGATGCGCTCGACACCCTTCGAGCCGATGACGACGGGCACGCCGACATACATGTCCTTCACACCGAACTCGCCGTTGAGATAGGCGGCGCAGGGCAGCACGCGCTTCTTGTCGCGCAGATAGCTCTCGGCCATCGCGATTGCCGACGCGGCCGGCGCGTAGTAGGCCGAGCCGGTCTTGAGCAGGTTGACGATCTCGGCGCCGCCATTGCGGGTGCGGTCGACGATCTCGTCGATGCGCGCCTGCGAGGTCCAACCCATCTTGACGAGGTCGGGCAGCGGAATGCCGGCGACGGTGGAGTACTTGGTCAGCGGCACCATGGTGTCGCCATGGCCGCCGAGCACGAAGGCGGTGACGTCTTCCACCGACACGTTGAACTCATCGGCCAGGAAGTAGCGGAAGCGAGCGGAGTCGAGCACGCCCGCCATGCCGACGACCTTCTTGGCCGGAAGGCCCGAGGCCTTCTGCAGCGCCCAGACCATGGCATCGAGCGGGTTGGTGATGCAGATGACGAAGGCGTCGGGGGCGTACTTCTTGATGCCGGCGCCGACCTGCTCCATCACCTTCAGGTTGATCGACAGCAGATCGTCGCGGCTCATGCCCGGCTTGCGCGGCACGCCGGCGGTGACGATGCACACCTTGGCGTTGTCGAGGGCCTCGTAGGAGTTGGCGCCCGAGTAGTGCGCGTCGAAGCCGTCGACCGGCGACGACTGCGCGATGTCGAGTGCCTTGCCCTGCGGAACGCCTTCGGCAATGTCGAACATCACGACATCGCCGAGCTCCTTGAGGCCGACGAGGTGAGCCAGCGTTCCGCCGATCTGACCGGAGCCAATCAAAGCAATCTTGTCGCGCGCCATGGCAAATTTTCCTTTGAACCCGAAGGGGTGAGGGAGGTTGAAAAGTCGAGTGGTGGTTATCCCTTTCGCCCGGGCCGTTCAAGTCACGCTATGGCCAATTGACAGGCGTGCCTTGATTTCGATCAGGACCGGGCGACGGTTGCTGATGATCCTTTCAGCATGATTGACGTGGCCTTTTCGCGACTGTGTGCCCGGCGGCGGGCGCTGCCAGAAAGGCGGTGTTTGTCAGGTTTCGACCAGGCCCGTAGAAGTCCCGGAGGCGGCCGAGTCCTTCCGTCCGTGCGGCAGGGCCAAGTAGGATTCCGAGCCCATCTCGATCAGGCGCGAGGAGGTACGCTTGAACTCCATGGCCTCGATGCCCTCGGTCGCGACGTAGAGCGAGATCGGGTCAGCCTCAGCCGAGGCGATCAGCTTCACGGCGTTATCGTAGAGCGTATCGATCAAGGTGATGAAGCGCTTGGCCGCGTTGCGCTCGGCAAAGTCCATCACCGGAACGTGGTCGATCAGGATCGTATGATAGTCGTGTGCGAGCCGCAGATAGTCGGAAGCGGCGAGCGGCTTCTCGCACAGATCGGCGAAGCCGAAGCGGGCGACGCCATTGGCCGAGCAGGGGACGTGCAGCGTGCGGCCCTTGATCGTCATGTCGCGCGACTTGCAGCGGGCATGGCCGGTCAGCCGGCCCCAGGCCTTGTCGAGCGCGGCGCGTGCATCGAGGTCGGCCGGCACCAGCCACATCTTCACGCCGGCGAGTTTCTCCAGCCGGAAGTCGGTGCGCGCATCCAGCCGCACCACGTCCATGTGATCGGCGATCTGCTTGATGAAGGGCAGGAACAGCGCACGGTTGAGGCCGCCTTTGTAGAGGTCCTCCGGCGCGACGTTGGAGGTCGCGACCACCACGGTGCCGAGCTCGAACAGCTTGGCGAACAGCCGGCCCAGGATCATCGCATCCGCGATATCGGTGACGTGGAATTCGTCGAAGCAGAGCAGCCAGGCCTGATCGAAGATCGCCTGCGCTGTCAGCCCGATCACGTCGGCATCGGCGAGCTCGCCGCGCGCGATGTTCTGGCGATAGCCGTAGATGCGCTCATGCACCTCGGCCATGAACTCATGGAAATGCGCGCGGCGCTTGTGCTCGACCGGACAGTTCTGGAAGAACAGGTCCATCAGCATGGTCTTGCCGCGACCGACCTCGCCATGGACATAGAGGCCGCTCGGCGGCTCGGTCTTGTCGGAAAAGAGGCGACCGAACAGGCTCTGCTTGCGAGCCGGCTTGTAGGTCGAAAGCCTGCGCTCAAGCGCAGCCAAGGCATCGGCGACCTCGGCCTGGGCCGGATCGGCTTCTATCGCGCCGGTGTCGACCAGCGACTGATATTGCGCGCGGAACGCGTCTGAGGGAGTGGACAGCATGAGCCCACTCTAGGTCATGAGACTAACGGAAAATGCAATCCGCAAATGGTGGAAGCCGCCATGCAGCGGGGCTGTGGGATCGTGGTATATGGCACGCAAACGCTCCGGCGCGCGTTAGTTGCGGGCTAACGACGTCTCGCTTCGGTGAGCCGCAGCGTCAGGCGGCGCACAGATCGTAGGCGTCTTCCACCACATAGGGTCCGCCTCCCGTGGACGCACGGGACGAGAACAGCACGAAGCGCTCGGCCATGAACACCCGGCTCGGGAAGTAGCCGCGGACCGAGAGATAATCGGCAACATCCTGGCTCGAGGCATCATGCAGCCGCGCCAAGGTGACATGGGGCACGAATTTGCGCCCCTCCGGATCGAGGCCAATCCGCTGCATCATCCGTTCGAGTTCAGCCTGCAGCTCGATCAGCGGCCGGCTCGGCGCGATGTTGGCGACGACCGCGCGCGGCTTGCGGCCGCCGAAGCTGGAGAGGCCCTGCACCGTGACCTCGAACG
The DNA here is from genome assembly GCF_900176205.1 of Bradyrhizobium sp. ORS 285. Taxonomy (NCBI): domain Bacteria; kingdom Pseudomonadati; phylum Pseudomonadota; class Alphaproteobacteria; order Hyphomicrobiales; family Nitrobacteraceae; genus Bradyrhizobium; species Bradyrhizobium sp. ORS 285. The sequence continues at coordinate 7,268,261 of NZ_LT859959.1, forward strand.
GCTTACGATTGACCCGCCACAGCATCGCCGCGATCTCGTTGGCGGAGGCACCGTCGATGTCGCCGATGAAGCGCAATGTCACATGATAATTTTCAGGATCGATCCAGCGGGCGCCGGGAAGGCCACCCCGCAGAGTGGAGAGGGTCTGGCCGACCTCGGACGGGATCTCCAGTCCAGTAAACAGACGCGGCATCGTTTCAGGACTCCCGATGCTGGAGGCTGATCTCGAAAGGTGACGAGATCATGCCTTGACGAGATGATCGACGACGAATCGCCAATGCAACATTCCTACCGAACTTATATGACTCCGCGACGGAAGCAGCGTTAACGCGGTGAAAACCTGCGGAAAACCCGGTCCTTAAGGTTATCGCAAATGTCCGACCGACGGCTTCGTTCCTTCATTGCCCACGCAACGGACGCAGGAATGCTTCCACCGTAGGCAGCATCCGGGAGACGATGATGTCGACGCCGGCAGCGGTAGGGTGAATGCCGTCGGCCTGGTTGAGCTTGGCGTCGGCGGCGACGCCGTCGAGGAAGAACGGATAGAGCGGGACGTCGAACTGCTTGGCGAGATCGGGATAGATCGCGTTGAATTTGGCGGCGTAGTCGCTGCCGTAATTCGGCGGCGACAGCATGCCGCACAGCATGACCGCGATGCCGCGCGCCTTCAGCTTGGTGACGATCTCGGTCAGGGCCTTGCGCGTAACCGCGGGGTCGATGCCGCGTAGCGCGTCGTTGGCGCCGAGTTCGACGATCACGGCTTCGGTCCCGTCAGCCACCGACCAGTCGAGCCGGTCGCGCCCGCCGGAGGACGTGTCTCCGGACACCCCGGCATTGGTCAGGTCGATCGGCAGCCCCTTGGCCTGCAACGCTTTTTGCAGCTTGGACGGAAACGAATCCGACGCAGAAAGCCCAAGCCCGGCGCTCAGGGAGTCGCCGAGCACCACCAGCTTGATCGGCTTGACCGCGTCAGCAGCCGCCAACACCGGCCCGGCTGTCATCAAGGCGAGCATCAACACGAGTATGTGCACGAAGATGCGTCCGCGGCCCTCGACCCGGCTTGCGGAGTTGCCATATGACCGAGCCATGGACAGTCTCATCGAAACCTCGCGTTTGGCCGGCACTGCGCCGGACACCATTACCATCTCCAACGTCAACCTTTCGCTCGGCACCGGCGCGGCGCGGGTTCATATCCTCAAGGACATCAGCCTGCGGGTGGGACAGGGCGAGACGATCGGCCTGATCGGCCCCTCGGGATCGGGGAAGTCCACGCTGCTGATGGTGATGGCGGGGTTGGAACGTCCTGACAGCGGTCAGGTGGTGGTCAGCGGCACCGCTTTCAATGCCCTGGACGAGGACGCCCTGGCCCGGTTCCGCGGCCGCCAGGTGGGCATCGTCTTCCAGTCCTTCCATTTGATCCCGACCATGACGGCGCTGGAGAACGTTGCCGTGCCGCTCGAACTGGCCGGCCATTCCGGCGCCGCCGAGCGCGCCGCCCGCGAGCTGGAGCAGGTCGGCCTCGGCCATCGCCTGCATCATTATCCTACGCAGCTGTCCGGCGGCGAACAGCAGCGCGTGGCGCTGGCCCGTGCCCTCGCCCCCGACCCGGCGATCCTGGTGGCCGACGAGCCGACCGGCAATCTCGACGAGTCGACCGGGCGGCAGATCGTCGACCTGCTGTTCACCAAGCATGCCGAGCGCGGCATGACGCTCGTGCTGGTAACCCATGACAGTGGCCTCGCCCATCGCTGCGACCGCGTGGTGCGGCTGCGCTCGGGCCGGATCGAGGCCGACGGCGCGCACGAGCCCGCCGACGCATGAGCACCCTATCCGAACCGCTTCCCGGCCGCCGCATGGCGGCGCTACCTGTGCGCTATGCCCTGCGCGAGCTGCGCGGCGGCCTGCGCGGCTTCTATGTCTTCATCGCCTGTATCGCGCTCGGCGTGCTCGCCATCGCCGGCGTCGGCTCCGTGGCCGCGAGCCTCAATGACGGGCTAGTCCGCGAGGGCCGCACCTTGCTCGGCGGCGACGTCGCGTTCTCGCTGTTTCAGCGCGAAGCCAAGCCCGAGGAGATCGCCTTCCTGCGTTCGCGCGGCCAGGTCTCGCTGGCGGCCACCTTGCGCGCCATGGTGCGGGCAGGTGATGCCAAGCTGGCGCTTGTCGAGCTGAAGGCGGTCGACACCGCCTACCCGCTGCTGGGCAAGGCCGAGCTGCAGCCCGACCTGCCGCTGGCCGACATCCTCGCCGAGCGCGACGGCGTGTTCGGCGCAGCGGCCGATCCGGCCCTGCTGGCCCGCCTCGACATCAAGGTCGGCGACATCGTCAACATCGACACCGTCCGCTTCCAGATCCGCAGCGCGCTACAGGCCGAGCCGGACAAGCTATCCGGCGGCATCGGCCTCGGGCCGCGCTTCCTGGTCAGCGAAGCCGGCCTGCGCGCCACGCCGCTGCTACAGCCCGGCAGCCTGGTGCGCTGGACGTATCGCGTCCGGCTCCCCGACAACGCCACCGACGACCACGCCGCCGCGTCTTTCATCGCCGACACCCGGCTGACCTTGCCGCAGGCCGGCTGGGAGATCCGCAGCCGCAGCAACGCCTCGCCGCAGCTGGAGCGGACGATCGGCCGCTTCACCCAATTCCTGACGCTTGTCGGCCTCGCGGCGCTGCTGGTCGGCGGGGTCGGCGTCGCCAATGCCGTGAAGAGCCATGTCGATCGCCGCACCGAGGTGATCGCGGCGTTCAAGGCGCTCGGCGCCACCAGCCGCGACGTGTTCGGAATCTATCTCGTGCAGGTCATGGTGCTCGCCACGATCGGTTCGATCATCGGACTCTGCGCCGGGGCCGCCCTGCCGTTCGCCATTGTCGGGCTGTTCGGCAAGATCCTGCCGTTGCCGGTGATCCCGGCGGTGCACCCGGACGAGCTGGCGCTGTCGTTCCTCTACGGCTTGCTCACGGCGCTCGCGTTCGCTCTATGGCCACTCGGGCGCGTCCGCGACGTGCCGGTGGCGGCGCTGTTTCGTGAGGCCGTGATCGCCGAATGGCACCGGCCGCGCTGGAGCTATCTGGCGCTGATCGCCGGCACCGTCGCGCTGTTGATCGCCGTCGTCGTCGGCCTGTCCTACGACAAGAAGATCGCCGCGGTGTTCGTCGTCGCCGCCGCTTTGGTGTTCGTGCTGTTGCGCGGCATTGCGGCTGTCGTGATGGCGATCGCGCGGGCCGTGCCGCGCAGCCGATTCCCGATGCTGCGGCTCGCGGTCAGCAACATCTATCGGCCTGGCGCGCTGACGCCGTCCGTGGTGCTGTCGCTTGGACTCGGGCTCGCGGTGCTGGTCACGATCACCCAGATCGACGGCAATCTGCGGCGGCAATTCCTGGCGCAGCTGCCGGAGCAGGCACCGTCGTTCTTCTTCATCGACGTGCCCTCGGGCGAGGCCGACCGCTTCCGCGACTTTCTCAAGGCTATGGCGCCGCAATCCACCGTCGACGACGTGCCGATGCTGCGCGGCCGGATCGTCGCCGCGCACGGCGTGCGCGCCGAGGACCTCAAGGCGACCGCGGACACCGAATGGGTGCTGCAGAGCGACCGCGGCCTGACCTATACCGGCGAGATCCCGAAGGGCTCCAAGGTCGTCGAGGGCGAATGGTGGGGCGACAATTACAGCGGCCCGCCGCTGGTCTCGATCGAGAAGCGCATCGCTGACGGTCTCGGCCTGAAGCTCGGCGACGACATCGTGGTTAACGTGCTCGGGCGCGACATCACGGCAAAGATCGGCAACATGCGCACGATCGACTGGCAGGGCATGGGCATCAACTTCGTGCTGGTGTTCTCGCCGAACGCCTTCAAGGGCGCGCCCCACACCCACGTCGCCACGTTGACCGAGGCACGCTCCGACAGCGCAGAGGACGCCCGCGTCATCCGCAAGGTGGCCGACGCTTTCCCGATGGTGACGAGCGTGCGGGTCCGCGAGGTGATGGAGACGGTCGGCTCGGTCGTGTCCAACCTCGCGCTCGCGATCCGCGGGGCCAGCGCGGTGACGCTGATTTCGGCGATCCTGGTGCTGGGCGGCGCGCTCGCCGCGGGTCACCGCCACCGGGTCTATGACGCGGTCATCCTGAAGACGCTGGGCGCCACGCGGCTGCGGCTGCTCGGCGCCTACGCGCTCGAATATCTGATGATCGGTTTTGCCACCGCTGCGTTCGGCGTGATCGCAGGCTCCATCTCCGCCTGGCTGATCGTGACCCGGCTGATGACCTTGAGCTTCGCCTGGCAGGCCGGCAGCGCCGCGCTGGTCGTCTTGGCCGCGCTGGTGGTGACCGTGGGTCTCGGCCTCGCCGGCACGCTGCTGGCGCTCAACCAGAAGCCGGCAACGGTTCTGAGGAACCTTTGACGCGCTGACGTTTGAGGTATTGGGCGTTCATGCCGCACGGTTAACGGGCTTTTCACGGCTCAAACGCGCGCGGAGCGACATTCAGCCGCGCGTGGAAGCTTGCACCAAATATGCTAGTTTCCCATTTAAGGATGGGCTCAGAAAGCTGCCAAAGAGATCTGCCAAAAGATGGCGAATTTGCCGATGACGCAAATTTAATATCGATGGCAGCGTTGATGAGATAGGGTTTTTCGAGAACCGGCCAAAGGTCCAGCCAGGACCGGGTTGCCGGGCAACCAACGGGAATTCGACCATGTCGGACCTAGACCGCAACTATGCTTCACCCTTTGGCCGGGTGGCCGGGCGCGCCGATGCCGCGACCGTCGACGCCGGTCTGCGCGCCTACATGCTGCGCATCTACAACTACATGAGCATCGGCCTGGCCATCACCGGCCTCGCGGCACTCGGCGTCTACATGGCGTCGGTGACCGGCGATCCGGCGGCCGGCGTGTTCAAGTTCGGCAACGCCTACCTGACTCAGTTCGGCTACACGATGTTCGTGAGCCCGCTGAAGTGGCTGTTCATCCTGGCCCCCCTGGTCATGGTGTTCGCGATCTCGGCCGGCATCAACCGCCTCGCACCGTCGACCGCGCAGATCCTGTTCTGGGTGTTCTCGGCCTTGATGGGCGTGTCGCTGTCGTCGATCTTCCTGGTGTATACCCACACCTCGATCGTGCGGGTGTTCTTCATCACCGCGGCGACCTTCGGCGCGCTCAGCCTGTACGGCTACACGACCAAGCGTGACATGACGGGCATGGGCTCGTTCCTGTTCATGGGCCTGATCGGCATCGTGCTGGCGAGCCTCGTGAACCTGTTCCTGGCGAGCTCGATGCTGCAGTTCATCGTGTCGGTGATCGGCGTGTTCGTGTTCGCCGGCCTGACCGCCTGGGACACGCAGCGCCTGAAGAACGAGTACATCTACGGCTACGCCTCCGCGGGCGGCGACATCGCCGAGCGCGCAGCGATCACGGGCGCCCTGTCGCTGTACCTGAACTTCATCAACCTGTTCACGCTGCTGCTGCAGCTGCTCGGACAGCGCGACTGATCCACCCGCTCGAACGAGCGACCTTCAAAGCCCCGGCCTCACCGCCGGGGCTTTTCGTTTGTCCGGGGCCGGAGAGGCGGCGGTCAGCGCGGCGTCGCGGCGGGAACGGCAGCCATGCCGTCACGGTGTTGATCGGCTGCTTCGCCCTGGTATTGTTCCACCCATGTCCGACATCGAGATCCGGCCCACCCAGGAGGCCGACCTTCCCGCCATCACCGCGATCTACGGCCAGGCCGTCCGCGAGGGTACCGCCACGTTCGAACTGGACCCTCCGGATCTGGCGGAGATGACCCGACGCTTTCGGGCCTTGACCGACGGCGGCTTCCCCTATTTCGCCGCCCTGCTGGATGGGGAGGTGGTGGGCTATGCCTATGCAGGGCCGTACCGGCCGCGGCCCGCTTATCGCTTCACCGTCGAGAACTCGGTCTACCTCGCGCCCGCCAGCCAGCGCCGCGGCATCGGCATGCGGCTGATGCGTGCTCTGATCGAAGCGTGTGAGGAACGCGGCTTCCGCCAGATGATCGCGGTCATCGGCGACTCCGGCAATGCCGGCTCGGTCGGGCTGCACACCGCCTGCGGCTTCCAGATGATCGGCACCCATCCGAGCGTCGGCCTGAAATTCGGCCGCTGGCTCGATACCGTCATGATGCAACGGCCGCTCGGAAGCGGCAGCAGCGACATCCCGGCTTAAGCGGCGCGGATAGCGGGGCTCAGACCAGCGCCGGCTTCGGCGCGATCGCGAGCAGCACCCGCTCCAGCTCGTGGCCGCGGCGCAGGATCAGGCCGGTGGCCGAGATCACGCTGTACATGCCCTGCTTGCGCGCCAGCCGCGGGTCCTTCTCGATGCGGTAGAGCGGCACCTCGGACGCGCGGCGGAAGACGGAGAACACGGCGCGGTCGCGCAGGAAGTCGATCGAGTAGTCGCGCCACTCGCCGTCGGCGACCATGCGGCCGTAGAGATTGAGGATGCGGTTCAGCTCGAGGCGGTCGAACGTCACCCGGGTCGGCGCTGCGGCCGCGTTGCGCGCCGCCGCGCGGTTCTCGCTGGGGTCGGCATCCTCCGGGGTGAGGTTCATGAGCGTCCTCCTGTCATCTGTGTGACATGATCGCGCCAACCGACGTCAGCCGCAAGGGGCGGTTTTCATTATCGAACTTGGCAGGATCAGTGACACGCGCGAGTTCCGCGAACACGCAAGCGTCACGGGATCGTTAGCGGAATCATAATCGCGCCGTGTTTCCGCCCAGGGACTGCCCCCGACGTTAGGCATAAGATTCGTGTGCGTTGGCCCGGTCCTTTCGGTTCCGGATTCCTCAGCCCCCAGCCCCCCGGGGTCGTCAGGATCGGGTCTATTCACAAGTAATGGCAAAGGGCCAACGCGAGTTGGTCCTTTTGCTTTTTGGGCGGGAGATCGCGCGATGATGTTGCGACGCGCGTCAGCCCTGAAGCTGGACGCGTCGCGCCGTCGATCAAGCCATCTTGAATTTGAAGGTGAGCGGCGAAAAGGCTCAGCGCTCGGGAGCACGCGTCGTCGCCGACGTCCGGGTGAGCAATGGCAGGTCCGAGCGAGCCGCGCCGAGCATCAGGCCGGGCCGGTCTCGGCTTCCGTCCTGCACATAGACGACGGCGCCATCGACGCCGTCACGGGCGATCTTCTCGAGCGGGACGCTCCAGCTCGCCGGCGCCCCATTCCAGTCGCCCAGCTTCATCAGCCCGCGGACGACGTTGTAGTAGGTCAGCTCCCGGCCGCCATTCTCGCCGCGCGCGACCTGGATCGGAACGACGCGCGCGATCGAGCAGACCCAGACCTCGCCATGCTTGCGCGGCGCGTGCTCGTCGGCCGCAGCGACCGACACGGTCAGCTCCTGGCCGTCGATCACCATGCTGACCGGCACCGACATCACGGCGCCACCTCGGCCTGTGTCCTCAATGGCGCCCTCGATCGCCTCGCGATCGCTGCCGATCACATGCACGGCACCGTTGACCACGGCCTGCGGGGTGTAAACCTCGCGGTCGCCCCGTGCTCGCGAATACGCGCGCTGCCGGGCCGTGAAGCGGGAGTCGGCCAAGGTGTCCTTCCACCCGAGATAGTCCCAGTAATCGATCGGCAGGGACAGCGTTATGACGGAGGGATCGCGCGAGAGGTCGCCGAGCAGCTTGTCGGCCGGCGGACAGGACGAGCAGCCCTGCGAGGTGAAGAGTTCGATCACCGCACGAGGGTCGGCGGAGGCCGGCCGGACGAAAGCGATGACCGCACAGACACCAAGCGCCGCGCGCGACCACCACGACATCTGTCCACTCATCGCCACTGTCCCGTCTGGACCACCGTCCGCTACGCCTGGAGCGTCACCACATTCGCCATGCCGTCCTCGTAGTTAACAAACAGAAAATGCAAAGGAGGCGGCCTTTGTCATAGGCCGCCTCCTTCATCACCCGCTACTCACTTCAGAGTGAGCCAAACTGTCGCATCGCGCTTTGGTTAAGCGGCGAGCTTCCGCAGCACGTAGTGCAGGATGCCGCCGTTCCGGTAGTAGTCGAGCTCGTCCAGCGTATCGATGCGGCAGAGCAGCGGAACCTGGTGCGATGCACCGTCGCCCGACACAATCTCCGCGGTCAGGGTCTGGCGCGGCTTCAGGTCACCCTGGAGGCCCTTGATGGTGACCTTCTCGTCGCCCTTCAGGCCGAGCGACGACCACGACGTGCCCTCCTGGAAGGTGAGCGGCAGCACGCCCATACCGACCAGGTTGGAGCGGTGGATGCGCTCGAAGCTCTGGCAGATCACGGCGCGGACGCCGAGCAGGCGGGTGCCCTTGGCCGCCCAGTCGCGCGACGAGCCGTTGCCATATTCGGCGCCGGCGAACACCACCAGCGGCACGCCCTCTTCCTGGTACTTCATGGCGGCGTCGTAGATCGACATCTGCTCGCCGTCGGGCCAGTGCTTGGTCAGGCCGCCCTCGGGGATGTTGCCGTCGGCGCCCTTGAGCATGAAGTTCTTGATGCGGATGTTGGCGAAGGTGCCGCGCATCATGATCTCGTGATTGCCGCGGCGGGTGCCGTATTGGTTGAAGTCGGCCGGGCGGACCTGGTGCTCGCTGAGGAACTTGCCGGCGGGCGAGGTCAGCTTGATCGAACCGGCCGGCGAGATGTGGTCGGTGGTGATCTTGTCGCCGAACAGCGCCAGCACGCGAGCCTCGACGATGTCCTTGATCGGCTCAGGCTCCTTCTTCATGCCCTCGAAATACGGCGGGTTCTGCACGTAGGTCGACGACATGTTCCAGCGATAGGTCTCGCTCTCGACGGTCTTGATCTTGCGCCAGTTGGTGTCGCCCTTGAACACGTCGGCGTAGCGCTTCTTGAAGATCGAGGCCTTGACGAACTTCTTGACGAAGTCGTTGACCTCCTTGGTCGTCGGCCAGATGTCCTTCAGGTAGACCGGCTTCTTGTCCTTGCCGATGCCGATCGGCTCGACCGCGAGGTCCTTGGTCACGGTGCCGGCCAGCGCGTAAGCCACGACCAGCGGCGGCGAGGCCAGGTAGTTGGCCTGCACGTCCGGCGAGACGCGGCCTTCGAAATTGCGGTTGCCCGACAGCACGGCCGCCGCGACGACGCCATTGTCGTTGATCGACTTCGAGATCTCTTCCGGCAGCGGGCCTGAGTTGCCGATGCAGGTGGTGCAGCCGAAGCCGACCAGGTTGAAGCCGACCTTGTCGAGGTCCTTCTGCAGGCCGGAGTTGGCGAGGTACTCGGCAACCACCTGGCTGCCCGGCGCCAGCGAGGTCTTCACCCACGGCTTGGCCTTGAGGCCCTTGGCGGCGGCGTTGCGGGCCAAGAGGCCGGCGCCGATCAGCACGCTCGGGTTCGAGGTGTTGGTGCAGGAGGTAATGGCGGCGATGACGACGTCGCCATGGCCGATGTCGAAGTCCTTGCCCTCGACCGGGAAGCGCTGCTCGGCGGCATCCGGCTTCTTGTACTCGCCGGCCAGCGCGGTCGCGAAGCCCTCGGCCACCGCAGGCAACGCAATGCGGCCCTCGGGACGCTTCGGACCAGCCATCGACGGCACGACGTCACCGAGGTCGAGGTTGAGCGTCTGCGTGAACACCGGGTCCGGCGACTTGGCGGTGCGGAACAGGCCCTGCGCCTTGGCATAGGCCTCGACCAGCGCGACGCGCGGGCCCTTGCGGCCGGACGTCTTGAGATAGTCGATGGTGGCGGTGTCGACGGGGAAGAAGCCGCAGGTGGCGCCGTATTCGGGGGCCATGTTGGCGATGGTCGACTTGTCGGCGACCGAGAGATGGTCGAGGCCGGGGCCGAAGAACTCGACGAATTTGCCGACGACGCCGAGCTTGCGCAGCATCTGGGTGACGGTCAGCACGAGGTCGGTCGCGGTGACGCCTTCCTTCAGCGCGCCGGTCAGCTTGAAGCCGACGACGTCAGGCAGCAGCATCGACAGCGGCTGGCCGAGCATGCAGGCCTCGGCCTCGATGCCGCCGACGCCCCAGCCGAGCACGGCGAGACCATTGACCATGGTGGTGTGCGAATCGGTGCCGACCAGCGAGTCCGGATAGGCGACCTCGAAGGTGCCCTTGGTCCGGCCGATCGTCATCTTCTCCTTCTTGGTCCAGACCGTCTGCGCCAGGTATTCGAGATTGACCTGGTGGCAGATGCCGGTGCCAGGAGGCACGACGGAGAAGTTCGAGAACGCCTTCTGGCCCCACTTCAGGAATTCGTAACGCTCCTGGTTCTGCTTGTACTCCTCGGCGACGTTCTTGCCGAACGCCTTGTTGTCACCGAAGTAGTTCACGATCACCGAGTGGTCGATGACGAGATCGACCGGCACCAGCGGGTTGATCTTCTCGGCATCGCCGCCGAGCTTCTGCATCGCGTTGCGCATGGCCGCGAGGTCGACGACCGCCGGCACGCCGGTGAAATCCTGCATCAGCACGCGCGCCGGGCGGAAGGCGATCTCGTGCTCCAGCGACTTCTTGCGCAGCCACTTCGAGACGGCGACGATGTCGTCCTTGGTGACGGTGCGGCCGTCCTCGTTACGCAAGAGGTTCTCGAGCAGCACCTTCATCGAGTACGGCAGCTTCGAGATGTCCTTGAGACCGTTCTTCTCGGCTGTGGGCAAGCTGTAATAGATGTAGCTCTTCGTTCCGACCTTGAGGGTCTTGCGACACTTGAAGCTGTCGAGCGAGGTCATGCGTGGGAATCCCAATTGATCTGTATACCCTGAGGGGGTATTTAAGAACCGTCAGCGCGAGGCGCCGGATGGCTTGCAGCGAGCGTTTGTGTGCTGCATCAAGGTCGGGCTTATAGAAGCTTTCTAACTGCGTCGCTACAGAGACAATCAAGTCCCGGCGTGGCGCCACCCACAAATTCTCACACGCTAGCCATCAATTTCGTAAGGGCTGTCACGACGCGCCATGCAGCTGTCTCCCACACCGTCTCCGAGACTGTTCGGACAAGACGTCAGATGCGTGCGCGGCGGCCGCGAGGTGTTCTCAAGCCTCGCCTTCGAGGCGCGCGCAGGCGAGGCGTTGGCGGTGACCGGGCACAACGGCGCGGGCAAGACCTCGCTGCTGCGGCTGATCGCCGGCCTCTTGCTGCCGGCCGGCGGCACCATCGCCATCGAGGGCGGCGAGGGTGAGCTGACCGTGCCGGAGCAGGCGCATTATCTCGGCCACCGCGACGCGCTGAAGCCGGCGCTCAGCGTGCGCGAAAACCTGACCTTCTGGGCCGACTTTCTCGGCGGCGGAATGACACGACCGACCCCGGATTGCCTCGCCGCCGTCGGCATCGCGCATGCGATCGACCTGCCGGCCGGCTATCTGTCCGCGGGCCAGCGCCGCCGTCTGTCCCTCGCCCGCCTGCTCGCGGTGCCGCGGCTGCTCTGGCTGCTCGACGAGCCGACCGCCGCGCTCGACGTTGCCGGCCAGGCGATGTTCGCCGGCCTGATGCGCGAGCATCTCGCCGGCGGCGGACTGATCGTCGCCGCCACCCACGGCCCGCTCGGCATCGACACACGCGAGCTGCGGATCGGAAATTGAGCTGATGTTTATGGGACAGGCAACTCTTCAAGGCGGCATCGGTGCGCCCCCCTCCCCCCGCGCGAAGCGGAGCTTCGCTAGCCGGGGAGGGGTTGGGGGTGGGGGTCTCAGCAAAGACTGCCCGCGTGGCCCCCCACCCCCGACCCCTCCCCGCAAGGGGGAGGGGAGCGCAGCGAGCTTGGAGCAACAGCGTCGCTCCCAAGCATTTCTCCGTAAGGCCCGCCCCGCATGACCGCTCTCGGTGCCCTCATCCGCCGCGACATCCGGATCGCGCTGCGTATCGGCGGCGGTGCGCTGATCGGCGTGCTGTTCTTTCTCACCGTGGTCGTGCTGATGCCGTTCGCCGTCGGCCCCGACCTCGCGCTGCTCACCCGGCTCGGCCCGGCCATCCTCTGGCTCGGCGCCCTGCTCGCCAGCCTGCTGACGCTCGATCGGCTGTTTACCGCCGACCATGAGGACGGCTCGCTCGACCTCATCATCATGAGCCGGACGCCGCTGGAGCTCGCCTGCGCCGCCAAGGCGCTGGCGCACTGGCTGGCCGCCGGGCTGCCGCTGGTGATCGCCACGCCCGTGCTCGGCCTGCTGCTGAACCTCGACGCCACCGCGACCGGCGCCGTCGCGCTGACCCTGCTCGCTGGCACACCCGCATTGACCTTCATCGGCATGATCGGGGCGGCGCTGGCGGTGACCATGTCCCGCGGCGGGCTGCTGCTCGCCGTGCTGGTGCTGCCGCTGTCGATCCCGGTGCTGATCTTCGGCGTTGCGGCGTCGCAGGCGGCCATCGTCGGCCCGTTGCCGTTCGGGGCCCCGTTCTCGATCCTCTGCGCGCTATCGCTGGTCAGCTTCGTGATCGGCCCGTTCGCCGCTGCAACCAGCCTGCGCAACGGCCTGGACTAACGGAACACCGGTGGGGTTTGACCATGATCAACTCTTGCCGAGCTATGCTGTGCTGATGGACTGCAACCGCTTCCGCCTTTAACAAGGTTTTCATGTCGCTGATCGACCTCGCCAACCCCACCCGGTTCCTTGCGCTTACCGCGCGGCTGCTGCCGTGGCTGGCGCTGGTCACCGTCGTGCTGCTGGGCGCCGGCCTGTACCTGTCGGCGCTCGCACCCGACGACTACCAGCAGGGCGCGACCGTCAAGATCATGTTCATCCACGTACCCAATGCCTGGCTGTCGATGTTCGTCTGGGGCGTCATGAGCATCGCCTCGCTCGGCACCCTGGTGTGGCGGCATCCGCTCGCTGACGTCGCCGCCAAAGCCGCCGCCCCGATCGGGGCCAGCTTCACCTTTCTCGCACTGCTGACCGGCTCGCTGTGGGGCCGGCCGATGTGGGGCACCTATTGGGAATGGGACGCCCGGCTGACCTCGGTGCTGATCCTGTTCCTGATGTATCTCGGCCTGATGGCGCTGTGGCGCTCCGTCGAGGACCCCACGCGCGCCGCGCGCGCCGCCGCCGTGCTCACTCTCGTCGGCGCGATCAACCTGCCGATCATCAAGTTCTCGGTCGACTGGTGGAACACCTTGCATCAGCCGGCTTCGGTGATGCGGATGGGCGGCCCTGCGCTGGACAAATCGTTCCTGATCCCGCTGCTGGTGATGGCGATCGGCTTCTCGTTCCTGTTCGTCACCCTGCATGTCGCCGCGATGCGCAACGAGATCCTGCGCCGCCGCGTGCGCAGCCTGCAGATGATGCAGGCACGGTCCTACCAAGGAAGCGCGCCGTCCGGCGGCGCGACCAGCCAGGCCGTGGGAGCCACTTGAGATGGACCTCGGCCCCTACACCTCCTTCATCGCGACCTCCTACCTCGCCGCGGCGCTGGTCGTCGTGCTGCTGATCGCGTGGATCGCGATCGACTACCGCACGCAGAAGGCGCGACTGCGCGCGCTCGAGGAGAGTGGCATCAGCCGCCGCTCCGGCCGCGCCGCCACGGACATGCAATGACCGACCAGACCGCTCCTGAAGCCGCGCCGCGCCGGCGCTCGCTGTTGATGCTGCTGCCGCTCGTGGTGTTTCTCGGGCTGGCCGCGCTGTTCTGGTTCCGGCTCGGCAATGGCGATCCATCGCGGATTCCGTCCGCCCTGATCGGCCGTCCCGCGCCAGCAACGCCGCTGCCGCCACTGCCGGAGCTCGCCAACGACGGCGCCGCCGTGCCCGGACTCGACCCGGCCGTGCTCAAGGGCAAAGTCAGCATCGTCAACGTCTGGGCGTCCTGGTGCGTGCCGTGTCACGACGAGGCGCCGCTGCTGGTCGACCTCGGCCGCGACAAGCGCTTCCAGATCATCGGCATCAACTACAAGGACGCCGCCGACAACGCCCGCCGCTTCCTCGGCCGCTACGGCAATCCCTATGACGTCGTCGGCGTCGACGGCAACGGCCGCGCCGGCATCGAATGGGGCGTCTACGGCGTGCCGGAAACCTTCGTCGTCGGCCGCGAGGGCACCATCGTCTACAAGCTGGTCGGCCCGATCACGGCGCAGAACATCGACGCAGTGCTGAAGCCTGAGATCGAGAAGGCGCTGAAGGCGGGCGGTTAGTTCTGCTTCTGATAAGCCGTTAGTTTCTCATCATCGCGAGTGGAGCGGTGACTGCCCATCTCGCACGACAACCAACGGTGTCGTCCCGGCCTCGAGCCGGGACCCATACTCCGCGGCCGTCGTGGTGGGCAAGGTGTTAACGACGCGCCTGCCCGAAACGGAAGCCTGTGGTTCTGGGTCCCGGCTCAAGGCCGGGACGACAGCAGAGTTTGCGGCTCCTGCATACGCAATCTCGCTAGCTCCATCGTCATTGCGAGCGCTGCGAAGCAGTCTGTGGCGGCATGCTGAGCCCTGGATTGCTTCGTCGCTTCGCTCGCAATGACGGCGGTAGCGGAGCTACCCCTTGCTCACATCGCCTTCCGCGGCATCGCTGGCTGCCAGCGAGGCCGGGTCCTGGTGGTAGCGCTTGATCAGCGGCATCTGGGCGATGGCGAAGATCATGGTCAGCGGCAGCACGCCGAAGGCCTTGAAGCCGACCCAGAAGTCCGTGCTCTGGGTGCGCCAAACGATCTCGTTCAGCACCGCCATGGCAGCGAAGAACAGCGCCCAGCGGAACGTGAGGATGCGCCACCCCGCCGGCGTCAGGTTGAACACCTGATCGAACATGATCGCGATGAAGGAGCGGTTGAACAACAAGCCGCCGCCAAGCACGGCCGCGAACAGGCCGTAGATGATGGTCGGCTTGACCTTGATGAAGGTCTCGTCGTGCAGCACCAAGGTCAAGGTGCCGAACACGATCACGACGACGGCCGTGACCAGCGCCATCAGCGGAATGTGCCGGGTCACGACATAGGAGGCGATCAGCGCCGCGATGATCGCGACCATGAAGGCGCCGGTCGCGGCGAACAGATTGAACTTGGCGTTGACGAAGAAGAACACGATCAGCGGGCCGAGCTCGGTGGCCAGCTTGAACAGCGGATGCGGCTGGGTCTTGTCCATTCCATGTCCTGTTGGCTGTCGTCAGCGGCGACGCAGCTGATCCCGTCGTCTTCGATGCCACCGCGCCGGAGCAGCGCGGCGTCGTCAATCCTCGATGCCCGCAATCGCCCGCGCAAAATCCTTGGCGGCGAACGGCTGCAGATCCTCGACGCCCTCGCCGACGCCGATGAAGTGCACCGGCAGCTTGAACTTCTCCGACAGCGCCACCAGGATGCCGCCACGTGCCGTGCCGTCGAGCTTGGTCATCACCAGGCCGGTGACGCCAGCCGTACGATGGAACGCCTCGACCTGCGACAGCGCATTTTGTCCCACGGTGGCATCGAGCACGAGCAGCACCGCATGTGGCGCTGACGCATCGACCTTGCGAATGACGCGCA
This sequence comes from Bradyrhizobium sp. ORS 285, assembly GCF_900176205.1. NCBI lineage: Bacteria > Pseudomonadati > Pseudomonadota > Alphaproteobacteria > Hyphomicrobiales > Nitrobacteraceae > Bradyrhizobium > Bradyrhizobium sp. ORS 285. The sequence goes on from NZ_LT859959.1 coordinate 7,283,634, forward strand.
CGACCTTTTCGAGCTCGTTCATCAGCTCGGCCTTGTTCTGCAGCCGGCCGGCGGTATCGATCAGCAGGATGTCGCGGCCCTGCTCCTTGGCCGCTGTGATGGCGGTGAAGGCAAGGCTTGCGGAATCCGAGCCTTGTGCGCCGGCGATCACCGGCGCCCTGGTGCGCTCGCCCCAGACCTTGAGCTGCTCGATGGCTGCGGCGCGGAAGGTATCGCCCGCCGCCAGCATCACCTGCTTGCCTTCGGAGGCGAATTTCTGCGCCAGCTTGCCGATCGTCGTGGTCTTGCCGGAGCCGTTGACGCCGACCACGAGGATCACGAACGGCTTGTGGCCGGGCTCGACGACCAGCGGCTTCGCGACGGGCGACAGCACCTTCTCGACCTCGGTCGCGACGACCGACTTCACTTCGTCGGCACTGATCGCCTTCTCGTAACGGCCTGCGCCGACAGCCTCGGCGATCCGTGCAGCCACGCTGGTGCCGAGATCGGCGCGCAGCAGCACGTCCTCGATGTCGTCGAGCATCGCCCGGTCGAGCTTGCGCTTGGTGACGAGATCGGCCACGGCCGTGCCGAGCGCGCCGGAGGTGCGCTTCAGGCCGTCCGACAGCCGCCGCCACCACGACCGCTTGGGTGTTTCGGAGGTGGTATCGTTCATGGCGTGGTGTTAGCCCTTTCCTCCCGCAAACGAAAGCCTCGCACCCGCAATACGGTTTCCATGGACATTAACCAACCCACCGATGAGGAGATGCTCGCCCGCGTGCTCCACCGCGACGGGCTGATGCTGGTGATCGACAAGCCGGCCGGCATTCCCGTGCACAAGGGACCGAAGGGCGGACCGAACCTCGAAGCGTCGTTCGATGCGCTGCGCTTCGGCCTGCCGCGCCCGCCGGTGCTGGCTCACCGGCTCGACAAGGACACCTCCGGCTGCCTCGTGCTCGGCCGCCATCGCAAGGCAACGGCTTCGCTCGGCCTTTTGTTCAAGCACGGCAAGATTTCGAAGACGTATTGGGCGGTGGTCGAGGGCGGCCCGGAGACTGACGAAGGCGTGATCGAGTTGCCGTTGGCCAAGCTGAATGCGGAGCGCGGCTGGTGGCAGAAGCCGGATCCGAACGGGCAGCCGGCGGTGACGAAATGGAGGGTGCTGGGGCGCTCGTACGCACTTCCCACTGCCGTCCCATCCTCACACTCCCCTCTTTTTTGCGGCACCGACTCCCCTCCCCCTTGCGGGGAGGGGTCGGGGGTGGGGGTCCCCACGGGTAGTGCCGCCCGGGGCCACCCCCCACCCCGACCCTCCCCCGCAAGGAGGGAGGGAGCGCAGGGTGCGCCAGGCGAAATCGCGACTCCATCAGCCAACGTGACAAAGCTCACCTGGCTCGCCATGGAACCCATCACCGGCCGCACCCACCAGCTCCGCGTCCATTCCGCCGCATCCGGCTGGCCGATCTTCGGCGACAACATCTACGGCAACGGCCCCCGCTTCGGCGAGCCGCGGCTGCATCTGCACGCGCGCGAGATTTCGATTCCGCTGTCGAAGAACAAGCCGCCCGTGCAGGTGGTGGCGCCGGCACCGCTGCACATGCATGAGCGGCTGCGGCTGTGCGGGTGGAATGGGGAGTGAGCCCGCCTCTCTCCACGCGTCATGGCCGGGCTTGTCCCGGCCATCCACGTCTTAGTTGTTGGAGGCAGCGTGGATGCCCGGGTCGAGCCCGGGCATGACGGAGTTCTGGACTGATAGTCGCGCACCATCATGGCCACCGATCATCAGCGGCTGCACGCTGCCCGGCTCGGCGCCACTAACTGACACAGGCAGATAATGCTCCGTCCGGCCCTGCGTTGCGCTCTCGATCAGCACCTCGCGCGCGCAGCCGATCTCGGCATCCAGCCGTCGCCGCAACGCCGCCTCTCCTGCCGCGCGCAGTCGCCGCGCACGATCGCGGATCACAGCGCCATCCACCTGCGGCATGCGCGCAGCCGGCGTGCCGGGGCGCGGCGAATAGGGAAAGACGTGCAAGAACGTCAGGCCGCATTCCTCGACCAGGTCGAGCGAGCGGGAAAACATCTCCTCCGTCTCCGTCGGAAAGCCCGCGATCAGATCAGCGCCGAGCGCGATCTCCGGCCGCAGCCGCCGAACCTGATCGCAGAAGGCGATCGCGTCAGCGCGCGCGTGCCGGCGCTTCATGCGTTTCAGGATCAAGTCATCGCCGGCCTGCAGCGACAGATGCAGATGCGGCATCAGCCGGGCATCGTCAGCGAGCGCATCGAGCAGGTCGGCATCGGCCTCGATCGAATCGATCGAGGAGATGCGCAGGCGTTTCAACTCCGGCACGTGGCGCAGGATCTGCTTCACCAGCCGGCCGAGCTTCGGCGCACCCGGCAAATCGGCGCCAAAGCTGGTGAGGTCGACACCGGTCAGCACGATTTCGGCATGGCCACGCTCGACAAGTGTCCGTACCTGATCGACCACCGCGCCCATCGGCACCGAGCGTGAATTGCCGCGGCCGAACGGGATGATGCAGAACGTGCAACGATGATCGCAGCCGTTCTGCACCTGGACGAACACGCGCGGCAGCCCGCGCTGGAAGCCGTCGACGAGATGCGGCGCCATCTCGGTGACGGCCATGATGTCGGACACCGCGACCTTTTCCGTCGCATCGATCCCGAAGCGCGGTGCCATCAGCGCCTGCGCCGCCGCGCGCCACGCCTCCGGCTGCAGCTTGTCGTCATTGCCGATGACTCGATCGACCTCGGGCATATCAGCGAACATCGCGCTTTGCGTCTGCGCCGCGCAGCCGGTCACGACGATGCGCGCATCGGGACGCTCGCGCTTCAATTTGCGGATCGACTGCCGCGCCTGCGCCACCGCCTCGTTGGTCACGGCGCAGCTGTTGATGACGATGGTGTCGTCGGCCCCCGCGGCCTCGGCGTGCCTCGCGATCAGCTCGGATTCGAACGCGTTGAGCCGGCAGCCGAAGGTGACGACGTCGACGCTCATGCGACGCTGGCGAACAGCTCTGGCTCGAACCGGCCCTCGAACTCGAACGTCGCAGTGCCCGTCATCAGCACGTGGTCGTCGCGCTCGCGCCACTCGATCGTGAGTTCGCCGCCCGGCAGCGTCATGTGGACGAGACGGTTGGCGCGCTTCAGCCGGGCAGCAGCGACGGCCGTCGCGCACGCCGCCGAGCCGCACGCCCTGGTCAGCCCCGCGCCGCGCTCCCAGGTGCGCATCGTGATGTGGTCGCGATCGACGATCTGGGCGAGCGTGATGTTGGCGCGCTCCGGGAAGATCGGATGGTTTTCCAACAGCGGCCCGAAGCGCTCGAGGTCGTAGGAATTGACGTCGTTGTCGACCCAGAACACGGCGTGCGGATTGCCCATGCTGACGACCGACGGCAAATGCAGGATCGGCGCGTCGATCGGGCCGATCTGCAGCTCGATGTAGCGGGTGTCGCGGAACTCCTCCGCGAGCGGGATCTCCTGCCAGCCGAACTTCGGCACGCCCATGTCGACGGTGTAGAGCTCAGGCGACGGCCCCTGCCAGCAGTTCAGCAGGCCGGCGCGGGTCTCGAACGTGGCGCTGGTCTGGCCGGTCTTGCCGAATACCTGGCGCACCACGCAGCGCATGCCGTTGCCGCAGGCGCCGGACTCCGAGCCGTCATTGTTGTAGATGCGGATGAAGGCCTCGGTGCCGTCGAAGCGCGGCCGCTGCAGCACCATCAACTGGTCGTAGGGAACACGGGCTGCAACCGCGCGCGCCTCGTCCGGCGTGACGACATGCTTCACATCGCGCAGATCCAGCACGACGATCTCGTTGCCGATCCCGTTCATCTTGACGAAGCTGTGGTTGGCCAGCGGGCTCATGAAAATATCCAAATTGTGTCCGTCTTATATGGCGAATGGCGCCGCATTGACCAGTCCGCAGGGGGACATGACGCATCTGTCATGGGACGCCGCGCCGCCGGGCATGTTAGGACCGCACGTTCGCCGGCACGCGCCCTGCGCAGGAGCAGCACGGCACTGGAGAATAGTCGAATGAATCTCAGCACTTTCCGCATCGTTCTGGCCGTGGGCTCGGTCGCGTTGGCGCTGGGTGGCCCGCTGGCCCGGGCGCAGGCGCCCTCGGCCTCGCCGTCTCCGGCGGCCTCAGCTTCGCCCGCTCCGGCGCCGAGCGCGATGCCCGCGCCTGCGGCCTCGGCTTCCCCGGCCGCTTCGGCCAGTCCGACACCTTCAGCCAGCCCCACCCCGGCCGCCAGCGCGAGCCCCTCGCCGTCATCCTCGCCTGCCGCCCAGGCGCCGGCTGCCGCTCCGGCCCAGGCGGTCGATTCATTTGGCGACGAGATCAAGCTCGAGGCCAAGAAGGTCGTCCAGATCAAGGGCACCGCGAACTGGGACAATGCGTTCGATACGCTGATCGACTCGTTCAAGGCGCTGTCGACCACACTGGACAAGCAGGGCGTCAAGCCCGCCGGCAACGGCATGATCGTCTACACCTCGACCGACGACAACGGCTTCACGTTCTTCGCGGAGATCCCGATCGAGCAGGAGCCGAAGACGCTCGGCAAGGGCATGAGCATCGGCCAGTCGCCCGAGGGCAAGGCGCTGAAGTTCGTGCATCGCGGCTCCTACGACAACATGGACAACACCTACGAGGCGATCACCAACCATCTCGACGAGCGCCGGCTGGAAGCCAAGGACACGTTCATCGAGGAGTACCTGACCGATCCCCTGAAGACGGCCGAGGACAAGCTCGTCATCAACGTCTACGTGCCGCTGAAGTGAGCGCCAACATGATCAGACCGCTGCTCGTCGCCGCGATTGTGGCCTCAACCGCCCTGCCCGCGCTGGCGGACGACATCGCCCGGCAGGACACGCCCGCGATCACGGTCAGCGGCGAAGGCAGCGTGCAGGCGCCGCCGGATCTGGCGCAGATCGATGCCGGCGTCGCCTCCGACGCCAAGACCGCGCGCGAGGCCGCCGAGGCCAACAACACCGCGATGGCTAGGGTGTTGCAGGCGCTGAAGACGGCGGGGATCGCGGACAAGGACGTGCAGACCTCGCGGCTGTCGCTGCAACCGCAATACGTGCAGACCAATCGGCCGGGGCAGACGACGGTCACCGGCTATCGCGCCAGCAATCGCCTGACGATCAAGCTCCACGACGTCGGCAAGGTGGCGAACGTGATCGACGCGGTGGTGGCCGCCGGCGCCAACGATGTCGGCAACGTCTTCTTCAGCGTCGCCGAGCCGTCCAAGCTGCTCGACCAGGCGCGCGAGAAGGCCGTCACGGATGCCCGCCGCAAGGCCGAGATCTACGCCAAGGCCGCCGGCGTCACGCTCGGCCAGCCGCTCAACATCGCCGAGGACGGCGCGCCGACGCCGGTGTTCCGCGCCAAGACGTTTGCCGCGCCAATGGCGGCCGGGGCACCGACGCCGGTGGCGCAGGGCGAGGAGACGCTGTCGGTGACGGTCAGCGTGACCTGGGCGATCAAGGCGGGGCAATAAGGCGCCTCTCACCCGCACGGCGCATTCATGCATCGTGCAAGCCGACAGCGCTGCTACAAGCTCGGTGTCGTCCCGGCCAACGCGCCGAGCCCAACACGCCGCGGCGGATGTTGTTGCCCGAAATGGAGCTGCCAACCTTCGTTAGATTCAGCCCGGTGGTTAGGATCCCGGCGTTCGCCGGGATGACGCCTGAAAGCCTGACGGCCGGCCTGGACTCATCGGCGAGTTCTGATGTGGCAGTTAGCGATGACTTCGAACGGCCGTCATCTGTGTGTCCGAAACAGATGAGCCGTGATGTGGTCGCGGGAGGCGAACGACAGCGGAACGGGGGCGGTTGGCAACAAAAAAGCCGGGCAAAGCCCGGCCTTTGTGACTGGATGATGCCGCGCCGCTCAGTACAGCGGGATGCCCTGCGGGTAGCCGCCGAGATCGGACGGCGCCATCAGCGGCTGGCGGTCGATCGGGCGGTTGAGGTTTTCGCGCGCGAACGACGGGTAGCCGACGGCCGGCGGGAAGGCGTAGTCCGAGAACTTGCGGTCGCCCGGCAGCACCTCGGTGCCGCCGTCGAGGAACGAGCGGCGGGTGATGTAGATGCGGGTGCGCGGGCCGGACTGGTAGGAATAGTTCGGGCCGTTGGACGTGACCGCCGCAGCACGGCGCTTGGCGGGGGCGGCGTCGGCGGCAAGAGACGTGACGGCAAGGCCGGTCGCGGCGATCACCGCCAGGGCCATGACCCGGGTCGCAGCAGAAAATTCAATCATCACGTCCTCTTCCTCGCGCCAAACGGGGCGGGCGCTCGCCATGCGCATGATTTGGCCCGCACAATATCTGGGTCGGCTGTGGCATCACAAGGTCATTCCCGCGACGCCGTGCAAGATAAATTCCGGCTGTGGCGGGAAAGTTGCATCAATTTCCGTAGCTTGCCGGCGCCGCCCGCGGCGAGAGGATGGCGCGGCGGCCGCCGGCAACATGCAGACGCAAATCGGCGGTCAGAAGGTGCCGCGCAGCCTGGGATTGTCGAGCGCGGTGATCCAGTCGTTCAGGGTCTTGGCCAGTCCCGGGGCATCGCAATCGGCGCGCCGCGGTTCGGCCTGGGCGAACAGCTCCGCCAGGGCCGGGTCACGGCTGGGGGACGACAGCAGGGTCAGGCGGTTGAGCATGCAGCCGACGGCCGCGCGCCGGGTCTGCATCGCCACGCCCTGGCAGGACCAGCCGGAAATCCGCAGCGCCGGCACGGCAATGGTCTTCAGAAAGCCGAGGCAGGCTCCGGGCCCATCCGGCGCGCCGGCCTGGCGCAGCAGGCTGACCGGGCCGAACCGGCTGTCGATGATCCCTGCCGCCTCGAGCTCCGGGGCATGACGTCCCAGACGGGCCGCCAGATCCCCGATCGGGTTGCGCATGCCTTCGCGCTCCGGCCCGATCCGGTAGACCTCGATCTCGGCCGCGGGCCGGTCGGCCGGCTCGCCCCAGCGCAGCACGTCCTTGCGGCCGCCGGCGGCGTGCGTCAGCACGGTGTAGGTCGCGGTACGGTCGGGCTGGTCGGTGAGGCGCAGCGAAAACGCCGGCACGGCGGCATCGGCGAGGGTCCACCCCGCTCTGCCGGCGGGCGCCTCGACGCCAGTGTCGATCCGGTTCCAGGCGGCCACGCCGAGCATGGCGATCAACGCCAAAGTCCCCACATAGGCGAACAGGCGCGCAAAGGTGCCGCAGACCTCGTCCGCGAAGCTTTGCAGCCCCTGCAGGACGGATGCGGAACGGGTGTGTGCGGCTGTGCTGGCCGAATCGGGATGCATCGAATGCGAGACGTCGTGGTAACGTTGTGTCAGGGACGTTTCTCGCATAGAAGCGCTGCCGCTTCCGTTTCCGCCCAGATGCGCGGTCGGCCAAATTTCTTCGGAGAGTGAACGATGGGTTACAAAGTCGCAGTGGTCGGCGCGACCGGCAATGTCGGACGGGAAATGCTCAATATTCTCGATGAGCGCCAATTCCCCGCCGACGAGGTCGTGGCGCTGGCGTCGCGCCGCAGCGTCGGTGTCGAGGTGTCCTATGGCGACCGCACCCTGAAGTGCAAGGCGCTCGAGCACTACGATTTTGCCGATGTCGACATCTGCCTGATGTCGGCGGGCGGATCGGTATCGAAGGAATGGTCGCCGAAGATCGGCGCCGCCGGGGCCGTGGTGATCGACAATTCGTCGGCCTGGCGCATGGACCCGGACGTGCCACTGATCGTGCCGGAGGTGAACGCCGATGCGACCGCCGGCTTCAACAAGAAGAACATCATCGCCAATCCGAATTGCTCGACCGCGCAGCTCGTCGTCGCGCTGAAGCCGCTGCACGACAAGGCAACGATCACGCGCGTCGTGGTGTCGACCTATCAGTCGGTGTCGGGCGCCGGCAAGGACGCGATGGACGAACTGTTCTCCCAGACCAAGGCCGTCTACACCAATGACGAGCTCGTCAACAACAAGTTCCCCAAGCGCATCGCCTTCAACGTCATTCCGCAGATCGACGTCTTCATGGAAGACGGCTTCACCAAGGAAGAGTGGAAGATGATGGCGGAGACCAAGAAGATCCTCGATCCAAAGATCAAGCTGACCGCGACCTGCGTGCGCGTGCCGGTGTTCGTCGGCCACTCCGAAGCGGTCAATGTCGAGTTCGAGAATCCGATCACCGCGGATGAGGCCCGCAGCATCCTGCGCAACGCGCCGGGCTGCCTCGTGATCGACAAGCACGAGCCGGGCGGCTACGTCACGCCCTATGAGGCCGCCGGCGAGGACGCCACCTATATCAGCCGCATCCGCGAGGACGGCACCATCGAGAACGGCCTCGCCTTCTGGTGCGTCTCCGACAACCTCCGCAAGGGCGCCGCGCTGAACGCCATCCAGATCGCGGAAGTCCTCGTCAACCGCAAACTGATCACCGCCAAGAAGAAGGCCGCCTGATAAAGTCACCGGTGCGCCGTCGCCCGGGTAGGCATCATGGCCGTTGCATATGACAATGGAAGTTTGGGGATCGTCTGTATCTAAGTCGTCATGGCCGGGCTTGTCCCGGCCATCCACGTCGTTCGGCATACTGAGGACGACGTGGATGCCCGGGACAAGCCCGGGCATGACGGCGTAACTAATCAGAAGGGTCGTTCGCGGGCGAGTCCTGGTGGGATGACCGAGCGGATTCGGGGTGGGGTCCAAATTGGCTGACAGCAGCAAGACCGAATCGGCAATGGCGCCAGCGCCCGTGCCGTCGAAGCACGCGCCGGGGCCGCTCGAGCGCGGGCTCGAAGGCTTCCTGTTCAAGAGCCGCTGGCTGATGGCGCCGTTCTATGTCGGCCTCGTCGTCAGCCTCGCCGTGCTGCTGTTCAAGTTCGCGCTGCTGCTGTGGGAGAACATCATCCATCTGCCGAGCGCGAAGGAGAGCGACATCATCCTCGGCGTGCTCAGCCTGATCGACGTCTGCCTCACCGGCAATCTCGTGCTGATCGTGGTGTTCTCAGGCTATGAGAACTTCGTCTCGCGCATCGATCCCGGCGGCCATCCCGACTGGCCGGAATGGATGACCAAGGTCGATTTCGCCGGGTTGAAACAGAAGCTGCTGGCCTCGATCGTTGCGATCTCCGCCATTCAGTTGCTGAAGGCGTTCATGAATCTCGACGCCGGCTACGACTCGGTCAAGCTGGGCTGGCTGGTCGGCGTGCACATGACCTTCGTGGTGTCGACCGTGATGCTGGCGCTGTCCGACCGGTGGTCGGGAGATCATTGAGAAGGGGCGAGTAACGAAGGGTGTCTGCCGCAGACCGGCGTCTCACACCTTCCTCTTCGCTAAAGCATGAGCCGGAAAAGTGCGCAGCGGTTTTCCGAAAAGATCATGCGCAAACAATAACCTAAAGCGCGATGACGATTCATCCTGATCTCATCGCGCTTTAGGCGACGGACCGCGCGCTCTTGAATTCCTTGGTCGCCTTGTCGAGCACGAACAGCGAGCCCTCGGACACCCCGAAATAGGCGCCGTGCAGTTGAAGATCTCCCGCCTCGACGCGGCTGCGCACGAACGGGAAGGTCATGAGATTTTCGAGACTGCGGAACACCGCCGCCTTCTCGATGCGGACGACGAAGTCCTGAAAACTCTCATGGTCGCGCTGCTCGACGACCTCGCCGGGCTTGATGAACATCGACATCCAGCGGCCGATGAAGTCGCCGGGCGACAGCGGCGCGGCCTTGTCGACGAAGGCGCGGATGCCGCCGCATTGGGCATGGCCGAGGATCACGATGTGCTTCACCTTCAGCACCGTGACGGCATATTCCAGCGCCGCCGAGACGCCGTGCGCGTTGGCGTCGGGCTGATAGATCGGCACGAGATTGGCGATGTTCCGGAGCACGAACAATTCGCCGGGCCCGACATCGAAGATGACCTCGGGCGAGACGCGGGAGTCGCAACAGCCGATCACCATCACCTCGGGCGACTGGCCGCGCTCGGATAGCTCCAGATAGCGGCTCTGTTCGGTGGGGAGGCGCTGAGTGGTGAAGGCGCGATAGCCTTCGAGCAGACGTTGCGGAAACGAGATCATGGGCCCTGCCTTAAACACACGAGGCCTGCGGGAACAAGCCTTTCGGCCCGGCGGTCGAAATGGTATCGCGGGCCGGCTCAATAAACCAAGGGAAACGCCGAAATGATCCGCCCGCGCCGCAGTCTCCTGTTCATGCCCGGCTCCAATGCCCGCGCGCTGGAGAAGGGACGGAACCTGCCGGCCGACGGGCTGATCCTGGATCTCGAGGATTCCGTGGCGCCCGATGCCAAGGCGGCCGCGCGCGAGCAGATCGCCAAGGCGGTCGCCGCCGACGGCTACGGCAAGCGCGAGCTGCTGATCCGGATCAACAGCCTGGACACGGCATGGTGGAGCGACGACGTCGCGATGGCCGGCCAGACCGCAACTGACGGCATCCTGGTTCCCAAGGTGTCAACCGTCGACGATCTGCGCCTGGTGACGAGCCGCCTCGCCGAGGTCGGCGCCGATCCGGCGCTGAAGGTGTGGGCGATGATCGAGACCGCGCGCGCCGTGCTCGACGCCGACCTGCTCGCGGCCACCGCGCATGAAGAAGGCTCACGGCTCGCCGGCTTCGTGTTCGGCCCGAACGACATCTCGCGCGAGACGCGCATCCGGATGGTTCCGGGCCGCTCGACGATGCTGCCGATGATCAGCCATTGCATTCTGGCGACGCGCGCGCATGGGCTGGAAATTCTCGATGGTCCCTACAGCGACTTCGCCAACACCGACGGCTTCTCGCAGGAATGCATCCAGGCCCGCGATCTCGGCTTCGACGGCAAGACGCTGATCCATCCCGGCCAGATCGACACCTGCAACGCGATCTTCACGCCGCCGGCGGCCGAGGTGGCCGACGCCCGCAAGATCCTTGCGGCGTTCGAATTGCCGGAGAATGCCTCGCGCGGGGCGATCCAGATCGACGGCCGCATGGTCGAGCGGCTGCATGCCGAGATGGCCAAGCGTACGATCGCGATCGCGGATGCGATCGCTGAGATGGCGAAGTAGTTGAGACGGAGGAGGACGCGCCGCGTCAGATCTGTCTGAGGCTGAGGATGTAGTTGACGAGATCGCCGCGCTGCTCTGGCGTCAGGATGACGTTGGGCATCGTCGGGTGGCTGCTCTGCAGGAATACCTTCAGCGACAGCTCGGTGGTCGACGGCATGTTAGCCACCGCCGCGAAATCGGGCGCCGTGCGTGTCTGGGCTCTGGCTGCGCTGGCATCGATCGCGTGGCACGGGCTGCACCACGCCTCCGCGAGCTTACGGCCCGTCTGGACGCTCTCCGCCGTGGGCGTCGCGCCGTTGGCATAGTGCAGCCGGATCAGCAGCATCGCGACGAGCGCGAGCAACAGCGCGGCCCCGATATGGAGCCAGGTGTTGCGGTGCAGGTTCGGCATACTCATCGCGTTGCTCCGCTATGGGGAATGGGAGGGCGGCGATCAGTGCTTGACCACGGCGGCACCCAGCCGGTCGATGGTGGGCGCGTTGAGGCAGTAGTCCTCGTAATGCGCGCCGGACGTGCCCGCCGCGAGATCGCGATGGCAGCGCGGCTTGTCCTTGCACATGGCGCAGACCCGCTCCATGTCGCGCAGGACCAGCGGCTCGGCACGGCCCAGCGCGGCCTCGTCGATGCCGAGCGCCTTGAGCATCAGCGGCAGCTCGTCGGCCGCGTGCTCGCCCTGGCGGACCAGCTCGTCGAGATCCGACGGCGTGACCTGCAGGTCCATCGCGATGCGCTCGAAATCGTCGCGGTCGAGCTGCCGGAGCTCACTGAGCTCGCGCCGGTGCCGCAGCCATTGTGCGAACGTGTCGATCAGGAATTGCACGCGGGGATAGGGCTTGGCTTGGGCAGGCATGGCTCGTCTCCGATGATGCCCGCAATCAATCACCGGGTAGCCGCGCGGACGTTGCGGTAGATCAAGCAGCGGAACAGCCCTGTCACGGCAGACCGTCAGGCGCCGAACCGCTCCGTGGCCCAGGCGTACAGGCTGCCCGGAATCGGCGCCTCGCCGCCACGGCCCTTCGGCGAGATGTGCAGGCCGATGATGCCAGGATCGCTGATCAGGCCGGAGAAGTCGCTGGGATCGAAGAACGCCTTCGGTTCGGCATGAACCGCATAGAAGCTGCGCTTCGGCAACGCATGGCGCAGCGAGCCATGGCGGCGGGCCAAGGCGGTCAGCGCGGCCGGGCCGAAGATGGCGACGCGGATGTCGGACAGCCGGTCGGAGCCGCCGCGCAGCCGGCGGAGAGCGAAGGTGATCCGGTGGCGCAGCGACAGCCAGTTCGGCGTCAATTCGTCCTGCGCCATCAACGCGTCGAATTCGGCGACGATCGGATCATCCGGCGGCAGATACAGCGCGGAGTTGCCGAGCTGCCGCGGCCGCTCCCAGGCGAAGTATGGCAGGGCGGGATCGATCTCGACAGGGCGCAGCAGCAGCACGTCGGCATCGAGCCACAGCCCGGCGCCGCGCGCCATCAGCCGCATGCGGAAGAAGTCGCTGAACTGCAAGGTGGTCCAGTCGCGCCAGCTGCCGTCGGGCTGCGGCGGTCTGAGTCGCTCGGAGAACGCATAGGGCAGGACCGCGTCGGCCTCGGCATTGCCGACGCCATCGGGCAGGCCGGGCAGCGGATCGAAGCTGTAGACGGTGACCTTGTGGCCGGCCGCGAGCTGCGAGCGCAGACAGGTCTGCCGCAGCCGGTCGAGCGGTCCGCGCCAGAAGGTGACAACCTCGGGCAATACGCGCGTCAACGGCGGACCTGTGCTCGGGATGCTCTCGAAACAAGGCCCCGGACGAGGTCCGGGGCCCGCGAACTCTATGTTGTCAGACGGGGCTCAGGCCCAGGCGCGCTCGGCCTTGAGTTTGGCCTCGTAGCTGTCGATCGAGGCCTTTTTCTCCAAGGTCAGGCCGATGTCGTCGAGCCCGTTGAGCAGGCAGTGCTTGCGGAACGGATCGATCTCGAACTTGACGGTGCCGCCGTCGGGACCGCGGATCTCCTGGGCGGCGAGGTCGATCGTGAGCGTCGCGTTGGCGCCGCGCTCGGCGTCGTCGAACAGCTTGTCGAGATCGGCCTGCGATACGCGGATCGGCAGAATGCCGTTCTTGAAGCAGTTGTTGTAGAAGATGTCGCCGAACGAGGTCGAGATCACGCAGCGGATGCCGAAATCGAGCAGCGCCCAGGGGGCGTGCTCGCGGCTCGAGCCGCAGCCGAAATTGTCGCCGGCGACCAGGATCTTGGCGTTGCGATAGGCCGGCTGGTTGAGGACGAAATCCGGGTTCTCGCTGCCGTCGTCCTTGTAGCGCTGCTCCGAGAACAGGCCCTTGCCGAGGCCGGTGCGCTTGATGGTCTTCAGGTACTGCTTGGGGATGATCATGTCGGTGTCGACATTGATGATCTTCAGCGGCGCGGCGACGCCTTCCAGCGTGGTGAACTTGTCCATCGGGGAGCACCTTCGAGAATATCGAGCAGGCCGCTGTTTAGCCCGAAGCGCGGGGCGGATAAAGTCAAATTGCCTCGAATATCGGCCCTGCCGGTCAGTCGGCGGCGGCCTCGATCGCCTCCATGTCGTCGTCCGACATCCCAAAATGATGCCCGATCTCGTGGATCAGCACATGGCGGACGATGTGGCCGAGGCTCTCGTCGTGCTCGGACCAGTAATCCAGGATCGGGCGGCGATACAGCCAGATCATGTTGGGCAGGCGCGGCAGGTCGTCATTGCTGCGGAACGGCAGCCCGGTGCCCTGGAACAGGCCGAGCAGGTCGAACTCGCTCTCCGCCTCCATCTCGTCGAGCACCTCCTCGGTCGGGAAGTCGTCGACCCGGATGATGACGCCCTCGCACATCCCACGGAAATGCTCCGGCAGGCGCTCGAACATCTCATGCGCCATGGCTTCCATGTCGGCGAGCGAGGGAGCTTTCAGATCGGTCCACATGGCCGCCTTCTAGCCCGGCTTTGATCATCTTGCATCCCGCTTTCTGCCGCCTGCAGCGGTTGACGCGGGCAGCGAAAACGGCGACCGTCCGCGGCGCGCGATTTGGGTTTTGGGGGACGCATGCGACAGAAGTCGGTGATGCTGGCCGGGACGGCGCTGGCTGCGGCCGTCGTGATTTCGATGTCGGCAGGAGTGCGGGCGGAGCCGGCGGCCCGGACGGAGCTTCACGCCGTTCGAAGCGACAGCAGCACGGACGTCTCCGCGCAGCGGCGCCCGCGGCGCATCATGATCTATCCCCGCCGCTATGAGGGCCATTGGGACCCGGACGTCGTGCCGCGCTACAATCCCGGTCCCAATGCCGTCCGCGTGTGCGACGCGTCCTACGTTCAGGAGCATCGCCCGAGCGGCACGGTCATCGTGCCGCATATGAGCTGCACCTGGCGGCGCGGCTGAATCCATTCCTCTGCAGAGTCCAATAGTGCCTGTCGTGCCACAGTGCCGATATGTCGCGAGATCGGGCGGAACTGCGCGCGGCAGTTCGGCATTCTGCTCGGGCGCAGGTCTTCAGGTCCCATTCACGTCGCTCATTCGAGACTGATCTGCGTCGTACCGCAGCGGCGGCCATCAGCGGAGATGGCGGTGCACGGTGCCCGGCGTGATGTCAGGCGATCGAAGGAGAAGTTCATGACTGTGATGAAGCTGTTGGGCATTGCGGCGGTCGGTGCCGTGCTGGCTTTGGTGGCGCCCGCACAGCGCGCAGAGGCGCTGTCGCTGAGCAATCCGGGCGCTGCGACAGCGGTGCAGCAGGGCGCCGTGCAGGAGACCACCCAGGCGCATTGGCATGGTCGCCGCCACTGGCATCCGCGCCGGCATTACTACCCGCGGCATCACTACTATCCCCGCCACCACTGGCGTCCGCATCACTATGGACATCACTACGGGCATCGCCATCACGGCCGCTGGTGAGTGACCGCTCCAGCGCCGTCGTGCATGATCGACATCAAACAGGCCCGCTTCGCGGGCCTGTACGTTGTTGGTGGGCTGGCCTGCCATGAAAAAGTCCATCGCCGAGACCCGTACCAAGACTCATACCAAGACTTGGATCGGGATCGGCATCGTCACGCTGTCGATGCTGCTGGCAAGCTCGGCTGCCACCTCGCCGGCGATCGCAGCTTCCTTCGGCGTTGATGCGAGTCGCTCGGCGACCGCGACGGAGTTCGGCACGCGCAGGCCCGCCCGGTCGTGGAAAGCGGCCAGATCGATTGTGACGCCGCCCCGCTACTATGGCCGCCCCGTCGACTACGTGCCCGCTGTTGCGCCGGGCCCTTTCGTCCTGTTCACGCCATTCTACGATTGAAGCGCACCCAGTGCGCCACTAACGGCGTTCGCTGGTCGAATGACTTGCGCACGCTCAGTTGCGGAATCCCTGCACGAGCAGCACGACCTTGTCGGTGTCCCAGTCTCCTTCGAGACTCACACGCTGATCCTCTGCCGCGACGCCACGTCGCAGATGCGCGCGCCGCGTGCATCATTCATGCCGCATTCACGTCGCTATCTCTACGTTCATGTTGGGGAGCGCCAATCCACCGATCGGACGACCAGCAACGGCGCTGCATGGGTCCATCGTTTTGCACGGCATTCAGGGAGAAGGGACCATGATGAGGATGAAGGACCAGCGTGCTGGTCTTGCTCGTCGCCTCAGTCTTGCGGCGGCGGCATTGTTCGTATTCGCGGGTGCGTCCAGTCGTCCGGCTTCGGCGATGTCGCCTGTCGCTCCCGGCGCGGGGCCTGCGACACAGGCCGCGTCTGACACCTCGATGATTCAGGTTCGCGGCCCTGGCGGCCATGGTGGAGGCGGCGGCGGACATCACGGCGGTGGTGGCGGTGGCTTCCACGGCGGCGGTGGCTTCCATGGTGGTGGCGGCTTTCACGCCGGCCCTGCGTTCCATGGGGGTGGTGGAATGTTCAGAGGCGGAGGCGCTCCTGCCTTCCACGGCGGCGGAGGTCACGCGTTCGGAGGCGGTGGCCCGCGTCACGTGTTTCACGGCGGCAGTCCGGTGTTTCATGGTGGAGGCGGCCCGCGGCCGGTGTTCCATGGCGGCGGCTACTATCATCGCCCGCACTACGGCTATCGGCCGTACTACCACCATCACCGCCGGCACTTTTACGGCTACCGCAGCTACTACACCCCGACCTACACCACGGGCTACTACTATCCGTATCGCCGCTGCCGGATCGTCTACACCTATTACGGCCCACGCCGCATCTGCCACTACCGGCATTGGCGGGGGCATCATTGGCGTCATCACCACCGGTGGCATCACCGTCACCACCGCCACCACTGGCGCTACTACTGACGCGCTGAGGGCTTGATCGAGACGACGAAGGACGCCGAAGGGCGTCCTTCTGTCGTTTCAGCAGCAGGAGTTCGGCGCAACGCTCAGAGCCAGTCCTTGAACTGCCAGTTCTTCACCGTCAGCTTCCACGGCACCAGCGTCTCCAGCCGCCATTTGGCGAACCGCCCGGGCGGCCAGTTCGACAGCCGGCGCTCCTCCTTCGGCTCTTCGGCCTTGGCGATGATCTTGGCGGGCGGCGTCTTGCGGCGCTGACGCGTCGCATCGCGGATGAGGTCGACGTATTCCGGCTTCTCGGCCATTGTAGGCTCCTCGGCACGTTCCTCCGCCGGCGCGGCGCGTCCGGCGGTAGGATTGTGCGTGAAGAGCTTTAAGGAGCTCTTGCCGACAGGCCTCGATGTTGAGTCGAAATGAAAACGCGGCGGCTTCTCTCCAAGCCGCCGCGCTCGTCAATCGGTTGCCGTGCAGCTTGGCCGCACCGCGGGGAGCGTGGCTCAGCGCCAGTCGCGCACGTCGACGAAGTGGCCGGCGATCGCGGCCGCCGCGGCCATCGCGGGTGACACCAGATGGGTGCGGCCCTTGAAGCCCTGACGGCCCTCGAAGTTGCGGTTTGAGGTCGAGGCGCAGCGCTCCTCCGGCGCCAGCTTGTCCGGGTTCATGGCGAGGCACATCGAGCAGCCCGGCTCGCGCCATTCGAAGCCGGCCTTGATGAAGATCTTGTCCAGACCTTCGGCCTCGGCCTGCTCCTTCACGATTCCCGAGCCCGGCACGACCATCGCGTTGACGTGACCGGACACAGTCTTGCCCTCGGCGATCTTGGCGGCGGCGCGCAGATCCTCGATGCGGCCGTTGGTGCAGGAGCCGATGAAGACACGGTCGAGCTTGATGTCCGTGATCTTCGTGCCCGCGGTCAGGCCCATATACTTCAACGCGCGATGCTTGGAGATGCGCTTGGCCTCATCAGTGATCTTGTCCGGATCCGGCACCAGGCCTGTCACCGAGATCACGTCCTCGGGCGAGGTGCCCCAGGTCACGATCGGCGGCAGCTTGGCGGCGTCGAGCCGCAGCTCATGGTCGAAATGCGCCCCCTCGTCGGAGCGCAAGGTCTCCCAGTAGCGCATTGCCGCATCCCAGGCCGCGCCCTGCGGCGCCTTGGGACGGCCGCGCAGGAAGTCGTAGGCCTTCTCGTCCGGCGCGACCAGACCGGCGCGGGCGCCGCCCTCGATCGACATGTTGCAGACGGTCATGCGGCCTTCCATCGACAGCGCGCGGATCGCCTCGCCGGCATATTCCAGCACGTAGCCGGTGCCGCCGGCGGTGCCGATCTCGCCGATGATGGCCAGGATGATGTCCTTGCCCGTCACGCCGTCCGGCAGCTTGCCGTCGACGGTGACGCGCATGTTCTTCGCCTTCTTCTGGATCAGCGTCTGCGTCGCCAGCACGTGCTCGACTTCGGAGGTGCCGATGCCGTGCGCCAGTGCGCCGAACGCGCCATGCGTCGAGGTGTGGCTATCACCGCAGACGATCGTGGTGCCGGGCAGGGTGAAGCCCTGCTCCGGACCGATGACGTGGACGATGCCCTGGCGGCGGTCGAACTCGTTGTAATATTCGACGCCGAATTCCTTGGCGTTCTCGGCGAGCGCCTTGATCTGCTCGATGCTCTCCGGATCCGGGTTCGGCTTGGTGCGGTCGGTGGTCGGCACGTTGTGATCGACCACAGCCAGCGTCTTCTCCGGCGCATGCACCTTGCGGCCCGTGGCGCGCAGTCCTTCGAACGCCTGCGGCGAGGTGACCTCGTGCACCAGGTGGCGGTCGATGTAGAGCAGGCAGGTGCCGTCCTCGGCTTCGTGCACCAGATGGTCGTTCCAGATCTTGTCGTACAGGGTGGTCGGTTTCGACATGAGCGAATGCTCCCGGGAATGAAGGTTTGAAACAAGACGCGTGACGGACACGCGCGAACAGGCAGAGAGGCGCTGCGGGTTACAGCGCGCGCCTAAGCTCTGACGTCGCCGACGTCGCGAACCGTCCGAAGAACCGCCCGGGCAGCCGGCTATGATCGTCGATAACGACGCGGCGGCAGGCCATGCTGGTGCGATCTAGAACCATTTCAGGGGGATATATAGCACGCAGGCGCGGAGTGCGAGATGCGTTTGCGCCCGGCGTCATTGCGAGCGCAGCGACGAAGCAATCCAGAGTCCTTGCTGGGCCCTGGATTGCTTCGCTTCGCTCGCAATGACCACGGAGCAAAAGAAAAAAGCGCGGGACCAGCCCGCGCTTTCCGTCAATCCATTGGAAGCAACGATTACTCGTTGACGGCGGTCTGGCGGTCCTGCTTCTCGACGATGCGGGCCGACTTGCCGCGCAGCTGGCGCAGGTAATACAGCTTGGCGCGACGCACCTTGCCGCGGCGCACGACCTTGATCGAGTCGATCATCGGGGACAGGATCGGGAACACGCGCTCCACGCCCTCGCCGTACGAAATCTTGCGAACGGTGAAGCTCTCGTTGATGCCGCCGCCGGAACGGCCGATGCACACGCCCTCATAGGCCTGCACGCGGGTGCGCTCGCCTTCGACCACCTTCACGTTGACGATCACGGTGTCGCCCGGGCCGAACTCCGGAATGGTCTTGTTGGCGGACAGCTTGTCGAACTGCTCTTTTTCGAGCTGCTGAATCAGGTTCACGGGTAAATCTCCATCGGCGGCGCGCCCAGCCGGGTCACGCGGGCTGCGCTTGTTCCTGCCGTCACTTGCGGAATTGGGCGCTCCTATAAGGCAAAGCGCGAGGCTTGTCACCCGTCTGTCGTGCTTTTTGGCGCTTTTTGGCTGGTCCTCGTTTGTTCTCGGGGCCGGCGCGCCTGCCATTCGGCCCATAAATCCGGCCTTCGCGCTTCCGTCAGGGCCTCGGATTGCGCCCGGCGCCACGCTGCGACCTTGGCGTGATCGCCGGAGGTAAGCACATCTGGAATCGTACGGCCCTCGAACGATTGGGGGCGGGTGTATTGCGGGTATTCGAGGAGGCCATCCGAGAAACTCTCATCGGTGCCGGATTCGAGCTTGCCCATCACGCCCGGCAGCAGCCGCACGCAGGCGTCGATGAGCACCAGCGCGGCGATCTCGCCGCCGGACAGCACATAGTCGCCGATCGACACCTCGATCAGCTCCCGGGCGTCGATCACGCGCTGATCGATTCCCTCGAAGCGGCCGCACACGATCAGCGGTCCAGCACCGGCCGCGAGCTCGCGGACGAGCGCCTGGGTCAATGGCCGACCGCGCGGGCTCATCAGCAGCTTTGGCCGTTCGGGGGCGGTGGCCGCTGCGTCGATCGCGGTGGCGAGAACGTCGGCGCGCAGCACCATGCCGGGACCACCGCCGGCGGGCGTGTCATCGACGCTGCGGTGCTTGTCGGTCGCCGAAGCCCGGATGTCGCGCGCCTCCAACGACCAAATGCCTGATGTCAGCGCCCGGCCAGCCAAGCTCACGCCCAGCGGCCCGGGAAACATCTCCGGAAACAGCGTCAGCACAGTCGCGCGCCACGGCGCGGTGGGAGGGGGCGAAGCGGTCATGATGCTCTGTTACGGCACCAAGGCCGCGAGATCGAGCCCCTGGATCGACGCTGCGTGTTGTACGAGTTCATCACAGGTGTCGTCCCGGACAAGCCCCGACGCGCAAAGCGCGTCGCGGCGCCGATCCGGGACCCATACCGCGTGATGTTCGAAAAAGGCAGGCCGCCAGTCGCGCGGAAGCCAATCAGTTGCGGTGGCTATGGGTCCCCGCTTTCGCGGGGACGACGAGCTGAGTGTGAGGCGGCACCGTCACCTTCAGCGGAAGGAGACTCATCGGGCAAGCCTTCATCCTCGCCCTCGATCTCGCCGGGCAACTCGATGATCACGCGGCCATTGGCGAGATCCACCGTCGGCACGACGGCATTGGTGAACGGCAGCATCAGCGTGCTGCCGGAGGGCGGAGCGATCTCGATGATGTCGCCGGCACCGAAATTATGGATTGCGAGGACGCGACCAAGCGGGGCGCCGGCGGTGGTTTCCGCAGCGAGGCCGATCAGGTCGGCGTGATAGTATTCGTCGTCATCGGTCTCTGGCAGGCGATCGCGCGGCACATAGAGCTCGAGCCCGTTAAGCCGCTC
This sequence comes from Bradyrhizobium sp. ORS 285, assembly GCF_900176205.1. Classification (NCBI taxonomy): domain Bacteria; kingdom Pseudomonadati; phylum Pseudomonadota; class Alphaproteobacteria; order Hyphomicrobiales; family Nitrobacteraceae; genus Bradyrhizobium; species Bradyrhizobium sp. ORS 285. Next base: position 7,304,096 of record NZ_LT859959.1, read on the forward strand.
GGCGGCATTGCGGTCGGTAATGCCCTTGAAGCTCGCGACGAGATGATCCTTGGCCTCGCGCGCTTTCGCGACTTCGAGCGAACGGCTGCCGTCCTTGGTCGTCAGCAGGCCGTAATGCAGCACGGCCAGCGGCTCCTCGGTGAAGGTCCATAAGCGAACCTCGCCGCGCACGCCGTGCGCGGCGCCGATCTTGGCGACGCAGATCAGCTTGGACATCAGGAGGCCCCGTCCTTCGAGACGCGCGCAACGGCGCGCTCCTCAGGACGAGGAGCCAATTCCTCATGCTGAGGAGCACGGCGCGAGCCGTGCGTCTCGAAGCATGAGGCCAGGATCGTCAAAGGACCTTAGCCCTTGGCCGCGGCTTCGGCCTGCGCCTTGCGCTCCTTGCGCGGCACGGCCTTGATCGGGTTCTGACGGGCTTCGCGCTTCTTGACGCCGGCGGTGTCGAGGAAGCGGGCGACGCGGTCGGACGGCTGCGCGCCCTTGGCGAGCCAAGCCTTCACCTTCTCCATGTCGAGCTTGAGGCGCGCCTCGTTGTCCTTCGGCATCAGCGGATTGAAGTGGCCGAGGCGCTCAATGAAGCGGCCGTCACGCGGAAAGCGCGAGTCGGCGACGACGACGTGATAGACCGGACGCTTCTTGGTGCCGGCACGGGCGAGACGAATGACGACGGACATGAAAGTTCTCCTTAGGTGTCGATGTCTTGATACGAAGTTGGATGGGTCGTCATTGCGAGCGAAGCGAAGCAATCCAGAGCGGCATGCGCGACTCTGGATTGCTTGGTCGCTTCGCTCCTCGCAATGACGGGAGTGAGGTCATTTCTTCTTCCCCGGAGGCAGCCCGAGGCCCGGCAAGGTCGGCTTGCCGCTGAGACCAGTGAGGCCCGGCAAATTCGGCAAACCGCCGCGCAAGCCGGCGGGCAGATCCTTCGGCAAATTCGGCAGACCGCCGGGCATCTTCTCGGCCAGCGCCTTGAGCTGCTCGGGCGACGGCATGCCGCCACCGCCCCCAAAACCCATCGCCTGGGCGATGCCGGCGAGCGGGCCGCGCTTGCCGGAGCCCATGGCCTTCATGACGTCGGCCATGTTCCGGTGCATCTTGAGCAGCTTGTTGACGTGCTCGACGCTCTGGCCGGAGCCGGCCGCGATGCGCTTCTTGCGGCTCGCCTTGAGCAGGTCGGGATGCTTGCGCTCCTCGCGCGTCATCGAATCGATGATCGCGACCTGGCGCTTGAGGATCTTGTCGTCGATCCCGGCGGCAGCGATCTGGTTCTTCATCTTGGAGATGCCGGGCATCATGCCCATCAGCCCGCTGATGCCGCCCATCTGCGACATCTGCAGCAGCTGCTCGCGCATGTCGTTGAGGTCGAACTGACCCTTGCGCATCTTCTCGGCGGCGCGCGCGGCCTTCTCGGCGTCGATGTTCGCCGCGGCCTTCTCGACCAGCGAGACGATATCGCCCATGCCGAGGATGCGGCCGGCGATCCGCGAGGGATAGAAGTCTTCAAGCGCGTCGGTTTTTTCGCCGGTGCCGAGCAGCTTGATCGGCTTGCCGGTGACCGCGCGCATCGACAGTGCCGCACCGCCGCGGCCGTCGCCGTCGATACGGGTCAGCGCGATGCCGGTGAGACCCACGCGCTGGTCGAACGAGCGGGCCAGATTGACGGCGTCCTGGCCGGTCAACGAATCCGCGACCAGCAGCACCTCGTGTGGATTGGCGACCGCCTTGATCTCGGCGGCCTCCTTCATCATGTCCTCGTCGAGCGTGGTGCGGCCGGCGGTGTCGAGCAGCACCACGTCATAGCCGCCGAGCTTGGCGGCCTCGATGGCGCGGCGCGCGATCTGCGGCGGCATCTGGCCGGCGACGATCGGCAAGGTCGGGATGTCCAAGTCGCGGCCGAGCACCGCGAGCTGCTCCATGGCGGCCGGACGGTAGACGTCGAGCGAGGCCATCAGCACCTTGCGCTTGTCGCGCTGGACCATGCGGCGCGCGAGCTTGGCGGTGGTGGTGGTCTTACCGGAGCCCTGCAGGCCGACCATCATGATCGGCACCGGCGGTACGGCGTTCAGGTCGATGGTCTGGCCGTCGTCGCCGAGCGTCTTGACCAGCTCGTCATGGACGATCTTGACGACCATCTGGCCGGGGGTGACCGACTTGACGACGGTGGCGCCGATCGCCTGCTCGCGCACGCGCTCGGTGAAGCTGCGGACAACCTCCAGCGCGACGTCGGCCTCAAGCAGCGCCCGGCGGACCTCGCGCATCGCGGCGTCGACATCGGCCTCCGAGAGCGAACCGCGCCCCGTCAGCCGATCGAGAATGCCGCCAAGCCTTTCCGACAGATTGTCGAACAATGCCGTTATCCCTTCTTCACCTCTCCCCACCGGGGAGAGGTCGGATCGTGTCAGCGATCCGGGTGAGGGGTGCGGGACGACGGTTTGCACCGTACCCCCTCACCCCAGCCCTCTCCCCACGGGAGAGGGAGCCGCAGTGTCGCCCGGTGTTGACACCGGGCCAAATCTCCAAACACCTTTGCGCCCGAGGGCGCACAGCGCTGTCGGGCGTTGACCTCCGGCCTCTAGGGCCGGGCGGTGGCTCGAAAAGACGAAACTTTCCGAAATTCGGCCGGGTTTACCCCCCCGCAGCCGGAAAAGTCAAGGAAACTTGCTCGCGGCGAGCCGTTGCCGGACCCTGTGGTGCTGCTTACCTCCTGCGCCAGTTCAGATTTCCCTGTCAGCTTTCCCTGCGAGGACACCCTTGCTGCGCCGTTCCAGGACCTATTCCGGCCCCGTCACCGACCATTTCGACGGCAAGCGATTTTACGATCCCGACGGCGTTCCGCCCAAATCCCTCGCCCAGGTGCTGCGTTGGCAGTTCGATCGCAACGGCAAGCGCTCGAAATGGCCTGAGTGGGCGCCGAGCCCGCATGCCGATACCCCGCCGCACCGGATCGACGGCGAGACGGCGCGGCTGTCGTTCATCGGCCATGCCAGCTGGCTGGTTCAGACCGGCGGGCTCAACATCCTGATCGACCCCGTCTGGTCGGAGCGGGTGTCGCCGTTCTCCTTCGCCGGTCCTCGTCGCCACAACGATCCCGGTATCGCCTTCGAGGCGCTGCCGCATATCGACGTCGTGCTGGTGTCGCATGGCCATTACGACCATCTCGATATAAGCACGCTGTCGCGGCTGACGGCGAAGTTCGCGCCGCGTGTCGTGACGCCGCTCGGCAACGACCTGACGATGATCGATGCCGATTCCAAGATTCGCGCCGAAGCCTATGACTGGCACGATCGCGTGACGCTGAACGACCAGGTCGCTGTGACCCTGGTACCGACGCGGCACTGGACGGCGCGCGGCATCTTCGACCGCAACAAGGCGCTGTGGGCGAGCTTCGTGCTGGAGACGCCGCGCGGCAAGCTCTACATCGTCTGCGATTCCGGCTACGGCACGGGTGCGCATTTCCGCCGCGTCGCCGAGCTGCACGCACCGCTGCGGCTCGCGATCCTGCCGATCGGCGCCTACGAGCCGCGCTGGTTCATGCGCGACCAGCACATGAACCCCGAGGATGCCGTGCAGGCCTTGCAGGACTGCGGCGCCGAAACCGCGCTTGCGCACCACCACGGCACGTTCCAACTGACGGACGAGGCGATCGACGCGCCGGTCCACGCGCTGCATGCCGCGCTCGATTCCGCCGGCATCCCGCGCGAGCGGTTTGGGGTGCTGAAGCCGGGGCAGGTGGTGGAGGTTTGACTCGCCGCCGCCTAACAAGAGGCGTCGTCAGGGGCTTTCAACTTCTTTTGCATCGCCGCCATCACCGCCCCGAGCAACAATAACACAGCCGACGCGTTCAGCGCGTAGGTCAGACTCCCCATCGCATCGGTGATCGCGCGACGGCGAATGGCCCGAGCGTTTGGCCGATACCGAACGAAATCGTCAGCGCCGCAATTGCGCACGGCCACGCGCTCTGCGGCAGCTTGAAGCGCACGAACGCCGTCGTCGCCATTGTCGGCGACGCTCTCCTCAACCCCAGCCCTTTAAAGCGCGATGAGATCAGGATGAATCGTCATGGCGCTTTAGGTTATTGTTTGCGCATGATCTTTTCGGAAAACCGCTGCGCACTTTTCCGGATCATGCTTTAGCTCTTCACCGTCCGGATCAATTGCTCGCTGTGCCGGCGTTGCCGATACCAGCCTGAGCGACGTGTTGGCCGCATCGATCGCCGGCAACTCCAATGGACCGGCGGCTCACTACCCGGCTGGTTCTGTTTCGATGGCGGACAGTTCGATCTCCTCCTGGGCACAAGATTTGGCACGGCGGAGCTCGATCCGCCCGAGCGCGCGATCATGCTGACCCGCCGCGCTTGACCCTTGCCTTGGCGGGCCGGCAAATTCTCAATCGTACAGCACCGCGGCGATCTTCGCGTCGTTGAGGTTGGACTTGTCGTACCAGTAGAAGCCGGTGTCGGTGACCTTGGGCAGCTTCTCGCCCTTGAGCGCCTTGACCGCCGAGTCCACGGTGCAGCTGCCGATGCCGATCGGGTTCTGGGTGATGGCGCCGGCCATCTCGCCGGACAGGATCGCGGCCTTCTGCTGCTTGCCGGAATCGTAGCCGATCACGACGATCTTCTTCTTCATCTCCTTGACGCCGTTGAGTACGCCGATGGCCGAGCCCTCATTGGCGCCGAAGATGCCCTTGACGTTGGGATTGGCCTGCAGGATCGACTTGGTGATCTCGGTCGACTTGAGCTGATCGCCACCGCCATACTGCACGCTGACGATCGTGATGTTCGGATGCTTGTCCTTCATCTGCTTCAGGAAGCCGTCGCGGCGGTCGATGCCGGTGCGGCTGGTCTGGTCGTGCACGACGACGGCGACCTCGCCGGCATCGCCGATCAGGCCCGCCATCTTGTCGGCGGCGAGGCCGGCTGCGGCGAGGTTGTCGGTGGTGCAGGTCGTGAGCGGGATGTCGCTGTCGACGCCGGAGTCGAAGGCGATCACCGGGATCTTGGCGGCCTGCGCCTTCTTCAGCAGCGGAATGGCGGCCTTGGAGTCCAGCGCGGCGAAGCCGATCGCCTGCGGCTTCTTGGCGAGCGCGGCCGAGAGCATGTCGATCTGCTTGTCGACCATGGCCTCGGTCTCCGGCCCCTCGAAGGTGATCTTGACGTTGGCGGCCTTCGCGGCCTGCTCGGCGCCGAGCTTCACCGCCTGCCAGAACTGATGCTGGAAGCCCTTGGAGACCAGCGGGATGTAGGTGTCCTCGGCACGGACGACCGTCGACATGCCGGCGGTGACGAGCGCGCCGAGCGCGACGCTCAGGAGATGCTTTTGCAACATGGGTGTTTCCTCTCGTTTGTTAGTTGATTGTGTCGTCGTGATGATCGTATCGGCAGGCCGGCGGTCGCGTTCTCCTCGCTGTCACGCGCGCTTTCTGCGCAACATGTCGGCATAGACCGCGAGAATGATGATGATGCCGGTGACCACGAACTGCCATTCCTGCGCGACCGACAGGATGCGCAGGCCGTTGGTCAGCACGCTCATGATGAAAGCGCCGATGATGGTGCCCAGGATGGTGCCGGTGCCGCCGCTCAGCGACGTGCCGCCGATCACGACCGCGGCGATGGCGTCGAGCTCATAGCCCTGGCCGAGCGCGGGCTGCGCGGAGTTGATGCGCGAGGCGATCAGGAGGCCGGCCACGCCGCAGATCGCGCCGCCGAGAGCATAGATGATGATCTTCCAGCGGTCGACATTGACACCGGAGAGCCGCACCGCCTCCTCGTTGCTGCCGATGGCGAAGGTGTAGCGGCCGAGCGCGGTGCGGTTGAGAACGATGGAGGCGAGCACCGCCATCACGATCAGGATCAGCGCCGCATTGGGGATCGGCAGGTCCGGCACGATGGCGCCGAGCAGCGAATCCTGCGAGATCATCGAGAAGTTCTCGGTGTTGGTGAAGTAGATCGGCTTGCTGCCGGAGACAACAAGAGCGAGCCCCTTGAGCACCAGCATCATGCCGAGCGTGGCGATGAACGGCGGCACCTTCATCTTGGTGATGACCGTGCCCGACAGCGCGCCTGACAGCGCGCCTGTTGCGATGGCAGCGACGATGCCGGTCCACATCGGCAGCTCCCAATAGGTCAGGAACACGCCCGCCATGACGGCGCAGAACGTCATCAGCGTGCCGACCGACAGATCGATGCCGGCGGTGATGATCACGAAGGTCGAGGCGATCGCCAGCACGCCGTTCACGGCCGTCGCCTGCAGGATGTTGATCATATTGTCGGTCTGCATGAAGGCTGGCGACGCGAAGCTGAAATAGATCATCAGCAGCACCAGGCTCGCAAAGGCCAAGAGCTTCTGCAGCGCCGCGGGTCCGAGCAGCCGGCGGCGCAATGCGGCGACAGCGCCGCTGGTCGCCATGCTCTCCTTGTGGTCCTTGACCAGTGCCGGGTCGCTCATGCCGTCAGCCTGCCTTCATGGTTTCGCGCTGGGTCGCCAGCTGCATGATCCGCTCCTGCGTGGCCTCGTCCGGCGACAATTCGCCGGTGATACGGCCTTCGCACATCACGACGATGCGATCGCTCATCCTGATGATCTCCGGCAGCTCCGAGGAGATCATCACGATCGCCTTGCCCTGGTCGGCGAGCGCGCGCAGCAGCCGGTAGATCTCGTTCTTGGCGCCGATGTCGATGCCGCGCGTGGGCTCGTCGAAGAACAGGATGTCGCAATCGCGATCGAGCCATTTGGCGATCACGATCTTCTGCTGGTTGCCGCCGGACAGCAGCCGCACCTCCTGCGTCGCCGAGGGCGTGCGGATGTTCAGCATCCGGATGAAGCGGCCGGCGGTGTCGCGGATCGCGCGCTTGCGCAGCATGAGCTTCATCGCGAGATAGTTCGGAAGATTCGACATCACGACGTTGGACTCGACGTCCATGCCGGTGGCGAGCCCGAAGCGCTTGCGATCCTCGGAGAGATAGCCGATGCCGTTGTTGACCGCATGCGCCGGCGTTCGGATCGTCACCCGGCGGTCGTTGACGCGGATCTCGCCGGTGGGCACCGCATCGGCGCCGAAGATCGCGCGCGCGACCTCGGTGCGGCCGGCGCCCATCAGGCCGGCGAAGCCGAGAATCTCGCCCTTGCGTAAGGTGAAGCTGACGTCGCGCACCAGCGGCCCGCAATTGAGATGGCGCACCTCGAGTGCGACGTCGCCGGGCGGTGCTGCGCCGATGATGCGCGCGTCGCTCAAGGCACGGCCGACCATCATGCCGATGATCGTGTCGATCGGCGTCGTGGCGGTCGGCAGGGTGGCGACATATTCGCCGTCGCGCAGCACGGTGACACGATCGGAGATCTGCTTCAGCTCGTCCATCTTGTGCGAGATGTAGACGATGCCGACGCCGCGCGCCTTCAGCGCTCGGATCATCTTGAACAGCTCGGCGATCTCACGGTTGTTCAGCGCGGCCGTCGGCTCGTCCATGATCAGGACGCGCGAGTTGAACGACAGAGCCTTGGCGATCTCGACCATCTGCTGCTTGGCGACCGTCAGCCCGCCGACAACGGTGCGCGGGTCGATCGCCAGATTGAGCTGGGCGAGCAGCTCGGCCGCCTGGCGGTTCAGCCTGTCCTCATCCAGCAGCAGCCCGAACGCCTTCATCGGCTCGCGCCCGATGAAGATGTTCTGCGCCACCGTGAGGTGGTTCATCAGCTGCAGCTCCTGATGAATGATGCCGATGCCGGCGGTCTGCGCCTCGCGCGGGCCCGGAAAATCGACGCTCGCACCGTCATAGAGAATCTCGCCGCTATCCTTGCGGTAGACGCCGGCGAGGATCTTCATCAGGGTCGACTTGCCGGCGCCGTTCTCGCCCATCACGGCATGAACCTCGCCGGCGAGCAGCTCGAACCTGACATTGTGCAGCGCCCGCACACCGGGGAAGCTCTTGCACAGGCCGTGAACGGAGATGAGCGGCGCGCTCATGGGTCAGCGCGCGTGGCGAGACGAGGCACGGGCAATCGCAACGTCATTGCAGCGAGGCTGCAGACGCCGACGCGCATGGCGAGCGACATATCGCATCGCAGCCGCGATCACATTCATCCTCCCCACCTTCGCCGTCGTCGTCTCCGACGACCGCGAGCCCGCGTCCCTTCAATGGCGCGGCGTTGAGGTCAGGCTATTCAACCCCGGATGAAAGTCCATAGGTAAAATTGACAGGCGCGGGCGGAGACGGGTGAGGATCATGAACGCGGAATGCCACTGTGCATCGCGGCACTTGGCACCTCAATTGAGCCCGACACTGCGTGAGTTCAACTCGCGCTTTCTCGGCGACGGCGGTGCGCCCCCTCCCCCTTGCGGGGAGGGGTTGGGGGGTGGGGGTCTCCGGGCGATGCCCTCTGATGAGTTCGCACCGAGACGCGCCACGCTGAAAGATGATCGTTGGGAGAAATGGGGCCTTGCCCCGAACCGAGCTCACTGGGTACCCCCACCCCCTACCCCTCCCCGCAAGGGGGAGGGGAGCGCACCGTCTGCGTGGTAACAGCTCGGCTCGAATGAGCCTTCGGCGCCAACTACGCCGTGAGCTTCTCCAGCTCCTTGATGATCGCTTCGCCCATCTGCGTGGTCGAAGCGGGCGTCGAGCCCTCGGCCTTGATGTCGGCCGTGCGCAGGCCTGATGCCAGCACGGCGGCGATGGCGGCGTCGAGCTTGTCGGCGAGGGCGCCCATGTCGAAGGAGTAGCGCAGCGCCATGCCGAACGAGGTCAGCATCGCGATCGGGTTGGCGAGGCCCTTGCCGGCGATGTCGGGGGCCGAGCCATGCACCGGCTCGTACAGGGCGCGGCGCTTGTGGGTCTTGGCGTCGACCTCGCCGAGCGAGGCCGACGGCAGCATGCCGAGCGAGCCGGTCAGCATCGCCGCGATGTCCGAGAGCATGTCGCCGAACAGATTGTCGGTGACGATGACGTCGAACATCTTCGGGTATTTCACCAGGTTCATGCCGCCGGAATCGGCGAGCTGGTGCTCGAGCGTGACGTCCTTGTACTCGCGCGCATGGACCGCCGTGACGACCTCGTTCCAGAGCACGCCCGACTTCATGACGTTGCGCTTCTCCATCGACGTCACCTTGTTCTTGCGCTTGCGCGCGAGATCGAAGGCGACGCGGGCGATGCGCTCGATCTCATAGGTGTCGTAGACCTGGGTATCGACGGCGCGCTTCTGGCCGTTGCCGAGATCGGTGATGGTCTTCGGCTCGCCGAAATACACGCCGCCGGTGAGCTCGCGCACGATCATGATGTCGAGGCCCTCGACGAGCTCGCGCTTCAGGCTGGAGGCATCGGCGAGCGCCGGATAGCACACGGCGGGACGCAGATTGGCGAACAGGCCGAGATCCTTGCGCAGGCGCAAGAGGCCGGCTTCGGGGCGGACCTCGTAGGGCACGCCGTCCCACTTCGGACCGCCGACGGCGCCGAAGATGATGGCGTCGGCCGCCTTGGCCTTGTCCATGTCGGCCTCGGAGATCGAGGCGCCGTGCGCGTCATAGGCGGAGCCGCCGACCAGGCCCTCTTCGGTCTCGAACGAGGCCAGCCCCTTGCCATTCAGCCAGCCGATCAGCCGCTTCACCTCGGCCATCACTTCGGGGCCGATGCCGTCGCCGGGCAGCAGCAGGAGCTTCTGGGTCGCCATGGTCGTTATCCTCGTAGGCTGGTCATGCCCGGGCCTGGCCCGGCATCCATCATCTTCTGGATTGCCGGCTCGCCCCGATGGGTCGGGGACGGCAGCCCGGCAACGACGAGAGTTACAAAATCGGCGGAGTGCTAAAGCCCTCCTGCGTGGTTGGCAAGCCACCATTGCCACCGCCCGTCTTCTGTAGCGCGGCTCCAGGCTATACGGTGCTCTGAAATGGCAGCCGGACAGCATGAATTGCCGGACATACGCCGCGCCGGAGCATTTCTTGCCAAACTCCCCATCCGCCTCGACTCCGGGCCATCCGGCGTTGACCAATCTGACGCTGTCGCTCGGGCCGATCATCGGTCTGGGCATCGGCCGTTTCGCCTATGCGCTGGTGCTGCCCGACATGCGCGACACGCTGCAATGGTCGTATTCGGCAGCCGGCTTCATGAACACGGTCAATGCCGCCGGCTACCTGATCGGCGCGCTGATCGCTTCGCACACGGCGCGGCGGTTCGGGGGACTGGCCGCCGTGCGCGGCGGCACGGTGGCCGCGCTGGCGTCTCTCATCGTCTGCGCCATGACGAGCGACTTCGTTGCGCTGAGCCTGGCACGGCTGGTGACGGGAATCGGCGCCGGCGTGGCCCTCGTCGTCGGAGGTGCGCTCGCGGCGCGGGTCGCCTTGGCGCGGCCGGCGCAGGCGAGCTTCGTGCTCAGCCTGTTCTATGCCGGGCCGCCGCTCGGCATCGTCATCTCCGGCCTGATCGCACCGTTCGTGCTGCAGGCGTTCGGGCCGGGATCATGGTGGATCGTGTGGGCGGTGCTCGCAGGCGTCGGCGTGGTGCTGATCGTGCCGCTGCTGCTGATGCGCCTGCCGTCCGACGCGGCCATGCCGGAGACCCGCGCGGACCGCGTGTCGCTGCGACCGATGGCGATCTATCTGTTCGGCTACTTCCTCTATGGCGCCGGCTATATCGCCTATCTGACTTTCATGATCGCCTATGTCCGCGATCTCGGCGGCGGTGCGGCCGCGCAATCCGGCTTCTGGTGCCTGATTGGCTTCGCCGGTTTCACCACACCCTGGGTGTGGCGCAGGGTGATTGCGCTCGACCGCGGCGGCTGGCCGACCGCGCTGATTCTCACGGTGAACGCGATCGGCGCAGCGCTGCCTTCGCTCAGCCATTCACCCATGATGCTGACCTTGTCGGCCGCGGTATTCGGCATCGCGTTCTCGACGGTGACCACGGCGACGACCGCCTTCGTGCGCTTCAACCTGCCGCAGGCGGCGTGGCCGCGCGCGATCGCCGCGCTGACCATCTCGTTCGGCGTCGGCCAGACGCTCGGCCCGTTCGCGGTCGGCGCGATCACCGATGCGATGGGAAGTTTGACCTACGCGCTCAACGTGTCAGCGGCGTTGCTGCTGCTCGGCGCGGTGATGGCTGCGATGCAGGGGAAGCTGAAGCGCACAGACCGCGCCTAACCCACGGTGTCGTCCCCGGCTTGCCCCGGGACCCATACCCACAGGGAGTGGTTTAAGGCAGGCCGGTCATTGGCATTTTGCCCATCACGTCCGCCGCGGCGTATGGGTCCCGGGTCAAGCCCGGGACGACAGCGGAGCTTGGGGCCACATCGCGGCTCTATCAGCCTCAACGCTCAGCTCCCGCTGAACGAGTTGTACCCCTGGTCCTCCCAATAGCCGCCCTTGTAGTCGTTGGTGACTTCCATCGCGACGACGTATTTGGGGTTCTTGAAGCCAAGCTTGGTGGGGACGCGGATCTTCATCGGGTAGCCATAGGCGCGCGGCAGGATCTGGTCGGCGAACTTGAAGGTCATCTGGGTCTGCGGATGCAGCGCGGTGCGCATGTCCAGCGGCGAATTGTAGCCTTGCGCATCGGCGCAGTTGAACCAGACATATTTCGCCCTGGTATCCGCGCCGACCAGCTTGAGGAAGTCGCGCAGCGGCGTGCCGGTCCAGGAGCCGATCGCGCTCCAGCCCTCGACGCAGATGTGGCGCGTGATCTGCGTGACCTGCGGCAGCGCGTGCAGCTCGTCGAGCGTCCACGACTTCTTGTTGTCGACGAGGCCGCGTACCTCGAGCTTCCAGTCGGCGGCGTCGATCTCCGGCGCCTCGTCGAGCGTGTAGTAGGCATTGAACGGGAACGGTTTTGTGATCGCGCTCTCCGGGAAGGTCGGCGCCAGCGCGTCGGGATTGAAGATCCAGGACTGAACCGCGTCATTGAACTTCGACACCTTCTTGAGCAGCTCCTCGGCGCTGTCGCTATCGACGACGTCGCAGCCGGTCAGCAGGGTCAGCGCGCCCAGGCTGGCGCCGCCGGTGATGAAGCGGCGGCGGGTGAGATCCGGCATCGTCTTGATCGAATCTTTGATCAGGAGCCGCTTGTCGACGCCGGGAATGAGGAACGGACGCTTGGCCATGATGGTCTCTCCTCTCAGCGGCCGATGATCATCGCGCGCAGGCTTTTCGGCACCAGCAGCGCGAGCAGGATGTGGATGACCAGGAAGGCGCAGATCAGCGCCATGCAGATGAAATGAACGTAGCGCGCCGCCGGGTAGTCGCCGAACAAGGTCACCAGCCAGTGCAACTGCACCGGCTTCCAGATCGACAAGCCCGACAGCACCACGACGATGCCGACCAGGATGATGCCGAGATAGAGCAGCTTCTGCACCGCATTGTAGACGGTGAGATCGCCATGCGAGAGCTTGAAGGTCAGTGCGGCCTTGAGGTCGGAGATCACCGCGGACGGCGAGAGCGGCAGCAGCTTGCGGCGGAACCGGCCGGCGGCAAGGCCGGTGACGAGATAGGCGAGGCCGTTGAGCATCAAGAGCCACATCGCGGCGAAGTGCCACAGCAGCGCGCCGCCGAGCCAGCCGCCCAAGGTGATGCTGCGGTCGAAGCGGAAATCGAACAGCGGCGAGGCGTTGTAGATCTGCCAGCCCGACATGATCATCAGGATCATCGCGACGGCGTTGATCCAGTGCATGATGCGCACCCAGGCCGGCTGGATCACCTTGGCTTTTTCGGTGCTGATCGTCGTGTCGGTGGCGGCGATGCTGGACATGGCGGGCTCGGTTGGTTTCGGGGTGGTTCCAGGCAGATATACGCCAAAGGCTGGCCGCCCGTTACGGGCTCAAACCGGCAAATCGATGCTTTCGGAGCGATGGCTCTCACAAAAAAGCGAGCCGGGGTGGGCCCGGCTCGCTCATGGTCACATCCGCGAGGAGGAGGAAGAAACGGACGTGTCCGGTGTTTCGGTGCGGTCTTACGACGCCGGCATCAGCACGGTGTCGACCACGTGGATCACGCCGTTGGACTGGTTGACGTTCGGGATGGTGACCATCGAGGTGCCGCCCTTGGCGTCGACGATCATGACGTTCTTGCCTTCGCGCTTGACGGTGAGCTGCTCGCCCTCGACCGTCTTCAGCGTCTGGCCGTCCTTCAGGTCGGCGGCCTCGAGCTTGCCGGGCACCACGTGGTAGGTGAGGATCTTGGTCAGGGTCGCCTTGTTCTCCGGCTTCACCAGCGTGTCGACGGTGCCGGCCGGCAGCTTGCCGAAGGCGGTGTTGGTCGGCGCGAACACCGTGAACGGACCCTTGCCTTCCAGCGTCTGCACCAAGCCGGCGGCCTTCACCGCGGCGACGAGCGTGGTGTGATCCTTCGAGTTGACGGCGTTCTGCACGATGTTCTTCGACGGATACATCGCCGCGCCTCCGACCATCACGGTCTTCTCCTCGGCGCGCGCGGGCGCAATGGCGATCGAGGTCAGCGACAGCGCGCTGAAGGCGGCGGCAGCGAGGAAGGCAATGCGCTTGGACATGGGTAGCTCCCTAAAGACGGCGGCAGGGCCGCGTGATGAGTTCGACTGCGACACCGATGCTGATGCGAGCGATGCGCTCTTGCGTCGTGTCGGGCCGAGCTACGCGCGTTTTCGGCGGCGAGTTTCGCGGCATAATTTAACGTGATCCGTGAAACCAACGGCGGTTGAGATCGTCTCGCCGACTCATTGGCCGAGATGTCGCGCGCCGCAATGTCGCAGAGCTACGGAAACACCAGCGCGATGTCGGCCATTGGCTGACGAGGATTAGTCTCGCTCGGCCATTAACTACAATGCGAGCCGGACCCGGCCAAAGCTGCCAAAGACATTGCGAGTAAGACTTTCTTAAGGTTGATTGGTCGGCACGGCAGCCGGCTGCGGGAAGGGGATGTCCCGCACTGTCCGGCGCGATCGGCGGGGGTTTCCTACAGTGAACAGAACGATCTGGATTGCGGGGTTCTGCCTCGTGATAATCTGCTGCTTGCTTGCAACCAAGATGGTGCTCGCCGCGGCGACGCCCGGCGACATCGCTGGCGAAACGACGTCGTCGCTGATCCGCGAACCGATCCCCGGCGTTGATACGCTGAGCGAGAGCGATCACAGCTTCGAGGTTCAACCAATCGAACTCAACGAGGGCGTGCGTCTGCCGCTGGTCTCAAAATCCGTGCGCGCCGAGGGACGAAACGCGTCGGTTGCGCGGAGGGCCAATGCCGCGAACAAGAAGGCTGTGCTGCGGCCGGGCAAGCGCGACGCTGCGTCGGTGAAGAGTGCGGCCGTGCCGTGCAAGCAGCTCGATCCGATCGCGCGCTTCCTCGCCTCGGCTAAGATCGGCCCGCGTTGTCAGGCTTGATGGATCACGCCGAGACGGCCGTCACCACCTGCGCCAGGAGCTGCTCGCGCTTGGTCTGCGAGCGCTGGCCCTTCATGGTGGCGGCGAAGCGTTCGAGGATGCCGTCCTCGAACGCGGTGACGATGGTGTCGTGCACGTAGCTCTTGCGGCAGATCGCTGGCGTGTTGGTGAGCTCGTCGGCGGCGGCCCGGATCGCTTCCAGGATCTGCTTCTTGCGGCCGCGCGCGCTTTCCGCCGGCGTGATCCGCGACAGGGTCTCGAGCGCGACGGCGGAGGCCATCAGCGTGCGGAAATCCTTGGCCGAGATCTTGATGCCGGCGATCTCGCGCAGGAACGCGTTCACCTGGGTGGTCGAGACGGCGCGCACCACGCCCTGCACGTCGCGATATTGGAACATGCGCCGTCCAGGAAGGCCACGCAGGATGCCGACGGCGCGCACCAGCTTGGCAGCGTCGCACTCCTTGCGCACCGCTTTGCCGCCCTTGGCCTTGAAGGTCAGCACCAGACTGTCGTCTTCCAGAATGACGTTCGACTTCAACAGCGTCGCGGCGCCGCGCGTGCCGTTGAGCCGCGCATAGGACTCGCTGCCGGGGCGAATCGCGGTGCGCGCGATCAGCTCGATGACGGCAGCCAGCGCGAATTCGCGCGTCGGCTCGTCGCTGGCGAGATGTTTCGACACCGCACGACGGATGCGCGGCAGCGCGCCGACGAGCTTGGCCAGGCGATGCGCCTTGCGATGCTCGCGCACCTTCTCCCAATCGGTGTGATAGCGGTATTGCAGCCGCCCGGCGGCATCGATGCCGACCGCCTGCAGATGCATGCTCGGGTCGGGCGCGTAACGCACCTCGCGATAGGCCGGCGGCACCGCCATCGCATGCAGCCGGCGGATGGTGCCGGCATGGCGGATCTGGGTGCCGTTGGCGCGGATGAAGGTGTAGCTCTTGCCGCGCTTGATGCGGCGGATGGTCAGCTCGCTCTGATCCCCGAGCTTGAGCCCAATGCGCTTGGCCAATTCCTCGACCGTGGTCTTGGCATTGGCCTGCGCATTCGCGGTCTTGGCGTGGGCGAGATCCTTCAGCGTCAGCTTGCGGCGCGCCGGCTTCGGCGGCCACTGGCCCAGCGCTTTTGCGAGCGCGACCTCGGCGTCGGCCGCGCCGACCCGGGAGCCCTCGAAATTCTGCTGGTCCATCATTGCTTTAGACGCCCTGCCGTCGTGTTCATCCGCTCAATGCCCCGGGCCGCGTTTTGGTTCCGGCCCGGTTATCCACAGCTTCCACGCGATTTAGGGCGTCAGAGCGCGGATGGCGAGTCCCTAAATACAGGCAAAAAGGTCATGTGATACCGTAAACGAGTGTCTGTATGGGTAACCTTGACGATATCAAGCAGATCGCCGGAGTCGGAAAATCCGGCGAACTCAACCTCTGCGCACAAATCTTTGATCCTGCGCAGACCGCCTCCCCGCCGAAGGTTCTACTTGTCTTGCCTTGTCGCCGCCGGTTACGCGGACGCATAGTGGAAACAACGACGGCCTGTGACGGGGTTCATCCGCAGGCCGCATGGTGGAGGGTGTGAAATGTCCGAGAAGATCTACGACGTTCCGGCCGAGTGGGCGAAACGCGCCTTCGTCGACGACGCCAAGTACCAGGAGATGTACGCGCGCTCGATCAAGGACCCGAACGGCTTCTGGGCGGAGCAGGCCAAGCGGATCGACTGGATCCATGCGCCGACCAAGATCGAAAACGTCTCCTACGCCCCCGGCAACATCTCGATCAAATGGTTCGAGGACGGCGTCCTCAACGCCGCCTACAACTGCATCGACCGCCACCTCGCCACCCGCGGCGACCAGACCGCGATCATCTGGGAAGGCGACGATCCCGCGGACTCCAAGCACATCACCTATCGTCAGCTCCATGACGAAGTGTGCAAGATGGCCAACATCCTGCGCAATCGCAACGTCAAGAAGGGTGACCGCGTCACCATCTACCTGCCGATGATCCCGGAGGCGGCCTATGCGATGCTGGCCTGCGCCCGCATCGGCGCCATCCACTCGGTGGTGTTCGCCGGCTTCTCGCCGGATTCGCTCGCCCAGCGCATCAAGGATTGCGATTCCAAGGTCGTCATCACCGCGGACGAAGGCCTGCGCGGCGGCCGCAAGGTGCCGCTCAAGGCCAATGTCGACGCGGCGCTGAACAAGGTCGACAATGTCGACTGGGTCGTCGTGGTCAAGCGCACCGGCGGCAAGATCGAGATGAACCCCACGCGCGACCTCTGGTACCACGAGGCCGCGGAGATGGTGACGACCGAATGCCCGGTCGAGCACATGAACGCCGAGGATCCGCTGTTCATCCTCTACACCTCGGGCTCGACCGGTCAGCCCAAGGGCGTGCTGCACACCACCGGCGGCTATCTCGTCTACGCCGCGATGACACATCAGTATGTGTTCGACTATCACGAGGGCGACGTCTACTGGTGCACCGCCGACGTGGGCTGGGTCACCGGCCACAGCTACATCCTCTATGGGCCGCTGGCCAACGGCGCCATCTCCCTGATGTTCGAAGGCGTGCCGAACTATCCGGACAATTCGCGGTTCTGGAACGTCATCGACAAGCACAAGGTCAACATCTTCTACACCGCGCCGACCGCGATCCGCGCCCTGATGCAAGGCGGCGATGGCCCGGTGACCAAGACCTCGCGCGCCAGCTTGCGCCTGCTCGGCTCGGTCGGCGAGCCGATCAATCCGGAGGCCTGGGAGTGGTATCATCGCGTGGTCGGCGACGGCCGCTGCCCGATCGTCGACACCTGGTGGCAGACCGAGACCGGCGGCATCCTGATCACCCCGCTGCCCGGGGCGACGAAGCTGAAGCCGGGCTCGGCGACGCGGCCGTTCTTCGGCGTGGTGCCGGAGATCGTCGATGCCGACGGCAAGACGCTGGACGGCGCGACCGAGGGCAATCTCTGCCTCACCCGCTCCTGGCCCGGCCAGATGCGCACGGTCTACGGTGATCATGCCCGCTTCGAGATGACCTACTTCTCGACCTACAAGGGCAAGTACTTCACCGGCGACGGCTGCCGCCGCGACGCCGACGGCTACTACTGGATCACCGGCCGCGTCGACGACGTCATCAACGTCTCCGGCCACCGCATGGGCACCGCCGAGGTCGAGAGCGCGCTGGTCGCGCATGCCAAGGTCTCGGAAGCCGCCGTGGTCGGCTATCCCCACGACATCAAGGGCCAGGGCATCTACGCCTATGTCACCCTGATGGCCGGAGAGACCCCGAGTGAGGAGCTGCGTAAGGAGCTCGTCGCCTGGGTGCGCAAGGAGATCGGCCCGATCGCCTCGCCCGACCAGATCCAGTTCTCGCAAGGGCTGCCCAAGACCCGTTCCGGCAAGATCATGCGCCGCATCCTGCGCAAGATCGCCGAGGACGAGCCGGGCGCGCTGGGCGACACCTCGACGCTCGCCGATCCCGCTGTGGTCGACGACCTCGTGCAGCACCGGCAGAACCGCAAGGAGAAGCAGGCCTAGCGCATGCCTGCGCAACCTCTGAGGAGACGATTGGAGAACGCGGCCCGGATGGGCTGCGTTCTCTTGATTTTGGCGGCTGGACTTGGCCCCTCGGCGGCGCAACTGATGCCGCAATCGCCGGAGCTCAAGGCCTCGACCGCGTTCTTCTATAAGGATCCGCGCGTCGAAGGCCTCGTCAATGTCTTCGCGACATTGAAATCCGAAGGTCGCGATTGGACCCACTACCCGCCGGTCACCGGGCTGCTGGCGCGGTCGTTCGTGCTGCATCCGGACTGGATCGAGCGGCTGGTGCCGCCGGCAGACGACAGCAAGGCGGCCTCGGCATTCCTCGCCGCGCTCCGGCTCTCGGGCCATGCCGCAGAGGCCGGCAAGTATCGCAACCGCTTTGGCGCCAATGGCCTGGATTCTACGTTGGAGGATCAGTTCAGCCGCGCGCCTGCCCGGCTCGAGGACATCACCATCAGGACGCCGACCGACCTGGACCTGCTGTGGGGCGCCTCCTTCGTCGAGGGAGACGGCCGCTACGTCCGCATGATCCTCGACTTCTTCGCGTCGATCGCCAATCAGTCCGAACTGATTGCGCTCGATACCGCGCGGATCACCGTGGCCATGGTCGGCGGCCCGAAGGACATCTACGACCAGCTGAAGCAGCGCTATGACGCGGGCCAGCGCGGCCGGATGGTCGTTGCCGCCGCCGCCTTGTGGGCCGTCGGCGCGAATGCACGCCAGCACGACTACGTCCGGGAGACGACGGCAGACTATATCCGGGACCATAAGGGCACGTCGGCCGTGCGGGCGCTCTCGGCGATCACTGGCCTCAAATGACGCCGAGGTCAGCGGGCATCGGCGCGCGAGGTTGAGCCTGAGAGCCCGGCCGGAACATCGCTGGTAGAAGGTTTGCTGCCAACTGTTGTTTTTCAGTCATTTACTTGGGGACGAAGTTTTCATTTCCTCAAGCCATCCGAGTGCCCCCCGGCTGGGGAGCGCGACTGCGGACCGGGCTGAGGGGATGACGATGCGGGTGGGAGCGGTTGGGCTGGCCGTGAAGGCCGCGATGGTGACGGCGTCGGCACTTGGCGCGCTGGTGGCGGGGAGTGGAACGGCCTTGGCTCGCCCCGAGCTCGTCCCCATCGCCGGCGACTATTCGCCCGGCACGATCGTCGTGAAGACCGGCGAGCGGAAGCTCTATCTCGTGCTCGATGGCACCCACGCCATGCGCTACACCGTCGGCGTCGGCAAGGCCGGGCGGCAATGGGCCGGCACCACCAAGATCGACGGCAAGTACAAATATCCGGCCTGGGCGCCGCCGGCCGACGTCAAGCGCGACAAGCCGAACATTCCCGACGTGATCCCCGGCGGCTCGCCGCAGAACCCGATGGGTGTTGCGGCCATGACCCTGGCCGGCGGCGAATATGCAATTCACGGCACCAACGTGCCGGGCTCGGTCGGCGGCTATGTCTCCTATGGCTGCATCCGCATGCTCAATGCCGACATCACCGACCTGTATGAGCGGGTGTCGATCGGCACCACCGTGGTGGTGACGCGCTGAAGGACGCCGGCCAATCCACGGAAATTCAGCCGTAGAATAGAGTTCCCTCTCTGGGGTTCCCAAGTGGAACTTTTTACCTGTAGTTGTACGGGTTGAGGTATTTATATCTTCTTTAATCTTGGTTGAGCCTACTACCCCCATACAACTCTGGGGTGGGTGGGGAATGTTTGGGTTCAATTTCAAGATCGGAACAAAGCTCGGCATTACAGCCGGAATCGGCGTGGTTCTGGTGGCGGGCATGCTCGCGAACCAGATCGTCGGCAACCAGTCGATCGCCGAGCTGACGCGTCTGGCCGTCATCAACATGGCCAACAAGTCCAATGCGCAGGGCGCCGACGCCGCGCTGCTGCGCGCGCAGCTCAATCAGCAGGACATCGCGCGCGCGACGACGCCCGAGCGCCTGCAGGCCAGCCTGCAGGCGCTGCAAGACAATCTCGCGGCGGCCAGCAGTGAAGTCGAGGCCGCGCGGCAGCGCGCGACCCGGGCCGTGGCACAGCAGCTGTACGCCGAGATCCGCCAGTACATCGACAAGTCCGCCGCCGCGGGCGCCGACTTCGCCAAGGCGCGGGGCGAGGTGCTCGCCAAGATTGCGGCCCGCAGCCAGGCCTTCGATGCCTGGAAACGCAGCTTTCCGAAGCTGACGAGCCTGCCCAGTCTGCTCGCCTCCCCCGTGCATTTCAGCATCGAGTCCGAGCTGCGCACCGCCGATGCGACCATGGCAACAGTGAGCGCGGCGAGCTGGCGCTTCGGAACGACCGCCGACCCGGCGCAACGGGACATCGTGACCAGCGGGTTGGAGACCTTGCTCGCCGACCTGCAGAAATCCCGCGAGCTCACCAACAACAAGGACATCCAGGCCGGCATCGACGAGCTGATCACCATCGCGACCACGTTCAAGGCGGCGGCGCTGAACTACTTCAAGGCCGACGAGGCGAGCCGGCGGATCTTCGACGAGATCGTCGTCACCGCCGACCAGGAGATCAGGAAGCGCCTCGGCGAGGGCGTCAAGATTGCCACTGACATGCTGTCGCTGCGGCAGAGCCAATTGTCCGGAGAGATGGAGCGCGTCGGCAATGTGGCGATCCTGGTCGGTGCGCTGGTGGTGCTGATCCTGATCGGCTCGGCCGTGTTCTCCTCGCTCACCATCGCCCGCCCGATCCGGCGCGTCGGCGATGTGCTGCTCGAGCTCGCCGGCGGCAACAAGGCAGTCGAGATCCCCTACACGCAGCGCGGCGACGAGGTCGGCGACAACGCCCGCGCGGCCCGCACCTTTAAGGACAATCTGATCCGCATCGAGCAGATGGAGCAGGATCAGAAGAACCGGGACAAGATCGCGGCGCAGCAGCGCAAGGCGGAGATGATGAAGCTCGCGGACGCGTTCCAGGCGGCCGTCGGCGGCATCGTCACCACCGTGTCCTCGGCGGCGCATCAGCTCGAAGGCGCGGCCGGGACCCTGTCGGGCACGGCCAACCAGACGCAGTCGCTGTCCAGCATGGTCGCCGCCGCCTCGGAGGAAGCCTCGACCAATGTCGGCGCGGTGGCCTCCGCGACCGAGGAGATGAGCGCCTCCGTCACCGAGATCAGCCGCCAGGTGCACGATTCCAGCCGTATCGCCAATGAGGCGGTCAAGCAGGCCGAACGCACCGACGGCCGCATCAACGAGCTGCAATCCGCCGCCGGCCGCATCGGCGATGTCGTCAAGCTGATCACCGCGATTGCCGAGCAGACCAACCTGCTGGCGCTGAATGCGACCATCGAGGCGGCGCGTGCCGGCGAATCCGGACGCGGCTTCGCCGTGGTCGCGAGCGAGGTCAAGGCGCTCGCGGCGCAGACGGCGAAGGCCACCGAGGACATCGGCACGCAGATCGCCGGGATGCAGGCGGCAACGCAGGAGTCCGTCGCGGCGATCAAGGAAATCGGCGCGACCATCACGCAGATCTCCGACATCGCGGCCACGATCGCTGCCACGGTCGAACAACAGGGCGCCGCGACGCGCGAGATCGCGCGCAATGTCGGCGAAGCCGCCAAGGGGACGGCCGAAGTGGCGCAGCGGATTACGGAAGTGAACCGCGGCGCCAGCGCCACCGGGACGGCCTCGGGCCAGGTGCTCGACTCCGCGCGCTCGCTGACACTCCAGAGCAGCAGTCTCAAAGTCGAAGTCGAGAGATTCCTCGACACCGTCCGCGCGGCCTGATCGATCGGCGCGGTCGCGCTCCGCGGCCGCGCCCCGCACTCATTGCATCCCGAAGCACATTCTCAAACCTATTTCGAAACTCAGACAGGGGCAGGCACATGCTTCTCGACGTGACGTCGGCTGATTCCATTGCAGAGATGGCCACTCTGATCCGCACCGAGCACCCATCCCTCGACATCCTGCCGCTGGCGCCGGTCGGCGCATTCCAGAGCAGGACCGCCACCTTGGAAACGCTGATGCGCGAGGTGACGGAGTGTCTCGCCGCGACGTTCCGGGAGCGCCCGGCGCAGGACTTCCCGATGCTCACCTTCGCCTGCGGCAAGGCCCGCGTCGGCTCGACGGCGCTGAGCAATCTGTTCGGCATGACCGGGATGCCGTCCTACTATCAACCGCTGAAGGCCATGCTGCGCGATGCGATGGTCGGCCGGCCGCTGACGCCCTGGATCATTCCGTCTTCGGCCGACGAGCCGAACCTGTTCAGCAAGGAGACGATCGGCCCCTATGTCATCGCGGAAAGCCTGTTCAATCCGCTGAAGCTCTTGATCGATGCGGGATATCCGAGCCATCGGCTGCATTTGATCGCGCTCGATCGCGAGCCGGCGAGCGCGCTGGCATCCTGGCTGGACAAGCTGATCTCGCGCGCCTCGGATAGCACGCTGCTGGCGCATTATGTCATCGCTGCGCTGAGCGCGGCGCGGGTGTCGAACTACGCCAGGCAGCACGGCGTGCCTGTCACTCATTACGTCTATGAGGTCAGCAAGGAGCCGATCGCATCGGTGCGCGTGCTGTTCGACCGTCTCGGGCTGTCAGGAAACTTCGTCGAGAACGCCGTGACGAGCTGGCAGCAGCCGGGACAGGGGCATTCGACCAACGCCCGCGTCATCTTTCCGAGCGAGGCCGCGATCTACAAGGTGCCCAATCTCCACACCTCCGACAGCGCCTATCGCTACCAGCCTCGCGCGACCGGCGCCGTGACTCCGGCCCAGCTTGAGCTGCTGGAGCGCTGCGGCGTCAATGACGTCTATCGCGCCTCGGTCGCGGCCTGCATCCGCGATCTCGGCCTGAATGCTGCGACATCCGCGCGGCTGTTCGGTGAGCGTGCGGGAGTGGCTGCATGAATGGGATCATTCATCACGCGCCCGACATTGCACCCGCACTCCAGCCGGCCGAGACAGCTCCGCAACCATTGGCGCTCAGCCATCTGCGCCGGCTGGAAGCCGAGAGCATCGCCATTCTGCGCGAAGTGGCAGCGGAATTTCGCAAGCCGGTGATGCTGTATTCAATCGGCAAGGACTCGTCCGTGCTGCTGCATCTGGCGATGAAGGCGTTTCATCCGGGCAAGCCGCCATTCCCGCTGCTGCACATCGACACGACCTGGAAGTTTCGCGACATGATCGCGTTCCGCGACCAACGCGTGCGCGAGCTCGGCCTGGAGCTTCTCGTGCATGTCAATCAGGAAGGGCAGGCGCAGCAGATCAGTCCCTTCGTCCACGGCTCCGCGCTCTACACCGACGTCATGAAGACCCAGGCGCTGCGGCAGGCGCTGGACATGCATGGCTTCGACGCGGCGATCGGCGGCGCGCGGCGCGACGAGGAGAAGTCGCGCGCCAAGGAGCGCGTCTTCTCCCATCGCAGCATCACGCATCGCTGGGATCCGAAGAACCAGCGCCCGGAGCTCTGGACGCTCTACAACACCCTGCTCGCGCCCGGCGAAAGCATGCGCGTCTTCCCGCTGTCGAACTGGACCGAGCTCGACGTCTGGGACTACATCCAGCTCGAGAACATCCCGATCGTGCCGCTGTATTTCGCTGACTTGCGGCCGGTGGTCGAGCGCGACGGCGCGCTGATCATGGTCGATGATGAGCGCATGAAGCTGCGGCCGGGCGAGACGCCGGAATGGCGATCGGTCCGTTTCCGCACGCTCGGCTGCTATCCACTGACTGGGGCGGTGCCATCCACCGCCTCCGACCTCGACGCGATCCTGCGCGAGATGATGGCGTCCCGCACCTCCGAGCGGCAGGGCCGAATGATCGATCGCGACAGCACGGCCTCGATGGAGCGCAAGAAGGTGGAGGGCTATTTCTGATGGCCGTTCACACCGCGCTCATCGGGCGCGCGCACGACGCCGCACGCCCTCATGCCCAGGACAAGCCAACCTTGCGTCTCGTCACCTGCGGCAGCGTCGATGACGGCAAGAGCACGCTGGTCGGAAGGCTGCTCTACGACTCCAAGATGCTGCTCGACGACCAGCTCGACGCGCTCAGCGCCGACAGCAAGGTGGCGGGCACCACCGGGCCGGCACTCGATTTCGCGCTGCTCGTCGACGGCCTGCAGGCCGAGCGCGAGCAGGGCATCACGATCGACGTCGCCTACCGCTTCTTCGCCACCGCGCGCCGCCGCTTCGTCGTCGCCGACACGCCCGGCCACGTCCAATATACGCGCAACATGGCGACCGGCGCCTCGCAGGCGGATCTCGCGGTGGTGCTGATCGATGCCCGCAAGGGCGTGGTGAGCCAGACCCGCCGCCACACCCACATTCTCGCTCTGCTCGGCATTCGTCACGTGCTGGTCGCCGTCAACAAGATGGACCTGGTCGATTTCGACGCCGATCGCTTCAGCGCCATCGCGACCGCCTTCTGCACGATGGCGGAGCAGCTCGGCATCACCAATGTGCAATGCATTCCGGTGGTGGCGTGCGACGGCGACAACATGATCAACAGCAGCGCGCGCATGCCGTGGTACGACGGGCCGAGCGTAATGGAGCATCTCGAGCAGGTCGACGTCTCCGAAGGCATCTCAGGTCAACCGTTCCGTTTTCCGGTGCAATGGGTCAACCGGCCGAATGCGGAGTTTCGCGGCTTCAGCGGCCGGGTTGCCAGTGGCACGCTCCGCTGCGGAGATTCCATCGTCGTGCAGCCTTCGGGGCGGCGCAGCCGCGTCTCCGGCATCGTCACGGCGGACGGCCGGCTGCAACAGGCCGTCTCCGGTCAATCGGTGACGCTGCTGCTCGCGGACGAAATCGATGCGAGCCGCGGCGATGTGCTCACCTCCGGCGCTCCGCCTCGGGTGACCGATCACATCATCGCGCATCTGATCTGGTTCGACGATGAGACGATGCGGCAAGGTCGTCGCTATCTGCTCAAATCGGGAACGTCGTCGATCGGCGCCACGGTCTCGACGATGACGCATCGCGTCGACATCGACACGATGGCGCATGAGGCCGCGCAGGCGTTGGAGGCCAACGAGATCGGCTGCGTCGAGATCGCGCTGGACCGGCCGCTGGTCTGCGATCCCTATCGCGACAACCGCGATCTCGGCAGTTTCATCCTGATCGATCCGTTCAGCCGGCACACGGTGGCGGCGGGGCTGATCGATGCACCGCTGAGCCGGCCATCCAACATCAGCTGGCACCCGACAATGGTCGACAAATCGGTGCGCGCGCGGCTGAAGCAGCAGAAGCCATGCGTGCTCTGGCTCACCGGACTGAGCGGCGCCGGCAAGTCGACGATCGCCAATCTCGTCGACCGACGGCTGTGCGAGCTCGGCCGCCACACAGCGCTGCTCGACGGCGACAATCTTCGCCACGGCATCAACCGGGATCTCGGCTTCACGCCGGAAGCGCGGGTCGAGAATATCCGCCGCGTTGCCGAGGTCGCCGCGCTGTTCGTGGAGGCAGGCCTGATCACGCTGGTGTCGCTGATCTCGCCTTTCCGCGCCGAGCGTGAGATGGCGCGCAGGCGATTCGCCATGGGCGAGTTCATCGAGATCCATGTCGCGACCGCGCTCGCCACCTGCGAGGCGCGAGACCCCAAGGGCCTCTACAGACGCGCACGCGCAGGGGAGCTGTCGAACTTCACGGGGATCGACCAGCCGTATGAAGCTCCGGAGAAACCGGACATCACGATCGATGCTGCCGTCCTCTCGGCAGAGGCGGCGGCCGAGCTGATCGTCCGGCATCTGCGCGAGCATCATTATCTCTGACGTGCGGATGGGGCCCGTGCGTCAGAAGTCGGAGATGATGCCCTTCCTCTCCCAATCGCCGTAGCGGGTCGGTTCCGGCCCCTTCGGTCCCTGCAACTCCTTCGGCATCGGCGTCTCCGCCTGCTCGGCGGCGAGACGCCGGCGCTCCTCGGCTTCGGCCAGCGCGCGTTGCGCCGCCGGGGTGAGCGGCTTGCGCGGAGCGTCGTTGCTGGCCACCAGCGTCAATGCAGGCTTGCCTTTCAGCTCGTTGTTCGGCTCGTCGCTCATTGTACTATTCCACCGTTACACCGGGTCATTGCTGACCTCATCAGATCGTGTGCCCACGTCAGACAAAACAGGTCTAAAAAAAGCAGAGCCGATTCTTACATTTGGCATATTCCCGTGGCAGTGGTCCCGCAAGCTGATGGCATGCACCCGATCGTCGCGGAACTGCCTTTCTTCTTTCGCGAGTAATTCCCAGGCATGCCTCCGCCGCGTTTTGCGACTCCTTCCGAAGTTCCCGGCCTTGCGGCCCGCCGCATCGCCGCCGATGTGATCGACGGCGTGCTGCACAAGCATCGCACCCTCGACGACCAGCTCGATGGCAGCGGCGCGCATCCCGGCCTCAAGCATCTCGCCGACCGCGACCGCGCCTTGATGCGCCGCCTCGTCGCGACGACTCTGCGCCGGCTCGGCACGCTCGGAAACGTGCTGTCGAGGCTGTTGGATCGCGGCATCCCGACCGATGCGCCGCGAGCGCAGAGCGCGCTGCTGATCGGCGCCGCACAGATCCTGTGGATGGATGTGCCTGATCATGCCGCCGTCGATCTATCGGTGCGGCTGGTGCAGGCCGACCGGCGCGCAGCGAAATACGCCGGCCTCGTGAACGCCGTGCTGCGGCGCTGTGCGCGCGAGGGAACGGCGCTGCTCGACGACGCGCAGGGGCAGCCGCTCGACATCGCGCCCTGGCTGCTGAAGCGCTGGATCGATCATTACGGCGAGGCCACCGCCAAGGACATTGCGGCCGCGCTCGGCCAGGAGCCGTCGCTGGATCTCACCGTGAAGTCCGATCCGGCGCAGTGGGCCTCGCGCCTGCATGGCGAGGTGCTGCCGACCAGCACCGTTCGCACCCTGCTGCACGGCTCGGTGACGGTGCTGCCCGGCTTTTCCGAGGGACAATGGTGGGTGCAGGACGCCGCGGCCGCGCTGCCCGCGCGCCTGCTCGGCGACGTCAGCGGCAAGACCGTTGCCGATCTCTGCGCCGCGCCGGGCGGCAAGACGGCTCAGCTTGCCCATGGCGGCGCCCGCGTCACCGCCGTCGACCGTTCGCCTGCACGGATGAACCGGCTGAAAGAGAACATGACGCGGCTGCAGCTCACGGCGGAGACTGTCGTCGCCGATGCCGCCGAATGGCAGCCCGTCGAGGCCGGCGGCTTCGACGCCCTGCTGCTGGATGCGCCGTGCACCTCGACCGGCACGATCCGCCGCCACCCGGATGTGGGCTGGCTGCGCAGCGAGGCCGACATCACCGCGCTATCCGGCCTGCAGGCGCGGCTGCTGACCCGGGCGGCCAGCCTGCTCAAGCCGGGCGGCACCCTGGTCTATTGCACCTGCTCGCTCGAGCCGGAGGAAGGCGAGCAACTGGTCGACGGCGTCCTGGCCGCCGGCAGCGAGCTTCGCCGCGTTCCCATCACCCCGAGCGAGGTGGCCGGACTGGGCGAATTGGTGACGCCTGCGGGCGATCTGCGAACGCTGCCCTGCCACCTGCCGCACCAGGATCCGCGGCTCGGCGGCCTCGACGGTTTTTATGCGGCGAGGCTGGAGCGCAGGCCATGAGCGTGGCATCGTGTGCGCAATCTATGGCTGCCCGGTGACGGTAGCCGGTTGAGGGCGTCGGTGTTGCGTCCGTCAGTTAAATCCTGATTTTGCACCAGTTTCTCGTCCCGCGATGGTGCTGCACCGGGGCCAAAAATGGTGTATCGGCGGCAGTTGCGATTCTCTCGAGATCCGCAACCGAATCCCCCTCTCGCTGAAGGCTTGGCGTGTCCGCCGCTCAACGCAGACGCATATCGACACTGGTTTTGGGCCGCGCGGCGCGCAGCCTGATGTCCAATGTCAGCGGCGTGTCGGTATCCGTATCCGGACTGTGGCCGGGCCGGGCCGACCGGCTGATCATTGCGCCGCATGATCTGCGTACGTCGGACGCCACGAGGGCGGCCGAGATCTATGCCGGACGCTTCGTGTTCGCGGGCAAGATCGTCACCTGCCATGGCCGGTCGATCTTCGATCTTGAGCCGCCGTCGGAGGACTGGGAGGTCGCTCTGCTCGGCTTCGGCTGGCTGCGACATCTCCGCGCAGCCGACACCGCGCTGACCCGGGCCAATGCCCGCGCCCTGGTCGACGACTGGATCACCAACCAGATCGGCCGCCATCCGCTGAGCCGCCGCGCCGACGTGCTGGCGCGCCGGGTGATCTCGCTGCTGTCGCAGGCGCCGCTGGTGCTGGCCGATTCCGACGGCAAGTTCTACCGGCGCTATCTGCGCGGCCTGACCCGCGAGATCCGCTATCTGCGCTATTCGACCATCGACATTCCGGACGGCGTGCCGCGCCTGCAGGTGCTGATCGCGCTGTGCTATGCGGCGCTATGCCTCGCCAACCAGGCCAAGCACATCCGCAGCGCCAGCAAGAAATTGTCGGAGGAGCTGCAGCGCCAGATCCTGCCCGACGGCGGTCACGTGTCGCGCAATCCCGGCGCGCTGATCGAGCTGCTGATCGACCTGCTGCCGCTGCGCCAGACCTTCGCCGCGCGCAACATCGCCCCGCCGCCGGCGCTGCTCAACGCCATCGACCGGATGATGCCGATGCTGCGCTTCTTCCGGCATGGCGACGGCAACATGGCGCTGTTCAACGGCATGGGCGGCACGCCCTCCGACCTGCTGGCGACCTTGCTCGCCTATGACGACACGCATGGCACACCGATGGCGAGCATGCCGCATTCCGGCTTCCAGCGGCTCGATGCCGGGCAGATGACCGTGATCGTCGACACCGGCGCACCGCCGCCGCCGCATCTCAGCCACGAGGCGCATGCCGGCTGCCTCGCCTTCGAGCTGTCGTCGGGCACGAGCCGCATCATCATCAATTGCGGCCTGCCGTCGACCGGCCGCGACAACTGGCGCACCTTCGCGCGCTCGACGGTGGCGCATTCGACGCTGACCTATCACAACACCTCGTCCTGCACCTTCGTCGAGATGTCGGCTATGAAGCGCCTGCTGCATGGCGCGCCGATCGTGTCAGGCCCGACGCGGGTGGAGAACTTCCGCGAGATCGTGCCCGACGGCACCGTGCTGTCGACGTCGCATAATGGCTATGCCGCGAAGTTCGGCCTGATCCACCGCCGCGTGCTGGTCGCGGCCGAGGACGGCTCCCGCCTCGACGGCGAGGACACGGTGACCCCGGCGCAAGGCGCGCGGCTGCGCGGCGGCGGCTCGGACTACACGCTGCGCTTCCATCTGCACCCCGCAGTGAAGGCGAGCCGGCTCAGCGACGGCCGCGGCGCCATGCTGGTGCTGCCCAACCGCGAGGTCTGGACGTTCGAGACCTTCGAGGACCGCGTCGATCTGGAGGACAGCGTCTTCCTCGCCGGCAATGACGGCCCGCGCCGCACCACGCAACTCGTGATCCGCCAGGACGCCCAGCAGGCCCCGTCGATCCGCTGGAGCTTCGTGCGCTCCTCGACCTCGCCGAGCGAGACGAACGCGCGGAGAAATGCACGGCGGGAGCCGGAGCTGCCGCTGTAGGCTGGAGCCGGTAGCGAGCGTACCCGCGAGCGTGAGACAGTCGTCTCCCCGCAAAAGGTGCGCTCCCTCTCCCCGTTCTTCACGGGGCCGCGACGAGCTTCGCTCGCGCTGAGAGGGTGGGGGTGAGGGGCCGCCACACCCACCGACCGTGCGGAGAGCCCCCCTCACCCGGATTGCATCTGACGATGCAATCCGACCTCTCCCCGCACGCGGGGAGAGGTTAAGGGCGTCCCGATGCTCGAGCTGAAGCTCACCAAGCCGGTCAACCCAGCGCGAGCGCGTATGCCTCCCCGTTGTCCCCCCAGCCAAAAGCTGCTATGCACCCGGCTTCCGCGCGACTGGCGACTTTGGATGGAGCACCATCGGGGAGCGCGGAATTGACCGCCGTGCGCCTGGGCAACTGAACCTCCTGCGACAGGATTCTGCCCGCCATGACCAACCAGCTTCGTCCCGTACGTCGTGCTCTGCTGTCCGTTTCCGACAAGACCCGCCTGACCGATTTCGCGCGCGCGCTCGCCGCGCGCGGCGTCGAACTGATCTCCACCGGCGGCACCGCCAAGGCGATCGCCGAGGCCGGCCTGAAGGTGAAGGACGTCTCCGACCTCACCGGCTTTCCCGAGATGATGGACGGCCGCGTCAAGACGCTGCACCCGAAGGTGCATGGCGGCCTGCTCGCGATCCGCGACAATGACGAGCACACCGAGGCGATGAAGACCCACGGCATCGCGCCGATCGATCTGCTCGTCGTCAATCTCTATCCGTTCGAGGCCACGGTCGAGCGCGGCGCGCCGTTCAGCGACTGCATCGAGAACATCGACATCGGCGGCCCCGCGATGATCCGCGCGGCATCCAAGAACCATGAGGACGTCGCGGTCGTCGTCGACGTCGACGACTACGAGGCCGTGCTCGAGGATCTCGCGCGGCACGAGGGATCGACCACCTTGCTGCTGCGCCGCCGTCTCGCCGCCAAGGCCTATGCCCGCACCGCCGCCTACGACGCCGCGATCTCGAACTGGTTCGCAGCGACCATTCAGAACGACGCGCCGGATTATCGCGCGTTCGGCGGCAGACTGATCCAGCCGCTGCGCTATGGCGAGAACCCGCATCAGCATGCCGCGTTCTACGCGCTGCCGGGCCGCCGGCCCGGCGTCGCCACCGCGCGCCAGGTGCAGGGCAAGGAGCTGTCCTACAACAACATCAACGACACCGACGCCGCCTATGAGTGCATCGCCGAGTTCGATCCGGCGCGCACCGCGGCCTGCGTCATCGTCAAGCACGCCAACCCCTGCGGCGTCGCCGAAGGTCCGGACCTGATCACCGCCTACCAGAAGGCGCTGGCCTGCGATTCCACCTCGGCGTTCGGC
Source organism: Bradyrhizobium sp. ORS 285 (assembly GCF_900176205.1). Classification (NCBI taxonomy): domain Bacteria; kingdom Pseudomonadati; phylum Pseudomonadota; class Alphaproteobacteria; order Hyphomicrobiales; family Nitrobacteraceae; genus Bradyrhizobium; species Bradyrhizobium sp. ORS 285. Next base: position 7,334,819 of record NZ_LT859959.1, read on the forward strand.
GGCATCATCGCGATGAACCGCAAGCTCGACGCCGCCACCGCGCGCGCCATCACCGGCATCTTCACCGAGGTGATCATCGCGCCCGACGCGACCGAAGAGGCGATCGCGGTGATCGCCGCGCGCAAGAACCTGCGGCTGCTGCTCGCCGGCGCCCTGCCCGATCCGCGCGAGGCTGGTCTCACCGCCAAGACCGTGGCCGGCGGTCTCCTGGTGCAAAGCCGCGACAACGCCGTCGTCGACGACATGGCGCTGAAGGTCGTGACCAAGCGGGCGCCCACCGATGCCGAGCTGCGCGACCTGCGCTTCGCCTTCCGCGTCGCCAAGCATGTGAAGTCGAACACCATCGTCTACGCCAAGGACTCCGCGACGGTGGGTATTGGCGCCGGCCAGATGAGCCGCGTCGACTCGGCGCGCATCGCCGCACGCAAGGCGCTGGATGCCGCCGCCGAGATGAAGCTCGTCGAGCCGCTGACCAAGGGCTCGGTGGTCGCGTCTGACGCGTTCTTCCCGTTCGCCGACGGCATGCTCGCCTGCATCGAGGCCGGCGCCACCGCGGTGATTCAGCCGGGCGGGTCGGTGCGCGACGACGAGGTCATCAAGGCCGCCGACGAGCACGGTATCGCCATGGTGCTGACGGGTGTCCGGCACTTCCGGCACTGACAAGCTCGTCATTGCCGGGCTTGACCCGGCACTCCATCGTTCAGCGAAGTGAGATGGATGCGCGGGCCTTCGCCGCGCCGGAGGGGCTACGGCCCCGCAGGCGGGTCAAGGCCGCGCATGACGGTTGGAGTCGACCAGCGCCAGCAACACCAAGCCCACCGCGAAGAACAGCACCAGCACGGCCATGCCCGCCTTCTGGCTCGCGGTGGCGGCGGTGATGATGCCGATCAGCAGCGGGCCGATGAACGACGTGACTTTTCCGGTCAGTGCGAAGAGCCCGAAATATTGCGCGACGCGTTCCTTCGGCACCATGCGGATCAGCAGCGAGCGCGAGGCCGCCTGCAGCGGCGCCCCGCAGGCCCCGATCACACAGCCGAGCAGCAGATAGACGCGCTCGGGCCACGAACCGAACAGCGGGCCGCCCGGCATCGCGGGCGCGACCGGCATGAACAGGATCGAATCGCGGCTCACCAGAAGGATCGCGATGATCGCGAGCAGCAGCAGGGTCATGCTGCCGGCGATCACGCGTTGTGGTCCGAGGAGATCATCGAGCTTGCCGCCGAGCCAGCCACCGAAGGTGCCGGCGGCTGCGAGGATGATGCCGAAGGTGCCGATCTGGATCGTGTTCCAGCCGAACGTGCCGGCGGCATAGATGCCGCCGAAGGCGAACAGCGACACCAGCCCGTCGGTGTAGATCATGTTGGCGATCAGGAAGAGCGCGACGTCGCGCTGCTCCGGCAGGCCGCGCAGAGTCTGCTTCAGCTCGCCGAGCCCCTCGCGCACCGCAGCACCGAGCGGTTGGCGCGCCGGGAAGTCCGGCGTGAACAGGAACATCGGCAGCACGAACACGATGAACCACAGCCCGGTGAGCGGCCCGGAGATGCGATCGCCCTCATGCGTCACGGGATCGAGCCCGAACAGCGGAGTCAGCCCGAACAAGGTGTGGCCAGTTGTTGGATTGGCGGCCATGAAACCCAGCACGAGCACCAGCGAGACGATGCCGCCAATGTAGCCGGTGGCCCAGCCGGTGCCGGACAGGCGGCCGATGCGCTCGGGCGGCACCAGGGTCGGCATCATCGCATTGTTGAACACGGTGGCAAACTCGACGCCGATGGTCGCGAGCACATAAGCCGCCAGCAATGGCGGGATCAGTTCGGGCGCGCCGGGCCGCCCGATCCACATCAGGCAGGAACCGATCACCAGCATGGCGCCGAAGGCGGCAATCCACGGCTTGCGCCGGCCGGCAGCGTCGGCGATTGCGCCGAACACCGGTGACAGCAGCGCAATCACGATACCGGCGGCCGCGGTGGCGAAGCCCCACAGCGCCTGGCCGCTCGCCGCGTCCGGTGCAACGTGTGCGGCGAAATAAGGCGCGAAGATGAAGGTCGTGATCAGCGTGAAATAGGGCTGCGTGGCCCAGTCGAAGAAGATCCAGCTGACCACCGCCGCTTGCCCGGGATAGCTGAGCTTATCAGCAGCATCGGTGGTCTCCATCATCGTGACGGCCATGCCAAATCCTTCTGCGATCTCGTCGTCGCGTTTTACCTCGGCGACGCGGCCCTATAACATCTGACGATCCCAGGCGGATGTCAGCAGCGGCAGAATTGCGATGACCCTCTTCACGATTGATCGACGACGGCTCCTCGCGGGGGCCATGCTGTTGCTGGCCGGCTGCTGGCCGGCGCATGCGCTGGATCCGCAGGCGATCGAGATTCCCCAGCCGCCGAACGTCGCTGCACCTGCGCAGGCGCCGGCGCATGGCATGGTGGTGGCGCAGGAGCGCATCGCGGCCGAGGTCGGCCAGCGCGTGCTCGCGCTCGGCGGCAACGCGGTCGATGCCGCGGTTGCCACCGGCTTTGCGATGGCCGTGACCTATCCTGTCGCCGGGAACATCGGCGGTGGCGGCTTCATGGTCATCCACCTTGCCAAGACCAACGAGGACGTCGCGATCGACTATCGCGAGACCGGCCCCGCGGCGATGACGCGCGACATCTTCCTTGGCGCCGACGGCAAGCCTGACAACGCAAAGTCGCGCGATTCGGCGCTTTCGATCGGCGTCCCCGGTTCCGTAGCCGGCCTCGCACTGGCGCTGCAGAAATACGGCTCGGGCAAGTTCACGCTGGCGCAGCTCGTGTCGCCGTCGATCGTGTTGGCGCGCGACGGCATTCCGGTCGCCGACGATGTCGCGGTCACGCTGCCGATGATGGCGCCGCGGCTGGCAAAATGGCCGTCCTCGGCCGCGATCTTCATCCGCCCCGACGGCACCGTGCTGAAGGAGGGTGACCGGCTGGTGCAGCGCGATCTCGCGGCGACGCTCACCGCGATTGCCGAGCAGGGGCCACGCGGCTTCTACGAGGGCGCGGTCGCCGAGAAGCTCGCCAAGGCGATCCAGGCCGCCGGCGGCATCATGACGTCAGAGGATCTCAAATCCTATCAGCCAGTGCAGCGCGTGCCGGTGCGCGGCACCTATCGCGGCTACGATATCGTCTCGATGCCGCTGCCGTCCTCCGGCGGCACCGTGCTGGTCGAGATGCTGAACATTCTCGAGGGCTTCAAGCTCGCCGAGCTGAAACCGGGCTCGCCGGCCTCGCTGCATCTGCTGATCGAGGCGATGAAGCGCGCTTACGCCGACCGCGCGCGCTATCTCGGCGATCCCGCCTTCGTCGATGCGCCGGTGCGCGCGATGTTGTCGAAGGACTATGCGGCCGAGCAGCGCGCCAGCATCGATCCCGCGCGCGCCACCAGCGCCGGCGACGTGCTCAACACCAAGCCGCTGCGCGAGGGCAGCAACACCACGCATTTCTCGGTGGTCGACAATGACGGCAACGCCGTCAGCAACACCTACACGCTGAACTTCCCCTATGGCGTCGGGCTGATCGCGGAAGGGACCGGCGTGCTACTCAACAATGAGCTCGATGATTTCACCGCGGCGCCCGGCGCCTCCAATGCGTTCGGCCTGGTCGGCTTCGAGGCCAATTTGCCGGGGCCCGGCAAGCGTCCGTTGTCGTCGATGTCGCCGACCATCGTGCTGAAGGACGGCAAGCCGGTGCTGGTCACGGGCTCGCCCGGCGGCAGCCGCATCATCTCGACCGTCCTGCAGGTCATCGTGAACGTGCTCGACTACCAGATGGACGTGCGCCAGGCCGTCACCGCGCCGCGACTGCACCATCAGTGGATGCCGGACGAAGTCCGGGTCGAGAAGGGCTTCTCCGACGCCGTGCTCGCAGATCTGCGCGCACGCGGCCACAAGATCGAGGAGCCGATGGGACGGACCTCCGCCAACTCGATCCTGGTGACGACAGACGGCCTGGTCGGCGCGCCCGATCCGCGCAGCAAGGGGGCAACCGCCGCCGGGCGGTAAGTCCGGTCGCTGCGTGCGGCTGCCTGGTTCCTCGCCCACAGGACGATTTGCCGCCGTCGCCCGGACGCATTCCATCGCCTCCGTCCGTTGGCGAGGTGCCTGAGCCGGGTTAGAACAGGTCCAGGGCGCGGCGTCGCTCGCCCATGAGACGATGTCAGGCGTTCTGGTGAACTTGCGCAGATTTTCGGTCGGGCTTTTGGTGTTCGCGGGTCTGCTGGTGGCGGGGTGGCTCACCTATCGACCCGATCGCGCGCTGCGCGCCGCCACGACCGCCGTCGCCGAGATGATCTGCGCCAAAACCTTCGTCTCCGGCCTGGACCCGCAGACCACCTTTGCCGAGACCATGGAGCGGCCCGGCCTGCGGCGGTTGCGCGCCGTCATGCGCTACAGGGTCGAGCCCGAGATGCGGGCCGTTGACGCCTCGCTGCTCGGCCTGCATGCGAGCCGCGCGTCCTACCATGACGGCCTCGGCTGCGTGTCGCTGCAGGGCCAGAAGCCGCCCTACGTGCCGCACAGCGACATCAACGCGCTGCGCGCCGCCGGCCTCGCGCCCGCCCTCCCCGATTTCGCCGATGTAAACCCGGTCGAGCCGGCCAATCCAGCTCTCAAGGCGGCGCTCGACCACGCGTTCGAGGAGCCCGCCGGTCCGCCGCTCCGGCGCACCAAGGCCGTCGTCGTCATCAAGGACGGCCGGCTGATCGCGGAGCGCTATGCGCCGGGCATCAGCGTCGAGACGCCGCTGATGGGTTTCTCGATGACCAAGACGGTCACCAATGCGCTGCTCGGCATTCTCACCCGGCAGGGCAAGCTCAGCCCATCGATCCCGGCGCCGGTCGCGGAATGGCAGGGCTCCTCGGACGGCCGGCGCGAGATCACCATCGAGCAGCTGATGCGCATGACATCGGGGCTGGCGCTGGACGAGACCAATTCGGGCTTCGATGCGTCGAGCCAGATGGCGATCCACCGCGACATGGCGGCCTTCGCCGTCCATGCGCCCCTGATCTCTCCGCCCGGACAGCGCTGGGCCTATTCGAGCGCGTCGACGCAGATTCTGGCCCGGATCATCCGCGATGCCGCGGGAGGTCCGGAGCAGACCATCGAGCTCGCCTGGCGCGAGCTGTTCAACCCGCTCGGCATGCGCAGCGCGACGCTGCAATATGACGGCACCGGCACGATGCAGGGCCACGCCAACATGCTGGCAAGCGCGCGTGACTGGGCAAGGCTTGGGCTGCTCTATCTCGGCGACGGCGTCGTCGGCGACCGGCGCATCCTGCCCGACGGCTGGGTGGCAATGTCGGCGACCGCAACCCTCGACACCGATTATGGCGCAGGTCTTTGGACCAATCGCAGCCCGCATGTTCATGCGCAGGGACGTGCCCGCGCCGGCATCCCTGCCGATGCGTTCTTCGCGTTCGGGCTGCTCGGCCAGCGCATCGTGATGATGCCGAGCCAGCACATGGTGGTGGTCCGGCTTGGCGACTCCATCGATGCCGATGGCGACATCAAGGGCGTGGCCCGGCTGGTCCGCGAGGTGATCGCCGCGACCGAGACGCCCGCCACGGCAGCGAAGTAGATCCTCAGCGGCCGATCTCGTACGGCCCGCCCTTCTCCAGCGCGATCTTGTAGGCCGGCCGGGCCTCAATGCGGGCAAGCCAGTCCATCGCGCGCGGATGGCCCTGCTCCAGCCCGCCGCGCGCGGCGGCGGCCTGCAGCGGGAAGCTCATCTGGATGTCGGCGGCGGTGAACTCATTGCCGGCGAACCAGTCGCTCGTCTGCAGTTCGCTCTCCCAGAACGCCATGTGCTGCTTCAGCTGAGGATTGACCAAGGTGGTCAGCGCCTGGCTGGACACCTTGCGCACGATCGGCCGCAGCAGTGCCGGCGCCCGCTTCGGCATGATGTTGAACAGCAGCTTCAAGAGCAGCAGCGGCATCGCCGAGCCCTCGGCGTAATGCAACCAATACGAATAGCGCAGCCGCTCCGGCGTCTTCGGCGGCGGGATCAGCCTTCCATTGCCGTAGGTCTCGACCAGATATTCGACGATGGCGCCGGATTCCGCGACCGTGTTGCCATTGTCCGTGATGACGGGGGACTTGCCGAGCGGATGGATCGCCCGCAGCTCCTTCGGCGCGCGCATGTCGGGCTGGCGCTCGTAACGGATGATCTCATAGGGGACGCCGAGCTCCTCGAGCAGCCAGAGCACGCGTTGCGAACGGGAATTGTTGAGGTGGTGAACGGTGAGCATGACGTCCCCGAAAAAGGCGGATCGAGTGGCGGGCGCTGTTCCGTAGCAGGACAGAACGGGTTCGGCGAGGCGCCGGACCGCGCCGAATGATGTCGAAATATTCACCCGGGTAATATTGACATTTATTTTTATCCGGGTCTTATTGTGCCCTCACGACAGGATTGATGGACATGGATACCTACACCGCCTTTGCCGGCCATGATCGCATCGCCGCGGGGCCGCTGCCGAAGGTGGCGCTGGCGCTGAAGCACGCGCCGGCGAGCCCGGCGCCAGTGATCATCTTCAGCGACCGCACGGGGCGACCGATCGACCTCGATCTGCGCGGCAGCGACCGGGAGATTCTGGCGAGGCTTGCTGGCGGCCCCGCGATGCCGGCCGAGCCCGCGCCGAGCGAGCCTCGCGGGCGCGGACGGCCCCGCCTCGGCGTCGTGGCCCGCGAGGTGACCTTGCTGCCGGAACATTGGGAATGGCTGGGCGCGCAGCCCGGCGGCGCCTCGGTCGCGCTGCGCAAGCTCGTCCACGAGGCTCGCCGCGCCAGCGGCGACAAGGACCGCGCCCGCGAGGCGCGCGATGCCGCCTATCATTTCATGTCGACGATGGCCGGCAACCTGACGAATTTCGAGGAGGCGGCGCGGGCGCTGTTCGCGGACGATCTCAATCGCGTCACGTCTTTGATCGTAGACTGGCCCGCCGACATCCGCGACCATGTGATGGCGCTCGCTTTTCGCCATCGCGCCGATTGAGATCTGTCCTATTCGACACGCCAACGAGAGCGCCGATCGGTCCCGCTCTCGTTTCAGTTCATTCCAACGCGAGCCGCAGCTCAACCTGAGCGCGGCCGACGGATTTATTTGTCGTGACAACGCCCGCTCCGCTCCGAAAGCCATTCCTGATGTTTCTCGCGCCGATGATGCTGAGCAACATCCTGCAATCGCTCTTCGGCACCATCAACAACGTCTATCTCGGCCAGATGATCGGCGTCGACGCGCTCGCCGCGGTGTCGGTGTTCTTTCCGGCGATGTTCTTCTTCGTTGCCTTCGTGATGGGGCTCGGCTCGGGCGCGAGCGTGCTGATCGGCCAGGCCTGGGGCGCGAAGGAGCCCGGCAAGGTGAAGGCGATCGCCGGTACGACGTTGACCATCACCTTGATGCTTGCGTTCCTGATCGCGCTCGGCGGTCTCTACAGCCGCGAACTGCTGACCGCGCTCGCAACGCCCGCGAACATCCTCGATGCGGCATCTAGCTACGCCCGCATCATGATGCTGACGATGCCGCTGACCTTCGCCTACATCATGCTGTCGTCGCAGATGCGCGCCGTCGGCGACACCGTGACGCCGCTCGCCGCGCTGGCTGCATCGACGGTACTCGGACTGGTGCTGACGCCGATGTTCATCCGCGGCTGGCTCGGCGTGCCCGAGCTCGGCGTCGCCAGCGCCGCGTGGGCATCGGCGATTTCGACCCTGATCACGCTGACATCGCTGCACCTCTATCTGCGCCGGCGCAAGCATCCGCTAGCGATCGATATGGCGTTTCTCAGGGGCATGCGGCCCGACCCGACGCTGTTGCGCGTCGTGCTGCGGCTCGGCATTCCCGCAGCGATCGGCATGATCGTGATGTCGCTTGCCGAGATGGTGCTGATCGGGTTGGTCAACGGCTTCGGCTCGGATGCGACCGCGGCCTATGGCGCGGTCAACCAGGTGCTCGGCTATGTGCAGTTTCCGGCACTCTCGATCGCGATCTCGGTGTCGATCTTCGGCGCGCAGGCGATCGGCCGCGGCAATGCCGAGCACATCGGCCGCATCGTCCGCACCGGGATCGAGATGAACGTCGTGCTGACCGGCGGCCTGGTGGCGATCGGCTATCTGTTCTCGCGGACATTGATGGGTTTCTTCATCACCGATCCCGCCGTCATCGAGGTGGCACAGCGCTCGCTGCACATCGTGCTGTGGAGCTCGGTGCTGTTCGGCATGTCCACGACGTTCTCGGCGGCCATGCGCGCCTCCGGCACGGTGTGGATGCCGCTGGCGATCTCGGCGTTCTGCATCGCCGTGATCGAGGTGCCCGCGGCGACCTGGCTCAGCCGCAGCATCGGGCTCGACGGCGTCTGGTGGGCCTATCCGATCACGTTCACGGCCATGGCGCCGCTGCAGATGAGCTTCTATCTCCTGGTCTGGCGCAAGCGCACGGTGCAAAGGATGATCTGAGACAGGTCGCGCATCGTCCGCCCGCGCAATATGACGATCATCATAAAGCCCTGGACGCCGCGGGCGCCCCGGGCCACAATGCGCAAAACGTTTCGAGGAGACCGCCCGTGAGCCGACCCGCACCGGAGTTCATGTTCGATTTCGGCAGCCCCAATGCCTTCCTCAGTCATGAGGCAATCCCCGCGATCGAAAAGCGCATCGGCGTGCAGTTCTTCTACGTGCCGGTGCTGCTCGGCGGCATCTTCAAGGCCACCAACAACAAGTCTCCGGCCGAGTCGCTCGCCGGCATCAAGAACAAGCGCGAGTTCCACGAGGTCGAGACGCAACGCTTCCTCAAGCGCTTCCATGTGCAGCCCTGGGTCTGGAACCCGCACTTTCCCGTCAACACGCTGAACCTGATGCGCGCCGCGATCGCCGCCGAGCTCGAAGGCGTGTTCGAGAAATATGTCGACGCAGCGTTTCATCACATGTGGCGCGAGCCGAAGAAGATGGACGATCCCGAGGTGGCGATCGCCGCGCTGAATTCCTCCGGGCTCGACGGCGCAAAACTGTTCGCGCGCGCCCAGGAGCCGGAGGTCAAGGCGAAGCTAGTCGAGAACACCCAACGCGCGGTCGAGCGCGGCGCGTTCGGCTCGCCGACCTTCTTCGTCGGCAATGAGATGTTCTTCGGCAAGGAGCAGCTGCGCGACGTCGAGGACTATATTCTCGGCAGGTAAGTGCCGTCATTGCGAGCGAAGCGGAGCAATCCAGGGCTACGCTCACGACTCTGGATTGCTTCGCTTCGCTCGCAATGACCACGTGGTGAGAACGGAGACCAGCATGCAACAGCGCAACGCCACCGTCGCGGTGATCGGCGCGGGCGACTACATCGGCGCCGAGATCGTCAAGAAATTCGCCTCCGAAGGTTTTACGGTGTTCGCCGGCCGCCGCAATGGCGAAAAGCTCGCGCCCCTGGTGGCGGAGGTCGAGGCCGCCGGCGGACGGATCGTGGCGCGTTCGCTCGATGCCCGAAAGGAGGAGGAGACCACCACCTTCCTCAACGACGCCGACAAGCATGCCCCGCTGGAGGTCGTGATCTTCAACGTCGGGGCCAACGTCAATTTCCCGATCCTGGAGACCACCGACCGGGTGTTCCGCAAGGTCTGGGAGATGGCGTGCTGGGCCGGCTTCGTCACCGGGCGCGAGGCCACCCGGCTGATGCTGCCGCGCGGCGGCGGCAAGATCTTCTTCACCGGCGCCACGGCGTCGCTGCGCGGCGGCTCCGGCTTTGCCGCGTTTGCGTCCGCCAAGTTCGGCCTGCGCGCGGTGGCGCAGTCGATGGCCCGCGAGCTGATGCCGCAGAACATCCATGTCGCCCATCTCATCATCGATTCCGGCGTCGACACCGCCTGGGTGCGCGAGCGCCGCGCCCAGCTCTGGGGCCAGGAGGCGCTTGATAATCCCGACCTGCTGATGCCGCCCGCGTCCGTTGCCGGTGCCTATTGGCAGCTCTACCAGCAGCCCAAGAGTGCCTGGACCTTCGAGATGGAGATCCGGCCGTTCGGCGAGAAGTGGTGAGGGGCGAATGGCGAAGAGGGAGTGGCGAATAGGGAATGGAGCCCATCCCTATTCGCCACTCGCCATTCCCTGTTTGCTTCGGCAAGATGCGGCCTCTTTCAAGGAGCCTCACCCATGCGTATTCTCGTCGTCGGCGCCGGCGCGATCGGCGGCTATTTCGGCGGCCGGCTGCTGCAGTCCGGCGCTGATGTCACCTTCCTGGTCCGCCCCCGGCGCGCCGCCGAGCTCGCCAGTGCCGGCCTCGTCATCCGCAGCCCAAGCGGCGACGTCACCTTGCCCAATCCGCCGACGGTGCAGGCCGACAGCCTCAAGCAGCACTTCGATGTCGTGCTGCTGAGCTGCAAGGCCTACGATCTCGACGACGCGATCAGCTCGTTTGCGCCTGCTGTCGGTCCTGATACCGCGATCATTCCGCTGCTCAACGGCATGAAGCATCTCGACGTGCTCGACGCCAGGTTCGGCCGCGCGCGGGTGCTCGGCGGCCTCTGCGCCATCGCCGCGACCTTGAACGAGAGCCGCGAGGTCGTGCAGCTGCAGCCGATGCAGTCGCTGAACTTCGGCGAGCGCGACGGCGGCTCGTCCGATCGCGTCCATGCCATTTTCGAGATCTTCCAGCGCGGCAATTTCAATGCCGCCGCCAGCGACCACATCATGCAGGACATGTGGGAGAAGTGGGTGTTCCTGTCGTCGCTGGCCGCGTCCACCACGCTGATGCGCGCGCCGGTCGGCGTCATCCTGACCGCCCCCGGAGGCAAGGACTTCCTGCTCGGTATGCTCGACGAATGCAGCGCGGTGGCGGCGGCGGCCGGATATCCGCCGGCGGGCGCCTTCTTCCAGCGTGTCTCCGGCATGATCACCACTGAGGGATCACCGATGACCGCCTCGATGTTCCGCGACCTCCGCGCCGGCCTGCCGGTGGAGGCCGATCACGTCATCGGCGATCTCGTCGCCCGCGCCGACGCCGCGAAGGTCCCGGTGCCGCGGCTGCGGATTTCGTATACGCAGCTGAAGGTGTACGAGGCGCAGCGGGGGAAGTAGTCGTGGGAGGCAGGTAACTGCCAGCGAAGTCCATCGATAAGTTCCGCGGTATGGGTCCCTGCGTTCGCAGGGACGACACCTTTGGTGAGGCGCGGTCCTGCCGAATACTCGCTGTCTTCCCGGCCTTGAGCCGGGACCCATACCCCCAGGGAGCGGCTTGAGGCATGCTGGTCCTGGGCATCTTGCCGATCACGACCGCCGCGGCGTATGGGTCCCGGCGTTCGCCGGGACGACACTTTTTGCTCGGCCGAGATCGAGCTACAAATGCGCCAGATAATGCGCCAGCGCGGTGATCTCCTCCGCTGACAGCGGATACGCCACATCCGTCATCGCCGCCTGGCTGCCGCCGACGCGCTGGCCGCTCTTGTAGTCGTGCAGCGCCTTGACGAGATATTCCTCGCGCTGGCCGGCGATGCGCGCGACGCCCTTGGTGCCGGCGTAGCTGTCGAGATGACAGGAGGCGCAGCGGCGGCCGGCGGCGGCTTCGGCGCCCTTCTTCGAAAGCTCGGGATTATCGTCCGACGGGGACTTGGCTGGCTCACGTGACGCGAAGTATGCGCCGAGATTACGAATGTCCTCGTTCGTTAGCTGATCGACGATCGGTTTCATCGCCTCGTTCTTGCGGGTGCCCGCGCGGAAGAACACCAGCTGCCACTGGATGAACTGATCCTGCTGTCCCGCGAGCGACGGAATATTCTCGGTCTGCGAGATGCCGTTCTCGCCGTGGCAGCCGGCGCAGACCTCAGCCTTTGCCTTGCCGGCCTCGATGTCCGCCGCCTCGGCCGGAACACTCAGCAGTGCGAGCGCGAGCAGACCGGCTACTCCATGACGCATGTCTCTTCCTCCATGTCACCACGGCGTGCACCGCAGCGTCGTCCTGCGCTGTCGCGGACTGATCGGCGGACAACGCGCGTGACGCAAAATAGTTGGGGCTGCGGCCGCCATGATGGCGGCGCGCAGCCCCGCTTTGGTCAAAGGCTCACTTCTTGTCGTAGCTGATGCGATAGATCGCACCCGCCCAGTCGTCGGCCACCAGGATCGAGCCGTCCTTGTCCAGGATGATGTCGTCGGGACGGCCGAGATAGCCCTGGTCGCCCTCGATCCAGCCGGAGGCGAACACCTCCTGCTTGGCATCCTTGCCATCCGGCCCCACGATCACGCGCATGATCCGCGCGCCCTGGTACTTGTGGCGATTCCACGAGCCGTGCTCGGCGATCAGGATGTTGTTCTTGTACTCGGCGGGGAACTGGTCGCCGGTGTAGAACTTCATGCCGAGCGGGGCGACGTGCGCGCCGAGGTTCAGCACCGGCGGCGTGAACTCCGAGCACTTGTGGCCCATCGCGAACTTCGGATCCGGCATGTCACCCTGGTGACAATAGGGATAGCCGAAATGCTCGCCGATCTTCGAGATCATGTTGAGCTTGTCGCTCGGCAGATCGTCGCTGACCCAGTCGCGCGCGTTCTCGGTGAACCAATAGCGGCCGGTGCGCGGATCGACGTCGCCGCCGACGCTGTTGCGCACGCCGAGTGCCCAGATCTCGGCATTGCCCGTGCGCGGATCGACGCGGCGGATCTGCGACACCGAGGTCGGCGGGATGCCGATGTTGAAGGGCGGGCCGAACGGCAGATAGAACCAGCCCTCCTTGTCGACCGCGATGTACTTCCAGCCATGCGCGGCATAGGACGGCATGTCGTCATAGACGACCTTGCCCTGGCCGAGATTGTCGACATTGGCCTCGGCATTCTCATACTTGATCAGCTTATCGACCGCGATCACGTAGAGATTGCCGTTCTGGAAGGCGAGCCCGGTCGGCATGTTCAGGCCCTTGAGGACCGTCTTGACCTCGCGCTTGCCGCCCTTGTCAGTGATCGCATAGACGTTGCCGAGCCCGAACGAGCCGACGAACAAGGTGCCCTTGTCGCCCCAGGCCATCTGCCGCGCGGCGAGCACGCCCGAGGCCCAGACTTCCATCTTGAAACCATCAGGCAGCTTCACCTGCTTGACGATCTTGGCGAGCTCGGCGTCGGAGGCGCCAGTCGGCGGCCCCGACGGCGGTGCGAGGCCCTTCTGCGCTTCGGTCTCATCGCCGAGGAACCAGTCGTCCGGCGGATGCGTCCAGAATTCCTTGGTGCCGGATTCGTATTTCTTCAGGCCTTTGCCCTGGTCGGATTGCTGCTGCGCGCCGGCCATGCTGGTGCCGGCGAGAAGACTGATTGTTGCAAGCGCAAGAATGCTTCGGTGAAAAGCCGATGTCATCGCTTCACTCCCATGAGGCGGCTCGTTTGGCCGCGTCTATTTATCGGAACGTGTTTGCAGACGTTCGTTGGTCGCCACGTCAGTCGACGACGCGAAAATGGTAGCACATCCTGCGCGGGTGAGAAGCGGATTACGGCGAAGTTTGCGCGACGCTCACGCCGCGCCTCTGCACTCATCGCATGCCACCTGCTGATTTGCTGAGCGCGCTTGCGACGCGCCGACGATTGTCGCGACGACGGAAAGAATGGCCATGCGCTGTACTCATATGCACCGATCGCGGGCGCGATTGGCGTGCGCATCGTCAGTCGCTAGGGTGTCGCGGTGGACGCGGGCCGTGCCAGCGCCTCCAAGACTCGTGCCGAATGGGATCCCCGATGTCGCGACAATCCGAACTTCAGACGCCGAAGGCCGGTGAAGGCGCACTCGAGCTGCTGCACCGATTCGCCGCAGATCCGGCTGCAGCCTCGGCCTATGGTGAAGATTGTCTGAAGCGGACGCAGGCCATCGAGCCGCAGCTGAAGGCGTTCGAATATCTCCCGCGCGACGTCACGGCAAAGAGCGGTCCGCTCGGCGGAATTCCCGTCGGCATCAAGGACATCATCGCAACATCGGACATGCCGACGACCAACGGCTCGGCGATCTATCGGGACCATGTTCCGGATGCTGACGCCTGGGTGGTGGCGCGGCTGCGCGATCTCGGCGCGACGATCTTCGGCAAGACGGTCTCGACCGAGTTTGCCTGGCGTCATCCCGGTCCGACCGTCAATCCTTGGAACCCAGCGCACACGCCGGGCGGCTCATCGTCCGGCTCGGCGGCCGCCGTTGCGGCCGGATTGGTGCCGCTGGCACTGGGCACGCAGACGCTCGGCTCGGTGATCCGGCCTGCCGCCTTCAACGGCGTCGTCGGCTTCAAGCCAAGCTTCGGCGCGATCCCGCGCACGGGCGTGCATCCGCTCAGCCCCTCGCTCGATCATGTCGGCTTCTTCGCCCGACGTGTCGATGACGTCGCCCTCGCGCTGTCGCTGCTGGCGGGGACAAGCGCGGATGATCTCCACGGCCGTCCGCTGCCGGCGTTCACGGTCGATATCGCGCACGGTCTCACGCCGCTCGGCAAGCCGCGGCTCGCGGTGGTGCGCTTTGCCAAATGGGAGCGGGCGGAAGCCGAGCAGAAGGGCGTGTTCGAGTCCGTCAGCGACAGGCTGCGCGGCGCCGGCGCGGTGGTCGAGGAGGTCACGCTCACCGAGCTCGACACGGCCAACTGGGATGCGATCAACACCATCATGCTCAGCGAGGCGACGACGATCTTCTCCGGTCTGATCGCCCGCTATCCCGACCGCGTCAGCGACGTGATGAAGGGTCACGTCGAGAGCGGCCGCACCAAGTCCGCCATGGACTATCTCGCCGCCAAGACCGCACAGGCCGAGCGGCAAAAAGCGCTGGCCGCCGAGCTCGACGGCTTCGATGCCGTGCTCACCTTGCCGGCGTTCGGCGAAGCGCCGCGCGGCCTCGACTGGACGGGGGACGCCGAATATTGCGCGCCCTGGACGTTCGTCGGAGCGCCGGCCGTGGCGCTGCCGGCCGGGTTCGGCAAGAACGGACTGCCACTGGGCATTCAGGTGGCCGGCCCCTATCGCAACGATCTGCAGGTCCTGCGCGTCGCGAAATGGGTCGAGGCCGTCCTGGCCTTCGATCCCGGGGTGCCGCTGCTGGCGGGCCAATACGGGCTTCCGAGCCAGTCCGACCACCTCACTAGCCGCAAGCGCCACTGCGACAAGTCCAGTGGCGGCTTTCAGCCCAGCACTGTAAAACCGTCGCATGACCGTTACAGACATCGCGAGCAGAACCTATAATCACGGCTGGCGCCTCGATCCGATCGTGCGCAGCCTGCTCGACACCGATTTCTACAAGCTGTTGATGCTGCAGATGATTCGGGAGTTCTACCCGAATCAGCAGGTGACCTTTTCGGTCATCAACCGCACCAAGCGCGTGCGCCTGGCCGACGTCATCGACGAAGGCGAGCTGCGCGCCCAGCTCGACCATGCCCGCACCATCCGCTTCACCAAGAAGGAGCTGATCTGGCTGGCCGGTAATACCTTCTACGGCAAGACCCACATGTTCTCGCCGGACTTCATGAACTGGCTCGCCAATTTCCGGCTGCCCGAATACGAGCTGCACAAGGCCGACGGCCAGTATGAGCTGCACTTCCACGGGCCGTGGACTCACACCACGATGTGGGAGATTCCGGCGCTCGCCATCGTCAACGAGCTGCGCTCGCGCCAGGCCATGAAGGGCCAGGGCCGCTTTGCGCTCGACGTGCTGTTCGCCCGCGCCAAGGCGAAGCTCTGGGCCAAGGTCGAGCGGCTACGCAAGCTGGAGGGCCTGCGGCTGTCGGATTTCGGCACGCGGCGTCGCCATGGCTTCTTGTGGCAGCGCTGGTGCGTCGAGGCGGTGAAGGAAGGGCTGGGCTCCTCGTTCACCGGCACCTCCAACGTGCTGCTGGCGATGGACAACGACCTCGAAGCGATCGGCACCAATGCGCATGAGCTGCCGATGGTCGCCGCGGCGCTGGCCAAGAACGATGATGATCTGCGCTTCGCGCCCTATCGCATCCTCGACCAGTGGCGGCAGACCTATGCCGGCAATCTGCTGATCGCCTTGCCCGACGCGTTCGGCACCAAGGCCTTCCTGCGCGACGCGCCGGACTGGGTGGCGGACTGGACTGGCTTCCGGCCGGACAGTGCGCCGCCGATCCAGGCCGGCGAGGAGATCATGGCCTGGTGGAAATCGAAGGGGCGTGATCCCCGGCAGAAGCTGCTGGTGTTCTCCGACGCGATGGATGTCGAATCGATCGAACAGATCCACCATCGCTTCTCCGACCAGGTGCGGCTGTCGTTCGGCTGGGGCACCAATTTGACCAACGATTTTGTCGGCTGCTCGCCGGATGGCTCGGTCGATCTCGATCCGATCTCGCTGGTCTGCAAGGTGACCTCGGTCGATGGCCGCCCCGCGGTCAAGCTGTCCGACAATCCGGAGAAGGCGACCGGCGACCCCGCCGAAATCGCCCGTTATCTGCGCGTGTTCGGCGACGCCGGCCGGGTGCGGACGCCGGTGGTCGTCTAGGCAAATCCAGCAATTTCGCTGTCCAGTCGAGATTTTTGTTCCGGTTTTGTTCGAGTTGCGGTAAAATCGTCACGCGAACGTGGAAACCGTGTGGCAGGAGATCGTGGGCATGCGTCGGGTGATCGCCCAAGTCGGCGAGGTTGGGCAGCAGTTGTCCACCCTTCTCCTCGTCCTCGTCGCCATCTTGGCCATTACGGGACCGGCAGCCGCCGACAAGCGTGTGGCGCTGGTGATCGGCAACTCCATCCACGAGCGCGCGCCGCTGCTGGACGAGCCTGCCTCCGATGCGCGGCTGCTGGCCGCCAAACTCACCCAGCTCGGCTTCATCCTGAGCGGCGGCGTCGCGCAGATCGACCTCGACAAGAAGGGCTTCGATCGCGCGCTCGCGGAGTTCAAGGGCCGCATTGCCGATGCCGACCTCGCCCTGATCTACTATGCGGGCTATGGGCTCAATCTGAACGGCACCAACTATCTCGTGCCGGTCAACGCGGCGCCGGCAACGGCGGCGGACCTCGAACGCGAGCTGCGCGACTTGAACGCGGTGCTGCGCGAGCTCGAAGGATCAGACCGGCGGCAGAACGTGGTGATCCTCGACGCCTTCCGCGCCAACCCGTTCGAGCCGCGCGGCATCACAGGGCTCACGGCCGGGCTTTCCCCAGGGCGCGTCCCCCCACGCACGCTGATCTCCTTCGCCGCTCAGCCCGGGACGGTCGGACAGCGCGGTTCAGACGGACACGGCGTCTTTGGAACGGCGCTCGCCCAGGCGCTGCAGCAGCAGGATCGGCGGCTGGTCGATGTTTTCGGCCAAACCGCGCAATCTGTGGAGCGCCTCACCAATGGCGCCCAGCAGCCGCTCGTGATGTTCACCCAGATCGATGGCGGCGCTCAGCCCGATCCCACCACGACCCTGCGGCCGGCACAGCCCGCGGCTCCGAGCGCTAACCAGGCCACGGCTTCGCCTTCGAACTCGGCGGCACCTCCTGTCGCCCAGGACGCGCGGACCCCTGGCCTTGCGGTCCTCTACGACGAGGATGTCTCCGATCCGAAGGGCAAGCGCTATTCTGGCTCGGTGGCGTGGCGGCTCGAGACCGTCAAGACGGCGGGGCGGCCGGTACCAGTGATCTGGGCCCAGATCGACATTCCCGATCGCAAGCTGAAGATGAGTCTACAGCTGCGCCGCAACGAGGATCCAAGCCTGCCTGCCAGCCATGTCGCCGAACTCACATTCAGTCCCGGGGCTGATTTCGTCGGGAGCACGGTCAGCAATGTGCCGGGAATACTGATGAAGACGGAAGAGAATGCGCGCGGCACACCCCTGGCAGGGCTTGCGGTCAAGATCACCGAAGGCTCGTTCCTGGTCGGCTTCTCCAACGTCGACGCCGATCGCGCGCGCAACGAGGAGCTGCTGGCACGTCGCGAGTGGTTCGACATTCCGGTCGTGTACGCAAATCAGCGCCGCGGTATTCTCGCCCTCGGCAAGGGTCCGAGCGGTGATCGCGTGTTCGCGGATGCATTCGCGGCCTGGGCCAAATACCAGCCGGCCAAGTAAGGAGCCTTCACAAGGGAAAAGCCGCTTCAAAGAGAAGCAACGGAGCGGAAGGTTTGGAGCGGGCGAAGGGGTTCGAACCCTCGACCCCGACCTTGGCAAGGTCGTGCTCTACCACTGAGCTACACCCGCATCCGTGACGCCCGGGCGCTGTGGCCGCCGGCGACGCGCAGACCTATGCCAAATGCCGCGGACGAATGCAACAGGTCTGCGACAGGTTTCGTACCCTGATGCGCTTCAATTTTGGGTGTCGGAGGCGGCCAAACCGGTCCAAATCGGCCGAATGGCGAGCCGTCGCCCAAACGGATTGAAATTTCCCTGGTCGCCGCCACTTAAAGTGACGGAAACCGTGTATTGAGGCGCAGCGGCGGCTGGTTCCCGGCCCGCTGTCCATCCCAGTATTTTTCTGACGAGGACCCCCGTGACCATTGTTGAGCAGGGCAACGGAGCGGCGCCGCAGGTGCCGGATCTGATCAAGGACACCACGACGCAGACCTTCGTGAAGGACGTGATCGAGGAATCGAAGCGTCAGCCGGTTCTGATCGACTTCTGGGCACCATGGTGCGGCCCGTGCAAGCAATTGACCCCCATCCTCGAGAAGGCCGTCCAGGCCGCCAAGGGCAAGGTCAAGCTGGTCAAGATGAACATCGACGAGCATCCGGCCATTCCCCGCCAGATGGGCATCCAGTCGATTCCGGCCGTGATCGCCTTCGTCGGCGGCCGACCCGCGGACGGCTTCATGGGCGCAGTGCCGGAGAGCCAGATCACGGCCTTCATCGAGAAGATCACCAAGGGCGTCCCCGGCATCGGCGAGCCCGACATTGCCGAGATCCTGAAAGAGGCCGAGGCGGCGCTTGCGGAAGGTGACCCTGCCGGCGCCGCCCAGATCTACGCCGAGGTCCTGTCGTTCGACGCCGCCAACATCCCGGCGCTCGCAGGGCTCGCCAAGTGCTACGTCGAAACCGGTGCGATCGACCAGGCCAAGGAGACGCTGGCGCAGATTCCCGAAGCGAAGCGCAACGATTCCGCCGTGACCGCGGTGCAGGCCGCGATCGATCTCGCCGAGCAGGCGCAGTCGCTTGGGCCGGTCGGAGAACTCGAACAGACGGTCGCCGCCAATCCACTCGACCATCAGGCGCGTTTCGATCTGGCCATCGCGCTCAACGCCGCGGGCAAGCGGAAGGAAGCCACCGACCACCTGCTCGAGATCGTGAAGCGCGATCGCAAATGGAACGAGGACGGCGCGCGCAAGCAGCTCGTGCAGTTCTTCGAAGCCTGGGGCGGCGCTGACGAAGCCACCGTCGAAGGCCGCAAGCGGCTCTCGACGATCCTGTTTTCGTAAACGCAAGCCAGGCGCAGCACGGGCGCTTCAGCGGACACGAGGTATCGCATGCCGATCAATGCCGAATATCGCGGTCCTGCCGACTTGCCGGAGATCATCCCAGTGTTCCCGCTGGCGGGGGCGCTGCTGCTGCCGCGCGGCCAAATGCCGCTCAACATCTTCGAGCCGCGCTATCTCGCGATGGTCGACGACGCCTTTCGCGACGGCCATCGGCTGATCGGCATGATCCAGCCTGATGTCACGCATTCCTCCAGCGAGGAGCGCCCGGTGCTGTTCAAGGTCGGCTGCGTCGGACGAATCACGCAGCTCGCCGAGTCCGGCGACGGCCGTTACATCCTCGAACTCACCGGCGTGTCGCGCTTCAAGGTGGCCGAGGAGATGACGGTGCTGACGCCCTATCGTCAGTGCCGGGTCGATTACTTCCCGTTCGTCGACGACTTCACCGCCCGCAAGGGCGAAGACGCGGTCGACCGCGAAGCGTTGCTTGCCGTGCTGACCGATTTCCTGAAGGCCAACAATCTCAAGGTCGACTGGGCCGGGATCGAAGCGGCCCCGAACGAAGCGCTGGTCAACGCGCTGGCGATGATGTCGCCCTACGGGCCCGCGGAAAAGCAGGCCATGCTCGAAGCGCCGGACCTGAAGACCCGCGCGGAGATTCTGGTCGCCGTCACCGAGATGGATCTCGCCAAGAAGCGGACCTCGGGCGATCCGCCATTGCAGTGATCATTGGTGCAGTGATCATTCGGCGGCCACCGTGCGCCGTGGCGACGGCGCTGCGGTGAGACGCATCAGCGCGACCGTCGCCAGGATGACGCCGACATAGACCGCGAGCTGCATCGCGGTCGGCTGGTCCGTGTAGCCGACGAGCGCCTTCAGCGTCCGCCCCGCCAGGCCCTTTTCCGGCAGGACCGCGCTCGAATCCCACATCACCTGATCGAACGAGGTCAGCCAGTTCGCGCGGGCGAGGAAGAACACCGCCTGGGCGGCCATGCCGGCCGACAGCAAGGTGATCAGAACGGTCGTTGTCCGAAACAGCGCACGCGGCGGAATCCGCATCAGGCCGAGATAGGTTGCCAGACAGACGGCCACGCCGAGCAGCAGGCCGAGCATGCCGCCGCCGAGCAGCGCGCGACCGCCGCCTTCGTCCGAGGCCGCCACGCCATAGAGGAACAGCGCTACCTCGCTGCCTTCGCGCAAAACCGCGATGGCGATCACCGTCGCCAGAGCGACCAGCGGCTTGGCGCCTTCAGCGACCGCCTGCCCCATCGTGCGCAGCTCCGTGGCCATCTCGCGGCCGTGCCGCGCCATCCAGACATTGTGCCAGGTCAGCATGATCACCGCGGTCGACAGGATCGCGGCATTGAACACTTCCTGTCCCATGCCTTCGAACAATTGCGTCAGCGTGCCTGCGAAGGCTGCGACCGCACAGGCCCCGATCAGACCGGCGAACAGGCCTGCACCGATCCAGCGCAACCGATGCGGCACGGCGCTGGTGACGGCCAGCACGATGCCGACGATCAGGCCGGCCTCGAACACTTCGCGGAAGACGATGATCAGGGCAGCGAGCATGGCAGCAGGACCTATTGAACGTTGACGAAGCCGCGGGCCTTTTCGTTGAAGTCGTTGTAGAACTCGTAGCGACCGGACTTCATCGCCCGGACATTGAGAACGGCCTCGCTGTTCGCCGCGATCACCTTCTCGATCTTCAGCGTCTCGCTCTCGAACTCGATGGCCTTGCCTTCCATGTTCTTGACGCGGATGGTCAGCGGCGCATCGGCGGGGACCGTCGGCTCCTTGGGCTCGAACTGGCCATTCGCATAAGTGAGGCAGATCTCGTTCGGCCCCTCAGCCTGCACTTGCGTCGCCAGCAGCGCCATGCCGAGACATCCGCCCGCAACGACCAACCTTCGCACCACGTCGACCAACATCGATCAGTCCTCTCGTATTCAGCCAAGCAAATCGGAGAACTGGTACACCACCGCATCGAGGGGACGGCGCGGTACCCGTTCGCGACGACGAACAGCTAAGCGGCCCGCCGCCGGGTCTGCAAAGAGACTCCTTCTAAGTTGGAACCATTCTTTCCGAATATGTCGCGGCAGTGGCATCGGCGTGAGCGGAGTGCGGCCGAACTCTCCCGAGACGTGGCGGCGCGTTGCACGCCGCCGCCTCGCCAAGGTGTCGGCGCCATTGCGCCATGACTGCACCTTGTGGCTCAGTAGCCCGCAGCAGCCATCGCGACCACGCCGGCGAGCATGATCCAGCCGAAATGCCGCGCGCGTGTCGCCCAGGCGTTGCCGAGCGCCGCCAGGCCGAACACGCCGATCGCGGTCAGCACGGTCCAATGCCGCGCCGGCTCGGACTCCATCCAGGGCGCTGCAATCAGCAGGACGCCGCATCCGATCCAGGCCACCGTGCTGGCTTGCCAGACGACCCGCAGCAGCGTCCGCAGCCGCTCGGGTGCGATCGAAGCGCGCGCGAACACGACCGTCTCACCAGGAACGCCGTGGATGAGCGCTACGATGATCGCGGTCACCCCGGCCGCTTGCAACAGCACGTCACGCATGGTCGCCTCCATACAGTTATGTATGGAACATGAACCCTGAACTGGCAGTCGTCAATACACTTATGTATGGTCCGGCAAGAGGGCACGGCATGAACGATCAACTCTCGCAGCAGGACTGGCTGGACCAGGGGCTCAAGATCCTGGCAGGCAAGGGGTTCACGGCGCTGAAGGCCGAGCCGATGGCCAAGGTCATGGGCGTCTCGCGCGGCAGCTTCTATTGGCATTTCGCGGACGTGGCGGCGTTTCACGCCGAGCTCTTGAAACGCTGGCGTGAGATCGCGGCCGAGCAGATCATCACCGGCGTGGAGGCGAGCGTCGGCGACGAGCCCGCCATTGCCGTACTCCTGCGCCGCACGCTGTCGATCCGGCTGACCCTGGAGCGGGCCGTCCGCAGCTGGGCGGCGTCCAGTCCGCTGGCGCGCCAGGCGGTTCAGGCGATCGACAAGCGCCGGCTCGGCTATATCGAAGGTCTGCTCGCAGCCCAGGGCCTGCCGGCCGCGCCCGCGCAGGCGCGCGCCCAGGTGCTCTACTGGGCCTTCCTCGGCTACGCGCTGTCGGACCGGCAGCTGCCGCCCGAGCAGCAACAGAATGTCATCAATGAGCTGATCCGGATCGCGCTGCACGAGCCTTGAGTGAGGACAGCGTCGTCGCGAATATGCTACAGAGCGCCCCGCCGGAGACCCTGCCATGAACGCCCCGCTCGAACGCCCCGCCAATTCCGTCGATCCCAAGCTGCTCGAAATCCTGGTCTGCCCGATGACCAAGGGTCCGCTGGAGTATGATGCCGCCAAGCAGGAGCTGGTGTCGCGCTCGGCCAAGCTCGCTTATCCGATCCGCGACGGCATCCCGATCATGCTCCCCGAGGAAGCTCGGAAGATCGACTGACCTATGCGGGCCGTCGTCATCTGCTGCGCGCTCGCGCTGGCCATGGTCCCCTCGCTGCTCCGCGCCGAGGAGAGCGCCATCCGCGTCGGGGCCATCGACGCGGTGCTGACGACACCTGCGGGAGTCGAGCGGCCGCCGGTCGCGCTGCTCATCGCCGGGTCCGGATCGACGGACCGGGACGGCAACGGGCCGCAGCTGAAGCCGGCGACCTTGAAGAAGTTGGCCGAGCAGCTCGCCACCCGCGGCATCGCCAGCCTGCGCTATGACAAGCGCGGCGCGCGCGGTTGGAAGGCGGAGTTCGGAAGGCCCGAGGACTTCCGCTTCAAGGACTATGTCGACGACAGCGCGTCGCTGGTCGACTTCCTGCGCGGCAAGTTCGCCCGCATCGTGCTGGTCGGGCATAGCGAGGGCGGCCTCGTCGCCATTCTCACCGCCCGCCGCACGCCGGTGGACCGGCTCGTCCTGCTCGCGACGTCGGCGCGGCGGCAGGGTGACCTGCTCAAGACGCAGCTCGAGAGGAAGCTGCCGGCCGCGAAGATGGAGCCGGTCGCCAAGGCGATCGACGCGATCATGGCAGGCCAAGTGGTGGACCCTCCCCCGCCGGAGCTGCCGATCACGCCGAGCATGCAGCCCGGTATCGGCTCCGCCTTCGCGGAAGATCCCATCGATCCGCTGAAGCAGATCGTGATCCCGATCCTGATCGTCGGCGGCGCTCGCGATTCCCAGGTTGCCCGCCTCGACATGGTCGCGCTCGCGGCTGCCGCCCCGGCCGCCAAGACGCTGTGGCTGCCGGAGATGAACCACGTCCTGGTCGACGTCGCCAATGAGGACGAGAACCTGTCGACCTACAATGATCCCGATCGCCCGCTCGATCCCGACATGGTCGAGGCCGTCTCCGGCTTCATTTCGGCCGCCGGCCCGCGTTAGTCGTTTGTTTGAGCATGATCTTTTCGGAAAACCGCTGCGCACTTTTCCGGATCATGCTCTAAAGCGCGATGAGATCAGGATGAATCGTCATCGCGCTTTAGGTTATTGTTTGCGCATGATCTTTTCGGAAAACCGCTGCGCACTTTTCCGGATCATGCTTTAGAGCGCCTCGCCCTTCAGCAGCCGCGGCATCTCGCCGGTCAGGCCCGCGGCCTGCTTGATGAACAGCTCCTTCAACGGCGGCGCGCGATCGACGAGGCCCAGCCCGATGTCGCGGACCGTGCGCAGCAGGGTCGATTTGTTGGAGAACAGGAAGTTCAGCGAGTTGGTGGCAACGCCCATCGCCATCGTGTCGAAGCGGCGCCAGCGCTGATAGCTCTCGAGCACGTCGACCTGCCCGGGATCGATGCCCATGCGCGCCGCATCGACCACGACCTCGGCCAGCGCCGCGACGTCCTTGAGGCCCATGTTGAGCCCCTGCCCCGCGATCGGGTGGATGACATGCGCGGCATCGCCGACCAGCGCCAGCCGCGGCGCGATGAAGGAGCGCGCGACGAAATAGGACAGCGGAAATGCGCGGGGCTGATCGAGCACCGTGAGCTCGCCGAGATGCAGGCCGGCGCGCTTCTCCAGCTCGGCATGGAATTCGTCCGCGCTCAGCTCGACCAAGCGTTTCGCCTCCCTGCGCCGCTCGGTCCACACCAGCGACGAACGCTTGCCGGTCAGCGGCAGGATCGCGAACGGCCCGGGCGGCAGGAAATGCTCCTCGGCGCGGCCGCCATGGTCGCGCTCGTGGCCGACGGTCACGACAATGCCGGACTGGTCGTAGTCCCAGCCATGGGTCTGGATACCGGCGCGCTCCCTGAGCTTCGACCGCGCGCCATCGGCCGCCACCAGCAGGCTGGCCTCGAGCTCGCTGCGGTCGCCGAGCGTCACAGTGACGGCGTCCGTCCGCGTCTTGAAGCCGGTCACCGGCGCAGCCTTCAGTTCGACGCCGGCGGCCTCGGCATGCTTGACCAGCGCGTCGATCAGCAGCCGGTTCTCGACCATGTGTGCGAACGGCTCGCCGGCCTCGACCTGTCCGGCGAAAGTCAGGAACGCCGGACGCGTCGCATCCTCGAGCTTGGAATCGGTAATGACCATGTCGAGGATCGGCTGCGCCTCCGGCGCGACATCGGCCCAGACGCCGATCGCATCGAACAGCTTGCGGCAGGCGGCGACGATGGCGGAGGCGCGGGGGTCGCGGCTCGGCCGGTTGGCCAGCGCCGGATCGGCAACGATCACCGGCACCTCTGGACCGAGGCCCTGCCGCAGCGCCAGCGCCAGCGCCAGGCCGGCAAAGGCGCCGCCACAAATGACAATGCTTCGCTGTGTCGTCATGGCACTTGGCTCACGGTTGCTCTTGCGGGTGGAGTATAGCTAGGCGAAACAGGGGGCAGAACCAAGGGCCGCAATCCCCGATCCGCCGATTGCCGATGCCTGATCCTTGCTAAATACCTGCCCAAACGGGCCAACGCCGTCGGCCGAGCCAGCGAAAGCACCACGCCATGTCCAAGGGACTGATCGACCTGATCTCGATCCTCGATCTGGAGCCGATCGAGGTGAACCTGTTCCGCGGCAACAGCCCGAAGACCAGCTGGCAGCGGGTGTTCGGGGGCCAGGTGATCGGCCAGGCGATGATGGCGGCGTGCCGTACCGTCGAAGGCCGGCTGCCGCATTCGCTGCACTGCTATTTCATTCTGCCGGGCGACCCGCAGGTGCCGATCATCTATCAGGTCGAACGGCTGCGCGACGGCAAGAGCTATGCAACGCGACGCGTCACCGCGATCCAGCACGGCAATGCGATCTTCTCGATCATGGTCTCATTCCACTCTGACGAGGAGAGCGCGTTCAACCACCAGGACAAGATGCCGGACGTGCCGCCGCCGGAGAAGCTGACGGCCGAGGAGATCTCCAAGCAGCCGATGTTTCAGGAGGTCTTCCAGCGGATGCCGGACTTCATCCGCCGCTACTATGAATCCGACCGGCCGATCGAATTGCGCCCCGTCGAGCTCAACCGCTACTTCGGTGAGAAGATCGAGGACGGCCGCATCCACGTTTGGATCAAGACGGCGGCGAAGCTGCCGGACGATCCGGCGCTGCACATGTGCGCGCTGGCCTATGCGTCGGATTTCTCGCTGCTCGACGCCGTCATGGCGCGCTACGGCCGCACCTTGTTCGACAAGCGCATGATGCCGGCCTCGCTCGATCACGCGATGTGGTTTCACCGGCCGTTCCGCGCCGACGAATGGCTGCTCTATGCGCAGGATTCGCCGAGCGCGCAGGGCGGCCGCGGGCTGACCCGCGGCTCGATCTTCAAGCCCGACGGCACGCTGGTCGCCTCCGTCGCGCAGGAGGGATCGATCCGCGAGCGCCGGTCTTAGTTGAATCAAACCGGCTGCGAGCCGCGCGGCACCAGCGCGAACTGCGACAGGTACCAGGCGCTGTACCAGCGCAGCAGCCACGGAATCGGGATGATGAACATGGAGGCGATCGAGACTGCGAGCGTTCGCCACAGCATCTCCAGACCGGACGCGGTGAACACGAGTTCGCGGCGGGAACCCTGGACATTGCGGCAGATCCAGCGCATCCACGCCGTCAGCACCCAGGCCCAGCCGATGATGCTGATGCAGGAGACGAGCAGCAGCAGGTACCAGCCGACATAGGCGAGCGGGTTGCCCTCGAACCGCACCGGCAGCGGCTCGCCATTCGAGGTCAGCTTGGTGAAGACCCAGCGCAGCACCATCCATCCGAGAAAGGCGGGGGCGATGGTCGAGATCAGGCTGAGGATGACGCTGCTGCTGAATCCGAGATAGGTCAGCACGCCCATCGCGATGAAGACGTACCAGATGTCCAGCGGCTGGCCGGTAAATCCGAGATTCGGCCTGCCGGGCACCTGCATCCGCTCGATGACGTAGCGGTAGAGATAGACCGCGGTCCACGGCGTCACCACGACCAGGAACTGGCCGAACACGTACAGCAATGTCCGGCCGAAAAAGCCCCAGGTGTCGAGCTTGACCGCGAGCGCGCCGGAAGGCGCGGCGGCCTCGGTGTTGAACGCGGGCGGCGCTCCCGGTGCCATGCTCGGTACCCCCGACATCAGCCCGGGGATCCGTCCGGCCTTCTCCCAGCCGGCCATGCCGTCGCTCCACAGCAGCGTCTCGGCGGTCACGACGCTCCGCGCGATCAGATCGCGCAGCTCGTCTTCCGAGATCGGGCCCTGTTGCTGACCTTGGGCTGCGTAATACCAGGAACGATTCGACATAGGGGATCCTTGAGGAGAGAAGGCAGAAAAAACGTCCTCAGTCTGTCGTGCGAGAGCTGATTGCGTTCAGTGATATCCGTCACTCCTTGACGTTTTCACTTAACGCTGCGCTGATTTTGTGCCATTTGCCTATGAACAGGCCAAAACAGCCGACCCATTCCTGCCTGCGAAACAGGCTGCTCAGCTCCGAGGAACCCAAGGCCCGCCCATGAAGCTCGTCGTCGCGATCATCAAACCCTTCAAGCTCGACGAGGTGCGCCAGGCCCTCACCGCGATCGGCGTCCACGGCATGACCGTCACTGAGGTCAAGGGCTACGGCCGCCAGAAGGGCCACACCGAGATCTATCGCGGCGCCGAATATGTCGTGAACTTCCTGCCCAAGCTGCGCATCGAGATCGCGGTCAACACGGATATCGCCGACAAGGCGGTCGAGGTGATCACCACGCATGCGCGCACCGGCCAGATCGGCGACGGCAAGATCTTCGTGACGCCGATCGACCACGCCCGCCGCATCCGCACCGGCGAGACCGACAGCGACGCGCTGTAGGTCGCGAGCCCACGGTCCGTCCGCCGCAATGGCGCGGCGGCACGACAACTCTCAATCTGATCCGACATGCCGGGGGGACTGTCATGGGGACCTTTGTGTCTCGTTGCCTGCGCGCGCCTGTGGCCTTGGCCGCGGCCATCATCTTCACCACGCCAGCCTGGGCCGCCGCGCCGTCCACGATCGATCCGGCTGACACGGCCTGGATGATCGTCGCCACCGCGCTGGTGCTGATGATGACCATCCCGGGGTTGGCGCTGTTCTACTCGGGCATGGTGCGCAAGAAGAACGTGCTGGCGACGATGGCGCAGAGCCTTGCGGCCGTGATGCTGATCTCGATCCTGTGGGTCGCGTTCGGCTATTCGCTCGCCTTCGTCGGCGACGGCGCCTGGATCGGCACGCTCGATCGCGCCTTCCTCGCCGGCATGGGGATGGACAGCGTGCATCCCGGCGCCAAGACGATCCCGGAAGCGCTGTTCATGCTGTACCAGATGACGTTCGCGATCATCACGGTGGCACTGGTGGCGGGCTCGGTCGCCGACCGCATGCGGTTCTCGGCCTATCTGGTGTTCGGTGTCGCCTGGTTCATCTTCGTCTATCTGCCACTGGCGCATTGGATCTGGGGCGGCGGCTTCCTCGCCCAGGCAGGCGTGGTCGATTTCGCCGGCGGCCTCGTCGTGCATCTCTCGGCCGGCACCGGCGGGCTGGTCGCGGCGCTGGTGATGGGGCGCCGCCATGGCTATGGCAGCGAGAACCTGTCGCCCTTCGACCTGTCGCTCGCGGTGGTCGGCACCGGCCTGCTGTGGGTCGGCTGGTTCGGCTTCAATGGCGGCTCGGCGCTGGGAGCCAATGCGCACGCCGTGATGGCCATCCTCACCACGCATCTCGCCGCCTGCGCCGGCGCCGTCACCTGGGGCGCGCTGGAATGGTCGACCCGGCGCAAGCCGTCGGTGCTCGGCATGATCTCCGGTGCGGTCGCGGGCCTCGGCACCATCACCCCGGCATCCGGCTACGTCGCACCCTGGCATGGTCTCGTCATCGGCGCGCTCGCCGGCATCATCTGCTACTGGGCCTGCACCTCGCTGAAGCATCGCTTCAACTATGACGACTCGCTCGACGTGTTCGGCGTCCACGGCATCGGCGGCCTCACCGGCACCGTGCTGGCCGGCGTGTTCGCCACGGCGGCGATCGGCGGCACGGCCGGGCTGATCGAAGGCAACCCCAAGCAGCTGCTGTCGCAGCTCTACGGCGTGGCCGTCACCCTGGTCTGGTCCGGCGGCGTCACCTGGGGTCTCCTGAAGCTGGTCAGCGCCTTCGTGCCGCTGCGGGTGTCCCGCGAACAGGAACTCGAGGGCCTCGATATTTCCCAGCACGGCGAGGCCCTGCAGTAATTGGCGGCATCTGACCCGTTCTGAGTCGGAGAAAACTGCCCGCTCAGTGAGCAGCATTGTGTCTTGAGCCTGACCTGCGCAGTTTTTGCGCAGGAATGCCCATTTGATGGGCGCGACCGAATAGCGCAGTCCCCCCGCACCCCCCGGCAGGCTGAAAAGGCCAGCATTCACGGCTCGTTAGCCCTGACCGGCCGTCTGGCACGGCATTTGATTCTATGGCCGCCGGCTGTGCCCGCGTCGTGAAGCTCTCTCCGCGTGGTGAACCTCAGTCGACAGGAAGCGCTCGGTAACGTCCGTACCGGGCCCAAGCGGGGATTGGACCCATGAAAATTGTTATGGCGATCATTAAGCCATTCAAGCTCGAAGAAGTCCGGGACGCCCTGACCGCCATCGGCGTTCATGGTCTCACGGTGACCGAAGTGAAGGGCTACGGCCGGCAGAAAGGCCATACGGAAATCTACCGCGGCGCCGAGTATGCGGTGAGCTTCCTGCCCAAGATCAAGATCGAGGTCGCGATCCCCTCGGACCAGGTCGACAAGACCATCGATGCGATCTCCTCGGCCGCCAAGACCGGCCAGATCGGCGACGGCAAGATCTTCGTCATCAGCCTCGACCACGCCGTGCGCATCCGCACCGGCGAAGCGGACGCTGCGGCACTCTGATTTCGCGCTCAAACCAGAACACTTACGGAGTAGAATAAAATGACGTTCAAACGTCCAACCAGCGCGGGATGGGTTACGCTCGCAATTGCCGGGCTCTGTGTCGCAGGCCTCGCCGATGTGGCATTCGCCGAAGACGCCCCGGCCGCCGCGGCTGCAGCCGCCCCCGTTCCCAACAAGGGCGACGTCGCCTGGATGCTGATCTCCAGCGCGCTCGTCCTGATGATGTCCGTCCCCGGCCTGGCGCTGTTCTATGGCGGTCTCGTCCGCACCAAGAACATGGCCTCGGTCCTGACCCAGGTGTTCGCGATCGTCGCCATGGTCGGCGTGGTCTGGACGCTCTACGGCTACTCGCTCGCCTTCACCGACGGCGGCAGCATGACCTCCTGGATCGGCGGCTTCTCCAAGGCCTTCCTGCACGGCGTCGACGCCAACTCGACGGCGGCCACCTTCTCGAACGGCGTCGTGATTCCGGAACTCGCCTACTTCGTGTTCCAGATGACCTTCGCGATGATCACCCCGGCCCTGATCGTCGGCGCCTTCGCCGAGCGCATCAAGTTCTCGGCGGTGATGCTGTTCGTGCTGCTCTGGGTCACCTTCATCTACTTCCCGATCGCGCACTGGGTCTGGTACATCGCCGCTCCGGATGACGTCGCCAACGCTGCCAAGGCCCTCGCTGCCGCCGGCGACGCTGCTGCCAAGACCGCCGCTCAGGCCAAGCTCGATGAAGTCACCGGTGCGGTCGGCTGGCTCGCCGGCGCAGGCGCCCTCGACTTCGCAGGCGGCACCGTCGTTCACATCAATGCCGGCATCGCCGGCCTGGTGGGCGCGGTCCTGATCGGCAAGCGCACCGGCTACGGCAAGGAGCTGATGGCTCCGCACTCGCTGACCATGACCATGATCGGCGCTGCGCTGCTGTGGGTCGGCTGGTTCGGCTTCAATGCCGGCTCCAACCTGGAATCGAACGGCGTCACCGCGCTGGCCTTCGTCAACACGATGGTCGCCACCGCCGGTGCGGCGCTGTCCTGGCTGCTCTGCGAATGGGCCGTCAAGGGCAAGCCCTCGCTGCTCGGCATCTGCTCGGGTGCGGTCGCCGGTCTCGTCGCCGTCACCCCGGCCTCCGGTCTGGCCGGCCCGATCGGCGCTCTCGTCCTCGGCCTGATCGTCTCCCCGATCTGCCTGTTCTTCGTCTCCACCGTGAAGAACGCGCTGGGCTATGACGACGCGCTGGACGTGTTCGGCGTGCACTGCATCGGCGGCATCATCGGCGCTCTCGGCACCGGCATCCTGGTCAACCCGGCCCTCGGTGGCGTCGGCATCACCGACTACACCAACATCACCGGCAACAACGCCG
Organism: Bradyrhizobium sp. ORS 285; assembly: GCF_900176205.1. Classification (NCBI taxonomy): domain Bacteria; kingdom Pseudomonadati; phylum Pseudomonadota; class Alphaproteobacteria; order Hyphomicrobiales; family Nitrobacteraceae; genus Bradyrhizobium; species Bradyrhizobium sp. ORS 285. Next base: position 7,365,773 of record NZ_LT859959.1, read on the forward strand.
GCACCTATGACTTCGCCACGCAGATGCTGGCGCAGATCAAGGCTGTCGTCGCCACGCTGGTGTGGTCGGGTGTCGGCTCGGCGATCCTCTACAAGGTCGTCGACGTGATCATCGGCCTGCGCCCGACCGTCGAGCAGGAGCGCGAGGGTCTGGACATCACCGATCACGGCGAGCGCGCCTACAACTACTGAGTTCTCCCGGGACTTGGCCCCACCGGGCCAGGTCCGCAACTTCGGTTCGGGCAAATACCCGGCAATGCCCTGACCGTTGAGGGGCTCCAGCGCAAGCTGGGGCCCCTTTCTTTTTGCGGCGGCATCGTCGCGCCGCGTCGACAACCCACCCCGTAGCTTTACCGGTTCTTAGCCATCCCCGCTTACCTTGCGGCCAGCGGCACCACCGACGCCGCGCGGGAATGGAGGTTGCGATGGCAGAGCGGATGAAGGGCGAGCGCGTCGTCTTCGAGCGCGGCATCCCGGCTTTCATGATGGGCATCGACGGCACCTGGCGGCGCAACTGCACCATCGAGGACGTCTCCGAGACCGGCGCCAAGCTGACAGTCGAGGGCTCCGTGGAGGGCCTGCATCTGAAGGAATTCTTCCTGCTGCTGTCGTCCACCGGACTCGCCTACCGGCGTTGCGAGCTCGCCTGGGTCAATGGCGACCAGATCGGCGTCACCTTCCTGAAACAGGGTGGCAAGAAGAAAGCCAACAAGCGCGCCGCTGCCGAGGTCTGACGGCCGGCTAAACACCGCTGCGGCATCTTGCATCACGACGGCGGCAAGCGGCCGTCGCATATTCGTCATCGGGCCGGGCTATCGCAACCGACCGAGACGATAGATGTTTTTGCGTGGTATGATTCGCACATACCACCTTGGATCGAGATGCCCTGAGATGCCTGTCCACCCGCACAAAGCCATGGTCCTCGCCGCCGGTCTCGGATTGCGCATGCGCCCGCTGACGGACACGATGCCCAAGCCACTGGTGCGCGTCGCCGGACGCCCACTGCTCGATCACGTGCTGGACCGCCTGGCGGAAGCCGGCGTCACCGAGGCCGTCGTCAACGTGCATTACCTCGCCGACCAGATCATCGAGCACACCGCGACGCGCAGCGCGCCCCGCGTGACCATCTCCGACGAGCGCGACCAGGTGCTGGGCACCGGCGGCGGCGTGGTCAAGGCGCTGCCGCTGCTCGGCCACGCGCCGTTCTTCCACGTCAACTCCGACACGATGTGGATCGAGGGCGTGCGCCACAATCTGACCCGCCTCGCCGACGCGTTCGATCCCGAGCGGATGGACATCATGCTGCTGATGGCGCCGACCGCGAGCTCGATCGGCTATTCCGGCCAGGGTGACTACGCGATGCTCGCCGACGGCACCTTGCGCAAGCGGCGCGAGCACCAGGTGGTCCCGTTCGTCTACGCCGGCGCGGCCATCATCTCGCCTTCGATCTTCGACGGCGCACCGTCGGGCGAGTTCTCGCTGACCAAGATGTTCGACAAGGCCAACGAGCAGGACCGCCTGTTCGGCCTGCGCCTCGAAGGCGTCTGGATGCATGTCGGCACGCCGGCTGCGGTGGTGGAAGCCGAAGAAGCGCTGCTGGAGAGCGCGGCGTAATCTCCGACCCGACGCACAGCGTGGCCCGATGTGGCGACGTCTGCGTTCCTCTCCGTCATTGCGAGCGCAGCGAAGCAATCCAGGGCCCCGGGCGTGACTCTGGATTGCTTCGCTGCGCTCGCAATGACGACGAGGTAGGCAGCTGGTTCCAACAACCTCCGCTGTGATCGCCCGGTTGAACCCGGCGATGATAGCGGAGGGCTTGGACTGCCTTACGTGGGGGCGCCATCCGACACCGGAAGATGGGTCACGCAGCTATCAACACCCATCCACACCCCGGATATGACCTTCCGTCCACCGCTCCCTATATAGACGCCTAGATCCACCCGCGAATCGCAGGCCATGCGCGTCTTCACCGTTCCCATCTCCGCGCCGTTCCTGCGCAGCGTGATCGCGGCGCTGGTGGACGGCCGGCTGGTCGACGGGTTCGCAGCCCGCAGCGATCCCGCCCGGCTCGCGACGGCAACGCTGTATCTGCCGACACGCCGCTCGCTCCGGGTCGCGCGCGAGATGTTCCTGGATGAACTGAAGACCGATGCTGCGGTGCTGCCGCGCCTCGTCGCACTCGGCGACATCGACGAGGATGAACTCGCCTTTGCCGAGGATCGCGACGCGTTCCTCGGCCCCGCGCCGCTGGAGATTCCGGAGCGTCTCGACGATCTGCAGCGCCGGCTCACCTTGGCGCGGCTGGTCGCGGCCTGGGCGAAGACGCCGGTGTCGGCGCCGCTGGTGATCGGTGGTCCCGCCTCCACGCTGGCGCTCGCTGGTGACCTGGCGCGGCTGATCGACGACATGGTCACACGCGGCGTGTCCTGGGACGCGCTCGACGCGCTGGTGCCGGATCAGCTCGACAAATACTGGCAGTACTCGCTGGAGTTCCTGCGCATCGCGCGCACGGCGTGGCCGGCCTATCTGCAGGAGATCGAGCGGATCGAGCCGGCGGCGCGGCGGGATCTGCTGATATCAGCCGAAGCCGCGCGCCTCTCGGCGCATCCCGATGGCCCCGTGATCGCGGCGGGATCCACCGGCTCGATGCCGGCGACGGCGAAGTTCCTGCTCGCGGTCGCAAAGCTGCCGCATGGCGCGGTCGTGCTGCCGGGGCTCGACACCGATCTCGACGAAGCCGCATGGAGCTCGATCGGCGGCGCCAAGGATCGTTCCGGCCGCGTGATCACGCCGCCGGCGGTCAATCATCCGCAATATGCGATGCACCTGCTGCTCAAGCGCTTCGGCCTGGAGCGGCGCGACGTCGTTCGGCTCGTGCCGCCCGGCCGCGGCGGCCGCGAGGTGCTGATCTCGGAAGCGATGCGGCCATCCGAGGCGACCGCCGTGTGGCACGAGCGGCTGCGCCAGTTCGACATCGCCGCCAATATCGCGGAGGCGATGGACAATCTCGCCGTCGTCGCCGCGCCCAATCCCGAGATGGAAGCCTTGGCGATCGCGATCGCCATGCGCGAGGCGCGCCATGTCGGCAAGTCCGCCGCGCTGGTGACGCCGGACCGCGCGCTCGCGCGCCGCGTGATGGCCGCCCTGACGCGCTGGCATCTGACCTTCGATGATTCCGGTGGCGACGCGCTGCTGGAAACACCGGCCGGCGTCTTCGCTCGGCTCGCCGCGGAAGCCGCCGCGCGCGGTCTGGAGCCGCCCACCTTGCTGGCGCTGCTCAAGCATCCGCTGTGCCGACTCGGCCGCGCCGCCAACGGCTGGAAGCAAGCGATCGAGACGCTGGAGCTCGCCTTGCTTCGCGGCACCCGTCCGCAAGCCGGCACCAGCGGGCTCGCGCGCGACTTCGCGCGCTTCCGCGACGAGCACACCAAGCTGCACCAAGGCGAAGCGTCGTCGCTGCACCGCGCCGAACCGCGCGCGCGGCTCAAGCCTGAGCAGCTCGACCAGGCGGCCGCGCTGATCACTCAACTGCAGACGGCGCTGGCACCGCTTGAAAATCTCGCCTCTCCGCGACCGCAGGATTTCGCCGAGCTGGCCGCGCGGCATCGCGAGGTGCTGATCGCGCTGTCGACCGACGATGTCGGCCTCACGACTGCGTTCACTGATCGTGATGGCTCCGCGCTGGCGCGCTGCTTCGATGATCTGCTCGCATCCGGCGAGCGCTGCGGCCTGATGGCGCCGCTGTCGGACTATCCGGACCTGTTCCATACCGCCTTCTCCGACCGCGCGGTGCGCCGCCCCGAGCGCCACGGCGCGCAGCTGCAGATCTACGGCCCGCTCGAAGCGCGCTTGATGCAGGCCGACCGCATGATCATCGGCGGACTCGTCGAGGGCATCTGGCCGCCGGCGCCGCGCATCGATCCCTGGCTGAGCCGGCCGATGCGGCATCAGCTCGGCCTCGATCTGCCCGAGCGCCGCATCGGCCTCTCCGCGCACGACTTCGCGCAGCTGCTGGGGGCGCCCGAGGTGATCCTGACCCACGCCGCGAAATCCGGCGGCGCGCCGGCCGTGGCCTCGCGCTTCCTGCATCGCCTCGAAGCCGTCGCCGGTGCCGAGCGGTGGAAGGCGGCGGAGGCACGCGGCGACACCTATGTCCGCTATGCCGAGGTGCTGGACCAGCCCCGCGAGGTGAAGCCGGTCGAGCAGCCAGCGCCGAAGCCACCGCTGGAGGCCCGGCCGCTGCGGATGTCGGTGACCGCGATCGAGGACTGGCTGCGCGATCCCTACACCATCTTCGCGCGATACATCCTGCGGCTCGATCCGCTCGATCCCGTCGACATGCCGCTGTCGGCGGCCGATCGCGGCTCGGCGATCCACGAGGCGATCGGCGAGTTCACGCAGACCTTTGCCAAGGAGCTTCCGCTGCACCCGGCGCATGCACTGCGCGTCATCGGCGAGAAGCATTTTGCGCCGTTGATGGAGCGCCCCGAAGCGCGCGCGCTGTGGTGGCCGCGCTTCCAGCGCATCGCCGGCTGGTTTGCTGCGTGGGAGACCGCGCGGCGCGAGCAGATCGGGGCGATCACCGCCGAGATCCGCGGCGAGATCGGCATTCCATTGGGGCCGGACCGCACGTTCATGCTGTCAGCGCGCGCCGACCGCATCGAGCAGCGCGCCGAGGGCACCTATGCCATCCTCGACTACAAGACCGGCCAGCCGCCGACGGCGAAGCAGGTGCGCATGGGCCTGTCGCCGCAGCTCACGCTCGAAGCCGCGATCCTGCGCGAGGGCGGCTTCGAGGGCATTCCGGCCGGCAGCCTGATCAGCCAGCTCGTCTACGTCAGGCTCTCCGGCAACAATCCGCCGGGCGAGGAGCGCATCCTCGAACTGAAGATCAACAAGAGCGACACGCCGCAGCATCCGGACCAGGCCGCGCAGGAGGCACGCAACAAGCTGGAAGAGCTGATCCGCAGCTTCGAGGACCCCAATCAGGGCTATACCTCGCTGAACCTGTCGATGTGGGCAAACCGCTACGGCAGCTATGACGACCTCGCGCGCATCAAGGAATGGTCGGCCGCGGGCGGACTGGGGGTGGAGGGATGGTGAAGGCGCCCCGCCCCATTCCGCAGGCCGTGCGCGACGCGCAGACGCGCGCGTCGAATCCGGCCGCGTCGGCTTTCGTGTCGGCCAATGCCGGCTCGGGCAAGACGCACGTGCTGGTGCAGCGCGTGATCCGGCTGCTGCTCGATGGCGTGCCGCCGGAGAAGATCCTCTGCATCACCTTCACCAAGGCCGCCGCCGCCAACATGGCCGAGCGGGTGTTCTCGACGCTCGGCCATTGGGTCACGCTCGACGACGACGCGCTCGACAGCGCGATCAAGTCCACCGGCATTCTCACCTCCGACAAGAAGCTCCGCGCGTCGGCGCGAAAACTGTTCGCCAGCGCGCTGGAGACGCCGGGCGGCTTGAAGGTGCAGACCATCCACGCGCTGTGCACGCGGCTGCTGCAACAGTTTCCGTTCGAGGCCAATGTGCCGGCGCGGTTCTCGGTGCTCGACGAGCGCGACCAGACCGAGATGATGGAGCGCGCCAATCTCAAGGTGCTGCTCGACGCGGCCCGCGCGCCGGACAGCGCGGTCGGCCGCGCGCTGCAGGTCGCGATGGCCAATGCCGCCGATTCCACCTTCAAGGAGGTCGTGCGCGAGGCCTGTCTCAGCCGTGATCACTTCATGGCCTGGACCGATGGCGCCGGCCGTGTCGAGGTCGCCGCGCAGCATCTCGGCGAGGTGCTCGGCATCGGCGCTGACGAGACGCTGGAGGCGATCGAGCGCGACATTCTCGACGGCCCCAATCTGCCGCGCGCCGATTGGACCGAGATCGCCGGCCGGCTGGACGGCGGAGCCAAGACCGACCAGAAGCAGGCCGACCAGTTGCGCGCGGCGCTGGCGTTCTCGGGCAGCGATCAGGTCGATGAATATCTTCGCGTCTTCCTCACCGACGACAAGGAACCGCGCAAATCGGTGCTGACCAAGAAGTTCGCCGAGAACAATCCCGGCCTCGCCGGCCTGTTCGACGCGGAAGCGCGCCGGCTCGACCGCCTGATCGAGAAGCGCCGCGCGGCCGTCGTGCGCGACCGCACCGAGGCGCTGCTCCAGATCGCGACCGCGGCGGCCGCGAATTATCGGCGGGAGAAGGAAGAGCGCGGGCTGCTCGACTATGACGACCTGATCGACAAGACGCTGGTCATGCTGAACCGCGTCTCCGCCGGCTGGGTGCACTACAAGCTCGACCGCGGCGTCGACCACGTGCTGATCGACGAGGCACAGGACACAAGCCCGCGGCAGTGGGACATCGTTGCCCACATCATCGAGGAGTTCACGTCGGGCGCCGGCGCGCGCGACGGGCTGACGCGCACGATTTTCGCGGTCGGCGACGAGAAACAGTCGATCTTCTCGTTCCAGGGCGCCGACCCGCATGAATTCGATGCGCGACGGCGCCAGTTGCAGAAGCGCTTCACCGACGCCGGCCTGCTGTTCGATCCGGTGTCGTTCACCTACTCGTTCCGCTCCGGGCCGACGGTGCTGCATGCCGTCGACCATGTCTTCCGCGAGCGCGAGGTCTATAGCAGCATCCATTCGCCTGATATCGGCTACCCCATCCACAACGCGCTGACCGACGCCGGGCCGAGCCTGGTCGAGCTGTGGTCATTGTGCGAGCGCGACGATCGCAAGGAGATCGAGGGCTGGCGCGCGCCGTTCGACGGCGTCTCAGTGACGAGCCCGGAGGTGAAGCTCTCTAGGCGCATCCAGGCGGAGATCAAGCGGCTGATCCGCGTGGGCACCATGACCGGCCATGACGGCGCGCGGCGGCGGCTGAGCTATGGCGACATGCTGATCCTGGTGCGCCGGCGCGGCAATGCGTTCGACGCCGTCATCCAGGCGCTGAAGCACGCCAGCATTCCCGTGGCCGGCGCCGACCGTTTAAAACTGACCGAGCACATCGCGATCATCGATTTGATGAACCTCGCCGACGCGCTGCTGCTGCCGCAGGATGACCTCGCACTGGCGACGGCGCTGAAGAGCCCGCTGTTCGGCCTCGACGATGACGATCTGTTCAAGCTGGCCTGGAAGCGTCGCGGCAGCTTGCGCGAGGCGCTGAGTGCGCATGCCGCTGATGACCCACGACTACAAGCGGTCGTTCGGCGGCTGCAGCAATGCGAGCGTCGCGCGGCCGAGGACACGCCGTTCGCGTTCTACGCCTGGCTGCTCGGCGGCGGTGGCGGCCGGCGGCGCATCCTGGCGCGGCTCGGCCACGAGGCCAACGACGCGCTCGATGAATTCCTGGAGCTGGCGCTGTCCTACGAGCGCAAGGCGCCGGCGTCGCTGCAGGGCTTCGTCGCCTGGCTGCGCGCTGCCGACACCGAGGTGAAGCGCGACATGGAGATCTCGCGCGACGAAGTGCGCGTGATGACCGTGCACGGCGCCAAGGGTCTCGAAGCGTCCGTGGTGTTCCTGGTCGATACGACCTCGTCGCCGGCGGATTCGCAGCGGCTGCGGCTGATCCACGTGCCGCATGGCGAGCGGGAGATCGTGGTCTGGGCCGGACGCAAGGCGGACGATCCGCAAGCGGTTGCGGCGGCGCGGGTGGCGATGCTCAAGGAGACCGAGGACGAATATCGCCGGCTGCTCTATGTCGCGATGACACGCGCTGCGGACCGTCTCGTCATCGGCGGCTGCATGCCGGGCAACATGAACAACGTCCGCGGCGGAAGCTGGTACGACTTGATGGCCCGCGGCCTCGATGCGGCGGGACTGCAGGTCGAGGTGATCGAGACCGAGGACGGGCCGGTCAAGCGCTACGCGCGGGCCGAGGACATTGCCGAGACCGCGAAGGACGAAGCGCGGCAGTTGGTGGAGACAGCGGTCGAACTGCCGTCCTGGCTGCGCACGGCGGCGATCGAGGCGCCCGGCGAGGTTGCCGTGCTCCGCCCCTCCGATCCTTCCGCAGACGAGCGGCCGGTGCGATCAGGCGAATCGCTCGCCGCGCGCAGTCTCGCGATGCAGCGCGGCACGCTGGTGCACCGCTTGCTGCAGTCGCTGCCCGATGTGCCGCCGGAGCGGCGGCAGGAAGCCGCGCTTCGCTATCTGCTGCGCAATGCCCCCGACTGGGTGGAGGACGAGCGAAACAGGCTCGCTGACGGCGTGCTCAATGTGATCGGCGACCCCCGCTTCGCGGCGGTGTTCGCGCCCGGCAGCCGGGCGGAGGTCTCCATCGTCGGCCGGCTCGCACTGGCCGCGCAGCCGGCGGCGCTGGTGTCCGGCCAGATCGACCGTCTGGTGGTCACCGAGGCCGAGGTGCTGATCGTCGACTTCAAGACCAACCAGCAGCCGCCCTCAGGGCTATCCGAAGTGCCCGAGGCCTATGTCCGCCAGCTCGCGCTGTACCGGGCCGTGCTCGGCCAGTTGTACCCCGGGCGGACCGTCCGGGCCGCGCTGCTCTGGACCGAAGCCCCTGAATTCATGGAGCTTCCAGCCTCCGCGCTGGACGCCATGCTGCCATCCCAGCACGACTGAGTGAGCGTGCTTGACCCGGCATGATGCCATTCATACTTTGACACCCACGCCGAGGCGGCGCGATATCAGCGCCGCATCCTCCAACCCAACGAGGTAAATCCCATGGCCGCCGTAGCCAAGGTTTCCGACGCCGATTTCGAAAGCGAAGTGCTCAAGGCCGACGGTCCGGTCGTGGTCGACTTCTGGGCCGAGTGGTGCGGCCCCTGCCGCATGATCGCCCCTGCCCTGGACGAGATCGCGAGCGCGATGGGCGACAAGGTCAAGATCGTGAAGCTGAACGTCGACGAGAGCCCGAAGACCGCCTCGAAGTACGGCGTGATGTCGATCCCGACCCTGATGGTGTTCAAGGGCGGCGAGATGGCCTCCCGCCAGGTCGGCGCCGCGCCGAAGGCCAAGCTGCAGCAGTGGATCTCGTCGTCGATGTGAGCCCGTAGGGTGGGCAAAGCGGCCGCCGTCAGGCGGTAGCGTGCCCACCATCTCTCCGCGAGCTCGCAGCAGGACGGTGGGCACGGCGCAACTGCGATCTCGAATGCAGCGAAAGCACGGGCTCGCCTTTGCCCACCCTACGCATCGACGATTTTTCTCGAACGGCCGGCGGATTCGCCGGCCGTTTGCGTTGAGGGGGTGTGTTTTCGCGTTTCCGGATGTCGCCATGCCCGCCCGCGCCCATCGCTCGCCCTCCCGCAAGTCAGGCCTCTTGGCCATGGAGGCGCGCTCGGTGGAGGCGATCCCGCGTGGCGAGGAGTGGCAGTACGAGCCGAAATGGGACGGTTTTCGTTGCCTGCTCTCGCGCGACGGCGCTCACGTGACGATGCAGTCCAAGGCCGGCGAGGATCTCGCTCGCTACTTTCCGGAGGTGGTCGCTGCGGCACGCGAACTGAAAGCCACCCGCTTCACACTCGATGGCGAGCTGGTCGTGCCGCAAGCAAAGTCGTTCTCGTTCGATGCGCTGCTGCAGCGGATCCATCCCGCCGCCAGCCGGGTGAAGAAGCTGTCGGCCGAGACCCCGGCGCTATTCCTCGCCTTTGACCTGCTAGCGACGGCGAAGGAGAAAGAGCTGATCGCGCAGACGCTGCACGATCGGCGTCCAGTGCTGGAGGCGTTCGCGAAGGCGAACTTCGCGGGACATCCGACCTTCCGGCTGTCACCCGCGACCACGCGCTACGCGACCGCGCAGGACTGGCTGTCACATTCCGGCGGCGGCTCGGACGGCGTGATCGCCAAGCGGATCGACCTGCCCTACCAGGCGGGAAACCGCGACGGCATGCAGAAGATCAAGCGCTATCGCTCGGCGGACTGCGTGATCGGCGGCTTCCGCTACGCCACCAACAAGGGCGCAAACGGCCGCAAGCTGGTCGGCTCGCTGCTGCTTGGTCTCTACGACGACGACGGACTCCTGCATCACGTCGGCTTCACCTCAGCGCTGAAGAGGGACGAGAAGCCCGCACTGACGGACAAGCTCGAGCCGCTGATCTCGCCGCCTGGATTCACCGGCAATGCGCCGGGCGGGCCGAGCCGGTGGTCGACGGAACGCTCCGCGGAATGGTGTCCGCTGAAGCCGAAGCTCGTGATCGAGGTCTGCTACGACCACTTCTCCGGCGAACGCTTCCGCCACGGCACCTCGATCCTGCGCTGGCGCCCGGACAAGGCACCGAAGCAATGCACCTTCGATCAGCTCAAGCAGAAGGTCGCCGATCCCCTGAAGCTGCTCGCCTGATCAGCGGATCCAGCCGGTCGCTAATGCCGAAGCAAATTCGCCGTCGCCATTGGCGCGCGCCAGCTCGGCCATCGCGCTGTTATCATAGGGCACATGGCGGAAGCTCACGCTCCACCCCGCCGCCGTCAGCTCCAGGATCGCGTAGCGCGCGTCGGGCGTGCCGGCCTGCACCACATGCGGATGCGGCACGTTGTAGGAGTAGCCGGGGCTGCCGACACTGCCAGGATTGACGATCAGCCGGCCGTCACGCAGCCGCACGGCCCGCGCGGTGTGCGTATGGCCGCACAGGATCAGCGACTGCGAAATGCCGGCGGCCAGCTTCTCGATCTCATCGAGTGGTGCGCAGGTGATCGCGCCGTCAGCCGCGACACTTTCGAGCCAATAAGTATTGTCGTCCTCCGGCGTCGCATGACAGAGGAAGACCCGGTCGCGATAGACGGCCGTTGCCGGGATCGTGCGCAGCCAGTCGAGATGCCTGGTCTCAAGCTGCGGATAGGCTGGCCGCTCCCACGCGCCCATTGTCTCGAACGGACGATCGATCAGCCAGCGGTCATGATTGCCGCGGACATGAACGGCGTCGAGCGCCATCAGCCTGTCCATCGTCTTGCGCGCATCGAGCGGACCGCTCGCCATGTCGCCGAGATCGACGATCTCGGTCACGCCTTGCGCGCTGATATCGGCGAGCACGGCCTCCAGCGCGAGATGGTTGCCGTGGACATCGGCAATCGCGGCGAACCGCATGGTTGATTTCCTCAGGTCGGCGGCGTGCCGTTGAGGTCGAGCACGTGGCCTGCGAGATAGAGCGACCCCGTGATCAGAATACGCGGCGGCACCTCATAGGCAAGCCGCGCGATGCCGGCGAGCGCGGAAGCAACACCGTCGGCGATCTCGACGCGCATGCCGAGCGTGCGCGCGGCCGCGGCGAGATCGGGGGGCGCCATCGCCTTGCTCTCATTCGGGATCGGCACGACGATGATGTGCCGCGTCAGCCCGGCGAAGTTGCCGAGGAACGCTGCGGCATCCTTGTTGCCCATCATGCCGACGATGACCACGAGCTGACGCGAGACACGCTCCTCAAGATCACCGATCGCGGCGGCGACGACGCGGCCGCCTTCGGCATTGTGCCCACCATCGAGCCAGATCTCCGCGCCCTGTGGCGCAATCGCAGTGAACGCGCCGTTCGACAACCGCTGCATGCGCGCCGGCCATTCGGCGTTGACGATGCCGTCCTCGAACGCCTTGGTTGCCAGCTTGAACTGATCGAGCGCGCGCAAGGTCGCGATCGCGAGCCCTGCATTGTCGAACTGATGCCGGCCGAACAGTCTGGGCGCCGGGAGATCGAGAAGACCGCGATCGTCCTGATAGACGAGCCGATTGCGCTCGACACTGACGTGCCAGCTCTCCCCGGCCGCGAACAAAGGCGCGCGCTGGCGCTTGGCCTCGCGCTCGATCACCGCCATCGCGTCCGGCTCCTGCGCCGCGGAGATCACCGGACAGCCGCGCTTGATGATGGCGGCCTTCTCGGCCGCGATCAGCGCGCGGGTATCGCCGAGGAATTCCATGTGGTCCATGCTGATCGGCGTCAGCACGGAGGCCGCGACCTGCTCGACGACATTGGTGGAATCGAGCCGGCCGCCGAGACCGACTTCGAGCAGCACGACATCAGCGGGATGCTTCGCGAACAGCACGAACGCCGCGACGGTCTTGACTTCGAAGAAGGTGATCGGCGCGCCGGCATTGACCCGCTCGCATTCGAGCAGCGCCGCGATCAGTTCGTTGTCATCGACGAGGACGCCGCCACCGACCTGACCCAGCCGGTAGCTCTCGTTGATGCGGACCAGCCAGGGCGAGGTGAAGACGTGGACGCGCAGGCCCGCCGCTTCGAGCATCGCCCTGAGATAAGCGACCGTGGAGCCCTTGCCATTGGTGCCGGCGACATGGATCACGGGCGGCAGTTTGCGTTCGGGATGATCGAGCTGCGCGAGCAGCCGGTGCATGCGCTCCAGCCCGAGCGAGATCTTGCTCGGATGCAGCGCCGAGAGGCGCGTGATCAGCTCGTCGAGCGAAGGCTTGGGCTGGGCAGAAGCGTTCACGCGCTCGTTGCGACCGCCGGCGCTTCCGCCGTCTCGGCGGGCTTGGCCGGCGGCGGCAGCTGCGGCGCGGGCTTGGCATGCTCGACGGCCGGCGCCTTGGTCAGCAGGCGGCACAGCCGCGCCAGGGTCGGGCGCAGGTCATGCCGATGCACCACCATGTCGACCATGCCGTGATCGAGCAGGTACTCGGCGCGCTGGAAACCCTCGGGCAGCTTCTCGCGGATGGTCTGCTCGATGACGCGAGCGCCCGCGAAACCGATCAGCGCGCCGGGCTCGGCGATGTGGACGTCGCCCAGCATCGCATAGGACGCGGTGACGCCGCCGGTGGTCGGATTGGTCTGGACGACGATGTAGGGCAGCTTGGCCTCGCGCAGCATCTGAACGGCGACGGTCGTGCGCGGCATCTGCATCAGCGACAGGATGCCCTCCTGCATGCGCGCGCCGCCGGAGGCCGCGAACACGATGAACGGCGACTTCTTCTCGACCGCGAGCTCCAGTCCGCGCACGATCGCCTCGCCGGCGGCCATGCCGAGCGAGCCGCCCATGAAGTCGAAATCCTGCACGGCGATGACAACGCCCATGCCTTCGAGCTTGCCGAAGCCGACCTTGACCGCATCGTTCATGCCGGTGCGCGCCCGCGCATCCTTGATGCGGTCGGCGTAGCGGCGCTCGTCACGGAACTTGAGCGGGTCCGGCGTGACCTCGGGCAGCGCGACGTCGAACCACGTCTCGTTGTCGAACATCGACTTCAGCCGCGCCGATGCGCCCATGCGCATGTGGTAGTTGGAGCCGGGGATGACGAACTGGTTGGCCTCGACGTCCTTGTAGAACACGAGCTGTCCGGAATCCGGGCACTTGATCCAGAGGTTCTCCGGCGTCTCGCGGCGCAGGATGTTGCGGATCTTCGGCCGGACCACGTTGGTAAGCCAGTTCATGAAAAGCTCCGTTTTGCGGTCGCCCGGATATATGGCGGGACGGCAGCGCCTCGGCAAGCCATGCCGTGGCGCTCCATACAAGGGTGGTTGATGGCTATTCCGCGGCCTGCTGGGCGCCGCGCACGCCCTGCGCCAGGGCTGCGGCGAGGTCGGCGACCGCGCTGACGGTCTTGGGCGTGGCCCGGCCCTCGGCGTCCAGGCTCGCCTTGAGGGCGTCGACCAGGGCCGTGCCGACCACGGCGCCGTCGGCATTGGCAGCGATGGCGCGGGCGGTCTCCGGTGTCCGGATGCCGAACCCGACGCAGACCGGAAGCGCGGTGTGGCGCTTGATCCGGGCCACGGCGGCGCCGACGGCGGAGGAGTCCGCGGCGGCCGCACCAGTGATGCCGGTGATCGAGACGTAATAGACGAAACCGGAAGTGTTCGCGAGCACGGCCGGCAGGCGCTTGTCGTCTGTCGTCGGCGTCGCCAGGCGGATGAAGTTCAAGCCCGCCTTCAGGGCCGGGATGCACAGCTCGTCGTCTTCCTCCGGCGGCAGGTCGACGATGATCAGGCCATCGACGCCGGACGACTTGGCATCATCAAGAAACTTGTCGACGCCGTAGATGTAGATCGGGTTGTAGTAGCCCATCAGCACGATCGGCGTCGCCGCATCGCTCTCGCGGAAGCTGCGCACCAGCTGCAGCGTCTTCTTCAAGGTCATGCCCGCTTTCAGCGCGCGCAGGCCCGCCGCCTGGATCGACGGTCCATCAGCCATCGGGTCGGTGAACGGCATCCCGATCTCGATGATATCAGCGCCCGCCTGCGGCAGCGCCTTCACGATCGCGAGCGACGTCTCCGGATCGGGGTCGCCGCCCATCACGAAGGTGACGAACGCCGAGCGGCCTTCCTTCTTCAACTGCGCAAAGCGCGCATCCATTCTCGTTGTCATCGGGCGGCCCAGAGCGTGCTATACCTCTCCCCTGTGGGGAGAGGTCGGCTGCGAAGCAGCCGGGTGAGGGGGATGGAAGACAGATTTAAGAAGCGATCCCGCGCCCTTCGGGCGTCACAAACCAGCGCGGAAGACAAGCTCTGGCAGGCGCTGCGCAACCGCAGGCTGGCGCGATGGAAATTCCGGCGCCAGCACGCAATCGATCGGTATGTCGTCGATTTCGTCACACTGGCAGGCAAGCTCATTGTCGAAGTGGACGGAGCGCCCCATTCGACCGCGTCGGAGGTCGCAAGGGACGACGCAAGAACTGCGGTGCTCGAGGCCTGCGGCTTTTTCGTCCTTCGAGTCACGAACGTCGACATATACGAGAATCTCGACGGCGTGCTCGAGGCTATCGCGAGTACGCTTCGATCTGACTGAGGAGAGCAAGGCCCCCTCACCCGGCTGCTGCGCAGCCGACCTCTCCCCGATGGGGAGAGGTGAAGATGCACCGAGCGAGCGGCCGTCACTGTGCTCTCGTCCTTCCTCGCAGGATATCACCGACCTGCGGAACGTCCTTGTCGCCGCGGCCGGACATGTTGACCACCATCAGGTGGTCTTTCGGCTTCTTCGGCGCGAGCTCCATCACCTTGGCGATGGCATGCGCCGGCTCCAGCGCCGGGATGATGCCTTCGAGGCGCGACAGCAGTTGGAAAGCCGCGAGCGCTTCCTCGTCGGTCGCGGACAAATAGTTCACGCGGCCGACATCGTGCAGCCAGGAGTGCTCCGGTCCGATGCCGGGATAATCGAGACCGGCGGAAATCGAA
This sequence comes from Bradyrhizobium sp. ORS 285, assembly GCF_900176205.1. NCBI lineage: Bacteria > Pseudomonadati > Pseudomonadota > Alphaproteobacteria > Hyphomicrobiales > Nitrobacteraceae > Bradyrhizobium > Bradyrhizobium sp. ORS 285. The sequence goes on from NZ_LT859959.1 coordinate 7,380,824, forward strand.
TGCGCCTCGTCGATCTGTCCGTCCTCGTTCATGAGGAGATAGGTGCGGTTGCCGTGCAGCACGCCCGGACGGCCGCCGGCGATCGAGGCGGCGTGAAGATGCGTCAGACCATGGCCGGCGGCTTCGACGCCGTAGATCTCGACCGAGGGGTCATCGAGGAACGGATGGAACAGGCCCATCGCATTGGAGCCGCCGCCGATGCAGGCGATCAGCGAGTCCGGCAGCCGGCCCTCGGCCTCCTGCATCTGCGTGCGCGTTTCGCTGCCGATCACCGACTGGAAGTCGCGCACCATCATCGGATAGGGGTGCGGGCCGGCCACGGTGCCGATGCAGTAGAACGTGTTGTGGACGTTGGTGACCCAGTCACGCAGCGCCTCGTTCATCGCATCCTTGAGCGTCTTGGCGCCGGACTGCACCGGCACGACCTTGGCGCCGAGCATCTCCATGCGGATCACGTTCGGCTGCTGCCGCTCGACGTCGACCGCGCCCATGTAGACCACGCAATCCAGCCCGAAGCGCGCACACAGCGTCGCGGTCGCGACACCGTGCTGACCGGCGCCGGTCTCGGCGATGATGCGCTTCTTGCCCATGCGGCGCGCGACCATGATCTGGCCGAGCACGTTGTTGACCTTGTGCGAGCCGGTGTGATTGAGCTCCTCGCGCTTGAAGTAGATCTTGGCGCCGCCGAGATGCTCTGTCAGCCGCTCCGCGTAGTACAGCGGCGAGGGCCGGCCGACGTAGTTCTTGAGATAGCCGGTCATCTCGGCATGAAACGCCGGATCGGCCTTGGCCTCGGCATAGGCCTTTTCCAGATCGAGGATCAGCGGCATCAGCGTTTCCGCGACGAAGCGGCCGCCGAAGATGCCGAAATGGCCACGGTCATCAGGACCGCTGCGGTAGGAATTGGGAATGGCTGTGGTCATTGCACGCTCAACTCTTCAGCGGCCCGCGCCGCACGAATGAAATCCCGGATCATGTCGCAATCCTTCACACCCGGCATCCGCTCGACACCGGATGACACATCGACGCCGCCGGCACGCGTCGTCCGAACGGCGTCGGCGACATTGTCGGCGCTCAACCCGCCGGACACCATGAACGGGCGGTCCAGCTTCAGTCCCTGCAGCACATGCCAGTCGAAGGTGGCGCCGAGGCCACCGGGGCGCGTCGCATCCTTCGGGGCGCGCGCGTCGAACAGGATGCGATCGCACACCTCGGCATAGCCGGCCAGCGGCGCCAGATCGGCGGCCGTCTCGACCGGAATGGCCTTCATGACTGGCAGGCCGAAGCGCTGCTTGAGATCGCGAATGCGCGCGACGCTCTCGCGCCCATGCAACTGGAGGAGGTCCGGGCGCAGGGTCTCGACGATGTTCTCGAACGTCGCATCATCGGCATCGACCGTCAGCGCCACCTTGAGCGCACGCCCCTTTGCCTGCTGGCCGAGCTCGCGCGCGGCCGTGAGACCGATGTGACGGGGCGACGGCGGAAAGAACACGAATCCCACCATCTCGGCACCCGCGTCGAGCGCGGCACCGAGGGTGTCGGGCGTGGTCAGGCCGCAGATTTTGACGAGCAGGGACATCGGGAAAGAACGCACGTCCGGACGAAAGGGATCACCTGGAGCCGACGACTTCCGAAGGTCGTTCAGGCTTGCGCGCCTTCTACAACGCGACGCCCTGCTTGTCTCGCCCATAAGGGGCGAAAAGCCGGGCGGGGGCGGCCGGAACCAGGGATTGCGCCGGCCCCTGGTTTGCGCGCGCCGCCGCGGTCAGCTGGGCGACTTGGGCCCGGGCGGCTTCGGCATCGGCCTGATGGCGGCGGGCCGCGCGGCGCCAACGGCGCTGGCCGATCCAGGTCGCGCAGCCGCCGGCGATCACGCCCAGGATCGCGACGGCGATGATCAGGGCAAACAGCGGCACGGCCACCGACAGCGCCGGATCGGTCGCATTGAACGGATCAAATGATACGGTAACGAAATGCCGGTTGGCGACCGCGAAAACGACGAACAGCACCAACAACGGCAGGACGATCACGACGGTGAAGAATTTTCGCATGCGCTCGCTCGTATCAGTCAGGCTGGTTTCGCCTCGATCAGCCGCCAACGACTAACACGTCCGGCGCGAGACGCGCGTCACTCGTCCGTATCGTCGGCGTCCTCGCCAGCGCCTGCCGGATTGTCCCGGTTCAGCCGCTCGCGCATTTCCTTGCCCGTCTTGAAGAACGGGACGCTCTTCTGGTCCACCGGGACATGCGCGCCGGTCCGCGGGTTGCGCCCGGCGCGGGCCGGCCGGTGCTTGACGGAGAACGCACCAAAGCCGCGGAGCTCGACGCGATCACCGCGCGCGAGCGCGGCCACGATCTCATCGAGGATCGCATTGACGATGTTCTCGACATCCCGCTGGTAGAGATGCGGGTTGTGCTCGGCGATACGCTGAACCAGCTCGGATTTGATCATCGAGAAAATGTACCCGGGGAGACAGTCCCATTTCCGTGAAAATATGCAGGACTGTCAAGACGCTAAATCATTCATCGGGCCTGGGAATTGGCTTTCCGGGCTCGGCACCGTCCAATGCCGGACCACACGCTCCACGCGAGACTCTGCGCCACGATTGTCTTGACGGGTTTCAATTCCCCGTTGCGGGCGTCCACAGCGCCAGCATGCCGTCGAGTCCGACCCGGTCGACCGCCTGGACGACTCCGGTGCGTTCGATTTGGCGGGCGATGCCGGACAGGCCGACGGCGTCGAGCGCGATCGAGGTGGCCGTGCGCAGGAAAGTGAGATCACCGAAGCGCGGCACCAGCTTGTAGTCGCGCACCGGCAGGTCTTTCTTGACGTTCTTGTTGGCGACCAGCCAGGCCACTGCCGTCTTCTCATCACCGAGTTCGTCGATCAACTTGAGTTCAACCGCCTGGCGGCCGGTGAAGACGCGGCCATCGGCGACCTTCTCCAGCTGCGTGTCGTCCATGTTGCGGCGGCTCTTCACGAGACCACGGAACCAGGCGTAGGAATCCTTCACGAGGTCATCGAGCGCAGCGCGCGCTTCGGGGCTGGTCGGCTCGTAGCCGTTGGGCGCGGCCTTCAGCGGCGAGGACTTCACCTCCTCGATCTTCACGCCGACGGTCTTCAAGAGCTCGCTGACATTGGGATACTGGAACAGCACGCCGATCGAGCCGACCAGCGAGCTCTGCTGTGCGACGATGTGATCGGACGCGATGGCACCGATATAGCCGCCGGAGGCCGCGAGACCTTCGACCACAACGACGAGCGGCTTCTTGGCCTTCAGGCGAACGAGGGAATCGTAGAGCTGCTCGGAGCCGGCGGTGGTTCCGCCCGGCGAGTTGATGTGCACGATCACGGCCTCGGCCGAGGAGTTCTCGAGCCGCTCCAGCGCTTCGACCCGTTCCTGATCGCTGCGGATCAGCCCCTCGATGTTGACGCGGGCGATCGAACCGGAGGTCGACAGCGCGGTGCGGCCGCGCGGCGACATCGCCAAGCCGATCGCGGAGAGCGCAGCAATCGCGATCACCACCGCCACGACGCGCCAGAACGTCAGCTTACGGCGCAGCCTGCGGCGGTCGACGATCACATCCGAATCTAGCGACATGGACAGCTCCTGGAAGTCTCGGCGCGTTCTGCAGCCGCAGCCTGAATATCTCGTTATCCGATTACATCAATCGCGGCGCAATTTGAAGAAAGGAAGGCTCCGCCATGCGGCCGCCCCAGCCCTGAGCCGTGCGCTTGCATGTGGCTCGATACGCCTCAGGGCCTCATGGTTCGAGACGCGCCGAAGCCGGCGCTCCTCACCATGAGGGTCAAGAATCCCGCCGCGAAAACAGGCCTCGTCCTGAGGAGCCCGCCGGAGGCGGGCGTCTCGAAGGACGGTGGTCGGCACGCTGTCGGCGGCGAGCTTTGCTCATATGCGACCGCTCTGCAGCAGTGAGGGAGCTGGAAGACTGCCAGAGCCGCGATTGCACAAAAAAACCCCGGCCGAAGCCGGGGCTTTGATCTCGTCACACGAACCGAAGGCTTACTTCGAGTCGCGGTTCTTGAGCGCGGTGCCCAGGATGTCGCCCAGCGTCGCGCCCGAATCGGACGAGCCGTACTGCGCGATGGCTTCCTTCTCTTCCGCGACTTCCAGCGCCTTGATCGACACCTGGACCTTGCGGGCCTTCTTGTCGAACTGGATCACGCGGGCATCGACCTTCTCACCGACGGCGAACCGCTCGGTGCGCTGATCGTTGCGATCGCGCGCCAGCTCGGAGCGCTTGATGAAGGTGGTGAAGTCGGTGCCGGTGATCTTGACGTCGATGCCGCCGTCCTTGACGTCGAGCACTTCGCAAGTCACGACCGCACCCTTCTTGACATCGCCCGGCTCGGCGAAGGGGTCGCCTTCGAGCTGCTTGATGCCGAGCGAGATGCGCTCCTTCTCCACGTCGACGTCGAGCACCACGGCCTTGACCATGTCGCCCTTCTTGTAGTTGTCGATGACCTGCTCGCCCGGCAACTTCCAGTCGAGATCCGACAGATGGACCATGCCGTCGACGTCGCCCTCGAGACCCAGGAACAGGCCGAACTCGGTCTTGTTCTTGACCTCGCCCTCGACCACCGAACCCGTCGGATGCTTCTCGACGAAGACCTCCCACGGATTGCGCATGGTCTGCTTGAGACCGAGCGAGATGCGGCGCTTGACGCTGTCGACCTCGAGCACCTGCACTTCGACCTCCTGCGAGGTCGACACGATCTTGCCGGGGTGCATGTTCTTCTTGGTCCACGACATCTCGGAGACGTGGATCAGGCCTTCGATGCCCGGCTCGAGCTCGACGAACGCGCCGTAGTCGGTGATGTTGGTGACACGGCCGTGGAAGCGGGCCTGCAGCGGGTACTTCGCCTCGATGCCCTGCCACGGATCGTCCAGGAGCTGCTTCATGCCCAGCGAGATGCGGTGCGTCTCGTGGTTGATCTTGATGATCTTGACCTTGACGGTCTGGCCGATCGAGAGCACCTCGGTCGGATGGTTGACACGGCGCCAGGCGATGTCGGTGACGTGCAGCAGGCCGTCGATGCCGCCGAGGTCGACGAACGCACCGTAATCGGTGATGTTCTTGACGACGCCGTCGATCACCTGACCCTCTTCGAGGTTCTGCACCAGCTCCTGGCGCTGCTCGGCGCGGGTCTCTTCCAGCACGGTCCGGCGCGACACGACGATGTTGCCGCGGCGACGATCCATCTTGAGGATCTGGAACGGCTGCGAGTTGTTCATCAGCGGGGCGACGTCGCGGATCGGACGGATGTCGACCTGCGAACGCGGCAGGAAGGCGACTGCGCCATCCAGGTCGACGGTGAAGCCGCCCTTGACCTGGTTGAAGATGACGCCGTTAACCTTTTCGTTGTTCTGGAACGCCTTCTCGAGCTTGCCCCAGCTCTCTTCGCGGCGCGCCTTGTCGCGCGACAGCACGGCTTCGCCGAGCGCGTTCTCGATGCGGTCGAGGAACACTTCGACCTCGTCACCGACCTTCAGCTCGCTGTCGCGGCCGGGACCGGAAAATTCACGCAGCGCCACGCGGCCTTCGGTCTTCAGGCCGACGTCGATGACGGCCATGTCCTTCTCGATCGCGACGACCTTGCCCTTGACGACGGAGCTTTCCTGAAGATTGCCCTTCGTGAAGGACTCGTCCAGCATCGCGGCAAAATCATCGCGGCTGGGATTGTAGGAATTAGCAGACGTACTCGAAGCCATTGGTTCTCCAGATGCGGACATTCTCGCCAGCGTGGGGTTGATCGGCGCATCGGATGAACAGTGCCTGGAGGTCCACAAATCCCCAGACGTCCGCGCTGTCAGCGCGAAAAGCGCAAACGGCGCGGGCCGGCAATGCCTGCACATGCGATACATATGAAGTTTCGTCCGGCTGATCGGACCCGATTGAACTGCAATCGAGCTATCGACGGTCAAGGGCGGGAGCGGGCGGTTCCTCCAATGACGCCAGTGGAAATCAAACCCGCTGACGGCCCGCTCGAACGGCCTCGACGATGTCGATGGCGGCCCGGACGCCGCTTTCTATATCCAAATGAGAGTTATCAAGCAAGTAAGCATCCGCCGCTTGTTTCAAAGGCGCGACGGCCCGGTTCTGGTCGCGCTCGTCGCGCGCCAGGATGTCGGCCAAAATGGCCGCCTCGTCGGCCGGCTCGCCCCGCGAGCGCGCCTCGAGGGTGCGGCGATGCGCCCGGATCTTGGGGTCGGCCACGACGTAGATCTTCACCTGGGCGTCCGGGCAGATCACGGTTCCAATGTCGCGCCCGTCGAGCACGGCGCCCGGTGGCTGGCTGGCGAACTGGCGCTGGAATGCCAGCAACGCCTCGCGAACTTTGGGCAAGGCCGAGACCACGGAGGCCGCCGACCCGACCTCGTGCGACCTGAACGCCGGATTGTCGAAGGTCGTGGGATCCAGGGTCATGGCGACCTCGGCCGCCCGCGCCTCGTCCTTCAGGTCGATTCCGGCCGTCAGCAGCGCATGCGCCACGGCCCGGTAGATCACCCCCGTATCCAGGTGCCTGAGGCCATAATGCGCGGCCAGCCGCTTGGCCATGGTGCCCTTGCCCGAGGCAGCCGGGCCGTCGATGGCGATGATCATTCTAGCGATATCCTGAAGTCTCACGCGCCCGCCGCAGCGGCCGCTCGTCGGTAAAGATGTTGCGGGAGGCGAACTCTCCCGGGCTGGCGAAGGTCAAGTACTCCCGTAGCGCCGGGGACGTCGAACTGGTCGTGAACCAGGGGTCCTTCAAACGTCGCGCCGGGCCGCCGGTCCAGGGGGGTACCCGGCCCAACCGGCGCTGCTTGGCCAGATATTCGGCGATCGCGCCAGCCAGAGCATCGATCCGAGGATCGCCGGTCAGGTCAGGTTCGGCCTCGATGGCCGCATAACGCGCCTCGTCGGAGGGAGCGAGGTCGAACGTGTCGATGAACTCGGCGAGCATGATCTCCCGCGACTCCCCACGCCCGATCCGGGCGACCGCTTCAGCGAGGGTATTTGGGCGCATCGACTGCTCCCTCTGAGTTCATGTGCTTCAGCAGAAAGCGTTGCTTCTCGGCTGATGCCGCACTCGCCGGAAAGTATCTCGCAAGGAGCGCGACCGCTGCATCCGCGTCGGTGATTCCAACGACCTTCATCAGATTGAGGATATCGAGCCGCTCGGCCTCGCCGCGCGCGGGGTCGAGGATCCTGACCGCTTTGAGCTTCAACGCCAGCATATACTCGGCCGAGGGCACGGAGACCACCAATCCTGGCGGTGAGCCGTCTCGCGGAAAAGTGCCGAACTCCAGGTGGTCCGCCGCCTGATCCGCCAGCGGGCTCAGGTGGAAGGCGACGCCATCATTGAACCAGTCGTCCGACCAGCCATTCCGCTGGGCGATGTCATGGAGCGTCGCCGCCAGCCATGCAGGAAGCGGGCTCGGCAGCTCCGAGACGTCGACGTCTTCCGTCGCGAAACGAAAGTTACTCGCCAGCATCAGGGCTGATCCACCGTACACCGCGATCTGCAGCTTTGCCCCCGCCTGGGCCGCCGATCGTCCAATCGCGTCGAAGGCCGCCAGCAGCGCGTCGCGGTCAAAGGCGGAGGCCATGGTGCTCCTTAAGCGAAATCCGCGCCTGCCTTGCGCATCAGCGGGATGAAATCGGGGAAGCTGGTGGCGATGAAGGCGGTGTCGTCGACCGTGACCGGCTTGTCGGAGGCGAGGCCCATGACCAGCGCGGACATTGCGATGCGGTGGTCCATGTGGGTGGCGACGAGGCCGCCGCCCGGGACGTGGCCGCGGCCCTCCACGATCAGGTCGTCGCCGGTGATCTCGACCTTGACGCCGTTGACGCGCAGCATCGCTGCGGTGGCTTCGAGCCGGTCGGATTCCTTGACGCGCAGCTCGTGCAGGCCGCGCATGATCGTCGTGCCCTCGGCATAGGCGGCAGCGACGGCGAGGACGAGATATTCGTCGATCATCGACGGCGCGCGCTCCGGCGGCACCGTGACGCCCTTGAGCTTCGAGGCGCGCACGCGCAGGCGGGCCATCGGCTCGCCGGCATCGCCGCGGACGTCGTCCTCCTCGATCGAGGCGCCCATCTCGCGCAGGGTCGTGAACAGGCCGGTGCGCAGCGGGTTGGTCATGACGTCGGAGAGCACGAGGTCCGAGCCGTCGACGATCAGAGCGGCAACCAGCGGGAACGCGGCCGAGGACGGATCGGCCGGCACGATCACCGGCGCGCCACGCAGCTCGGGCTGGCCGGTCAGCGCGATGCGACGACCGTGGCTGCCTTCCGCCGTGGTGACGATCTCGGCGCCGAAATGCTTGAGCATCAGCTCGGTATGGTCGCGGCTCGCCTCCTGCTCGATCACGGTCGTGATTCCGGGCGCGGCGAGGCCGGCGAGCAGCACGGCGGACTTGATCTGGGCCGAGGCCACCGGCGTGCGGTATTCGATCGGAATCGGGTTGCTGGCGCCCTGAAGGGTTAACGGAAGCTTGCCCCCCTCGGCGCTGGCGGTGACCTTGGCGCCCATCAGCGCCAGGGGATCGAGAATGCGCCGCATCGGCCGGCTGCGCAGCGAGGCGTCGCCATCGAACGCGGCCGAGATCGGGCAGCCGGCGACGGCGCCCATCACCAGGCGGCAGCCGGTGCCGGAGTTGCCGAAATCGAGTGTCGCCGTCGGCTGGGCGAAGCCGCCGACACCGACGCCGTTCACCGTCCAGGCAAATTCCCCGGTGCGTTCGACCTGGGCGCCGAGCGTGCGCATCGATTTGGCGGTGTTGAGGACGTCCTCCCCCTCGAGCAGGCCGGAAATCCGGGTTTCGCCCACGGACAGCGCGCCCAGGATCAGCGCCCGGTGCGAGATCGACTTGTCGCCGGGCACGCGAATCGTGCCCGAAAGCGGCCCGGAGGCGCGGGATTCGAGCGGAGTGGGGGCGGCTGACGTGCTCACGGCGGGATCCTCGGGTTTTGGAGCCGGCAGGTATCACAGCGCCCGGCGGCCGTCACGGGCGTGATATCCGGTTGAAAGCGCTATTGACAGCGGCGCGGCAACTAGCCAAGTGAGACACCGCTTTTCAGACATTGCCAGGACGCCTGCACGTGGCCAAATCCGAGCTCGGAACCAAACGCATTTGCCCGACCACGGGCAAAAAGTTCTACGACCTCAACAAGAACCCGGTGATTTCGCCCTACACCGGCGAGGTCGTGCCGATCGCTCCGGTGGCGCCCACCCGCGCCATGCGCGGCGAGGCGGCGCGTGCCGCCGCGGCGCAGGACACCGTGAACGAGCCGGCCGAGGCCGAGGAGTTGGTGTCGCTCGAGGAGGCCGATGCCGAGGAGAACTCCGGCAAGGTCAAGGCCGTCGTGCCTGAGTCCGAAGACGATATCGAGATCGACGAGACCCTCGACGACGACGAGGATGACGACTCGACCTTCATCGCCGACGAGGAAGAGGGCGACGAAGATGTCACAGACATCATCGGCGATGTCGGCGGCGACGAAGAATAATCGTCGAAGCCACTTGAGATCAGCCGCGAACTGTGGTTCACGGTGCTCCCCGGCGGTCACCCAGACCGCCGGTTCGGTTCAGGGGCCATAGCTCAGCTGGGAGAGCGCTTGCATGGCATGCAAGAGGTCGGCGGTTCGATCCCGCCTGGCTCCACCACGCTTCGCCCTCCGGGCTACGCGTGGCGCAGCCACGACGGAGCCCTGAGGGCGAAGCGTGGTGTCCGGCGAAGCCCCTTGGCGAAGCCGGACTTAGGTCGGCTGACAAACTCTCCTTTTCGCCACAGACTGCGGACGAGCGACCCATCGCCGCGAGCGCCTCTGCATGTGGTACGTCTACATCATCCGGAGCCTCGCCTTTCCCGAGCAGGAATACATTGGCGCGAGCGCGGACATCAAACAGCGCCTCAAGGATCACAACGCAGGCCGCTCAGCCCATACCTCCAAGTTCGCGCCTTGGACGCTCGTCTGGTACTGCGCCTTCCCGGACAAGCAACGGGCATTGGCGTTCGAAGCCTATCTGAAGTCGCATTCAGGCCGCGCGTTTTCGAAGAAGCGCCTGCTCGGTCCGGCTTGAGCCCTCACTCCACCGCCGCCTCCAGCCGCTCCCGCAGCTTCACCAGCTTGCCGTGCAGATCGGCCAGCTCCGCGATCGAGCAGCCCGTCGCATCCAGGATCGCCGGCGGCACGATCGCGCGCGCCTTGTCCCGCAGCGCCGCGCCCTGCCCTGTCAGCGTGACCAACACCTGACGCTCGTCCTGGGCTGATCGCGTCCGTGTCAGCAGGCGCAGCGCCTCCATCCGCTTCAGCAGCGGCGTCAGCGTGCCCGAGTCCAGGAACAGCCGTTCGCCGATCTCCTTCACAGACAGGCCGTCGCGCTCCCATAGCACCAGCATGACCAGATATTGCGGATAGGTCAGGCCGAGACGGTCGAGCAGCGGCTTGTAGACGCGGTTGAAGGCGTGGGCGGTCGAGTAGACTGCAAAGCAAAGCTGGCTGCCGAGCTGCAGCGGCACGTCGGCGGTGGTCTTCTTGGGCATCGTCACACCAGGAATGGATCGTTGGGTGCATCTTGGGCGGGGCGGAAAGGGTCGGGCAACGACCTGGACGCACCGATCACGAATTTTCTACCGAACAATTATATTGTGCGCAATCGAATTGCGTGCAATATCAGTCTCACTGAATTCCCCTCCACCCAACCCGGGAGACACCCCATGTCCGTGAACGTGCTCTACAAGACCAGCGCCAAGGCCACCGGCGGCCGCGACGGCGAGGCGGCCACCCTCGACGGCTCGCTCAGCGTCAAGCTCGCCACCCCGAAGGAGCTCGGCGGTGGCGGCGGCGCCGGCAACAACCCCGAGCAGCTGTTCGCCGCCGGTTATGCAGCCTGCTTCATCGGCGCGATGAAGTTCGTGGCCTCGCAGGGCGGCCCGAAGGTTCCTGCCGATGCGTCGGTGACCTCGACGGTCGGCATCGGCCCGCGCTCGGAAGGCGGCTTCGGCATCACCGCCGAGCTCGCGGTCTCCCTGCCCGGCCTCGCCAAGGCTGATGCCGAGGCGCTGGTCGCCAAGGCCCACCAGGTGTGCCCGTACTCCAACGCCACCCGCGGCAATGTCGACGTCAAGCTGACCGTCGTCTGAGCCTGAATTCTGCGGCGCGGCAGATCGCCGCGCACGGCCTTGCAGCTCTCGCTTTTCCGCGAGGGCTGCATTCGCGCGAGCCGGTTTGCGCCAGTGGCGCAGCAATGCTTAATGACCGCGAGCTGCAACCAACCTCGCGATGTCCATGACCCCTCAATTTGCTCCCGGCGCCATGGCCGGCCTGCGCGTGATCGATCTCACGCGCGTGCTCGGCGGCCCCTATTGCACGCAGATCCTGGCCGACCACGGCGCCGACGTGATCAAGGTGGAGCCGCCCGCCGGCGACGAGGTGCGCGACTGGGGCCCTCCGTTCCACGACGAGGACGCGGCCTATTTCGTCGGCATCAACCGCAACAAGCGCTCGATCGGCCTCGACCTCGCCTCCGAGGGCGGCCGCGTGGTGTTGCTCAAGATGCTCGAGACGGCCGACGTGCTGATCGAGAACTTCAAGCCGGGCACGCTGGAGAAATGGGGCATCGGCAGCGAGACGCTGCGCGAGAAATTCCCCAAGCTCGTGCACTGCCGCATCTGCGGCTTCGGCGCCGACGGACCGCGCGGCGGCAATCCCGGCTATGACGCGATCATCCAGGCGATGACCGGCATGATCGCGGCCACCGGCTCGCCCGAAAGCGGCCCGATGCGGATCGGCGTGCCGCTGGTCGACATCACCACGGGGCTCTATGCCGCAATCGGCATCCTGATGGCGCTGTCGGAACGGCAGCGCTCGGGACAGGGCCAGTTCCTCGAGGTTACGCTTTACGAGACTGGCCTTGCGATCATGCATCCGCACACCGCGAACTACTTCATGCACGGCAAGCCGCCGTCGCTGACCGGCAACGAGCATCCGAACCTCGTGCCTTACGCGATCTTCCCGACCAAGACCGACGACATCTTCATCGGCGTCGGCAATGACGGCACGTTCCGCAAGCTCGCCAAGGAGATCGGGCGTCCGGAACTCGGCACCGATCCGCGCTTCGCGCGGAACAGAGACCGCGTCGCCAATCGCGAGGCGCTGCGCGCCGAGCTCGCGGCCGTGTTCAGCGCGTTCGAGGCCGAGCCGCTGTGCGACCGCCTGCTCGCGGCCGGCCTGCCCGCAGGCCCGGTGCAGAAGATCGATCAGGCACTGACCAATCCGCACACGCTCTACCGCGGCGATGTCATCGAGAAGGATTGGTACAAGGGCGTGGCCTCGCCGATCCGGCTCGAACGCACCAAGCCGACGTTGCGCTCCACGCCGCCGAAATACAGCGAGCACGCCGAGGAGGTGCTGAGCGAGTTCGGCTACACGCCGAGCGAGATCGACGCGCTGCGGGCCGCAGGAACCGTCTGCACGGAACGCAAGCGCTGATCGCATCGCACGCGCTCCGTCATCGCGTCGCACCACGACGCGGTGACGGAGAGACGCGATTTACCGCTTTTCGTGGACGCACTGCGCGTGGCTTTCCCGCGTCAGGTCATACGTCTATACATTCACATAACTGTCATCTGGCGCTGTTAACGGCCGCCACGACCGATGACGTTCATGGGAGGATCTTTTTGATGTCATTTCGACACTTTGCTGCTGCCACTGCCATTGCAGCCACCTTTGGTTTTGCTGCTTCGCCCGCACTCGCGGTGACTGAAATCCAGTGGTGGCACGCCATGACCGGCGGCAACAACGATATCGTCAACAAGCTCGCCGAAGAGTTCAACACGTCGCAGAGCGACTATAAGGTCGTGCCGACCTTCAAGGGCGCCTATCCCGACACGATGAATGCCGGCATCGCCGCGTTCCGCGCCGGCAACGCGCCGCACATCATGCAGGTGTTCGAGGTCGGCACCGCGACGATGATGAGCGCCAAGGGCGCGATCAAGCCGGTCTACGAGCTGATGAAGGAAGCCGGCGAGCCGTTCGATCCGAAGGCCTATCTGCCGGCGATCACCGGCTACTACTCGACGTCGAAGGGCGACATGCTGTCGTTCCCGTTCAACTCGTCGTCGATGGTGATGTGGATCAACAAGGACGAGCTGAAGAAGGCCGGCGTCGCCGAGATCCCGAAGACCTGGCCGGAGGTGTTCGACGCCGCCAAGAAGCTCAAGGCCGCGGGCCACGACACCTGCGGATTCTCCAACGCCTGGGCGTCCTGGGCCAACATCGAGCAGTTCTCCGCCTGGCACAACGTGCCGATCGGCACCAAAGCGAACGGCCTCGATGGCTTCGACACCGTGCTGGAGTTCAACAGCCCGCTGCACGTCAAGCATCTGCAGAACCTCGTCGAGCTGCAGAAGGACAAGACCTACGACTATTCGGGGCGCGGCTCGGCCTCCGAGAGCCGCTTCGGCTCCGGCGAATGCGCGATCTTCCTGACCTCGTCGGGCTACTACGCCACCGCCAAGAACACCGCGAAGTTCGACTTCACCTCGGCGCCGATGCCGTATTATCCGGAAGCCCAGGGCGCCCCGCAGAACTCGATCATCGGCGGCGCCTCGCTGTGGGTGATGGGCGGCAAGACCGCCGACGAGTACAAGGGGATCGCCAAGTTCTTCACCTTCCTGTCGGACACCAACCGCCAGGCCAAGCTGCACCAGGAATCCGGCTACCTGCCGATCACCAAGGCGGCCTATGAGAAGACCAAGGCGGACGGCTTCTACGAGAAGAACCCGACCCTGCAGACGCCGCTGAAGGAGCTGACCAACAAGGAGCCGACCGAGAATTCGCGCGGCCTGCGCTTCGGCAACATGGTGCAGATGCGTGACGTCTGGTCGGAAGAGATCGAGGCGGCGCTGGCCGGCAAGAAGACCGCCAAGGAGGCGCTCGACTCCGCCGTCGCCCGCGGCAATGCGATGTTGCGCACCTTCGAGAAAACGGCCAAGTAAGTCCGTGACAGAGGCTTCCCCTCGGGACCGAGGGGAAGCCTCGCATCTCACCCTCTCGCGGCGCGCTCCATGGAAAAGTCGGTCGTCTTCAACGGCAAGCTGTTGCCCTACCTGCTGCTGGCGCCGCAGCTCGCGATCACACTGATCTTCTTCTACTGGCCGGCCAGCCAGGCGATCTGGCAGTCCTTCCTGCGCGAGGACGCCTTCGGCCTCAATTCCGAATTCGTCGGGCTCGAGAACTACCAGGCGCTGTTCGCCCAGCCGGAATATTACACCGCCATCGGCACGACGGTGGTGTTCTCGTCGCTGGTCACCGTGCTGTCGCTCGGCGTCGCGCTGCTGTTCGCGACGCAAGCCGACAAGAACCTCAAGGGCGCATCCGTCTACAAGACGCTGATGATCTGGCCTTATGCGGTGGCGCCCGCGATCGCCGGCGTGCTCTGGTTCTTCATCTTCCACCCCACCCTCGGCACCCTGGCCCGCCCGCTGCGCATCATGGGCTTCGACTGGAATCCGATGCTCAACGGCACCCACGCGATGGTGCTGGTGGTGATGGCCGCGGTCTGGAAGCAGGTCGCCTACAATTTCCTGTTCTTCCTCGCCGGCCTGCAGGCGATCCCGAAGAGCGTGATCGAGGCCGGCGCGATCGACGGTGCGGGGCCCCTTCGTAGGTTCTGGACCATCATCTTCCCGCTGCTATCCCCGACCACCTTCTTCCTGTTGGTCGTCAACATCGTCTACGTGTTCTTCGAGACCTTCGGCATCATCGACGCGGTCACCGGCGGCGGACCGGCCGGCTCGACCACCACGATGGTCTACAAGGTATTTGCCGACGGCCGGCTCGGCGGCGACCTCGGTGGCTCCGCTGCGCAATCGGTCGTGCTGATGTTGATCGTGATCGCGCTGACCGCGATCCAGTTCCGCTACGTCGAGCGCAAGGTGCAGTACTGATGGTTGAGCATCGTCCGCTCCGGGACCTCGTCGCCTACATCGTACTCTCACTGGGCGTGCTGATCTTCGCCTTCCCGGTTTACGTCGCCTTCGTCGCCTCGACCTATGACGCGGCGACCGTCGTCAGCGGCAACCTGCCGCTCGTCCCGGGCGGCCGCATGCTGGAGAACTACTATCGCGCGGTGTTCGTCGGCGGCTCGCGGTTCATGAACCAGCCGGTGGGCGTGCTGCTCGCCAACTCTTTCATCACCGCGATCGGGATTGCCGTCGGCAAGATCTTCATCTCGATCCTGTCGGCGTTCGCGATCGTGTATTTCCGCTTTCCCTTTCGCAAGACGGCGTTCTGGGTCATCTTCATCACCCTGATGCTGCCGGTCGAGGTCCGCATCTATCCGACCTACAAGATCGTCGCCGATCTGCGCATGCTCGATACCTATGCCGGCCTGATCCTGCCGCTGATCGCCTCGGCCACCGGAACGCTGCTGTTCCGCCAGTTCTTCATGACCATTCCTGACGAGCTGCTGGAGGCGTCGCGCATCGACGGTGCCGGCCCCCTGCGGTTCTTCTGGGACACGCTGCTGCCGCTATCGATGACGACCGTGGCGGCGCTGTTCGTGATCCAGTTCATCTACGGCTGGAATCAGTATCTCTGGCCGCTGCTGATCACCACCAAGGACTCGATGCAGACCATCGTGATCGGCATCAAGAAGATGCTGACCACGACCGACGAGCTCGCCGAGTGGCAGCTCGCGATGGCGACCGCCGTGCTCGCCATGTTGCCGCCGGTCGCCGTCGTCGTCTTCATGCAGCGCCTGTTCGTGAAGGGCTTGGTGGAGACGGAAAAGTGACGGGGGCGAATTGCGAATGGCGAATAACGACTAGGATCGCGATTCCGCCTGAACATCCGCTCTCTCCTCCCCTGCTCGCACCTTCCTCTTCGCCATTCGCTAGGTAACCCATGGCCAACGTCACGCTCCGCAACGTCCGCAAGGTCTATCCCGGCGGCTTCGAGGCCATCAAAGGCATCGACTTCGAAGTCGGCGACGGCCAGTTCTGCGTGCTCGTCGGCCCCTCCGGCTGCGGCAAATCCACGCTGCTGCGGATGGTCGCCGGCCTGGAGACGATCTCGTCGGGCGAGATCGACATCGGAGGTCGCATCGTCAATGCGATCGAACCGGCCGAGCGCGACATCGCCATGGTGTTCCAGAACTACGCGCTCTATCCGCATATGAGCGTGTACAACAACATGGCCTATGGCTTGCGCAATCGCCGCGTGCCGGAAGCCGAGATCAAGGCGCGGGTCGAGGATGCCGCGCGCATCCTCGAGCTCGGCAGCATGCTGGAACGCAAGCCGCGCCAGCTCTCCGGCGGCCAGCGCCAGCGCGTCGCGATGGGCCGCGCCATCGTGCGGCAGCCGAAAGTGTTCCTGTTCGACGAGCCGCTGTCCAACCTCGACGCCAAGCTGCGCATCGCGATGCGGGTCGAGATCCGCAAGCTGCAGCGCCGCCTCGCCACGACGGCGATCTACGTCACGCACGACCAGCTCGAGGCGATGACGCTCGCCGACATTCTCGTGGTGATGAACGGCGGCAAGGTCGAGCAGATCGGCAACCCGCTCGAAATCTATCAGAAGCCGGCGACGACCTTCGTGGCCTCCTTCATCGGCGCGCCGCCGATGAACCTGATGCCGATCGGGGCCGTCCGGGCGCAGCTCCACGGCGCGGAGGCGGTTCCCGCGGAAGCCGGGCAGCTCGGCATTCGTCCCGAGGATTTCGAGCTTGGCGACACCGTGCCGGCCGGCGGCATCGGTCTCGACCTCCGCGTCGACGCGATCGAGCATGTCGGCGCCGAGACCTATGTCTACGGCGCCCGCCAGGATGGCGGCAACAATGACAGCCTCACCGCCACGGCGAACGACGTCATCGTGCGGCTGCCGGGCACCACGGCGCCCGACATTGGAACCCGGATCCGAGCCGTGGCGCCGCGATCCAAGCTGCACCTGTTCTCGGCCGACGGCCGGCAGCGGCTGGCCGTTTAAGCCCTTCCACAGACGACCATTCTGCCGGTTTCGCGGGTGCTTGAACGCGCGCGCATTCGTGCCCATATTGCTGCTCAAGGGGCGCCGTCAGGGCCCTGATACATCAAAGTCGCTTCGAGAGGACTTTGTAAACCATGTCTCGTGTTCCTTCGCTCTCCAGCCCGTTCCTTCTGGGCTTCGACGAGATCGAGCGTGTGCTCGACCGCGTCGTCAAAGGTGCCGACGGTTATCCGCCCTACAATATCGAACGGTTCGAACGCACCAATGGCCAGCCCGAGCGGCTGCGGATCACGTTGGCGGTGGCGGGTTTCACCCGTGACCAACTCGATGTCACCATTGAGGAAAACCAGCTCGTTATCCGAGGCCGGCAGCAGGACGACAAGACCAGGCAATACATTCATCGCGGCATCGCCGCGCGCCACTTCCAGCGCACCTTCGTGCTGGCGGAGGGAATGCACGTGCTCGGTGCGGACCTGAAGAACGGGCTGTTGTCGGTCGATCTGGCCAGGCCTGAACCTGAGCGGATCGTTAAGACAATAGCGATCAATGAACACGAATAATGGTGTGATGGAACGAGTAGCGGACTCGACCGCTTGAGTCTCAGAAGGAGTCGAGACCATGACTGAAGGTAATGTTGCGTCGGAATCCCCCGTCTCCCTGGAGTCGCTGGCGACCTTGGGCGAAGGCCACATCGCTTACGTGAAGCAGATCCGCTCCGAAGACGTGCCCGGACTGTTTCCGCAGGCGCCGCAGATCGCGCCGGGACTGAAGCTGTTCGCCCTGCATGCCGCCGACGGCACGCCGATCATGCTCACCGACAGCCGCGAAGCCGCGATTGCTAACGCGTGGAGCCACGAACTCCAGGCCGTGAGCGTTCACTAAACGAGACCCGGAGATCACGCGCGACGGCGTCTTGCGAGAGACGCCGTTGTTGTGAGGCCCAAGCGGCTCATGCACTGATACGAGGGCGGTCCCCCAGCCAGGGGACGGCCCTTTTTTCTTGCCAGTTTTTGCCATGACGATCGTCGAGATGAGTCCGTTGGTCACACCGGTGAGCGCGACCGAGCTACGAAGCGACGATTCGCTAGCGACGAGTCTCCTCGCGCTCAACAATGCGCATGCGTCCGAGCTGTCATGGCTGACGCCCGAGGCGCTCGCCCATCTGATCAGGCAGGCGTGGCGCGCCTGGCGGATCGGCGAAGCCGACGCGCTGCTGATCGCGCTGGACCAGACCGTCGACTACGACAGTCCAAACTATCACTGGTTCCGCGCCCGCTATGATCGTTTCATCTATGTCGATCGAATCGTTGTGGCCCAGAGTGCGCGCGGGCGGGGGCTCGCACGCGTGCTCTATGAGCAGCTGGTTCGTGATGCCCAGGCGGCGGATCATCAGCGCATCGTCTGCGAAGTCAATGTCGATCCGCCGAATCCGCAATCCGATGCCTTCCACGCCGCGCTCGGCTTCGAGCCGCTGGCAACAGCCAGCATCCACGGCGGCACCAAGACCGTGCGCTACCTGATCAAGCCGTTGAGCTAGAGCGCGCAGCTTATAGGTCAGCCTCCCGTGGGGGGCGGTGTCGCATTTGACGATCGCAGTTATGTGCTCGTCTCGCTCCACGTCGTCATGGCCGGGCTTGTCCCGGCCATCCACGTCGTCCGGCACCCTGAGAACGACGTGGATGCCCGGGACAAGCCCGGGCATGACGGAGTAACAAATGAGCAGAATCGTTCTCCGGGACAGCCGCACATCACAATTTGCGATAGCCCTCTCCCTCCAACAGAGGGACGACTGAGATCGCGGTGCCTGCCGTCGTCATAGAGGGTGGAGAAGGTTGCGCTGAGCAGCTGCCCAGCCTCAGCCCAAGAGCATCAACGGCATACGTTTGCACGCACCGCAGCGTGATCTCGGGGATAAGGAGTGCGCGTCAGGCCGCGGATGCCGGCGGCAGGGCCAGCACCGAATAGATCGCCTGCGCATCGCGCGAGGCGCGGAGCTTCTTGGCGACGTCCTGGTCGCGCAGCAGCCGGGCGATGCGCGCCAGCGCCTTCAGGTGATCGGCGCCGGCGCCTTCGGGAGCGAGCAGGAGGAACACGAGATCGACCGGCTGGCCGTCCATGGCCTCGAAATCGATCGGCCGCTCAAGCCGGGCGAACAGGCCGAACAGCTTCTCCAGCTTCGGCAGCTTGCCATGGGGAATCGCCACGCCGTAGCCCACCGCCGTCGTGCCGAGCTTCTCCCGCTGCAGCAGAACCTCGAACACGCTCCGCTCATTCTGCCCGGTCAGCGCAGCCGCACGCGCCGCCAGCTCCTGGAGCGTCTGCTTCTTACTGATGACCTTCAAAGCCGGCAGGATCGCCTCGGGTGCGACCAGATCGGTAATCGGCATAGGGCGTTCCGAGGTGATTGAACCGTCAGGGTGCGAAATAGGTCGGGACAGACCGGCGTCAAGAAGCTGAGGCGGCAGGCGGGCTTACCCCGTGTCCAATGCGAGGCGCTTCTACCCCAACGCAACGGCGGTGCCAACTCCCGCAAGCATGTTCCCGCAGCCTATCCTTAAAGATCGCCGGAGCGTGGCGCCCTGAAGGCGGCAACGCGCCGGCCCGGCGGGTGGCCCCCATACGCGGCCGCGGCGTGACGCCGCAAGCGATCCGCCAAACACCTGATCAGGAACCATTTTCTCGTTCGTGGGATGACCGCGCAGCCCCGGCCGTACGACTACGGCTTCACGGCGGGCGGATCGACCCAACCGATGTTGCCGTCAGCGCGACGGTAGATGATGTTCACCCGCCCGCTGGAACCGTGCTGAAAAACCATGCAGGGTGCACCCGAAAGATCGAGTTCGAGCACCGCTTCCGACACCGACAGGCGCTTCAGCGCGGTGGTGTTCTCGGCGATGATGACGGGATTGTAGCCGGTGATCTCCTCGTCGCCCTCGGCGGGCGCCTCGATCACGTAGCTCGGCGCATCGAGCAACGCGCCGTCAAGGCCGGCGAGCGCGGCGCTGGCCGCATGGGATTTGCGCGCCGATCGGTCCTTCAGCCGGCTTTTGTAGCGGCGCAGGCGCTTTTCGATCATCAACAGCGCCTGGTCGGCGCTGGCATAGGCATCCGGCGCGTTCGATTCGGCCTCGAGGGTGATCCCCGAATCAAGGTGCAGTGCGCAATCGGTCTTGAACCCGAAGCCGTCCTTGGAGAGCGTGACGTGGCCGGAATAATTGCCGTCGAAATATTTGCGCAACACCTCGTCGGTGCGCTCGCTGACGCGGCCGCGCAGCGCTTCGCTGACGCTGATGCTCTTTCCGGAAATCCGCAGGGTCATGTGTCGCCTCGATTCATGTGAACCGATGATGACACTAAGCCTATTTGGTTAAGGCGCAATCGCGCGGCACGGTCAAACTGACGCGGTATCCCGGGTCCGGTCGGTGCTGGCCGGCGACGAAAGTGCATGCGCCAGCATGCTCTGCTTGTCGCGGCGGCGCTGGACCGAGGACGGGATCCGCATTGCTTCCCGGTATTTCGCGACCGTGCGGCGGGCGATGTCGATGCCGGCGGCGCGCAGCTTCTCGACGATGGTATCGTCGGAGAGAATTGCGGAGGGATCTTCCGCATCGATCAGCTGCTTGATGTGATGCCGCACGGCTTCCGCCGAATGCGCCTCGCCGCCATCGGCCGACGCAATCGAGGCGGTGAAGAAATATTTCAGCTCGAATGTGCCGCGATTGGTCGCCATGTATTTGTTGGCGGTGACGCGCGACACCGTCGATTCGTGCATCTGGATCGCATCCGCGACGGCCTTCAGGTTCAACGGGCGCAGATGCGCGACGCCGTGAGTGAAGAAGCCGTCCTGCTGACGCACGATCTCAGTCGCCACCTTCAGGATCGTGCGCGCACGCTGGTCGAGCGCACGCACCAGCCACGTCGCGTTCTGCAGGCAGTCGGTGAAGTAGGACTTGTCGCCGTCCTTGCGGATCGTCTTCGACAGCTCGGAGTAATAGACCTGGTTGACCAGGACGCGCGGCAGCGTGTCGCTGTTGAGCTCGACCAGCCAGCCGCCGTCGGGACCGGGACGCACATAGACGTCGGGCACCATGGTCTGCGTGCGCGTCGTGCCGAACTTCAGGCCCGGCTTCGGATCGAGCCGGCGGATCTCGCCGATCATGTCGACGAGGTCTTCGTCATCGACGCCGCACAGCTTGCGGAGTGCTGCAAAGTCGCGCTTCGCCAGGAGATCCAGATGCTCGATCAGCGCCTGCATCGCCGGGTCGTAGCGATCGAGCTCGCGCAGCTGGATCGCGAGGCATTCGCTCAGGTTGCGCGCGCAGATGCCGGGCGGATCGAAGGTCTGCAGCACGCCCAGCACCGCGTCGACATCGGCCTGCTCGGCGCCGAGGCGATCGGCGGCCTGTCCGAGATCGACCGGCAGGTAGCCGGCTTCGTCGACGAGATCGATCAGGTACTGGCCGATCATGCGGTCGGCCGGCGAGACGAAGGCGACCGCGGCCTGTTCGGCGAGATGATCGGACAGCGTCGTCTCGGCTGCGACGAAAGCTTCGAGATTGTAGTCCTCGTCGCCGGAGGCGCCGCCGCCCCATTCCGTGTAGGTCGTGGGCGCGGCGTCCTGCGCCGTGCGCGCCGCCGCTTCCGCCGGCTCCTCGGAGAACACATTGTCGAGGCCGGTATCGAGCGTCTGTTCGATCTCCGTACGGGTGCCGAGATCACGGCTCATCCAGTCTTCTGGCGCGCTCTCATAGCTCTCGCCGCTGCTGCTGCCGCCCTCGCCGAAATCGTCGCCACCGCTCTCGCCGCCTTCGGAGAATTCGCCGCGCTCGGCCATCTGCTGCTCGCCGGCAACCGGCGCTTCCGGGCCGTCGCTCGCGCGCTCCAGCAGCGGATTGCGCTCCAGTTCCTCTTCAACGAAGGTGGAGAGATCGAGATTGGACAGCTGCAGGAGCTTGATCGCCTGCATCAGCTGCGGCGTCATCACCAGCGACTGTGACTGGCGGAATTCTAATCTCTGCGTCAACGCCATGGGAGCAAGAACATTCCCTTACTGGTCCAATTCTTGCTTATCCTAATCTGCGCGCGATGTACACGGCTTGACGAATAAGAAAAACGGAGTATGGCGCGCCTGACAAGACGAGATTACCGTTCTCGCAAACCGCTTGGAAACAGCATGAATCGCGATGTTTCCGTCCCCTGTCGCAGGCGCGACAAAAGCCGACAAACAGCGCGTCCGTAATCCTACAGCCTGAATTCTACAGCCTGAACTCCTCGCCGAGATATAGCCTGCGCACGTCGGGATCGGCGACGATCTCCTCGGGGCTGCCTTCGGTGAGAATCTGCCCGGCATAGACGATGTAGGCCCGGTCGGTCAGGCCCAGCGTCTCACGCACGTTATGGTCGGTGATCAGCACGCCGATGCCGCGGTTGGTGAGATGGCGCACCAGCTGCTGAATGTCGCCGACCGCGATCGGGTCGATGCCGGCGAACGGCTCGTCGAGCAGCATATAGTTCGGCCGCGTGGCGAGCGCGCGCGCGATCTCGACGCGGCGGCGCTCACCGCCGGACAGCGCGATCGACGGCGATTTGCGCAGCCGCGTGATGGTGAATTCTTCCAGCAGTGCGTCGAGCTCGCGCTCGCGCTTCTTGCGCGAGGGCTCGACCACTTCGAGCACGGCGCGGATGTTCTGCTCGACCGTGAGGCCGCGGAAGATCGAGGCCTCCTGCGGCAGATAGCCGATGCCGAGGCGGGCGCGCTGATACATCGGCAGTCGCGTGACGTCGTGACCGTCGAGCTCGATGGCGCCGCGATCGGCCTTGATCAGGCCGGTGATCATGTAGAACACGGTGGTCTTGCCGGCGCCGTTCGGGCCGAGCAGGCCGACGGCCTCGCCGCGGCGGACATAGATCGAGACGCCGCGCACGACTTGGCGGCTGCCAAAGCTCTTCTCGATCGAATGGACTGCGAGGAAGCCCGGACGGCGCAACAGCTGCGGGCCACCGCCATTGCCGTTGCTGCGCGGCTTGGCCGGCGTCGGCTGCGAGGCCGGCCGCTTGCGCTGGATCTGCTCGGTGTTCTGCGGCGAGCGCGGATTGATCCGCATCGACGGCTGCTGCTCGTTGCGCACGGAGTCGTTGCGAACGGAATCGGCGAGCACAGCCAGGGGATCGTCGACCTGCGACGGGCCGAAGGGATCGTCCATGGACGTGATGTCGTCGCGACGGCGCGCGGAGCCTCGCTGGCCACGCTTGGCGGGACGCCCACGAAACATGCCGAGTAGATCCACCATCCCCGCTTCGCTTACGCCCTTCGAAGCTGCCGTCACCGACCGCAGCGCTGGCTCGCCCGCCCACCACGAGCGAACGCATCTCACCTGTCTCGCGGATCGACTGGAGCGCAAGACCAGCCAAAGCGCGGATCACCCGCGCTCCGGAGTTTGTCGTCTGACGGCGAGGTCACGGGTCGCATCCGACGGACACGCGGTCGCAAAATCGCAATCGGCGCCCAGCATCACGCTCCCACACACACGCTCAGCCCGCCCCAAGGCGGCCTGGCGGCTGTGGTCCCGCAATGCGAACAGCTCGTGTCGCTAGATAGAGGCAGGTGCGGCGCGGTTCAACTGGAGCCGGAAGCGATTTGCTAAATAATTGAAGTCACTTTGGTTTGTTGCCGAGCGACAACGAGCCGGATGGCCCGGGCGACGATCCGCAGCCGCCGCTGGCACCCGATCCCGATCCTGATCCTGCGTTCGGCAGCAGCACCTGCACGCCGCGCCCGCCGTCCGATTCGACCCGCGACACGCCGGTGGTCATGTCGACGGTCAGGCGGTCGCCGCGCATCACGTTCTTGCACTGGGTCATGACCACGCCGCCCTGCATCGTGATCATGTTGGTCTTGGTGTCGTAGACCGCAGTCTCGCCGGTCACGACCTGATCCTTCTGGGTCACCTTGACGTCGCCGCGCGCCTCCATGCGGCGGATCGCCGAACTGCCCTCCGGCCCCGGCGTGGCGGCCTGGGCGGCCTTCGCCGGCTTGGCGCCGCCCGCCTGGGCGCCGCCGTCATAGAACACCACCAGCGACTTCGAGGTCATGGTGGTATCGCCCTGCACGACCTTGACGTTGCCGGAGAAGGTCGCCTCCTTCTTCTTGTCGCGCATCTCCAGCGACGCCGCCTCGATCTGGATCGGCTGGTCGCGGTTCTGCGAGAAGCCCTGCAGCGCATTCTGCTGGCCGGTGATCGAGCTCTGCGCCTGTGAGGCAACGGGCAGCGCGAGCATCGCCAGCACGGCGAAGCCGGCAGCGCGAGTGAGGGCGGACTTGAAACGGCACGGGGTCATTGGTTCACTTCGTGTTGCGGGCCGCACGGCCGGTATCGGCGCTCGCGGTCGTGGCCGGGGCGGCATTCATGGTGTCGAGGTTCATCACCACATTGCCCTCGAAGCGAACGACATCGCCATTGTCGATGATGCGCAGGCGATCGGCGGAAAGCGTGCCGTTCGTCAGCTTGACGTCGACGCGCTCGTCCGAAGAGACCGTGCCCTTGGCCATGTCGACCGAGGCGCGGCTGAGGCGCGCCTCGTAGCCGGTCGAGGTCGTCAGCAGGATGTCCTTCTTCAATTCGAGCTGCTGCTGCTTGGTGTCGAACACGCCGGTGTTCGCCTTCAAGGTCACCGTCGACTGGTCCTCCATCAGCACCTTGGCGCGGAGGATGTTGAGCTCGACATGATCGGGATCGGTGAGATCCTGCACGGCGCTGTGAGCGACGAGATCATACGGCCGCTGGTCCGGCGTGAAGCCGGTGAGATGCGGCGTCTCCATCGTGATCTTGCGGCCGGAGATGACGAGATTGCCGGAGAGATTGTTGGTCTCGACCGTGACGCGGAAATCGTTGAAGAAGGCGACGTAGAGCACGACCGCCATCGCCAGCCCCACTGCCGTCGGCACGGCGATCCGCAACGCGCGCACGAAGCGGCTGTGGCGCGCCGCCACCGCGAAGCGCGCCTGCAAGGTGGGATCATAGACCGGGTTCTGGACCGAGTTCACCAGGGCTCCGACGGACACGGGACGCGTGCGAAACAGCGGCCATCCTACCATGGCCGTGCCGGGCATTGCAGCCTGGAACTGGCGCGAAATCGCGACGCAGGGGCGTCGCGATGATTAAGAGACATTAATGATTCTGAACGGCCGCCCTCCGCCGGCCGCATCAGGAATGCGCAAAAATGTCCTCGGCCTCGAATCCGCCCAGATCGAGGGTGGCCCGGTGCGGCAGGAACGCGAAACAGGCCTGCGCCAGCGCGAGCCGGCCCTCGCGCGCCAGCATCACGTCGAGCTTCTCGCGCAGCGCATGCAGATGCAACACGTCGGAGGCGGCGTAAGCGAGCTGCGGCTCGCTCAAGGCATCGGCGCCCCAGTCGCTCGACTGCTGCTGCTTCGACAGATCGACGTTGAGCAGCTCGCGGACGAGATCCTTCAGGCCATGGCGGTCGGTGTAGGTACGGGCCAGCCGCGAGGCGATCTTGGTGCAGTACACCGGCTGCGGCATCACGCCGAAAGTATGAAACAACGTCGCGACGTCGAAGCGCGCGAAGTGGAAGATCTTGGTGATCGCGGGATTGCCGAGCAGCGCCTTGAGGTTTGGCGCGTCGGTGTGCCCCTTCGGGATCTGCACCACGTCGGCCGAGCCGTCGCCGGGCGACAGTTGCACCACGCACAGCCGGTCGCGGTGCGGATTGAGCCCCATCGTCTCGGTGTCGATCGCCACCGAGGTGGTGTAGCGGGAGAGATCGGGCAGGTCGCCACGGTGCAGGCGGACGGTCATGGGTATCAAACCTCGGTCGAATCGATGTCGGAGCCACGCGCCGGGCGACGCCGCGGCAAGCGCTCGGGAACAGGCTGTAGCCCGACACTGGTAACCATCCGGCAAACGCGCCGCGCCCGCCCGGAGATCAGCCCAGGGAATGCCAGCCGGGCTGCCCGGACGCAAGGCCCGGCTGGCACCAGCGCTGGGATGCAAGACCGCGCCCCCGACCCCCGCAACCGTCCTTAAAGACGGACACCACGCGGCCCCCGAGGACACGGACCGGTTGTGCGGCAACCGACGAGGACGAGCCGGACCGGCTGTTTGCGCCCCGGCCCCTCCTATCCCCTCGATCGATGCCACTCTTGCATCGATCAATGCCGCCTTTGGCTTTGACAGAGAATGCCGCCCGCCCTAGGCACGAGATTGGCGCTTGACTACGCAGCATTTGCGGTGGAGCGACCCAAGTCGGCCCGCAGACTCTGCCCAACGACGACAAAACAAACGAGGAGGAAGCCCAGATGAAGACAGTCTCAGCTCTCATTGCAGCCGCCGTGCTGGCGGTCTCGTCGCCCCTGGCGATGGCGCGCGATTTCCGCTCCGCCGACGTGCATCCGGCCGACTATCCCACCGTCGAAGCCGTCAAGTTCATGGGCAAGGAGCTTGCGGCCGCGAGCGGCGGCAAGCTGGGCGTGAAGGTGTTCCCGAACGGCGCGCTCGGCTCCGAGAAGGACACGATCGAGCAGCTCAAGATCGGCGCGCTCGACATGATGCGCATCAACTCCTCGCCGCTCAACAATTTCGTGCCCGAGACCGTCGCGCTGTGCCTGCCCTTCGTGTTCCGCGACACCCAGCACATGCGCAACGTGCTGGACGGCCCGATCGGCGACGAGATCCTGGCCGCCATGGAGCCCGCCGGCCTGATCGGCCTCGCTTATTATGATAGCGGCGCGCGCTCGATCTACACGGTCAAGGCGCCGGTCAAGTCGCTCGCCGACCTCAAGGGCCTGAAGATCCGCGTGCAGCAGTCCGACCTCTGGGTCGGCATGATCCAGAGCCTCGGCGCCAACCCGACCCCGATGCCCTATGGCGAGGTCTACACCGCGCTGAAAACGGGTCTGGTCGACGCCGCCGAGAACAACTGGCCGTCCTACGAATCCTCGCGTCATTTCGAGGCCGCCAAGTTCTACAACGTCACCGAGCACTCGCTGGCGCCTGAAGTCCTCGTGATGTCCAAGAAGGTCTGGGACACGCTCAGCAAGGACGACCAGGCGCTTGTCCGCAAGGCGGCCAAGGACTCCGTGCCGGTCATGCGCAAGCTCTGGGACGAGCGCGAGCAGGCTTCGCGCAAGGCCGTCGAGGCCGCCGGCGTGCAGGTCATCACCGTCGCCAACAAGCAGGAATTCGTCGACGCGATGAAGCCGGTCTACCAGAAATTCGCCGGCGACGAGAAGCTCCAGAGCCTCGTCAAGCGCATCCAGGACACCAAGTAAACCAGACTAACGACACGACCTGACAGTACCAACTAACAACAATAGTAACCGGCTCCGGCGTCGTCATCGGCGACGCCGGATGCAGGCCAGGGGAGGGACGGGAATGACAGACCCACATGTCGGCGACCACGAGCACGGTGAGGGGCGCCCATCACGCGGCCCGCTGACGCGGATCAACGCCGTCGTCGCGCGGCTGGGCATGTATCTCTCCGTCGCCGGCCTGCTCATCATCGTCACCATCGTATTCTACCAGGTGTTCGGACGCTACGTGCTGAACTCCAGCCCGACCTGGACCGAGAATCTGGCGCTGGTCCTGATCCTCTATGTCACCTTGATCGGCGGCGCCGTCGGAGTCCGCGATGCCGGGCATATCGGCATGGACAGTCTTCTCGTGATGCTGCCGGACTCCACGCGCGAGAAGATCGAGATCGTGATTCACGTGCTGGTCGCGCTGTTCGGCCTCGCCATGGCCTATAATGGCTGGATCCTCGGCGCCTCCGTCGGCACCGTGAAGATCGCCAATCTCGGCCTGCCTGAGCTCGTCCGCTATGTCCCGCTGGTCGTCTCCGGGGTCCTGATCGTCTCCTTCTCAATCGAGCACATCATTGCTCTCCTGCGCGGTGAAGAGGTCATCCCGTCATGGAACTGATCATTCTCGGCGTCACCTTCTTCGGCTTTCTCATTCTCGGCGTCCCCGTCGCGTTTGCCATCGGCCTCTCCGCGATCTGTACCATTCTCTATGAAGGCCTGCCGGTCGCCGTCATCTTCCAGCAGATGATGTCGGGGATGAACATCTTCTCGTTCCTGGCCATCCCGTTCTTCGTGTTCAGCGGCGAGCTGATGCTGCATGGCGGCGTCGCCGACAAGATCGTGCAGCTCGCGAAAAACCTCGTCGGCCACATCCGCGGCGGATTGGGCATGTCGAACGTCGTCGCCTGTACGCTGTTCGGCGGCGTTTCCGGCTCACCTGTTGCCGACGTGTCGGCGATGGGCGCGGTGATGATCCCGATGATGAAGAAGGAAGGGTTCGACACCGACTACGCCGTCAACGTCACCACCCACGCCTCCCTGGTCGGCGCTCTGATGCCGACCAGCCACAACATGATCATCTATGCGCTCGCGGCCGGCGGCAAGGTGTCGATCGGCGCGCTGATCGCCGCCGGCCTGCTGCCGGCCCTGGTGCTGATGGTCTGCATGCTGGTCGCGGCCTATGCGGTGGCCGTGAAGCGTGGCTATCCCGCCGGCAAGTTTCCCGGATGGTCCGAGGTGGCCCGCTCGTTCGCGGCGGCGCTGCCGGGACTCCTGATCGTCGGCATCATCCTGGCGGGCATCCTCTCCGGCGTCTTCACCGCCACCGAGTCCGCGGCCGTCGCGGTCACCTACACGATCGTGCTGACGTTCTTCATCTACCGCACGATGACCTTGTCTAACTTCCTGCGCGCCGCCGCCAAGGCCGTGAAGACCACCGGCGTCGTGTTGCTGCTGATCGGCGTCTCCACCATGTTCCAGTATCTGATGGGACTCTACGAAGTCGCCGACTTCGCCGGCGACCTGATGAGCAAGGTCTCGACGCAGCCCTGGATGATCTTCCTGCTGATCAACATCATCCTGTTCCTGCTCGGCACCTTCATGGACATGGCAGCGACCATCCTGATCTGCACCCCCATCTTCCTGCCGATCGCGATGAAGGCGGGCATGGACCCGGTGCAGTTCGGCATGCTGATGCTGATCAACTGCGCACTCGGCCTCAACACACCGCCGGTCGGCACCACGCAATTCGTCGGCTGCGCCATCGGCGGCATCTCGGTCGGCGCCGTCATGCGCACCATCGTGCCGTTCTATGCCGCGCTGATTGCAGCACTGATGTTCGTCACCTACGTCCCGGCGTTCTCGCTATGGCTGCCGCGGCTGCTGATGGGATACAAGGGATAGGTGGAAGCGGTCGGCAGTTTGTGGGCCAGTCCCGGCCGGCAAACCGCGCCTGCCATGGCTTGCTGACAACAACATTTGCCGACCGCGTAGGGTGGGCAAAGGCGCGCCCGATAGCCGGTGGCGTAAGAGGTCTCGCGCGCGACGTGCCCACCGCAGCATCGCGCCGAGATCAAGATGGTGGGCACGGCGCACCAGCAGCGGCGCAAGCCGTGAGATCTCGCGACGCGCCTTTGCCCACCCTACAGCCTGATAGCCACCTTCTCCGCTGTCGTCCCGGACAAGCCCGCCGACGCGACGCGTCGACGCTTACTTGACGCAGGACCGCGCGACGATGCCGATCTTGCGGCGGTCGCCGGCGAGGTCGAATTCCAGCCCCATCGCGGTCTCCGAGTCGACCTTGCCGATCCCATCATAGTCGATCTCGACCCGCTTGGCCGCTTGCAGGTCGGCCATCGTCGCGCCGACGATCTGCGCCGATGCCTGAGGGCCGAGCGGGCCAGCCTCCAGCGCGACCAGCTTGAGCGGAAAGCTGCGCCTGCCGGACTCGCTGACCAGAAACACCGAACGGTCCTCCATGATGTCGCGCATCGTCGGCTCGAAGGTCCTGAGATCGACGTTCCAGTTCGGGATCATCGCCAGATGGACGGTCGAGGCGTCGCCGCGGCAATACAGGCGGAGGCGGAAGCTCACGAAGGTCGACCGGTTGTTGATCTCGACATAGGCGCCGCCGGCACCGAACGGCTCGATCGTCATCGGGCTGGAATATTTGTTGCTGATCTCGATACCGAGATCAGTGATCTCCTGCCGCTTCAGCCACCTGACCTCGCGCCATGGCGTCTCGGCGGCGGCCAGAGCGAGCAGCTTCGGGCTGGCATCCATGCGCAGGACATAGGTGATCAGCGTGCCCATCATGGCCTGATCCGCGGCACGGTCGAGCGCGCTGGCGGTCTTGGCTTTCGGCTCCTTGATCGCCTCGGGATCGTGAAACTGCTGCACGCCAAGCTCCCCATCCTTGGCAGCGCGGCGGACGCCGCCAAGAAACGCGAAGACGCAGGCCGACGCACAACGTCCTGGATCTTTGCCGCCGTCGATCGTGTTGATGAAGCCGCTCTCCGCATCAAGCTTGCCGGTGGTCTTCCCGACCGAGCTATGCAGGTTCTGCTCGCGAACCATCTCACCGAGCTTCATCGCAGCGGTGAGGTCGCCGCCGGGCGAGTTGAACACGATGTCATAGGCATTCTTGCCCTTGGCGATGAAGCGCCGAAACACCTCCGGTGTGTCGCGCTGGATGGTGCCCTCGGCCGCGATCCACGAGCAGCCGTTGCAATTGCCGGTATCGCCGGCGTTGAAGAACTGCATCGGCTTGGACGCATCGTAGGTGAATGTCTCGTCCGCGGCGGAGGGCTGCGGACGCAGTGCGGCGACGGCAAGCAGCACAAGTGTCAACAGGCGAAGAGACGGGCGGCGGTCCGCAGCCGCAAAGGGCTTTGCGCGGGCGGGGGTGATGAACGACATGGATTGGTCCGTGACACCGGAAAAAGGGGACGTGGTCGGCTGCCGGAGCCGAGGCAATGGCAGGAATGTGCGATCGACGACGGGTGGCAAAGCGTGGCGTGACCTCGCCCGGCTGCAGTGCTGGACGAAGCCGGCCTGCCGAGCGGGAGAATGCTACCGCCAGCAATCACAGATCGCAAGCGCGCCGCTCTACCCCCAAGGCCTACGTGCGCTGAAGCGAAAATCGCTTAAATTCTTGTCGTTTGGTATGATGTTCTGGATCTGCACAAGATATCTTGCCAGGGCGACGGAGCATGACCGCGCCTCCTGGCGACGAATGACGCACCATCACGCCAGCCATGAGCACCGAATGATCCGCCTTGATGAGGACGGCCTTTCCGACAGAGCCGCTGCTCAACACGTTCTGGATCGATGGGGACGCGCCAGCAACGTGAGCACATGGTCACCCTGTCCCACTTCCTGAACCTCGATCTCGTGCTGAGATCGAAGTCCGACCTCACCGAGCTGATCGCGCATCTGGACCAGGGCGTCTACGTGCTGCATCACCAGGAGCACGAACAGGAGTTTCTGCTGGTGCTGGAGACCACGGATGCGCTCGATCCGATCGTATGCACGGAGCAGTTCCTGACCGTGATCGAAGCCCTGCCCGAGCCCGCAAAGGCGCTGTGGAACGGCTGCACGTCACGCACCTTCTCCTATGGCTCCGAAGGCGGCCGCGAATTCCCCGCGCTCGACATCACGATCCCCGCCGATCTGGTGCTGCGGATCGCTGCGCTCGGCGCCGCCATCGGCATCACCGTGTATCCGCATGGCAATGCTGGTGCGGAGCGGAAGGACGAACCAGATGCGCTATCCTGACGGTCAGATCGCGCGGCTTGGCGACGAGGTCCGCGTCAGCGGCATGAGCGGCAGGGTCGTCTGCTCGATCGACACCGGCGAATATTCAGACGCTTTCCCAAGCAGGACTGGGCCTACCTAGAGCGCGGCGTCATGATCGAATGGGATGGCCAGGGCCTGACACATTACGAGGAGCCGGAGGCCGGTATGATCCTGGTCGGGCGTCGTCGATCAGTTCGAGCATAGCAACACCGACAGTAATTGGGCCACAGCCTCGGACAAGAAAGAAGAAGGCGCCTCGGCGTTGGGCAGCCAGGTCCGGATGAAGAGGAGCTTGCAATGGTGGCGATCGGATTCATCGGTTTGGGCGTGATGGGCGAGCCGATCTGTCGGAACGTGGCGCTGAAGTCCGGCACCACGGTGCTTGGCTTCGATCGAGCGGATGCGCCGCTGCAGCGCCTCGCTGCGGTCGGCGTCATCAGGGCCGCATCGCTGGCGGAGCTGGCGCGCGAGGCGGATGTGATCTTCATGGCGTTGCCGAGCGGCAAGCACGTCCAGGCCGTGTGCGACGGCGATGACGGCCTGCTCCGCCACGCGCAGGCGCGTCACACCATCGTGGACCTCGGCACCTCGCCCGTGCAGGCCACCCGGGAGCTGGCCGCGCGTTTCGCGGCCAAGGGCGCCGCCTACGCCGATGCGCCGATCGCCCGCACGCGGCAGGCGGCCGAGGACGGCACGCTGAGCGTGATGGTGGGCGCGGACGCGGCGACGTTCGAGCGGCTGCGGCCGCTGATCGCGATGTTCGCGACCGACATCACCCATTGCGGCGGCGTCGGCGCCGGCCAGGTCGTGAAGATCCTCAACAACATGGTGCTGATGCAGACCGTGGTGGCGCTCGGCGAGGCACTGGAGACCGCCAAGCGCGCGGGCCTCGATCCCACGCTGCTGTTCGAGACTCTTGCGAAGGGCTCGGCCGACAGCTTCGCGCTGCGCAACCACGGCATGAAGGCGATGCTGCCCGACACATACCCGGAGCGCGCCTTTTCCACCGAATATGCGCGTAAGGACATCGGCTATGCGCTGGATCTCGCCAGGTCTGTGCAGATCGATCTGCCGGGCGCGGAGCTTGCGGACCGACGGCTTGGAGAGGCGATCGAGGCGGGGTATCGCGATCTGTATTGGCCGGTGCTGGCGCGCGTGATCGCGGCGTCATGGACGGAGTGAGCTGGGCATCGGGCTTTGTTGGCGTGCCCCTTTCGGAAACGGTCGAGCTTCTTGCCGCATAGCCATCCGTCGCTAGAATTGCGCATGTTCACAAATGTAAAGAACTTGCTCGGAGCCGAGATGATCCGCGATGGCGGATCTCTTGCCGTGTCGTTCTGCGACGAACGTAACGCGGAGTGGATCGTTTTCCTGCCGCTTCGGTCGATCGATCACGGAAATCGAATGGAGAGACTCGGCTTCGATGAACCCTTGCTGATCGACGCATCCCCTGAAAACCGTCCGGCGGACAGCCCAGGCATTCGATACAGCAAGCTGTCTGGGCCCAACCACACTCTGAACTGGGTGGAGGCTCAAGCCTTGGCAATGGAGTTCGCCGCGCGTTCCGCTGAGTTAGATCAGCGGGCAGCGCAATACCTGAAGATGCTGTGCTTTGCCATCGATCGGCAAGGCGAGTTGCCGCCAGGCATGGATCGTTTTCTTAGAAATGGAAGGTAGAAGCGGCGACACGACCAGCGGCTCAGACCGTGCCGCTTGCCTTATCGGGATATCACGCAGTGTGGGACCCCGCGTTCGTGAGAACGACACCGTTGGCTGCAGGTGAGCAAGCTGCCCTCCACCGTCATTGCGAGGAGCGAAGCGACGAAGCAATCCAGGGCGGCGCCCGGAGCCCTGGATTGCTTCGCTGCGCTCGCAATGACGGTGGAGCTATCAGCATGGCTCACATGCGCCGACTGCCCGTCGTGCCAGTCTGTCGCAGCATTTCCGCTTGCACCGTCGAGGCTGGGCAAGAATCTCGGGCGTTTTGCGTGGCGGGATGTACGATTCGGCTTATGACGAATCGCCCGTTCAAGAGCGGTGAGAGCCGCGAGCAAGCCAGCCTGTTTCCACCGCGGATCGAGGATTACGTATCTGCGGACAATCCGGTTCGTGCGATCGATGGCTATGTCGATGCGCTCGACCTTGCCAAGCTTGGATTTCGGCACGCCGACCGGCGCGCGGCGGGAGCGGGACAGCCGCCATACGCCCCGTCCGATCTGCTGAAGCTGTACCTGTATGGCTATATCAACCAGATCCGGTCATCACGCCGGCTGGAGCGTGAAGCCTGCCGCAATCTGGAACTGATCTGGCTGCTGAAGTCTCTCAAGCCCGGCTACCGGACGATCGCCAATTTCCGCAAGGAGAACTGGGCGGCCCTGAAGGCCGCGAACCGCAGTTTCGTGCTGCTGCTTCGCGAACTCGATCTGATCGGCGGGACCCTGGTCGCGGTCGACGGGGCGCTATTCCACGGCAATGCCAGCAAGGACAGCATCTTCACGCGCGGGAAGCTCGCCAAACAGATCGCCAAGCTCGATGAGGAGATCGAGGCGTACGGCAAGTCCCTCGACACCAACGATGCAGCAGAAGCCAAGCGGCCCGACAACGGCAAGGATGGCAATGGCGGCGGCGATGTCGGGGACAGGATCAAGGAACTGATGGCGCGGCGTGAGCGCGCTCAGTCCGATCTGGAGAACCTTGACAAAAACGACAAGGGACAGGTGTCGAAGACCGACCCCGATGCGCGGCTGCTGAGCAAGGGCGATCAGACGATTGCAGGCTACAACGTCCAGAGCGTCGTTGACGACAAGAACAAGCTGATCGTCGCCAGCGAGGTCGTCAATCGCAGCGATGTCCGACACCTGCATATGATGGCGATAGCGGCCAAGGAGAACCTGGAGGTCTCGTCGCTGCAGATATTGGCCGATGTCGGCTACTACAACAGCGAGGATATCAAGGCTTGCGAGGATGATGGCATCACCGCCTATGTCCCGCTGCATCACGGCAATGGCAAGAAGCACACGCGCTTCACGCGAGCTGACTTCACCTACGATTCCGCAACCGACACCTACCGGTGTCCCGCAGGCCAGGCGCTGCATCCCACGAAGAAGCTCTGGAAGAATACGAGCGGCAGAATGGAACGCCGTTACCTGGGCTCAGTGCCGACCTGCAGCGTCTGCCCCCTCAAGGCGTCTTGCCTCTCCGCGAAGGCCAAAAGCCGCAACGTCTCTCGGTGGGAGCACGAGGAGGTGCTGGATCGTCACCGCCAGAGAATGGCGAGCGAACAGGCTGGCCAGCTGATGCGTCGCCGCTCAGCCCTCGTCGAACATCCGTTCGGCACACTCAAGTGCCGCGCCGGGTATCAGCATTTCCTCGTCCGCAGCTTCGACAAGGTTCGCGGGGAATGGAGCCTCATGGCGCTCTCTTACAACTTTAGCCGCGTCCTCAACATTCTCGGCCTGAACGACTTCCTCGCCCGCATCACCGCGTGGGCTATTGCAGCTCAACACGCCGCCTCTGCCGAGGCCAACGCCGCACGAGAGGCGATTCCGCTTGCCTTGATACGAAACTGGACGATGATACGGCTATGGCTCGAAGTCGCACCGCGCCGAGCCCTCCTAGCCTCCTAATTTGGATTCTTGCCCAGCCTCGTCGGGCAAATCAGCTGCACATTTCCGCGCGTCCCTGCTGCCGCATGAGGGGCGTGTCGCGACCGTCACGAGACGTTGGCAGTGGGATGCGATGGGCGTGTATCGGCGCAGCGTGAGCTAATCGCGCGGACGAACGGCGAGGCACGCACGGTCAAGTCGCGCGGTCCTGACATCCCGACGCTGATGTCAACTCACGCTGGAGCTTCAGCTTCGCGTGGGGATGGTGGCCAGCAAGCCGGCGCACCAGGGAGAACGCGAAGCAGCCGTTAAAACCGTTGCGCAGGGAGGGTCGGATGATCCGGCACGTACCTGTGGTTCCTGCCGCCAGCATTTCTTATCGCTGGCGGGCCATGGGTGCGACCGGCACCCGGCCTTCCCTGCGCCCTCTGTTGTTCGAGGGCGAGACGATCGGCAAAGCTCGGGCGCAGAATGCGCCGCGAGGATGATGATGTTTGCCCAGGATGCTCCAATGGAGGGCGTTGTTCGCGGTGATGAGAATGATCTGCATGCAACACGCCGATCGCGACCACAGACGCGTGGCGCTCGGTCTCTACGCGATTGAGCCATGCTCTCGCGCAGGTGACGGTGCGCTCCCCTCCCCCTCTTGCGGGGAGGGGTGGGGGGTGGGGGTCTCCGGGCGCTGACGCTAATGGCAAGCGCCTCACTCTCAAACGAGAGAAAACATGAGCGCATCACTCAGATCGGGAATCGCGGACCCCCACCCCCAACCCCTCCCCGCAAGAGGGGGAGGGGGGCCGACCGCGGACGCCGCGGGCGAGAATGCGCGTCGCGATACGCGACTTGAAAACGTCGCGCACCAGGACAACCATGGCTCAATTGGAGAGAACTCATGTCAGATGATGGCGAACTCCCAGCGACGAACGCGGTGCTGCGATCAGGCGTTCACCAGCGCGGGCGGAGCCTCGCAGCCCTTGACCGCGCAATCGCCCGCGGGCTCGCCGATGCCGACGCGGGGCGTTGGACAACGTGCGACGAGGTGTTTTCCTCGCTCGAAACGAAGATCGCGGCTAGAGCAAGGTCTGCGTGACGATCGCCTACGCCGCACGGATGGCGGCAGCAGTTCTTATCGACAGATCAATCGCGGGAGGGAATGAAACCCAAGCCTCAGCTCGGCGGCGCCACGCGAAGCTCGAAGAGCGTAGCGTGGTGCCCAGGAAAGGACTCGAACCTTCACGGCCGTTAAGCCACTGGCACCTGAAGCCAGCGCGTCTACCAATTCCGCCACCTGGGCATGTGGGGGCGGTGTGTACGGATCGAACGGCGGCTTGTCAAACCGCAGAAGGCCCAAGATGACAATTTTTCTCGAACCATGCGCAAAAAACACGGCTCCCTTTTCCGCGGTGCGGGCGATGGGCTATACAACGGCGCAAGATGGCGGGCCGCGGGGTGCGAATCGCCGCTGACAGGCTTCTCGTCCGGGGCGGATCGACCGCCCGGCTATCCCAGGAATGATCCCAATGGCATCGAATCTGGACACCCTCGTCACCGTGTTCGGCGGCTCCGGCTTCGTCGGCCGCAACGTCGTCCGTGCGCTGGCCAAGCGCGACTACCGCATCCGCGTCGCGGTGCGCCGGCCGGAGCTCGCCGGCCATCTGCAGCCGCTCGGCCGCGTCGGCCAGATCCACACCGTGCAGGCCAATCTGCGCTATCCCGACTCGGTCGCGGCGGCGCTGCGCGACAGCCATGTCGCGATCAACCTCGTCGGCATCCTGACCGAGAGCGGCGCGCAGACGTTCGATGCCGTGCAGGCGGAAGGCGCCGCCACCGTCGCCAAGGCCGCGGCCGCCGCGGGCGCCCGGCTGGTGCACGTCTCGGCGATCGGCGCGGACGCTGAATCGGCATCAAGCTACGCCCGCGCCAAGGCCGCCGGTGAAGCCGCGGCGCTGGCCGCGGTGCCGGAGGCCGTGATCATGCGCCCGTCGGTCGTGTTCGGCCCCGAAGACCAGTTCACCAACCGCTTCGCCGGCCTCGCGCGCATCGCGCCGTTCCTGCCGCTGGTCGGCGGCGGCGAGACCAAGATGCAGCCGGTTTATGTTGGCGATGTCGCGACCGCGGTGGCAGATGCCGTCGACGGCAAGGCGCAACCGGGCGCGACCTATGAGCTGGGCGGGCCGGAGGTGCTGAGCTTCCGCGAGATCCTCAAAATCGTCCTCGACATCACCGACCGCGACCGCATGCTGCTGCCGCTGCCGTTCGGGCTCGCCAAGCTGCAGGCGGCGTTCCTGCAATTCGCGCCGGGCCCGCTGAAGCTGACGCCGGACCAGGTCGAGCTGCTGCGCCATGACAACGTGGTGTCGGAGGCCGCGAAGGCGGCGGGGCTGACGTTGCAAGGCCTCGGCATCACGCCGGATTCGCTCGAAGCGGTCGGCCCGCAATATCTCTGGCGCTTCCGCCCGGCGGGACAGTTTCAGCGCAAGAATGCATGAGGGGTCCGTAGGGTGGGCAAAGCGAAGCGTGCCCACCACCTTGCTTCGGCATACGCGGTCAGAACGGTGGGCACGGCGCTGTGCGCCTTTGCCCACCCTACGCGGTAACTACTTCCCCAGCGCCAGTGCGATCAGGCCGAGCGTGCCGACGATGACGCGCCACCAGGCGAACAGCACGAAGCCGTGGCGGGTGACGTAGCCGAGGAAGGCCTTCACCACGATCATCGCGGTGATGAAGGAGACGACGAAGCCGATCGCGATGAGGCCGAGGTGATCGGTCGTCATCTCGGCGCGGCTCTTGTAGAAGTCGTAGACGAAGGCGCCGACCATGGTCGGGATCGCCAGGAAGAAGGAGAACTCCGCGGCCGAGCGCTTGTCGCCTCCGAGCAGCATCGCCGCCACGATGGTCGAGCCGGAACGCGACACGCCGGGGATCATCGCGAGGCACTGCGCGACGCCGATCCACAGATACATCAGCAGCGGATAGCGCGTGGCGTCGTGCTCTCTCGGCTTCAAGTCGATCTGGTCGACCCACAGCAGGATGGCGCCGCCGACGATCAGCGAGAAGCACACGACCCAGGGGTCGAACAGGAGCGCCTTGATGTATTTGCCGGCGATGAGGCCGATGATCACGGCCGGCAGGAACGCGATCAGCACGCCGATGATGAAGCGGCGGTCGTCGGGATTGGTGAGAGCGCCGATGGCGACACGGGTGAGCTTGAAGAAGTACAGCGCGACGATCGCGAGGATGGCGCCGAGCTGGATCAGGATCGCAAAACTCTTCCAGAATCCGTCCTCGCCGAGGCCGAAGAAGCGCTCCGCGAGCAGGAGATGGCCGGTCGAGGATACCGGAAGGAATTCGGTGACGCCCTCGACAATGCCGAGAAGCACCGCCCGCAGCGTATCTGACATCATGATCGGATCCAGGATTGCCGGCAAAAACGCCGCCCTTCTCGCCTATTCGGCCCGCGGCCGCAATTGCAAAAAGCGCTCGCAGCGGCCACATCGGATGAATGAACCGAGACGTGATCGGGTCTACGAATCAGAACGCAGACGTGCCGGGCTCGCGGACCTCCCACCTCGATTCGTGTTCCCGAGACGTCATTTCCCGCATGCCGACCCGTCGCCCTACTGCTTACACTTTCGCCGACCATGCGCTAATGGTCCGAATCGCGCCAGGCTCTCCTGCGCAGGTATTGGGACGATCCATCGGTGCGATCCGGTGGTTGATTGTTCGTTAAGTGCCAAGCCGCTGCGCGATCGTCGAAAGGCTCCATGTACACGCTCTACCACCATCCCTTCTGCCCGCATTCGCGCTTCGTCCGGCTGGTGCTCGGCGAATACGGGCTCGACCTGCGCCTGGTGGAAGAACGCGCCTGGGAGCGTCGCGAGGCGTTCCTGGTGCTCAATCCGGCGGCCACGACGCCAGTGCTGGCGGTCGAAGACATGCCGCCGGTGCCGGGCGTCGGCGTGATCGCCGAATTCCTCGACGAGACCTGCGGGGCGGAAGCGGGTGACCGCAGGCTGATGCCGGCGACGGCTGCCGAGCGCATCGAGGTGCGCCGTCTGATGGACTGGTTCAACACCAAGTTCTTCGAGGAGGCCTCGAACCTGCTGGTCACCGAGCGCATCTACAAGCGCTTCATGAGCGAGGAGGATGGCGGCGGGCCGCCTTCGACCGACGTGATTCGCGCCGCCAAGACCAATGTGCGCTATCACCTCGCCTATATCGGCTGGCTGGCGCAGCGGCGCAATTTCCTCGCCGGCGACCGCCTGACCTATGCCGACCTCGCCGCAGCGGCGCATCTCTCCGCGATCGACTATCTCGGCGACGTGCCGTGGATCGAGGACGACGCTGCGAAGGCGTGGTACGCGCGGGTGAAGTCGCGGCCGTCGTTCCGGCCACTGCTGTCCGACTGGCTGGCCGGCGTGCCGGCGTCGCGGACCTACGTGGATCTCGACTTCTGAGCGGCGCCGCGCCAGACGCCCTCAAGGCGGCGCTGGCGGCCGAGGCGCTGAAGCTCGGCTTCGACTGCATCGGCATCACCGCGCCGGTGGTGAGCCCCGAGCGCATCGCCGCCTTCGAGCGCTTCCTCGCCGAGGGCCAGCACGGCGACATGGACTGGCTCGCCCGCGAGCCGACGCGGCGCACCGATCCCAAGACGCTGTGGCGCGACGTCCGCAGCGTCATCATGCTCGGCGTCAATTACGGACCGGATGAAGACCCGCGCGCCATCCTCGCCCAGCGCAGCCGCGCCGCGATCTCGGTCTATGCGCGCGGCGACGACTATCACGACGTCATCAAGAAGAACCTCAAGGCGCTGGCGCGCTGGCTGGTCGCCAACACAGGCGGCGATGTGAAGGTGTTCGTCGATACCGCAGCCGTCATGGAGAAGCCGCTGGCGGAAGCGGCCGGTCTCGGCTGGCAAGGCAAGCACACCAACCTCGTCTCGCGCGGCTTCGGCTCCTGGCTATTCCTCGGCGCGATCTACACCACTCTCGAACTGCCGGCGGATGCGCCGGAGCGCGATCATTGCGGCTCGTGCCGGGCCTGCCTCGACAGCTGCCCGACCGCGGCGTTCCCCACGCCCTACAGCCTCGATGCGCGGCGCTGCATCTCGTATCTGACCAT
The DNA here is from genome assembly GCF_900176205.1 of Bradyrhizobium sp. ORS 285. Classification (NCBI taxonomy): domain Bacteria; kingdom Pseudomonadati; phylum Pseudomonadota; class Alphaproteobacteria; order Hyphomicrobiales; family Nitrobacteraceae; genus Bradyrhizobium; species Bradyrhizobium sp. ORS 285. The sequence goes on from NZ_LT859959.1 coordinate 7,421,168, forward strand.
CGAGAATAAGGGACCGATTCCGCGCGAGTTCCGCAAAGCCATGGGCAACCGCATCTATGGCTGCGACGATTGCCTGGCCGCCTGCCCCTGGAACAAGTTCGCGCAGGAGGGGCGCGAGGCGAAGCTGGCGGCGCGCGACGCGCTGCGTGCCCCGGACCTCGGCGAGCTGGCCCATCTCGATGACGCCGCATTCCGCGCGCTGTTCACGAAGTCACCGGTCAAACGGATCGGTCGCGACCGCTTTCTGCGCAACGTGCTGATCGCGATCGGCAACTCCGGTGATGCCGCGTTGATCCCGGCGGCAGAGCGGCTCACGGCCGATCCGAACCCGCTGGTGCGCGGCGCCGCCGCCTGGGCGCTCGGAGAGCTCCTCGACCCGCAGGGCTTTACGAAATTCGCCGAGGTCGCGCTCGCCACCGAGGCCGACGACAGCGTCCGCTCGGAATGGCAAGCCCGATGCTGAGCGCCGCCGCCTCAGCCCATCTCGCCGACGGCGGCCAGCATCCGCGCGATATCCTGCGGCCGCGACAGCCGGTGATCGCCGTCCTGGATCATGGTCAGCACCACGTCCTCCGCCGGCAGCCGGTGCGCCAGCGCAAAGGCGTGCTGCCAGGGCACGTCGGGGTCCTGCGCACCCTGCAGGATGCGGACGGGGCAGCCGACATTGATGGCGGAGCCCAGCAGGAGATGGTTGCGGCCGTCCTCGATCAGCGCCCGCGTGATCGGATAGGGCTCGCCGTACTCCGATGGCCGCATCCAGACGCCATTGGTCTCGATCTCCCGGCGGATGTCGGACGAGAAGCCCTTCCACATCAGCTCCTCGGTGAAGTCGGGCGCCGGCGCGATCAGGACCAGACCCGCCACCGAAGCCTCGCCGGGCTGCTTCAACAGCTCACGCGCCAGCAGCAGCGCCATCCAGCCGCCCATCGAGGAGCCGATCACCACCTGCGGCCCGCGGCAGAACTGCCGGAACACCGCGACGCTCTCCTCCAGCCAGCGGCCGATCGTGCCGTCGACGAAACGTCCGCCGGATTCGCCGTGGCCGGAATAGTCGAACCGGACGCAGGCGCGGCCGCGCTCGGCGGCCCAGGCCTCCAGCGCCACCGCCTTGGTGCCCTTCATGTCGGAGTTGAAGCCGCCGAGCCAGAACAGCCCGGGCGGCGTCCCCGGACGCACCCGCACCGCGATCTGGCGCGCGGCTTCGCCGGCGCCGACGGAGATGAAGGCGGGGAGATCGGTCGATTCGATGGCTTGGTTCATGGATCGTTACCCCCTGGCGGACGTTGTGTGGGCGAGCCGGTCCCATCCGTCAATCGGGTCGGCCGGGACGCCGTGCGGCTTGCGAAAGCGGGGCGCGCACTCTATGTCCCCGGGCGGAACCATGAGACCCGGCCTGCGTCTATGAGCGCCCGTCCTGGTCAGTTGGTCCCTTTTGGGGGAATACGCCGTCACGCCGACTGCGCGTGCGACGCAAGTGCCGCGAAGGCTGGGCGGAATTTCGACGCACCGGGCCTGCGCGACCTTGCCCGCAAAGGCATCTTCCTTCAAACTAGCCGCCTTCTTCCACAACCTTGGAGAACTACCCATTCGCCGCCCTAATCGAGCCCCGCCCGCTGCCGTCAAAGACGGGCCGCGCACCAATGATGAGATTCGCAATGCGCAGATCCAGCTGATCGACGCCGAGGGCACCAATCGCGGCACGGTCGAGACCGTCGTCGCGATCAAGATGGCCATCGAAGCAGGCATGGACCTGGTCGAGATTTCGCCGAACAATTCGCCTCCCGTCTGTAAGATCATGGACTACGGGAAGTACAAATATTCGGCGCAGAAGAAGGCCGCCGAGGCCCGCAAGAAGCAGAAGGTCGTCGAGATCAAGGAGATCAAGCTCCGTCCGATGATCGATGACCACGACTACGACGTGAAGATGCGGGCAATGCAGCGCTTCTTCGAAGAGGGCGACAAGGTCAAGATCACCCTGCGCTATCGCGGCCGCGAAATGGCGCACCAGGAGATCGGCACCAAGCTGCTCGACAAGGTGAAGTCCGACGTGGCGGCGTTCGCCAAGGTCGAACAGGACGCCAAGTTCGAGGGCCGTCAGGTCGTCATGGTTCTGGCCCCGCGCTGAGAGGCGAGGGACCCCGCTTCAAACCGGGCCCGCCACGCGTTGGCGGGCTTTTCTCTTGAGAGAGCTCAGGACCGCGTCGCCTGCCACCGCCCGCTGCAGGTGCCGGACGAGCCCTTGCCGCTCCAGCGGCCTAAGCCGGACGAGTCGCCCAGCCGCCCGTGACCGCTGGCTGAGGAGCCGCCCTGCGAGACCCGCACCGTGACGGCGCCGCCGCGGCCGACCGTGCCGGTGATGTTGGCGGAGCCGGCCGAGGTCACGCGGCCGCCGCTGATCTGCACCGGGAAGCTGTAGCCCTGGTCGCAGCTGCCGGCCTCGGTGATGATCAGGACGGTCCAGGGACCATCGAACCCGGCGGCGTGGGCCGGGGCGGAATGAGAGACGGCGGTCGCGGCCAGGACAGCGGCGACGGCAGCGGGACGGATGATGCGGACCATGAGCGGACCCCGGCTGGTTAACGAAAGCTGATCATGGGTCGGAATAGCTGATTCCATGGTTCGACGTTGCCAAGTTCGATCGTCTCTGGCATAAGCGCGGCCTTCGTCGCCCGGCTGATCAAGGGCTGCCGTGGCGATGTCCCTGTGCGGGTGGATCCTCGTTTGGGTCCGAAACCTGAGCACAACCAACGCTCTAACGAGCATTTTCGCCTGACGGCGCCGCTTTCGCGGGCGGCTTGCCGTTGGCATCAAGGAGAGCCAAATGCCCAAGCTGAAGACCAAATCCGGCGCCAAAAAGCGCTTCAAGGTGACGGGGACCGGCAAGGTCATGCACGCTCAGCGCGGTAAGCGCCACGGCATGATCAAGCGGACCAAGAAGCAGATCCGGCAGCTGCGCGGCACCCGCGTGCTGTTCAAGACCGACGGCGACAACGTCAAGAAGTACTTCTTGCCGAACGCCTGACCGGCCTCTCGCTTCCGAACCCGGCCGCGCACGGCGCGGCTCGTCATCACCTCTGAACAAGGATTTCCGTCATGTCTCGCGTCAAACGCGGTGTGACCGCCCACGCCAAGCACAAGAAGGTCTATAAGGCCGCCAAGGGTTTCTACGGCCGCCGCAAGAACACCATTCGCGCCGCCAAGGCCGCCGTCGAGAAGGCCGGCCAGTATGCGTTCCGCGATCGCAAGCGCAAGAAGCGCACCTTCCGCGCGCTCTGGATCCAGCGCCTGAACGCCGCCGTGCGTCCGTTCGAGCTCACCTACAGCCGATTTATCGACGGCCTGTCCAAGTCCGGCATCACCGTCGACCGCAAGGTGCTGTCGGATCTCGCGATCAACGAGCCCGCCGCGTTCGAGGCGATCGTTGTGAAGGCCAAGGCAGCGCTCGCCGCCTGATCGCCTTCCGCATCGTGAGGACTTCAAAAGCGGCCGACGCTCTCGGCCGCTTTTTGCTGTCTTGTCACATCGCTGCTTTCGCTTGACCCCTGTCGCCGTCGCGGCGACAACCCAGCCGCCTTTGCCCCGCGGAGATCTTGCCCGTGTCCGACCTCGCCTCGCTCGAAACCTCGATCCTCGACCAGATCGCCGCCGCCGGCGACGAAGCCGCGCTGGAAGCGGTGCGCGTCGCCGCCCTCGGCAAGAAGGGCTCGATCTCGGCGCTGCTCGCCACGCTCGGCAAGATGTCGCCGGACGAGCGCAAGACGCAAGGCGCCGCGATCAACCTCGCCAAGGACAAGGTCACGCAGGCGCTCTCCGCGCGCCGCGAGGTGCTGAAGGCCGCCGCGCTCGACGCGCGCCTCGCCGCCGAGACCATCGACGTCACCCTGCCCTTGCAGGATACGCCGGCCGACACCGGCCGCATCCATCCGCTCAGCCAGGTGATGGACGAACTGACCACGATCTTCGCCGACATGGGCTTCTCGATCGCCGAAGGCCCCGATGTCGAAACCGACGACTACAACTTCACCAAGCTGAATTTCCCGGAAGGCCACCCCGCACGCGAGATGCACGACACCTTCTTCTTCAATCCGAAGGAGGACGGCTCGCGCATGCTGCTGCGGACCCACACCTCGCCGGTGCAGGTGCGCACGATGTTGACCCAGAAGCCGCCGATCCGCGTGATCTGCCCGGGCCGCACCTACCGCATCGATTCGGACGCGACCCACACGCCGCAATTCCACCAGGTCGAGGGCCTCGTCATCGACAAGGGCTCGCATCTCGGCCACCTCAAATGGATCCTGCACGAGTTCTGCAAGGCGTTCTTCGAGGTCGACCACATCAACATGAAATTCCGGCCGTCGTTCTTCCCGTTCACCGAGCCGTCGCTGGAAGTCGACATCCAGTGCCGCCGCGACAAGGGCGAGATCCGCTTCGGCGAGGGCGAGGACTGGCTGGAGATTCTCGGCTGCGGCATGGTGCATCCGAACGTCCTGCGCGCCTGCGGCATCGATCCCGACGAATATCAAGGCTTCGCCTGGGGCATGGGCATCGACCGCATCGCGATGCTGAAATACGGCATGAGCGATCTGCGCCAGCTGTTCGAAGGCGACGTCCGCTGGCTGTCGCATTACGGCTTCAAGCCGCTGGAGGTGCCGACCCTGGCGGGAGGATTGAGCACGTGAGCGAGAGGAGAGTTGGATGAATCTCGATGACGTCAAGAGCCTCACGGAAAAGACGCTGGCGGATCTGCTCGGCCAATACGGTTTCGACCACGTCGATCTGGTCCCCGGCAAGGATCATGACGATGAGGACGCGCTGTTTCTGACCGCAAACTACCGGGGTGGATCGACCCTTCCGGGCGGAGACGTGCTCGTCGGAGCGCTCACGGCCTTGCGAACCACGCTGCAGAAATCGGGTGAAAGCCGGTTCCCGTATCTGACTCATCACGTCGAGGGCGAGGAGGAATACGAGGAAGAGGAAACCGGGGAATGAGCGTCGTCGAAGGCAGGTTGATCGAGGTTGCGCAAGACCTCTGTCGCCGGACCGGGCGTCGGCCCCGGGAGGCCTTCATGCGCCGCGCGGTGAGCACCGCTTACTATGCGATGTTTCATGCACTGTGCCGGCTTTGCGCCGATACCTTGATCGGCGGCACGCATTCGAAGAGTGATGCCTGGAGCCGTGTTTATCGCGGACTGAGCCACACGAGCACCAAGAAGACGCTTACGAACCAAAAAGATCTCGCGGATCTCCCGTCTGCCGTCGCCAGCTACGGTGTCGTCTTCGCTCTTCTGCAGCAGGAGCGCGAGACCGCAGACTATGATCCTGCGCCATTTCGGCGATATTTCGTCGAGACGGAAACCCTGGTCAACCAGGCCTCCAGCGCAATTGCTGACCTCGGTCGTCTCGATGATGAGAACCGGAGAAAACTGGCAGCGATGCTGCTCATAAGGGCTCGACAATGAAATTCACGCTGTCCTGGCTGAAGGACCATCTCGACACCGATGAGCCGGTGGAGAAGCTCGCCGACAAGCTCACCATGATCGGCCTCGAGGTCGAGCATCTCGAGGACAAGGCGAAGCTGCTCGCGCCGTATAAAATCGCGCGCGTCGTCTCCGCCGAGCAGCATCCCAACGCGGACCGGCTGCGCGTCTGCATGGTCGACACCGGCGACGGTGGCGCACCGGTGCAGGTCGTGTGCGGGGCGCCGAATGCGCGCGCGGGGCTGGTGTCGGTGTTCTCGCCGCCGGGCACCTACATTCCCGGCAAGAACATTACGCTGTCGGTCGGCACGATCAGAGGCGTCGAGAGTCGCGGCATGCTGTGCTCGGCGGCCGAGCTGCAGATCTCGGACGATCACGACGGCATCATGGAGCTGCCGGCGGATGCGCCGATCGGCAACCCCTATGCGGAATGGGCCGGGCTCGGCGATCCCCAGTTCGAGATCAATCTGACGCCGAACCGTCAGGACTGCACCGGCGTGCACGGCATCGCGCGCGACCTCGCCGCCGCCGACATGGGCAAGCTCAAGGACCCCGGCGTCAAGCCGATCAAGGGCGAATTCCCCTGCCCCGTAAAGGTCGCGGTGGAAGATGACAAGCTGTGTCCGGGCTTCGCGCTGCGGCTGGTGCGCGGCGTCAAGAACGGCCCGTCGCCGAAATGGCTGCAGCAGCGCCTGACCTCGATCGGACTGCGTCCGATCAATGCGCTGGTCGACATCACCAACTACATGACCTTCGACCGCGCGCGTCCGCTGCACGTGTTCGACGCCAAGAAGGTCAAGGGCAATCTGGTCGTCCGCCGCGCGCGCGATGGCGAGACCCTGCTCGCGCTCGACGGCCGCACCTACACGCTCGACCCGTCGATGTGCATCATCGCCGACGATGCCGGCGTCGAATCGCTCGCCGGCATCATGGGCGGCGAGGCTTCGGGCTGCGACGCTGATACCACCGACGTGCTGATCGAATCGGCGCTGTGGAACGAGATCAACATCGCCCAGACCGGCCGCAAGCTCGGCATCAATTCCGACGCGCGCTATCGGTTCGAGCGTGGCGTCGATCCGGCGTTCATGGTGCCGGGCCTGGAGATGGCGACCAAGCTGGTGCTCGAGCTCTGCGGCGGCACGCCGTCGGAGAACGTCATCGTCGGCAACGCCTATGGCGACGACCGCATCATCGACTTTCCGATCTCCGAGGTGAAGCGCCTCGCCGGCATCGAGGTGCCCTTCCCGGAGATGCGGCGGATCCTGACCCATCTCGGCTTCACGCTGGCCGGCACCGGCTCGGTCATGAAGGTCGCGGTGCCCTCATGGCGCAGCGACGTCCATGGCAAGGCCGACATCGTCGAGGAAATCGTTCGCATCGTCGGCGTCGACAAGGTGCCGATGACGCCGTTCGAGCGTGGCGATGCGCCGCGCAAGCCGGTGCTGACGCCGCTGCAGCTGCGGACCCGCCGCGCCAAGCGTGCGCTGGCGGCGCGCGGCATGGTCGAGGCCGTCACCTGGTCGTTCATCTCCAAGCCGGCGGCGGAATTGTTCGGTGGCGGCAAGACGGAGCTCGCGCTCGCCAACCCGATTGCATCGGATCTCTCCGACATGCGTCCCAGCCTGCTGCCGGGCCTGATCGCGACCGTGCAGGCCAACGCAGATCGCGGCTTCGGCGACGCCGCGATCTTCGAGGTCGGCCAGATCTTCAAGGGCGACCGCCCGGAGGATCAGTTCGTCGCTGCGAGCGGCATCCGCCGCGGCATCGCGTCGTCGAAGGGTCTCGGCCGGCATTGGACCGGCTCGCAACCGGCGAACGCGTATGACGCCAAGGCCGATGCGCTCGCGGTGCTCGCGGCCGCCGGCGCGCCGATGGCATCGCTGCAGATCGTCAGCGGCGGTCCGGCCTGGATGCATCCGGGTCGCTCCGGCACGATCCAGATGGGACCGCAGAACGTGCTCGGACATTTCGGCGAGTTGCATCCGCGCACGCTGGAGGCGCTGAAGGCTGACGGTCCGCTGGTCGCGTTCGAGGTCATCCTCGACCGTATTCCCGCCGCGAAGGCCAAGCCGACCCGCGCCAAGCCGGTGCTGGAGCTCTCGGCGTTCCAGCCGGTGTCGCGCGACTTCGCCTTCATCGTCGATCGCAAGGTCAAGGCCGGCGATATCGTGAAGGCGGCGCAGGGCGTCGACAAGAAGCTGATCAGCGACGTCACTGTGTTCGACATCTATGAGGGCAAGGGCATCGAGGACGGCAAGAAGTCGGTCGCGATCGCCGTCACCCTCCAGCCGCGCGACAAGACCATGACGGACGAGGAAATCGACGCCGTCGCGGCGAAGATCACCGCGGAGGTGGCTAAGAAGACCGGCGGCACGCTGCGCGGATGAGCCTCTCCGGGCTCATCCCTGCTGATCTCACCTTGTTCGCAACGATGGCGCTGGCCATCGTCGCCTTCATCGCCGCGACCGCGCGCGGCTTCTCCGGCTTCGGCGCGGCGCTGATCTTCATGCCGCTGGCGAGCAGCTTCGCGGCACCGCGCCTCGTCGCGCCGCTGCTGCTGGTGATCGACTTCGTGGCGATGGCGCCGACGGTGCCCAACGCTTGGCGCAACGCCGACCGCAAGGCGACGGCCGTGATCGTCGCCGGCGCACTGGTCGGCGTGCCGCTCGGCACCTATTTTCTCACCCGGCTCGATCCGGTGACGGTGCGCTGGATCATCACGGGCTTCGTCATCGCACTGCTGGCGCTGCTGATCTCGGGCTGGCGCTATCGCGGCAGGGAGTACACGGCTTTGTCGGTCGCCGTCGGCGCGGTCTCGGGCTTCTGCAGCGGCGTGGCGCAGACCGGCGGGCCGCCCATCGTCGGCTATTGGCTGGGACGGCCGGTTCCGTCGAAGATGGCGCGCGCGAACATCGTGCTGTTCTTCGGGGCGTCGGACTGCTTCGCGATGGTCAGCTACGCCGCCAGCAGCCTGATCACCTGGGACTCGCTCAAGCTCTCCTTGCTCATTGGCCCGGTGTATGCGGTCGGCGTCGCTTGCGGCGCCTCACTATTCGGCCGCGCCAGCGAGCGCGTGTTCCGCATCATCTGCTACGCGCTGATTGCCATCGCTGTCATCTTCGGACTCCCGGCTCTCGACGGCGTGCTCGGCCGGGGCTAGCGTCCGGGCAACGAGACCGACCGGGAGGACACCATGATCAACCGCCGCACGATGCTGTCGCTTGCGCTGGGCACGGCTGGAGCCGTAGCAGCACCGTCAGTTTTCGCACAAGGCGCCAAGACCGGCACGCGCATCGTCTTCCTCGGCACCAAGGGCGGCCCGCGGGTCGGCGTCGGCGCGTCGAATCCGGCCAATCTCGTCGTCGTCAACGGCACGCCGTTCGTGATCGATTGCGGCATGGGCGTCAGCCGCCAGCTCGTCAATGCCGGCGTGCCGATCCCGTCGGTGAAGTACATCCTGATCAGCCACCATCACTCCGATCACAATCTCGAATACGGCAATCTGTTCTACAATGCCTGGGCCGCGGGACTGTCGACACCGATCCAGTCTTTCGGACCGAAGGGGCTGGAGGCGATGACACGGAGCTTCTGGGAAACCAACAAGTTCGACGTCGACACCCGCATCGATGATGAGGGCCGCCCCGACCCACGGCCGCTGCTGGTCGCGAAGGACATCGATTCCGACGGCATCGTCGTGAAGACGGCGGACGCAACGGTGACCGCCTTCCGCACGCCGCATCCGCCGATCACCGACAATTTTGCCTACAAGTTCGAGACGCCGGACGGCACGATCGTGTTCTCCAGCGACACCGCCTACAACCCGAAGCTCGCGGAGTTTGCGAAGGGCGCTGACGTGCTGGTGCACGAATGCCTCTACGTGCCGGCGGTCGATCGTCTCGTCCTCAAGACGAAGAACGGCTCGACGTTGAAGAAGCATCTGCTGGAGAGCCACACCACCACGGAAGACGTCGGACGCATCGCTGCCGCAGCGGGCGTGAAAGTGCTGGTGCTCAGCCACTTCGTGCCCGGCGATGATCCCGAGGTGACCGACGAGGACTGGACCCGCGACGTGAAGAAGAACTACACGGGCCGCATCGTCGTCGCGAAGGACCTGATGGAGCTGAAGCTGCCGGTTTGAGTTCCGTAGGGTGGGCAAAGCAGCCGCCGAAGGCGGTCGCGTGCCCACCGTCGATCCGCGAACTCGTCAGCAAGATGGTGGGCACGGCGCCTCCACGATCTCGGATATGGTCGGAGGGCGGCTGCGCCTTTGCCCACCCTACGCGCCTGCGTCCGAGATCAATCCTCCGGCGAGGCTGACCTCACCTTGCGACGACGACCACGCTGGCGCTCGTTCGCCTGCTCCGGCTCCGGATCCTTCAGCGCGCCGATGCGGCGCAGGGCGGCTTCGGCAGCACGCTCGCCGGACTCCCAGGCACCGTCGACGGTGCCCCACAGCGTCTCGTGCGTCGCTTCACCGGCGAGATACAACGGCCCTAAGGGCTCGCCAAGGATCTTGCGCGCGCCCTGGTTTCCAGGCGCGGCGGCCGACATTGCGCCGAGCACGCCGGGCACCTGATTCCAGCGCGTCGCCGCGGCCGACTTCACCGCCGCGGCGGCTTCGCTGCCGAACAACTTGCCGATCCACTCCTTGCCGAACGCGGTCATCGCGGCCTCGCCCTGCGCCGACAGCCCGCGACCAAAACTGCCGGCGACGTCGATCGTGCACAACGACGAGCCGCCGATATTGGCCAGCAGCAGGCCCGTGCGATTGGAGTTGCTTTGCTCGACGATGACCTCGTCCCGCGACAGGCCGAGCGGATTGCCCGAAAGCATCAGCGCGATGTGATCGGTGCTGCCGAGGCCGAGCTTGGCCGCCGCGTCGAGTTGCCGTTTCGGCAACTCCGGTGCGAACTTGATCGCGCCCGAGGTGAGGACGTTGGTCGAGACGGTGAGAATGACGGCGCGTGTCGCGATGCGCCCCGCAGGCGTCTCCACCGCGACCTCGCGGTTGCTCCACACGATGCGGCTTGCCGGCGTCGACAGCGACACAGGAAGCCCCTCGCCGAGCTTGCCGAGCAGCGTACCCAGGCCCTGGCGGCAGGCGAGCGGCGCGTTGCGATCCTGGGCGCGCGCCTTGTCCATCACCGAGAGATCGGCGAGATCCTTGCCGGTCGCACTGGGGCCGAGCACGAAGGCCGTGGTGTTGGTCCAGTCGCCGAGATCCTTCGGCAGGGCTGCCGCGCAGGACGTGTCGAGCTTGCCGCGTGCGGCCTCGTCGAGAGCGCGATTCGCGCGCACGAGGCCGGCCAGGAACTGCTCGGTCTCGCCGGGCCGCGCATTGCGCCGACCGACGCGGATCTTCTGGCCGACGGGTGCGGCAGCGACGTCGAGACCGACACCGCGAGCGAGCTTGCCGATCGGATTGCTATCGGCACTGAACAGCCAGCGCGCACCGCGATCGAACGGCACACCGAACGTCGTCAGATCGGTGCTGCAGCGGCCGCCGATCTGCGCCGAGGCTTCGAGGAGCAAGACCTTGCGGTTCGCCGCCATGATCCGGCGCGCGGCGGCGATGCCCGCGGCGCCTGCTCCGATCACGACAATGTCAGCCTCGCGCGGAACTGCCGCCTGCGCCGCGCGGCTGAGAAGGGGCGTAGCGGCCAGCGCCGCGGAAGCGGAGAGGAAGCCGCGGCGCGTGAAGCTCATGACATGGTTTCCAAAAACTTTTGTGAGATGCGGGTCCCACGGAATTTGCCGTATCTTCTGCAGCGCGGCAACGAGAATGGTAAACGCGATGCCGCAGGGAACGCTTCGACTATGAACCAAATTGCAACCGCAATCGACCATCATGGAAGAAGGGACAAAGGCAAGCGGCCGGTCAAGGTCGCCCGGGGACCGTCATGGGTATCGTGCTCGACCAGATCGGCAAGCTGATTGCCGCCTATCTCCAGAAGGAGATACCGGGCTATGAGCCGTTCACGCCCAGCGATCCTGATTACCTCCGCAAGGACGTCCAGCCCGGCGACGTGCTGCTGGTCGAAGGCAACAGCCGCATCTCCGGCATCATCAAATATCTCACCCAATCGACCTGGTCGCATGCCGCGCTCTATGTCGGACCGATCGACGGCGCCGTCGAGCCCGATGGCGAGCCGCATGTGCTTGTCGAGGCCTATGTCGGCGACGGCGTGATCTCGGCGCCGCTGTCGAAATACTTCGCCTATCACACCCGCGTCTGCCGTCCCGTTGGGCTCACCTTCGAAGACCGCCACACGGTGTGCCGCTACGCCATCAACCGCATCGGCTTCGGCTACGACACCAAGAACATCATCGACCTGATGCGCTTCCTGATCCCGCTGCCGATCCCGCAGCGTTGGCGGCGGCGCATGATCGCGCTCGGTTCGGGCGATCCGACCAAGATGATCTGCTCGGCGCTGATCGCGCAGGCGTTCGACGCGGTGCGCTACCCGATCCTGCCGAAGATCACGCGCGCGCCCTCGCGGCGCGCCAAGCGCGAGATCCTGCATATCAGAGATTCATCGCTGTACATGCCGCGCGACTTCGACATCTCGCCCTACTTCGAGATCGTCAAGCCGACCATCGTCAACGGCTTCGACTACACGACCTTGCACTGGGCCGACAAACAGAAGCCGCTCGCGGAGGTAGCGGGCGAATTCGCCGTGTTTCCAGGATCCGTCGCAGCGCCGCCGCTCGTTCCTGAGACGGCTGACGAAGAAGCGGCGCAGCCGATTGCGGCTGAGGAAGTGATGCTCGAGAAGGTGATCGAGCGGCTCGTCGTCAACGAGCATTTCCTGGTCGCCGAGCCGGTGCGAAAGCAGGCGCCGCGCCCGGCCGCACGGAGCCGCCGTAAGGTTGCGATTTGAGCTCTAGCTAGCTGCATCTAAGTCGGATTCGAGCACGCGCTCATTAGGCCGTGTGCTCCCTCTCCCCGTTCTTACGGGGAGAGGGTTGGGGTGAGGGGCAGCCACAAGCACCGGACTCGCGGAGAGCCCCCTCACCCGGATGGCATCTCACGATGCCATCCGACCTCTCCCCGCACGCGGGGGGAGGTACACGGCGTTCGTGGCTCAGGGCTCGCGCTTTAATGACCAAGATTACCGATCCGACCGGCTGATCACATCCATCAACTCCGCGATCTTCTGCCGCTGATCGGCTTTGTCGCCCGACGCGATCGCGTGCTCGACGCAGTGGGAGACGTGGTCGCGGAGGATCTCTTCTTCGACCCGGCGCAACGCCGCCCGCACCGCGGAGATCTGCGTCACGATGTCGATGCAGTAGCGATTGTCCTCGACCATCTTCGACAGGCCCCTGACCTGCCCTTCGATCCGGCTCAAACGTTTCTGGCAGGAAGTCTTGATGTCGTCGCGCATGGGCTCTATATACCCCTACAGGGTATAGGTTTCAAGAGGCGAGGCTGGCATGTCGGAAACCGGACACGGGCATGGTGCCGCAGCGGGCGCGGCCGGCGGATGCGGCTGTGGATCGCGCGCCGGCGCGGTGGAAACACGACACAACGAGTCCCCTGCAGAGGCGTGTTGCAGTGATCATGCCGTGCCCGCGAATGAGGCCAGCGGCTGCTGCGGCAGTCACGGTTCCGCGCCGCCTCAGCCCGTCAAAGTGACAGACCCCGTCTGCGGCATGTCAGTCGATCCGGCGACGTCGAAACATCGCTTCGAGTACGACGGCGAGACCTTCCACTTCTGCTCGGCGGGTTGCCGGACCAAGTTTGCAGCCGATCCCGCTAAATATCTGGTACCGGCCGCTGCTCCCGTAGAGGCGGGCTCATGCTGCGGCGGCCACGATCATCACGTCCACGACGCGACCAAGGTCATCGACCCGGTCTGCGGCATGAGCGTCGACCCCGCGACGTCGAAGCACCGCTTTGATCATCACGGCCAGACCTTCCATTTCTGCTCCGCTGGCTGTCGCACCAAGTTCGCCGCTGATTCCGACAAATATCTCGGCGAGCGCGAGCCGCCGCCGGAGATGCCGGCGGGGACAATCTACACCTGCCCGATGCATCCGGAGATCCGGCAGGAAGGGCCGGGCACCTGCCCGATCTGCGGCATGGCGCTGGAGCCTGATGTCATCAGCCTCGATGACGCGCCCAACCCCGAACTCGCCGATATGACCAAGCGGTTCTGGATCGGTGCAGTGCTCGCCGCGCCCGTGGTTGTGCTGGAGATGGGCGGGCATCTCGTCGGCGGCCACGGCCTGATCGACCCCATGCTGTCGAACTGGATCCAGTTCGCGCTGGCGACCCCGGTGGTGCTGTGGGCCGGCTGGCCGTTCTTCGTGCGCGGCTGGCAGTCGATCCAGACCCGCAATCTCAACATGTTCACCCTGATCGCGATGGGCACGGGTGTGGCCTATGTCTACAGCGTGATCGCGACGTTGATGCCGCAGGCGTTTCCGCCTGCCTTCCGCGGCCATGGCGGCACTGTCGCGGTGTATTTCGAGGCGGCCTCGGTCATCACCATTCTGGTGCTGCTCGGCCAGGTGCTGGAGTTGCGCGCACGCGAGGCGACCTCGGGGGCGATCAAGGCGCTGTTGCAGCTCGCGCCGAAGACGGCACGGCGGCTCGACGCCGACGGCAATGATCATGAGGTCGAGATCGCCGAGCTCGCGGTCGGCGATCGCCTGCGCGTGCGGCCCGGCGAGAAGGTGCCGGTCGACGGCATCATTCTGGAAGGCCGTTCGTCGCTCGATGAGTCACTCGTGACGGGCGAATCGATGCCGGTGACCAAGGACGAAGGCGAGCGCGTCATCGCCGGCACCTTGAACCAGACCGGCAGCTTCGTGATGCGCGCCGACAAGGTCGGGCGCGAGACCCTGCTGTCGCAGATCGTGCAGATGGTCGCCGATGCGCAGCGCTCGCGCGCGCCGATCCAGCGGCTGGCCGACCAGGTCGCGGGCTGGTTCGTGCCGACGGTCATCGCCGCCGCGATCACCGCCTTCGTCGCGTGGTACGCCTTCGGCCCCGAGCCGCGCTTCGCCTTCGGCCTCGTCGCCGCCGTGAGCGTGCTGATCATCGCCTGCCCCTGCGCGCTCGGCCTGGCGACACCGATGTCGATCATGGTCGGTGTCGGCCGCGGCGCGCAAGCCGGCGTGCTGATCAAGAGCGCCGAGGCGCTGGAGCGGCTGGAGAAGGTCGACACGCTCGTCGTCGACAAGACCGGCACCCTGACCGAGGGCAAGCCGAAGGTGACCAGCATCGTGACCGCACAGGGCGTCGACGAAGCGGAGGCACTGCGGCTCGCCGCCAGCGTTGAGCGCGCCAGCGAGCATCCGCTCGCCGAGGCGATCGTGCGGCATGCGACCGAGCGCAAGCTCAAGCTGGCCGACGTGAAGAACTTCGACGCGCCGACCGGCAAGGGCGCGCGCGGCGATATCGACGGCAAGGCGATCGTGCTCGGCAACCCGACCTATCTGGCGTCGCTCGGCATCATCACCGACACGCTCGGCGTCGAGAGCAAGCGGCTGCGCGAGGACGGCGCCACGGTGATCACGATGGCGGTCGACGGCAAGCCGGCGGCGCTGTTCGCGATCAGCGATCCGGTCAAGGCATCGACGCCGGACGCGCTGAAGGCGCTCGCCGCTGACGGCATCAAGGCGATCATGCTGACCGGCGACAACCGCACCACGGCGACGGCGGTCGCGCGCAAAATCGGCATCACCGAGGTCGAGTCCGACGTGCTGCCGGACCAGAAGAGCGCTGTCGTCGCGCGGCTGCGCGCCAGCGGCAAGGTGGTGGCGATGGCCGGCGACGGCGTCAACGACGCGCCGGCGCTGGCGGCCGCCGATGTCGGCATCGCCATGGGCACCGGCACGGATGTGGCGATGGAGAGCGCCGGCGTCACGCTGTTGCAAGGCGATCTCGGCGGCATCGCGCGGGCGCGAAAGCTGTCGGCGGCCGTGATGAGCAACATCCGCCAGAACCTGTTCTTCGCGTTCATCTACAACGCGGCCGGCATTCCGATCGCGGCGGGCGTTCTCTACCCCGTTTTCGGCATCCTGCTGTCGCCGATCATCGCCGCCGCCGCGATGTCGCTGTCGTCGGTGAGCGTGGTGGGCAACGCGCTGCGGCTGCGGGCGACGAGATTGTGAGGCCTGGCCGCTGAGGCCTCATGGTTCGAGACGCGCGCCAAGGGGCGCGCTCCTCACCATGAGGGATTAGCTTATAGGGAATGGTCTATCCACGTCATTGCGAGCGCAGCGAAGCAATCCAGAGTCCCGCCCACCATCCTGGATTGCTTCGCTACGCTCGCAATGACGGAGGAAGCAGTGGGGGCGCATCCTCTTGCGGTGGGGAGGACGGGCTTGCCGAACCCCTCGGCCATGTCTAACTCCTGTCGCGTGTCTCGCAGAGAGGTCCACCGCCATGATCGACGCCGCCGTGAAGGCGCTATCGCAGATGCTGTCGCCGCCGATGCGCTCGATTCTGTATCGCTCGATCGGGCTGTCGCTGGTGCTGATCACCGTGCTCGCTATCGGGCTGCAGCGGGCGTTGAGCTGGCTCGCGACCGCCGGCGAGGGCTGGGCCGAAGCGATGCTCGGGCCTGGCTCGCATGGCGCGCTGGAGGTGCTGACCTGGATCATCTCGATCGCGGCGGGCTTCGGCGTCGTGTTCGGCGGCATCATGCTGATGCCGGCGATCACCTCGCTGATCGCGAGCCTCTTTGTTGACGATGTCGCCGATCTGGTCGAGCGCGAGCATTATCCGGCCGAACGCCCCGGCGTCGCGCTGCCGTTCGGCATCGCGATTGCCGAAGGCCTCAAGGCCGCCGGCCTCACGATCCTCGTCTACCTGATCGCCCTGCCCTTTGTGTTCCTCGCGGGCGCGGGCTTCGTGATCTTCTTCATCGCCACGGCATGGCTGCTCGGCCGCGAATATTTCGAGCTCGCCGCGATGCGCTTCCGGCCGCCAGCGGAGGCCAAGGCGATGCGGCGGGACAATGCGGTGACGGTGTTCACCGCCGGGCTGATCATCGCGGCCTTCGTGACGATCCCGATCGTGAACCTGGCGACACCGCTGTTCGGCATGGCCTTCATGGTCCACCTGCACAAGCGGCTGTCAGGACCGCGACCCGAGCTGATCGAGCCGTCGCCGGAGCGCCGGCTGCGCAGCCTCTAGCGCCACCATCCGCGGCGACGCGTCGGCCTTCTTGTTGCGCGCGAACGGAATCAAGAGGAAGCCGAGCAGCGCGATGCCGGCGAGCAGCGACCAGGCCTCGTTGACGCACAGCGCCAGCGAGGCCTTCTCCACCAGCGGCCGGACATAGGCGATCGCCTGCTCCTCGGAGATGTTGCGGGGACGGTTGCGCAAGAGCTCCGGCGCCAGCCCGATCGCCTTGGCCGCGGCGCTGTCGCCGGCCATCAACCGGTCGCGGAACGCCTGGGCGTGCAGGGTGACGCGGCCATAGATGATGGTGTCGATCAGCGCGATGCCGATGGCGCCGCCGAGATTGCGCATCAGATTGAACAGGCCGCTGGCGTCCGCCACCTCGGCCGGGGGCAGATCGCCGAGCGCGATCCGCGTCGGCGGCAGCAGGCAGAACATGATGCCGACGCCGCGCACCACCTGCGGCCAGAACATCTCCTGATAGTCCGCAGTCGGCGGCTGGAATGCGCTAGCGGCAAGGCCGGCGCTGAACAGCGCGAAGCCGAACGCCGTCAGCAGCCGCGCATCGACCTTGCCGTCGAGCGCGGTGACGATGGGAGCAGCGACCAGCTGTGCGACGCCGGTCACCAGCATGATCTTGCCGATCTCGAACGCATCATGGCCGCGCACGAAGGCGAGGAACACCGGCATCAGATAGACCGAGCCGAACAGGCCGATGCCGAGGCAGAAGCTCGACAGGCAGCCGAGCGTGAAGGAGCGGCGGTGGAAGCTGCCGATGCGCAGGATCGGATCGCTAGATGCCAGCAGGCGCTGTATCAGCAGCGTCAGGCACGAGGCGCTGAGCACCAGCAGCGCGAGGCAGTTCGACGACAGCCAGCCGCCCTTCGGCGCCTCCTTCAGCCCGAGCTCGAGGCTCGCCAGGGACACCGCGAGCAGCAGCAGCGCCAGCAGGTCGAACTTGTCGAGCTCCTCCGGATTCATGTCCTGCTTCGGCAGTAGCGCCGGCGTCGCCGCCGCCGCGATGATGCCGGGGACGATGTTGATCAGGAACAGCCAGGGCCAGGACCAGGTGTTGGTGATGAAGCCGCCGACGACGGGACCGATGGTCGGCGCGAGCACCGCGACCACGCCACCGATCGTCGTCGCCATCGCATGCAGCCGCGACGGAAACAGCAGGAACACCGCGGAGAACACCACGGGGATCAGGAGCCCGCCGAAGAAGCCCTGCAGCACGCGGAACGCCAGCAGCATGTGGAAGCTGACGCTCAGCGCGCAGCCGAGCGACGCCAGCGTGAACACGCTGACGGCGCCGACGAACAGCCAGCGCAAGGTGAACACGCGCGTCAGCAGGCCGGTCAGCGGAATGGCGATGATCTCGGCGATCAGATACGCCGTCTGAATCCAGCTCATCGCGTCCGGCGTGATGCCGAGCGCCTCCTGAATGGTCGGCAGCGACGTCGCCACCACCTGGATGTCCAGGATCGCCATGAACATGCCGACGCACATCAGGACGAAGCCGAGCCATGTGGCGAGGCTGGGCTTATCCTCCGGCGCGGCCGCAGCACTCATGCGGTCTGGCCGCCGCCCACGCCACCGCCAGCAACGCCGGACAGCGCCTCGGATTCGGCGCGGATGCGGATGAACAGCACCGCCGCATTCAGCCCGGAGAAGATCAGCGCGATCAGCGGCAGATGCAGCGCCAGCGGCAGCAGCGCGATCTCGGCGGTGACGACTAGGTAGTTCGGATGCGAGATGTAGCGATACGGCCCGTCCGTCACCAGCGGCGCGCCCGGCAGGATGATGATGCGCGTGGTCCAGCGCGGCCCCAAGGTCGCCAGCACCCACCAGCGCAGGCCCTGCAGCGCCACGAAGCCCGACAGCAGCCAGGGATCGACATCCTGGTCGATGCCGAGCAGCCACAGCGACACCAGCCAGGCCGCATGCATCGAGATCATGAGGGGATAATGATCCGCCCCGACCTCGACCGCGCCCATCGCGCGCAGGCGCTTCGTATTGTGGCGGGCGAGCACGAGCTCGCCGAGCCGTTGCATCGTGACGAGGGCGAGGACGAAGGCGGCGAAGGTCATGCGGCGTGCCTCAGTGAAACGCAGCTGGCGGTGAATCCGGGTCCGAGCGCCGTCAGTACCGAGCGCGGCGGCAGGCCTTGCGCACGCGCGCGCTCCAGCACGAACAGCACGGTCGGTGCCGACATGTTGCCGTAGTCGGCGATGATCTCGCGCTCATGATCGAGCGTGCCCTGCCCGATCGACAGCGCGCGCTCCAGCGCTGATATGACCTTGGCGCCGCCGGGATGGCAGACGAAGCGATCGACGTCGGTGGCGGAGAGCTTCATGTTGCCGAGGATCTCGTTGACCGCCGGGCCCATGTTCTCGGTGACGAAGTCCGGAATGGTGCGCTGGAAGATCACGCCAAAACCCTCGGGATCGACGCTCCAGCCCATGATATCAAGCGTATCTGGCCACAGCTTCTCGCCGGTTGCCTCGACGCGCGTCACGCCGCCATCGCCGGCACGCAGGATCGCGGCGGCAGCGCCATCGCCGAACAGGCTCAGCGCCACGATGTTGGCCTTGCTCAGCTCGTCATGACGCACCGCGAGCGTGCACAATTCGAACGTCACGAACAGCACGTTGGTGCCGGGCCGCGCCTGTGCGAGACGCGCGGCGATCGACAGGCCGGAGACGCCACCGGCGCAGCCGAGCCCGAACACCGGCACGCGCGAGACGTCGGAGCGAAAGCCCATGCGGCCGGCGACGCGCGCCTCCAGGGTCGGCGTCGCGATCCCGGTCGAACTCACGCTGACGATGGTGTCGATCTGATCGGCCTTGAGATCGGCCTGCGCCAGCGCCTTGTTAGCAGCTTCCACGAACAGAGCCTCGGCGCCGTCAAGATACGCCTCCGTGCGCTCCGGCCAGCCGCGGCGCTCCATGTACCATTCGATCGGCTTGACGCCGTAGCGCTGGCGGATGCCGGTGTTCGCGAACAGGCTCGCCATCGTATCGAACTGCGGAAAGCGCGGCGACAGCACCACGCGCGCCGCCTCCATCACCTCGTTCTGGCGGAACTGATGCGGTGGCACGGCGGTCGCGAGCGACACGAGTGCGGCGGTGGTGTCCATGCAACTGATCCTTCCCCGTCCCGGCGCACAAAACTCCGAGAACGCGGACATCATCACGCGCCACTCACATCGCCCGGATTACGGGTTTCATCTTATGACCAATGCGGGCGGCGATGTGGCCCGGCCATGGTGAGAGCGCGTCGGAGCGTGACGCTAAAGTGACTGTCAAATGCGATTTGGAGATGCAACCTGAAAGGGAGCTTCACGTAGGCCCGGCTGTCATCGGTGGAGAAGGACAGACCCGGGGCAGAGCATGACAGCGATGGAGATGGCGAGAGCTCGACCGCGATCTCGGTCTCACCCTCCCCTGGAGGGGGAGGGTCGATCGCACGCGAAGCGGGCGAGCGGGGTGGGGTGAAGCCGCGGACACCGGTGCGAGTGGAGAGATCACCCCACCCCGGCTCATACGCGCTCCGCGCCTATGAGCCGACCCTCCCCCTCCAGGGGAGGGTGACAGTGGGCCGCCTCGACTTGCGCGTCGCCTCAGGCCGTCTTCTCCGGCCAGCGGCAGAGGTCCTTGATGAGGCACAGCTCGCAGCGCGGCTTGCGGGCGAGGCAGGTGTAGCGGCCGTGCAGGATCAGCCAGTGATGGGCGTGCAGCATGAACTCGGCCGGGATCACCTTCTCCAGCCCGAGCTCGACCTCCAGCGGCGTCTTGCCTGGCGCCAGTCCCGTGCGGTTGCCGACGCGGAACACGTGGGTATCGACCGCCATCGTGTGCTCGCCGAACGCCATGTTGAGCACGACATTCGCGGTCTTGCGCCCCGCGCCCGGCAGCGACTCCAGCTCCGCGCGGGTGCGCGGCACCTCGCCGCCGAACTCGGCGATCAGCATCTCGGACAGCGCGATCACGTTCTTGGCCTTGGTGCGGAACAGGCCGACGGTCTTGATGTAGTCGCGCACGGTGTCCTCGCCGAGCGCGAGCATCTTCTGCGGCGTGTCGGCAACCGCGAACAGCGGCCGCGTCGCCTTGTTGACCCCGGCGTCGGTTGCCTGCGCCGACAGCACCACGGCGACCAGCAAGGTGTAGGGGTTGACGTGCTCGAGTTCGCCCTTCGGCTCTGGATTGGCCTGCGCGAACCGGCTGAACGCCTCGCGGATCTCCGCCGGCGTCCAGGGTTTGGTTGCCTTCAACGCTGTCTTGACCGGCTTGACCGAGCCTGCCTTCGCCTTGGGCGAAGAAGGCTTGGGCGAAGAAGGCTTGGCCGCCGGGCTGATCTTGGCAGCCTTCTTGACCGTTCTGGAGATGGATTTGGACGCTGCTCCCGGCGCAGCCTTGGCCGCCTTTTTGGCGGGCGTGCGAACCGGGGCCGGCTTGGCGCGTTGGGGGCGGGTGATTTTGGCCATGATCCGGGTATACTGAGGCCCCATGACGCCAGGCAATGCTTTTGCGTATCATGAGACCGGCAACGACGCCGCTGATCCCGAGTTGTTCTCGGCCCGGCTGAGGCCGCATCGCTCGCTCGGCCGCACCGGCTTTCTGGTGCTGATGGCCGTGGTCTGCGCCATCAGCTTCGTCGGCGGCATCGCCTCGGTCATGATGGGCGCCTGGCCGGTGCTCGGCTTCTTCGGCCTCGACGCGCTCGCGATCTACTGGGCCTTCCACGTCAACTTCCGCCGTGCCAACGCCTATGAGGACGTCTCCATCACGCTCACCGAGCTGCGCCTTCGTCGGGTGAGCCACAAGGGCCACGTCATGGAATGGCGCTTCAACCCGCTCTGGGTCCGCCTCGACCAGGAAACCCACGAAGAGTTCGGCATCGAGCACCTCTATCTGGTGGCGCGGGGCCAGCGCGTCGCCATCGCGAGCTTTCTGGGGCCGGAGGAAAAAGCGAGCTTCGCAAAGGCACTGACGGCCGGCTTGCAGGCTGCGAAACGCGGGCCGGTGCTCAATCCGCTTTAGCGGCCCCAACCTCCGTTCGAGTCGAACTGCCAACCCCGAGCGCAGCTGCGCTCCCTCTCCCCGCCCTTCACGGGGAGAGGGTTGGGGTGAGGGGCCGCCCCACCCACCGGCCGTGCGGAAAGCCCCTTTCACCCAGTTGCATCTTTCGATGCAATCCTACCTTTCCCCGCGCGCAGGGCGAGGTCGACCGCCCGCGCCGCGCACCCCGTTCACCTCTCCCCGCCGGGGAGAGGTCGGCGCGCAGCGCCGGGTGAGGGGGTCCATCCGCACGATCGCTCTCACCTGGACCCCTCACCCGGATGGCATCTGCGATGCCATCCGACCTCTCCCGCCGGGAGAGGTGGACGGAGATCGCCGCGCTTGCCGGGCCCACCGATCCACCCCTAGCCCCCCAATCAGAAATCGGGTGGAGTGCCCTCCCCGGCCGCCCTACATCCGAAGCCATGATGACCCTCGCCATTCACGATTCCGCCCTGGCCAAGCCGGGCCCGCAACAATCCGCAGCGCTGCGCGACTACGACGCCGTGCGCCGCGCGATCGCGTTCATCTCGGAGCACTGGCGCCGGCAGCCGACCATCGAGGACATGGCCGACGCCGCCAGCCTGACGCCGGACGAGCTGCACCATCTGTTCCGGCGCTGGGCCGGGCTGACGCCGAAGGCGTTCATGCAGGCGCTGACGCTCGACCACGCCAAGGGCCTGCTGAAGGGCTCGGCCAGCGTGCTCGACGCCGCGCTCGACTCCGGCCTCTCAGGCCCCGGCCGCCTGCACGATCTGTTCGTCACCCACGAGGCGATGTCTCCCGGCGAATGGAAGACCGGCGGCGCCGGCACGACGCTGCGCTATGGCTTCCACCCCTGCCCGTTCGGCATGGCGCTGGTGATGGCCACCCCGCGCGGCCTCGCCGGCCTCGCCTTCGCCGACCCCGGCGAGGAAGCATCCGCGCTCGCCGACATGAAGAGCCGCTGGCCCCGCGCCGCATATATCGAGGACGTCCCCGGCACCGCAGCGCTGGCGCAGCGCATCTTCGACAAGAACCACTGGCGCCCCGAGCAGCCGCTGCGCGTCGTCCTGATCGGCACCGATTTCGAGGTCCGCGTCTGGGAAGCCCTGCTCAAGATCCCCATGGGCCGCGCCGTCTGCTACTCGGACATCGCGACAAGGCTGGAGTCGCCGAAGGCGTCGCGGGCGGTGGGCGCGGCCGTCGGCAAGAACCCGATCTCGTTCGTGGTGCCGTGCCATCGTGCGCTCGGCAAGACCGGCGCGCTGACGGGGTATCATTGGGGGCTGACGCGCAAGCAGGCGATGATCGGGTGGGAGGCTGGGCAGGTGGGGATGGGGTAGGGTATCCTTCGACACATTGCTTGTCCGTTGATAGAATTAGTCCCTTTCGGACAGACTATTAGCTGCGATGGACCTGTACTTGCGGGCATACCCTAACGGATAGGCCCTGACCTCAAGATCCGCACCGTCGCGCGGCGACCAGCGCTAAGCTCACTCTGGAGATTGACCCGATGGGGCACGACGTCGACACATGGTTCGCGGTCATGTTCGTGGTGGTCGCAGCGTTTCAAGCAGTGAAGCGCCATCCCGGCGACTACGTCTGGATCCTCATCATTGTACTGATGGTTGGTTACTTGGCCTTCGAGTGCCTGCGGGCCTCGCGGCGGCGTCGCAAGAACGAAGGCGACGGACGAATGGGCTAGAAGCGTCATCGAGAGGCACATTGGCCATCTTGGTTGTAACGACTTCCTTTAAACATATTTCTATTGCTATTTTTCGGAAATCATGTTTCTATCTTTCCGTCCCGCCTCAACGAGAGGGGCGTTGCGCGCGATCGTCACGACACGCGAGGTGGGGAGGCGATGGCCGCGGTCTGCCGCAGCGTGTCTTCTGGCGCGCCGACGAACGGCTGGACCGTGGACGTGAAGTCGCAGCGTCCTGACACCCCGACGCTGGTGTCACCCGCGCAATGCGCAAGCATTGTCGCGGCATGGTGGCCAACAAGCCCGGCGCACCAGGGAGACTGCGTATAAGCGTGAAGACCATCGCGCAGGGAATGCCGGTTGTTCTCGGCTGAACCTGTGGTGACTGCCGCCTGCTTTTACTTCTGCAGGCGGGCCATGGGTGCGGCCAGCATCCGGCATTCCCTGCGCCCTCTCGATTGTTCGGAGGGACATGGTTGGAGCACGACTCGGGCGGATGCGCCGCGAGGTCGTGGAGCCGTGGGCGGGGCTGTTTGAGATGTGAATCGGGGAATGATCGGCGGGGCCGGTGACGGGACGTGTGGTGGCGCGTGCCTGCGGACGACGTGGCGTCAGCTACGGTCGTAGTTGGGTCACCCAGTCCGTCATGGCCGGGCTTGACCCGGCCATCCATCGTCTTGGAAAGAGTCTTGCGAAAGAGATGGATGCCCGGGACGAGCCCGGGCATGACGAGCTAACTAATTAGCCGCGTCGTTGGGGGCTTTGAAGAGGCACTTCCCGTGGGGCGGCCCCTCACCCCAGCCCTCTCCCCGTAAGAACGGGGCGAGGGGGGCACTGGTGACGGGGCGGAGAGTGGCGCTTCAACTCATGGAGGGCGCCGTCAACTGACGGGGCTGGTCGCGCTTGCGACTGTTAGCCCGCCAGGTCCAGCTTCGACTCCACGGTCGAATCCGCCTTGAGGCGGTAGATGATCGGCACGCCGGTGGCGAGCTCGCGCTTCAGAATGCCTTCCGGCGTCAGCTTCTCCAGCACCATGATCAAGGCGCGGAGCGAGTTGCCGTGGGCGGCGACCAGGGTGCGCTGGCCGTTGAGGACGCCGGGCAGGATCTCCTGGACGTAGTAGGGCAGCGCGCGGGCGAGGGTGTCCTTCAGGCTTTCGCCGCCGGGCGGGGGGACGTCGTAGGAGCGGCGCCAGACGTGGACCTGCTCCTCGCCCCATTTGGCGCGGGCGTCGTCCTTGTTGAGGCCGGAGAGGTCGCCATAGTCGCGCTCGTTCAGCGCGAGGTTCTTGGACGTCGGCAGGCCGGGCTGGCCGAGCTCATCGAGGATCAGCTTCAGGGTGTGCTGGGCGCGGGTCAGCTCGGAGGTGAAGGCGACATCGAACGACAGGCCATGCGCCTTCAGCTTGCGGCCGGCGTCCTTGGCTTCGCTGACACCCTGCGCGGTGAGGTCAGGATCCTTCCAGCCGGTGAACAGGTTCTTCAGGTTCCACTCGCTCTGGCCATGGCGCACCAGCACCAGGAGACGTTCGCTCATTGCTTAGAGATCCACTTGGTTTGATTAGAACAGGTCCTTGAGGCCGAGCACGTCGTCCATCGTGTAGTAGCCCGGCGGCTTGCCATGGGCCCACAGCGCCGCCTTCAGCGCGCCGTGGGCGAAGATCATGCGGTCCTCGGCCTGGTGCGACAGCACGAGGCGCTCGGACGGACCGGCGAAGATGACGCTGTGATCGCCGGCCGCGGTGCCGCCGCGCAGCGACGCAAACCCGATGTCGCCGGTGCGGCGCTCGCCGGTGAGGCCGTCGCGGCCGCGGGCGGAGTGGTCCTCCAGCGAGATGCCGCGGCCGTCGGCGGCGGCGCGTCCCAGCATCAAGGCGGTGCCGGAGGGCGCGTCGACCTTGTGCTTGTGGTGCATCTCGAGGATCTCGATGTCGAAGCCAGTGTCGAGCGACTTCGCGACCTGTCTGACCAGCGCCGCCAGCAGATTGACGCCGAGGCTCATATTGCCGGACTGCACGACGATGGCGCGCTTGGTGACGCTCTTGATGACGGCGTCGTCCGACGCCGACAGGCCGGTGGTGCCGATGATGTGCGCGATGCCGCGCTCGGCGGCGATGGCGACATTGGCGATGGTCGCGGCCGGCACGGTGAAATCGAGGATGCCATCGGCCTCGGCCGACATCGCCCAGAGATCGGCCGACAGCTTGATGTTGTTGGCGGGGAGACCTGCGAGCAGGCCGGAATCCTTGCCGATCAGCTCCGAGCCCGGGGCTTCCAGCGCGCCGGCGAGCTCGGCGCCGTCGCTGTCGGCGATGGCGCGCACCAGCGCCCGGCCCATGCGGCCGCCGGCTCCTGCAACGATCAAGCGCATCTTCGACATCTCGCGTTCCTCCGCCCCGTCAGGGGCTATAGCCGGGGCCGCTGGCGGCGGCAACCGAGGCGGCCGCGGAGCCGGCCTGCGCGTCAGGGCTGCGGGCCGTCATAGCCCTCGATGATGACCAAATCGCCTTCCGAATGGGGCGAGCGCATCGCGACCAGGCGCTGGTATTCCGGGGAATTGTAGCACGCGAGCGCGGTGGCGTAGTCCTTGAACTCGATCACGACGTTGCGCGAGCGCGAGGTGCCTTCGCGGGTTTCGTACTGGCCGCCGCGGACCAGGAATTTGGCGCCGTACTGATGGAACACCGCGCCATTCTGCGCGACGTATTCCTTGTAGCCGTCCATGTTGTGCACGTCGATGCGGGCGATCCAATAGGCCTTGGGCATCCCTGGGGTCTCCTTGGTGTGATCAGCTGTTGCTTAAGCGCGATTGGTCTTGCCGACCAGCGCGACGGCACTTGCGATGTCGGCGACGATGGCCTCCGCCGCGGCGGCGGGATCGGCGGCGCCGGTGACGGGGCGGCCGACGACGAGGCGGTCGGCGCCGCCGGCGATCGCGAGCGCTGGCGTCATGATGCGCTTCTGGTCGCCAACGTCGGATCCCGCCGGGCGGATCCCGGGGGTGACGAGCTGCATCGCGGGGCCGACCAGCGGGCGCACCAGCGCCGTCTCCTCGGGCGACAGGATCAGGCCGTGGATGCCGATGTCACGGGCCTGCACGGCGCGGTGGGCGACGAGCTCCTTGACGGTCATGGCGTAGCCGGCGGCGGCGAGGTCGGCATCGTCGTAGGAGGTCATCACGGTGACCGCGAGCAGCTCGAGGCTCGAGCCCGCGGCACCGGCGAGCGCCGCTCGCATGCTCTGCGAGAAGCCGTGCACGGTGAGGAAGCGGGCGCCGAGCCTGGCGATCTGCCGCGTGGCGCGCTCGACGGTGTTCGGGATGTCGTGCAGCTTGAGATCCATGAAGACGTGCTTGCCGGAAGCGGCGAGGCGCTCGGCGAGGCCGAGGCCACCGGCATAGGTCAGCTCCATGCCGATCTTGTAGAACGTCACGCTGTCGCCGAGCCTAGCGATCATCGCTTCGGCCTCGGCCACGCCGGGCAGGTCGAGGGCGACGATCAGGCGGTCGCGCGGAGCAATCTCGGTCGGCATGTCACCTCAATTCATCTGTTGGGCGGTTTCGATCAGCTGCTTGACCAGCGCGTCGAGCGCGGCCACGTCGGCCGGCAGCTTCAGCCGGTCCATGTCGTTGTACGCCTTGTCGGCAAAGGCAAGCGCGAGCTGGCTCGGGATCACCATCGCGTTGCACGCCGTCAGCATCAGGCGTAGCGCCGCCAGCGCGCGAACGCCGCCGAAGCGATTCTCGGAGGCGGCAGCGAGCGCGAACGGCCTGTTGCGGAACACCGCGCCGCGGCCCTCCGGCGGCTCGTCGACGCGCGACAGCCAGGCGATGGCATTGCTGAGCAGCGGCGGCACCGAGGCGTTGTATTCCGGCGTGACCAGCAGCACGCCATGATGCGCTGACATCATGCGCTTGAGATTGATGGCCTCGCGCGGCACGCCCGCGGCGGCCTCGACATCGGCCTCGTAGAGCGGCAGCGGGAAGTCGGCGAGCGAGATGCGGGTGACGTCGGCGCCAGCCTGCGCGAACTGATGGGCGGCCGTCGCAGCGAGCTTCGCGTTGTGCGAGCCGGCCCGGGTCGAGCCGGGGATGATCAGGATTTTGAGCGCGGACATCGGGCGGACGGGTGTCTGACCCGCCGCGCAAACCGCGGCTGCCGGTCAGGGCTTGCGATACACCCAGACGCGGGCGGGCGGAAGGTTCATCCAGATCCGCTCGGACGCCTCGGTCTTGACGCCGGGCAGCGATTTCGGAATCGGCGGCACGACCGAATAGGTGAACTGCACGAAGGGCGCGTTCGGCGACATCGCGGCGAACGCATCGCGCACGAGCTTCATGCGGGTCAGCATCGGCTTGGTGACCAGCGGCAGGCCGGAGACGACGGCAGAAGCCGGCGCATTCAGAACGTTCCACAGCGTGTCGCGGAGGCGATAGGCATCGCCCTGGACGACCTTGGCGTGAGGATAGCGGTCGCGCAGCAGCGCACAGAAGCTCGGATTGTATTCGACGAGGACGAGCCGCTTCTGATCGACGCCATGCTCGACCAGAGCGTTGGTGATGGCGCCCGTGCCGGGTCCGAGTTCGATGACCGGACCGGTGCCATGAGGATCGACATACTGCGCCATGGTCCGGGCCAGCAGCCGGCCCGACGGCATCACCGCGCCCATATGCAGCGGCTTCTCGATCCATGAGCGGAGGAAGCGCACCTCGTCGTCCAGACGAATAGGCTTTTTCGACGCACGCACGGACGTTTGCAGGGGCATCTCGGTACCAGACGGGACCGTTTTCACGGCGATGTCAGAAAAGAGTCACAAAGACGTATAGGTCGCAGGCGGGGCGGTCAAGCCGAACCGTAACTCACGATTAAGGCTGCCGGGTCCGGGGTCATATCGTTGAATTTGATAATTTTTTGCATGTGCAGAGCAGCAAAGTCGCGGCAATCGCGCAACGCCCGGCCGGGACGGCCGAGCGCGCGCCCGGGCTCAGCTCGCGGCCTTGCCGAAGAAGTCCTTGACCTTGGTGAAGAAGCCGGCGGCCTCGGGCTGTGTTGCACCCGATGACAGCTTCTCGAACTCGGCCAGCAGCTCCTGCTGCTTCTTGGTCAGGTTCTGCGGCGTCTCGACCACGATCTGGACGTACATGTCGCCGGTCTGGCGCGAGCGCAGCACGGGCATGCCCTTGGAGGCGATCCGGAAGCGGCGGCCGGACTGCGCGCCGGCGGGGATTTTCACCTTGGTCTTGCCCTTGTCGATCGTCGGCACCTCGAACTCGCCGCCGAGCGCCGCGGTGACCATCGAGATCGGCACGCGGCAATGCAGGTCGGCGCCGTCACGCTGGAAGAACTCATGCGCCGTGAGCGACAGGAAAATGTAGAGATCTCCGGGCGGGCCGCCGCGCAGGCCGGCCTCGCCCTCGCCGGCGAGACGGATGCGGGTGCCGTCCTCGACGCCCTGGGGAATGTTCACGGACAGCGTACGGTCCCGCGTGACGCGGCCGGAGCCTGAACAGGACGGACAGGGATCCTCGATCATCTGGCCGCGGCCGTGACAGCCGGGACAGGTCCGCTCCAGGGTGAAGAAGCCCTGCGCCTGCCGGACACGGCCGGCGCCGCCGCACATCGAGCAGGTCTTCGGCTTGGTGCCGGCCTTGGCCCCGGTGCCGGAGCAGGGCTCGCAGGTCACCGAGACCGGGATCTCGATCTGCGCGGTCTTGCCCTGGAAGGCCTCCTCGAGCGTGATCTCCATGTTGTAGCGCAGGTCGGCACCGCGCTCGCGCCCCGTGCCGCCGCGCCGCTGTCCGGCCATGCCGAACAGGTCCTCGAAGATGTCGGAGAAGGACGAGGCGAAGCCGGCCCCGAATCCATGCGGACCGCCGCCGGCACCCTGCTCGAACGCGGCATGGCCATAGCGGTCATAGGCGGCGCGCTTGTCGGCGTCGCGCAGCACCTCATAGGCCTCGTTGATCTCCTTGAACTTCACTTCGCTGGAGGCATCGCCCGGATTCTTGTCCGGGTGCCATTTCATGGCGAGCTTGCGGAACGCCGTCTTCAGCTTGCCCTCGTCGGCGTCGCGCTCGACTTCCAGGGTCTCGTAATAGCAGCGCTTGGTGGACATCAATCAAACCCGCCCGAACATCGTCAGACCTGAACGGCTCGCGCGCATGCCGCGCGCCAGTTCAATGAAAATGACCCCCATCCAACGAGACGCTGACTGCGCTCTTTGGCATGGGGGTCATGGCTATCAGCCTCTACCGTCGCTTAAGCAGATTTCTTCTTGTCGTCGTCGACCTCGGTGAACTCCGCGTCGACAACGTCGTCCTTTGCAGCGTCGCGAGCGGCATCGTTCTCAGCCTGCTGCTTGTACATCGCCTCGCCGAGCTTCATCGACGCCTGGGCCAGGGTGTTGGTCTTGGTCTTGATCGCCTCGGCATCGTCGCCCTTCAGCGCTTCCTTCAGGTCGCTGACGGCATCCTCGATGGCGCGGCGCTCGGTATCGGCGACCTTCGAGCCATGCTCCGCCAGCGCCTTCTCGGTGGAGTGCACCAGCGCGTCGGCATGGTTCTTGGCGTCGACCGCCTCGCGGCGCTTCTTGTCGGCCGCGGCATTGGCCTCGGCGTCCTTGACCATCTTGTCGATGTCGGCTTCCGACAGACCACCGGAGGCCTGGATGCGGATCTGCTGCTCCTTGGCCGTCGCCTTGTCCTTGGCGGAAACGTTCACGATGCCGTTGGCGTCGATGTCGAACGTCACCTCGATCTGCGGCATGCCGCGCGGCGCCGGCGGAATGCCCATCAGGTCGAACTGACCGAGCATCTTGTTGTCGGCCGCCATCTCGCGCTCACCCTGGAAGACCCGGATGGTGACCGCGTTCTGATTGTCCTCGGCGGTCGAGAACACCTGGCTCTTCTTGGTCGGGATCGTGGTGTTGCGGTCGATGATGCGGGTGAACACGCCGCCCAGCGTCTCGATGCCCAGCGACAGCGGGGTCACGTCGAGCAGCAGCACGTCCTTGACGTCGCCCTGCAGAACGCCGGCCTGAATGGCCGCACCGATCGCCACCACCTCGTCGGGGTTGACGCCCTTGTGCGGCTCCTTGCCGAAGAACTGCTTCACCATCTCCTGGATCTTCGGCATGCGGGTCATGCCGCCGACCAGCACCACTTCGCCGATCTCACCGGCAGTCAGGCCGGCATCCTTCAGCGCCTTGCGGCACGGCTCGATAGTCTTTTCGACGAGGTCGGCCACCAGCGCCTCGAACTTGGCGCGGGTCAGCTTCATCGTCAGATGCTTCGGACCGGATTGGTCCGCGGTGATGAAGGGCAGGTTGATCTCGGTCTGCGTGGTCGACGACAGCTCGATCTTGGCCTTCTCGGCAGCTTCCTTGAGGCGCTGCAGAGCGAGCTTGTCGTTGCGCAGGTTGATGCCCTGCTCCTTCTGGAATTCGTCGGCGAGGTAGCTGACCAGACGCATGTCGAAGTCTTCACCGCCGAGGAAGGTGTCGCCGTTGGTCGACTTTACCTCGAACACGCCGTCGCCGATCTCCAGGATCGAGACGTCGAAGGTGCCGCCGCCGAGGTCGTACACGGCGATCGTGCCGGCCTTGGTCTTGTCGAGGCCGTAGGCGAGCGCCGCTGCGGTCGGCTCGTTGATGATACGCAGCACCTCGAGGCCGGCGATCTTGCCGGCGTCCTTGGTGGCCTGACGCTGGGCGTCGTTGAAATAGGCAGGGACGGTGATGACGGCCTGGTCGACCTTCTGGCCGAGATGGGCCTCAGCGGTCTCCTTCATCTTCTGCAGGATGAAGGCGGAGACCTGCGAGGGCGAATAGGTCTTGCCGTCGGCCTCGACCCAGGCGTCGCCGTTGCCGGCCTTGACGATCTTGTAGGGGACGAGCTTCTTGTCCTTCTCGACCATCGGGTCGTCGTAGCGGCGGCCGATCAGGCGCTTCACTGCGAAGAAGGTGCGCTCGGGGTTGGTCACCGCCTGGCGCTTGGCCGGCTGGCCGACCAGCCGCTCGCCATCGTCACTGAAGGCGACGATCGACGGCGTGGTGCGCATGCCCTCGGCGTTCTCGATGACTTTCGACGATTTGCCGTCCATGACGGCCACGCACGAATTCGTGGTGCCGAGATCGATCCCGATGACCTTTCCCATGGTCTCATATCCTTCTTTTTGCGGCAGGTTGGGTGGGGCCCTGACGGCGCGCCCATCCAAAACCCCCTCAGATCAAATGCTCGCGATATTGCGACGATGAGCGTCATATAGGAGGGGGGGAGGCACCCGCAAGGACCGGAGGAGGCTTGGGCGCGCGGAAAAAACCGCTGTTTTCTCGGCACTCCATGAAGACCCGCAAAGCAGGTGGGCATCGCCGCCGGTGATGCGGGCGGAGATAGGCTCAGAACCCGGGCGGGCCCAGCAGCGGCCGCCGATCGAGCCGCAAAGTCGCCCTCATTCGGACGCCGCGGGGACCGCGGATCATGCTTAGCGAAACCATAATGGTGACGGAGTCGGCCCCGGCAGGCGGAACCTCTGGTCGCACCCATCGACCTGTTGCCGGCGCGGCAAACCCGGTAAAAGGCGTCTCGTCCGTGGACGGCCACCGCGGGGACGATCACGGCCGTCGAACCGGGTTATCGAACTGGTCAGTGAACGAGGCTGTTCTTCATGATGTTCTCCCGACTTCTCGCCGCTGCGCTCGTGTCGATCTCCCTGCTGCGACCGGCGCTGGCCGCGGATGCCGTCTTTCCCCCGGGCGTCCGTATCGGGCTCGCGCCGCTGGTGGGGCTCTCCAAGGCCAAGACCTTCACCGGGTTTGAAACCGAGGACCAGAGCGTCAAGGTGCTGTTGACCGAACTGCCGGCGGGTGCCTATGGCGAGGTGAAGAATGCGTTTACCGCCAATCCCGGGGGACCGGCGCGGTCAAGCCGGAGAGCATCGAGACATCGGCCGGGACGGCCTACTACACGGTCGAGAACGGACGGGACGGCACGACGCCGGTGCGGCGCTATTCGATGATCCTGCCCGGTACGGGTTTCTCCGGCTATGTGGCCGTGCAGGTCCCGGAAGCCGCGAGCAAGATCTACACCGACGACGCCGTGCGGCAGATGTTCGCCTCCGCCGTGGTCCGCAAGGACGTGCCGGTCGACGAGCAGCTGTCGTTGATGCCGTTCAAGGTCACCGATTTCTCCGGGTTCAAGACCACCCGCATGCTGGGGCCGGGCGCGCTGATACTCGCCGATGGCGACGAGGAAAAAGGCTTCGAGGCGGCGCCGTTCGTGGTGATCGGGCTGATCGCCGGGGTCGCTCCGGAAGCGGGCGATCGGGGGCGCGTAGCCCAGCAGGCCGCCACCACCATCCCCGGCGTTCGCGAGGCCCGTATCACGATGTCCGAGCCGATCCGGATCGACGGGATGCCCGCCTATGAGACCCGGGTCGAGGCCACCAGCGGCAAGGACAATACGCCTGTCACGGTTGTGCAGTGGCTGCGCTTCGGCGGACCGAGCACGCTGCGCATCATCGGCAGCGCGCCGCGCGATCAGTGGTCGGCGGCCTTCCCGCGCTTCCGCGCCGTCCGCGACGGCATCCAGCCCAAGGGCTGAGAAGGGTTATGAGGCGCGGGACGCCGCCGCTCAGTCCGACCGCCGGACGTAGACGTCGACGTCCTGCACCGTCTCCGCGAGGCGATAATCCCGCAACAGGCGATCGAGCTCGGGTGCCGCGCGCAGCCATTGGCCCCAGTCGCTGGTCAGGTTGTCGACCAGCAGGATCGACGGCTTGAACCGTCCGATGTCCTCGGCCAGCCAGCGGCGCTCGCGCTGCGCATAGCCTGCGATCCGCGCCAGCACCTGCGGATCGGCGCCGAGCTCGCGGGCGAAATCCTCGTAGCTCGCCACCATCAGGCTCTGGCCACGCCAGCTCCAGACGCCGCCGACGGCGCGTGCCAGCGGGTGGACAATGCCGGCATTGCCGGTGACCGCAATGATGGTCGGATGCACGATGCCGGTCCGCGCGATCGCCGGCCGGAGAAAACGACCGTCCATCGCGCTGTTGAACCAGACGAACGTCGCCGCGAACAACGCCGTGGCCATGGCTGCAATGGCAACGCCCGTTCGCGCCGGTGCGTCGCGTCCCACGGCAGGCGAGGCCGTGACCGCCTGGAAGAAGCCGAGCCAGGCGAAGGCGAGCATCGGATAGGATTGGTAAGGAAAGCCCTTGCGCTGCAGAAGATAGACGCCGAGGAAAGCCGCCGAGGCCGAAAGCAGCACCATCGGCGTCGGTGTCGCGGCGCTGCCGCGCCTGAACAGCAACGCGGCCACCAGAATGAGCACGCACAGCGCAACGCCGGGCTTCGCCACCATCAGCGACAGCGGCAGGCCGAGCGAATAGACGTCGCGGATCAGCGGCCACATGTCGGTGAAGAATTCCGGGAAGAACAGCACCGTGCAGAGACCGTAGATCGCCAGCAGAAGCGCAGCGACCAGGTTCTCCGGCGCAAGCAGCAGCCGTAGCGATTTCAGATGCGCCGCCACCACTGCGATCACGCACAGCATGGCCAGCGCAAAATGCGGCTTGAAGCAGACCGCGAGCCCAAGCCCAAGGCCCGCGACGATGGCCGCCCAGGGCTGCGGCGTCTCACCATTGGCCCGGAGTGACAGCACCGCCAGCACCGGCAGGAGCTCGATCACGGCGATATGCTCGCGCTGGCCGAAACATTGCGCGGGCAGCACCGCGAGGACGGCGACCGCCGCCAACGCCATCGGCCATCGCTGCCGCGGCGTGAGGGCCGTAGAGTGACGCAGAACCAGCATGCTCACGGCGACCGAAAGCGCGATGGCCAGAAACAGCAGCGCGTCGAGCGCGACTTCCGCGGGAAAGCCGGTGATGCTCGCGATCAGGAGCGCGGGGACATAGACCAGCACCGCCATCGGCGGATTGGTCTCGAGAATCTCGGAATAGAGCCTCTGGCCATCCAGCCAGCGCTCCGCCGCGATCAGCAGCCAGCTCACGTCGGTATTGGCGGTCACCAGATGCCGCACGAGCACGGCCGCCGCAACCAGGACGAGAAGGAGCGTCAGAACGGGCAGGCGCGATCGCCGGTCCGTGGCCTGCAGCGCAGGCAGCATTAAACCGCCATCCGCGTCGACATTCATGGTCATGGTCCCACCCCACCGTAGATTTACGGACCATACTTAGGCACCTTTAACGGATTGCTTCTTCCCTCAGCGACAATCTCTGGTTTACGGCGCTTGGGGTCAGGACCGGCAAGGACGCGCCACCGAGCTGTCCGGAGCCTTGGAGCGGCTCGGAAGCGGCAATCTCAATTGCGGGAGAATTGGTGGGCGACGCGACATCCTGCGGATGCTCGGCCGCTCGGCCCGAGTCTCGGCCGAAGCCGGGCTAAAGCATGATCCGGAAAAGTGCGCAGCGGTTTTCCGAATAGATCATGCGCAAACAACAACCTAAAGGCGATGATGATTCATCCTGATCTCATCGCGCTTTAGTCGGCCATCGCCGAGGTCGGCGACCAGGACCGAGCGCACCGCAGCGACGATCGATTTCAGCCTAGGCCTTGCGCGCCAGCGCGACGTATTGGGCGCCGAGCGGCAGCCAGCCGAGCGTGTCTTCAAGCGGCCGCAGCCAGGCGAGCGCGCGCGGGAAGAACAGGCTGTACCGAGTGCGGGGCGCGGGCCAGCCCGCGTCACGCAGCCGCCGCGCCAAGTCGCGCGCGAGGATCAGCTCGGCGTTCTCATCGAACGGGCATGTGTTCACGGCGCGCACCGTGAGCGGATTGAGCGGATTGTGTTCGAACACCGCGATGAGGCCGCCCGGGCGGGTGATCCGGTGCAGCTCGCGCAGCCAGGCGACATGCTGGTCATGCGGGATGTGGTGGAACACGCAGGCGGAGAACACCACATCAAACCGGCCCGCTTCGCAGGGAATGTGATCCTGCTCGATCAGCAGGCTCTCGCCGCTGCCGGAATGGCGCTGCCGCGCCAGTGCCAGGCTGCGCTCCGAGACGTCGGCGTTGGTCAGGGCCGCCTCTGGGAAATACCGCCGGAAGAACGGGATGGAGTTGCCGATGCCGGCGCCGAAATCGCAGATCTGCGCCACGTCGATGCCGCCGCGATCGACGATCCGCCGCAGCAGCCTGATCTTG
The DNA here is from genome assembly GCF_900176205.1 of Bradyrhizobium sp. ORS 285. NCBI lineage: Bacteria > Pseudomonadati > Pseudomonadota > Alphaproteobacteria > Hyphomicrobiales > Nitrobacteraceae > Bradyrhizobium > Bradyrhizobium sp. ORS 285. The sequence goes on from NZ_LT859959.1 coordinate 7,456,684, forward strand.
TACTCCGCGAAATATTCCGTGCCTTCGCCGGTCACCGCGACGTTCGCACGGTGCTGATCCTCGTAGGCGTCAGCGAAACGGTCAAACTCGGCCTTGTCCATCGTCCGCGGTCCAGTTCTGACACGAGGTCGGCCATGGCAGGCCGAGGGCCTGCTATCAATCGCCACGCCCTCAATAGCCGGCAAATGCTTAACCGGAGGTCTGCGTCTGAGGCCGCGAGCGTCGCGCAGCCGCGAATCTGACCGTCTGGAAACCCGGAATTGAAGAACAATTAACTGCCCCTGGTCGACACTCACTGCCCAGCCGAACCCCCGTCGGGGTCGCACGAGGCCTTCCATTTGACCGAGCTGCAGGACGAGACGCCGCGCCCCGGCAAGATGTTCGTCTCGATCGTTGTGCCCTGCTACAACGAAGCGGACGGCTTGCGCGAGTTTCATCGCCGGACGACAGCGGCGGCGCGTGCACTGTGCGGCACAAGGTTCGAGCTGATCCTGGTCGACGACGGCTCCACTGACGGCACCTGGGGCATCATCAACCAACTGCTCGCCGAGGACCGCAACGTCGTGGCCGTCAAGCTCGCGCGCAATCACGGCCATCAGCTGGCGCTCACTGCCGGATTGTCGACCGTACGCGGCGACCTCGTGCTGGTGATCGACGCTGATCTGCAGGATCCGCCGGAGCTGCTGACGCCCATGTACGCGATGATGGCGCGCGAAGGCGCAGACGTCGTCTATGGCCAGCGCCGCAGCCGCGCCGGCGAGACCCGCTTCAAGACATGGTCGGCCGAGGCCTTCTACCGCCTGCTCGCCCGGATCACGCGCGTCCAGATCCCCGTCGACACCGGCGATTTCCGGCTGATGAGCCGCCGCATCTCGGACCAGCTCGTGCAGATGCCGGAGCATGATCGCTTTATCCGCGGCATGGTGGCCTGGCTCGGCTACAAGCAGGTGGCGTTCGAATACGACCGCGCGCCGCGCTTCGCCGGCAGCACCAAATATCCGCTGCTGAAGATGATCAGCTTCGCCGCCGACGCGCTGGTCAGCTTCTCGATGGTGCCGCTGCGGATCGCGACCTATGTCGGCGCGCTGCTGACGACCGGGCTGACCTTCGTCGGCATCGGCGCCGTAATCAGCTGGATCTTCTCGGGCACCGTGCCCGGCTGGACCAGCTTGACCCTGCTGGTCGTGATGATCTCCTCGGTGCAGCTGCTGGTGCTCGGCCTGATCGGCGAATATGTCGGGCGCATCTACATCCAGTCCAAGAACCGGCCGCTGTTCCTGATCTCGCAGATTCATCGCCGCGGCCGGGTGCCACAGCTGTCGACCGACGCTCTGGAGGAGATCGAGAGCCCGCCCCTCAACACCTTGCTCGCCCAGTCCGGACCGGAGCTGCGCCGCTCGGCCTATGAGGAGGCCTCCTCGTGAAGGAGCTCTTGAAACATCCGGCGCTGTATCAAGCCTATCAAAATGCCGGCGGCTTCTTCGGCGCGCGGATCAAGGCGATCCGCGACTATCTGACCTTGCGCCCGGGCATGCGCATCATCGATATCGGCTGCGGCCCCGGCTATATCCTGCGCCATTTGCCCGACGGCATCGACTACACCGGCTTCGACGTCGACGAGGCCTATATCGCGCATGCGCAGCGGTCGTTCGGCCATCTCGGCGCGTTCCATTGCCGGCACTTCGATGCGGACGCCGCGCGCGAGTTCGCCGGCGCCGACGTCGTGATGATGAACGGCGTGCTGCACCACATCGGCGATGACGAGCTGAAGACCACGCTCGCCAACATTCGTGACGTGCTCGCGGCCGATGGCGCGCTGTTCACGCTCGACGGCTGCTACCGCGAGGGACAGTCGCGGATTGCCAAATGGCTGCTCGACAATGATCGCGGCGATTTCGTGCGCGACCGCGCCGGCTATTACGACCTGCTGCGCAGCGCCTTCAGCCGCGTGACGCTGGAGATTCACGACGACTATTCGCGCGTGCCCTACACCTTTGCGATCGGCGTTGCGCAGAAATAGTCATTCCGTCCGTTCGAGGATGTCGACTCCCTCAACCGTTGCCACGAGCCGATAAGGCTTGAGCAGCTGCTGCAGCTCGGCGTCGGCCCGGGCCCAGTCACCCCAGCCATCGCGCAGATTGTCGACCAGCACGATGTCGGGCGTGCCAGCCTTGAAATCCTCGACCAGCCAGTTGCGCTCCTGCGCCAGATAGCCGTTCAGCTTCGCATCGGTCGCGGCATCGACCGTGGTTCGTTCGCGCGTCAGCCGGACGAATTCGCGGATCCACAGATTCTCCTGGCGCGACACCCAGGTGGCGCCGATGTCGCGCACCAGCGGATGCCCGATCGCCGCCTCGCCGCTCAGCACCAACAGCCTCGGATGCGGCTTCAGCCGGGCGATCGCCTCGGGGATCGGACCGACATCGACGCGCAGATTGAACCATTGCAGGCCGAGCGCGAAGGCGGCCGTCAGAATCAACATCGACGCTGCGCTCGCGCGGCGAACCGGACCGCGGTCATCGGCGCCGACCAGCATGGCATAGCCCATCGTCAGCATGGCCATCGCGATCATCGGATAGGAATGATACGGCCAGCCGCGCCGCTGCAGAAAGAACGAGATCGCAAATCCGATCGACGCCAGGACCAGGACGAGCAGCGCCCCTTCGAGCCGGCCGCTCCGGCGTGTCAGCGCAATCGTCGCGAGCGCGACGACGAGCAGCAGCGTGGCCACGTTGACGAAGATGGCCGACGGGGACATCGACCACGACAGATAGGTGTCACGCACCAGCGGGTACGTCACTGTGAAGTATTCGGGATAGAGCAGATAGGTCCCGACGCTCACCACCGACACGATCACGCCGGCGATGATGTTCTCCGGCGCGAACAGCTGGCGCCAGCTGCGCGCGCGCATGGCGCCCGCCAGGATGCAGAACGCGGCCGGGAATGTGAAGAACGGCTTGAACGCGAGGGTAATGCCGACGCCGATGCCGGCCACCAGCACCGCCCAGGCCGGGACCGGGTCGCGATGACTGCGCAACGCATACACGGCGAGCCCCGGCAGGAACGTCAGCGCCGCGATGTGTTCACGCTGACCGAACACGTCCGTCGGCAGGATCGTCACGACCGCCGCAGCCCAGATCGCGAACGGCCCCCAGTTCAACGCAGCCAGATTCGACGACAGCCGGATGATGCGCGACGTCGCATAGAGCGAGGCTGCCGCCAGCACCAGCAGCTGCGCGTCGATGACATGCCGCGCATCGACATGCAGCACGCGTGCGAGCGCGACGGCGGGCAAATAGGCGAACGCCGCCATCGGCGGGTTGATTTCAATGATGTCGCGATAGAGCTTCTGGCCATCCAGCATGCGCTCGCCGACGACGAGCAGCCAGCTGACATCGGTGTTCAACGGCACGAGCTGGCGCAGCAGGAGGGCGACGACGAACACGACGCCGATCAGGAGCCATGGCGCCACCGCCAGCCGCTCATGCGCGGGCGGAGCCAACGTCTGGCGCGTTGCGGCTTCGATGTGGGGGCTCATGGGGCCGTCCTCTGCGAGAGTCGGCGCACGCTAGCGGAGGTTGGTTAAGGCACGATGTGCTGTGGCTCAAACAGCATTGAGGCGCCGCATCCGAGCCGGATCGGCGCCTCTGGTCGTGAGATAAAGCTTGGACTTGCCAGCCCCGGAGCCAGCCGCCTCAAGCCGCGCTGTTCGACTGGTCGTTGCCGGCCCCGGGCGCCGTCTTGGCGCCGCCCTTGGAGACGCCGACCAGCGCCGGGCGCAGGATGCGCTCACCGATCATGAAGCCGGCCTGTACGACCTGCACCACGGTGCCCGACGGCACCGACGGATCAGGCACCTCGTACATCGCCTGCTGGAAGTTCGGGTCGAACTTTTGCCCCGTGGGATCGAACTTCTTGACGCCGTTCTTCTCCAGCGTGTTGAGCAGCGAGCGTTCGGTGAGCTCGACGCCTTCGATCAGCGACTTCAGGCCGGGATCGGCGTTGTCGCGCGTTTCCGCCGGTACCGCATCGAGCGCGCGCTGCAGATTGTCAGCGATGTCGAGCACGTCGCGGGCGAAGCCGGTGATGCCGTACATCCGCGCGTCCGCAACCTCGCGAGCGGTTCGCTTGCGCAGGTTCTCCATCTCCGCCAGCGTGCGCAGCATCTTGTCGCGCGCCTCGGCCGCTTCCTTCGCCAGGGCTTCGGCCGAGCCGGCCTCCGGGTCGTCGGGCATGATGTAGGGTTTGGAGACGACGGGTTCGCTGGCCTGCGCAGGGTTTTGCGGATCGTTCTGATGCAGGTCGGGATCGGTCATGGACAGACTTCTCGCAAGTTCGGCGGGTTCTGGGGGATGTCGGGCGGGATATCGTGCTTTGGGCGCTGAAAATCAAGCGCAGCCTGACGGTGGCGCGGGCGGCGGGTTAACCATGTCCGAGATCAGCCACCCATCAGCCGGCTAAGCAGACGGGCGGCATAATCGACCGTTGGAATGACCCGGGCGTAGTTCAGCCGTGTCGGACCGATGACGCCGAGCACGCCGACGATGCGCCCCGTCGCATCCGAATAAGGCGACACGATCGTCGACGAGCCCGACAGCGAGAACAGCTTGTTCTCCGAGCCGATGAAGATGCGCACGCCCTCGGCGCTCTCCGCCCGGCCGAGCAGATCGACCACGCCGCGCTTGGTCTCGAGATCGTCGAACAGCCGGCGGACGCGCTCGAGATCCTCGAGCGCATGCAAATCTTCGAGCAGATTGGCGTGGCCGCGCACGATCAGCTGACGATCGTCGCTGTCGCCGCCGGACCAGCTCGCGACGCCGGCCGCGATCACCTTCTGCGTCAGCTGATCGAGTTCGGCGCGATCGGCTGCGAGCGCCGTCTCGAGCTCCAGCCGCGCTTCCGCCAAAGTGCGTCCGCGAATCCGGGAATTGAGGAAATTGGAGGCCTCGGTCAGCGCCGACGGCGGCACGCCGGGCGGCAGCGCCAGCACCCGGTTCTCGACCTGTCCGTCTTCGCCGACCAGCACGACCAATGCGCGCTCGGGCTCCAGCCGCACGAACTCGATGTGCTTCAGCCTTGTGTTGGATTTGGCAGTGAGAACCACCGCGGCCGCCCGGGTCAGGCCGGACAGCCGGGTCAGCGCCTCGTCCAGCGCGGCCTCGACCGATTGCGCACGGCCGACGGCGGCGAGCTGGCTCTGGATCGACTGCCGCTCCGCTTCCGTCATGTCGCCGACCTGCATCAGCGCGTCGACGAAGAAGCGCAGGCCCGCTTCGGTCGGCAGCCGGCCGGCCGAGGTGTGCGGCGCATAGATCAGGCCGAGCTGCTCCAGGTCCGCCATCACGTTGCGCACGGAGGCCGGCGACAGGGGAACCGCGATCAGCCGCGAGATGTTGCGCGAGCCGACCGGCTCGCCGGTCGCAAGATAGCTCTCGACGATCTGGCGGAAGATCTCGCGCGAGCGCTCGTTGAGCTGCGCAAGCCCCGCCGGCGGTGTCATCAGGTTGATCGGATCGTGGTGGGCCACCAGATATCCTCCTCACCCATCTGCATATAATTTGGCCATGCGGCGGCTCGGTGGCAAGCCGGTCTTGTGGGCGTGTTCCGGCGTGATAGGCCTTGCCGCTGCGGGTCCCGGCACCTACAAGGCCGTTAAACCCCGTCTTTTGCCTTTTCCACGGAGAGAATCATGCGGCCGAGCCGCCGTGCACCGGATGAATTGCGGCCCGTGAGCCTGGAACGCGGCGTCGTCAAATACGCCGAGGGCTCCTGCCTGGTGAAGTTCGGCGACACCCATGTGCTGGTTACCGCCACCCTGGAGGACCGGCTGCCGCCCTGGCTCAAGGGCCAGGGGCGTGGCTGGGTCACCGCCGAATACGGCATGCTGCCGCGCGCCACTCTGGAGCGCACCCGCCGCGAGGCGTCCTCGGGCAAGCAGACCGGCCGCACCGTCGAGATCCAGCGCCTGATCGGCCGCTCGCTGCGCACCGCAATCGACCTGGAGGCGCTCGGCGAGCGCCAGATCACGGTCGACTGCGACGTGCTGCAGGCCGACGGCGGCACCCGCACGGCCTCGATCACCGGCGCCTGGGTGGCGCTGGCCGACTGCATCAAGTGGATGAAGGCGCGCAACATGATCAAGACCGAGGTGCTGCGCGACAATGTCGCCGCGATCTCCTGCGGCATCTACAACGGCACGCCGGTGCTGGACCTCGACTACGCCGAGGATTCCGAGGCCGAGACCGACGCCAATTTCGTCATGACCGGCGATGGCCGCATCATCGAGGTGCAGGGCACGGCGGAGAAGACGCCGTTCACCGAAGCCGAGTTCCTGGCGCTGATGGCGCTGGCGCGCAAGGGCGTCGCGCGGCTGGTCGATCTGCAGAAGATGGCGGTCGCGTGAGCTCGCATCGCAAGCTCTCCGGTCGCATCGTGATCGCGACCCACAATCCCGGCAAGCTCGCCGAGATGCGCGAGCTGCTGGCGCCCCATGGCATCGAAGCCGTCTCCGCCGGCGAGCTCGGGCTCGGCGAGCCGGAGGAGACTGGCGACACCTTTATTGCCAATGCGCGCATCAAGGCGGTGGCCGCCGCGGAAGCCGCGCAGCTGCCGGCCTTTGCCGACGATTCGGGCATCGTGGTTCACGGGCTGGATGGCGCGCCTGGGATCTACTCGGCACGCTGGGCTGGCCCGGACAAGGACTTCACCGGGGCGATGACCCGGATCGAGCGACTGCTGCAGGAGCGCGGCGCCACGACCGCCGAGAAGCGCACCGCGCATTTCGTCTCGGCGCTATGCGTGGCCTGGCCGGATGGGCACATCGAGGAGGTCGAGGCACGCGTCGACGGCACCCTGGTATGGCCGCCCCGCGGCACGGCCGGCTTCGGCTATGACCCGATGTTCCTGCCCGATGGCCACGACCGCACCTTCGGCGAGATGACCAGCATCGAGAAGCACGGCCTGCCGCCGCTCGGCCTTGGCCTGTCGCACCGGGCCCGTGCCTTCGTGAAGCTCGCGGAGATCTGTCTTGAGCAGCGCTGACAGCAAAGCGTTCGGCGTCTATGTGCACTGGCCGTTCTGCCTGTCGAAATGTCCGTATTGCGACTTCAACAGCCACGTCCGCCACGCTGCCATCGACCAGGACCGCTTTGCTCGCGCCTTCGCGCAGGAGATCGCCACCACCGCCGCGCGGACAGGGCCACGCACCGTCAGCTCGATCTTTCTTGGCGGCGGCACGCCGTCGCTGATGCAGCCGCAGACCGTCGGCGCCATTCTCGATGCGATCGGCAAGCACTGGCACGTCGCAGCTGATGTCGAGGTGTCGCTGGAAGCCAATCCGACCAGCGTCGAGGCCACCCGCTTTGCCGGCTACCGCGCGGCGGGCGTCAATCGCGTCTCGCTTGGCGTCCAGGCGATGGACGATGCGTCGCTAAAGATGCTCGGACGGCTGCACACCGCCGAAGAAGCGATGAAGGCGGTGGCGATCGCGCGCGGCGCGTTCGACCGCTATTCGTTCGACCTGATCTATGCGCGGCCCGACCAGACGCCGGCCATGTGGACCGCGGAGTTGTCGCGCGCGATCGGCGAGGCGGCGGAGCATCTGTCGCTGTATCAGCTGACGATCGAAGAGGGCACGCCGTTCTTCGGCCTGCACGCCGCCGGCAAGCTGAAGACGCCGGACGAGGGTCTCGCGCGGACGCTGTATGACGTCACGCAGGAGGTCTGCGCCCGTCATGGATTGCCGGCCTACGAGATCTCCAACCACGCGCGTCCCGGCGCGGAGTGCCGGCACAACCTCGTCTATTGGCGCGGTCAGGAATATGCCGGCATCGGCCCTGGCGCGCATGGCCGGCTCGACATCGACGGCGTCAGACACGCCACCGCGACCGACAAGCGGCCCGAAGCCTGGGTGATGCGCGTCGAGTCCAACGGTCACGGCGTGATGACCGACGATCTGCTCAACAGCGAGGAGCGCGCCGACGAATTCCTGCTGATGGGGCTGCGTCTCCGCGAGGGTATCGATCCCAAGCGCTACGCCGCGATCTCCGGTCGAACGCTCGATCCGCGCCGCATCGCGCTGCTGCGCGAGGAGGGCGCCATCGCCGTGGAGCCGGATGGCCGGCTGCGCGTCACCCAGGACGGCTTTCCCGTGCTCGACGCCGTCGTCGCCGATCTCGCCGCCTGACGAACTGTCCTCAGGTCGCGCTAAAGCTCTTCGGCGCACCGGCCACGGCCTGGCCGCCGCCCGAGCCGACGCGCATCACTGCAAGCCCGCGCTCATTGGTGCCGTCGCTGCGGAAACGGAACAGGCCGTCGATGCCGGCAAAGCCGGAGGCGTTGGTGAGCACGTCAGGCGCAAAGCGCTGGGCGCCTTGCGTGCGGGCGAGCGCTGCGACCAGCGCCACCGCGTCATAGGCCAAGGTCGCCGTGCGCACGGGATCGCCGCCGAAGCGGGTGCGATAACGGCCGGCGAAGGCGCGGAAGCCTGAGGGATCGGGCGCCGCGTAGAGACCACCCTGCAGACTGGCACTGTTGTAGACGCGCGGATTGTCCCACAGACCGGTGCCGAGCAGCTGGACGGCACGCAGGTTCGCGCCGGCCGCGGTCAACGCGTCCGCTGTCGCCACGACGGATTCGCCGTCATCGGCCAGCAGCAGCGCATCGGCGCCGCTCAGCGCCTGCGCCACCGCCCGCACCGCCATGGTGCGGTCGCCGGCATATTTCTCGAACGCCACGATGCGCCCGCCGCGTCGGCTGACCGCGGTCTTGAACGCACCTTCGACCACGGTGCCATAGGCATTGTCGGGCAGCAGCGCCGCAAAGGAGCGTTTGCCGACGCCGGCCGAGTAGTCGACGATGCGCGTCGCATCGGACTCCGGCAGGAAGCTCAACAGATACACGCCGCGACCGGCCACGCTCGAATCGGTCGAGAACGCGATCACCGAGATGTTGCGCGTGCGCGCGACCTGGGCGGTCGGCGGCACCGAGCCTGCGAACAGCGGCCCGAGCAGGATCTCCGCGCCTTCGTCGCAGGCCTGTTGTGCCCCTTGCTGCGCGCCCTGCGGACTGCCGGCGTCGTCCTTGATCAGCAGCTGGATGTTGGGGTTCTGAAACTCGGCGAGCGCCATCTCGGCGGCGTTCTTCATCGATTGCGCGGCCACGCCGGCATTGCCGGAGGCCGACAGCGGCAGAATCAGTCCGACCTTGACCTGACCGTTCCCTGCGACAGCCGGCTGCTGCGGCGGTCCGGACGGACCGGTCGGCGTCTCGAACGGATTGAAGCCCTGCTGCACATTGGAGCAGGCCGACAGCAGCGGTGCGCCGAGGATCAGGCCAAGCGCGGTTCGCCGGGCAACCCCATGGGGTCCCGGAGCGTGAGAACTGGGATGACGCGGGCCCACCATGACATCTCTACGTTCGGCCGGAAGCGGCCAGAAGTTCCCCAACCGCACGCCCCCCAGGCCGTGCTGATCCATTCATATTGTCGACGAATAGTTAAGCAAAACAAAAGGCTGTCAGAACCACAGCGAAGATCAAATCGACGTTTTGCACGGCCTATCCCCTGTTGGGATCAACGCCCTTTGAAGTGCATTTCCGAAGTTGAAGCGCGGATGAACGGCGCGACCGACGGAGGTTGTCGGACCTTCACATTCATAGAACCACTGTTCCCCGGTGGCATTCCCCCGCCCGGCCCTTTAAATTACCCCGATGGGCGCCAAGGCAATCCCGAACATCTCGCCGGACGACGGCAAATCTTCCACCACGTGGACCTATCTGGTGGCGGGACATCGCATCGCGGCGCCGCGCGCCCGGCCGGGCCTGCACCTCGTGGCGACGCCGATCGGCAATCTCGGCGACATCACGCTGCGCGCGCTGGAGACGCTGGCCGGCGCTGACGTCATCTTCTGCGAGGACACGCGAATCACCCGGCGGCTGGCCGAGCGGTACGGCCTCGGCGCCGAGCTTGCTGCCTATCACGAGCACAATGCGGAAGCGGTCAGGCCGAAGATCCTGCAGCGCCTGGCCGAGGGCGCAGCCATCGCGCTGGTGTCGGACGCGGGCACGCCGCTGATCTCCGATCCCGGCTACAAGCTGGTGCGTGCCGCATGCGAGGCCGGTCACGCCGTCACCGCCTTGCCTGGTCCCTCCGCGGTCCTTGCCGCGCTGAGCGTCGCGGCACTGCCGACCGACCGGTTTTTCTTCGAAGGTTTCCTGCCGGCCAAGCAGCAGGCGCGGCGCACGCGGCTGTCGGAGCTGGCCCGCGTCGAGGCCACGCTGGTGGTGTTCGAGGCGGGCAGCCGCGTGCAGGAGACGCTGGCCGATCTCGCCGACGCGATGGCGGGACGACAGGCTGCGATCTGCCGCGAGCTCACCAAGCTGCACGAGGAGGTGCTGCGCGGCACCACCGGCGACCTCGCCGCACGCGCCGACGAACTCGAGACGCGCGGCGAATTCGTGCTGGTGATCGGACCGCCGCCGCGGGACGCCGAGGTCATGACCGACAGCGCCGTCGACGCACTGCTCACGGATCTCCTGCAGCGGTCGAGCGTGAAAGATGCCGTGATGCATGCCGTCGAGCTGTCGCGCCGGCCGCGGCGCGAGGTCTATGCGCGTGCGCTGGCACTCGCGAAGGACGCACAATCGGGAGAGCCCGATGGCGCGGACTGAGCGGGTCGATCCCGAGAAGCCGCCCAAGACCGCTGCGCCCAAGACCGCCGCGCCGGAACGCGTCGCCGCGTTCCGCACCGGCCTGTCGGCAGAGGCGCGCGCCGCAGCGCTGCTGATCGCCAAGGGCTACCGCATCCTGGCCAAGCGCTTCCGTACACCGCATGGCGAGATCGACATCATCGCGCGCAAGCGCGGCCTGGTCGCCTTCGTCGAGGTCAAGGCCCGCGCCTCGCTCGACGACGCAGCCTACGCAGTGACGCCGCGCCAGCAGCAGCGCATCATCGATGCCGCCCAGGCCTGGCTGATGGCGCATCCCGACCATGCCGAATTGGAGCTGCGGTTCGACGCGATTCTGGTTGCGCCGCGCAGTCTGCCGCGCCATCTGATCGCAGCCTTCGACGCCAGCACCTGACATGAACCGACTGCAGAGAGCAGGGACCTGCCCATGAAACTGAATGTCGCCGTCCAGATGGACCCGATCGCGCGCATCAACATCCGCGGCGACTCGACGTTTGCGATGCTTCTCGAGGCGCAGCGGCGCGGGCACGGACTGAGCTACTACACGCCGGACAAGCTGTCGCTGCGCGGCGAGGAGGTGGTCGCGCCAGTGCAGGCGCTGACGGTGCGCGACCAGGTCGGCGATCACTTCACGCTCGGCGAGCCGAAGCCGACCCCACTCACCTCGTTCGACGTCGTGCTGTTGCGCCAGGACCCGCCGTTCGATCTCGCCTACATCACCTCGACGCATTTCCTCGAGCGCATCCATCCGAAGACGCTGGTGGTGAACGACCCCGCCAGCGTGCGCAATGCGCCGGAAAAGCTGTTCGTGATGAACTTCCCGCAGCTGATGCCGCCGACCCTGATCTCGCGCGATCTCGACGAGATCAACGCCTTCCGCGACCAGCACGGCGCCGTGGTGATGAAGCCGCTGCACGGCCACGGCGGCGCGGCGGTATTCCGGGTGATGCCGCAGGACATGAATTTCGGCTCGCTGTTCGACATGTTCTCGGTGACGTTCAAGGAGCCCTGGGTGATCCAGCGCTTCCTCCCCGAGGTGAAGCACGGCGACAAGCGCATCATCCTGGTCGACGGCGAGTTCGCCGGCGCCGTCAACCGCGTGCCGGCCGCTGACGATCTGCGCTCCAACATGGTGCGCGGTGGCGCCGCGCAGGCCACCGATCTCAGCCCGCGCGAGCGCGAGATCTGCGATACGCTCGGCCCGGAGCTGCGTGCGCGCGGCCTGCTGCTGGTCGGCATCGACGTCATCGACGGCAATCTCACCGAGATCAACGTGACCTCGCCGACCGGCATCCGCGCGATCTCGCGGCTCGGCGGCCCCGATATCGCCGCCCGCGTGTGGGACGTGATCGAGGCCAAGCGGCGCTGAGCTGCGTCCTCGTCGGGAGCCTCACTCCAAAGATGGTCTATCCACCGTCATTGCGAGCGCAGCGAAGCAATCCAGAGTCCCGCCCACCACCCTGGATTGCTTCGCTGCGCTCGCAATGACGAAGGAAACCGTCTTGGTACATTTGCGTCCGTGAGGAGGACAGGTCTGCCTCTCACGTCACGAGCACATCTGCCTTCCCTCACCCTGAGGAGCACGCCGAAGGCGGGCGTCTCGAAGGGCGAGGCCCGGCTCGGGCCTCATGGTTCGAGACGCGCCTTTCGGCGCTCCTCACCATGAGGTTCTGGCATCGAAGGCGGCGTGCGCATCATTGCTGGGGATAAGGATCGCGGAAACGCCGATCGCAGCGCGATCGGGGCAGCCGGCTGCGCAGCCGCAGGGCTGACGCCAGCTCAATCCATGCTATCGCAGATCTCATGCGTCTCGTCCTGACCACCTGGAACATCAACTCGGTGCGCCTGCGCATCGATCTCGTCGCCAAATTCATCAAGCAGGTTCGGCCCGATGTGCTGTGCCTGCAGGAGACCAAGTGCATCGACGACGCCTTCCCGCTGAAGCGCTTCAAGCGGCTGGGCTATGAGCACGTCGCGCTGAACGGGCAGAAGGGCTATCACGGCGTCGCGGTGATCTCGAAATGGCCGTTCGAGAATACCCACGTCCGGACCTTCTGCGACAAGGTGGATTCGCGCCACATCACCGTGGCGTTCGGCGAGAAGGCGCAGCTCGCGCAGCCGCTCGTGCTGCATAATTTCTACGTTCCGGCAGGCGGCGACATTCCCGATCCCGCGCTCAATCCAAAGTTCGAGCACAAGCTGCAATTCCTCGACGAGATGAAGGCGTGCGAGCCGCTGCACCCCCGCGGCGACGACCGCCACATCCTGGTCGGCGATCTCAACGTCGCGCCGCATGAGCACGACGTCTGGTCGCACAAGCAGCTGCTGAAGGTGGTCTCGCACACGCCGATCGAATGCGAGAAGCTGTTGGCAGCGCAGACCCATGGCGAATGGGTCGACGTCGCGCGCGAGCGCATCCCGATGTCGGAGAAGGTCTACACCTGGTGGAGCTATCGCGCCGCCGACTGGACCGTCGGCAATCGCGGCCGCCGGCTCGACCACATCTGGGTGTCACGCGCGCTGAAGGACCGGGTCGCCGATTTCAGCATCCTGCGCGACGCCCGCAGCTGGGAGCGTCCGTCGGATCACGTGCCGGTCACGGTGACCTTGGACGTGTAGGACTTGCCGTCAGTTGACGCCAACATCTGTGGCCGCGCTCTCCACCTCTCCCCACCGGGGAGAGGTCGGCGCGCAGCGCCGGGTGAGGGGGCTTGCGTGCATATCGATAGACCTTAACCCCTCACCCGCATCTGGCGATACCATCCGACCTCTCCCTTCGGGAGAGGTGAAGACCTCACGATGTCAGCTTGGCGCCGGCGGTCAGGATGTCATTGGCGATGCGGTTGGCGCGGTGGGCGAACTCGTCGCGCAGGCGGCGCGCCGCCATGGCATCGCTCTCCAGCACGCGCTGAAACAGGCTGCGCGAGATCCGCACCACGGTGGAATATTCCAGCGCCGTCGCGGTCGCGGGCCGCCGCATCTCGACCAGCAGCGCCAGTTCGCCGATCAGCATGGTCGGCGTGGCGACGATCTCGGCGCCGACCTCGTCGCTGATGCGCAGCTTGCCGCGCTGGACGACATAGCCGCAATCGGCCGTGTCGCCCTCGCGGAACAGGGTCTCGCCGTTCTGGATGTTACGCTGCTCGGAGCCAATCGCGATCATGCGCAGCGAATCGCTTCCCAACAGACGCAGGGTCGGGACGCGCTCCAACAGCGCAATATCGTCTTCGATCGACATAAAGGGCCCGGGGAAGGCGAAATGGAACCAATATCATAGACGGCAGACCGCCATCCCCGAACCGTATCACGGCACCAACTTGTAGCCACCGGCCTCCGTCACCAGAATCTCTGGATTGGCGGCATCTTTCTCGATTTTCTGGCGGAGACGGTAAATATGGGTCTCCAGCGTATGGGTAGTGACGCCGGAATTGTAGCCCCAGACTTCCTGCAGCAGGGTCTCGCGCGACACCGGCTGCTGGCCGGCGCGGTACAGGAACCGCAGGATCGCGGTTTCCTTCTCGGTGAGGCGGACCTTGCGGGCATTGGCGCCGGTCAGCATCTTCGAGCCGGGCCGGAAGCTGTACGGGCCGACCGAGAACACCGCATCCTCGCTGGCCTCGTGCTGGCGCAGCTGGGCGCGGATGCGCGCAAGCAGGACGGCGAAGCGGAAGGGCTTGGCGACGTAGTCATTGGCGCCGGATTCGAGCCCGAGGATCGTGTCCGAATCAGTGTCGTGGCCGGTCAGCATGATGATCGGGGCCTTGAAGCCGCCCTTGCGCAGGGACCGCACCACCTCGCGGCCGTCGGTGTCGGGCAGGCCGACATCCATCAGGACCAGATCGGGCGAGTTCGCCTTTGCTGCGCTGGCGCCCTTGGCGCCGGTGTCGACGGCCTGGGCCTCGAATTCGTCATGCAGCGAGAGCTGCTCCATCAGGGTGTCGCGCAGATCGGTGTCGTCATCCACGATCAGGATCTTGCGGGCATTGGCCATAGGTACAATCCTCTTGGTGGCGCCGGCGGGAATGCGGGAAGTGGGCGCCGCAGCGGTGGGCAAACAGGCTCATGAGCCCTGTTCCGTCTTGAAGTAGGGGGCTGTTACCGATTCACAAGCGGCAGCCACTCTACTCCAGAATTGGGCAGGGAATGCGATGAATGTCCCGTTCGACCGTCGCCGCGGACCATTCGCCGACATTAAGGCAATTGCCGGGCAATGCATGGCAATGAAAAGGCACGTTGTTTCATCTCTTTATGGACGAGGTACACTGGTATGCCAGCGAGCCTGATCGCGATTCGCACCAAGGCCGGGTCCAGGCAGCGCGGCTGGCTGACGGTTTGGGGCCATGTGATTCCGGTGGCTCTCGGGCGTGGCGGCGTGCTCGCCAACAAGCGCGAGGGTGATGGCGGCACCCCGCGCGGCACATTCTACCCGCGCCGGCTGTGGTGGCGGGCCGACCGGCATCCGCGTCCGCAGACCTCTCTGCCGGTGCGACGGATCGGTCCCGAAGATGCCTGGTGCGAGGATCCCGCCGACCGTCACTACAACCAGGCGATCCGGCTGCACGGCGACCAGCCCGGCGACCGGCTGGCACGCCAGGACCATCTCTATGACTTCATCATCGAGATCGACCACAACACCAGGCCCCGGATCGCGGGCCGCGGCAGCGCCGTGTTCCTGCATCTGGCGCGGCCGCATTTCGGTCCGACCGCCGGCTGCGTGGCGATGACCCGGCCGGCGATGCTCACGCTGTTGCAAAGGATTGGCCCGCGCACCAGGATCGTCATCTCATAAGAAGAGACTGGATCGAATAAGAGACTGGGAGGACATCATGCGCGCGACCGATCAGCCTGCCGGCGCCTCGGAAATCCTGCGCTCGCACTGGCGACACGGGAGCAAGTTTTCGCAGCTGCCCCCGGAGCTGCGCCCGCGCGACCGGGCGGAAGGCTATGCGATCCAGGCCGAGCTGGAAAAACACTCGGACAAGCCGTTGTTCGGCTGGAAGATCGCCGCCACCAGCGAGGCCGGGCAGCGCCACATCAACGTCGCCGGCCCGATGGCCGGGCGGATCCTCGCCGAAACCGTGCTGCCGGTGGGCGGCACCGCATCGATGGCCAGCAATGCGATGCGCGTCGCGGAGCCGGAATTCGCCTTCCGCCTGGGCATCGACCTGCCGCCGCGGTCGACACCTTATGATGTCGCCGAGGTGCTCGCCGCGGTCGATACGTTGCATCCGGCGATCGAGATCCCGGATTCGCGGTTCGCCGAGTTCGTCAGCGCCGGCGAGGCGCAGCTGATCGCCGACAATGCGTGCGCGCATCTGTTCGTGCTCGGCGAGCCGGCCAGCGCGGGTTGGCGCAGCCGCGACCTGGTCGAGGAGCGGCCGCGGATCACGCTGCGCGGAGAGATCTTCATCGGCCACGGCCGTAACGTGCTCGGTGATCCCCGGGTGGCGTTGGCATGGCTGGTCAACGAGCTCAGCGCGCTCGGCATCACGACGCGGGCAGGGCAGGTGGTGACGACCGGAACCTGTCACCCGCCACTGCCGATCGCCAGCGGCGACGTCATGGACGCCGATTTCGGCGACCTCGGGCGGGTGTCGGTCAGGTTCGAATAGATCAGCAACGAAGGGCGGTTGCCCTCAGCGGTGACCGAAGATCGCCGAGCCCACCCGCACATGGGTGGCGCCGAACTGGATGGCGGTGGCGAAGTCGGCGCTCATGCCCATCGACAGGTTGGCCAGGCCATTGCGGGCAGCGATCTTGGCCGTCAGGGCGAAATGCGGACCCGGCGCCTCGTCGACCGGCGGGATGCACATCAGGCCGGAAATCTCGAGCCCATATTCCTTGCGACAACTCGCGATGAAAGCATCGGCATCGCCGGGCGCGATGCCGGCCTTCTGCGGCTCCTCGCCGGTGTTGATCTGGACGAACAGTTTGGGGTGCCGGCCCTGCGCGGCGATCTCCTTGGCCAGCGCGGAACAGAGGCTCGGCCGGTCGACCGAATGGATGGCATCGAACAGCGCCACCGCCTCCTTGGCCTTGTTGGATTGCAGCGGCCCGATCAGGTGCAGCACGAGGCCCGGATGCGCGTCGATCAGCGCCGGCCATTTGCCTTTGGCTTCCTGAACGCGGTTTTCGCCGAACTCGCGCTGTCCGGCAACGATCACCGGCTCGATCGCGTCGGCGGCGAACGTCTTCGACACCGCGATCAGGGTCACCGAGGCGCGATCGCGCTTGGCGTCGGCGCAGGCGCGCAGGATCTCCCGCTCGACGGCTGCGAGCGCGGTGGTGATAGACGAGGTGGCGTTCGAGGCGTCGGTCACGATGGCATCCGTCGGTAGATTTACGGGTTTGGCTGCAATTTTACGGAGTTCGAGAAAGGGTTCTTGAACCCTTCCCCTTAGCTTGCCCAACCGGGGGTGGGGGAAAGAAATGCCAAGCATCCGCTTCAATCGCAATAGAGTGAAGCTGAACCGGCTGATGGGGATTCGCGCGCGCCTGGCGCTGCTCGCCCTCATCCTGGTCGCGCCGCTGATGTTGGAACGCGCCCGGTCGCTGGAAGGCGCCCGGACCCGGCAGATCGCACTCGCATCCGAAGAATTCTTCGCGCTCGCCCGGCAGAGCGCCGACATGCAGCGCGAGGTCATCATGTCGGTGGAGACGGTGCTGAAGTCGACCGCTTATGTCCGGGCGTCGGCCACCGGCATCAGCCGCAGCTGCGACATGATGCGCGCCAGCCTGCCGGCGACGCTGCCCTGGATCCGCACCTTGATGATCGCCGGCCGCGACGGCCGCATCCAGTGCTCGACCAACAATCAATATGTCGGCCTCGATTTCAGCGACCGACCGTATTTCCGCGGCGCCCAGGAAGCACGCGACTTCGTCTTCAGCGACTATCTGTTGTCGAAGCCGACTCACATGCCGATCGTGATGGCAGCCTATCCGGTCGGTGCGATCACCGGCGAGCCGGACGCGGTGATGCTCG
This sequence comes from Bradyrhizobium sp. ORS 285, assembly GCF_900176205.1. Classification (NCBI taxonomy): domain Bacteria; kingdom Pseudomonadati; phylum Pseudomonadota; class Alphaproteobacteria; order Hyphomicrobiales; family Nitrobacteraceae; genus Bradyrhizobium; species Bradyrhizobium sp. ORS 285. The sequence goes on from NZ_LT859959.1 coordinate 7,474,352, forward strand.
CCAGCGTGAACCTGGAATGGATGTCCAAGATCATGAGCAATCTTGGCGGCCGTCCGGGCATCACGGCGGTGCTGATCGACAGCGAGGGAACCGTGCTGGCGGCGCCCGCCGACCGCACCGATCTGATCGGCCGGCCCCTCGACAGCGTGCCGCTGCTGTCAGCCGTTGCCGAGACGGCGATGAGTTCGAGCAAGCCGACGGAGACGATGAGCTTCACCGCAGCCGACGGCTCCAAGCGCGCCATCACCTTCACGCGCATCGCCGACAGCGGCTCGCGCCTGATCGTCAGCATCGACGAAACCCGTGTCACCGCCGCCATCGACCGCGAGATCCGCAACGCTTATCTTCAGGCTGGCCTGGTCTGCCTGATCGTGTTGTTGGGCGCACTGATCGCCGCCGAGAAGCTGATCGTGAAGCCCGTCAGCATGCTCGCTGCGACCGCCAAGCGCTTCGGCCATGGCCACTGGTCGGCGCGCGTCGCGACCAAGCACCTGCCGTCGGAGTTCGTGCCGCTGGCGAAGTCGTTCAACGCGATGGCGGCCAAGCTCGGCCAGCGCGAACGCGAGCTGGTCGCCGCCAATGACCGGCTGACGGTGATGGCGTCGATCGACATGCTCTCCGGCCTCGCCAACCGCCGCGGCTTTCAGAACCGCATCGACATCGAATGGACGCGCGCGGAGCAGACCGGCACCGACCTGTCATTGCTGATGATCGATGTCGATCACTTCAAGCTCTACAACGATACCTATGGTCATCCCGAAGGCGACGCCTGCCTGTCACGGCTCGGCGAGACGCTGGCGCAGATCGCGGATGCAACAATGGCCTTTGCCGGGCGCTATGGCGGGGAGGAATTCTGCCTGCTGTTGCCGGGCATGAACGCCAAGCAGGCGCTCGAGGTCGGCGAGCATGTGCGCGCAGCGGTGCTGGAGCTGGAACTGCCGCATGCGACCTCGGCGCATCTCTGCGTGACCGTCAGCGTCGGCGTCGCTTCGACGCGGCCGAATGAGTCACTGACGCCCGCCGACCTGATCGAAGCGGCGGATGCTGCGCTCTATGCCGCCAAGCATCGCGGACGCAACACGGTTGTCGGCCATGGCTTCGGGGATGGCTTCGGCGATGTCTCGGACGACACCAGGGACGTTGCGCGCGCCGGCTGAGCTGGCGCGATATCAGCCGACAGCCAGCTTGCGGTCGAGTTCGAGCTCGGTGACCACGCGATTGCGGCCGAGCTTCTTGGCGAGATACAACGCGCGGTCGCAGCGATCGATCAGATCCGCCATCGATTCACCGAACTGGAATTGGCCGACCCCGATCGACACCGTGATCTGCGGCAGCACTTCGCCGGTCGAGCGCCGCGTGAACTGACAATCCGCGATGGTGCGCCGGATGCGTTCGGCGATCGCCGTGCAGCCTTCGAGATCGGTCTGCGGCAGCACCGCGATCAGTTCCTCACCGCCATAGCGCGCCGGCAGATCGTTGTCGCGGACGCGCTCGCGCAGCGCCTTGGCGACGAGGCGCAGCACCTGATCGCCGACGCCGTGGCCGTAATTGTCGTTGAACTTCTTGAAGTGGTCGACGTCGATCAGAAGAATGCTGAGCGGCTCGTCCTGCTCCATCGCCGCGATCTGGACATGGCGGAAGAACTCTTCGAGCGCGCGACGGTTGGGCAGACCGGTCAGCGTGTCGGTGCGCGCACGCTGCTCCGACTTGTTCAGCGAGTCCCTGATCGTGTCGAGCTCGCGCGACTTCTCGGCGAAGCTCGCTTCCAGCTTGGCGGCGCGCGCGGTTGCCTGGGCGAGCTCACTGACGAGATTCTCGATCAGGATTTTCGGGTCGACACCCTGCTCGCTGCGCTCGGCAACGCCGTCGATCGCTTCCATATGCGTGCGGTTGTCGGCGATCGCAGCCGTGAGATAGCTCTTGGCTGAGTCCATCACGCCATGCAACTGCTGCGAGACTTTGTGGACGACAGCCGCTTCCGTGCCCTGCTGGCCGATATACGTATCGAACAGCGCCTGGTTGGTGGTCTTATCGAACTTGCGCTTGTTGCTGACGAGGATGTCGACCGCGCGCTTGAGGTCCGACGCCGAGCCGAGTGAGTACTTGAACCACAGATGGAAGTTGTTAGGCGTCGGTGGCACGCGCTGTTGTGCCATGGATTTCATGGCTTTTTCCGCGACAGTGGTCGCGTACTCGAAGTCAAGCTCGTCGTACGTAGCGCCGGACACGATGTGGAGTGACCCCAGATGCGGGCAGATGCCTGGATGTATGCACTCAGTCTCCCATTCAAGTCTTAACCGTGCCTCAATCGGACCTTCGACACTGGCCGCGAGGCGCGTAAAAAATCCCGCGATTACCGTCGCTTAGCAGCTGCACGAAATGGTATCATCATCTGCCGCCCCATTGACCCGCATGCTGCTTTTGTGGCCTAGTCCGCCGTCTTGAAACGACGCGAATCCTCGAAAATTACAAGCGATTCCATGACATCCGAACGCTACAACGCCCGTGAAGCCGAGCCGCGCTGGCAGCGCCAGTGGGACGAGAAGGCGATCTTCGCCACCAAGAACGACGATCCGCGTCCGAAATACTACGTACTCGAGATGTTTCCCTATCCGTCGGGACGCATCCATATCGGCCATGTCCGTAATTATACGCTCGGCGACGTGTTGGCGCGGTTCATGCGTGCCAAGGGCTTCAACGTGCTGCACCCGATGGGCTGGGATGCGTTCGGCCTGCCGGCGGAGAACGCCGCGATCGAGCGCAAGGTCGCGCCGAAGGCATGGACCTACGACAACATCGCGGCAATGAAGAAGCAGCTGCGCTCGATCGGCCTGTCGCTCGACTGGGCCCGCGAGTTCGCGACCTGCGACCCGTCCTACTACAAGCACCAGCAGAAGATGTTCCTCGACTTCATGCAAGCCGGGCTGGTGGAGCGCGAGAAGCGCAAGGTGAACTGGGATCCGGTCGACATGACGGTGCTCGCCAACGAGCAGGTGATCGACGGCCGCGGCTGGCGCTCCGGTGCGGTAGTCGAACAGCGTGAGATGAACCAATGGGTGTTCAAGATCACGAAGTACTCGCAGGAGCTGCTGGACGCGCTGGACGGGTTGGACCGCTGGCCCGACAAGGTGCGGCTGATGCAGCGGAACTGGATCGGCCGCTCCGAAGGCCTGCTGATCCGCTTTGCGCTGGATCCCAAGACAACGCCGGCCGGCGAGAGCGAGCTGAAGATTTTCACGACGCGCCCCGACACGCTGTTCGGCGCCAAGTTCATGGCGATCTCGGCCGACCATCCGCTGGCCCAGGCTGCCGCCGCCAAGAACCCGGAGCTCGCCGCGTTCATCGCCGAGATCAAGCGCATCGGCACCGCGCAGGAGGCGATCGACACCGCCGAGAAGCAGGGTTTCGATACCGGCATCCGCGCCGTGCACCCGTTCGACCCGAGCTGGACGTTGCCAGTCTACGTCGCGAACTTCGTGCTGATGGAATACGGCACCGGCGCCATCTTCGGCTGCCCGGCGCATGACCAGCGCGACCTCGACTTCGTCAACAAATACGGTCTCGGCAACACGCCGGTGGTCTGCCCCGAAGGTCAGGACCCCGCGAGCTTCGTCATTACCGACACCGCGTTCGACGGCGACGGCCGGCTGATCAATTCGCGCTTTCTCGACGGCATGACGATCGCGCAGGCCAAGGACGAGGTGGCCAAGCGTCTGGAAACCGAGCAACGCGGCGGCGCTGCCGTCGGCGAGCGCCAGGTCAATTTCCGCCTGCGCGACTGGGGCATCTCGCGCCAGCGCTATTGGGGCTGCCCGATCCCGATCATTCACTGTCCGACCTGCGATATCGTGCCGGCGCAGGAGCTGCCGGTCGTGCTGCCGGACGACGTCACCTTCGATAAGCCAGGCAACGCGCTGGATCATCATCCGACCTGGAAGCACGTCACCTGTCCGAAGTGCGGGGGCAAGGCGACGCGCGAAACCGATACCATGGACACCTTCGTGGATTCGTCCTGGTACTTCGCGCGCTTCACCGATCCGTGGAACGAGACCGCGCCGACGACGCCTTCGGTGGCCAACCGGATGATGCCGGTCGACCAGTATATCGGCGGCGTCGAGCACGCGATCCTGCATCTGCTCTACAGCCGCTTCTTCACCCGCGCCATGAAGGCGACCGGCCACGTCGCCATGGACGAGCCGTTCGCCGGCATGTTCACGCAGGGCATGGTGGTGCACGAGACCTATCAGAAGGCCGACGGTACCTACGTCAATCCGGCCGAGGTCAAGATCGAGGTCGGCGGCAATGGCCGCCGCGCCGTGCTGACCGCGACCGGCGAGGACATCACGATCGGCCCGATCGAGAAGATGTCGAAGTCGAAGAAGAACACCGTCGACCCCGACGACATCATCGAGAGCTACGGCGCCGACGTCGCGCGCTGGTTCATGCTGTCGGACTCGCCGCCGGATCGCGACGTGATCTGGAGCGACGAGCGCGTCCAGGGCGCGGCCCGTTTCGTCCAGCGCCTGTGGCGGCTGGTGAACGAATCGGTCACGGCCTCGGCCGAGGCCCCCTCTTCCCGTCCGGCCAGCTTTGGTCCGGACGCGCTGGCGCTGCGCAAGGCCGCGCATGGCGCGCTCGACAAGGTGACCGGCGGCATCGAGCGGCTGCACTTCAACGTCTGCCTGGCGCATATCCGCGAATTCGCCAATGCGCTGGCCGACGTGCTGGCGAAGTCGGCCAAGCCGGCCCCAGACCTTGCCTGGGCGATTCGGGAGGCTGCGGGGATCCTGGTCCAGCTGTTCTCGCCGATGATGCCGCATCTGGCCGAGGAATGCTGGCAGGTGCTGGGTCACTCCGGCCTGATCTCCGAGGCGTCCTGGCCGCAAATCGAACGAGATTTGCTGGTTGAGGACAGCATGACCCTGGTCGTGCAGGTCAACGGCAAGAAGCGCGGAGAAGTCACAGTCGCCAGCAACGCGCAGAATCCGGAAATTGAGTCTGCCGTTTTGGCCCTCGATGCAGTAAAACTGGCGCTGGACGGCAAGCCCGTCCGCAAGGTGATCATTGTTCCCAAGAGGATCGTGAATGTCGTCGGCTAGGTTTCGGATCGCTGCACGGCTGGTTGCCGTGGCCGCGTTGGCTGGGCTGACGGCTGGCTGCTTCCAGCCGATGTATGCCGAGCATGCCGACGGCACGCCGGCGCTGCGCGACAAGCTCATGGGCATCGAGCTGCCGCCGGTCGACAAGCCGAACGCCTCGCCCGAGGCACGCCTCGGCGTCGCCATCCGCAACTCGCTCGCCTTCAAGCTCTACGGCACCGCGACCGGGACGGCACCGACCCACAAGCTGGTGCTCAAGTTCCAGACCAGCCGGTCGTCGCTGATCGTGTCGCAGACCACCGGCCTGCCGACCACCGAGAATGTCGGCATCGACGTGCAGTACAATCTGGTCGAGCTGGCCACCAACAAATCGGTGATGACCGGCACGACCTTCGCTCGCACGTCCTACGACATTCCCGGCTCCTACCAGCGCTTCGCCCGGCAGCGCGCGTTCAACGATGCCGAGGACCGCGCCTCCGAGGAGGTGGCGGAGAAGATCAAGACGCGGCTCGCGGCCTATTTCACCGCGGGCACCTGACGCACGGCTGACACCGCCGTGGTCGCGCTGCGCGGACGAGACATCGACGCCTTCCTTGCTAAGCCGGACGCCGCCCGTCCGCTGATCCTGCTGTACGGGCCGGATGCTGGCCTCGTCCGCGAACGCGCCGAGGCGCTGATCGCCTCCGCCGTCGACAATCCCGACGATCCGTTTTCCGTGGTCCGGCTCGATGGCGATGAGCTCGCGGCCGAACCGTCACGGCTGGTCGACGAGGCGATGACCGTGCCGCTGTTCGGCGGCCGCCGCGCGATCCGCGTCCGCGCCGGCTCGCGGACCTTTGCCAGCGGCGTCGAGACGCTCACCCAGATGAGCGTGCGCGACTGCCGCATCGTCATCGAGGCCGGAGACATCCGGCCGGATTCGCCGTTGCGCAAGATTTGCGAGAAGGCGGCGAGCGCGGTTGCGATCGCCTGCTACCCGGACACCGAGCGCGACCTGGCTAAGCTAATCGACGACGAACTCCGCATCGCGAGCTTGCGCATCTCGCAGGACGCGCGTGCCTATCTGATGGCGCTGCTCGGCGGCGACCGGCAGGCGTCACGCAACGAAGTGCGCAAGCTGACGCTGTTTGCGCATGGCGAGGGCGAGGTGACGCTCGACCATGTCATGGCCGTGGTCGCCGACGCCTCGGAGATGAAGCTCGACCCGATCGTCGACGGCGCCTTCGGCGGCAAGCCTGATGTGGTCGAGACCGAGTTCGGCAAGGCGATGATCGCCGGCACCTATCCGGGCGTGATCATCTCGGCCGCGCAGCGGCATGCGGCATGGCTGCACAAATCGGCGCTCGCCGTCGCCTCGGGCACACCGATTTCGAGCATTCTCGAAGGCGGTTTCCCGCGGCTGCACTTCTCGCGCAAGCCAAGCGCAGAAACGGCGCTGCGCAACTTCTCCCCTGCCCGCTTGCTGCCGATCATCGATCAGCTCGCGACGGCAGCGCTGGATATGCGAAAGCAGCCGGGACTGGCGGCTGCGATCGCGCAGCGGACGCTGCTGTCGATCGCAGTGGCCGCACGGCGGAAGGGATGATGGGTCAGAATGGGGCTCAGGCGGCAGCGGTGTCGAAGACATCGGCTCGTTGACGCGCGACGTCGAATACGTAGTCCCAGTGAGCCCGAGACGCCTCCCCAATCGCCGCCGTAATTCCTGGCCAAGATACCGCCCCAACTTGGCCACCGCTTTATCCGCGTCCTTGCGAGCGCAGCGAAGCAATCCAGAGTCCCGTCCACGCCCCTGGATTGCTTCGCTGCGCTCGTAAGGACGGAGGAAAGAGCTGCAATTACTTTGGACTAATAGCTCGTCATGCCCGGGCTTGACCCGGGCATCCATCCTCTGGGGGTTTCTGAAAGATGGATGGCCGGGTCGAGCCCGGCCATGACAAAGGTGAGAGCAGAACGAACTAACAGGAGCCTCGGGGGAGGCAATCGCGGCGACGCAGTTAGCGGCTCCGAGTTCACACCTAACCCTGCTCCAACCTGCGCATCACCTCGTCGAGCTGCTCGAGGCTGCGGTAGGTGATCTGCACGGTCCCGCCGGGATCGCGGTGGCTGATCGAGAGCGTGAGACCGAGCGCGTCACCGACGCGCTTCTCCAGCGCCAGCGTATCGGCGTCCTTCTTGTCCGGCGCTTCCCCGCCACCGCTGCTGCGCGGCTTCTGCGGCTTGCGCTCCGGGACGCCCTCCTCATGGGCGAGCGCTTCGGTCTGCCGGACGTTGAGGCCTTCGGCGATGATCTTCTTCGCGGCCGTCAGCGGATCCGGCAGGTTAATCAGCGCGCGCGCGTGGCCGGCCGAAATCTCACCGGTGGCGATGAAGCCCTGCACCTCGGCCGGCAGCTTGGTCAACCGCATCATGTTGGCGACGTGGCTGCGGCTCTTGCCGACGATCTTGGCGATCTCTTCCTGGTTGCGTTTGAACTCGTTGGCGAGCGCGTGATAGCCCTGCGCCTCCTCCATCGGGTTCAAGTCCTCGCGCTGCACATTCTCGATGATCGCGAGCTCCAGCGCGTCGCTGTCGCTGACATCGACCGGGACGATCGGCACCTCGTGCAGGCCGGCGGCCTGCGAGGCGCGCCAGCGGCGCTCGCCGGCGATGATTTCGAAGCGGTCCTGCTGGCCCTTGATCGGGCGCACCACGATCGGCTGGATCACGCCGTGCTGCTTGATCGAAGCCGAGAGCTCGGCGAGCTCGCCGTCGGAAAACGTCTTGCGCGGGTTGCGCGGGTTCGGCTTGAGAAACTCGATCGGCACCTTGCGCTGATTGCGCGGCCGCTCCGGCGGCGCCCCCGCTTCGCGGCCGACGTCACCGATCAGACTTGCAAGACCCCGGCCCAGACGCGATCGCGACTCCTCAGCCATCGCCTTCTCCTTTGGATTCACGTCACGCTCCGCTTCCGTGCTGCTGCCGAACCGCAGCGTCAGGGCAAAGAAAGGAGATGACGAATCCCGCTGCCGGAATTCGCCGTCATCCTCGATTGAGGTCCGGCTGACGAGACGTCAGCCGGCGCCATGACAACCAGTTAGTTGGCGCGCAGGTCGCGCTCGCGCTGGATGACCTCGGTCGCGAGCTTCAGATAGGCTTCGCTGCCGACACACTTCAGGTCATAGACCAGCACCGGCTTGCCGTAAGACGGCGCCTCCGAGATGCGGACGTTGCGCGGGATCATGGTGTTGTAGACCTTCGATCCCATGAACTGACGGACGTCGGCGACGACCTGGTTGGACAGGTTGTTGCGCGAGTCGAACATGGTCAGCACGATGCCGTGGATCGAGAGGTTCGGGTTCAAGGTCGAGCGCACCTGCTCCACGGTCTGCAAGAGTTGCGACAGACCTTCGAGCGCGAAGAACTCGCACTGCAGCGGCACCAGGATCGCGTCCGACGCGGCCATCGCATTGACGGTCAGCAGGTTCAGCGACGGCGGGCAGTCGACCAGCACGTAGGTGTAGTCGTTCTCCGGCGACACATTGTTGTTGAGGCCGGCAATGGCATCGCGCAGACGGAAGGCACGGTTGGCGCTGTTGCCGAGTTCGAGCTCCAGGCCGGACAAGTCCATCGTCGAGGAAGCGATGTGTAGCCGCGGCACGGCGGTCGCGACGACCGCGTCGCGCAGCGAAGCCTCGCCGATCAGCACGTCATAGGTCGAGCAGTTGCGGCTGCCACGGTCGATGCCGAGACCCGTCGAGGCGTTGCCCTGCGGATCGAGATCGACGATCAGCACGCGCTCGCCGATGGCGGCCAGCGCGGTGCCGAGGTTGATCGCGGTGGTGGTCTTGCCGACCCCGCCCTTCTGGTTGGCGAGCGCCAGGATGCGCGGATGCCCGTCCGGGTGAGGGGCTCTATCTTCTTGATAAATCTGATCAATTACGGACATGCGCGATCGCCATGGTTGTTTGCTGCGGGAGTTCAGCCTTGCCGCTCGATGCAATCGATTGCGACGATCCAGCCCTGCCCGCCCGTCCGGCTGGAATGAAGTTTCGGCTCAATTTTCCAATACTTAGTAGATTCGGTCAATTCCGCTTCTACATCTTGACCCTTGAGAAACAGCGCTTTCGCGCCTTTTTTCACCAAGGGCTCCGCAAAGCCGATGAGTTGGTGTAGCGGAGCCAGCGCGCGTGCGGTCACGCAATCGACTCGCCCGCTCCACTTCTCCACGATATCCCCGATCTCTGACAAATGCACGATCCCCGGTGAGCCGGTGACGCGAATTGCTTCGCGCAGGAACGCCGCCTTCTTGGCGATACGCTCGACCAGATGAACCTGGGCACCGGGCCGCTCGGCCAAAGCGCAAGCCAGCACGACGCCGGGGAAGCCACCGCCGCTGCCGAGATCGACCCATATCTTGGCCTCGGGCGCGAGATCGAGGAGCTGCAGCGAATCCGAAATGTGCCGCGTCCAGAGATGCGGCAAGGTGGATGGCGCGACCAGATTGGTCTTGGCCTGCCACTCCAGCAACAGGGCGATGTAGCGGTCGAGGCGCCGCTCCGTTTCACGTGAAACGGGGGTCAGCGCGAGCGCATCGGCCTTGTCGGTTTCGAGGTTCATAGACGTCAGGGCGGGCGGTGATCGTTTCACGTGAAACGCCCTCAACCCATGGCCTTGTTGCGCCGAGCCTCGCGACGCAGATACGCCGCCAGAATTCCGAGCGCCGCCGGCGTCATTCCATCGATGCGACCCGCCTGCCCGATGGTCCATGGCTTAGCCGCGGTCAGCTTCGCCCTTGCCTCATTGGAGAGACCAGGAACAGCTGCGTAATCGATATCGCCGAGCACCAAGCCTTCGTCGCGCCGGAAGGCATCGACATCCTCACTCTGGCGGCGGACATAGACGTCGTACTTGGCGTCGATCTCGAGATGCGTAGCGATCGCCGGATCGATCGAGCCGAGCTCGGGCCAGATCGCCCTCACCTCCGCGAAGCCGATGTCGGGATAGGCCATCAACTCGAAAGCCGATCGACGCTGGCCGTCACGGTTGAGCGTCAGCCCATGCTTGGCCGCCTCATTGGGGGTAATCGTCAGCGACTTCGCCACAGCGCGGGCCGCTTCCAGCGCCTCGATCTTGGCACGGTGGAATTCAGCCCGCTCGGCGCCGACGCAGCCAAGCGCGATACCTTTGTCGGTCAGCCGCTGATCGGCATTGTCGGCCCGCAGCGTCAGCCGATATTCGGCGCGCGACGTGAACATACGATACGGCTCGGTGATTCCCCGCGTGACCAGGTCGTCGATCATCACGCCGAGATAACCGTCAGCCCGATCGAACACGATCGCCTCGCCGTCACCCGCCACCAGCGCTGCGTTGAGGCCAGCCACCAGGCCCTGTGCCGCCGCCTCTTCATATCCGGTGGTGCCGTTGATCTGGCCGGCCAGGAAGAGACCCTTCATCCGCTTGGTCTGCAGGGTCGGCTCCAGCTCGCGCGGATCGACGTGATCATACTCGATCGCGTAGCCCGGCCGGATCATCCGGACCCGCTCCAATCCCGGAATGGTCGGCAGCAGCGCGAGCTGAACCTCCTCCGGCAGCGAGGTCGAGATACCATTGGGGTAGACGGTGATGTCGTCGAGCCCTTCCGGCTCCAAGAAGATCTGGTGGCCGTCGCGATCGCCGAAGCGGACGATCTTGTCCTCGACCGACGGGCAATAGCGCGGACCGGTCGACTTGATCTGCCCGGAGTACATCGGCGAGCGATGCACGTTGGCGCGGATCACGTCGTGGGTCGCGGTCGTTGTACGGGTGATACCGCACTGGATCTGCGGCGTGGTGATCTTCTCGGTCAGGACGGAGAACGGCTCGGGCGGATCATCGCCGGGCTGCATCTCGACTCCGGCCCAGTCGATCGTGCTCCCATCCAGACGCGGCGGCGTGCCGGTCTTCAGGCGACCGAGCTTGAATCCAATCGCCTCCAGCGACCCGGAGAGCCCAAGCGCCGGTGCCTCGCCGACGCGACCGGCGGGCCAAGTCTTCTCGCCGAGATGGATCAGACCGCGGAGGAAGGTGCCCGTGGTGATGACCACGGCACCACAGACCAGCGTCCGGCCATCCGCCAGCTTGAGCCCGACAACACGGCCATGGGAGACGACGAGTTCGTCCGCCTCACCTTCAATCACGGAGAGATTGGCGGTCTCGCGGACCGCAGCCTGCATCGCGGCGGCGTAAAGCTTCCGGTCAGCCTGGGCCCGCGGACCGCGGACAGCCGGCCCCTTCCGCCGGTTCAGAACCCGAAATTGAATGCCTCCGGCATCGGCGACGCGGCCCATCAGACCATCGAAGGCATCGACCTCGCGCACCAGATGGCCCTTCCCCAACCCACCGATCGCGGGATTGCAGGACATAGCGCCGATGGTTGCGAACTGATGGGTGACAAGGGCAGTGTGGGCACCCAGCCGCGCTGAGGCAGCTGCGGCTTCACAGCCGGCGTGGCCGCCACCGATGACGATGACGTCGTAGGATGTCAGATGCTCGCTCATAGCGGGATATCTAGCGCTTGGGGCCAACGCTCGGAAGATGTTTCACGTGAAACATGAGACCGCATCAGGTGTCGGTGTTTCACGTGAAACAGCTTAGGCGGCCAATACCTGTTTCACGTGAAACAACGGAACCGACACCGTCCCTTGTTTCACGTGAAACGATTTAGGATCCGTTAACCAGATCATCTTTCATTAATCATAAGGCAGGCGCTGGGGGCCTATTTCCCGATACAGAACTCCCGGAAGATCACATCGAGCAAATCCTCCACGTCGACCCGGCCCAGGAGGCGCCCCAGCTCCAAGGCTGCGATCCTCAACTCCTCAGCGACAAGCTCCTCACCCAAACCGACCGCACCCAGACTCCGGCGGAGAGCATCAGCCGCCTCCTTGAGAGACTGCCTTTGGCGCTCTCGCGTGATGAAGCTGCTCTCAGTGGAGCCGAAGAAGCCGCGCGCGAAACCGACCATAGCGTCCAGGAGAGCTGCCATGCCCGTCCCGCTCTGGGCCGAGATGGCAAACGACCGGCCTCCGGGGGACCCAGAGGTGATCTCTGGTTCCGCACCGCCGAGGTCAATCTTGTTGCGGACGAGCCAGACCGGCACGTCGCCTGCCCGCTCCGTCTCCGCTTGATCATTCTCCGTCAGCCAGAGCACGAGGTCCGCCTGGCCGGCCCGATCCCGAGCACGCCGAACCCCCTCCTGCTCGACAGGATCCTCCGTCTCCCTGATCCCGGCGGTATCGATCACGGTCACCGGATAGCCGTCGAGATCGAGCTGAACTTCGATGAGGTCGCGGGTCGTGCCGGCATGTGGCGAGACGATTGCCACCTCGCGCCGCGCCAGCTGGTTCATCAGCGTCGACTTGCCCGCATTCGGCGGCCCGGCGATGACGACGGTCAGACCGTCACGCAGACGCTCGGCCCGTCCCTCAGCCGACAAGACGGCCTCAATCTCAACCAGGAGCTGCTCGACCCGGGACAACGCCGGCGCCATGAGCTCCGCCGGCACGTCGCCTTCATCGGAGAAGTCGATCCCCGCCTCGATCAGGGCTGAGGCTTCGATGATCTGCTCGCGCCAGCGGCGCGCCTTGTCGCCAAGCAGCCCGTTGAGCTGCCGTAGCGCTTGCCGCCGTTGACGATCCGTATCGGCGTGGATGAGATCGTCGAGGCCCTCGGCCTCGGTCAGATCGATCTTGCCGTTCTCGAACGCCCGCCGGGTGAACTCGCCGGGCTCGGCCGGACGCAATCCCGGCGTCGCCGACAACACCGCGAACAGGGTCGCGATCACCGCGCGGCTGCCATGGACCTGAAGCTCGGCGACGTCCTCGCCGGTGGCACTGGCCGGTCCAGGAAACCAGAGCACGACCGCATCATCGATTGGCTCGCCGCTGGCATCGCGCAGCAGCGCCCGGCTCGCCATGCGCGACGCCGGCATCTTTCCCGCCAACATCTGAAGAGCTGGGCCGGCATGCGCACCAGAGAGACGCAGGATTGCGATCGCGCTCGGCAGCCGCCCCGAGGACAGCGCGAAGATGGTCTGGTCGTGAGGATGCATGATTTTCAATTGGGCTCGGCGGCCCAGAAAGACAATCAGTTTGCGCCGGCATGCTTTACGCGGGATGGCGAGCGCTCGGCGACGGAGCTCGAGCATGATGCGATGACATCGAGCAAAGCCTAGACCCATCGCAACCATGCTTGCGACCAAGACGAAGGGCGCCGCGAATTTCAGTCCTACCGTTCCCCTCCAGGCAGGGCTATCGCATTTGACGATCGGAGTGGCGCGCTCGCCTTCCTCCACGTCGTCATGGCCGGGCTTGTCCCGGCCATCCACGCCCTTCAGCGCGCTGAGAACCACGTGGATGCCCGGGACAAGCCCGGGCATGACGGAGTAACTAGAGCATGATCCGGAAAAGTGGAAACCGGTTTTCCGAAAAGATCATGCTCAAACAAATAGATAAGATCATGATGCGTTTCCGCCGAAACGCATCATGATCTAATTGTCAGGATTGTTGGTGGCGGCAGCGCCGTATCTTCATATGCGATAGCCCTGCCCTGGAGGGGGAGGGTGGCACCGAAGTTGATCTCGAAGTTGCCCGCGGCACTATCAGCTTTATGCGCAAGACCGCCCAAACAAAAAGGGCGCCCCGAGGAGCGCCCTTTTAAATCCTGCGATCGTAAACCGATCAGGTGTTCATCGACTCGAAGAATTCCGAGTTGCTCTTGGTGCTGCGGAGCTTGTCGAGCAGGAAGTCGATCGCGTCCATGGTGCCCATCGGATTGAGGATGCGGCGGAGGACGTACATCTTCTTGAGATTCTGCGGCTCGGTGATGAGCTCTTCCTTGCGGGTGCCGGAGCGCGCGATGTCGATCGCCGGGAAGGTCCGCTTGTCGGCGACCTTGCGGTCGAGGATGAGCTCGGAGTTGCCGGTGCCCTTGAACTCTTCGAAGATGACCTCGTCCATGCGGCTGCCGGTGTCGACCAGCGCGGTCGCGATGATCGTCAGCGAGCCGCCTTCCTCGATGTTGCGGGCGGCACCGAAGAAGCGCTTCGGACGCTGCAGCGCGTTGGCGTCGACACCGCCGGTCAGCACCTTGCCGGAGGACGGCACAACGGTGTTGTAGGCGCGGCCGAGACGGGTGATCGAGTCCAGCAGAATGACGACGTCGCGGCCGTGCTCGACCAGGCGCTTGGCCTTCTCGATCACCATCTCCGCGACCTGGACGTGACGCGCCGCCGGCTCGTCGAAGGTCGAGGACACGACCTCGCCCTTGACCGAGCGCTGCATGTCCGTGACTTCTTCCGGGCGCTCGTCGATCAGCAGCACGATCAGGTAGCATTCGGGATGATTGGCGGTGATCGAGTGCGCGATGTTCTGCATCAGCACCGTCTTGCCGGTGCGCGGCGGCGCCACGATCAGCGCGCGCTGGCCCTTGCCGATCGGGGCGACGATGTCGATGACGCGCGGCGACAGGTCCTTGCGAGTCGGATCCTCGAGCTCGAGCCGGAAGCGCTCGTCCGGAAACAGCGGGGTGAGGTTGTCGAAATTAACCTTGTGCTTGGACTTCTCGGGATCCTCGAAGTTCAGCGTGTTGACCTTGAGCAGCGCGAAATAACGCTCGCCCTCTTTCGGGCTGCGGATGTGACCCTCGATCGTGTCACCGGTGCGCAGGCCGAAGCGGCGGATCTGCGACGGAGAGACGTAGATGTCATCCGGGCCCGGCAGGTAGTTGGCGTCCGGCGAACGCAAGAAGCCGAAGCCGTCGGAGAGCACCTCGACGACGCCCTCGCCGATGATGTCGGTTTCCTGGATCGCGAGCTGCTTGAGGATGGCGAACATCAGCTCCTGCTTGCGCATCGTGCTGGCGTTCTCGACCCCGTTTTCCTCCGCAAAGGAGACGAGCTCGGCCGGCGTCTTTGACTTGAGGTCCTGTAGTTTGATTTCCCGCATTGGGGGTGGTCCTGTGGAAGCGACTTGGGAGGGATGCGAGGTGGCTGTGGGAAGGCGGACGAAAATGAGGTCCGCAGGTCTGAGCAAGGTTGGCGCCAAGGAGGCACCAAACCTGATGCGGCGGCCGGTCAAGCCGGAACGCAACCACATCCGCCTGCGTGGGGTGGGATGTTCTTAATATAGAAAATCGCGCCGCCCTCCGCAAGCCGTCTGCAGCAGGGCGGTACTGTCGTGGACGAGGTCAGAACGGCTTGACGATCACCAGAATCACGATGCCGATCATCAGCACCGTTGGTACCTCATTGATATAACGATAGAATTTCTGAGTGTGCGCATTCCGGTCGGCGGCAAAATCCTTGACCCAGCGGGTGAACAGCCCGTGCACGCCGGACAGGATGAGAACGAGCAGAAACTTGCCGTGAAACCAGCCGCTGGCATACCAGTGCCCGGCCCACACCATGTACAGGCCGGCCAGCCAGGTGACGATCATGGCCGGATTGATGATCGCCTTCAGCAGGCGCCGCTCCATGACCTTGAAGGTCTCGGACTGCTTCGAGCCGATCTCTGCCTCGCAATGATAGACGAACAGCCGCGGCAGATAGAGCATGCCCGCCATCCAGGCGATGACGGCAATGACATGCAGCGCCTTGATCCACTCGTACATCAGACTTCGCGATCCATTAACCGGATGGTGACCATTGGGAGGCGAGACATATCCGCTGGCTCGATCGCTTCCAAACCAAATAATTTAAGAATCTTAAGGTTTGAGTCTAGGTAGCGGTGGATTGGACTCATGCAACGCCGTCCGCAGATTGCTCACGGCTTGTTCACATCCTTCAACAGGCTGGCCGGACGCAGTGGCCCGCGCGCGAGTCCGATGTGATTCAAATGCTTGCCGATTCTGATCGACAGCTTATCCCAAGACAAACGAACCTCGCCCCGATATCATCAGGCGAGCGGCTCGAGTTGTCCCGGACAGCGACCATGTGAAGAAGATTCGGGGTTATCCAAAGGGGGCGGCGCCTGCCGGCTTTTTGGCCCCATCCTTCACAGGGATTCACAGATCGTTAAGGATTTGATGCCCACCACCGGCAATTACTTTCACCTGCATCTGGTTTCCGACTCAACCGGCGAAACCCTGATCACGGTTGCGCGAGCCGTCGCTGCGCAATACGCCAACGTCACCCCGGTCGAGCATGTCTATCCGCTGGTGCGCAGCCAAAAGCAGCTCGACCGCGTGCTCGACGAGATCGAGGAGGCGCCGGGGATCGTGCTGTTCACCCTGCTCGAGAAGGATCTGGTCTCCAGGCTCGAGGCCAAGTGCCAGCAGATCAACATCCCGAGCCTGTCGATCATCGGTCCGGTGATGCAGCTGTTCGAGGCCTATCTCGGCGCCTCCACCGCGGGCCGGGTCGGCGCGCAACACGTGCTCAATGCCGAATATTTCGCCCGCATCGATGCGCTGAACTACACGATGCTCCATGATGACGGCCAGATGGTCGACGGGCTGGAGGATGCCGACGTCGTGCTGGTCGGCGTCTCCAGGACGTCGAAGACGCCGACCTCGATCTATCTCGCCAATCGCGGCGTGCGCACGGCGAACGTGCCGCTGGTCCCGGGTATCCCGATTCCGCACCAGCTCGAGATCCTGAAGAAGCCGCTGGTCGTCAGTCTGCACGCGACGCCGGAGCGCCTGATCCAGGTGCGGCAAAATCGGCTGCTCAGCATGGGTGCGGAAAGCGGCAACGAGAACTATGTCGACAAGCAGTCGGTGACCGATGAGGTCGCCTATGCGCGCAAGCTCAGTGCGAAGTTCAACTGGGTGATGCTCGACGTGACGCGCCGCTCGATCGAAGAGACGGCGGCCGCGATCCTGAAACTCTATTCCGACCGGCAGCGGCAGCGTCTGCCGGATTGAGTGGACTGAGATGACCTTATGGTGTGGTGACGGGCCCCTGGTGCTGGCCTCGCAGAGCCGAGCCCGGCGCATGCTGCTCGAGAATGCCGGCCTCGCCTGCGAAGCGGTGCCGGCCGAGATCGACGAGCGCGCTGTCCAGGCCGAGGCCGGGTTGGTTGCGCCTTATGAGATCGCGCTGCATCTGTCGACGGCCAAGGCGCGGGCGGTCTCGGCGATGAAGGCGGGCTCATATGTGATCGGAGCCGACCAGACGTTGGCGCTCGGCGAGCGGATGTTCAACAAGCCGGCCGGACGGCAGCAGGCCATGCACCAGCTGCTGGCGCTCGCCGGACGCACCCATGCGCTGCATTCGGCGATCTCGGTCGTGCGCGATGGCGAGGTCTTGTTCTCCCACGTCGCCGTGGCCTGGATGACGATGCGGACGCTCACCGAGAGCGAGATCGCGTCCTATCTGGACACGGCCGGCCCGCCGGTGATGTCGAGCGTTGGTGCCTACCAGCTCGAAGGTCTCGGCGTGCATCTGTTCGACCGCATCGATGGCGATCACTTCACTATTCTTGGTCTGCCGCTGCTGCCGCTGTTGGCTTTTCTCCGCGAAGCCAGGCTGCTCAAATTCTGACGGGCAGCCGAGGCTGATGGTTGTGAGGAGCGATCGCGGATGAGAGTGCTGGGGCTGACAGGCTCGATGGGGATGGGAAAGTCGACAACGGCGAAGCTGTTCGCGGAAGCCGGCGTTCCCGTCTACGACGCCGACGCGACGGTCCATAAAGTCTATGAAGGCGAGGCGGCGCCTGCGGTCGAGGCTGCGTTCCCCGGCACGACCGTCAACGGCAAGGTTGATCGACCGAAGCTGTCAGCCAAGGTCGTCGGTAATCCCGAGGCCATTCGCAGGCTCGAAGCCATCGTGCACCCGATGCTGCGTTCTTATCACCAGGCGTTCCTCGATCACGCCGAGCAGTCCGGCGCGCCCGTTGCCGTCGTCGACGTTCCGCTGCTGTTCGAGACCGGCGGCGACAAGCGCGTCGATGCTGTCGTTGTCGTCTCGACCTCGCCCGAGGTGCAGCGGCAGCGGATACTGGCGCGCGGCACGATGACGGAAGAGGCGCTCGATGCGCTGCTGGCTCGGCAGATGCCGGATGCCGAGAAGCGGGCGCGCGCCGATTTCGTCGTGGATACCTCGCACGGGCTCGATCCGGTGCGCGCCCGCATCCGCGACATCCTGGCCGAGGTGGTTAAGATGCCGCGGCGGCGCGGCTGATTCGACGCGCGCCGTAGCAGCGACGGATAGATCCATGCGTGAGATCGTACTCGACACCGAAACCACCGGCCTCGACGCCCTGCGCGGCGATCGCCTGGTCGAGATCGGCTGTGTCGAGATCATCAACCGCATGCCGACCGGCCAAGTCTTCCACGTCTACATCAATCCCGAGCGCGACATGCCGGCGGAGGCCTTCGCGGTGCACGGCCTGTCGAGCGAGTTCCTGGCGGACAAGCCGCTGTTTCACGAGGTGGTCGAGGACTTCCTGGCGTTCATCGGCGATGCGCCGCTGGTGATCCACAATGCGTCCTTCGACATCGGCTTCATCAATGCCGAGCTGGACCGGGCGAAGCGCGCGGCAATTCCGCGCGACCGACTGGTCGACACACTTCTGCTGGCGCGGCGCAAGCATCCGGGCGTGTCGAACCGGCTCGATGATTTGTGCTCGCGCTATGCGATCGACAATTCGCGCCGCACCAAGCACGGCGCGCTGCTCGACGCCGAGCTGCTGGCCGAGGTCTATGTCGACCTGGTCGGCGCCCGGCAGTCGCAGCTGATCTTGACTCAGGAGACGCAGGAGATCCGGATCGGCGGCGGCGGTGATACGCCACGCCGCCAGCGGGACGTTCCGCTGGCTCCGCGGGTGACCGATGCGGAGCGCGAGGCACATCGCGCCTTCATTGCCACCCTGGGTGACAAGCCGATCTGGACGGAATTTCTAGCGGGGTCGTGATCCCCGGCGCTGGGCCGCGGACCACGCCCTTCAATCATCGGCAGTAAAATCTTAACGGATCAGCTCTGGAGAACCTGCCCGCCCTGGGCCGCGGCCTGACGCTCCATGTTCTGGCGGTACAGGCTGACGAAGTCGACGGGATCGAGCATCAAGGGCGGGAAGCCGCCGTCGCGGACCGAATTGGCAACGATCTCGCGCGCGAACGGGAACAGCAGCCGCGGGCACTCGATCAGCAGCATCGGCGACAGGTGCTCCTGGGGAACGTTGACCAGCCGGAACACGCCGCCATAGACCAGCTCGAAGCTGAACATGACCTGGGTGCCGCTCTCGGCCTTGCCCTCGATCGTCAGCGTCACTTCATATTCCGTCTCGGCCAGCGCGTTGGCGCCGACATTGATCTGAATGTTGATCTGCGGCGCCTGGCCCTGGGGTGCCAGCGACTGCGGCGCGTTCGGGTTCTCGAACGAGAGATCCTTGATGTACTGCGCCAGCACGTTGAGTTGAGGAGGAGGGGCCGCCTCGGGGGTGGCGCCGTTACCGTTGGTCATCGAAGTGTTCTCCTGGCACAAAGGGCGGATCGTTGCGGCGCGTGGCTACCATAGGGCCGGCTTGTTCCACAAGGACGAGCCGAGGACGCCGTTAAGTCGCGGGAATACGGCTATTCGGCCCGGCATGCCTCTATTTGTCGCATCGGGGTCAGGCTGGAACGAGAGACCGGGCTCGCCTGTTCCATTTCCAGGCCCGCCCGATTTCCTCCTGGGTCCGAAACGGGTTAGGATGGGCGTGCCACAATGTGCCATTGGCCGGGCCCAATTCGATGACTACATCCGGGTCGACCAAGGGATTCACTGGTCTTTACCTGGTTCCTGTAGAACGGGTGCCCGGTGGCCGGGCTCCGCCTTCGGCTCGACAAGTCAGAAAGCGAACACGACGTGGACATTTATACCATCATCTTCCTGGCGTTGGCGGTCTTCATCTTCGTGCGCCTGCGCGCCGTGCTCGGCCAGCGCACCGGCAGTGAGCGGACGCCGTTCGATCACGCGGCTCGGAATGCCGTCCAGGGCGCGCCCGACAATCGCGTGATGCCGGTTCCCGGCGCGCCGATCGATCCGGCAGGCCCGAGCACCGGCGCGGAGTTCGGTGCGCCGAACGATCGCTGGCGGGGGGTCGCCGAGGCGGGAACGCCGCTTGCGCGCGGTCTCGATGCCATCGCCGCCAGTGATCCGTCGTTCGACCCGCGTCACTTCCTGACCGGCGCGCGCAGCGCCTATGAGATGATCGTGCTGGCCTTCGCCAATGGCGACCGCCGCGCGCTTCGCGACCTGCTGTCGTCCGAGGTCTATGACAGCTTCGATTCCGTCATCAAGGATCGCGAGAAGAACGAGCAGAAGACCGAGACGCGCTTCGTCTCGATCGACACCGCCGAGCTGGTCGGCGCCGAGGCGCGCGACCGTACCGCGCAGCTCACGGTGCGGTTCGTCTCGCAGATGATCTCGGTGACGCGCGACAAGATGGGCAATATCGTCGACGGCAATCCCGACAAGGTCGCCGACATCACCGACATCTGGACCTTCGCCCGCGACACCGGCTCGCGTGATCCGAACTGGAAGCTGGTCGGCACCGGCAGCCATTGATCAGGAAACGACGCGGACCGCCCGGTCACATTCCGTGTGAGCGGGGCCGCGGCTTTCGTCAGAAGGACGACGAGGCGCATTTCAGTTTTCGAAATCGCGATTTTCTAGAATCCCGTTTTTTCCGAGCTTTGCGTTGAGTGGTACTTTGACGGTGCAGGCATGGTTCGTGAAATTTGGAAGCGGGGTTTTACGACCCGTCACCTCAAATATTGGACTCCGGCGCTCGCGCTGAGCGTCGGAGCCGTCGTGCTCGCACCCTATGCAGCCGAGGCGGTACGTGCGCGGCATCGGTCGGCCGCGCCGCCGATGCGCCACCTGCCCTACCCCCAGCTCGACTCGCCGCTGGAAATCACCAACAGCCAGTATCAGCCGCTTGCGTGGAGTGACGTCCCCGGCTGGACCGATGATGATCAGCTCGCGGCCTACAAGACGTTCCGCGCCAGCTGCAAGCCGATCGCCGCGAAGCCGGATGGCGCGCCTGAGGATAAGGCACTCGGTGATTCCCTGCGCGACCCCTGCCGTGAGGCACGCGCCAATGATCTCACCGACAACGCGGCTGCGCGCGCCTTCTTCGAACGCAATTTCGAGCCGCTCAAGATCTCCAAGCTCGGCGACGCCGACGGCTTCGTTACCGGCTACTACGAGCCGGTGATCGAAGGCTCGCGGACGCAGAACGAGGTCTACAACGTTCCGGTCTATCGCCGCCCGTCCAATCTGTTCGTCCGCGGCTTCAAGCAGGACGCGACCAGCCTGCCGAACAAGGGCCCGGTGTATCGCAAGATCGGACGTCGCAAGCTCGTCCCCTATTACGACCGCGCGGAGATCGAGGATGGCGCGATCGAAGGCCGCGGGCTCGAAATCGCCTGGCTCCGCAATCAGACGGATCTGCTGTTCGCCCAGATCCAGGGCTCCGCGCGCATCAGCCTCGATGACGGCTCGACGGTGCGCATCAACTACGATGCCTATAACGGCCATCCCTATACGCCGGTCGGCCGCATCCTGATCGAGCGCGGCATCATTCCGCGCGAGCAGATGTCGATGCAGCGCATTCGCGACTGGATGGAGCAGAATCCGGAAGGCGCCAACGAGCTACGCCGGATGAACCGCTCCTACATCTTCTTTCGCGAGGTGCAGCTGTCGGAGAAGGACGAGGCCGTCGGCGCTCAGGGCATTCCGCTGACACCCGGCCGCTCCATCGCCGTCGACAAGTCGCTGCACGTCTATGGCACGCCGTTCTTCATCACCGGCGAGCTACCTATCGAATCCGAGAAGCAGAAGAATCCGTTCCACCGGCTGATGATCGCGCAGGATACGGGATCGGCCATCGTTGGGCCTGCCCGCGCCGATCTCTATTTCGGTGCCGGACAGGAAGCGGGCAAGGTGTCGGGCCGGCTCAAGCACAGCATCCAGTTCGTGATGCTGGTACCGCGCAGCCTCGATCCGGTCGCGCGCGGCCGCAAGATGCCGCTGCCGGATGCGCGTCCGTCGGAGAAGATCGCAAAATTGTTCCCGCAGGTCCTGCCGAAGGAGCCCGTCAAGGAGGCGCAAAAGGAGCCGGCGAAAGATCAGCCCAAAGATCAAGCTAAGGATCAGCTTAGGGATCAGGCGAAGGATCAAGTCAAAGGCCAGGATCAGGTCAGCGCTTCAGCCGCATCCGCCAAGGATGCGAACACAAAGGATGCGAAGGCCCCTGCGCCGGCTGCCGGCGCAAGCGCGACGACCACCGTGGCGCAGAACATGGTCGCCCCGATCCCACTGCCCGAGGCGAGGCCGCGGCTTGAAAGTGATCGCAATTCCCGCCGATTGCGTTATGGCAGGCGTTACCGCAATCACCGATGAACCGCCGTTTCCATGTCTGAAGATCCCGAGCCGCCGCGTGGCCGGCGCAAGCGTGGCCTCTCCGAGGACGAGCGCACGCTGTGGGAGACGGTGGCGCGCCAGGTGAAGCCGCTGCGCAAGGCATCGCGTCCGGTACGTCCGCATCCGCCGATGGCGACGGCCGAGCCGCAGCCGGACAAACCGATGACCACGCCCCGTCCGGTTGCGCCGCTCGTCGTTCCCAAGCCGGCCAAGCCAGCGATCCCGCCGTTGGTCTCGCTCGGCCGGAAGGAACGCTCCAAACTCTCACGCGGCCGTAGCGAGATCGACGCGCGGCTCGATTTGCACGGCATGACCCAGAGCCGCGCGCATCAGGCGCTGCATCACTTCCTGCACCGGGCCCAGCACGACGGCCTGACCTTCGTGCTCGTCATTACCGGCAAGGGCACCATCGGCGCCGATCCCGAACGCGGTGTGCTGCGGCGCCAGGTACCGCATTGGCTGAGCCTGCCGGAATTCCGCGCGTTGATCGTTGGCTTCGAAGAAGCCCATGTCGGCCATGGCGGCGCCGGCGCACTCTATGTCCGCATCCGGCGGCCGCGCGGCTGAGGATCAGAACGGCCTAATAATGCCGACGCGCGGCAGGACCGTGATGATCCAGCCGAGGATTGTGGTCTTGCGATCGTCACCATCGATCGGGGCGACAGACTTGGTTGCCGGCAGTGTCTTCACCGCATGCAGCATCAGCACCATGCAGACCATCCAGCTCGAGATCCAGCGCGAATAGTCGAACACCATCGCGAACATCACGAGATAAGCGAGGCCGATCACGATCAGCGCGGCGATGACGATCTGGCGATGCCGCGGCGAGTTTAAAGAATGGATGTGCTGCTTGAAGACACGCCATAGCGGCCGATGCAGCCACAGCAGCAGCGCGTAGACAGGCACGCCGAGCAGGTTGGACGGCAGCCGCGCCCAGGTGTCCTGCACCTCCTTGGACAGCGGCTGATACCAGACATAGGCGAACTGCAAGAGCTCGGTGCGCGACGGATCGACCATCCGCGTCTTCAGGTAGCTGACGAAGTCGGCCTCGGGCAGCGGCATCGTGCCGAGGAATTGCGCGGCAAAAAACAGCGCGCCGAGGCCGAGCAGTGCAATCGCGCCGACCGCGATATCCAGGCGCATGATCGGACGTATCAGGTAGTAGCGCAGCACGACGATGGCGGCGACGGTCGGCACGTACATCAAGAGATGGATGTGGTGGATCAGCACCAGGGCCGCCGAGATCAGCGCGGCGAGCAGCACGTAAGCCAGCGAGCGCGCCGGCACCAGCAGCAGGACGATCGCGCCGAGGCAGCCATAGATGTCGAAGTGCCCGAGCGTGAACAGGAAGTTCTTGAACACGAACGGCGAGCCGGCGGTGAAGATGAACAGCGGCAGCTGCGGCTGGCCTAGGCCGAACGTGCGTCGGAAGAGCTGAACAAACAAGCCGAAGGTGATCAGCCACACACCGCCGGCCAGCGCGAACACCAGCCAGACCGGTACCTTGGCGGTGAACAGCCCGACGACCGCCCCGATCAACGCGCGCTTGATGAAGCCGAAGTGATAGTCGACCAGCAGATGGATGTAGGGAATGTAGGGCGGCAGCGCGAGCTTGTGCAGGAAGACGCCGAGCATGACAGCGGCGTTGACGGCGAGCATCGCGCGCCAGTGTCTGCTGTAAGCGCCGCTCATGCGGCGGCCAAACCGACAGCAATGGGGAAAAAGTCGGCGCCACACCCACCGCTGTCGTCCCGGCCTCGAGCCGGGACCCATAACCACCGCCGTTCGTGGTGAGGCAAGGCTGGAGCGGCCATCTTGAACTACAATCAGCCTCGGTGGTTATGGGTCCCCGCGTTCGCGGGGACGACAACGGAATTTGCAGCTCGAACGGTGGTCAATATGTCAAGCAGCTACAAAATGAACCTACTCAGATCCGCATTCTTCGCAAGATCGCCGATGTGCTGTTGCACATAGGCGGCGTCGACGCGCATGGTTTCGCCTGATCGGTCCGAGGCGGTGAAGGAAATGTCGTCGAGCACGCGCTCCATCACCGTCTGCAGCCGGCGTGCGCCGATGTTCTCGACCGTCGAGTTCACGGCGACCGCGACGTCGGCGAGCGCATCGATTGCATCGTCGGTAATATCGAGCGTCACGCCTTCGGTCTTCATCAGCGCCACATATTGCTTGATCAGCGACGCCTCCGGCTCGGTCAGGATGCGGCGCATGTCGTCGCGGGTCAGTGCCTGCAGCTCGACGCGGATCGGCAGGCGGCCCTGCAATTCCGGCAGCAGGTCCGACGGCTTTGCGATGTGGAACGCGCCCGACGCGATGAACAGGATGTGGTCGGTCTTCACCGCGCCATGCTTGGTCGAGACCGTTGTCCCCTCGATCAGCGGCAGCAGATCGCGCTGCACGCCCTCGCGCGAGACGTCGCCGCCATGGCGGTTCTCGCGCACGCAGATCTTGTCGATCTCGTCGAGGAACACGATGCCGTTGTTCTCGACCACGCTGATCGCTTCCTGCACCAGCTGGTCGCTATCGAGCAGCTTGTCGGATTCCTCCGCGATCAGGATGTCGTGCGACGCCTCGACCGTGACGCGCCGCGTCTTGGTGCGGCCGCCGAGCTTGCCAAAGATGTCGCCGATCGAGATTGCGCCCATCTGCGCGCCCGGCATGCCCGGGATCTCGAACATCGGCATGCCACCGCCGGACGACTGCGTCTCGATCTCGATTTCCTTGTCGTTGAGCTCACCGGCGCGCAGCTTGCGGCGGAACGAGTCACGGGTCGCAGCGCTGGAATTGGCGCCGACGAGAGCATCGAGCACGCGCTCCTCGGCGGCGAGCTGGGCGCGGGCGGCGACGTCCTTGCGCTTGCGCTCGCGCACCTGGTGGATCGCGACCTCGACGAGGTCGCGGATGATCTGCTCGACGTCGCGGCCGACATAGCCGACCTCGGTGAACTTGGTCGCCTCGACTTTCAAGAACGGTGCGCCGGCGAGCTTGGCCAGCCGCCGCGCGATTTCTGTCTTGCCGACGCCGGTCGGGCCGATCATCAGGATGTTCTTCGGCAGCACCTCTTCGCGCAGGCCCGTATCGAGCTGCAGCCGGCGCCAGCGGTTGCGAAGCGCAATGGAGACCGCGCGCTTGGCGTCGGCCTGGCCGACGATGAAGCGGTCGAGTTCGGAGACGATTTCGCGAGGGGAAAAGTCGGTCATGGGGCTCTAGCTAGGCTCGGATGGGCGGCGAGGCAAGTCGGCGGGTTCGCAGGACATCAGCAGCGCCGGGCCGTCCGGCGTATGGACCACGCGCTCGCGCCGGAATCCCGCCTTTTCATAGGCGCGGATGGCCCGGGCGTTGGCCGGCGAGGGATCGGTGACCACGCGCGGGACGCCGCGCTGAAACATCAGGTTACAAAAGGCCCGGAGGACGAGCGAACCATGGCCCCGTCCGACACGCTGCGGGCCGGAGATGAACAGGTCGATGCCGCGAGTCCCCTCCGGCTGCGGACCGAAGCCGTCGTTCCATTGGGTGAGGGCGTAGCACTGCAGATAGCCGGCCGGTTCGCCCTCCATCAGCATGATGTACTGATCCATCGCCGGCTCGTCACGATCGCCGTCGAGCAACGCATATTGCTCGTCCGGATCGCCCCACCACTCGCGCACATGCGGCTGCTGCAGCCAGGCGCGGATTGCGGGCAGATCGTCTTCGGTCATCGCACGGAATCCGACATTCATCACCGCCCTGCCCTCACAGCAGCGGCGGCCCGGCCTGCCATTGCCGGATCGCCTCGGTCGGATAGATCAGCATCAGAATGTTGAGCGTCAGGTTGTCGCGGATATGCAGGCCGACGCCGATCTCGAACACGATCGCGATCAGCACGGTCAGCCAGACCGGCAGCACCCGCGCCAGCAGAAACCCCGTCATCATCGCGAGCGTATCGCCCACCGAGTTCACGATGCTGTCGCCGAAATAGTCGAGCGAGATCGTCGCGGCGCGATAGCGCTCGATGATGAAGCTGGAGTTCTCGACCAGCTCCCAGGCGCCCTCGATCAGCATCGCGATGATCAGCCGGCCCTGCCACGGCAGCCGCGGCACGATCAGCGCCGTCAGCGCGTAGAACAGAAAGCCATGGATGATGTGCGAGAACGTGTACCAGTCGGTGAGATGCTGGGAGTTCTCCGAGCTCTGCACCACGCCATGCCACAGCTTGACGGTGCCGCAGGCGCAGATCGGCAGCCGCCCCATCGCGAACAGGATCGCGGCTTGTAAAGCCAGCAGCGCGACGACGAGCCCGAGCCACAGCCCGGGCGACCGGCGGGACGCGATGCTGATCCCGTCCGCGACCATCGCCTACTCGGCCGACAGCGCTTCGATGGTGATGTTGCGGTTGGTGTAGACGCAGATGTCGGCGGCGATGTCGAGCGACTTGCGCA
This sequence comes from Bradyrhizobium sp. ORS 285, assembly GCF_900176205.1. Taxonomy (NCBI): domain Bacteria; kingdom Pseudomonadati; phylum Pseudomonadota; class Alphaproteobacteria; order Hyphomicrobiales; family Nitrobacteraceae; genus Bradyrhizobium; species Bradyrhizobium sp. ORS 285. The sequence goes on from NZ_LT859959.1 coordinate 7,501,249, forward strand.
CGATGCTCTCGGCGTCCTTGTCGGTGTCGATCAGGGCGCGAGCCGCGGCCAGCGCATAATTGCCGCCGGAGCCGATCGCCATCACGCCCGCTTCCGGCTCCAGCACGTCGCCGGTCCCGGTCAGCACCAGCGAGACCTCCTTGTCGGCCACGATCATCATCGCTTCGAGCCGGCGCAGATAGCGGTCGGTCCGCCAGTCCTTGGCGAGCTCGACGGCCGCCCGGGTCAATTGCCCCGGATACTGCTCCAGCTTGCTCTCCAGCCGCTCGAACAGGGTGAAGGCATCCGCCGTGGCGCCAGCGAAGCCGCCGATCACGTCGCCCTTGCCGAGCTTGCGCACCTTGCGGGCGTTGGACTTGATCACGGTCTGGCCGATCGAGACCTGGCCGTCGCCGCCCACGACCACCCTGCCCCCTTTGCGGACGGTCAGGATCGTGGTGCCGTGCCAGACGGTGGGCTCATGGGAAGATGCGTGCATGGAAAGTCCCTGGTTTGATGGCCTGATTTAGGCGCTCAGGGGCCGGGATACAATTACCGCGTCCCTGCCCTGCCCCGTCAGGCCTTGAAATCCGCTCACCATGGCCCGAGATCAGGCGCAGGGCGCGTCATCCCGCAGTAGCTAAGGTGTCATCCGCCTGATAAAAGGGCCGCGTTTTCAAGGGAAAGCTGACCCCATGCGTAGCGCGACCATCAAGCGCAAGACCAAAGAGACCGACATCGAGGTGTCCGTGAACCTCGACGGCACCGGCGTCGTCGAGATCGCGACCGGTATCGGCTTCTTCGATCACATGCTGGACCTGCTCGCCCGCCATTCCCGCATCGACATGACCGTCAAGGCGGTCGGCGACCTGCATATCGATTTCCACCACACCACCGAGGATGTCGGCATCGCGCTCGGCCAGGCCGTGCGCCAGGCGCTCGGCGACATGGCCGGCATCACCCGCTACGCCTCGATCCATATGCCGATGGACGAGACCTTGACCCGTGTGGTGATCGACGTCTCGGGCCGGCCGATGCTGGTGTTCCGCACCACCTTCGCGCGCGACAAGATCGGCGAGTTCGACACCGAGCTGGTGCGCGAATGGTTCAACGCGTTCGCCATGAACGCGGGCATCACCCTGCACGTCGAGACGCTGTATGGCGAGAACGCCCATCATATCGCCGAATCCTGCTTCAAGGGTCTGGCGCGGGCGTTGCGGACGGCGCTCGCGATCGACCCCCGCAACAAGGGCGAAGTGCCATCCACCAAGGGTCAGCTCGGCGGCTGATCTCCCTCCTCCAAGGGATTTTTGATATGCCCGTCTATACGGTTCACGCGCCCCTCGCCGCTGGAGCCGATCTGCGTTCGACGGATCGCTTCGTCTTCATCCGCGACGGCTTCCATCTGTGGGCCGCCGTGCTCGGCGCCGTCTGGCTGGTCTGGCACCGGCTGTGGCTGGCAGTCATCGGCTACATCGCGCTGGTGATCGTGATCGACGTGGTCCTCGCTCGGATCGGAGTCGCCGGCGGCGCCATCGCCAGCATCGATCTCCTGATCGCGATCCTGCTCGGGCTCGAAGCCTCCAGCCTGAAGCGCTGGAGCTACTCGCGCGGCAATTGGCGCCAGCTCGATGTCGTCGTCGCCGACGATGTCGATGCCGCCGAGCGCCGCTTCTTCGAGCGCTGGGCCTCCCGCCGCAGTGATCTCGGCTACGACAACAACACCGTCGATCGCGGCGCCGCGCCGCCGACGCGTGACAATGGCAACGGGCAGCGGCCGCCGCCGCCTTTACCCCATGCCAGCATCATTGGCTTGTTCCCTGAACCCGGAGGTGGACGATGAGCGTCGCAATCATCGATTACGGCTCCGGCAATCTGCATTCCGCCGCCAAGGCGTTCGAGCGCGCCGCGCGCAGCCTGGAGGATCCGCAGAAGGTTGTGGTGACCCGCGATCCCGACGCGGTCTATCGCGCCGACCGCATCGTGCTGCCCGGCGTCGGCGCCTTCGCCGATTGCCGCCGTGGCCTCGACGCCGTCGACGGCATGCTGGAAGCAATGACCGAAGCCGTGCGCCACAAGGCGCGGCCGTTCTTCGGCATCTGCGTCGGCATGCAGCTGATGGCGACGCGTGGCAAGGAGCATGTCACCACCGACGGCTTCGATTGGGTCTCCGGTGACGTCGAGAAGATCATGCCCCGCGACGAGAGCCTGAAGATCCCGCATATGGGCTGGAACACGCTCGACGTGCTGCAGGAGCACCCGGTGCTGGAAAAGCTGCCGCTCGGGCCGAAGGGCCTGCACGCCTACTTCGTGCACTCCTATCACCTCAATGCCGTCAACGAGAACGAGGTGCTGGCGCGCGCCGATTACGGCGGGCCGATCACCGCCATCGTCGGCAAGGACACGGCCATCGGCACGCAATTCCATCCCGAGAAGAGCCAGCGGTTCGGTCTCGCCCTGATTTCCAACTTCCTGAAATGGAAGCCGTGAGCGCTGTCGTCCTGTTCGCCTGAGGCGGGCAGGGCGCGCTCTTGAAAGACACCAGATATGATCCTGTTTCCCGCCATCGATCTGAAGAACGGCCAATGCGTGCGCCTCGAGCAGGGCGACATGGCGCGCGCAACCGTGTTCAACCTCGATCCCGCCGCGCAAGCGAAGAGCTTCGCGGACCAGGGCTTTGAATATCTCCACGTCGTCGATCTCGACGGCGCCTTCGCCGGCAAGCCGATGAACGCGCAGGCCGTCGAGGCGATGTTGAAAATCGTCAAGATGCCGGTGCAGCTCGGCGGCGGCATCCGCGATCTCAAGACCGTCGAGGCCTGGCTCAACAAGGGCATCACCCGCGTCATCATCGGCACGGCCGCCGTGCGCGATCCCGAGCTGGTGAAGACCGCCGCAAAAACCTTTCCCGGCCGCGTCGCCGTCGGCCTCGACGCCCGCGACGGCAAGGTCGCCGTCGAAGGCTGGGCCGAGACCTCCGAGGTCACCGCGCTCGACATTGCCAAGCGTTTCGAGGACGCCGGCGTCGCCGCGATCATCTTCACCGACATCGCGCGCGACGGTTTGCTGAAGGGTTTGAATCTGGACGCTACGATCGCGCTCGGCGACGCCATCTCGATTCCCGTGATCGCCTCCGGCGGCCTCGCCTCGATCGAGGACGTCAAGGCGATGCTGACACCGCGGGCCAGGAAGCTCGAAGGCGCCATCGCCGGCCGCGCGCTCTATGACGGGCGGCTCGATCCCGCCGAAGCCCTGGCGCTGATCCGCGCCGCGCGCGGGTAGGGCGCATGAAGCTCGAAGAGCTCATACGAACCGGATTGTCGCGGATCGACACGATCGCGGTCCGGCGGACCGCGCTCAATCCGGCGCTCTGGCTGGTGGGATTGGTCAGCCCGCTATCCTTGATCCTGGCAGCTTTTGCCTCTGATCCGTTCGCTCGGATGGTGCTATTCTGCTTTGCCGGGGCGCCGCTCTCGTTCGCGATGATCGGCTATCTGATCTTGCTGTTCCGAGACCCCGATCGGCTTCAATCGGAAGAATACAGAATACAACAGAGAGCCATTAATCTTCTTTACAGGCAGGGTCGCAGCACTGAGATTGTAGAAGTAGCGAACCAAGTGCCCAGGATCGAAACGTCCAGGTCTCTGCCGAGGCACGGAGAGAACGAATGAAAAACTTCCTTCTGGTTTTTGACGACGGAAGCGGATCAGACATCGACCTCAAGAAGTATGTCGATTCGCTCGACGCCGGTGCAGAAATCTACACTCTCGACGGCCATGTCTGCTTCGTGAAGAGCGACCTTTCGGCTTCCGAGCTTTCGAGCCGGCTCTTGAAGTTCGCGGGATCGAGCCTGTTCTTCATCGCGGACATCAGCAATTCCGAATACGAAGGTCGGATGCTAGGCGTCTTCTGGGACTTTCTGAAGTCACGCACTTTCGCATCGGCAGCAGAGTAATGTTCAAGGTCCGCGTCATTCCCTGCCTCGACGTCAAGGACGGACGGGTCGTCAAGGGCGTCAACTTCGTCAATCTGCGCGACGCCGGTGATCCCGTGGAAGCCGCGATCGCCTATGACGCCGCCGGCGCCGACGAGCTCTGCTTTCTCGACATCACCGCGACCCATGAGAACCGCGGCATCATGCTCGATGTCGTCCGGCGCACGGCGGAGGCCTGCTTCATGCCGGTCACCGTCGGCGGTGGCGTCCGCACCATCGACGATATCAAGACCCTGCTGCGTTCCGGCGCCGACAAGGTGTCGATCAACTCGGCCGCGGTGGCGCGGCGCGAGTTTGTCAAGGAAGCGGCGGAGAAGTTCGGCGAGCAGTGCATTGTCGTGGCGATCGACGCCAAGTCGGTGTCGCGGCCGGGCGGCGGCTCGCGCTGGGAGATCTTCACCCATGGCGGCCGCAAGTCGACTGGGATCGATGCGCTGGAATATGCCCAGGAGGTCGTAGCCCTCGGCGCCGGCGAGATCCTGCTGACATCGATGGACCGCGACGGCACCCGCCAGGGGTTCGATCTGCCGCTGACCCGCGCGGTCGCCGACAGCGTCCCGGTGCCCGTGATCGCCTCCGGCGGCGTCGGCAATCTCGATCACCTGGTCGACGGCATCCGCCAGGGCAGGGCGACCGCGGTGCTGGCCGCCTCGATCTTCCATTTCGGGGAATTTACCATCCGGCAGGCCAAGGAGCACATGGTTCGCCAGGGGCTGCCGATGCGGCTCGATCCCTGACGACATTGCGCCGCAAAAATGTTAGATGAACGTGGGTCCGGCCGCTGCGGCCGACCCGCGTTCTGAGAACTGGCTGATGTCCCGCTTCACGCTTCACGACCTGGCTGCCATCATCGACGCGCGCGCCGCGGCGGGCGGTGAGGCGTCCTATACGCGCAAGCTGCTCGACAAGGGCCCGGCGCAGTGCGCCAAGAAGATGGGCGAGGAGGCGGTCGAGACCGTGATCGCCGGCGTCGGTCCCGACCGCGAGCATCTGATCTCTGAAAGCGCCGATCTGCTGTTTCATTTGTTGGTGTTGCTGAAGTCGCGCGACATCCGACTCGACGAGGTCGAGGCGGCGCTCGGCAAGCGGACCGGCCAATCCGGCCTGGAAGAAAAGGCGTCGCGCAAGACGGAGTAGGGCGCGACGGCGGGGGAAACGAAGGGCAGCGTCATGGATATGCGCACCACAGAACAACAATATAATCCGTACCGCGTCTTCACCCGCCAGCAATGGGCCGAGCTGCGCAACGATACGCCGATGACGCTGGAGCCCGGCGAGTTCTCCAAACTGCGCTCGATGCACGACCGCCTCGATCTGCAAGAGGTCGAGGACATCTATCTGCCGCTGTCGCGATTGCTGTCGATGTATGTCGATGCGGCGCAGCGGCTGTACTACGCGCAGCGCCAGTTCCTCGGCATCCGCGATCGTAAGATGCCCTACATCATCGGCGTCGCCGGCTCTGTGTCGGTCGGCAAGTCGACCACCGCGCGCGTGCTGCAGGCACTGCTGACGCGCTGGTCGCCGCGACCTAAGGTCGATCTCATCACCACCGATGGTTTTCTGTTTCCGAACGCCGTGCTCGAACGCCAAGGCCTGATGCAGAAGAAGGGCTTTCCGGAGAGCTACGACAAGGCCCGGCTGCTCGCCTTCCTCTCCGACATCAAGGCCGGCCGTCACCCGGTCCGCGCGCCGGTCTACTCGCATCTCAGCTACGACATCGTCCCCAACCAGTGGACCGAGATCGACCAGCCGGACATCCTGATCGTAGAGGGCGTTAATGTCTTGCAGACCGGACCCTTGCCGCGCGACGGCAAGGCGGTGCCGGTCGTCTCCGACTTCTTCGACTTCTCGGTCTACATCGACGCCGACGAGGCGGTGCTGCGCAAATGGTACGTCAAGCGCTTCCTGTCGCTGCGCGACACCGCCTTCCACGACCCGCGCTCCTACTTCAACCGCTACGCGCTGCTGTCGGATGAAGAAGCCACCGCCACTGCGATCGCGATCTGGGAACGCACCAACCTCGCCAACCTCGAAGATAACATTTTGCCGACGCGGCCGCGCGCAACCCTGATCCTGAAGAAGGGCGCGGACCATGAGATCGAAACGGTGGCGCTGCGGCGGCTTTGAGTTGAATTGCTCAAGCGGATGCGGACATCAGCCCGAGTTGATGTCTTCCTGTTGGAAGTGATGAGCACGGTCTTGAGCCTTGCGTCGTCCTAACCTCTCCCCGCTCTTTGCGGGGAGAGGTCGGATTGCGCAGCAATCCGGGTGAGGGGCATGGACATACGTAGTTCAGATCGAAGTCTATCGGACAGGCGCAGCGGCTGTGCGGTGCAGAGAATTAGCACTGCCCGTGCAGCTGCCCCTCACCCCGACCCTCTCCCCGTGAAGAACGGGGAGAGGGAGCGCACCGCCCGTGCCGGCGCGTCTCGGATCACTCGCGGCATGTAAGCAATCTGCTCTCGACGCGGGTGGATGATTTCGTCTTAGTTGTTGATGCGATCAATCTCGGCGCAGCCGCTCTAACCTCTCCCCGCTCTTTGCGGGGAGAGGTCGGATTGCGTAGCAATCCGGGTGAGGGGCATGGCACATAGGTAGTTCAGATCGTAGGTCTAACGGACGGGTACGGCGGCTCTGCGGGGCTGGGAATTAGCACCACCCGTGCAGCTGCCCCTCACCCCGACCCTCTCCCCGTGAAGGACGGGGAGAGGGAGTCCAGGCACCGTACTTGCTACAAAGTCAACTACGCCGCGACCTGCCGGGCCGCCGCCAGATTGGCGAGCGCCTCGTCCAGCTTGTCGCGGTCGATTGGCTTGACCAGAAATCCGTCCATGCCGGCCTCGAAGCACGCGTAGCGGTCCTCGACCAGTGTATTCGCCGTCAGCGCCAGGATCGGCGTGCGTCGTCCTGGCTCGCTGGCTTCGAGCGCGCGGATGCGCTTGGCGGCGGCGATGCCGTCGAGGCGGGGCATCTGCACGTCCATGAGGATCAGGTCGTAGGGTGTGCCGGCCGACCGTGCCGCGAGCCAGGAATCGAGCGCCGCCTCGCCGTGCACGGCGATATCGGCGTGATGTCCGAGCTTGGTCAGCAGTGAGCGCATCAAGAGCGCGTTGATGTCGTTGTCCTCGGCGACCAGGATCGAGAGGCCGGAGCCGGCGCGCGCGGCGATCGGCGGTGCGATCATCGGAACGGGATCGTCGATCAGCGCTGAGGCTGCGCCATCGGCGTCGAAGCCGACGCGCGCGGCGAGGGAGGCGGCCCGGAGCGGCTTGACCAGATATCCGTTGAAGGGCGCCGTTGGCGCCAGCTCATGGCGGCTCACGGGTGTGACGAGCACGATCAGCCGCGTCGTATGACGCTGCGCGGTTGCTCCGAGGCGGCGCGCGGTCTCGCTGCCGACGGCGTCATCGACCAGCACCGCGTGCCAGTTGCGCTCCGGCAGCAGTGCTTCCGCCACCTCGGTCTCCGCGACGAGGCAGGTCTGCGCGCCCCAGTTCTGCAGGCGCCGCTCGATCAGCTCAGCCTGAAGGCCGGGCGGCGCGATCAGCATGATCGACTGCCCGGTAAGATCGGGGCCGCGGAAACTGTTCTGCTCGCCGCGCTCCAGCGCGGCCGGTAGCGGCACGGACACCTCGAACGTGGAGCCGGCGCCGACCTCGCTCTCCAGGCTGATCCGGCCGCCCATCCGCTTGACGATCCTGTCGGAGATCGCGAGTCCAAGTCCGGTGCCGCCGAAGCTGCGTGCGACGCTGTCGTCGGCCTGCTCGAACTCGCGGAAGATGCGCTCCTGCGCGTCCGCGGCGATGCCGATGCCGGTGTCGCGAACCTGGAAGCTGATCTCGTTCGGCCAGATCCCGGGCTCGGCAATGACAGCGATGCCGCCCTTGGCCGTGAACTTGATGGCGTTGCCGGCGAGGTTGAGCAGCACCTGGCGCAGCCGCGCGGCGTCGCCGGTCACGAAGGTCGGCAGGCGCTCGTCCATGTAGGCCGCGATCTCGAGCTGCTTGGCTTGCGCGCGCGGCGCCAACAGCTCGGTGATCTCCTCGATCAGCACCGCAAGCGAGAACGGCTGCGCTTCGAGCGCCAGCTTGCCGGCCTCGATCTTGGAATAGTCGAGCAGCTCGTCGATCAGCGACATCAGCGCCTCGCCCGAGCGGCGCACCGCCTTGGCGTAAGTCGTCTGCTCCGGCGTGAGCTGTGTCTCCAACAGCAGACCGCTCATGCCGAGAATGCCGTTCAGCGGCGTGCGGATCTCGTGGCTCGCCATCGCCAGGAAGCGCGACTTGGCGCGGTTGGCCGCGTTGGCCTGGTCGCGCGCGTCCGCCAGCGCCCGCTCGGTCTCGGTGCGGTCGGTGACGTCGCGGCCGACACATTGCAGCAGGGCGGGGTGGCCGGCATCGGAGCGCACCAGCGCCTCGCGCCACGCGATCCAGCGTGGTCCGATCGCGCTGTCGATGCGTTGGTCGTGCACGCGCGTGCCGTTCGGCTCCAGCGCGCTCTCGCCCTGCTCGATCAGCGCGAAGGCGAACCGGCTGCCGACCAGGTTTTCGCGATCGAGTCCGGCCATCTGGCAATAGGCGTCGTTGACGAACACGACTGTTCCGTCCTGCTCGCGCATGATGATGAGATCACCCTGCTGCTCGAACAGATTGCGCGCGCGCTGCTCGGCCTCCTGCAGCTCCCAATTCCGGTCCGCCAGCACCTCGTTGTGCAGCACGATCTTCTGCATCTTCTTGTTCACGAAGCGCAGCCGCATGCTCAGCGTGGCGAGACCGACGCAGGCGAGGGCGAACAGGAAGCTCGCGCCGATCGCAAAGGTGTGCGGATTGTAGCCGGAGTTCTCGGACATGCTGGCTTTGATGAAGCCATAGGCGCCACCGAAGCCGGCGGAGAAGATCATCAGCGAGCGCAGAATCGCGACGATGGTGCGGTGACGGCGCATGAACCGGCGCAGCTGCAGCCTGATACGAAACATCCGTCCCATCGTTCACCCCTGACGATCTCGATTCCAATGTCCTGGCCGGCCGCACCATGCGGCCTCGGTCTTGCTGAGCCTTTGAAGGCCGCGGCACGCGCAGCTGACGCGTGCAGAATTGGTGAACCGGGCGTTAGCCCGGCTCACAGCACCGGATTGACCGGAGGTGAGGAATGATGGCGCGCCGCGACGATCAGCGCGGCGGCCTCTCGCGCCGTGGTGCGGCTGGAACGCATGTCAATGCGATCGTCGGCACGTCCATCCGCCGCATCGTCACGGGCGAGATCAATCAGCGGCGCGCTCTGAAGCGGATCGGCGGCGATCGCGACGGTTTGGGTGGCGGCCGTCATGCCGCAGCCCTGATCCTCTTTCACCGGCGCATCGTCGACCACGACGAGATCGGCTGTCTCCGGAGATTCGGCCAAAGCCACACGAACCGTGGCGAGCGCCGGATCATCAGTGAAGTCGACATGCAGATCGGCAGGAAACGGCGCGGAGCCGATCGTCACGGTCTCGGCGCCGACGGCGATGCAGGGCTGCGGGGAGGGCGCCCATTCGAGCTTGGCAAAGACCGCGGCTGCGATCAGCGGCACGGCCGAAACAAGTACCTTGAAACGCAACATGACACGCACCGACGCAACAGGCCTAGGGCCGGAAACGCGGCCCTTATGGTTGTCGGAGCGTAAAGAGAAGTCGTTACCAGATGGTTGAAGAGAAATTGAAACGATAAGAGCATTATGGGGAACAGACTGAAGTCGATTAAATGACCTCAGAGTAGGCGCGAAGGTGCGCGACAGTTTGGGGGAGTCCGCATCTTTCGAGGGCGAGCAAATACTGGATGGCGTCCCTGGGATTTCTCTTCAGCCTCAACCTGCATCGGCGCGCGGCATTCAGGACCGCTGCCTCGTTCAGTCCAAACTGGTGCACGAGGAATTCGTCGGGGTGCTGTGGTTCGATATGGTGGATTGCCAGCGTCTCTACGGGAAAGTCTTTGACGTTAAACGTCACGATGGCGTCTGCGCCGCAGTGAATGCCGGCCGCCAACACGTGTCGGTCGTCTTCGTCAGGTAGATCGAGGGCGTCAATGATAGATTCGTACCCGGTGACCAGACAATCGGGAACGGCGTTGTTCATCAAGTGTCTTGTTCTCTCGAGTTTCGCCAGGTCGAGATCTGGCCGCTTTGCAAGCAGGTTGGAGATCCACTCATCGTGGATTCTGTCGCTCCATTTTGCGCGAAACAGTCCCATCGACGCGGTCTCCATCAAAAGATCCCGCAGTGGGGCTGGGTATAGAGTGCAAGCGTCGAGGATGACGGTGTAGCGAGAGTGGTTGCTAATAGCCCATGTCCTCTTGCTCGGCTTGAGCCGCAAGCTCCTCCATGATCTCCCGGCGGCGCTTCTCGAACGCTGCGCGATAATCGACGAGATCCTGGAATCGAACGCGTCGATGTGTTCCCACCTTGTGGTAGGGAATCCTTTTTTCCTCGAGCAAGCTGACGAGATGTGGCCTCGAGACGTTTAGATAGTCTGCCGCCTCCTGTGTCGTCAGCACCGCATGGATGGGAATGATCGTGACCGCATTGCCCTGAGCCATCTCTGTCAGAAGATGGGCGATGAGCCGTGTGGCCGCCTTCGGCAAGGTGAGTTCTTGGCCGTCGTCCAATCTGACCTTGAGCTCTGAAGGCTGCTTCGTTGCAATGGCTCTCGAAGCTTCCTGGGCAAGGGCGGTATCTTCCTTCGAAGGAAGCGTGATTGGTCTCTCTAGATCTCGTGCGCTCATTTTCCATTCCCCTGGAAACACGATAGGGATAGCCGAGCATAATCGAAATAATCGAAACGCGCGAAGACAGGCTTGGTTTCAAATAGAATATTATTCTAGAAATTGGCCTGATATCGGTCGTATCAAGTAAATCAATCTAAACAGCTCGTCGGAAGGGAACGAAGCGCCGAGCGCTTTCGTCAGGCCGCGTGGCGATTGTCCTCGGCCAGCGCCCGATACGACAGCGCCTCCGCGAGATGCAGGCGGCCGATCGTCTCGGCATGATCGAGATCGGCGAGCGTGCGGGCGACGCGCAGCACGCGGTGATAGCCGCGGGCGGACAGCCGCATCGTCTCGGCGGCTTCGCGCAACAATTTTTGTCCGGGCGCATCGAGCTTGGCGATGTCGTCGAGCACGGCGGCGGGGGCTTCGGCGTTGGTCCGGATGTGCGGCAAGCCGGCTTTGGCGTAGCGCTCGCGCTGCAGGTCGCGCGCGGCGGCGACGCGGGCCGCGACCTCGGCGGAGCCTTCCCGCGCGGGCGGCAGGATCAGGTCGGCCGCGGTGACGGCGGGCACCTCGATGCGCAGATCGATACGGTCCATCAGCGGGCCGGAGATGCGGGTCTGATAGTCGGAGGTGCAGCGGTCGATGCGGCCGCGCTTGCAGGCATAGCCGGGCTCGAAGGCGTTGCCGCAGCGGCACGGGTTCATCGCAGCCACCAGCATGAAACGGGCAGGGTAGGTGACGCGGTGATTGGCGCGCGAGATCGAGACCTCGCCGTTCTCCAGTGGCTGACGCAGCGAATCCAGCACGCGCGGATCGAACTCCGGCAACTCGTCGAGAAACAGCACGCCCTGATGCGCCAGCGAGATCTCGCCGGGCCGGGCGCGCAGGCCGCCGCCGGTCAGCGCGGCCATGCTCGCCGAATGATGCGGGCTGCGGAAAGGCCGCCGGTTGGTCAACGCGCCGCCCTCGATCTCGCCGGCGACCGAGGCGATCATCGAGACTTCCAATAGCTCGGCAGGCGACAGCGGCGGCAGGATCGATGGCAGCCGCGCCGCCAGCATCGATTTGCCTGCGCCAGGAGATCCGATCATCAGGAGATGATGCCCGCCAGCGGCGGCGATCTCGAGCGCGCGCTTGCCGCTCTCCTGGCCCTTGATGTCGCGCAGGTCGAGCAGGCTCGCGGGCGCCTCCTGGATTTTCGGCTGCGGCCGCGACAGCACCTGCGTGCCCTTGAAGTGATTGGCGATCTGGATCAGCGACGTCGCCGCGATGATCTGCAAATCGGGACTGGCCCAAGCCGCCTCGGCGCCGCAGGCTGCCGGGCAGATCAATCCCTCCTCACGCGCATTGGCGCCGATCGCCGCCGGCAGCACGCCCGCCACGGGCGCGATCGAGCCGTCGAGCCCGAGCTCGCCGAGCACGGTGAATCCGCTGAGCGCATCCGGCGGAATCGCGCCGATGGCGGCCATCAGCCCGAGCGCGATTGGCAGATCATAATGACTGCCTTCCTTGGGCACGTCCGCCGGCGCCAGATTCACCGTGATGCGCCGCGCCGGCAGCGCCAGCCCTGAGGCGATCAGTGCCGAGCGCACCCGCTCGCGCGCCTCCGAGACCGCTTTGTCCGGCAGGCCGACGATCGCGAACGCCGGCAGTCCGGGCGCGACCTGGACCTGCACGTCGACCGCGCGGGCCTCGATCCCCTCGAAGGCAACGGTGGAAACGCGCTGGACCATGGTGCCCCTCCCGGATGGGAGGCTAGCGGAAGCCCGGGCCGTTCGCAAGAACAATACAGGAACACCAAGGGGCGCCGGATGCACTCCGTTAACGACAGCCTGACGCCTCCGTAGTCCGCGGGACTGGGCTTAACGCCGCTTTAGTCCGGCCTTCGCATTCTTCCGCGAATTGATCACCGACGAGCGCTGCGTCACAGCCGGCGGCGCCGCCAACGAGAGATGTGCGATGCCCCCAGCGCCTTCGGCAGCTCCCTCCGCCAAGACGCCTGCCGGCGAGGCGAGGACGGTGTCCGAGCTCGCGACCGACATGCTGCGGCGGACGACGAGCCTGTTCCTGGCCGGTCCGCGACCGGCCTCTGACGAGCAGCTCGATCTCTATGACCAGATGTTCGCCCGCCTGATGCCGCAAGTCGCGACCGACGTGCTGGCTGAGCTGAGCAAGTCGCTCGCCGCCGTCGAGCGCGCGCCGTACGCCACGGTCCGCCTGCTGGCCGTCCATCCCGAGCTGCGCATTGCCGGGCCGATGCTGGCCAAGGCACAAGTTCTCACTGAGCGCGATCTCGCGGAGTTCATCCGGACCTCCAGCCCCGCGCATCTCGTTGCGATCGCCAGCCGCCGCGGCGTCAATGACACGCTGACGACGCAGCTGATCGCGCGCGGCTTTCCGCCGGTGCGGATGGCGCTGGCGCAGAATCTCACCGCAAAACTGTCCGAGGACGGCTATCGCAGCCTGTTCAAGATCGCCGAGCGCGACGAGGAGTTGGCCGAGAAGCTGGCGTTGCGCACCGATCTGCCGGCCAAGCTGTCGCGCGCCTTCGTCGCTGCCGCCAGCGAGGGCGCACGCACCCGTTTCATCAAGGCCGCGCCGCCGGCGACCCGCGCCACCCTGCAGGCCGCCCCGACCCGATCGGCGGGCGCAGCGATGCGCGCGATGTGGGACTATGAGCAGGTCAAGGCCGAGGTCGCCGCGCTCAACCGCACCGGCAAGCTCGGCGACTCCGCGGTCAACCGCTTCTGCGTGACGGGCGATTTCCCGGCCGTGATCGCGGCGCTGGCGCTGCTCTGCGTGGTCTCGATCGATACGATCGAATCGCTCTTGCAGGAGGAGCGCCTCACCGATCTCCTGCTGGCCTGCAAGGCGGCGCGGCTGAGCTGGGCGACGACTGCCATGATCCTGCGCGCCCGCCCCGGCTGCGATGCGCTGCCGGCCGACGATGTCGAGGAGGCGCGCAAGCGCTTTGAGAAGCTGGTGCTGTCCGAGGCGCAGTGGAAGGTGCGCGGCCTCGAATCGCGCTGAGCGGGCGGCGCGGCCTCAGCCCGGCGGCGTGCTGTAATTGGTGAAGTCGATCTTGAACATCGCCGGATCGAGCTTCTTGGTGGTGTCGAGATTGTAGACGGCGATCGTGGTGTCGTAGCCCTGCGGGTCGGTCACAGTCCACTGCTTGAGCTGGCCATCCTTGGCGCCGAGCATCAGCATCAGCCGGCTGGTGCCGATCAGCGCCTGCTTCTCCTCGATCGTGATCGTCACATAGAGATCGTCCGCCGACACCGCGATCACATTGGTGTCCTTCAAGAGGTCGATGCGGTCGGACAGGAGATAGCGCAGCGGCGTCTGCGACAGCGGGTAGACGTCCTGTGTCGCGAGCTTGCGGTCGCGCACCACCAGCGACGAGCCGTCCGCGACAATGTCGATCGGCGTCGGCGGCTCGTATTCGAAGCGGACCTTGCCGGGCTTCTGGATGTAGAAATCGCCCTTGGTCTTGCTGCCGTCCGGACCGACCTGGACGAAGTTTCCGACCAGCGTCTGCAGCGACGACAGATAGGCGCTGACCTTCGCGGCCACGGCCTTCTGGTTGGCGTCGAACGAGGTGAAGATGCTCGCCGGCACGTTGCGCCGGGGATCGGGAATCACGGGATTGGGCGGCGTGGCCTGGGTGGTCGCGGGGCCGCCGCGCTGCTCGGAGGCGCCGAGGGGGCCGCTCTTCGCACCCGCCTTCGGCGCCGGCGTGCCCTGGGCGGCCGCGGGGCCGGCCGTGGCGCTCACGGCCATAGCGGTGAGGGCGCAGGCCGCCATCAGGGCGGACATGCGGCGGCCGCGCGGTGCCGCGGGAAGGAAAAAGAGGCTGTTCGACAAGGAGCTTTTCAAAACGACGTCCTGATTTCTTACGCGTTTCTATCGTGGTTCGGTCGGTCAGCGTGATCGTAATTGCGTGAAGTTACGACCCGGAAACGGCAGTTCTGGGACCAAAGCGGGCGGGGATCAGAACCCGCCCTCTTCCTCGGGCACCAGGATCTCGCGCTTGCCGGCGTGGTTGGCCTGGCCGACGATGCCTTCCTGTTCCATCCGCTCCATCAGCGAAGCGGCCTTGTTATAGCCGATCTGCAGCCGGCGTTGAATGTAGCTGGTGGAGGCCTTGCGGTCGCGTTTGACCACGGCAACCGCCTGCGCGAACAGGTCGTCGCCGCCGCCGCCACCCATGCCGGTGGCGTCGAACACGGCGCCGTCCTCCTCGCTCGGCTCCTCGGCGGTGACAGCTTCGAGATATTCCGGCGAGCCCTGGGCCTTGAGATGGCGCACCACCTTCTCGACCTCCTCGTCGGAGCAGAACGGGCCGTGCACGCGGCTGATGCGGCCGCCGCCGGCCATGTAGAGCATGTCGCCCTGGCCGAGCAGCTGCTCGGCGCCCATCTCGCCGAGGATGGTGCGGCTGTCGATCTTCGAGGTCACCTGGAAGGAGATGCGGGTCGGGAAGTTGGCCTTGATGGTGCCGGTGATGACGTCGACCGACGGACGCTGCGTCGCCAGGATGACGTGCAGGCCGGCGGCGCGCGCCATCTGGGCGAGGCGCTGCACCGTGCCTTCGATGTCCTTGCCGGCGACCATCATCAGGTCGGCCATCTCGTCGACGATGATGACGATGTAGGGCAGGGGATCGAGGTCGAGCTTCTCCTCCTCGTAGATCGCCTTGCCGGTCTCCTTGTCGAAGCCGGTGTGGACCGTGCGCGTCAGCTCCTCGCCCTTGGCGCGGGCTTCGGCCACGCGGGCGTTGTAGCCGTCGATGTTGCGCACGCCGAGCTTGGCCATCTTCTTGTAGCGCTCCTCCATCTCGCGCACGGCCCATTTCAACGCGACCACGGCCTTCTTCGGGTCGGTCACGACGGGTGTGAGCAGATGGGGAATGCCGTCATAGACGGAGAGTTCGAGCATCTTCGGGTCGACCATGATCAGCCGGCACTGGTCGGGCCGGAGGCGGTAGACCAGGCTCAGGATCATGGTGTTGATCGCGACCGACTTGCCCGAGCCGGTGGTACCGGCGATCAGCATGTGCGGGGTGCGGGCGAGATCGATGATGATGGACTCGCCACCGATGTTCTTGCCAAGGCACAGCGGCAGCTTGGCGACGCTCTCGGTCGCCTCCTTGGCGACCAGCAGCTCGCGCAGGTAAACCTTCTCGCGATGCACGTTCGGCAGCTCGATGCCGATCGCGTTGCGGCCGGGCACGACGGCGACGCGCGCCGACAGCGCGCTCATCGAGCGGGCGATGTCGTCGGCCAGACCAATGACGCGCGACGACTTGATGCCAGGTGCCGGCTCCAGCTCGTACAGCGTGACGACGGGGCCGGGATGCGCCTTCACGATCTCGCCGCGCACGCCGAAATCCTGCAGCACGCCTTCCAGCGCGCGCGAATTGGCCTCCAGCTCGCTCTTCGACAGCGGCTGGCGATCGGATGATTTCGGCGCCGCCAACATCGAGACCGACGGCAAATCGTATTTGTCGCTGGACTTCTTCGGCGGAGTCTTTGGCGCCGGCTTCTTGCGCGCCCTCGGTGCCGGTTCCTCCTCCTCTTCGTCCTCCTCGTCTCCGGCCTCTTCCTCCTCGCTTTCGTCCTCCTCCATCTCGGGCGCGAGCGTCGGCTTCTTCTGGCCGCGGGCGAGGCTCGGCTCCTGCCGGCCGGCGGCGGCCGTGCGCGGCTGCGGGCCGGAGGAGACCAGCGCGCGATAGGCCGTCGCGAGGAACCAGCCGATTTGCGCTTTCGCGCTCATGATGGCGTGGAAGATCCAGCCGAGCCGGATGGCCTTGCGGTCGTCGTCATCCTCGGGATCGGCGAGCGGCGTGTCGTCCTCTTCCTCGTCGAGCAGGCTCGGATCGGCTTCCTTCGCGCCCAGGCCGCCGGCGACCAGCAGGCAGCCGATCATCGCGACCAGCAGCAGGCTGCCGAGCACCATCCGATAGATCACGCCGGGCGGTCCGAACACCACGGCCGGCGCGCGCACCAGCGCATCGCCGACGACGCCGCCCAAGCCGGTCGGCAGCGGCCAGGCATGCGAGCGCGGCCAGCAGCTGGCGAAGCCCGCGGCGATGACGGCGGCGAGCACCCAGGCGCCGAAGCGCAGCGCCTCGCGGTCGAACGGCCGGTGCGTCATCATCCGCCAGCCGCGGATCGCGAGCGGCAGGATCGCCATGATCGAGCCGAGCCCGAGGATCTGCATCAAGAGGTCGGCGCTGATCGCGCCGGGATAGCCGAGAATGTTGCGGATCGCGCGCGAGGTGGCGTGGCTGAGGCTGGGGTCCTGCACCGACCAGGTCATCAGCGCCGCGGCGGCCACCCCGCACAGCGCGATCAGGCCGAGGCCCGCGAGCTCGCGCAGCCGCCGCACCAGCGCCTCGCGCAGCGAGGTCGGCAGGTGGTTGACCAGGGGAATGACTCGTTCGATCGCCGGCATCCGCATCCGCCCCGCGATTATCCGAGTGTCTCGACCAGCCGGTGCAGCGCCTCGCCCGTCGAGGCGGCATCGGCCACTAGCGCCAGCCTGATATAGCCGGCACCCGGATTGAAGCCGTCGGGCTGCGGCCGCGCGAGGTAGCTGCCGGGCACCACGCGCACGCCGGCGTCGCGATACAGCCGCAGCGCGACCTCCTCGTCGCTGCCGCGCTCAGTGACGTCGAGCCAGACGCAGAAGCCGCCCTCGGGTCGCGTGTAGCCGTAGCGGTTGCCGATGATCTGGTCGGCGAGATCGAACTTGGCGCGGTACAGCCGGCGGTTCTCCTCGACATGCGCCTCGTCGGCATAGGCCGCGACCGCGACGTGCTGCAGCGGCACCGGCACCTGGGGCGCGGCGACATTGCGCAGCTCATGGAAAGCCGCGAGAAACTTGCGGTCGCCGGCAGCAAAGCCGATCCGCATGCCCGGCACGTTGGAGCGCTTCGACAGCGACTGGAACGCAACGACGTTGCTGTAGTCGGGTCCGGCATGCTCCAGCATGCTGCCCGGCGCCTCACGGGTGTAGATCTCCGAATAGCATTCGTCGCTGAAGATCAGGAAGCCGTAGGCATTGGCGAGCCGGACCAGCTTGCGCATGTAGTCCACTGATGCCACCGAGCCCTGCGGATTCGCCGGCGTCGCGAGGTAGAACGCGACGGTGCGCGCCAAGGTGGCCTCGTCGATCGCATCGAGATCGGGCAGGAAGCCGTTGTCCCGCGTCGTCGGCAGATAGATGGAGTCGCAGCCCGCCGTGCGGGCGCCGACGCCATACACCGGATAGAACGGGTTCGGCATCAGGATCGCAGGCTTGCCGCGGCGCGGGCCGACGTGACGGAGCGCGGCGTGGGCGGCGAAGAACAGCCCCTCGCGGCTGCCGTTCAGCACCAGAATCTCGTGCTCGGCATCGATGGCGCGCGGCAACGCGAATCGGCGCGACAGCCAGGCACTCGCCGCCTTCCGGAACGGCTCGATGCCCTTGGCGGCGGGGTAGCGGCCGAAATCGGCGATGTGCTGCGCCAGCACCGGCCCGACGAAATCCGGCACCGGATGCTGTGGCTCGCCGACGGCGAGCGTGATCATCGGCTTGCCCGGCTGGTAGGGGGCGAGCAGTTCGTTCAGCCGCGCAAACGGCGAGCGTTCGCTCTCCGAATGGCTGGCGCCAGCGGGCGCGGGGGATGAAGCGGTCATTGCCATACGTAAAACGCGCGCCAAACCAGTGGAAGCCGCCGATCGCCCATGAACCGGTGCCTTTTGCGGTCACCATAGGTGGGGCGAGGTTAAGACGCGATTAACCATCGGCGCTGCCGCACGTTTTGATGGTTTTTCGCATGCCGATCCAGAGGCAATTTCGCAACAGCGGCCGACATTGTGGTGATTCGGGCGGGGGCGGGGGGAACCGCAGAACCGTAGGGTGGGCAAAGCGGCCGCAAGGCGGCAGCGTGCCCACCGTCGGGCCACGCCGTCGCGGTCAGATGGTGGGCACGGCGCCACCGCGAGCTCGCATGAGGAGAGAGCGGTGAAGCGCCTTTGCCCACCCTACGCACCGTCAGCGAGGCATGAGAAACACAGGGCGGCCCGGTGCGCCGGAATAAGAATGGGAATCTACGCGCACCGGGCCTTGGCCGAACTACTTGGGGGCTTAGTTCGGATGAGGAGCATGTAGCACGGTCGTTTTTCCGGCGTATTGCCGGTGTTCGTTGATTTGTAGAATTTGATGTCGGAACACACCGATTGCGGCGGCGGCCGGCGCAATCCTTAACGGAGATGTCCGTCGCCACCGTGGCCTTTCGGCCTCAACGCTGATGCCAGCCTTATTAGTTGTCGGCGGCGTCTGGAAGCGATCTCGGCGGCGATAGATTTCCAATCGGAAACATCCAGTCACGTAGCGCATCAATCGACATTTCACGAAACGAGATTGGCGCATCTCGACCATCTTTGGCGGGCATCACCGATTCCTGGGGCGTGCGGACATGCGTCGCGCGCCAGTGGATTCCGAACGATCGAAAGAGCGTCGATGATGCGTCTGAGACTGCCGGGCGTGCTTGCCCTGATGCTGCTGGCCATGCCCGTTTCGTCGCTGCCCCGCATGGCGGTGGCGGCGCCCGCCGCGGCTGCGAGTTCGATCACCATCGAGGGCAACCGGCGCATCGAAGCCGACACCATCCGCTCCTATTTCAAGCCGGGCCCGTCCGGTGCGCTCGATGCCGGCCAGATCGACGACGGCCTGAAGGCGCTGATCGAGACCGGCCTGTTCGCCGACGTGAAGATCGACCGCCAGGGCGGCCGGCTGGTCGTTCGCGTGGTCGAGAACCCCGTGATCGGCCGCGTCGCCTTCGAAGGCAACAAGAAGGTCAAGGACGAGCAGCTCCTGGGCGAGGTGCAGTCGAAGCCGCGCGGCACGCTGTCGCGCCCGATGGTGCAGTCCGACGCGCAGCGCATCGCCGAGATCTACCGCCGCTCCGGCCGCTATGACGTGCGCGTCACGCCGGAGATCATCGAGCAGCCCAACAACCGCGTCGACCTCATCTTCACCATCACCGAGGGCGTCAAGACCGGCGTGAAGTCGGTCGAGTTCGTCGGCAACACCGCCTACTCCGCCGCGCGCCTGCGCGACATCATCAAGACCCGCGCGACCAATTGGCTGAGCTTCCTCGGCAACAACGACGTCTACGATCCCGATCGCGTCGAGGCCGACCGCGACCTGATCCGCCGCTTCTACCTGAAGAACGGCTATGCCGATGTCCAAGTCGTCGCCGCGCTCAGCGAATATGATCCAGAGCAGAAGGGCTTCCTGGTCACCTTCCAGATCGAGGAGGGCCAGCAATACCGCGTCGGCTCGGTCGACTTCCAGTCGACGGTCGCCTCGCTCGACCCCAACAGCCTGCGCGGCTATTCGCGAGTCAATGTCGGCGCGCTCTACAATGTCGAGCAGCTCGAGAAGTCGGTGGAGGAGATGCAGATCGAGGCCTCGCGCCGCGGCTTCGCCTTCGCGGTTGTGCGTCCACGCGGCGACCGCAACATGGAGGCACACACCGTCGCCATCGTGTTCTCCGTGGACGAGGGGCCGCGCACCTATATCGAGCGCATCACGATCCGCGGCAACACCAGGACCCGCGACTACGTGATCCGGCGCGAGTTCGACCTCTCCGAGGGCGACGCCTATAACCGCGCCCTCGTCGACCGCGCCGAGCGCCGGCTGAAGAACCTCGACTTCTTCAAGGAGGTGAAGATCACGACCGAGCCGGGCTCGTCGAGCGACCGCGTGATCCTCGTGGTCACGCTCGAGGAAAAGTCGACCGGCGACTTCTCGATCTCCGGCGGCTATTCGACCACCGACGGCGCGCTCGCCGAGGTGTCGATCTCCGAGCGCAACTTCCTCGGCCGCGGCCTGTTCGCCAAGGCCTCGGTCACCTATGGACAGTACACCCGCGGCGTGTCGCTGTCCTTCGTCGAGCCCTATCTGCTGGATTACCGGATCGCACTCGGCCTCGACGTCTCCTACCGCCAGCAGCTCGCCAACTCCTATACGAGCTATGGCACCCGGACCATCGGCTTCAGCCCGCGGCTGGGATTCCAGTTGCGCGAGGACCTGTCGCTGCAGCTGCGCTACTCGCTGTACCGGCAGGAGATCACGCTGCCGTCCTATCTCGCGAACTGCAACAACAACTCGGCCAATGGCCTGCTCGCCTTCAATCCGACGCCGACCTATATCCAGAGCGTGCTCGGCGGCGTCGACCCGACCAATTCGACCACCTCAGGCGTGTACGGCTATGGCTGCTATGGCGACGGCGAATCCAGCCTCGCGGTGCGCAAGGAGCTGAACGACGGCGCGGCGCTGACCTCGGCGCTCGGCTATACCTTGAGCTACAACACGCTGGACAACACCAAGAACCCGACCGACGGCCTGCTGATCGACTGGCGCCAGGATTTCGCCGGCGTCGGCGGCAATGTCAGCTATCTGAAGTCGGCGATGGACGCGAAATACTTCACGCCGCTGGTCGCCGACATCGTCAGCGTCATTCATCTGCAGGGCGGCGTCCTCAACAAGGTCGGTGACAAAGACCTGCGCATGCTCGACCATTACCAGATGGGCCCGGCGCTGGTCCGCGGCTTCGCCTCCAACGGCATCGGCCCGCGCGACATCACCTATCGCAACTTCGGCGTCACCGGCGATGCGCTCGGCGGTACCAAATATTGGGGCGCCTCGGCCGAGCTGCAGATGCCGTTCTGGTTCCTTCCCAAGGAAGTCGGCCTGAAGGGCTCGGTCTACGCCGATGCCGGCTCGCTGTGGGGCTACCAGGGCCCGACCTCCTGGGCCGCCACCGGCGAGGTCAACTCCGCCGCCTGCAAATGCGCCATGCAGTACGACGACAGCAAGGTCGTCCGCTCCTCCGTCGGCGTCGGCCTGATCTGGGCTTCCCCCTTCGGTCCCCTGCGCTTCGACTACGCCGTGCCGCTGTCCAAGGGCAAATACGACGTCGTGCAGGAGTTCAAGTTCGGCGGCGGTACGTCGTTCTGAGGGGGGACGAGGCTCGTTCCTCGACGTCTGTGATCACGAAGACGGTGAGCTCCCCTCCCCCTTGCGGGGAGGGGTCGGGGGTGGGGGTCCACGAATTCCGCTCTCCATGAAAATCTAGATTCCTACTTTCCTGCTCCGCGGATGATGTTCGCGATGCATAGTTGCTCGAACTGAAGTTCGCCACTCACGTCATCGCCCGGGGACCCCCACCCCCAACCCCTCCCCGCAAGGGGGAGGGGAGCCCACCGTCTGCGTGGCACAGAGCTCGGCTCACGTGAGCTGTTGCCACGATCGCACCCATCGCATGCTCATCGCGCGCGTCCCTCCCATGTGTAAACTGCCCGTCGTGTTAGTTTGTCGCATCATCAACCCTTGTGTCGTCGGGCAAATCAGCTGCACATTTCCGCGCGTCCCTGCTGCCGCATGAGGGGCGTGTCGCGACCGTCACGAGACGTTGGCAGCGGGATGCGATGGGCGTGTGTCGACGCAGCGTGATCATTCGCGCCGACGAACGGCGATGCACGCACGGTCAAGTCGCGCGGTCCTGATATCCCGACGCTGATATCACCCGTGCAATGCGCGTCAGCGCATTGTCGCGGCATGGTGGCCAGCAAGCCGGCGCACCAGGGAGAACGCGAAGCAGCCGTTAAAACCGTTGCGCGGGGAAGGCCGGGCGTTCTCGGCCAGACCTGTGGTGACTGCCGCCTGCTTTTCTTTCTGCAGGCGGGCCACGGGCGCGGCCAGCGCCCGGCCTTCCTCGCGCCCTCATGATTGAGAGGGCGGCTCATTCAGCAAAGCTCGGGCGCATCGTGTCGCGAGGATGACCTCGCACGCATCCAACTCTCTCTCGGAGGCAACGCTGCCAACGCCAACTCCCACTGTCGTCCCTGCGAACGCAGGGACCCATAACCACAGGGGTCGATTGGTTTGCGCGGGATTGGCCGCCTGCCTGTTTCTCACATCACGCGGTATGGGTCCCTGCGTTCGCAGGAACGACACCGATTGCTGGGCGCCAGAGGGGCTTTCACGCCGATCAAAAAGGCCTCAGCTTGCGCTGACGCCCCGCAACGATCTCGTCATGGCGCGCCTCTCACTCCCTGTTCGCCGGCGTCTGGATGAATCCCCGATTCCATGTCGGGCTGATCAGGATCTCGTTCACGCACACCCGCGGCGGCAGGCTCGCCACGAACGCAATGGTCCGGCCAAGATCCTCCGGCTGCAGCATCCGGGCCTGCTCCGCGGCGCTCGGCACCACCGGCCGCTGCTCCAGGATCGGCGTGGCGACCTCGCCCGGCATCAGGCAGCACGCGCGCAGGCCGTTGACACATTCCTCCATGTTGAAGGAGTGGGTGAGCGCCAGCACGGCGTGCTTGGTCGAGGTGTAGGCCGGCCCGGGCATCTTCGAGACGTGGCGGCCGGCCCAGGACGAAACGTTGATGATGATGCCGTCCTTTTGCGTGCGCATCGCCGGCAGCACCGCTTTCATGCAATACAGCACGCCGTTGAGATTGATCTCCACCAGCTGGTTCCAGCCCTCCAGCGTCATGTCGTCCCAGCGCCGCCGCGGCACGTTCACGCCGGCCGAGTTGACCAGGAGATCGATGCGGCCGTGGCGCATCAGGATGGCGTCGGCCGCGGCCTGCACGTCGGTCGCCTTGGCGACATCGAGCACGACGGCCTCGGCGGCGCCGCCACCGGCCGCGACCTTGGCCACTACGGCATCGAGCGCCGCCTTGCGCCGGCCCGACACCACGACGGTCCAGCCCTCGGCGGCGAGCGCCAGCGCGCCGGCCTCGCCGATGCCCGTGCCGCCCCCCGTGATCCATGCGATCCGCTTCCCCTTGGTCATTTCCTGGCGTCTCCCGTTGCCTTCGAAAGGGCGTTTTTGCTAAGGCAGCCTCGATCAGAGACGGCAGCCCCGGCGCTCCAGCCGCTGCTTTCAGCCGTCCAGGCCCTTATCGTCTTCGTCGAGCACGATGTTCCGCCGGCTGGCACTGCCGGCCGGCCACGGCTCCAGGGGAATGTTGCATGAACCACGCCGCCAACGCCAATCTGTTCGCCCGCCTGTTCGACGGTCTCGACGAGCCCAGCCGTCTCGCGATCGAGACCCATGACGGCCAGCGCATCACCTATGGCGACCTCGTCGCGCGCGCTGGCCAGATGGCGAATGTGCTGGTCGCGCGTGGCGTGAAGCCGGGCGATCGCGTCGCGGCGCAGACCGAGAAGTCGGTGTCCGGTCTCGTGCTCTATCTCGCCACCGTGCGCGCCGGCGGCGTGTATCTGCCGCTCAACACCGCCTACACGCTCAATGAGCTCGATTATTTCATCGGCGATGCCGAGCCGACCGTGGTGGTCTGCGATCCCACGAAGGCCGAAGGCATCGGCGCGCTCGCCGCCAAGGTCGGCGCGAAGGTCGAGACGCTCGATGCCTCAGGCAAGGGATCTTTGACCGACGCGGCCGACAAGGCGGAGACCGCGTTCACCACTGTGCCGCGCACATCGGACGATCTCGCCGCGATTCTCTACACGTCGGGCACCACCGGCCGCTCAAAGGGCGCGATGCTGTCTCACGACAATCTCGCCTCGAACTCGCTGACCCTGATCGACTACTGGCGCTTCACCAAGGACGATGTGTTGATCCACGCGCTGCCAATCTATCATACGCATGGTTTGTTCGTGGCCAGCAACGTTACGCTGTTCGCCCGGGCGTCGATGATCTTCCTGCCGAAGCTCGATCCGGACCTGATCATCAATTTGATGGCGCGCGCCACGGTGCTGATGGGCGTGCCGACCTTCTACACGCGGCTGTTGCAGAACCCGCGGCTGAGCAAAGAGACCACCAGCCACATGCGTCTCTTCATCTCCGGCTCGGCGCCGCTGCTCGCCGATACCCATCGCGAATGGTTCGCGCGCACCGGCCACGCGGTGCTCGAGCGCTACGGCATGACCGAGACCAACATGAACACGTCGAACCCGTATGAAGGCGAGCGCGTCCCGGGCGCCGTCGGCTTCCCGCTGCCCGGCGTCTCCGTGCGCGTCACCGATCCCGAGACGGCCAAGGAGCTCGCGCGCGACGAGATCGGCATGATCGAGGTGAAGGGCCCGAACGTGTTCAAGGGCTATTGGCGGATGCCGGAGAAAACCAAATCGGAATTCCGCGACGATGGGTTCTTCATCACCGGCGACCTCGGCAAGATCGACACCCAGGGCTACGTCCACATCGTCGGCCGCGGCAAGGACCTCGTGATCTCCGGCGGCTTCAACGTCTACCCGAAGGAGATCGAGAGCGAGATCGACGCCATGCCGGGCGTGGTCGAATCCGCCGTCATCGGCGTGCCGCATGCCGATTTCGGCGAGGGCGTCACCGCCGTTGTCGTGAAGCATCCCGGCGCCGATGTGAACGAGGCCGGCGTGCTCAAGGGCCTCGACGGCCGGCTCGCGAAATTCAAGATGCCCAAGCGCGTCTTCGTGGTCGAGGAGCTGCCGCGCAACACCATGGGCAAGGTGCAGAAGAACGTGCTGCGTGATCAGTACAAGGACATCTATACCAAGTGACCGACAAGCTATGACGGGGCAGATGACGCGCAAGCAGGCCGAGGAGATCCAGCGTCATCTGCTCGACACCTCGCGCGCGCTCGGACGGGCCGGGGCGGCCATCGCCGATCTCGGTGAGACAGATCGCCAAGCTCTGACCGACCGGCTAGCTGGCGTGTCGTCGCAGCTCTATTTCGATCTGTTCGAATACATCAACGAACGGCATCCCGACTTGACGGTGTGGCTCGAGTCCGTGCCGACGGCGCATGTGCTGAGCTGGGACGAGGTCAGCCTGCCGCCGGGGGTCGCCGAGTCCGAGCTCGACGATCTGATCTTTTCGCTGCTGAAGCCTGATTGGCGGAAGACTGCAATGATCCTCGCGATGGCCTCCGGGCGCTGCGAGCAGCTCTTTGTCTCGCTCGACATTGTCGCAGCACGGATCCGCGCGCTGGCAGAGGCTGGCCGCATCGACCACCAGGGCGACCTTCGCAGGTGGCGCGCCAGCGAGGTGCGGCTGCCTAGCTCAGATGGATAGTATGGGCATGACGAGCGCCCGATCATGTCAGGCAATGTTGCGCCGTCCGCACGCGGGGGACTTAACGCCGTCGCGCGATCTTGAGCCCCGCCAGCGCAGCCAGCGGCGGCGCGGCGCAGATCACGACGAGCTTCAGCATGGCGAGCCAGGCGATCTCGTGCCGGATGGCGATGGCCAAGCAAGCGGCGAACAGCCCGGCGGCCGTGAAGCCGAGGATGCAGGTCAACGGCTCCTCGGCGGGCTGCTGCGAGGACGCGTTGCGCACCGGCAGCGCCGCGGGGCGCTCCGTGCTCATTGGCCGGACCGTGGGAACGGGCATCGGACCTCCCTGGCAGCGCGCCATTTTGACGGCGTTTCGCCGCAGACTAGGCGACCTCGCACATGCCGGACATGCGGCAAAATCGACCAGCGGCAACATACGGAGATCGGCACGCGAGGAACGCGCGACGTCCGCGGTGACTTGCCAAGCGCCATGCGAGCACGATCGCGATGGCCTCTTTGTCCCGCGAATCCTTCCGGTCAGGTTTGCAGAATCGTCGCCCTGCGCACCCGATCGGTCTCGAAACCGTCCGTGCCCGGTCCGTAGTTAAGCGGTGAATCAATGCTCGATGATCTGCGTTATTTCAGCGTTGTGTCGAGTGTAACGCCGTCGATGAGGAGATAAAAGTGAATACTTATTCGCTGCATCGGCGTCGGGCTGGGCTCTGGTATACCACGGCGGCCATTGATCCTTTTTTCACCGCTGCCGTAGTACTGAATCGGTGTTCGGTTTTGAGGCATTTGTCCGTTGCAACACCTGTTCCTTCTCCGTAAATAAAGCCCGCCTGCCGATCCCACACGGCCGCAAGCCCCTTCCGTTCACGGCCCACAAGAAATCATCAAAGCAAGCAATGACAGCCAGGATCGAACGACCGCTTTCGCCGCATCTGCAAACCTACCGCTGGACGCTGACGATGATCTTGTCGATCGTCCATCGCGCCACCGGGGTTGCACTGTATTTCGGGACGCTGCTGCTGGCCTGGTGGTTGATCGCCGCCGCGTCCGGTCCCAGCGCCTACTCTTATGTCCAGGGCTTCATGGGCAGCTTCCTCGGCCGTCTGATCGTGTTCGGCTACACCTGGGCGCTGCTCCACCATCTGCTCTCCGGCATTCGCCACTTCGTCTGGGACCTCGGCTACGGCTTCAAGCCGAGCGAGCGTGAGACTTTGACCTGGGGCGCACTGATCGGCGGCATCTCCCTGACCGTTCTGGTGTGGATCGTGGCTTACGCAGTCGGAGGCGGTCGATGAGCAACGCACGCGCAAAATCGATGCGGACCCCGCTGGGCCGCGTCCGCAATCTCGGCGCCGCTCACTCCGGCACCGGCGACTTCTGGCGTCAGCGTATCACCGCCGTCGCGATGACCCTGCTGATCGTTCCCGTCGTCGTTGTCGTGATCATGCTGCTCGGCCGCAACCAGGCCGGCGCGGCGCAGATCCTCGGTTCGCTGCCGATCGCGCTGATCATGCTGCTGTTCGTGGCCGCCAGCTGCTGGCACATGAAAATCGGCATGCAGGTGATCATCGAGGACTACGTGCACAACGAGCCGCTCAAGCTCATCGCCATCATGGCCAACAATTTCTTCTCCGTGACCGTGGCAATCGCCTCGATCTACGCCCTCATCAAACTGTCCACTGGAGTCTAGCGAATGGCCGGCGGAGCAAATGGCAGCGCGAACGGCGCGCCCGCGACGAACGGAAAAGCCTATCCGATCGAGGACCACACCTACGACGTCGTCGTGGTCGGCGCCGGCGGCGCGGGCTTGCGCGCGGTGGTCGGCTGCAGCGAGGCGGGCCTGCGCACGGCCTGCATCACCAAGGTGTTTCCGACCCGCTCGCACACCGTGGCGGCGCAGGGCGGCATCTCGGCCTCGCTCGGCAACATGCACCAGGACGACTGGCGCTGGCACATGTACGACACCGTGAAGGGGTCGGACTGGCTCGGCGACCAGGACGCGATCGAATACATGGTGCGCAACGCGCCCGACGCCGTCTACGAGCTCGAACATTGGGGCGTGCCGTTCTCGCGCACCGAGGACGGCAAGATCTATCAGCGTCCGTTCGGCGGCATGACCATGGACTACGGCAAGGGCCAGGCGCAGCGCACCTGCGCCGCCGCCGACCGTACCGGCCACGCGATGCTGCACACGATGTATGGCCAGTCGCTGCGCCATGCGGCCGAGTTCTTCATCGAGTACTTCGCCATCGACCTGATCATGGACGATCAGGGCACCTGCCGCGGCGTGATCGCGCTGCGCATGGATGACGGCACCCTGCATCGCTTCCGCGCCCAGACTACGATCCTGGCGACCGGCGGCTACGGCCGCGCTTACGCCTCCTGCACCTCGGCGCACACCTGCACCGGCGACGGCGGCGGCATGGCGTTGCGCGCCGGCCTGCCGCTCCAGGACATGGAGTTCGTGCAGTTCCACCCGACCGGCATCTACGGCTCGGGCTGTCTCGTGACCGAAGGCGCGCGCGGCGAAGGCGGCTATCTCGTGAATTCCGAGGGCGAGCGCTTCATGGAGCGCTATGCGCCCTCCGCCAAGGATCTTGCGTCGCGTGACGTCGTCTCGCGCGCGATGACCATCGAGATCCGCGAAGGCCGCGGCGTCGGCAAGAAGAAGGACCACATCTTCCTGCATCTCGACCATCTCGATCCGAAGGTGCTGGCCGAGCGCCTGCCGGGCATCTCCGAATCGGCCAAGATCTTCGCCAATGTCGACGTCACCCGCGAGCCGATCCCGATCGTGCCGACGGTGCACTACAACATGGGCGGCATCCCGACCAACTATCACGCCGAGGTGCTGACCAAGAAGGACGGCGACGACAACGCGATCGTCCCCGGCCTGATGGCGGTCGGCGAGGCAGCCTGCGTGTCGGTGCACGGAGCCAACCGTCTCGGCTCCAACTCGCTGATCGACCTCGTGGTGTTCGGCCGCGCCGCCGCACTGCGGCTGGCCGAGAAGCTGACGCCGAACGGCAAGCAGCCGGACCTGCCGAAGGACTCCGCCGACAAGGCGCTGAGCCGGCTCGATCACTATCGCTACGCCTCGGGCGGCACGCCGACCGCGAAGCTGCGCGAGAGCATGCAGCACGTGATGCAGACCAACTGCGCCGTGTTCCGCACCGGCGAAGTTCTGCAGGAAGGCCATAACCTCATTCACAAGGTGTATGGCGGCATCGGCGACATCGCCGTGTCCGACCGCTCGCTGGTGTGGAATTCCGACCTGATCGAGACCCTGGAGTTCGACAACCTCATCGCCCAGGCTGTCGTCACCATGGACTCCGCGGTCAATCGCACCGAGAGCCGCGGCGCGCATGCGCGCGAGGACTTCCCGGATCGCGACGACAAGAACTGGATGAAGCACACGCTGGCGTGGATCGACAACAAGGACGGCAAGACCACGATCGATTTCCGCCCGGTGCACAACTACACCATGACCAACGACGTGCAGTACATCCCGCCGAAGGCGCGCGTGTACTGAGCCCGTCCGTTGTAACCAAGAAGGCCTCCCGAAATGGCTGAGTTCGCACTTCCGAAGAATTCGCAGATCACCGGCGGCAAGACCTGGCCGAAGCCGGCCGGCGCCACCGAGGTCCGCGAGTTCAAGGTCTATCGCTGGAATCCGGACGACGGCAAGAATCCGAGCGTCGACACCTATTATGTCGACGTCAATGATTGCGGTCCGATGGTGCTCGACGGCCTGATCTGGATCAAGAACCACATCGATCCGTCGCTGACCTTCCGCCGCTCCTGCCGCGAAGGCGTGTGCGGCTCCTGCGCGATGAACATCGACGGCCAGAACACGCTCGCCTGCACCCGCTCGATGCACGACGTGAAGGATGGCGCGGTCAAGATCAACCCGCTGCCGCACCAGCCGGTGGTGAAGGACCTCGTGCCTGACCTCACCAATTTCTACGCGCAATACGCATCGATCGAGCCGTGGCTGAAGACCACCACGCCGACGCCGCAGAAGGAATGGAAGCAGACGCACGAGGACCGCGAGAAGCTCGACGGCCTCTACGAGTGCATCCTGTGCGCCTGCTGCTCGACCTCGTGCCCGAGCTACTGGTGGAACAGCGAGCGCTATCTCGGACCGGCCGCGCTGCTGCAGGCGACGCGCTGGGTCAAGGACAGCCGCGACGAGGCGACCGGTGAGCGGCTCGACAATCTCGAGGATCCGTTCCGTCTCTATCGCTGCCACACCATCATGAACTGCGCCAAGGCCTGCCCGAAGGGGCTCAACCCGGCCGAGGCGATTGCCGAGCTCAAGCTCAAGCTGGTCGAGCGGCAGATCTGACCGATCGGCCGCAAGTAATCTATCATTGCGCCCGGAACCGTCAGAAGTTCCGGGCGCAGCTACTTTGTAGCTGACGCCGATTGCGTTAAGCTCTCAGCCCTTTGGGCCGGAGCGACCGTGCAGACTGCACAACGCAAATCGCTGACGATGCTGCGCTGGATGATGGTCGCGTCGCTGGCGCTGCCCGTCGCATTGTTCCTGGTCGCCGCCTACGTCTCCTACGGCGCGACCACCGAAGAGGCCGACCGCGAGATCCGCCGCTCGCTCGATGTCGTCCACGAGCACGCGCTCAAGGTGTTCGAGACCATCGACCGCAGCCTGTCCGAGATCGACGAGATCGTCCGCGATCTCACCGACGCGGAGATCAAGCTGCGCGAGCAGACGCTGCACGCACGGCTCCGCCAATTGTCGGACTCGCTGCCGCAGATGAAGTCCGCCTGGGTGTTCGATGCCAATGGCCGGCCGCTGGTCAACAGTATGATCTACCCGGCCCCGGACATGTCGTTCGCGGACCGCGACTACTTCAGCGCCCACGTCAAGGACAGCATCGGCACCTTCATCGGCGCGACCTTGATCCCGCGGACGCCCTATCAGGGCGCGGCGTTCTTCAGCATCAGCCGCCGCCGCCAATCCGACGACGGCAGCTTCACCGGCATCGTCCAGGTCTCGGTGCTGCCGGACTATTTCGAGCACTTCTACGCCCGGATCGGCCGCATCCCCGGCAGCTACCTCGCCTTGCGTCGGTTCGACGGCGTGACGCTCGCGCGCTTCCCTGTGGCCGAGCGAAGCGCCGGTCCGCCGCCGAACGACATTCCGGCGAACGCGGCGGATACCGAGCAACTGGTCACCGAGACCTCACCCATAGACGGCGTCGAGCGCCGGGTCGGCTACCAGCGTCTCGCCGGCTATCCGGTCTACGTCTCGGCCGGGATGGCCACCGCCACCATCCGCAACCGCTGGCTCGGGACGATGGGCCGGCATCTGATCTTCGGCATCCCGGCCACGGCCCTGCTGATCGTGTTCCTCACCCTCGCCAAGCGGCGGACCGAGCATTTCTACGTCGAGGCGGCGCGCCGCCTGGAGGCGGAGGACGCGCTCAAGCACGGCCAGCGCATGGAGGCGCTGGGCCAGCTCACCGGCGGCGTCGCGCATGACTTCAACAATCTGCTTACCGTGATCCGCGCCTCGGCCGACCTGCTGCGGCGGCCCAACCTTCCGGACGAGCGGCGGCAGCGCTATATCGATGCAATCTCTGACACTGTTGCGCGTGCGTCCAAGCTGACCTCGCAACTGCTGGCCTTCGCGCGTCGGCAGGCGTTGAAGCCGGAGGTGTTTGATATCGGCCGCTGCGTGCTCACCTTGCGCGACATGACCAAGACCCTGGTCGGCTCGCGCATCGAGATCGTGACGTCGGTGCCGGACGCGCCGTGCTACGTCAACACCGATGCCGGCCAGTTCGAGACGGCGCTGATCAACATGGCCGTCAATGCCCGCGACGCCATGGCCGGCCAAGGCCTTCTCAGCATCACGGTCGCAGCTGCGCCGGATCTGCCGAACCCCGCCGCGCCGCATGAGCGCCCGCCGCTCGGCTATGTCGCCGTCGTCGTGCAGGACACAGGCGTCGGCATTCCGCAGGACCAGGTCAGTCGAATCTTCGAGCCGTTCTTCACCACCAAGACGATCGGGCAGGGCACCGGCCTCGGCCTGTCGCAGGTGTTCGGCTTCGCCAAGCAGTCGGGCGGTGAGATCGGCGTGGTCAGCGAGGTCGGCAAGGGCGCGACCTTCACGCTCTATCTGCCGCGCGTCGCGCCGGCTCAGGATCAGTGCAGCGATGCCGGCGGACACGCCGTGCCGATCAGCGGCCGTGGGATGGCGGTGCTGGTGGTCGAGGACAATATCGATGTCGGTCGGTCCGCCACCGAGGCCCTGGCCGAGCTCGGCTATCTCACCACGCTGGTCGACAATGCGCGGGACGCCCTGGAGGAGCTGATCGACGGCGCCAGCCGGTTCGACGTGGTGTTCACCGATGTCGTCATGCCGGGGATGACGGGTCTCGAGCTGGCCGAGGAGATTCGCCGGCTCGAGCTCAACATCCCCGTGGTGCTCGCCAGCGGCTACAGCCACGTGCTGGCGCAGCAGGGGACAAACGGCTTCGAGCTGCTGCGAAAGCCCTATTCGATCGAGGAATTGTCGCGCGTGCTGCACAAGGTCGTGCCCGTGCCGCTGTATCGCGCGCCGCCGGTGGCGCCCAACTCGGAGGTGCGCTGACACCAACAGGCCAGCAAGGGAACTCGCCGCGGAACCTTGGACTTGGGTTCCGGTTATCGCGACATGGGACAGATCCAGGACATCGAGCGGCCCGTGGCGTCGGAGCCTCCGAAGGCGCCGATCATCGATATCGCGGCTGAGAACGGAGAGCATGTCGAACCGCCGCCGCCGGAAGTAGTGGAGCCGGATCCCGAGCTGACGCCGGAAGAGGCCGAGCAGGTCCGCAAGCGCTATCTGCTGACACGGTTCTGGATCAGCGCCCGCGGCTTTTGGGGCAAGTCCGGCGATCGCCTCGCCTGGCCGTTCACCCTCGGACTGCTCGTCCTGATCATCGGCACCGTCGTCTTTCAATACGGCATCAACGTCTGGAATCGCTCGATCTTCGATGCGATCGAGAAACGCGACGCTGGCACGGTGTTCCATCTCACCGCGATCTTCTTCCCTCTCGCCATCGGCAGCGTCATCCTCGCGGTGGCGCAGGTCTATGCGCGGATGGCGATCCAGCGGCGCTGGCGCGCCTGGTTGACCAACAGCGTCATCACGCGCTGGCTCACCAGCGGCCGCTATTACCAGCTCAACCTGGTCAGCGGCGATCACAAGAACCCCGAATACCGTATCGCCGAGGATCTGCGCATCGCCACGGACTCGCCCGTCGACTTCGTTGCCGGCGTGACCTCGGCGCTGCTGTCCGCCGCGACCTTCATCGTCGTGCTCTGGACCATCGGCGGCGCGCTGACCTTGCATCTCGGCGGAACCGAGCTGACCATTCCCGGCTTCCTGGTGATCGCAGCCATCGTCTATGCCGCCGTCGCCTCTGGCTCGATCATGACGATCGGCCGCCGCTTCGTGCAGACCTCGGAAGACAAGAACCAGGCCGAGGCCGATTTCCGCTACACGCTGACCCGCGTCCGTGAGAACGGCGAGAGCATCGCGCTGCTCGGCGGCGAGACCGAGGAGCGGGCCGGCATCGACCGCACCTTCGGCAACGTGCTGCAGCAATGGGCCCGGCTTGCAGGCCAGCACATGCGCACCACGCTGGTGTCGCAGGGCTCGAGCCTGATCGCGCCCGTCATCCCGCTGTTGTTGTGCGCGCCGAAATTCCTCGACGGCAGCATGACGCTCGGCCAGGTGATGCAGGCGGCGAGCGCGTTCACGATCGTGCAGACGGCCTTCGGCTGGCTGGTCGACAACTATCCGCGCCTCGCCGACTGGAATGCCTGTGCGCGCCGCATCGCCTCGCTGATGATGTCGCTCGACGCACTCGAACGCGCAGAGCGCGGCGACGGCATCGGTCGCATCAAGCGCGGCGAGACCACCGGCGAGGCGATGCTGAGCCTGAACGATCTCTCGGTCACGCTCGATGACGGCACGGCCGTGGTGGGTGAGACCGAGGTCGTGGTTGATCCCGGCGAACGGCTGCTGGTCGCCGGCGAATCCGGGACAGGCAAGAGCACGCTGGTCCGCGCCATCGCCGGTCTCTGGCCATGGGGCGGCGGCAGCATCAACTTCCATCCCGACCGCCGGCTGTTCATGCTGCCGCAGCGGCCCTACGTGCCCTCGGGCAGCTTGCGTCGCGCGGTGGCCTATCCCGGCGCCGCCGAGGATTGGAGCGTCGAGCAGGTCGGCGAAGCCCTGCACAAGGTTGGCCTCGATCATCTCAAGGACCGCATCGAGGAGGAAGCGCCGTGGGATCAGACGCTGTCCGGTGGTGAAAAACAGCGCCTGGCCTTCGCGCGGTTGCTGCTGCACAGCCCTGACATCGTCGTGCTCGACGAGGCGACGTCGGCGCTCGACGAGAAGAGCCAGGACAAGATGATGCAGATGGTGACGGGCGAGCTGCCGAAGGCCACCATCGTCAGCGTCGCGCATCGGGCCGAGCTAGAAGCGTTTCACAGCCGTAAGATCGTGCTGGAGCGGCGCAAGGGCGGTGCCAAGCTGGTCAGCGACATCGATCTCATCCCCCGCAAGGGCAAGCGCCGCCTGATCGGCCGCTTCCTGCGCCAGCGCAAGGCGGTGTGACCACCGCAAAGCCCCTCAGGCGGTCGCAGTGAGACTACATTGCGGCCATGCCGCCTGCATTGGAGTCCTGCGCAAAACCGGCTATCACTCGGCGCCCTCGCCACGACTGGACTGCCAGGACCCGACCTTGACGCCCGACAACGATCCCTCGCCGCCGCCCTTCGGGGCCTTCGCTCCGAATGCCGCGCAGGCGCTGGTGATCCGCCTGGCGCATGGCTCCGGGCTGAAGCGCGGTGCGTTCCGGCCGATGCTGACGCGGCTCGTCAACCTGCTGCGCGCCGGCCCGCTCGATGTCGACTATCAGGGCGCCAGCTTCCGCTTCCATCACCAGGTCAGCGCCACCGAGCGCGGCGCGCTGTTCAATCCCGATTACAATCGCGAGGAGTTGGACTTCCTGCGCAGCCATCTCCCGACCGGCGGTGTCTCGGTCGACGTCGGTGCCAATGTCGGAACGTTCGCGTTGCCGCTCGCGCGTCATGTCGGCCCCACTGGCTTGGTGATCGCGGTCGAGCCGCACCCCGTCACGCATGCGCGACTGCGCTTCAATCGCGATGCATCCGCGTTGTCGCAGGTCACGCTGGTTGCCGCGGCCGCTGGCGACAATGACGGCGAGGTGATGATCGAAACCGATGGCGACAATCTCGGTGCCAGTCATATCGTGACCGGCACCGCCGGCGGGGAAGCCTTCAAGGTCCCGTCGCTGCGATTGCAGACCATCCTCGATCAGGCCGGCGCAACCAAGGTCGACGTGCTGAAGATTGATATCGAGGGATTCGAGGATCGCGTGCTGACCTGCTTCTTCCGCGAGGCGCCGGAGACGCTGTGGCCGCGCGCGATCGTGATCGAGCATCTGTCGCGCCAGGAGTGGCAGAGCGACTGCCTCGCGGACATGCTCCATCGCGGTTATCGCGAGACCGGCCGCACGCGCAGCAATACGCTGCTGCTGCGGGGTTGAGACAACGCGCCGCCCGCTTTCATCTCCTGGGTTCCGGAACATCGCCTATGACGCTGCGTTAGCGCCCCTGACATCCAGGGAGCGCACCATGAGCAACGACGATACGCGCGATCAAGATCGCGTCTGGGAGCTGATGAAGAAGATCACTTTTGCCATGCTGGTCACGCGCGACGGCGACAAGCTGCGGGCGCGGCCGATGAGCGCCTATCTCGCCCGTGACGAAGGCCTGATCTATTTTCTCACCGACGCGCGCCATCACAAGGATGAGGAGATCGCGCGGTCGCCGCAGGTCAACTTGTCCTTCGCCGATGCCGGCGCTCAAAAATACGTCTCGCTGACCGGCACCGCGGCGATCTCGAACGACCGGGCCAAGATCCGCGATCTGTTCACGACCACGGCCAAGGCGTGGTGGGACAGCGCCGAGGACCCGAACATCCGCCTGCTGAAGATCACGCCTGATGACGCCGAATATTGGGATTCGCCGGGCACGGTCGTCAGCTACATCAAGATGGCTGCGGCAGCCGTGACCAACACGCGCCCCGACATCGGCGACAATCGCAAGGTGGCGATGTGATGCCGATCGAACCGCCCGAGATTCCGCCGGCGACGCCGGGGCATCCGGCCGAGCCGCCGCCGGAAGATCCGGTCGGAAATCCAAGCCCGGAAGTGCCGCCCCCGGTGCACGAGCCCGATACGCCGGCGCCGCCGCGCGAGCTTCCGGGGCAGATGCCCGACGAGGTGCCGGGGCGGGGACCGCTCGGTCCGACGACGCCCAGTCCGGTCACGGATTGACCGCCATTGTACCTTGATCGTGATGGACAGAAGAGAGCTGGCCGCAAGGCCGGCTCTCTTGCCGTGAACTTCCGCCAAGCCTTTGAAATTCAAGACTGAATGAAACATGAATGGCGGCGATCCGGCGGCTGCATGGTGCCGAAATAAATCCGCGCCCGGATTTGAACTACGCCACAATCCAGCCTAACGCATAAACGTTGATCACTCCGTGCTTGAAAAAGAACGTTTCGGGAAACCAAGACACATGAGCAAACTTCGCGTTCTGCTGCTTGCGACGACCGCGCTGTCGGCGATGCAACTGACGAACTCCGCAGCCCACGCGCAGAGCGCGCCGATGATCGTGGCCCAGGGGCCAGGCGGTCCGGGCGGACCAGGTGCTGAAGTCGGCCCCGACGGCCGACCGAAGCAGCCGCCGCACGCACAACCTCCGGGGCAGCCGCCGCGTCCGGGGCCGGGCGCCCCTCCGCCGGCCCCACCGCAGCATCAGGCTCCGCCAGCGCCTCCGCCGCCGCCCGCAGCCGCGCCTCGGCCGGCCCCGCCGCCTCCCCCGCCGCCGGCTGCCGCGCCGCGTCCGGCTCCTGCACCGCCCCCGCCGCCTCCTCCACGAGCCGAGCCGCCCCGGGCCGAGCCGCCCCGCCCGGCTCCGCCGCCGCGCGCCGAGCCGCCGGCTGCTCCGCCATCACGGCCGACGCCTCCGCCGCCGCCTGCTGCGGCTCCTCCGGTGCATACCCCCGCGCCGCCACCCGCGGCGCCGCGTGAGCCGGCACGCCCGACGCCGCCGCCCCCACCGCCTCCTGCCGCGGCTCCGCCGCCGCCGCCGGCCCCTGCGCGCCCGACTCCGCCCGTGCCTCCCGCAGCCACGCCGGCACCGCCGCCCGCACCGGGCGCTGCGCCCGGGCCGAGGCCTGGATCGCCGCCGCCTCCGGCCGCGACGAATCCGCCCCCGCATTCACCGCCCCCGGCCGCTGCGCCCTCGCCGCAGCCGTCCCCCGGACAGACGCCGCCTCCAGGCGCTGGCCAGCCTCCGGCCGGCCGACCGGGTGTAGGCGCGCCGCCTCCCGGCGGTCCGCAGGGTGGACCACCGCCGCGGCCCCTGCCGACCCCGCCGTCGGGAACCACAGCACCGGCTCCGGGAACGCCACCCGCTCCGGCCACGCCCCCGGCTGCTCAGACGCCTGCGCCGGGGACCCCGCCTGCGCCCGGTACTCCGCCGACCGGCGGCCGTCCGGGCACACCTCCGGGCGGCC
Source organism: Bradyrhizobium sp. ORS 285 (assembly GCF_900176205.1). Classification (NCBI taxonomy): domain Bacteria; kingdom Pseudomonadati; phylum Pseudomonadota; class Alphaproteobacteria; order Hyphomicrobiales; family Nitrobacteraceae; genus Bradyrhizobium; species Bradyrhizobium sp. ORS 285. Next base: position 7,538,670 of record NZ_LT859959.1, read on the forward strand.
CCGGCACGCCGCCGTCGGCTGGTCCTGGACCGGGACCTGGACCTGGAGCGACTCCCGCTCCGACTCCTGCTCCTGGAGCAGCCGGTCCCGGACCCGCCGGCCCTGGTCCGGGCGCCGGACCTGGTGCGGTGCCGCCCGCCGGCCCGCCCGCCATGGCCAATCGGCCGCCGCCGCAGGTGGCTGCGCCGATTCCCGCGCCGCCACCGCCGACCCCGCAGCAACTCACCCCGATCGCGCCCGGCGCGCCGATGCAGGGACCGCAGCGGCTCGATGACTTCCGCGCCCAGCGCCGCGAGGTGCAGGAGGGCGGCCGGACCGTGATCTACGAGCCGGGCCGCGTCATCGTGCGCGACCCGAGCGGCCAGGAGTTCGTGCGTCACGATGAGCTCGAGCGCTTCCGTTATGGTGCCCGCGATATTCGCGTGCAGCAGGAGCGGGGCGAGACGCGCACGGTCGTGATCCGTCCCGATGGCAGCCAGATCGTCACGGTCACCGCGCCGGATGGCCGGCTGCTGCGCCGCATCCGCCGCGACGTTGGTGGCCGCGAGATCATCATCATCGACAACACCTACCGCGATCCCCAGGCGGTCGGCGGCTTCTATGTCGATCTGCCGCCGCCGGAGATCCGCATCCCCTACAACCGCTACATCGTCGACGCCGAGGAGGCGCCGCCGGATGTCATCTACGACACGCTGATCGCGCCCCCGGTGGAGCGCGTGCAGCGCCGCTACTCGCTCGACGAGGTCCGCTACTCACCCTCGGTGCGTCAGCTGATGCCGTCGATCGATCTCAACACGGTTACCTTCGAGACGGGATCGTGGGAGATCGGGCCTGACCAGGTGGCGAAGCTGCAGGTCATCGCCGACGGCCTCAACCAGGCGATCCAGCGCAATCCGCGCGAGGTCTACCTGATCGAGGGCCACACCGACGCGGTCGGCAACGAGACCGACAACCTGTCGCTCTCCGATCGCCGCGCCGAATCGGTCGCCACGCTGCTCACACAGCAGTTCGGCGTGCCCGCCGAGAACCTGACCTCGCAGGGCTACGGCGAGCAGTACCTGAAGGAGCAGACCCAAGGCCCGAGCCGCATCAACCGCCGCGTCACGGTCCGCCGCATCACGCCGCTGCTCAACGGCGGCCAGGCCGCGCTGCCGCCGCCGCCTCCCGGCGTGGCGCCGCCGCGCTGAGGCACGCTGCTACGGAATGAAAATGGCCGGGAGCAATCCCGGCCATTTTTTCTTGATAATTCGTTGTTCGTCTGAGCGAAGCTGCTGCGTCTGCCCTCGGTGTCGTCCCCGCGAACGCGGGGACCCATACTCCCAGGGCTTGGTTTTGCGAGGGCTGGAGCTCCAGCCAGCTCTCACCACGACAGCCGGTGGTTATGGGTCCCTGCGTTCGCAGGGACGACACCGGTGATCGTCGCAAAAGTATCGCCAGGGTGGCCCCGCTCAGCTCTTGTCGCCCTTGTCGTGGCCGAGCTGGAAGATCTGTGCGCCGTCCGAGCCCGACAGCAGGCCGGTGTCGGAATAGAGCTTCAGCTTGGTGCGGGTGTCGGTGATGTCGAGGTTGCGCATGGTCAGCTGGCCGATGCGGTCGGCGGGCGTGAAGGCGGCGTCCTCGACCTTCTCCATGCTCAGCCGCTCGGGCTGATAGGTCAGGTTCGGGCTCTCGGTGTTGAGCAGCGAGTAGTCGTTGCCGCGGCGCAGCTCGAGCGTCACCTCGCCGGTGATGGCGCGCGCGACCCAGCGCTGCGCGGTTTCGCGCAGCATCAGGGCCTGCGAGTCGAACCAGCGGCCTTGATACAACAGGCGGCCGAGCTTCATGCCGCTGATGCGGTACTGCTCGATCGTATCCTCGTTGTGGATGCCGGTGACGAGCCGCTCATAGGCGATGTGCAAGAGCGCCATGCCCGGCGCCTCGTAGATGCCGCGGCTCTTGGCCTCGATGATGCGGTTCTCGATCTGGTCGCACATCCCGAGACCATGACGGCCGCCGATCACATTGGCCTCCAGGAACAGCGCCACCGGATCGGTGAAGGTCTGGCCGTTGAGTGCGACCGGCTGGCCCTCCTCGAAGCGCACGACCACCGTCTCGGGCTTCACCGCGCAGTCCTCGCGCCAGAACGGCACGCCCATGATCGGGTTGACGATGCGGATGCCGCTCGAAAGGCTCTCGAGATCCTTGGCCTCATGGGTGGCGCCGAGCAGATTGCTGTCGGTCGAATACGCCTTCTCGGCACTCATTTTGTAGTTGAAGCCGTTGGCGGTGAGGAACGCCGACATCTCGGCGCGGCCGCCGAGCTCGTCGATGAACTGCTGGTCGAGCCAGGGCTTGTAGATCTTGAGGTTCGGGTTGGTCAGCAGGCCGTAGCGGTAGAACCGCTCGATGTCGTTGCCCTTGTAGGTCGAGCCGTCGCCCCAGATGTTGACGCCGTCCTCTTTCATCGCGGCGACCAGCATGGTGCCGGTGACGGCGCGGCCGAGCGGCGTGGTGTTGAAGTAGGTCGCCCCTCCCGTCGAGATGTGGAAGGCGCCGGACTGGATCGCGGCAATGCCCTCATGCACCAGCTGGGTGCGGCAATCGACCAGGCGCGCCTTCTCGGCGCCGAAGCTCATCGCCTTGCGCGGGATCTCGTCATAGTCGGACTCGTCGGGTTGGCCGAGATTGGCGGTGTAGGCGAAGCAGCGCGCGCCCTTCTGTTTCATCCAGAGCAGCGCGGCGCTGGTGTCGAGGCCGCCGGAGAAGGCGATGCCGACTTTCTCGCCCTTGGGGAGGCCTTTGAGGATCGTGGTCATGGGGGAGTCCAACCGGTGTTGATGGCCGCAATATTCCGAAATTCGCGCGCGGATAGCAGATTTCGCCCCGCTGGGCACGCGATTAATCGCCCCTCAGGCCGCGCTCAGCCTGCGGGGCTGGTGTCCGGCTGGCGGCGGCCGAACAGGCGGCGCATCAGGCGGAAGCCGGGCATGGCGAAACGGGTCAGCGCAGCATCGACGCCTTCATCCGTCAGGCGCGTGGACGGCCAGCGGTAGATGTAACCATGGGCCAGCCAGATCACGAGGAAAGTGACGAGCCCGGCGGCGGAGATGTCGGTGAAGAAATGGCCGCCGAACGCCATGCGCAGCACGGAGGTGGCCAGCCCGAACAGCACGGCGGCGGCATAGGCGAGGGGACGGATCGCCGGCGGGGTCAGCGCGGCCGGCGCCAGGGTCCAGAAGGCGGTGGCGCCCTCGCCGGAGAAGAACGAGCAGTTGCGCCCGCAGCCGCCGCGCGGATCCCAATACGGCACGAACTGCATGTCGCCGCCGAACTCGGTCACCACCACGGGACGCGGCCGGCCCCAATAGGATTTGAAGGTGAAATTGGTGAGCACGCCGGCCGACAGCGACAGGGTCAGCAGCAGGAACGAAATGGTGCGGCCCTTCACCAGCAGCGGCCGGTCGGGCCGGATCAGCTTCACCACCAGTGCGACGATCGAAGGCAGCGCGAGGCCCCAGGCGATCCACATCGCCGCGTCGCGTGCGAAGGCGGCATAGCCATCGAGCTTCAGCGGGAAGCTGCGCGTGTGCGGATCGTAGAACAGCGCGGCGAGCTTGAGGTCGAGCTCGGGATAGACGCCGAACAGCACGCCGATGACGAGCGCGAGCGACAATGCGATGAAGAGGCCGTTGCGGTTCATGGCGCGCGGTTTAGCGAAAGCGGATGGCGATGGAAAGGCTCAGCGCGGCGATCCCGACGGAAGAGGCGGAGGCGGGGGCAGAGGCGGCGATTCACGCCAGCGGCCGGCATTGCGGCCGGCGATCAGCCAGTAGACGAGGCCGCCGAGGATGCCTGCGCCGGTCAGGATCTCGAGCTGGCGGCGGACGATGCCCTCGAAGTGGAATGTGTCGGGATCGAACGGGATCAGGCCGAGATAGCAGGCCGCGCCGACCAGACCACCGCCGATGGCGTAAGCGAGCACGCTGCGGATCGAGAACGCCTCCGTGATGAGGGCGATCAGCAGTGCCGGGATCAGCGCGAAGCCCGACACGAAGATGAAGCCGAAGCCGATGACGACCTGGAGCGCGCTCTGGTCGATCGGCCCGATGCCGATGTCGGAGAATTCCGGAATCAGAATCGCGGTGACGACGACCAGCCCCGCGACGAAGGATGCGAGCACGAAGGCGAACGCGATCACGATGAGACGGCCGATCAGCGCCATGGCTTTAGACCTGTGGTACGCAAGGAGGGCCCCGCTTTCTCCACTCGTCATGGCCGGGCTTGACCCGGCCATCAATCACTGAAGAACTGTTCGCGGAGAGCGATGGATGCCCGGGTCAAGCCCGGGCATGACGATGTGTTGCTTGGTGATACAGGCGAAAACGACAACTAATCCGTCATTGCCATCGCGCGCAGCGCCTGGCGCTCGCGGGCGGACAGCTTCTCGGTCTCCGACTTCAACTGGCCGCAGGCGGCGAGGATGTCGCGGCCGCGCGGGGTGCGCACCGGCGATGAGTAGCCGGCATTGAAGACGTACTCCGAGAATTTCTCGATCTGCTCCCAGTCCGAGCATTCATAGGCCGAGCCCGGCCATGGATTGAACGGGATCAGATTGATCTTGGCCGGAATGCCCTTGAGCAGCTTGACCAGCAGCCGGGCGTCGTCGAGCGAATCGTTGACGCCCTTGAGCATCACATATTCGAAGGTGATGCGGCGGGCATTGGAGGCGCCGGGATAGTCGCGGCAGGCCTGCAAGAGCTCGGCGATCGGATATTTGCGGTTCAGCGGCACGAGCTCGTTGCGCAGCTCGTCGCGCACGGCGTGCAGCGAGATCGCCAGGGCCACGCCGATCTCCTCGCCGGCGCGCTTGATGTTCGGCACCACGCCGGACGTCGACAGCGTGATGCGGCGGCGGGAGATGCCGATGCCCTCATTGTCGGAGACGATCAGCAGCGCGTCGCGCACCGCATCGAAATTGTACAGCGGCTCGCCCATGCCCATCATGACGATGTTGGTGATGAGACGGTTGCCGTGCGGCGTCTCGCGATCGGCCCAGTCGTTCAGGCGGTCGCGCGCCACCATGATCTGGCCGACGATCTCGCCGGCGGTGAGGTTGCGCACCAGACGCTGCGTGCCGGTATGGCAGAACGAACAGTTCAGCGTGCAGCCGACCTGGGAGGAGACGCAAAGCGTGCCGCGATCCGTCTCGGGGATGTAGACGCATTCGACCTCGTGCGCCTTCTGCAAGCCATCACCGCTCGGCAGCCGCAGCAGCCATTTGCGGGTGCCGTCATTGGAGATCTGCTCAGCGACGACCTCCGGACGGTCGACCGTGAAACGCTCGGCCAGCGTGGTGCGCGTGTCCTTCGACACCGACGTCATCTCGTCGAAGGAGCTGGCGCCGCGGAAATACAGCCAGTGCCAGAGCTGCTGCACCCGCATCTTCTGCTGCCGCTCCGGCACGCCGAGTTCGCCGAGCGTCGCGGCCAACTCCGCGCGCGACAGCCCGATCAGCGACGGCTTGGCCGGCGGCACGTAGGTTTCGAGCGGAGTCTTTTCGAGGGGCGCGGCGGCTCCGCGCAGCCCGGCAGTCGTTGCCATGTCCAGGGGCCCAAAATGCTGCCCGGCCGCTGCGGCCGAAGGCGTCGTCAGGCGTTATATAACGATCCGGCCGGCAAATGCGACCCGCGACGAGCGGTATCGAAGGCCGGCTTACCGCCGGCAATCCTGGGCGATACGGTCGAGGGCCTGGGAGAGGCCCTTGAGCGAGAACACATCCGTGGTCTCCGTGCCCTTGGCCGAGACGCCCTTCACCACCGCCTCGGGCGCCTTGCGCATGGCCTCGACCATGCGCTCCTCCTCGGCCGCGTTCTTGATCCACAGCCCATCGCCCTGGGCGTACATCGCATAGGACGCGCCGCCGACATCGAGCGATCCGTCGGCGCCGGGCTTGAGCGCGTAGCCGATCATGATCGAAACCTCGTTGAACACCTTCTCGGAGGGACGGGTCGAGACGAAGGCGTAGGCGGGATCACGCGGGCGATTGGCGGGTGTGGTCTTCGACGAGGCCGGCTTGGCCAGCGCGAAGCAGACCTTCTTGCCGCCGGGAGCCGCGGTGTACGCCCCCCAGCCGCCGAACTGGCCGATCAATGTCGGTTCCGCGCCGCCGATGTTGGGGACCGCAGGCTTCGCCTCGGACTTCGGCGCTGCCTTCGGTTGCGGGGAGGGCGCGCCCTTGGCTGGCGCCTTCGGCGCAGCCGTCTGAGCGGCGGCAAGGCTCGGGCCTCCGAGCACGAGCGCGCCGGTGGCCAGCGCAGTCGACAATCGCAAAAACAACATGATTAAGCTTACGTCCCCCGCGATCTCGTTCCACCAACATTGTGACTGGAAAATGGCCCGGATTCGCAGACCGTCCGGGCGAGGGATAGCGGCTTCGCGGCTCGCTTGCAAAGCGGATCGACAGGGCTGGTGAACCGCTCCGCGGCCAGTTCATCGCGCTCGCTGTTCCGAGAGGCGGTATTCTCGGACGACCTCTTCGCAGCGGCGGCGTGTTGGCAATTGTCGGGCGTGTGCAAATCCGGCATGACGTTCCAAAAGCCCGGCACGATCCGGACAAAAGCTGAAGGAGCGCCCATGAAAGCCATTCTCTGTTCGCAATATTGCCAGCCCGATGACCTCGTGTTCGCCGACGTGCCCGATCCGGTGGCCGGTCCCGGGGAGGCCGTGATTGCGATCAAGGCTGCGGCGCTGAACTTCTTCGACATCCTGATGATCCAGGGCAAGTACCAGATCAAGCCGCCGTTCCCGTTCTCGCCGGGCGCGGAGGTCGCGGGCGTCATCGAGAGCGTCGGCGAGGGCGTGACGGATCTCAAGGTCGGCGATCGCGTGGTCGCGTCCTGCGGACACAACGGCGCGCGCCAGAAGATCGCGCTGCCTGCGGCCTCGATCGTCAAGATTCCGGACAATCTCGACTTCGACCGCGCCGCCGGCATCATCATCATCTACGGCACGGCGCTGCACGCGCTCGAGGACCGCGCCAGCCCGAAGCCAGGCGAGACGCTGGCCGTGCTCGGGGCCGCCGGCGGAACCGGACTTGCGGCATGCGAACTCGGCAAGTTGATGGGGCTGAAGGTGATTGCCTGCGCCTCCTCGGACGAGAAGCTCGAATTTGCCAAGCAGCATGGTGCCAGCCTGACGCTCAACTACGCCAAGGAGGATCTGAAGGAAGGCCTGCGCCGGCTGACCGACGGCAAGGGCGCCGACATCATCTTCGATCCGGTCGGCGGCACCTATGCCGAGGCGGCGCTGCGCTCGATCGCCTGGGAAGGCCGCTTCCTGGTGATCGGGTTTGCCGCGGGTGACATTCCGAAGATGCCGCTCAACCTGGCGCTGCTGAAGGGCTGCGACATCCGCGGTGTGTTCTGGGGCGCCTGGACCCGGCTCAATCCGGCGAAGAACCGCGCCAATCTCGAGAAGCTCGTGCAGTGGACCGCCGAGGGCAAGCTGTCCTCGCATGTCGACCGCACCTTCCCGCTGGCGCAGACCGCCGACGCGCTCAAGGTGCTGGCGGGTCGCCAGGCCATGGGCAAGGTGATCCTGCATCCCTGACGATGTCACACTGAAAGCCTCGGAGCGCCGCCGCTCCGAGGCTTTCAGTGTGCGGTTCGGGCAAGTCTGGCAAGTCGTCCTGGTGGCGTGGAGCCTACTCTACACGTGAGCAGAAATGTTGCGAGGAAGTCGCACGTTGGTCAGAAAATGATACTGCTCGCTTTGGGCCTCCTGCAACCCAGGGCAGAAAATCCGAAAACGAGTGTTTCTTGGTTAACGCAACTCAAGAACATTGTGGCAGGGTTAATTCCCGCGCTTGCTCGTTGTTATTTCGGTGTTTCTCGTTTTGCTGCCGCGCGAATTCGCGTGTGCGTCGTCACAATCAGATCAAAATATTTCCAGAATCGCGCCAGCTCTCGTCCACTTTTAGTCGGATTCAATTAGTCAATTAGTTGTCGGCAGTGGGGTGCCTCTAGCAATCGTGACGCGTCTCGAGCTTCTGACGGGCTCGGGACCAAAATGTATGTTGCGTGAAGTGAGATGGGGATGAAGGCCATGGCTGAGCGGACGACACGCGGGAAGTTCAACGACAGATCTCCACCCGGTCCTGACTTCAGGCCTTTCCCGGACGATGCCCCCGAGGCGCGTCCGTCGAATTATCGATTCGGCCGGTCCGCCCAGGATCATCACTATCCCAACGACGAATCGATGCCGATGTTCCTCTCCGAATATGAGAGCGGCAATGAAATCGAGAGCACCGAGTTCGAGGACCAGTGGCCGGTGCGGACCCGCAAGGCCTCGATCTCCTCGCGCATTCTGCTCGCAGTGGTGGCGGCGGCAGGTGTTGCCGTGCTGTTTGCGCTGGTCACCTCGGACGCGACGCGCGACCTGATCGCCAGCGCCAAGGCCTCGATGGTGGGCTCGGCGCCGGATCCGACAGCGCCTCCGCAGGACAGTGGCACGCAGCTCACCGCGCGCGACATGCAGTTGAACGACCCGGTGCGGTTGCCGCCCGAGCCCCCGGCGGCGGCGACGCCGATGCAGACGGCCGCCGTTGCTCCGACGCGTGACGACATCGCCAATGCCTACCAGACGGCCTTGCAGAACCGGGTGCCCAGTCCGCCCGCTCCGAGCGCCGCGGCCGCGCCTGTAGCGCCCTCCGCCATGGCGCCGTCCTCGATCAACTCGCCGGGTGCGGGAGCTGCGATCGTCGCCCCCGGCTTCGGCTCGGTGACCGCGGCGCCGCCGCCTGCCGCCCAGGCCCGCCGGCTGGATCCGGATGAGCTCGCCGGCATCATGAAGCGCGCCAAGGGACTGCTCGCCGCCGGCGACATCCCCTCGGCCCGCCTGTTGCTGGAGCGTGCGGCAGAAGCTCAGGAGCCGGCGGCTGCCCTGATGCTGGCCCAGACCTATGATCCGCACGTGCTGGGAACCAAGGACATCCGCAACATCAACGCCGATCCGGCCGCAGCTCGCAACTGGTATCGCCGCGCCGCGCAGCTCGGTTCGTCGGAAGCGCAGCGCCGGCTGGATCAGCTGCAGAATTGAGCTGGCGCGACGGTCCTTGATGCCGCCGCGTTCGATTTTCGCACTTTGCGCATGATGCTCGAGCTGTTCCTCGGCGCCGCCTTCGTGCAGGGCGCGCCCGTGTTCCGGCCCGCGATCGTGCAACAGCTTTAGATCGAGGGGATACATGCGACGTCTTGTTGGAGCGGCCATTGCCGCAATGATGATAGCGTGCGGTTTTTCCGCCCACGCCGAAGAAGGCGAATTCGATCCGGCGAAGGTCAGCGACGGCCTGAAGGCGATCTTCCAATTCGGCTCGGTGCAGACCAAGCAGGCGCTCAACGCCAACACGGTGACTCTGATCACCGGCACCATCGGCGGCACCTATGTGCAGTTCGGCGCTGACCTCGCCTCGCTGCTCGACGATGGCAACAGCCTGCGCGTCCTGCCGATCGTCGGCCGCGGCTCGGTGCAGAGCGTCGCCGACATCCTGTTCCTGCAGGGCGTCGATCTTGGCGTCGTCCGCGCCGACACGCTCGATTATCTGGAGCGCAAGGGCTTCGCCAAGGACATCAAGAAGCAGTTCACCTACGTCACCAAGCTCTACAACGAGGAAATGCAGGTCATTGCGCCGCGCGCCATCCGCAACCTGCGCGACCTCGAGGGCCGCCGTGTGAGCGTCGACCTGCCGAACGGCGGCACCTTCGTGACGGCGTTGACCGTGTTCGAGCGCCTTAACCTGCGCGCCAACTTCCTCTACATCGAGCAGCGCATCGCGATGGAGAAGCTGAAGCGGGGCGAGCTCGATGCCGTCATCGTGGTCGGCGGCAAGCCCTACAAGTCCGTCAGCACCTTCGTGAATGACGGCCGCTTCCATCTCGTCAACGTCGACTATGACCGCCCGCTGCAGACCGACTATCTGCCGGCGACGCTGACGGCCAAGGACTATCCGAACCTGATCGCCGAGGGCGAGAAGGTCGATACGATCGCGGTGCCGGCGGTGCTCGCGGCCTATAATTGGGCGCCGAACACCGACCGCTATCGCAAGCTCGCGACCTTCGTCGATGCGTTCTTCACCAAGTTCCCGGCGTTCCAGAACCCGCCCTTCCATCCGAAGTGGAAGGAAGTCTCGCTGTCGGCGCCGCTCGCCGGCTGGCAGCGGCTGCCGTCCGCCAGCAAATGGCTGGAGACGCATGCGATGGAGGGCGCCCAGCGCGACCGCTTCGATGACTTCCTGAAGCAGAGCAGCACCGGCAAGGCGCTGCCGAGCGAGGCCGATCGCGAAGCCCTGTTCAAGCAGTACCAGGCCTGGGAGGCCGAGAAGACCGGCAGCGCCCGCGCCCAGGCGCGTCCCCAGCGCTGAGCTGAGGATCGCGGCGTCTCATGCCAAAGAAAAAGCCCTGCGTGAGCAGGGCTTTTTTTTGTCTGCGCGCAAGCAGGCGACCACGCATGTCGCGTGCGCCCTCAGGCGGCCTTCTCATCCGACGGGTCGAGGTCGGCGTTCTTGTCCGCATCCAGCCGCGCGAGTGCGGCCTTCGCGGCAGCGCGATGGTCGGGCGTGATGTTCGATGCCACCATCCGGATGGCGGTGGCCAGCACGGCGGCATCATCGGTGAAGCCGAGCACCGGCATGACGTCAGGCAGGAAGTCGAAGGGCAGGATGAAATACGCCAGCGCGCCGAGCAGCGCGACTTGCACATGCCGCGGCGTCTCCTTGTCGAAGGCGCAGTAATAGGCCGCGAGCAGATCCTCGGCGAACGGGATCCGGGACACGACCTGCTTGAACTTGGTCCAGAAGCGTCGGCGCACGCTGTCGCGATCCTGCGCCAGCCGGTCGGCGGGCTCGAAGCCAACGCTGTAATCGGCGGTGTCCGATGCCATTTCGGTCTCCCCATCCAGAGAGGTGCCGCGCAGTCCCGCGGTCCTCCGGCACTCATGTGGGGATGGCCCCCCCCGCCGCAAGCGCGGAGATCTCGACGCTAAGCGTGGTGCTCAGCTGCTGATCGCCGCCGCGATCGCGTCCATCGCCTGCGCCAGCGCGATGTCGCGCTCCGTCAGTCCGCCTGCGTCATGGGTCGACAGCACCACCTCGACGGTGCGGTAGACGTTGCGCCACTCCGGATGATGATCATGCTTTTCGGCGACCAGCGCGACGCGGGTCATGAAGCCGAACGCCTCGTTGAAATCGCGAAAGGTGAAAATGCGGGTGATGGCATCGCGACCATCGAGCGCCGACCAGCCGGGAAGGGCCTTCAGGGCCGCGACGCGGGTCTCGGATGACAATCGCTCCACCATCTCTGAACCTCCCATTCATCTTGCCGGCCGATCGCCAGACACGCGCGCAGCCGAAAATCTACGGGGGTCCGCGGCACGCCAAGCGCTCCCCGCTGCCCCGCGAGACTAGATCATGATGCGTTTCGGCGGAAACGCATCATGATCTTATCTATTTGTTTGAGCATGATCTTTTCGGAAAACCGGTTTCCACTTTTCCGGATCATGCTCTAGCAGAAACAGCATCCCGATCAGAGTCTTGCGACAGAATCGGCGCGACTGGGTCATGGAACCGCCGGGTTGGTCGGCGACTGCGCTCCGGTAACCATGACGCAGATGTCACTCCGGATGGACAATAAATTTGCTACAGTTTCGCCCTAGCGAAGAACGAGGCCGGACGGAGCTGCGCGTGGCGCCGCTTCCCAGCGATCGGATCAGCGGAGGATCGGACCTGGCAGACCCCCAGACCACGCCAGCGCAGCGCTCGCAGATGCGCCCTGCCGTGTTCATCGTCATCGCCGGGATCCTCGCGATCGTCGGCGCTCTGGCGGGCGCCTACTATTTTGCCATGCGTCCGGTGGTGCTGAAGATTGCCGTCGGTCCGCCGAACAGCGACGACCTTAAGGTGGTTCAGGCGCTGACCCAGGCCTTCTCACAATCTCATGCCTATGTCCGGCTGCGGCCGGTGCCGACCGAGGGCGCCGGCGAGAGCGCGCAGGCACTGGCGTCGGGCAAGGTCGACCTCGCGATCGTCCGCGGTGACCTCGAGGTCCCGAAGAACGCGCAGGCCGTCGCGACCTTGCGCAAGAACGTGGCCGTGCTCTGGGTGCCGGCGTCGGGCAAGGGCAAGGGCAAGAAGGGCGCCGCCAAGATCACCAAGATCTCCCAGCTCGCGGGCCACAAGGTCGGCATCATCGGCCGGACGCCAGCCAACGCCAACCTGTTGAAGGTGATCCTGCACCAATACGGTGTCGATGCCGGCAAGGTGGAGATCGTGCAATTCCCGATCAGCGAGGCCGCCGAAGCCGTTCGCAACCAGAAGGCAGACGTCTTTCTCGCCGCCGGGCCGGTCAACAGCAAGATCACCGGCGATGCGATCGCGGCCGCGACCAAGGAGGGCGGCGTGCCGACCTTCCTGGCGATCGATTCGGCGGAAGCCATCGCGCAGAACCATCCCGAATACGAGGCCGCGGAGATTCCCGCCGGCGCCTTCGGCGGCTCGCCCGATCGTCCGGAGGACGAGGTCAAGACGATCAGCTTCAACCACCACATCGTCGCGCGCAGGGGCCTCGCCGACTCGACCGTGTCGGCGTTTACGCACCAGCTGTTCTCGGTGCGGCAGCAATTGCTGTCGGAATTCCCGCTGGCGGCCAAGATCGAGACGCCCGACACCGACAAGGATGCCGCCATCCCCGCGCATCCCGGCGCGGCGGCCTTCGTCGACGGCGAGGAGAAGACCTTCCTCGATCGCTACAGCGACTACATCTGGTGGGGCCTGATGGCGCTGTCGGCGATGGGCTCGGCCGGCGCCTGGTTCGCCGGCTATCTCAAGCGCGACGAGCGCACGATCAACACTTCGCTTCGTGACCGCCTGCTGGAGATGATCCCGATCGCCCGCAAGAGCGACTCGACCGAGGAGCTCGACCAGCTCCAGGCCGAGGCCGACGAGATCCTGCGCAACACGCTGACCTGCTTCGAGGACGGGGCGATCGAGCACGCAGCGCTGACGGCGTTCAACATCGCGCTCGAGCAGTTCCACAATGCGGTCGCCGATCGCAAGCTCATCCTGATGAGCATGCCGGCCAACCTGCAGCGCACCGGCGCGCAATTGCGCGCTGCCGGCACCTGAGGCGATCTCAGCTCGTCCTTGGGATTTGTGTCTCGGCAGGCGGCTACCGGTATTCGGGCGTATCGAGCACCTCCTGTAATTCCAGCGTCATCGAACTTTTCTAGGTCTGCGGCACCGTGGCAGCGCTCGTTCGCGCGCCATCCGCCCAGGAGATCCGCATGACCGTTCACCTTTCCCGCCCGAAGCTGCACAGGCTGACCCGCCGCCGCTTCCTGTCGACGGCCGCTGCCGGCGCCGCGACCTTGGCGATGCCGGGTCTGAGCCGCGCCGCCGACCGGCCGCAGATTACCCATGGCGTGCAGTCCGGCGATGTCAGCATGGACGGTGGCGTGGTGTGGGCACGGGCCGACCGGCCGTCGCAGATGCTGGTCGAGGTCGCGACCACCGAATCGTTCAAGGACGCACGCAGCCTGCCGCCGATCGCGGCGCTTCCGGAAAGCGATTTCACGGCCAAGATGCTGCTCGACAATCTGCCGAGCGGCCAGGACATCTTCTACCGCGTCAAATTCCGCGACCTCTCGCACACCGCGGTGGAGAGCGAGCCGGTGGTTGGCCGCTTCCGCACCGCGCCCGGCAACAAGCGCGACGTGTCGTTCGTCTGGGGCGGCGACGTCGCCGGCCAGGGCTGGGGCATCAATCCCGACGATGGCGGCATGTTCACGTTCTCGACGATGAAGAAGCATCGCCCGGATTTCTTCCTGCACTCCGGCGACACCATCTATGCCGACGGCCCGATCAAATCCGAGGTCAAGCTGCCGGACAACAAGGTCTGGAAGAACCTCACGGTGGAGGAGAAGGCCAAGGTCGCCGAGACGCTCGACGAATTCCGCGCCGCTCACAAGTACAATTTCCTCGACGAGAACGTCCGCGGCTTCAATGCCGAGGTGCCGATCTTCGTGCAGTGGGACGACCATGAGGTGACCAACAACTGGTCGGCCTCCAAGGATCTGCCGGCCGCCTACAAGGAGCGCAACATCCAGCTGCTCGCCGCGCGCGCGGCCCGCGCCTTCCACGAAATGTATCCGATGCGCGAGAGCATCGTCGAGCCGGGCCGGGTGTATCGCACCATCAATTACGGCCCGCATCTCGACGTGTTCGTGCTCGACGAGCGCAGCTATCGCGGCGCCAACGGTCCGAACCTCGAGGACAAATATGGTCCGGCGTCCTACTTCATCGGGCCGGAGCAGATGCGCTGGCTGAAGCAGGCGCTGCTCAATTCGCGCGCGACCTGGAAGGTGATCGCCTCCGACATGCCGCTGAGCCTGATCGTGTATGACGATGCGGCCAACAAGAAGGGCTCCGAGGCGATCGCGCAGGGCGACGGTCCGGCGCGCGGCCGCGAACTGGAGATCGCCGAGATCCTGCGCTTCATCAAGACCGCGCCGATCCAGAACACGGTGTGGCTGACGGCCGACGTTCACTACGCGGCCGCGCACTACTACGACCCCAACAAGGCGCAATTCCAGGACTTCGAGCCGTTCTGGGAGTTCGTCTCGGGCCCGCTGCATGCCGGAACGTTCGGTCCGAACGAGCTCGACAACACGTTCGGCCCCGAGGTTCGCTTCATCAAGGCGCCCGGCCTGGACAAGCAGAACCTGCCGCCCTCGGCCGGCATGCAGTTCTTCGGCCACGTCAAGATCGATGGGGCGAGCGGGCAGATGACCGTGACCCTGCGCGATCGTGCCGACGTCGCGCTGTGGTCGACCACGCTGGATCCGAAGCTCGGCTGAATCCTTGGGGCTGCGGCGTAGCTAATCGCGCCGCCGCAGCACTGCCTCCAAGGCTTCTGTCGGACAAGGCTTCGGCAGACGCGGCCGGTCCGAAAAGGCCGCCGGCACGCCGTCTGCGCCGTAACCGGTCGAGAAGGCGAAGGGAATGCCGAGCGTGCTCAGCCGCTCGGCAATCGCAAAGCTCTTTTCGCGGACGAGGCCGACATCGAGCAGCGCGAATTGCGGTGCTCGCTCCTCGATCATGGCCAGCGCCGTGACGACGTTGGCGGCGACCCTGACGTCGGCGACGCCAAGGTCGGTGATGGTGTCTTCCAGGCCGAGCGCAATGATCGGGTCGTCCTCGACGACCAGCACATGCTGGTAGAACTCGGGCACGCTGGATTGCGAGCTGGTCATATGATCTGCGGGTTCCAAGATGAAAGCTGGCTCCCGCAGCCGGCGCCTCATTGCAAGCACGCTGGCGGGTCCTGGAACCGAAGCCATCATATCGGAGTTCCTGTGTCGGTGCACTTGTGAACACAAGGAGCACGGATCACGCACATGCGTAGCGCGGGGAGCGACGATGCTGAGCCAAGGGGTGACGACACTCGCGCGGGAGCGGCCCTACAACAATCTGTTGCGCCGGCTGAGTCCCGCCGATTACGCGCTGATCTCGCCCTACCTCGTCGAAGAGGAGACCTCGCCGAATGAGCTGCTGTACCGTCCCGGCGACGATGTTCAGATCGTGCATTTCCCCTGCGGGCCGGCTCTGACGTCCTATCTCGTTCCCAATGAGGACGGCCGCGATGTCGAGACCATCCTGGTCGGCCGCGAGGGCGCTGTCGGCGGCATCGTCAGCGAAGGCTTCCTGCCGGCCTATACGCGCATCGTGGTCAAGTTCGGCGGCCCGTTCGCACGGCTGCCGCTGTCGCGGCTGGCAGCCGCCAAGCTGCAATCCAAGACCCTGCGCAACGTGTTCGCGCGCTATGCCGACTGCATGTTGGCGCAGATGTTTCAATCCACCGCCTGCAACGCCATCCACTCGATCGAGCAACGCACCGCGAAATGGATCGTCGCTGCGATGGACCGCACCGACGGCGAGCCGATCGTACCGCTGACGCACGAGCAACTTGCCACCTTGTTGGGAGTCGGCCGCAGCTATGTGAGCCGTGTCGTCCAGACCTTCAGGGCCGAGGGCATCCTCGAAACCAAGCGCGGCGCCTTCATGGTGCGCGACTTCGATGCCCTGAAGCACCGCTCCTGCCTGTGCAACGAGGCGGTGAAGAGCCATTTCGAGGAGGTCCTGCGCGGCGTCTATCCGACCGAGCAGGCCGCCACAGGCTGATACCAGCCCGGGGCTGATACGAACACGTCATTGCGTTTGATCAAGGGAACTTGCCATAGTCCGAATGCAACCGGACGATGGGAGTCATGGACGGCGCCGCTCTTCACGCGATCTTCGACGTCGCTGCCTGGCTCAGCGCGGCCGCCGCGGGCTGGTGGCTCGCGCGTGGCGCGGGTGTCCGCTTTCCGAAGCAGTCGACCGAATGGCCCTATGTCGCCGCGCTGGTGTTCGGCGCCGGGCTCGGCGCCTACCTGTTCGGGACGCTGAACCTGTGGCTGTCCGGCATGACCGGACTGGCGCGCTCGGTCGAGGGCGCGCTCGCCGGTGGCATCGTGGCGGTCGAACTCTACAAATGGCGGCACGGCATCGCCCTGCGCACCGGCGCGCGCTTTGCGCTGCCGCTAGCAGTCGGCATCGCGGTCGGCCGTATCGGCTGCTATCTCGCCGGGCTCGATGATTTCACCTATGGCACGCCGACGACCCTGCCGTGGGGGCACGATTTCGGCGACGGAGTTCTGCGCCATCCGGTGCAGCTCTATGAGAGCCTCGCGATGGCGGCCTTTGCCGCGCTCTACATCGTCGCGGTGAAGAGGCGGAACGAAGCCATCATCACCAACGGCTTCTATCTCGCTTTGCTCGTCTACGGCCTGCAGCGCTTCGTCTGGGAATTCTTCAAGCCTTATGGGCCGGTGATCGGCCCACTCACCCTCTTTCATCTGCTGTCGCTGGCGATCGCGGCCTATGCCGCGGTCATGCTGGCGACGGCTCCGCAAGCCAAGGTCCTGCATGAACGCGCCGCTGCGTAAGTCACGTCCCTACGTGTTCTGGGGACAGACGCAATCCCTCTGCGAGACCTGTCTCGCGCTGGTGCCGACCAAAATCCAGATCCTCGACAACGAGGTCTGGTACGAGAAGCGCTGCAAGCAGCACGGCGTGCAGTCGACGCTGGTCTCCGATGACGCGGCTTATTGGCGGCGCTGCAAGTCCTTCATCAAGCCCGGCGACACGCCGCTCAGCTTCCAGCGCCGCACCGAATATGGCTGCCCCTATGATTGCGGACTGTGTCCCGACCACGAGCAGCATTCCTGCCTGGCGCTGATCGAGATCACCGATCACTGCAACCTGACCTGCCCCGTGTGCTTCGCCGAATCGTCGCCGCAGCGCGCGCATTTCACTCCGCTCGCGACCGTCGAGCGGATGCTGGATGCGCTGGTCAAGAGCGAAGGCGAGCCGGACCTGGTGCAGATTTCCGGCGGCGAGCCGACCTTGCATCCTCAGTTCTTCGATATCCTCGCTGCGGTGCGCGCCCGCCCCATCCGCCATGTCATGATCAACACCAATGGCCTGCGCATCGCGCGCGAGCCGGAGTTCGTGGCCCGCTTGGCTGAGAACAAGCGCGGGCTCGAGGTCTATCTGCAGTTCGACTCGCTGTCGCGCGCCGGCCTCACCAACATCCGCGGCGCCGACCTGCGCCGCATCCGGCAGCAGGCTCTGGAAAACCTCGAACGTGCGGGCATCTCCACCACGCTGGTCGCGACCATCAAGCGCGGCGTCAATGACGATGAGATCGGCGACATCGTCCGCCATGCGCTGCAATGGCGCTGCGTGCGCGGCGTCACGTTGCAGCCGGTGCAGGACGCTGGCCGCAATGCCGATTTCAACAAGGACACCGACCGCATCATGCTGTCGGAGATCCGCCGCCGCGTGATCGAGACCGGCGTGTTCGGCGACGACGACATGATCCCGCTGCCCTGCAATCCCGAGAGCATCTCGATCGGCTATGGCCTGCGCAACGGCAGCACCGTGCTGCCGCTGACCTCGATGGTGCCCGAGGCGGAACTGCTGTCGGTGATGCCGAACACGATCAGCCCGGAGAAATACCCGGTGCTGCGTGAAAAATTCGTCGAGCTGTTCTCGCTGTCGTCGGGGCCGCTCAACACCAGCGAGCGCGTCGCCGAATTCCTCTGCTGCCTGCCATCAGTCCAGGTCCCCGACAATCTCGGCTATGAGCACGTGTTTCGGGTGACCATCGTGCAGTTTCTCGACCGCTTCAATTTCTGCGTCGCCAATGTCAAGCGCTCCTGCATCCATTTCGTCACCGAGCGCGGCGAGATCATCCCGTTCGACACCTACAATCTGTTCTACCGCAACGGCGAAATCGACGGCATCCGTGCAAGGTTGGGGAAGGCAGACACGTGAGCGATGGGCCTCCCAATCTGCCGCCGAGCGCCACGCGTCATGGCTGCCTGTCCGCACTGATGGTCGTGGGCGGCGTCGTTCTGCTGTTGCCCGGGCTATGTGCCGGGCTGTTTGCCGCTGATGCGCTGACACGTCTGAGTTGGCCCCGCGAGATCGGTCCGCTGATCCTGTTTGGGCTGTTCTGCGGTGCAGCCGGTCTCTGGCTACTTATCAGGGTCTCGCGGGGGTAGCGGACGAGGCACAGATCGCATTCTCTCGGAGTGTTATCGATGTTTCCAGCAATTCGTCTCATGATGCCTGGCCGCCATGAGTGATCGACCGATCCTTCCTCCTGAGCTTCCTCCGCAGCCACAACGCTCGGGTTGTCTTGCCGCGCTTGGGATCATTGCCGGTCTCATCCTGCTATTTCCGATGACCTGCGTCCTGGTGGCCTTCCCAAATCAGATTACGCTCAGCGACCTGATCCATCCGGTCGGGGTGCTGTTCATCGGCGCGGCCATCGCTGGCGTCGTGCTGATCGTCCTTGCCGTTCGGTCAGATCGTCGCCGTTCATGACGCCGCAGCCACGACAGTCCGCGCTCTGGATCGGCTTGAGGGTCATCCTCGGGATCCTGGTGCTGCTGATCGGGCTGGTGCTGATCGCGCCAGGCTTGCTATGTTTCGTGATGGAGTTACGCGGGCCGAGCTCCGGCAGTCCGCTCGAGGGAGTCCTGTTCTTGTTGGTCCTCGTCGGACTGCTGGTCGTGGTCTTCGCGATCCGTCTGATGCTGCCGCGCCGCCATGGATGATGATCCGTTCCACCGCCGTCCGCCGCTGTCGCCCTTCCTGGAGGAGGTGCGCAGGCCCCGTGAGCCGGTCAGCGGAGCGACCACGCTGTTGCAGATCCTGATTGCCCTCACAGGGCTGATTCTGCCGGCGGGCATCTTTTTTGCGTTTAAATTGGAGATGGTTCGGGGCGGTTTGTTCGGGCCGATCTGGGCCGTCATTGTCCTGGCTGTGCCCTCGGTCGGATTGATCGCCTGGGCGCTCTATCGCTGGTTACGCTGAGCCGGCCGCGCGCCTGAAAGGTAACCGATCCGTCCGGAATGCTTCTCGCTCCTGAAAGCAGTCATTGTTTTTTGGCATTTTTTGCATATATTGCGCCGCAACGCGTGAGGTCTGCCCGGTCGATTGGCCGGGTTTCCTATTTGGGGCTGCAGGCCCCTGCCGCCGAACGAGTTTCGCGAGCGCGCGTCGCAAAGCTAACAGCTTGATTCGACTATCATAAAGCGCGCGCCCCGCCGGGGACAGAGCACGGGCTCTTGAGAAAGCTTAGAAGACACCGATCATGAACCTCCGAAACATCGCCATTATCGCCCACGTCGACCACGGCAAAACGACCCTCGTCGACAAGCTGCTGCAGCAGTCCGGTACCTATCGCGAAAACCAGCGCCAGGTTGAGCGCGCGATGGATTCCAACGACCTGGAACGCGAGCGCGGCATCACCATTCTCGCCAAGTGCACCTCGGTGCAGTGGCAGGACACCCAGATCAACATCGTCGACACTCCCGGCCACGCCGATTTCGGCGGCGAGGTCGAGCGCATCCTGTCGATGGTCGACGGCGTCATCGTCCTGGTCGACGCCGCCGAAGGCCCGATGCCGCAGACCAAGTTCGTGGTCGGCAAGGCGCTCAAGCTCGGTCTGAAGCCGATCGTCGCCATCAACAAGGTCGACCGCCCGGACGCCCGCATCACCGAGGTCGTCAACGAGGTGTTCGACCTGTTCGCGGCGCTCGACGCCACCGACGAGCAGCTCGATTTCCCGATCCTGTACGGCTCGGGCAAGAACGGCTGGATGGCGACCTCGCCCGACGGCTCGCATGAGGACGGCATGAAGCCGCTGTTCGACCTCGTGCTCAAGCACGTAGCGCCGCCGGTGGTCGAGGAAGGCCCGTTCCGGCTGCTCGGCACCATCATCGAGGCCAACAACTATCTCGGCCGCATCATCACCGGCCGTATCGCGTCGGGCTCGGTGAAGCCGAACCAGGCCGTGAAGGTGCTGTCGCGCGACGGCAAGCTGATCGAGACCGGCCGCATCACCAAGATCCTGGCGTTCCGCGGCCTCGAGCGCCAGCCGCTCGACTACGCCGAGGCCGGCGACATCGTTGCCATCGCGGGCCTGACCAAGGGCACCGTGGCCGACACCTTCTGCGATCCCTCGGTCGAGACGCCGCTCCAGGCGCAGCCGATCGATCCGCCGACCGTGTCGATGTCGTTCATCGTCAACAACTCGCCGCTCGCCGGCACCGAAGGCGACAAGGTCACCAGCCGTCTGATCCGCGACCGCCTGATGCGCGAGGCCGAGGGCAACGTCGCGCTGCGCGTCGTCGAGTCCCAGGACAAGGACGCGATGGAAGTGTCGGGCCGCGGCGAATTGCAGCTCGCGATCCTGATCGAGACCATGCGCCGCGAGGGTTTTGAGCTCTCGGTGTCGCGTCCGCGCGTCGTGTTCGAGAAGGACCCGACCACCGGCCAGACCCTGGAGCCGATCGAGGAAGTCGTGATCGACGTCGACGAGGAGCATTCCGGCGTCGTCGTGCAGAAGATGAGCGAGCGCAAGGCCGAACTGATCGAGATGCGCCCGTCCGGCGGCAATCGCCTGCGCCTGGTGTTCTACGCGCCGACCCGCGGCCTGATCGGCTACCAGGGCGAGCTGATGACCGACACCAAGGGCACGGCGATCATGAACCGCCTGTTCCACAACTACCTGCCCTACAAGGGCGCGATCCAGGGCCGCCGCAACGGCGTCCTGATCTCGAACGACCAGGGCGAGGCCGTGGCCTACGCCATGTTCAAGCTCGAGGACCGCGGCCCGATGATGATCGAGCCCGGCTGGAAGGTCTACAAGGGCATGATCGTCGGCGAGCACACCCGCGACAACGATCTCGAGATCAACGTGTTGAAGGGCAAGCAGCTCACCAACATCCGCACCACCTCGAAGGACGAGGCCGTCCGCCTCACCCCGCCGATCCGGATGACGCTGGAAAAGGCGCTCGCCTATATCGAGGACGACGAGCTGGTCGAGATCACGCCGAAGTCGATCCGGCTGCGCAAGAAGCACCTCGACCCGAACGAGCGCAAGCGCGCCGAGAAGCAGAAGGAAGCGGTGGCGTAAGCCGCCCTCCGTTACCTCCTTCGGAATGGCCGGGCTTGACCCGCCTGCAGGGCCGAAGCCCCTGCGGCGCGGCGAACGCCCGGCCATTCACGTTTTGGGCTTGCGTGGACGACGTGGATGCCCGGCACGAGGCCGGGCATGACGACGGAGTTGGATGAGCCGATGTCTTTCCCATCCTCCATCGATATCGCGATCATCGGCGCGGGCGCGGCTGGCCTCGGTGCAGCACATGCGCTGAAGCGTGCGGGCGTCTCGTTCATCGTGCTGGAGGCTCGTGACCGCATCGGCGGCCGGGCCCACACCGTCATGGCGTCGCCCGACGTCACCTTCGACCTCGGCTGCGGCTGGCTGCATTCCGCCGACTGCAACTCCTTCGTCGCCATCGCCGAGCAGCTCGCTTTCACCATCGACAAGTCCCGCCCGCCGTGGCGCGACCAGGCCTATGAGGCCGCGTTCCCGCGCGCAGACCGCGAGGACTTCCTCTGCGCGCTGGAGGCCTTCTTCACGCGCACGGCCGACGCCGCAGCAAGCGGCCGGGATGCGCCGGCCAGCATCTGCCTGGAGCCCGGCAATCGCTGGAACGGCATGATCGATGCGATCTGCACCTATCTCAACGGCTGCGAGCTCGACCAGATGTCGCTGCTCGACTTCGAGGCCTATGAGGACACCGAGCTGAACTGGCGCATCCGCCGCGGCTATGGCGCGCTGGTCGCGGCCTACGGCGCGGACCTGCCGGTCGCACTCAACTGCAGCGTGACCCTCATCGACCACAGCGACAAGCGACTCCGCCTGACCACGTCGCAGGGCACGCTGACCGCCGACAAGGTGATCGTCACCGTGCCGACCAACCTGATCGCCGACGAAGCGCTCCGCTTCACGCCGGCGTTGCCCGCGAAGGTCGACGCCGCGGCCGGCCTGCCGCTCGGCCTCGACAACAAGGTGACGCTGGCGCTCGACGGCTGGGAGCACCTGCCGAAGGATTCCGGCATGCGCGGCCGCAGCAGCACCGCCCGCGTCGGCAGTTTCCAGCTGCGCCCGTTCGGCCAGCCCTGCATCGAAGGTTTCTACGGCGGCAGCTTTGCCCGCGAGATCGAGGCGGCGGGAGAGGGTGTCTTGGCGGCGCAGGCGATCGACGACGTCGTGGCGCTGCTCGGCAGCAACATCCGCAAGAGCCTTCGGCCGCTGGCCGAGTCGCGCTGGGGCGCCGACCCGTTCGCACGCGGCGCCTATTCGCACGCGCTCCCCGGCCATGCCGACAAGCGCGCCGTCCTGGCTGCGTCGGTCGACGATCGCCTGTTCTTCGCCGGCGAGGCCACGCCGTCGGACTTCTTCTCCACCGCCCACGGCGCCCGCGACAGCGGCGAACGGGCGGCCAAGGAAGCGCTTGCGTCGTTAGGCAGGCACTGACCACTCCACCGTCATTGCGAGCGCAGCGAAGCAATCCAGGGGCCATCCGGGAGGTGAGAGTCCTGGATCGCGTCGCTGCGCTCGCGATGACGACCGAAACTAACTCCGGCTCTCCCCCACCATCCGCAAGAACTCCCGCGCCGCCTGCGTCTGGTGATGCTCGCGATGCCGCAGGCTGTAGAAGTGCCGTTTCGGCAGTTCGAGATGGGCGACGGCGAGCAGTCCTGCTTTCACCGCCCGCATCACGACCAGCCGCGACAGCACCGTGACCCCGGCGCCGGCCTCGACGGCGCCGCGCACGGCCTCGTTGGAGGGTAGGTCGAACACCACGTCGAGCTCGGAGGGAGAGATGCCGAACCGGCCGATCGCTGCTTCGAGCACGGCGCGCGTTCCCGAGCCTTGCTCGCGCAGCACCCAACGCGCCGCCTTGAGATCCTCGACCTTCACCAATGCTCCCCGGCACAGCGGATGATCGACCGGCCCGACCAGCACCATCTCGTCCTCGGCGACCGGCTGCGCCGCGAGCACGGGGTCATCGACATCGCCTTCCACAAAGCCTAGATCGGCGGAGCCGTCCCGCACGCGCTCGGCGACCTGCTCGGTATTGCCGATCGACAGCTCCAGCCTGATCGCCGGATGCGCGGCGTTGAAGCGGTGAATGAAGGCTGGCAGCCAATATCCGGAGATCGTCTGGCTCGCCGCCAGCGCCAATCGGCCGCGCTTCAGGCCGGCGAGATCGTCGAGCACCGTCTCGGCGGCGGCGGCGCGCGCCAGCACCGCCTTGGCTTCGACCAGAAACGCCTTGCCGGCCGCCGTAAGGACGATGCGGCGGCCGACACGATCGAACAGTCTGGTCTGGTAGCGCGCTTCGAGCACGGCGACGGCCGCCGATGTCGCCGACTGCGTCAGATTGAGCTCGCGCGCCGCCTGTGTGACGTGTTCGCGGGTGGCGACGGCGACGAAGATCCTGAGCTGCTCGAGCGTCACGTGGTCTCCTACGTCGTCAGCTTCACCAGAGCGAGGCTGAAGCTCGTGATGAACAGGAAGGCCGTGAAGCCCAGCGCCGCCGGCCGCATGCCCTTGGCCTTCAGCTTGGCGAAATCCGTCTCCAGCCCCATCGCGGCGAGCGCCATCGACAGCAGGAACGTCGTCGCGGTCACGATGATCGTTTTCGCTTCGGCCGGCACCGCGACCACGCTGTTGATCCCGACCATCGCGATGAAGCCGAACACGAACCAGGGCAGCGGCGGCTGCGCGCTGGCAAGACCATGTCCGCCATGGCGCGCCCGGCGCGTCGCCAGCAGGCCGAGCGTCAGCACGACAGGGGCCAGCAGCATCACCCGCGCCAGCTTGGCGATGGTGCCGAACTCGCCGGCTTGTTGGCCCTGCTGGAACGCGGCCGCGACCACCTGCGCGATCTCATGGATCGAGGCGCCGCTCCATAGCCCGAAGGCGTGGGCGTCGAGATGCAGCAAGGCCGGGAGCAGCGGATAGACGACCATCGCGATTGAACCGAACACGGTGACGCAGGCGACCGCGTAGGCGACGTCCTCGTCATGCGCGCGCGTCACCGTGTTGGTCGCGATCACGGCCGAGGCGCCGCAGATCGAGGTGCCGGCGGCGATGAGCTCCGCGAGCTTGCGGTCGACGCCCAGCAGCCGGCCCATCCACACCGTAAACAGGAAGGTGCCGGTCAAGCTCAGCGCGATCACGAACAGGCCGCGGGCGCCGACCTCGACCACCTGCGCCGCCGTCAGCTGCAGCCCGAGCAGGATGATCGCAAACCGCAGCACGCGGCGCATGGAGAAGGCCACCCCGGGCTTGGCCCGCACTGGCGTGCCGACGATGTTATGCAGCGCCATGCCTGCCACGATCGCCAGGATCATCGGGCTGAACATCCCGAGCCCCGGCAGCTGACGTAGCCCGAAGGCGCCAGCCGCGATTGCGGCCGACAGCGCGAGGCCGGGCAGCAGCGCCGGCAGGCGGGGCGTTGCCGGCGCGTGGCCATAGACAGGGTGAGCGGCAATGGGCGCATCGGCGGTCAGATCGTGCGAGGAGGCAGCCATGGAAAAGTCTCCCAAACCAGCAGTTTGGAAGAGAATTTCATGCTCAAATAAATCGATCCAACGAATTATAGCGGACATTCCGTTCGTTTCAATCGATCAATTCGCCGCTTCCTACTCCAGCACCCGCCGGCGCAACTCGGCGTCCGGCACGAAGCACGAGTCGTATTTGCCGAAGATGCGATAGCGGTTGCGCGCGACCACGCTGTAAACCGCGTCGCGCAGCGGCTTGGGCACCCCGAACAGCGCGCGCGTCCAACTCCAGCCCGGCAGGTTCGACAGCACGGTCAGCGCCGCATCGGATTTCAGATGCGCCTTGCCGCTCTGCACGACGGCGTTGGTGTCTGGCTCATCCGGGTCGATCCCGAACGTCTGCGCCAGCCGGATGCCATAGGGCGACTGGATCGGCGTGAAGCGGAAGCGCTTGGCCGTGTCGCGCGCGATCACGAATTGCACCCAGCGCGAGCAAAACACGCAGACGCCGTCATAGAGGATCACATCGTCGTCGGGCCAGCTCGTCATCAGCGATTGTCCATCATCAAGAGCGCGACCAGCATCAGCACGATCGCAGGCCCCGTCTTCACTAATGCGCCGAGCGGCTCGAGCCAGAGGTCGGGGGTCAGCACCGCGCATCCCACCATATAGCCGAGCGAGACGAAGATGCCGGCAGCGAGGCCGAAAGCCGCCGTTTTGCGGAATGCGATCAACACGCCGACGGAGATGTCCATCATGCTGGTGATCGCCGCGAACGGGATCGCAAATCCCTCCGGCCAGCCGCGCGTGGTCAGGATCGCGGTCGTTGCCGGGAATGAGATGAACAGCGCGATGCTGCCGGACGCGACCCAGAACAGCACGAGGCTCGCGATGATCAGCGCCTTGATCAGGAACAGCCGCGCGAACCATTTGTCCTGGATCGTAGCGCCATGGGTGCCGACGGCTTCGCCCAGCCGCGTGGGCGCGATGCCGGTGGCCGCGATCCACGGCGCAGGATCCCCGCGTACGCCGCGCCGAAGCTCCGCGATCGCCGTACGGCGCATCGGCGGCATCCAGCCGAGCCGGCTTGCCAGGTCGCCGGCGGCGGCGCCGAGATCGACCAGCGCCGCCGGCAATGTGATGCGTGGCCATTTCGTCGTGCCGAAGCTGCGCCTGAACGCGGCGATGACGTCACCCAGCATCACCGGCTCGGGCTGCATCAGATCCCAGCTCACCGCCCGCGTCGCGTGCTCATCGATCGGCCGCGAAGCGAGCCAGGCGATGGTCGCGGCGATGTCGGCAACGTCCACCGGCTGGAACGGCGTCGCCGCGTCCTTGGCCGGCAGATCGATCGGAAACGCCGCAAGCGCGCGCAGCCGCGCTGCCGCCATAGGCCGATGGTGCGATCACGAAGCCTGGCCGGAGGATCGCATGCGGAAGGCCTGAGGATGCGATCAACCGCTCCGCCTCGCGCTTGGTCGTGGCGAAAGCGGTGCGATCCTCATCGGCCGTCCCGGAAATCGAGATGTGGATCAGCCGCACGCTGCGGCTGCTCGCCGGGATCGCGGCGAGCAGCCGCGCGACGAACTCGCGGTGCACGGCGCTGGTGTCGCTCCCCGGGCCGTCCTGCAGAACGCCAAGGCAATTCACGACGACGTCGATCTCATGCACGCGCATGAGCCCCGCCAAGGCCGATGCATCGAGCGCCATGATCGGCAGCTCGATATCGAGCGCCGAGATCCGCTGTGAGGCCGAGAACGCGCGCGCCACGCCGACCGCTGTAAAGCCGCGCCGGCGCAAATCGTCGGTGATGAAGCGGCCGATCAGCCCGGAGGCGCCGAGCACGAGGACGCGCGAAGTCGGAGCAGCGATCATGCAAAACCTATTAGTAGGGTTTGGCGATCATCAGCCAGAGAATGGCCATGACCGAGCCGAAGCCGGGAATGCCGCACAGGAACCAGCGGCGGAAGACGGTGAAATAGCGCCGCGGCAGTTTCTCGCCGCTGCGATCGGCGGCGCGCGCGAGGTCGCGCAGCTCGATCTGCATGAAAATCACCGGCACCCAGAACAGCCCGGCGATCGCGTAGAGCGCGAGCGAGGTGAGCAGCCAACGCTCGGTCACGGCCGTGGACGACAGCCACATCAACGTGCCGCCGGTCACGGGCTGGAGCAGAACGGCGGACAACGTGAACAGCATGTCCGCGATGACGACCACACCGGCCGTTCGTGCGATGAACGCGGCCTCGCCGCCGAGATGCGCCATCAGCATGAAGAACGCGATTCCCGTGCCGGTGCCGAGGATGACGATGGCGCCGAGCACGTGCAGATATTTGACCAGGAAATACAGCGTCATCATGGTCCTGTCAGTTCGCCGGCATCGGCCGGGCCGACCGCCGCGCCAGGGGCTTGGTCAACACGGGCTTGGTCAACGCTCGCCCGAGTGCGTCTGAAGCCGCTTCGACGCCGCCGTCCTGCTCGATCAGCCAGTGTCCGTCAGTCCCAGATGACGGCAGCAGATGGAAGTCGACATGGCCGCCGGCTGATCGGAAGGCATCGGCAAGCTGCCGCGAGAAGGCGGGTGGAAAGTAGCTGTCATTGGCGGCGATCAGCCAGGTGACGGGAGCGCGCGCGTTGCGGCCGAAGGCGCTCGCCGCCGCGCGCAGACGGTCCGCGGCGCACACGCGACCCGGCACGTCGTCGGCGTGACCGCCACGGCCGGGCGCGAATGCAACGATCCTCGAGATGACCTGATCAGGCTGATCTGCCAGCGCGAGCGCGCCCCAGCCGCCTGCCGAATGGCCGATGACGACGGCGCCGCCTTTCGCAATGAACGGTTGATCGCGCATGTAGTTGAGTGCGCGCAGGATCTGCGCCGCCGTCGCGCGTCCGGACTTCTCGTAGTCCGGCTCATCGCAGCCGCCTTGTTCCTCGACATAAGGCCCGCCGGTGCGACCATGCCCGAGACGCTCCGGCAGCAGCACGGCATAGCCGCGCGCCACCAGCTTCCTGGAAAGCGCCGTGTAGCTCGTCTGCGGCAACTGCGCCCGGCGCAGCGGATTCTGCGTCGACGCATGCGCGATCAGGGCGAGCGGAAACGGTCCATCCCCGGCCGGCCGATACAGCAACGCATGGGCAGGGAATCCCGCCTCTGTCGACGGCACCAGCCATTGCTGCTGCCGGGCCGGCCCACCTTCCGGCGCCACCGGGCCGAACGTCTGCGCCCACGCGGTCGATCCTGTCAGGACGAGCGCAATCAACCATGAGACGCAGCGAAGCAGCACCATTCAGCCGGGCGGGAAGATTGTTGAGCTCGGGCCACACTAGCCGAGGCCGGCGCGAGTCAGTTGCAGTTTTTCGTTCGTCGTATGAACCCGCGGTGACAGGACACCGCCGACCCTCAACAATGTTGCGAATTTGTCCCTTTTCGGCACAGGTTTCCGCCGCTGTGATGCCGAAAATCCACAGGTTAACCGATCTTTAACGTGGCACCTTGAAGGCGGACCGCCGACTTGCTTTGATCCGGTCATGAGCACAACCCTGATCGAAGTCCGTCCGGCCAAGGCTGCAGATGCGGCTGCGGTGGCGTCAGCCCACGATGAAGCTTGGCGTTCTGCCTATCAGGGGATCATCCCCGGCGCAGAGCTGGAGAAGCTGATCAATCGGCGCGGCCCCCAATGGTGGGACAGCGCAATCCGCAAAGGCAGCCGCGTCAGCGTGCTGGTGTTCAACGACAAGGTCGCAGGCTATGCGAATTACGGCCGCAACCGCGCCCGCAGCCTGCACTTCGATGGCGAAGTCTACGAGCTTTATCTGCGACCGGAATTTCAGGGGCTGGGGTTCGGTCGCCGGCTCTTTCAGTCTGCTAAGCGCGATCTCGCGCAGAGCGGCCTGAAGAGCATGGTGGTGTGGGCGTTGTCCGACAACGACCCCGCCACCGAGTTCTACCGCGCGTTGGGCGGCCGCATGGTCGCGCGGTCGTCGGAGCGCTTCGGACCGAAGTCGCTCGACAAGGTCGCCTTTGCCTGGACCAACTGAGTCCGGGCCGGCTTGGGCTCTGCGACGCGTTAAGCGTTAACGCGTCGGTGAATTGAACTGAAGGTCTGGATTTGAGGTAGCTGTTGCGCAGCCGCGATTTTTTTGCGACTGCGAATGCGAGCGCTCATGTCACGAGCGTCCGACCCTCAAACGTTCAAGTTCAACCGTTCAAGTTCAACGGAGCATTCATGCGCATCGACGCCATCCCGATCGGGAAAGATCCGCCGCGCGAGGTCAACGTCGTCATCGAAGTGCCGGTCGGCGGCGAGCCGATCAAGTACGAGCTCGACAAGGAAGCCGGCACTCTGTTCGTCGATCGCTTCCTCTACACGGCGATGCGCTACCCCGGTAATTACGGCTTCATCCCGCACACGCTGTCGAATGACGGGGATCCCTGCGACGTGCTGGTCGCCAACACCCGGGCGATCGTGCCCGGCGCGGTCATGAGCGTGCGCCCGGTCGGCGTCCTGATCATGGAGGACGAGGCCGGCGGCGACGAGAAGATCATCGCGGTGCCGTCGTCCAAGCTGACCCAGCGCTACGACAAGGTTCGCACCTACAGCGACCTGCCGGACATCACGCTGCAGCAGATCCAGCACTTCTACGAGCACTACAAGGACCTCGAGCCGGGCAAGTGGGTCAAGGTGCTGCGCTGGGGCAATGCCGACGACGCCCACCAGCTGATCGCCGAGGGCATCGCCCGCGCCAAGGCCGCGAAGAAGTAACACCCAACTAATGCCATCCGGGGTTGGCTCAGTGAGCCGCCCCGGAAAGACAGCAGGCTCACACTGCCGGCTTCGGCAGCCCGGCGATGGCGCAGGCGGCGCGCAGCGTGTTCACCAGCAGGCAGGCCACCGTCATCTGGCCGACGCCGCCGGGCACCGGCGTGATCGCGCCGGCCACCTCTGCCACCTCCGCGTAGGCGACATCGCCGACCAGCTTGGTTTTCCCCTCGGCGGTGGGGATACGGTTGATGCCGACATCGATCACCGTCGCGCCCGGCTTGATCCAGTCGCGCTTCACCATCTCCGGACGGCCGACGGCCGCATAGACCAGATCGGCGCGCGCGGTCAGCGCCGGCAGATCGCGCGAGCGCGAATGCGCGATCGTCACCGTGGCGTTCTCGTTCAGCAGCAACTGCACCAGCGGGCGTCCCACCAGGTTCGAGCGGCCGATCACGATCGCATTCATCCCCTCCAGCGAGCCATGCACCGTCTTGCTAAGAATGATGCAGCCGAGCGGCGTGCACGGCGCCAGCGCCGACTGGCCGCCGGCGAGCCGGCCCGCATTGTGCGGATGCAGGCCATCCACATCCTTGGCTGGATCGATCGTATTGATCACGACCTCCGTCTCCAGCCCCTTCGGCAGCGGCAGCTGCACCAGGATGCCGTGCACGGCGGGATCCTGGTTGAGCCTGCCGATCAGCGCCAGCAGCTCCGCCTGCGACACGTCGGCCGGCAGCTTGTGCTCGAACGAAGCCATGCCGGCGGCCTGGGTCTGGGTGTGCTTGCTGCGGACATAGACCTCGGAGGCCGGATCGTTGCCGACCAGCACCACGGCGAGGCCCGGCGTCAGGCCATGGTCACGCTTGACCCGCTCCACCTCGCCGGCGACCTGCGCGCGCAGATCGGCTGCGATGATCTTCCCGTCGATGATGCGTGCGGTCATGTCGGATCCTCTCGTGCAGCGCAGTTTCACTTCGTTGGCAGCATGGTCGACGCTGCAAGCTCCCACCCTCCCCTGGAGGGGGAGGGTCGATCGCACGCGAAGCGGGCGAGCGGGGTGGGGTGATCTCTCCGCCCGCACTGGTGCTTGTGGAGAGATCACCCCACCCCGCCTCACGTTTCGCTTCGCTCTCCGTGAGGCGACCCTCCCCCTCCAGGGGAGGGTGGAGACCGCCGCGCACGAAGCGAGCGCCTTGGCTCGACCGTCTCCCGTCTGCTCTCGTTATGTCCCGGTCGGCTTATGGGCTGCGAGGAGGTCGCGCAAGGCCTGATCGAGCTTCGACGCATCACCGTCGATCGCCACCTGTTTCAGCCGTGCGGTCGTGCCGGAGGTGATTCGCACCGCCTTCTTGGTCACGCCGATGGCCTTCGCCAGGAGCTCGGTGACAGCGCGATTCGCTTCGCCGCCATCGGCGATCGCCCGTACCCGGACCTTGAGCACGCTGCGGCCGTCGGACAGCGTTTCGACGCCGTCGATCGCATCGCGGCCGCCGCGCGGCGTCACCCGCAGGGCAACGGTCAGGCCGCCCGCGGCAGGACGCCAGGGGTCCATCGCGGGCTCCTCGCGAGCAGCGCGTCAGAACACGTAGGGATAGATGTAATAGCCGATGACCCGCTGGATCAGCATGATGATCAGGATCAGGATGATCGGCGAGATGTCGAGGCCGCCGAGATTGGGCAGCATGCGCCGGATCGGGGCCAGCACCGGCTCGGTGATTCGGTAGAGGAATTCGGCGACCGCGGAGACGAACTGATTGCGCGTGTTGACGACGTTGAAGGCGATCAGCCACGACAGGATCGCCGAGGCGATGAGCAGCCAGACATAGAGGTCGAGAACGATCAGAACGATGTCGAGAACGGCACGCATGCGGGTCCACTCGGGGGCGAGGTCGCGGATTCGACCTGTGTTGCTCGGTAGATATCGGTTCCGCCCCGTCCAAACAAGGGAAGCTGGGCGTCAAGGCTAACGGGCGATGTGAGCGTTCTTGACTTGACCAGGGCACCGACTGTAAATGGCGCCCGATCCGCCGGCTGCCTTCCCAATCTCGTGTGGCCGTGACGAAGCGATCGTGTTTCGGGGCCATAGCTCAGCTGGGAGAGCGCGTCGTTCGCAATGACGAGGTCGGCGGTTCGATCCCGCCTGGCTCCACCACGCTTCGCCCTTCGGGCTACGCGTGGCGCAGCCGCGCAGTGCCCGAATGGCGAAGCGTCGTGCCCGGCGAAGCCACTTGGCGAAGCCGGGCTGACTTAGATCTCCAAAGCCCAATAATCTGAAAGCACGGCTCCTACTCCGCCGCCTCGGCCATCGCCGCCACCGGCTGCCGTTCCAGCCACCCATCCAGGAAATGCTTCAGCCACACCCGCTCGGCGGCATCGTGCACAGCGCGGCCTTCGAAATGATGATGGCGCGGGCAGGCGCCCGGCGTGTCCAGCCGGGCATGGCCGCGCGTGGTCCAGCGGCACATCATCGCGTAGGTGACATCCGGGTGGAATTGCAGCCCGGTGGCGTTCTCGTATTGATAGGCCTGAACCGGGAAGTCGCCGCCCTCGGCGAGCAGGTCCGCGCCGGCGGGCAGGTCGAAGCCTTCCCGGTGCCAGTGATAGACGTGGTCGGGCCAATGCGGGCATAGCTTCTTGCCCGCGCGCGTCGGGCGGATCGGGTAATAGCCGATCTCGGCGCGGCCCTGCGGATGCGGCGCCACCCGCGCGCCGAGCTGCATTGCCAGCATCTGCGCCCCCAGGCAGATCCCGAGAAACGGGCGCTGCTCGCGCAGCGGCACCTCGATCCAATCGATCTCGCGCCTAACGAAATCATCGGGGTCGTTGGCGCTCATCGGACCGCCGAAAATCACGGCACCCGAATGCCCATCGAGCGTCTCCGGCAGGGGATCGCCGAAGCGCGGCCGGCGGATGTCGAGCCGGTAGCCGCGCGCGCGCAGCGCGTTGCCGATGCGGCCGGGACTCGATGTTTCCTGGTGCAGGATGATGAGCACGGGCCGACGCGGCGCAGCCGCCGCAGCCGGCTTCGAGGGCAGGGGCCGAACGTCCGCCGTGGCGGTCCCGTTCGAAGAGAGCGAAGGGTCTGGCCTGAGCATCACCTGGCAATCGTAGCTAAGCGAAGATTAACGGTGCGTGAGCAAGTCCAGATTTCCAAGCAAGCACCGGGCCAGCACGGAGAGATTCGCTCCGCGCAAGGAATCATCTGCGCGCCGTTTCGTGATAGCCGAAGACGACCGGTCAGGTCGAAAAGTGCGGAACGAAAATCTCGTGTGGTGCCAGCCCTGACGATGCCCCCGAGGCAACGCCGCGGATCGCGCGGGGCGAATGTCGGATCCGCGACTGCGGCGCCGATCAGCTCCGCTTCAGCTGCAGCCGTCCGACCGCGTCGAGGATGAATCCCCGGGGGAACCAGCGCAGCAGGAACGGCACGATCTTGATGCCGATCCCCGGCAGCACCACGCGCTTGTCGGCCATCAGACCGCGATAGCCGGCCTCTGCGACCGCCTTCGGCGAGACGTTGAGGATCACCGAATCGACGCCCGGCTTGAAACCGGCGCGGTCCTGGAATTCCGACGGCACCGGCCCCGGGCACAGCACGGTGACGCGTACGCCATGCGGCGCCAGCTCCTTGCGCAGCGCCTCGGTGAACGAGATCACATAGGCCTTCGAGGCGTAATAAACCGCCATGCCCGGTCCTGGCAGGAAGCCGGCGACCGAGCCCAGGTTGAGGATGCCGCCTTTGTTGCGGATGAGCTGGTGGGAGAAGCGCAGCGACAGCTCGGTCAGTGCGCGAACGTTCACCGAGATCATGTCCAGCTGATCGGTGCGGTCGAGCTGCACCGCCTTGCCGAACAGCCCGAAGCCGGCATTGTTGACCAGGTATTGCAGCTCCACGCCGGCCGCCGACAGCGCAGCCTCGATGGCGGCGCCGGCTTCAGGCGAGGTCAGGTCGCAGGGGATGACGAGCGGCGCAGGGCCACCCTTGGCGGCGATCTCCGCGGCGAGCGCCGTCAGCCGGTCCTCGCGGCGGGCCGTGAGCGCCAAACGGTGTCCGTTCGCGGCGAACACGCGGGCCAGCTCGGCCCCGATCCCCGACGACGCACCCGTTATCAGCGTGACACGTTCACTCACGACACCTGCTCTTCGATCACATTCCGAACATCATCCGATTGCCGCGGACGAGAGCATAGGCAGCAGGGAACATGCAAGCCGCCGCAAAATGCGGCGCGGCGCCCAATTGACGCAATCTCTTCGGATTCACATAGGTTTACAGGAACACCGGGTGCCGGGAACAAAATTAAAGTTTGTTCATCCGCGTTCCTCCCCTGAGACTTTTTGGGCGGATCGGGCTCAGGCCGGGTTCCCCTGTCGCCGGTCCGCCACCCGGTGCTTCAGGTCGACCCGGTCACGGGTGGAGATGCCCAGCAGCTCCGAAGCGCGCCAGACCACGTTGTCCTCGAACTCGGTCACCTTGCCGTCGGCGTAGACCAGCTCCCACATCATCTCGACGATGCGCAGCCGTCCGGCCTCGTTGACCTCGCGCATGATCACGCTGGTGAAGCGGTAGAGATCGACCGCCTCGCCCTCGGCCAGCATGGCCTGGGCGATCAGCCGGTCGGCGGCGCCGTGGTCGAGCCCGAAGCGCAGCTCGATCAGGCTGTGCAGCTTGCGCCGCTCGGCCTCGCTCGGCTCGCCATCCAGCGAGATCACGTGGATCAGCAGCGCGGTCGCGGCCAGCTGGTAGCCATTGTCATCAAAGGCCGGCGTCTCGTGCGGCGAAACGACATCGGCGATGAATTGGCGCAATCCTTCGAGCATGGCGTCCTTCGCGCTGGTATCCCGGGTCCTCAGCCGGCCCGTCTCCTCAATATGCGAACCACTATCGGATCCGGCAATCCGCGGATCGCTCGGAGCGCATGACATTTCGGTAAAGTCGGGCCGGCGGCCGCGCGCTGCTCAACGCGGCGTGATTTTGAACAGCGGCGACCGGTCAGGCTGGGTCGTCACCACGCCGACCGGGATGACCGGTGCCCGGTCTACGACCTCGATCCGGAAAGCGCCGACCAGGCGCGCCAGCGCCAGCACCGCCTCGACCAGCGCGAAATGCGCGCCGATGCAGACCCGCGCGCCCGCCCCGAATGGCAGATAGGCGAACCGCTCCGGCGGAGGCGCGCCGGGCATGAAGCGCTCCGGCTTGAAGGCATTGGGCGCGTCCCACAGCTTCTCATGCCGGTGCAGCAGCCAGGGCGCGATCAGCACGACATCGCCGCGCTTGACCCGGTATTGGGCGATCTGGTCCGGTCCGCTGGCGGCGCGCGCGATCAGGAAGGCCGGCGGATACAGCCGCAGCGTCTCGTCCATCACCGCGCGCGTGAACGGCAATTGATCCGGATTGCTGAGATCGGTCGCCGCGCGAACCTCCTGCGCGAGCTTGTCCTGGTTAGTCGGATCGAGCGCGATCAGATACAGCGCCCAGAACAGCGCGGTGGCCGTGGTCTCGTGCCCGGCGAGGATCATGGTCGCGACCTCGTCGGCAAGCTGCGCATCGGTGAACGCGGCGCCGGTCTCGGGATCGCGCGCAGCCCCCATCAGGTCGAACAGGTCGCGCGGCGGCGCGTCCTCCAGCTTGCCGGCCGCGCGGCGCTCGGCCATCAGCGTGCCGATGAAATCGGTCCAGCGCTGGCGGAAGCGGCGGCGCGCCAAATCGCGCGGCGTCGGCCAGGACAGCGGCAGCACGATGTCGAGCAGATGCGGCGCCGCCAGCCGCTCGCCATACTCGTAGACGAAGTCGCGCAAGGTCGTGCCGTGGCGGCCCATCTCGAACGAGAACATCGTGCGCCCCGCGATGTCCAGCGTCATGCGCTGCATGGTCTCGCGCAGGTCGATCGGCTGCCCGCACTGCTGCCGCAGCCGGTCGACGGTCTCGTCGGTCACCGCGACCATGTGCGGAATGAGCCCGGAGACGGCGCGCGGCGTGAAGGCCGGCGCCAGGGTGCGACGCTGGTGCTTCCACGCTCGGCCCTCGGCGATCAGGAGGCCCTCACCGAGCACCGGACGCAGCACGCGGATCGCGCCGACCGTGCGGGCGTAGTTCTCCCAATTGTCGACCAGCACATGCTTGATCGTCTCGGGCGTGTTGAGGATGTAGCTGGAGCTGCCGAGGAAGCGGCCGCGGATGATCTCGTCCTCATAGGCGCGCTGGCTCCAGGTGGCGATCGCGTTCTGCCCCATCATCAGCACGCGACGAAGCGCGCCCATGCTGTCGGGCGCGCGCGGCGGCATCGGCGGGATCAGCGGTCCCCGTGACTGCTGGACCCGTGCCTGCGGCAGATAGTGGATCTCGGCCGTGCTCATGGACGTCCTCGCAACGGTGCTGCGCCGAAGCGCCTGCGGCTGCAGACGTCGCAGCCGGGCGCGGACGGGCTCGCGCCCAGGACAAGCCTATCCGGGCCGCGTGCTGCCATCGTGACGGGGAGGACACGATCTCGGGTCCTCCGGGAACTCTGACGTACCATCTTACTCCAGCAACTAATTAGTCAGCTCGATCAGCGCAATCCTGCTCTCCGATGCTGGCCAAAGCCGGGCGGCGATGCGTTCCTCGTTGAACAGTCCGATGACGCTGCGGCCGACGTCGCCTGCCGGCAGCCGCAATGTCGTTGCCGCATCGGTCGGGACGCCCTTCTGTACGTCCGCGGGCTCCTTGCCGTCGAGCAGCACGATGTCGCGCGGCAGGCCAAAATAGCCGCGTGGCCTGGTCATGATGACGATGGCGCCCGCGCCAGCGTCGGCCTGGCCCATGGGGCGCGCTGCCCGCAAATGCACCACATCCGACGAGCGCGGGAACGGCGAGCGGTAAAAGTGCGTGATCGGTGCGTTCGGTGACGTCAGTACGATCTCGACAGAGGAGGTCGGATCGATCTCCGCAGGCCCCCAGCGACCATCGGCCCCGGTCTGGCCGCGATACACCGGCTCGCCCTGGCGTGCGCCGGTCTCGGCCGAGACGCGATACACCTCCACGCTGGCGCCGGCGACGGGGCGATTGGTCGGCGCGCCGCCCGGCGTTCCCGTGACGAGGCCGCTGATGCGCACCTCGCGCTCCGGCTGGATCGCGATGAAGGCCGGCTCACGGCCGGCGATGAACTTGTAGATCTCCCGGAACGCGCGTGGATGGAACGCGACCTCGCGATGGTCGAGCGCGCCGATCACGAGGTTGGTGGCGCCCTTCAGCGCCGGACCCTCGGCGGTGATGCCGGTGGGCACGCCGGGCTTGCCGACGAGGCGCCCATCGGACTGCGCATATTTGTCGAGCCCGTCGCTGCGCAAGGTCAGGAAGACGGTGCCTTCCGTCACCTCGCTGTCGCCGGTGTTCAGTCCGCGCAGGAATGGACCGCGGCCATTGAACTCGCTGCCGGGGCTGTCGTCCCAGTCGAACACGCCGTGATTGGGTGTGCCGCACAGCACGGCATGGCTGACATCGGCGCCGCCGCCGTTCTTGACGACGTTGCGGATCGCATTGCCGCCGCGCGAGCTGCCGACCAGCGCGACGCGCGCAGCACCCGTGCGCTCCTTCAGCGCCTTGATGGCGTCGCTGAGCTCGCGGCGCTGATCCTCGGTCGAGGACCGGTTCGGCTGCGCCACGGCGTCGTCATTGCGGGCCAAGGGATCGGTGAAGTTCAGCGCCGCGAGGCGCGCGCGCGGCACGCCGTTGGATTCCATCCGCCACAGCGCGGTCATCCACAGCGCCGCGTGATCGCCATTGCCGTGCACGAACAGCACCGGCGGCATGTCGCTCGCCGAGGGCGCTGCCGTCGTTTGCGCCGAGGCAGGTAAGGTCAGACCGCTGGTCAGCAGTGGCAGGGTTCCCATGCTCTGCAAAATGGTGCGGCGCGTCAGCGTCATCGGCGGTCCTCCGTCTCGTTCATTCTGTGTTCGTTGGCCGCAGTCCATGATCGGGGATCGCGCACTGGACAGCGGCTGATATTCGCAGGCATCACATACGTCCGGCCGGAATCAAGCGATAGTTCAATGCAAACGGACGACGTGGACGGACCTGAATGAATGCGCCTCCGAAACGAGAGCTGTTCGCCGCGGAGAGCATCGCCGCGCCGCTGAAGCACATTGTGTTCCGCCGCATCTGGCTGGCGAGCCTGCTGTCGAATCTCGGACTCCTGATCCAGGCCGTCGGCGCCGCCTGGGCGATGACGCAGATGACCTCCTCGGCCGACAAGGTCGCGCTGGTGCAGACCGCCTTGATGCTGCCGGTGATGTTCATCTCGATGCCGGCCGGCGCCGTCGCCGACATGTACGACCGGCGCATCGTGGCGCTGGTCTCGCTCGCGGTCGCGCTCGGCGGCGCCACGACGCTCACCGTGTTGGCCCGGCTCGGCATGATCACGCCCGAGCGTCTGCTCGCGCTGTGCTTCGTGATCGGCAGCGGCATGGCGCTGATGGGTCCGGCCTGGCAGTCCTCGGTGAGCGAGCAGGTGCCGCCGGAGACGTTGCCGGCGGCGGTCGCGCTCAACGGCATCAGCTACAACATCGCGCGCAGCTTTGGCCCGGCGATCGGCGGCGTCATCGTGGCCGCCGCAGGCGCGGTCGCCGCGTTTGCCGCGAACGCCCTGTTGTATCTGCCGCTGCTGGCGGCGCTGTTTCTGTGGCGGCGCGTGGTCGAGCCGAGCCGGCTGCCGCGCGAGCCGCTCAACCGCGCCATCGTCTCCGGCGTCCGCTACATCATCCATTCGCCGTCGATCCGCATCGTGCTGATCCGCACCCTCGTCACCGGCATCATCGGCGGCTCGATCTCGGCGCTGATGCCGCTGGTGGCGCGCGACCTGCTGCATGGCGG
Organism: Bradyrhizobium sp. ORS 285; assembly: GCF_900176205.1. Lineage (NCBI taxonomy): Bacteria > Pseudomonadati > Pseudomonadota > Alphaproteobacteria > Hyphomicrobiales > Nitrobacteraceae > Bradyrhizobium > Bradyrhizobium sp. ORS 285. The sequence goes on from NZ_LT859959.1 coordinate 7,577,278, forward strand.
CGCGCAGACCTACGGCATCATGCTCGGCGCGTTCGGCATGGGCGCCGTGGTCGGCGCGCTCAACATCGGCGAGATCAGGAAGCGGCTGTCGGGCGAGGCCGCGATCCGCACCTGCGCGCTGACCCTGGGGGCTGCGACGGCTGCGGTGGGGCTGAGCGGCGAGCCGGTGCTGACGGCCGCGGCGCTGGTCATCGCCGGCGCCGTCTGGATGCTCGCGGTCGCGCTGTTCAACATCGGCGTGCAGCTGTCGGCGCCGCGCTGGGTCGCGGGCCGCGCGCTGGCGGCGTTCCAGGCGGCGATATCAGGCGGCATCGCGATCGGCAGCTGGGGCTGGGGCCGTCTCACCGACGCCGCCGGCGTCGAGGTGGCGCTGCTGGTCTCGGGCGCGCTGATGATCGCCTCGCCGCTGCTCGGCCTGTGGCTGCGCATGCCGCCGATCGGCGCCCGCAACGAGGACGGCGAGACCCTGGCCGATCCCGAGGTGCAGCTGGAGCTGACGCCGCGCTCGGGGCCGCTGGTGGTCGAGATCGAGTATCGCGTCGCCGAGGACACTGCCCGCGCGTTTCACGACCTGATGCAGGAGGTGCAGCTCAGCCGGCAGCGCAACGGCGCCTATGGCTGGTCGATCGCGCGCGACATCGCCGATCCCGAGCTCTGGACCGAGCGTTATCACTGTCCGACCTGGATCGACTATCTGCGCCAGCGCAACCGCTCGACCCGCGCCGAGCGCGAGCTGCACAAGCGAGCGATCGACTTCCACATCGGCGCCGATCCGGTGCGCATCCGCCGCATGCTGGAGCGGCCGTTCGGCTCGGTGCGCGGCCGCGACGACATCGACCGCACCGCGGAGCAGGCCCCGGCGGTGGCGTCCACGGCGCGGAGCGGACCGTAGCGCGGCGGCAGAGGACTTACTGCCCGTGCTCGGTCAGCACCTTGTCGCAGGCCTTCGACAGCTTGGCGCGGTGCTCCTTGAGGCACGCCAGGACCGCCTGGTCGCCGTTGTTCATCACGGCGCGGCAATGCCGCGACACGTCGCGTGCGCAGGCATCCTGGCCGACCTGCTGCTGGGCCGAAGCCGCTGACGCGAGCAGGAGGAAGGGGATGATCACCAAGACTTTGTTCATGACTGACGCCTCGCTCCCGGCATTGAGGGTTTGGCGGCGCTTTTAGTGGCCACAACCGGGCCTCGCAAGCGCCTCGGTCGCAGCCGAGGCGCGCAGGCGGAGCCGGGGAGGGGCCTCAGTTGGACTCGCCGGCTTCGGCGACCTTGCCGTTCCGCTTGAGGACCTCCTTGTCGAGCACCGTGCGGCAGCCGGAGCTCAGCGAGGAGCGGTTCTTGATCATGCAGGCGGTGACCGCCGGGATGTTCGGGATCTCGCTGCTGCACAGGCGGAAGGCGTCGCCGGTGCACATCTGCTGCGCCTCGGCGCTGAAGGCGAAGCTGGCGCTCGAGCTGAGGGCCGAGATGGCGGCGACGCCGGCGGCGGTCAGAACGGCGGTGCGGAGGAGATTGAAGGTCTTCGTCATGGCTGGCTCCCATCGGCTCCGCATCAGCGCGGGGCCCTTGTTCAATGCGTCCATCATGGCCGGCCCGCTCTCTAGCAACAGTGACGCGAGTCACGCCAGATCGGGCCCTTCAACCCAGCTCCGCAATCCTGTCGCGTGGCGCGTGCGGGACCTTGCCGCGGCGACATGTCACTCCGGCGAACTGCCGATCTGGCGCGTGCATCACTCTGGAAATGTTCGCCGATCACCACCGTGTTGGGACCGCGTTAACGAGTCGTTGGCATTAATGGATTTCAAATGAGGGCGGCGGAAATCCTCGTGTCCGCCTGTCACGTGTCTCGCGTTTTCGGGAAGAGTAACCATGCGTAATGCGTTAGGCTTGCTGCTGGCCACCGTCGTCGCGGCGCTGGCGATCACCGGTGTCTGGTATTGGGTGTCCAAGCCCAACGCCGCCAAGGCCGCAGCGCAGAGCGCAGCGGCAAAGCCCTCCGAACCTGCACCGCCGCCGCCGACCAGGGTCGCGGCCAAGGGCGCGAAGGACGATGTCGACTATACCGGCACCGTGCCGGCGAAGCCCGCGGCGTCCGCCGCCCTGCCGGTGCAGCCGAAATCGACCTGCGCCAATCCGGATGCGCTCGGCATCTCGCGGACCGTCGTGGTCGACACCACGGGCGGCCCCGGCTTCGGTCTCGACCATTTCAAGCAGTTCGACTTCCTCGCCGACCACGAAGTCGTGCTGACCTTCGATGACGGCCCGTGGCCGGTCAACACGCCGGCCGTGCTGAAGGCGCTGGCCGACGAATGCACCACCGGCATCTTCTTCACCATCGGCAAGCACGCGACCTATCATCCGGAGATCCTGCGCCAGGTCCAGGCGGCCGGTCACGTCGTCGGCGTGCACACCTGGTCGCACGTCAATCTGAACGGCAAGAAGATGACCGACCAGATTGCCAAGGACGAGCTGGAGAAGGGCATCAGCGCAGTGAAGTTCGCGCTCGGCGGTAGCAACCCCGCGCCGTTCTTCCGCTTCCCGCAGCTGCAGCACCGGCCGTCGGCGGTGGCCTATCTCGGCGAGCGCAACGTCGCGATGTTCTCCTGCGACGTCGACAGTTTCGACTTCCGCTCCAAGGACGCCGACCAGGTCGTGAACACGGTCATGACCGGGCTTGAGAAGAAGGGCAAAGGCATCATCCTGATGCACGACTTCCAGAAGAACACGGCGCTGGCGCTGCCGACCCTGCTGCGGCGGCTGAAGGCCGGCGGCTACAAGGTCGTCGCGATGAAGCCGAAGGGCACGCTCGACACGCTGCCGGAGTATGACGCGATGGTCGGCCAGGATCCGAAGCTGCCGACCACCATGACCAATGCGCGGCCGATCTCGAGCGTGATCCAGACCGTCCAGCAGTGACGCCGCATCCGCCTCTCAACGCGAAGGCCGGGCAGCTTGCCCGGCCTTTTTCGTTGTCGGCCTGATGCCAAAACTCACCTGATGCTGAGGCTCACCAATAGATGCCGTGGCGGTGCAGCTCGCGCACGATGCGCGCCTCCGTCCAGCCCTTGCTGCGCGGCTTGCTCGCGCGTGCCGATTTCGATCGCCGCGACGAGGTTTGCACCGGCTTGGCCTGCTCGGTGGCGGTGCTTGCGGTCGCCGGGGCGGCCTGCGCGGCGGCAGGTGCCGGTGCTGCTGCCGTCGCCGGAGCGGCTGACGCCGCCGGAGCGGGCTGGGCCTGGGCGGTCGCCGCCGGCGCGGGGGCCGGCGTGATCGTGACCTCGCCGGCCTGCTGCACATAGGTCGGCCGCGGCGCCGGCGCCGCGGTCTCGCTCGGCGACAGCGACAGGCTGCGGGTTCCCTGGGCCTGGGCTGTGGTGGCGGATGCGAGCACCAGGGCTCCGATCAGGATCATCTTGCGCATGTGAGAAACTCCCCTCGTTGATGGAGGCGAGGTTTAAGCGCTCGCGGGGTGCTTCGATGTGATGCCGGTCACATCAGCCGCTGCAAGTCTGAATTGAACCACGCCCGCCGGCACGTCGGCGCGGCACGGAGCACCATTTTTCTCGGAACCTTTTTGCCGTCGCGGCGACTTCCGTTGAGGACGACAGGCGTGGGGACGCATCGGTCCAACATTCCGATAAGCGATGGTTGGCAGCGCTCGCGCCGGGGGCGCATCGCAATTCCGCTCAGCCAGGTTTGCTACCACATTACCGTCATGACGAGGTGTTCCATGGAGACGGAACGGCCGAAAGCTCAGGTATGAGCGTATGCATACCTACTGCCTGTTGGTGATGTTTAGAAAGTTCGCCGAATTCGATACTGACCTTCGTTTAGCGGGAAGGATGGGCGCATGCGCCGGATGATGATTGCGTTTCTCCTGGCGGCCGCCGTCTTGCAGACCGTCATCGGCCCGGCCCTCGCCCAAGGCGGCGAGAACGAGGTCGAGGAGATCTATATCGGCCGCACCGTGCGCCATGGCCGCGTAGTGCCCTCGGATTTCTGCGCGCCGACCAAGACCGGCTTTGCGCCGGCGCTGGAAGACCAGCTCGCGGTCCAGTCCGTCAACGTGCAGCCCGGCGATGGCCGCATGACCGGCACCAACGACAAGAGCATCGGCGAGATGCGGGTGTGCATCGGGCAGGCGATGGACCCGACCCAGCTCGGCACCTACACCGAAGGCCAGCTCAACGGCATCGCCTTCACCGGCATCGGCGAGTGCCGGCTGGTGCGCGGCAATCTGCCGGAGGAGGGCATCCTCACCCACCGCTGCTTCATGGCGCTGTCGGGCTTGCCCGCGCCCTATGTCGGCGGTTTCCTGATCACCAGCTCGCTGTATTCGAAGACCCCGTTCGGGCCCGAGAGCTCGCCGCCGGGCTACGCCCAGGCCGGCATCATGATCGTTCGGCTGTGGAAGAAGCGGCTGCCCTGAGGCCGCCGTTCTCCACGCCTCCTAAAGCGCGATGAGATCAGGATGAATCGTCATCGCGCTTTAGGTTGTTGTTTGCGCATGATCTTTTCGGAAAACCGCTGCGCACTTTTCCGGATCATGCTTTGAGCATGCTGTGATCGCGCGGAAACGCGTCATACCTTGATCGCCATGCCCCCGATGATCACGACGGCAGCACGGCGATCTCAGTCTCACCCTCCCCTCGAGGGGGAGGGTCGATCGCACGCGAAGCGGGCGAGCGGGGTGGGGTGAAGCCGCGGAAACCGGTGCAAGTGGACAGACCACCCCACCCCGGCTCACACGCGCTTCGCGCCTATGAGCCGACCCTCCTCCTCCAGGGGAGGGTGATAGTTCTCCGGTCAGGCCGGCGAGAAGGTCTGCACGAAGGCGCGCACCGTCGCCGACACCTTGTCCTCGGAGACGTGCCACGCCGCGCCGTCATCGGCCGCAAAGAAGCTGGAGGCATTGGAGCCGCCCCAGCGGAACACCTCGAAGGACGGCCAGTACCAGATGTCCTCGAGGTTCGAGTTGTTCACGACCTCGTGCGCGACCAGCCGCATCGTGCTCTTCGACAGGCAGTCGGCCTGCACCACCGATTCATATTCGAACGATGTGAGCAGCGGCACTGGCGACACCGTGACGATGACCTTGATGCCCGGCGAGATGCTCCTGACGAAGTCGATCAGATAGAGCACGTTGTCGACGTTCTCCTGCACGGTCGCGGTGCGGAACTTGTACTTCTCGGCCAGCGCCCGCGAGTTCAGCGCGGTCGGCCGCGGCAGCACGAAGGCGCCGGTCTCGCGGTCGAAGAAGGCGGCGGCCACGCCCAAGGTCAGGATGAAGACGTCGGCCTGCCGGATCACCGACAGCGTGTTCTCCTTGCTCGAGCCCGGCGGCAGCAGCTCGACGATGCGCTCGCGGATCTCCGGATCGATCTTTGCATCGCGCAGCCAGTCGACGAACACGCGGTTCGCGAACGTGGTGTTGATGTATTCCGAGATCTCCATGTGGTGGCTGGAATAGCCGCTGTCGTTCAGGCTCTTCGACAGATTGCGCGCGAAGCACGAGCCCATCGTGAAGAAGCGCGTGCTCTTGTCGAGGAATTTCGGCGCGGCGGCGAGGTTGACGGCGATGTGGTTGGTGATCAGCGTCTGCAGATCGCCGAGAAAGTCCTTGGTCTCCGGATAGCGGCCGACCTTGGCGCGTCCCTTGACGTCCTTTGCCTTGCCCTTCTTGGCGTTGGAGCGCGCGATCTCCAGCGTCTCGCGATTGGTCGGCAGGTCATAGGCCGGGTCGAGCTTGATCGCCTTCTCGAGCGCGGCCACCGCCTCGTCGAACTCGTTGTTCTGGGTCAGGATCTCGCTGAGCGAGAAATAATCGGCGGCCTGGTTGGAGGCGTGGGCGAGCTTGCGGAACAGCTCCATCGAGCGCGTGAACGGACCGACATGGCTGCAGCGCACGGCGGCGCTGCGGATCAGATGCAGATTGCCCTCGGTCGCCTGCTCGAAAATCTGGGGGTTCTCGTCGAGGATCGCCAGCATCATGTCGCGCGCCTCGGCGCGCTTCTTGTGCGAGCCGTCGTCGATCAGCTGCGCATAGATGAAGCGGGCGTTGATGTCCTTGGGGTCGAGCTCGAGCAGCTTCTGGAAGGCGAGCTGCGCGCTGACGAAATCCTTGTCCTCGATATATTTGTAGGCGAGCGTCCGGATCTGGCCGAGGATCGATTGAAACTGCGTGTGACTGTCGAGGGCAGTGGTGCTCATGTCGAGGCTCGCCTTGTGTCTCGTTGCTGTTCGGCCGTTGATCCGGCTCGCTGCGGCTGCCAGAGCCGCGCGTCGTCGCGTCGGGCCGAATTGTCACGCGCGCACACAGCGCAGACCGCGAGCGGGACATCTCGACCATGACTTTGGATACTGATCGCCACCGGCGGGGCCGCTGGCGTACGCCCGAGCGCAGCCGACATTTGCGGGATTCGAGCGAACAAAACGCCGGATCGCCACCTGCTGCCAGCGCGGGTATTCGTCCCGCGGCTCGCGCCGGACGATGGCGCGATTTGGGTTAAGCAATTCTTAACCGGGCGTGCCGGCGGCAAGGGATCGAGGTGAGCGCTGGTAAGCGAGAGCGCGCCTGACTCCATGCGCGCTGTCCTGACCTCGTCCTCTGCCGGCTTAGCTATGGAGGAATGGCGCACAGGATCAAACCTTGGACTAAACGTCATGGCTGGCGTCATTCGCGGTGATTTACACTGCTTGCTGCCGGCTAGTAGAATCAACTAATAGTTGCTGGTTGGACATTGGAAAGAAGACCTTGATGAGCCGCCGCGAGCGCCGGGCTTCGCCCTCTCTCCGAGCATCGAAGACAAGCTCAAACGGCTCCAGGCTTGTCAATCCAGCTGCTCTTTATGAAACGGCGTTTGCCCAGTTTCAGGCCGGCAAGCTCCTGGAGGCGATGCGCTGTTGCCAGGACGCGCTTGCGGTCGACCCCAATCATTCGGATGCCATGCATCTCATGGGGCTTCTGTCGCTGCGGATGGGGCAGAATGGCCAGGCCATCGACTGGTTTGCGCGCGCGATCAAATTGGCTCCCAAGAGCGACTACGTCTCAAGCCTTGGATCGGCGCTTCGCAAAGCGGGACGGTTGGAGGACGCCCTCAAGGCCTTCGACAAGGCGGTCTCGCTCCAACCGGACAATGCCCAGTATTGGAAGGATCTCGGAGCTGTTCTGGCAGAGCTGGATCGTCCGGATGACGCCATCCTGAGCTTGCGCCACGCTCTGCAATTGTCGCCAGAATATGTGGACGCGGCCAATTTATGTGGCCTGCTGCTTTGCAGGCGGAATCGGTTTGCCGAAGCTCTCGAACTCTTCGACATCTCGGTGAAGGCAAACCCCGGCCAGGCAGAAGCGCTTCACATGCGCGCGCTCGTTCTTCAAAACCTGGGGCGGTTGGAAGAAGCGGCCGCCGATGGCCTGCGGTCGCAAATGCTCGATCCAGCCAATTTCGAGACGCACAATAATCTTGGCTGGGTGCTGCACCGGCTCGGGCGGCACGAACAGGCATTGGCCTGCTTTGATCGCGCCCTCTCGCTTCGGCCAGACTACGTGTTGGCTCTGAAGAACAAGGCGGATCTGCTGGCTGATGGCCTTCGATTCGAGGAGGCGATGGCTTGTCACGAGAGGGTCCAAACCATCGCGCCGAGTGATCCAATCACCATTTGGAACATGGCGTTGATCCACATGGTGACCGGAAATTTCGAAGCAGGCTGGCTGGGGCGTGAAATCCGATGGAAGACGGGGCTCGGTATCGCCCATCCGGATTTTGCCCAGCCGCAATGGTCGGGGGACGACTGCATTCGGGGCAAGACGATCCTGATCTTCGCCGATGAAGGACTCGGAGATGCCTTCCAATTTGCCCGATATGTTCCGATGGTGGCGGAGCTCGGAGCCAAAGTAATCCTTGCGGTGCAGGACCCGGCCTCCTCGCTATTGTCGAGATTGGCGGGCGTGACTGAATGCATCCCGAGATCGACGGCGGCCTCGGCAAGCTTCGATTTGCACTGTTCCATGTCGAGCCTGCCGCTCGCGTTCAAGACGACGCTTCGCACGATTCCAGCCGATGTGCCCTATCTGCCGTCGCCGCTCCCGGCACGGCAAGCGGAGTGGGAGAGAAGGTTGGGTCCGCACGACAGGCTTCGTGTCGGGCTGGTCTGGTCAGGTAACCCCGGGCACAGCAACGATCGGAATAGGTCGGTGCCCTTGCAGCTCCTCACAAGACTGTTGGACATCGATGCGCAATTCGTCAGCCTGCAGAAGGACGTCCGAGAGTCGGATAGGGACGTTCTAGCTGGACTCGACATCGTCGATACGACTGAGAGCCTGGCGGACTTCGACGACACTGCGGGACTTTTGTCCTGTTTGGATGTCGTCGTCACTGTCGACACGAGTGTCGCTCATCTCGCCGGCGGCCTCGGGCGTCCCGTATGGATCCTCCTGCCCTATCGGCCCGATTACCGCTGGCTGCTCGGCCGCACGGATTCTCCGTGGTATCCGACAGCGCGTCTCTTCAGGCAGAACGAAGCACGCGACTACGGCTGGGTCATCGATCAAGTGCGCCACGAATTGGCGGCCGAGGCCGCGGCGTTTCGAGGCGCGCCTTGTGTCTCGCTGCGGTTCGGCGGTTGATCCGGCTTGGGGCTGCCACAGCCGTGCGTCGTCGCGTCGGCTGAACTGAACGAGCGCACGCATCGCAGACCGCGAGCGGGACATCTCGACCATGGCTTTGGGTGCTGATCGCCACCGCCATGTCACTATTGCTCAAAGCACCCGCCAAGCGCAGAGTCGTCGTCCTTGCGGGAGCATCAAACGAGGGGGAAGTGATGCAGCGAGCCGATATACTTATCTGTGATATATTTCCTCGTGCCGAAATTGACCCGATGTCGAAAAAGCCGAGATCGACGGATGTACCGCGATTTTGGATGCTCGAGCTTTGCAAGGCGCGCGATTTTCTCGATAAGGCAGAGCGGCTTCTAGACGAGTCGGAGGCGACTAACCGAACTGATGGATTCGGCGTACGCTATACGCGATCATATTTGCAGGTGGGCTAACGTCATAAACTATGTCCAACCGGCCCACGGCATATTCGTGAGCGGAGGCGGCAGTGATTCCGTACACGTATGAGCAGATGCAGGCAGTCGTTGATGAGATTGCGAAACAATCCGATCGTGGCGCAGCACTCGTTGCTGCATCCGCCGTCGACAACTTCTTAGAGTGTCTCATCATCGCAAGGCTGCCTCAGCTCGAGCCGAAACGGCAAAAAGCACTGTTCAGCCAACCAAATAGCCCATTATCAAGCTTCTCTTCTAAGATAGAGATTGGCTTCGCTCTCGGCCTTTTCGACGAAGAACGAAGGGTAGCTCTTCACCTAATACGTGACGTCCGCAACCGTTTTGCCCACAAAATGGATCCTATCAGGTTTGAAGATCCAGATATTTGCGCAATGTTGGAGCAGCGACTTCCCACGGGCATCAAGGCATATAGGACTATGTCGTCGCGGGAGAAATTTCTCCTGATGGTCAATACTTTAATCCCCGTACTCGGCTTCGCCGCTTATTACCCTCAGATCAAGATCAACAGACTTGATTGTGAGCCGTCATTTCGCTCGTATGTTCAGGCGACGGTGGACGTCCTGATGCGTCATGTGACGTCTAAAACGACAGGCGAATGAGAACCAAGATTGAAATGTCGGGCTCTCCGAAATCAGACGACAACTCGCCATTTAAGGTCAAACGGCTAGCCTCGATCTGGAGTTACGGTGACGCATTTATGTCCGAGTATTTTTCTCCGGCGAAGGTCTAGTTGACGCTTCGGGACATACTCAGGTGCAGATCGCGTTTACGATCAGTTCTAGGGCAACTCACCGCAGGAGATCCAGCCGCAGCGCGCATGGTGCCAGCAAACGCGATGGCTTCTGAATACCAGAAAATTCCTTGACGCCGACCCCAAATCAGTGGTCTTATCCCGCCATCCTGCTTCGCCGAGAGGGACGTATCGCGATCGTCACGGCACGTGAGGTGGGTTGCGGTGGCCGTGGCTTCGTCAGGCGCTTTTGCGCGACGACTGATGAGGTGCGGACGGCGAAGTCGCGTGGTCCTGGCGCCCCGAAGCTGGCGTCAAGGTCGCAGCGTTCATGACGAGCGCAGCGGGCGACGGGGGCAAGACAGCCGGTCCCCGGGGAGATCGCGTATAAGACGTAAAGCCACCGCGCGGGGAAGGCCGGATGTTCGGCCGTACCTGTGGTTCTGCCGCGTGCTTTTTTGCTGCACGCGGACCGCGGGTGTGGTCAGCACCCGGCCTTCCTCGCGCCCTCTCACCTGAAGAGGACGCCGATTGCAGCAGAGCTCGGGCCGATCCGGCCGCGGGATCGCGGCGGCATGGGCGTCAGCAAGGCCGCAATGAGCGCCTCGCTGTTTGACAGAGTTCATTGGGATCAGAGAGCCGGGCTTGGCTGAAGCACCTGGGGGGCTCAAACGCCCGGCTTCGCCAAGTGGCTACGCCGAGCACGCTTCGCCCTTCGGGCCACTGCGCGGCTGCGCCACGCGTAGCCCGAAGGGCGAAGCGTGGTGCCGCAAGAGGGACTCGAACCCCCGACCCCGTCATTACGAATGACGTGCTCTACCAGCTGAGCTATTGCGGCGAACCAAAGCGGTGCGTGCCCGGCACGGGCCGGACGACGCGGACGCGCTCCTGATATCGGGCGAACGGGCGGTTGGCAAGGACAACCCGTGCCGCCCGGGGCCGGAATCGAGCCGGTGTGACCGGAACGGCTGGCCAGCCTGGCCGTTCGCCGGCCTCAGCTCCCGAACCGGGACCAGAACCCGCGCCAGCCGCCGGCCTGGACCTTGGGGGCGATCTGCTCGGCGAACTCGTCGCGCGGCTGGTCCTCGTCCTCGACACCGGGATCATCCGGCGGGCGCATGATCGGGACGATCGCCTGGATCTGGGTCTCGGCCGGCTTGGCCAGGTCGTTGCGGTTGCGGAACAGCGGCGTCGGCGCGGCGGCGGCAGTCTCTGCTGGCTTCACGGGCTCGGCCGGCGCCTCCGGCTCCTCCGCGGTCTCAGGCTCCGCTTCGGCCTCGCTAGGGGCGGCCGCCTGCAGCGGGGGCGCAGGCTCGGCGGCCGGCGCGGCGACGGGCTGCGCCGTCACCTCCAGCGAAGGGTTGTCCTCAGCCTTCTCAACAGGGATATCCACCGGCTTGTCGACAGGCTTGTCCACCGCCGCCTGCTCGCTCGGCGTCGCAGCGCTGGGCTCGGGCGTGGCGACGATGTCGGCGGGTTTCGGCGGATCGTTGTCCTGCAAGGTGGTCGGCGCGATCACCACCGGAGCTGAGGCCGCGCCGCGCGGCGGCTCGACCAGGCCCTCGGGGATCGCCGGGCGGCTCGGCGGCGCCAGCACGGCCTCCGCGAATTCCGAGCTTTCGATCACGCTGTTGCGCTCCGACGGCAGGCTCGCCACCGGGGTCTGCCACTGGAACGCGTCGAGCCGGCCGGTGACCGGCGAGATCGGCCGCCAGCGGTCGCTGACATAGCCGTCGGCGGTCCAGGCCGGGTCGTGGCGGGCGCGCACCGCGCGCAGGGTCCATTCGCGCGCCTTGCCGGCATCGCCGTGCTCGGTGCGCTCCAGCTCGGCCATCAGCATCGCCACGCGCTGGGTCGGATCGTCGGTGAACGGCGCCAGCACTGCGCGGGCGCGGCCGAACTCGGCGGCGTCGATCGCGGCGCGGGCCACGGCCAGCGCAGCCTCGACATGCTCGGGCGTGCGCGCGGCGAGGCTCTCGATCCGGGACAGCCGCTGCCGGGCCGAATCGCCGAGCCGGACATGGGCATAGGCGTCGGCGAGATCCGGATGCGGGCAGGATGCCCAGGCCGCCTCGATGATCTTCATGGCGCGCCGCACCTGGTGGGCCTCGCTCTCGAACTTGGCGGCGAGCACGGCGGCCGGCACCAGAGTCGGCGCCAGCTTCACGGCTTCCATCGCGCTGGAGCGCGCGAGGTCGCGGTCCTCGGTCTCCAGAGCCATCGCGCGCGCCGTCAGCAGCACGCCGCGCTGGCGGCGATAGGTCGGCTTGTCGATCATCCCGGCGGTGTAGTTGCCGTCGAGGATCGCAAGCGCCCCGTTCCAGTCGCCTTGCGCGCAGCGGAAGCCGAGCACGGCATGCGAGGCCCAGGTCGCGTTCGGGGCGAGCTTGAGCGCCTCGTCGGCGATCACGACAGCGGCCATCGCGTCATCGGCGCGCTGCGCCTCGACGAATAGGCCGCGCAGGCCGAGCAGGCGGGTGTCGTGGCGCTCGGCCATGGCGCGGAAGGCGCGGCGCGCGCCGTCGCGGTCGCCTTCGAGCTGCGCCGCCTGGGCGTGCAGCAGCAAGGTCAGCGGATCGTCGCCGGCCAGCCGCTTCGCCATGTCGGCATGCTGGCGCGCGGCGGTCGAATCGCCATGGCCGATCGCCAGCAGGCCGTGGGTGATGGCGTGGCGGCCGCGCCGGTGCCGGCGCTCGCGATGCGCATGGCGGATCCGGCCGGGCGCGCGCAACAGCGCGCTGAGCAGGTTCCAGACCAGCACGCAGGCGGCAATGGTCAGGCCGAGCGCCAGCACGAACACGGGCAGCGTCATGGCGATCCGCCAGGGACCCCAGTTCAGCACGACGTCGCCGGTCTGCTCGGCGACCCAGGCGGAGCCCGCGGCGGCGAGCCCGACCAGGATGAGGAAAACAACGATCCGGATCATGAGCGTCCTTGGGCGTCCTATTGCGCGGGTTTGGCGAGCGCGGTCATCGAGTCGTCGGCGAATTTGCGTGCCGCCGACAACGCGGCATCACGCGCATCGGCCTTGGCGAGCCAGTCATTGGCGGGGACGCGCTCGTCCGCCGGCAGGCTCTTCAGCTCGCGCCGCGCCTCGGCGAAATCGTTGCGCAGCGCCGCCGCGGTGATCCGCGCGACCACGGCGCCGCGGTCGGTGCCGGCTCCGTCGGTGCGCTCGACCTTGACCAGGTTCGAGGCGCCGGCCGAGAGCTTGCTGAGGATCGAATTGCCGGTGGTGCTCTCGGTGGCGGGCGGCGCCAGCTTCGGCACGATGGTCAGGAGATCGCGGCTGAGCGCGGCCGGGCTCGGGACGCCATTCGCCGCGAAGGCCTCCAGCGGCTTCAGCGCGGCGGCATCTGGCGCCAGCGACTTCGCGGTCGACAGCGCCGCCGCATAGGGATCGCCGTGGCGGACGGCGACGTCGAGCAGCGTCGCCGCGACCACGCGGCGCAGCGGCGCATCATCGGACGTCTTGGCCGCCTCGGCGGCCTCCGTGAGCTTGCGGCTCTCCTGGGCGAGCGCTGCGCTCTGCGTCCTGCTGGCGCGCTCCAGCGCGTCGATGCGCGCGGTCAGGCCGGACAGGTCGACCGGGGCCGGCGCGGGTGCCGCCGCAACACCGTCGCGCGGTTGCGCCTTGACGTCGTTGAGCGCCGCCACCGTCTTGTCGCTCTGGCTGCGCAGGCCGGCGACGTCGCTGCGGACGCCGGTGATCGCCTTGTCGATGGCGTCGATGCGGCCGGTCACGGCGGCATCGGGCTTGCCGATGCGCTGCTCGAGGCCGGCGACGCGCGAGGTCAGCTCGTCGACCGCTGTCGACAGCGGCGTCGTCGGCGACGGCGGTTGCACCGGTGGCCAGCCCAGCATCCAGCCGACGCCGATCACCAGCGCCGCCGCAGCCGCGCCGGAGAACGGCGCGATGATCCAGGGCGACACCGGGCGCGGTGGCGGGGATGGCGGAAGATCGGCGCGCGGCGGCTCGGCCGCGGCGACCGTCTCGTCGGGCGTCTCGGTGCTGGCGGTGTCCGGCGCGATATCGTCGGCGCCATGCGGATGCGACTGGCTCGCCGCGCCGGATGACCCCTCGGCGACCGCCTCGGCCGGCGCGGACCATGGCGAGGGCGTCGGCCGCTCGGCTGCGCTCTCGCTCGCGGCGGGACGCTCCTCGCGCGAGGTCGGCTCCAGGTCGATGGTCGGCGGTGGCCGCTTCGGCCGCCCGGTATCGGAGGCCGGCGCAACGGTGTCGGGTTCATCGACCATGGTGGGAGTTCCCTGGCTGAGGCAAGATTGAGCAGGCCCTCTTACGCCATTCACGACCGTAGCGCACGAGCTAGCCCTTCCAGCATCTGGTTTTCATCCGGATGCGCTGGGATTGTGACCTGGGTCGCCCCGGCCTCACGCAGCACCTCGGCCACATTGGCCGACAGGCAGCCATGCGGCACGGCCAGCGCCGAGATTTCCACGCCCTCGGCCCCGATCGCCGCCACGAATGCCGCGGCACTTCGCCGCGAATAATGCAGCACGGCCTCGATTCGATTGGCCGCGAACGCCTCGCAGACGGCGCGCGGCAGCGCCGCGACCGGCACCATGCGGTAGACCGTCTGCGTGACCACATCGAATCCGCGCTCCGCGAGCTCGCCGGCCAGATCACGCGAGATGTCGGCGCCGGCCAGATAGAGCAGGGTGCCGCCCGCGCCGATCACGCCGCTGGTCGCGATCAGCTCGCGCAGCGCCGTGGCATCGCCGGACGCCGACATGACCTGCCCGAAGCCGGCTGCGTGCGCTGCGGCGGCAGTCTGGTCGCCGACCGCGAACAGCGGCAGGCCGAGCAGCGCCGAGCCCTCGAGCTGGGGCGCGATCGCACGCAGCGCATTCGACGAGGTGACGATCACGGCCGCGGCATCGCGCCCGGCATCCTCCGACAGCGCCACCGGCTCGAAGCGCAGCATCGGCGCCAGCAGCACGTCGAAGCCGCGCGCGCGCAAAGCCGCGGCGGTGCGTTCATTGTCGGGGGCGGGACGGGTCACCAGCACGGCCATGTGCTATGCTCCCGTCGAATACGGATCGGCCCGGCTGCAACGGACGGACGATTGCACCTGGCGACCTCGTGGTGTTAGGCGGTTCCGCGCACTCATAATAACCGAAGGGTTGAGATTGGGTAACGATTCGACAACGCTGCTGCTCGGCATCGAGACCACTTGCGACGAGACCGCCGCAGCCGTGGTCTCCAGGGATTCGGACGGCAAGGGGCAGATCCTCTCCAACGTGGTGCGCTCGCAGACCGATGAACACGCGATCTATGGCGGCGTGGTTCCCGAGATCGCGGCGCGCGCCCATGTCGACATGCTCGATCACCTGATCGACGCGGCGATGCGCGAGGCCGGCGTCGACTACGCCGAGCTGGCCGGCGTGGCCGCCGCGGCGGGGCCTGGCCTGATCGGCGGCGTCATCGTCGGTCTCACCACAGCCAAGGCGATCGCGCTGGTGCATGGCACGCCGCTGATCGCGGTCAACCATCTCGAGGCGCACGCGCTGACGCCGCGCCTCACCGATGCAATCGACTTCCCTTATTGCCTGTTCCTGGCCTCCGGCGGTCACACCCAGATCGTCGCGGTGGCCGGCGTTGGCGATTATGTCAGGCTTGGTACGACGGTCGACGACGCGATGGGCGAAGCGTTCGACAAGGTCGCCAAAATGCTCGGCCTGCCCTATCCCGGCGGACCGCAGGTGGAGCAGGCCGCGCGCACGGGCGATGCGACGCGATTCGCCTTTCCGCGCCCGATGCAGGGGCGCAGCGATGCGAACTTCTCGCTGTCCGGCTTGAAGACCGCCGTGCGCAGCGAGATCGGCCGTCTGGAGAGCGTCAGCGAGCAGGACACCGCCGATCTCTGCGCCAGCTTCCAGGCCGCGGTGCTTGAATCCACAGCGGACCGCCTGCGTGTCGGCCTCGATCTGTTCAAGCAGCGTTTCGGCGCACCGACCGCGCTCGTCGCCGCCGGCGGCGTCGCCGCCAACCAGGCGATTCGCGGCGCGCTCGACGACGTCGCGCAGAATGCCGGCACCCGCCTGATCATGCCGCCGCCCGCGCTGTGCACCGACAATGGCGCCATGATCGCCTGGGCCGGCGCCGAGCGACTCGCGCTCGGCATGGTCGACGGCATGGACGCCGCTCCGCGCGCCCGCTGGCTGCTGGATGCCAATGCGCAGGTGCCGGGCAAGTTCGCGAAAACGCGCGCGGGGTTTTGAGCTTGGGAAGGCCGATTCCAAATCCGCAACTCGTGGCGGTCGGTGGTTGGGGCTGCCCCTCACCCCAACCCTCTCCCCGTAAGAACGGGGAGAGGGAGTGCGGCGGCGCCTGCCGTCAATGACGTCTTTCCAAACCATCTCCATCATCGGCGCCGGCGCGTGGGGCACCGCGCTCGCCGCCGTGGCGGCACGCGCCGGCCGCGCCGTGACGCTGTTCGCCCGCGATGCCGATCATGCCGCACGCATCGCAGCCGCGCGCGAAAATCCGCGTCTGCCGGGCATTCCGCTGGCGGACAGCATCGCCGTCACCGCCGATCTCGCCCAGGCCGCCCGCGCCGATGCCGTCCTCATCGTCGTCCCCGCGCAGCACCTGCGCGGCGCCGTCATGCATCTGGCGCCGCTGCTCAAGCCAGGCACGCCGCTCGTCGCCTGCGCCAAGGGCATCGAGCACGGCACCCACAAATTCATGACCGAGGTGATCGCCGAGGCCGCGCCGAACGCCACGCCCGCGATCCTGTCCGGCCCCAGCTTCGCGGACGACGTCGCCCGCGGCCTGCCAACCGCGGTGACGCTCGCCGCACCCGACGAGACGCTGGCGGCCGATCTCGTGCAGGCGCTGGGCTCGCCGACCTTCCGCCCGTATCACTCGACCGACGTGCGCGGCGTCGAGATCGGCGGCGCCGCCAAGAACGTGCTGGCGATCGCCGCCGGCATCGTCGCCGGCCGCAATCTCGGCGCCTCGGCGCTGGCTGCGCTGACCACGCGCGGCTTCGCCGAGTTGGTCAGGCTCGGTCGCGCCTATGGCGCGCGCAGCGAGACGCTCACCGGCCTGTCCGGCCTCGGCGACCTCATCCTCACCTGCGCCGGCCCGCAATCGCGCAACTTCGCCGCCGGGCTGGCGCTCGGCCGAGGCGAGCCGCTGCCCGCGGGCAAGCTCGCCGAGGGGCAGTATACCGCGCCGGTGCTTGTCGAGCTCGCCGCCTCGCGCGGCGTCGAGATGCCGGTGGCGCAGGCGGTGGCCGCGATCCTGGCCGGTGCGGTCACCATCGATGCCGCGATCGAGGCGCTGATGATGCGGCCGTTCAAGGCGGAGGAGTGAGTACGTAGGCCACGCCTTCGCGCACGGACCTCTCGCTGCCGTCATGCCCGCGCTTGTCGCGGGCATCCACGTCTTGGATAATGGACAAAGCGGTGAGACGTGGATGGCCCGCACTTCCGAAACGCGAGGGCCGCGTCTATGCCCGGCCATGATGAATGGAAAGAGAACGGCAAGATGAGCTACTGGCTGGTGAAATCCGAACCCTCGGTGTGGTCCTGGGACCAGCAGGTGGAGAAGGGCGCCAAGGGCGAGGCCTGGACCGGCGTGCGCAACTACACGGCGCGGCAGAATCTGGTGGCAATGAAGAAGGGCGAGCTCGCCTTCTACTACCATTCCAACGAGGGCAAGGAGATCGTCGGCATCGCCGAGATCATCAAGGAAGCCTATCCCGACCCGACCGACAAGACGGCCAAGTTCGTCTGCGTCGACATCAAGGCGCACAAGCCGTTCAAGACCCCAGTGACGCTGGCCGCCATCAAGGCCGAGCCGAAGCTCGCGGAAATGGCGCTGGTCAAGCAGTCACGTTTGTCGGTGCAGCCGGTGACGCCGGAGGAGTGGAAGCTCGTCTGCAAGATGGGTGGCGTGTAACGGACCGCTGGCATTTCTCCCAGGGCACCGATCGTGCCGACATAACTCAAGACACGCCAGACGGTGGCGGAACATTGGCGGCGTACCAGTCGCGGAGCGGCTCCAGCGCCGGGTGTGCCAGTGAGCGGTGCAGATAGCCCCAAATGCGGGGCTGGTGTTTGAGGTAGTGCGGCTTGCCGTCGCGGCGGTTGAGGCGGGCGAAGGTGCCGAGCAGGCGGGTGTTGCGCTGCGCGGACATGATCGCGTAGTGCGCGCCGAACTCATCGGCGTCGAAGTCCGCGGCGGCTGTTTGACGTGCCGCGACGTAGCGTTCCCGCAGCGCCTGCTCGATATCTGCGGGGACATCGATGCGGGCGTCCTGAGCCAGCGACACCACGTCATAGGCAGGAGGGCCCATCACGGCGTCCTGGAAGTCGATCACGCCGACCCGCGCGATGCCCTCGCGCGTGGGCAGCCAGAGCAGGTTCGGCGAGTGATAGTCGCGGATCACCCAGGTCGGTTTCGCGGCGAGCGGCGGCTGCAGCAGGTCGCGCCACATCTCCAGGAATTCGGCGCGCAGCACCTGCGACGGCTCCACGCCGCGATCAGGCAGGTACCATTCGAGCATCAGGCCGATCTCGATCAGCATGGCGTCGACGTCGAAGGTCGGGACCTTGTAGGTGACTTGCGGGGCGAGCGGCAGCACTGAGGGCACGTCCTGCGCATGCAGCGCGGCGAGCAGGTCGGTCGCGGCCTCGTAGCGCTCCACGATCGGACACGGCGGCTCGCCTTCGATGACGCCCGCGCGCCCCAGGTCCTCGGTGACCAGGAATCCGTGGTCGAGATCGGCATCGTTGATCTTCGGCGCCGAGATGCCGCGGCCGCGCAGCGCGCCGGCCATCGCGACGAACGGGCGGACGTCCTCGGCAAGATGCACGGCGCCGCTATAGGGCTTGCCGTTGTAGATCGCCGGACCATCCGGCCGCTTCGGCGAGTTCATCAGGATATAGACGCGCTCACCCTTGTAGAGCCGCGCATAGGAACGGGTCGACGCATCGCCGGCCATGCGCTCGCGGCGCGATTTGCTGTGGCCGGCTTCGGTAAGGAATTCGCGCAGCGCCTTCAGACGCGCCACGATCGCCGCCGCCTTGCCGGTCCCGGTGAGCTCGATGCTCCGCGCGTTGTCGCCTTGCGCTGCATCGTGGCGCAATGCGATGTCGATGCGGTCCTGCGGCAGCGCATCGCCGGCGCGCTCGGGCCATTCGATCAGTACCACCGTCGCTTCGGGCAAGGGCGAGAGCCCGATCTCCTCCAGCTCGGAGGCATCGCTGATGCGGTAGAGATCGGCATGGACAAGGGGAAAGCTCGGCAGGTCGTAGCTCTGCGCCAGCGTGAAGGTCGGGCTCGGGACCTCCAGCTCGGCATCATCAGCGAGATAGCGGATCATCGCCCGCGCGGCCGCGGTTTTGCCGGCGCCGAGATCGCCCGTCAGCGTGATCAGCACGCCTGAGCCGATCAGCAGCGCGAGGTCGGCCATCAGGGCGGCGGTTGCGGTCTCGTCCGCCAGCGCGGTCGTGTATGTCTGCCGGTCCGTCATTCCGCGGCGTTGCGTTGGGCGATGTGGTCGGTCGGGAAATCGCAGGTGACCGTGGTGCCCTTTCCGACCACCGAATCCATCCGCACCTTGCCGCCATGCAGCTCGACGAAGGAGCGCACCAGCGACAGGCCGAGCCCGGCGCCACGATGGCGCGAGCCCTGCGAGCGGCTGACGAACCAGTCGAACATCTGGTCCTTGATATCGGCCGGAATACCGGGGCCCGAATCCGTGACCGCGAAGGCCACGCTGTGATCGGTGCGGCGGGCCGACACCACGACGGTCGAATCCTGCGGCGAGAAGCCGACGGCATTGGCGAGCAGATTGTACAGCACCTGTACGACGCGGCGCTCATCTCCGACGAAGCTGCCGACATCGGCCGCGACATCGACCGTGAGGCGGATGCGATCCGTGGCGAGGCGGTCCTGCACGCCCTCGGCCGCGGCCTCGATCGCCTTGGCGGCATCGACGGGGCCGAGCTCGAGCTTCATCGCGCCGGCATCGATGGTGGCGAGGTCGAGAATGTTGTTGGTCAGCGCCAGCAGCGCGTTGGTCGACTTGGTGACGTAGTCGAGATACTCGGCCTGCTTCGGCGTCAGCGGTCCGGTCGACGGGTCCGACAGGAAATGCGCGAAGCCGATGATTGTGGTCAGCGGGGCGCGCAGCTCGTAGGAGACGTGGTGGACGAAGTCGATCTTCATCTGGCCTGCGGCTTCGAGCGCCTCGTTGCTCTCGCGCAGGGCACGCTCGACATTCTCGGTGTCGGTGATGTCCTGGAAGGTCAGCATGGTCGCGCCGTCGGGCAGTGGACGGCTCATGCAGTCGAGCACGCTGCCGTCCTTGCGCTCGAGCTTGAGGGCCACGTCGAGCCGGTTCTCGATCGAGGTGATGGCTTCGCGAATGGTGCGCCAGGCGACGCCGTCGTCATAGAGCGAGCGGCACCAGGATTCGACGGTGTCGATGTGCGGATGCTCGCGCAATGAGTCCGGCGACAGCCGCCACATCTTGGCGAAGGCCGGGTTGAACAGCTCGACGCGGCCGTTCGAGCCGAACACCGCGACGCCCTCAGCGAGGCTGTCGAGGGTTTCGCGCTGAACGCGGATCAGGCCGTCATAGCGACGGGCGAGCGCAAAGCTCTCGGTGACGTCGTCGAACAGATAGGTGACGCCACCTTCCGGGTTCGGCGTGGTGACGACCGAGAGCGCGCGGCCGTCGGGCAGGAACCAGGTGTCCTTGGCCGCCTCGACCGCGCGATAGGCCTCGTGCAGCTTGGCCTTCCAGGCGCGGAAATCCGCCTGCTCCGGGAGCTTGCGCGAGGCGCGCAGGCGATCGAGCACGGAGGAATCATCCGGCTGGCTGTCGAGGAAGGCGGTGTCGAGATCCCAGAGCCGGCGATAGCTGTCGTTGTAGAAGGCGAGCCGGCGCTGGCCGTCGAATACGGCGACGCCCGACGACAGCTGGTCGAGCGTGCGGCGATGCGCCTCGTGCATCCGCACCAGCGCATCGGTCAATGCGGCCGCTTCGCTGGCGTCGATGGCGACACCGGCGCTGCCGCCGCCGAGCGTGAAGGCGCGGACGTCGTGCATGCGGCGTTCGCCGCCGGTCACGATCGGCAGCCGTCCCTCGAAATGGCCGCCGGCGCCGAGCGCGCGCTGCAGGTCGGTTCGATCAGCGGAATCGAGCAGCTCGAGATTGCGGCTGATCGCGTCGGGGATGTCACGCGCATCGGCGGCGCGGGCATAGGCGGCGTTGACGTAAGACAGCGCGCCATTGGCCTGCCGGGCCCAGATCGGCCAGGGCAGCGCGGAGGCGAGCGCGCGTAGCGACTCGGTCTCCTCGCCGAGCGCCTTGAAGCGCAGTTGCGTCTCGGCGAGCTCGCGGCGCAGGCCGGAGAGCTCGCGGATGCGCACGATGGCCTGGCCGCCTATGGCGCGGCCCATCGCCTCGATGGCGTGGCCATGCGAGGTGGTGAGATTGAGCATGAAGCCTTCGCCGGCCTCGCGCAGTGCCTCCACCGCGTGGTCGAGCTGCAGCGCCGGCTCCGGCGGCAGCCAGGTGCCGAAGGCGAGGATGCGCTGCGGCTGATCCGATGGCACCAGCATCGAGGTGTCGCCGGAGATCTGCGGGCGATGACCGCCGGCGGGCCAGGCGATCAGGATCTGCGGCTCGGCAAACAGCAGCGCGCGATAGCGATCAGCCTGCAATTGCAGCTCGGCGACGTCGGCGCGCAGCCGCGCTTCTTTCCGCGCAGCGGCAAGCCGCGTGCGGACCAGCGCGATGGCTGCGACGACGGAGAAGCCGAGCAGCGCGAGCATCGCCGTGACCTCGGCGACATCGGATCGGCTCAGCTCGAACAGCGTAGAAATCGCATCCGCCGGCACGCCATCGCCCGCGAGGACCGGTGTCGCCGGCGCAAGCGCAGTCGCAGCGAGACCCATCAGGCCTTTGCGCGCGAGTGACGTGCACGACAGCAGCGTCTGACGCATCACCACGATCACGCCCGACATATTTGCCCCAAACCGCACGAAAGTTCCGCGCGGCGCCGATCGGGTCGACCGCGCCGTCTCACGAATCAATCAACAATAACCGCTTCGGGACTCCAGCGGTAAGAGTCCAGACCGTGAACGGTGGTTGCACGGAATGAAAATGCGTTCATCGATGGGCATAGCCGAGTCGGAACTGTGGCGAAGTCCCGTAGTTCAACGGCCTGTCGAGCCGAAGCCGCCGCTGCCGCGCGCCGTCTTGGACAACGTCGTGACGATGCTGAGCTCGGCGCGTGCGACCGCTGCGATCACCATTTGCGCAATGCGCTCGCCGCGCTTGATCAGAAACGGTTCCTGGCCGTGGTTAATCAGCAGCACGCAGACCTCGCCGCGGTAGTCGGCGTCGATCGTGCCCGGCGAATTCAGCACGGTCACGCCGTGCCGGGCGGCGAGCCCGGAGCGCGGCCGCACCTGCGCCTCGAAGCCGTCGGGCAGCGCGAGCGACAATCCCGTCGGCACCATCGCGTGGCGGCCCGGCGCGAGCACGACAGGCGCATCGTCCGGCACCGCCGCGAGCAGATCCATGCCGGCCGCATGCGCGGTCTGATAGGCCGGCAGCGGCAGCCCCTCGCCATGCGGCAGGATCTGAATGTCGACGGCGATGGCCTGTGTCACGCTGATGGTCCTATCGTTCGGGCGATCTCGGCGACGAGGGCGGTGGCAACCTCGTCCTTGGTCATGATCGGCCACGACGCGACATGGACGCCGTCGGCATCCCTCGTCAAGAGATGCACGGTGTTGCGGTCGCCGCCCATCACGCCGGTCGCGGGCGAGACGTCGTTGGCGACGATCCAATCGCAGCCCTTGCGCGCGAATTTGGCTTTCGCGTTGTCGATCAGATGTTCCGTCTCGGCCGCGAAGCCGATCACGAGGCCGGGCCGCTTGTCCTTCAGCTTGGAGATGGTCGCGAGGATGTCGGGGTTCTCGACCAATTGCAGCGGCGGGATCGCCTTGTCCGTCTTCTTCAGCTTCTGGCCGCCTTCACTGGCGACGCGCCAGTCCGCCACGGCGGCGGCAAAGATCGCGACGTCGGCCGGCAGTTCGGCTTCGACCGCGTCGAGCATCTGCCGCGCGGACTCGACATGCGTGACCTTGACGCCCTTGGGATTGACCAGCTCGACGGGTCCGGCGATCAGGCGCACGTCGGCGCCGGCGGCTTGCGCCGCGGCGGCAATGGCAAAGCCCTGTTTGCCGGAGGAGCGGTTGGCAATGTAGCGGACGGGGTCGATCGGCTCATGCGTCGGTCCGGCGGTGATCAGCACGCGGCGGCCGGCGAGCGGCCGCGGCACCGGCGGCTTCAGCATCGCGACCACGGCCTCCGCAATCTCGGTCGGCTCGGCCATGCGGCCGACGCCCGCCTCGCCCTTCTCGGCCATCTCGCCGGCGTTCGGCCCGATCATGTGGATGCCGTCGCGCTGCAGGGTCGCGGCGTTGCGGCGGGTTGCGGGATTGCTCCACATCATCGGGTTCATTGCAGGTGCCAGCAGGATCGGTCGGCTCGCGGCGAGCAGGATGGCGCTGGCGAGGTCGTCGGCGGCGCCTTGCGCCATCTTGGACATCAGGTCGGCGGTCGCCGGCGCGACCACGATCAGATCGCAATCGCGTGCCAGCCGGATGTGGCCGACGTCGAACTCGCTGCGGGGATCGAACAGGTCGGTGAAGACGCGGTCACCCGACAGCGCAGAGGCAGCGAGCTCGGTGACGAACTGCGTCGCCGCCTTGGTCATGACGCAGCGGACCTGGATGTGGCGCTCTTTCAGCCGCCGGATCAGGTCGAGCGATTTATAGGCCGCGATGCCGCCGCCGATGATCAGGGTGACGCGCGCCTCGCGCGCGGCGCCGGGCTGCGGGACGAGCGGCTCGGGCAGGGGAGCGGGAGCAGGGGGCGCCGATGGCGGCTCGGACGGATCGACCGGCTCGATCAGCGCGCGCAGAATGACACGGACTTCCTCCTCGACGGACCGGCCGTTCTGCGCGGAGCGCAGGCGGAGATAGGTTTTCAGCGAGTCGTCGAGCTTGCGGATGGTCAGGCTAGCCATGACCGCCTCCCAGCATTGTCCCTGTGAAAGCAATGCTAGCAGAAAATGAATGCAGTGCAATCATTGGCAAAGCCTGCCGCCGGCCCCGGGGCGCGTTCCTTACCTCGCCCCGCTTGCGGGGAGAGGTCGGATCGCATCGCCAGATGCGATCCGGGTGAGGGGGACTTTCCGCACGGTCGGTGGGTGGGGCGGCCCCTCACCCCAACCCTCTCGCCGTGAAGGACGGGGAGAGGGAGCTGACCGGCGGGGAGAGAGCCCGGCTCTCAAATGATCACAGCCGCAGCACCGCGAACAGGATGCCGATGAACGTCAGCGCGATGACCCACAGGGCGATGGCGCGCCAGCGGCTCTTTTTGCCTTCGGTGCGGCCCATGGCGGCGATGGTTTCCGGCGACAGGCGCAGGCCGTCGCGGGTCATGGTCTCCAGGTTCTCCAGCACGGCGGCGGCGCGGGCGGCGAGCACGGGCAGGGTGGCCGTCAGGCGGGCCAGCTCGCCGATGCCGGTGACGGCGCCCTCGATGCGGCCAAGCGGGCCGAGATTGCGCTCGATCCATTCGCGCACCACGGGGTCGGCGACCTTCCAGATGTCGAGCTTGGGATCGAAGCCGCGCGCGACGCCCTCGACCACCACCATGGTCTTCTGCAGCAGGATCAACTCCGGCCGTGTCCGCATGTCGAACAGGCCAGTGACCTCGAGCAGCAAGGTCAACAGCTTGGCCATCGAGATCTCTTCGGCCGTGCGGTTGTGGATCGGCTCGCCGATGGCGCGGATGGCCTGCGCGAAATTCTCCACCGAATGATGCGGCGGCACGTAGCCGGCCTCGAAATGCACCTCGGCAACGCGGCGATAGTCGCGGGTGATGAAGCCGAGCAGGATCTCGGCGAGGAAGCGCCGCTCCTTCATGCCGAGCCGGCCCATGATGCCGAAATCGACCGCGACCAGACGTCCCTGCTTGTCGAGGAACAGGTTGCCCGGATGCATGTCGGCGTGGAAGAAGCCGTCGCGCAGCGCGTGGCGCAGAAAGCTCTGGATCACCTTGCGGCCGACATCCGGCAGATCGACATTGGCCTGCGCGAGGCGGACGTGGTCGTTCAGCGCGATGCCGTCGATCCACTCCATGGTGAGCACGGTGTTGGCGGTGCGGTCCCAATCGACGGTGGGGACGCGGAAGTCGGGATCGTCCTTGATGTTCTCGGCCATCTCGGACAGCGCGGCGGCCTCGAGCCGCAGATCCATCTCCATCGCGACCGAGCGCGACATCGTGTTGATGACCTCGACGAGGCGCAGGCGGCGTGCCTCGGACGAATGCGCTTCCGCCTTCTCGGCGACGAAGAAGAAGTCGGAGAGATCGCGCCGGAAGCGCGCCGAGACGTTTGGCCTGAGCACCTTCACCGCCACGGCGTGACGGACGCCATCGCGCTCGACCTCGCCGCGATGCACCTGCGCGATCGAGGCGGCCGCGACCGGCGGCCCGAGCGAGGTGTACAACTGGCTGATCGGCCGTTCGAGCGCGGTGGCGATGACCGCTTCGGCCTCGGCCTGCGGGAACGGAGGCAGCCGGTCCTGCAAGGATTCGAGATCGCGCGCCATCACGACGCCGACCACATCCGGCCGCGTCGCCAGGAACTGGCCGAGCTTGAGATAGGCCGGGCCCATTCGCTCGAGGGCCCGCGACAATCTCGGCCCGGATTTGGCGCCGGGGCGCTCGACCAGGCGCGCGAGCTTCAACGCGATCTGACCCGGCGGCGGCGCCAGGCTCGGATCCACGGCCCCGAACACGCCTTCGCGCGCGAACACCAGGGCGGCCCGGGCGAGCCGCGTAATATGAGTGAGTGCAGAGATCACAAACGCCAGCCGGAATGGAGCGCGACGATGCCGCCGGAGAGGGTCTGCCAGGACACACGCGAGAAACCGGCCGCCGAGATCATCTCGGCGAAGGCGTTGGGGCGCGGAAACTGGCGGATCGATTCGACGAGGTAGCGATAGGACTCGGCATCGCCGGTGACGGCGCGGCCGAGCTGCGGGATGACGTTGAACGAGAACAGGTCGTAGAGTTTGTCGAGCCCGGGTACCTCGACAGTCGAGAATTCCAGGCACAGGAAGCGGCCGCCGTGCTTGAGCACGCGATAGGCCTCCGCCAGCGCCAGCTCGATCTGCGGCACGTTGCGGATGCCGAAGGCGATGGTGTAGGCGTCGAAGGAGCGATCGGGGAAGGCGAGCTTCTCGGCATTGCCTTCGACGAAGGAGACCTTGTCGTCGAGATATTGCTTCACCGCGCGCTGGCGGCCGACTTCCAGCATGTCACTGTTGATGTCGCACACGGTGGCGTGGAATCCAGCGCCGGCCTTTCGAGCGGCGCGGAACGAGATGTCGCCGGTGCCGCCAGCGACGTCGAGCAGCGCAAAAGGCGCATCGCTCTTCGGCGGGTTCAGCGTGTTGATCATGATGTCCTTCCAGACGCGGTGCAGCCCGCCGGACATCAGGTCGTTCATCAGGTCATAGCGGGAGGCCACGCTGTGAAACACGTCGTTCACCAGCGTCTGCTTCTCGCCCAGAGGCACGTCCCTGAAGCCGAAATGAGTGGTCTGGTCCGTCTGATCCATCACCCTTACTCCGATACGGCACCATAGCGCCGGTGCGGCCAAGGCGCTATCACGTCGGCCGGACAAGGTGAATGGTCGTGGACGCAAAAGGTGAAATGAACAGACATGCCTGAGCTGCCCGAAGTCGAGACCGTCCGGCGCGGGCTGCAGCCGGTCATGGAAGGGGCCAAGATCGTCACCGCCGAGGCCCGGCGCGGGGACCTGCGGTTTCCGTTTCAGCCCGATTTTGTGAAGCGCTTGCAGGGCCAGACCGTCAAGGGGCTCGGCCGGCGCGCCAAATATCTGTTGGCCGATCTCGGCTCCGGCGACGTGCTGCTGATGCATTTGGGCATGTCCGGCTCGTTCCGGGTGGTGAAGCCGGAGCATGAGGAGACGCCGGGCGAGTTTCACTATCCGCGCGGCAAGGACAGCGTGCACGACCATGTCGTGTTTCACATGTCCTCCGGCGCCGACATCGTCTTCAACGATCCGCGCCGCTTCGGCTTCATGAAGATCATCGGCCGCGGCGAGATCGAGAGCGAGCCGCATCTCAAGGATCTCGGGCCGGAGCCGCTCGGCAACGAATTCGACGCCGCGATGCTGGCGCGCGCCTGCGCGGGCAAGAAGACCAGCCTGAAGGCGGCGCTGCTCGACCAGCGCGTCGTCGCAGGGCTCGGCAATATCTATGTCTGCGAAGCGCTGTTCCGTTCGCATCTGTCGCCGCGCCGTCTGGCCGCGACACTGGCGACCAAGAAGGGCGAGCCGACCGATCACGCCAAGCGGCTGGTCGAGGCGATCCACGCCGTGCTCAACGAAGCGATCCGCGCCGGCGGCTCGTCGCTGCGCGACCATCGCCAGACCACCGGCGAGCTCGGCTATTTCCAGCATTCGTTCCAGGTCTACGACCGCGAGGGCGAGCCGTGCCGAACCGACGGCTGCGAGGGCGTGGTGAAGCGGTTCGTGCAGAATGGACGTTCGACGTTCTGGTGCCCGAAGTGTCAGCGCTGAGGTGACGGCTGGAACGCGCGCCGGGCCTGCGGTCTGCTTGTAGGGGTCGGTTGCGGGCGTATACTCCTGACATGGCTGTCAGCTCGCCCGACCTGAAGGCATTCCTGCTCGCCACGCCGTTTTTCGGCGGCCTGTCGGACGCGAGCCTGGAGCGGCTCGTGTCCATGCTCGTCGAGCGTCGCTTCGAGGCCGGCGCCAGCATCGTCGCCGAGGACGAGCCGGGACGTTCGATGTTCGTGGTCCACAGCGGCACGCTGGAGGTCAGCGAGCGCCTACCGACGGGCGGGGCGATCCACATGTCGAATCTCGAGCCCGGCGATTTCTTCGGCGAGATGACGATGCTTGAGATGCAGAACAGGTCGGCGACGGTGGTCGCGCAGACTTCAACGGTCTTGTACGAGCTGACGGCGCGCGAGCTCTACGGGTTCTACAAGGCCGACATCCAGGCCTATGTGCTGGTGATGCAGAACATCAATCGCGAGCTGTGCCGCCGCCTGCGTCGCGCCGACGCGCGCATCAAGACGCTGGAGATGCGGGAGGGTGGAGCGCGGCCGGAGTAGATGGCCAAGGTGGTCAAGGCATCACATCGTTCTGAGATGCACTGCTCCGAGCGCGACGCGCGGAGTTGCTAATCCGTTGCTCGTCATGCCCGGGCTTGTCCCGGGCATCCACGTGGTTCTCAGTATGACGCGCGACGTGGATGGCCGGGACAAGCCCGGCCATGACGATGCGCAGACAGAGCGGCTCAAAAATCCGATCGTCAGATCCGATGCGCCTGACTGAGCGGGACGCCGGCTCGTTAGAGGCAGGCGTCCCAGAACAGATTTGCTTCGCTCGACGGCGTTGCTGGTGCGCTGAGATTCGTTGTGCGCGATTCTGCAAAAGCGGCCCGCGCCGACCGGCCGCAGCCGTCCTCGCTGAGCTGCGCCTCGACCCATTGCCATAGCAGCCGCATTTCATGGGCCGACTTCCCTGCGGAATGGAATTCGGTCACGCCCAATCCGGCAGCCAGCGCGTCCTGGTGATCGATGCGCAGCGTGATCAACGGCCTGGCGACGACGTCGGCGAGATCACGGTCGGCCTGCGCCAACGCGCTAGCCGCCTCGGCGCCACGTTGCCCGCGATGCGGCGCCTGGTTGAGCACGAAAGCAAACCGCCCGCCGCTACTCCTGATGATTTTCACCGTCGGCTGTGACGCCACGATGTCTGCGACGCAAGGGCGCGCCGGCACCAGGCAAAGGTCGGCATGCTCGATCGCGGCACGCGTCAGCGCGTTGATGCCGCTCGAGGTATCGATGACAGCGAGCGTGACGCCGCCGCGCGCCAACGCATCGATGCGGCGGCCGAGATCCAGGGGCTGATGAACCGGTTCGACGAAGGGTTCGGCGAGTCCGCGACGGCTCTGCCAGTAGGACAAAGTGCCCTGCGGATCAGTCTCGAGTACGCGTACGCTCTCTCCGGCCTGCTGAGCGGCGACGGCAAGACCCATCGCCAGCGTGCTCTTGCCGCTGCCGCCCTTCTGAGTGGCCAAGACGATCGTGCGCATCCTGCATTCCCTTGCGCGTCCGCAAAAGCCGTCTGCAGACCACCGCAACGGAAGCACCGTTCGAACGGTTGGCAGCCCTTGGTGCCGAGCGCTCACTTTGAGCGGATCGACCCGAATGCGTGTCTCGAATCGCAAGCTTTTACGTCCCGGCCGAACTATGACACTCGTGTGACGGTTGTAAATGTCGGATGACGGGCGTAGCGCGCAAAGTTGGTAGTTGTGTCGACGGGGCTGTATCGATCCGCGGCGCTTGTCGACGCGGAGGTGAAATGCAAACGGCCGCTCGTTGTGCGAGCGGCCGGCTTCGACAGCAAATGATTCGCGTGAGCTCGAGTCAGGCGGAGCCTGGCAGCGGGACTACAGCCCTGCCTTCCAATTGATGCCGTTGTCGGCCCAGGTCGGGTAAGCGCGCGTCACCGGCAGCTTCGGCTCCTCCGGCTGCGGCGTCAGCATGATCGGGAATTCGACCTCGACGTGCTCGCTCGCGTCCTTCAGCTCGCCGGCCTCGTGCATGACGTGGTCGCCGGCAAGCTTGCCCGCGGTCCAGCGCCACAGGCTCTTGATCTCCTGCGCCGACTTGCCGTCGCCGTCGAACTCGGTGACGCCGAGACCGGCGGCGAGCGCGTCCTGGTGGTCGTTGCGCATCATGATGAAGGGCTGCGCCAGTACCTCGGCGATGTCGCGCGGCGCGTCGGCATCCAGCGCCGTGGTCGCGTCGGTGATGCGGTGGCCGCCGCGGATGGGGGCCTGGTTGAGCACGAAGGCGAAGGGCTTGCGCCAGGCCCTGACGACGCTGAGCGTCGGTGCCGTCGCTTCGATGTCGGCGACGCTCGGCCGCGCCGGGATCAGGCACAGATCGCAATAGCGGATCGCGGCAGTGCTGGATGCCGTGATGCCAGCCCCGGTGTCGATGATGCAGACGGTGACGCCGTCGCGCGCCAGCGTCGCCAGGCGCGGCTCGATCATCTTGGCGTCGTAAACGGCTTCGACGATCGGCTCTTGCGCGGCGCGGCGCGCCTGCCATTTCGTCAGCGTGCCCTGGCGGTCGGTTTCGATCACGCGCACCTTGTGGCCGGCCTGCTGGGCCGCCACGGCGAGACCAATCGCGAGCGTGCTCTTGCCGCTGCCGCCCTTCTGCGTGGCCAAAACGATCGTGTACATCGGGAGACAGTCCTTCGGATGTTGACGGAACTAATGAGAACGCCAAAGCTGAGGTGCATCGCGGTCGCGATACGGAGCTATTCTCGCTCAGGACAGTCCCGGCCCGATCCTGCTCACATGGAGGGATCGCGGTGGTCCGAATCAGCACGCCGACAAAACTGTTCGAACTATCTCATGCACGGCCCGTGCTTGCACAGACCGTTTGACTACGGCGGGAGCCGTTCCGAGTTGATAGCAAGGTGCTAGGAAGCGAGCCGCGAACGAGCGTTCGGCATCGTCGGGCATCGTCACACGCAGTCGCGATGCTGCACCTGAGATCCCCGTCGGCCGCCGTTGGGCCCTTAATTTTTTCTAAAAGGACATGCTTAATTTTGCGTAAGCACCCGCCGCGCTGCAGTGCGCGGCGAGACCTCCGCAGCGCTATTTGCGCACGCAGATCACGCGCACGGTGGCGGCCTTGACATCGAGCGACGTGCCGTCCGGCTTGACGCCTTGCGCCGAGAGGAAGCCACGGACCGCATCGGCGCTCACCATCACCACCTGTGTGGATGGAACGAGCCCCGTGCCGGCGAGCACGCCCGGCTTGAGCAGCGTGACGCCGGCGAACTTGCCGTCGCCGTCGAGCGCGGCCGCGCCGGAGAAACCGAGGCCGGGCGCCGGCGCGAGCGACACGTCGCCTGGGCCGCTGCCCGCAAGCTGCGCCCTGACGGTGCTGATCGCCGCGCCGCCGCCCTGGCTCTGCGGGTCGGCGATACCGACGATGTCGACCGATGATTTTGCATTGCCGCCCGACAGCGCCAGCGGCTTCAGGCCGCGCGCGCCGTAGATGCGCAGCAACGCCAGCCCGTGCTCCTTGTCCTCGGCAATACGCTCGGCATGGCCGAAGCCGGGAGCGGTGATGGCCACGCAGGCATCGGTCACCTCGCGGTCGGCGATCACGGCGCCGTCCTGGCTGACGACGATGCCGGTGCCGTAGTCGACGCTCCGCCGCGGTGCCGGCTGGGCAGCCAGGGATGCTGCCGGGAATGCGGTGAAGGCGCTGGACATCGCGATCACGACCGCCTCGACGGTGTTCTCCGTGGCCTGGTCGTACAGGATCGTGAGGATGCGCACCTCGTCGCCCTTGAAAGTGCCGCGGATATAAAACTTCTTCAGGTTCTGCAGGCCCGACAGCACGAAGAAGTCGGGCTTCACCACGGTGTAGTCGACGGTCCGGCCCGGCTCCTTCTTCTCGCGGTCGGCCAACGCCGCGGTGGTCGGGTTAGCCTCCTTGCGGCGCGACAGCACGACCTGCACGGTGCCCGTGGGCGAGGTCCATTTCGAGCCGTTGGCGTCAGTGGTCTGCTGCGGCACCAGTCTGGTCGGAACGCCTAGGCGCGCGCCGCTGGTCGGCTCGGTCACGAGCTTCCACCCGACGCTCTCCTGCTTGCGCCGCGCAGTGTCGGCAAGCCCGGCGCGCTCCTGCGGATTGAGCACGCCGGTCGGCTTGCCGCCCTTGAGCTTCTGGTACTCCTTGATCGCATTGACCATGCGCTCGCTGACGTCGCCGGTGATGGCGCCATTGTACTGGCCGACCCAGGCAAGGTCGGATTGCAGCGACAGCCGTTCGGCCTGGCTCATCCCATTGGCGGTGTCGGCCGGCGCCTGCACGGCGGGCCGCACGGCCTGGGTGGCGACCGGCTTGGGCTTGGCGCCGGGCAACACGCCCTGTGCCGGCGGCGTCTGCGCCTCCGCCGACGCGCACGCGGCGATCGCGCAGATGAAGGTTGCCGTGGCCAGCCGTCTCATGACAAATCCCGCTGCTCTTGCCGCTGCCGTAAATAAGCACATCTGCTTGGTCGGTCACAATCCGGCGAGGGTTCAGTGGGGAGATGTCCCGTCTCCATCGTCGCCCACAGCGAATTGGTAGCGGAAGGACGTTTGTAACGATGCTGAGCGACGAGGAAGTGGAGCGCTACGCGCGTCACATCGTGCTGCGTGACGTCGGTGGTCCCGGCCAGGCAGCGCTGAAGCGTGCAAAGGTGCTGGTGATCGGCGCGGGCGGGCTCGGCGCCCCGGCGCTGATGTATCTGGCCGGTGCCGGCGTTGGCACGATCGGCGTGGTCGATGATGACGTGGTATCGCTGTCCAACCTGCAGCGCCAGGTCATCCATGCGACGCCGGATATCGGCAGGCCGAAGGTCGACAGCGCGGCCGAGCGCATCAACGCGCTCAACCCCCATGTCGATGTCGTGACGCACCGGACCTGGCTCAATGCCGACAATGCGCTCGACCTGATCGGCCGTTATGATCTCGTGCTCGACGGCTCCGACAATTTCGACACCCGCTATCTCGCCTCCGATGCGTGCTTCCTTGCGGGCAAGCCGCTGATATCGGGCGCGCTCGGCACCTTCGATGCGTCGCTGACGACGATCCGCGCGCATGAGCGCAATGACAGAGGCGAGTTCAATCCGACCTATCGCTGCCTGTTCCCCGAGCCGCCGCCGCCCGGCACGGTGCCGGCCTGCGCCGAAGCCGGCGTGATGGGCGCGCTCGCGGGCATGCTCGGCTCGATGATGGCGCTGGAGGCGATCCGCGAGATCGTCGGTTTCGGCGAGGGATTGGTGGGGCGGCTGATGATGCTGGATGCCCGCACCATGCGGTTCGAGACGTTGCGCTATGGACGCGATCCGGCCAACCCGCTGAATGGCGATGGACCAGTGATTGCGGATCTGAGCGCGCATCGGAAGTGAGATCGCAAATCGGCCTCACATATTCGGCTTTGGCCATGAGTTGGAGGTTCGCGCCTCAACCTCCGCCGTCATCCCGGACAAGCCTGCCGACGCAACGCGGCGGTAGGCGCCGATCCGGGATCCATACGCCGCAGCGCTTGTTTTAGGCAAAAAGCCAATGACCAGCGTGCCTCAAACTGCACCCTGGGCGTATGGGTCCCGGCTCGAGGCCGGGACGACACCGAGGGTGTTGCGCGAGCGTGGCTCACTCCTGCTTTCCGCGCTCGCTGTCCATGTGCACCAGTTGCGCCTCCGGATAGCGCTCGCCCGCTGCGACGCCGGGCGGAAACGCCTTGTCCAGCGCGGAAAGCTGCACCTCGGTGAGCTTCACGCAGAGCGCGCCAAGCGCTTCGTCGAGGCGGTCGCGACGGCGGGCGCCGACCAGCGGGACGATGTCGTTGCCTTGCGCGGCCACCCAAGCGATCGCAACCTGAGCCGGCGTTGCGCCGACCTGATCGGCTATGCTGCGCAGCGTCTCGACGAGATTGAGATTGCGATCGAGATTCTCGCCCTGGAAGCGCGGTGAATGACCGCGGAAGTCGGTCGCGCCGCCGCGGTCCTTCGACCAGTGGCCGCTGATCAGCCCGCGTGACAGCACGCCATAGGCGGTGATGCCGATGCCGAGCTCGCGGCACGTCTTCAGAATGTCGCTCTCGATGCCGCGCGAGATCAGCGAATATTCGATCTGCAGATCCGAGATCGGATGCACCTTGTGCGCCCGGCGGATCGTCTCGGAGCCGACCTCCGACAGGCCGATATGCTTGATGTAGCCGGCCTGCTTCAGCTCGGCCATGGCCCCGATCGTGTCCTCGATCGGTACGTTCGGATCGAGCCGCGCCGGGCGGTAGATGTCGATGGCATCGACGCCGAGCCGCTGCAGCGAATAGGACAGGAAGGTGCGCACCGCCTCCGGCCGGCCGTCATAGCCGAGCCAGCTCTTGTCGGGGCCGCGCAGCGCGCCGAACTTCACCGAGATCTGCACGTCGCGGGGGCCGACTGACGCCAGCGCCTCGCGGATCAGCATCTCGTTGTGACCCATGCCGTAGAAGTCGCCGGTATCGAGCAACGTCACGCCGGCATCGAGCGCGGCATGAATGGTAGCGATGCTCTCGGACCGGTCATTGGGGCCATAGAAGTCCGACATGCCCATGCAGCCCAGGCCGAGGGCCGAGACCGTGGGGCCGGTGGTGCCGAGTTGGCGGGTTTCCATGATCATCTCCCTGCGTCGGAACGGCCAATCGGCCGCTTCTTCAACGCAGGAATCGCATCCTGGCTTCAATCGTTCTCACGGTCCCCGCCGTGGAACCGCGGCCTAGCGATGAGATCACGATGAAGCGTCATCGCGGTTTACGCTTCTGTGTGCGCACGATCTTTCGGAAAACCGCTGCGCACTTTTCCGGATCATGCTTCAGAGCATGCTCGGCAGCACGCGGTCCGGCGGACGGTGGTTGTCGAGGAAGGTCTTGATGTTGATGATGACCTTCTCGCCCATCTCGACGCGGCCCTCGATGGTGGCCGAGCCCATATGCGGCAGCAGCGTCACCTTGCCGGCCTTGGCGAGCCGCACCAGGCGAGGATTGACGGCGGGCTCGTGCTCGAACACGTCGAGCCCGGCGCCGGCGATGTCGCCGGCTTCGACCAGCCGCGTCAACGTCTCCTCGTCGATCACCTCGCCGCGCGCGGTGTTGACGATGTAGGCATCCTTGCGGATCAGTTTGAGCCGGCGCGCCGACAGAAGATGGAACGTCGCCGGGGTGTGCGGACAGTTCACCGAGATGATGTCCATGCGCGCCAGCATCTGGTCGAGGCTCTCCCAATAGGTCGCGCCGAGTTCGTCGGCGATCACGGGGGCGACCGGGCGGCGGTTGTGATAATGGATCTGCAGGCCGAACGCGCGGGCGCGGCGCGCCACCGCCTGGCCGATCCGGCCCATGCCGATGATGCCGAGCCTTTTTCCTCCGATGCGGTGGCCGAGCATCCAGGTCGGCGACCAGCCCGCCCAGTTCTTGCCCTCGGTGAGCACCGATGCGCCCTCGATCAGACGTCGGGGCACGGCGAGGATCAGCGCCATGGTCATGTCGGCGGTGTCCTCGGTGAGCACCTTCGGCGTGTTGGTGACGGTGATGCCGCGCGCCACGGCCGCGGCCACGTCGATGTTGTCGACGCCGTTGCCGAAGTTCGCGATCATGCGCAGCTTGCAGTCGGGCTGATTGAGGATGTCGGCCGAGATGTGGTCGGTGACGGTCGGAACCAGCACCTCGGCGGTGCGCACGGCGTCGGCGAGCTGCTCCTGGCTCATCGGCTCGTCGTCGAGATTGAGCCGCGCGTCAAACAGCTCGCGCATGCGCGTCTCGACCGAGTCCGGCAGCTTGCGTGTCACCACGACGAGGGGCTTTTTCCTACCTGACATGTGCTGCTCTCATGAGATCCTTCAGACCTCATTAACCGGGTTCGCCGAAACTACCGTCGTCGTCTGAGAGCGGCGTTTCCCTGGACTGGCGTGTCGGATCTCGTGGCGTAGCCGATCCGTCCCTGACAGGGTTTCGCGAGCGATTCTCAGGCGCTTCCTGGCCGCTTGTGTTCGGTCCTGTCTAGCAGAAGGCCGGGCCAAGACAAGAAGCCAACGGCGGGGCCAGGACCTGCGCTGCGGCAAGCCCTCTCTGTGCACGAAGGGGGGCAGCCCGGCGGTTCGATGGGGATCGGGCGAAGGGGGCGCGCGCGGCGAAGGCGGCGTTCCCTGACGAGGGAGAGTGAGTTGAGTTCAAGCGTGTTGGGACGTCTCGGTGCAGTCGCAATTGTCGTCGCGGTTTTCTGCGTCAGCCTGCTCCACGGTTCGGTCAGCACCGGTGCCGTGGCCAAGGATTCGGTTCTGCCCGCCAGCGGCCTGCCGGTGCCGCGCTATGTCAGCCTGAAATCGGATCATGTGAACGTCCGCGCCGGTCCGACCAAGGACAACGACGTGGCCTGGGTCTACACGCGCTCGGGCCTGCCGGTGGAGATCACCGCCGAATATGAGAATTGGCGCCGCGTGCGCGACTCCGAGGGGTCCGAAGGCTGGGTCTATCACTCGCTGCTGTCGGGGCGCCGCACCGCGGTCGTCACGATGAAGAACAAGGACGATCTCGCGCCGATCTATGAGAGCGCCGATACGACCAGCGCGGTCACGGCGCGGCTGCAGGCCGGCGTCGTCGCGCAGGTGAAGAAGTGCGGCAATGGCTGGTGCCGCGTGCTCGGCAACGGCTTCGAGGGCTGGATCCAGCAGCAGCGGCTGTGGGGCGTCTATGCCGACGAGCAGGTGAACTGACGTGATCGACGGTCGGCATCGCCGGTCGTTGTTCCGACGCTCAGCTGACACAAAAATGCCCGCGGCTGACGCGGGCATTGGCTTGTTCAGAGGCTGCGTTAACGTTCAGCGCTTCTTGCGCAGCCGGACCACCATGTCGATCCGGGCGATCTCGTAGCCCTCCGGCGCCTCCGGCAGCTTCGACAGCGCCAGATGCTGGTCCGGAATGTCCACCAGCTCGTGATTGTTCTCGAGATAGAAGTGGTGGTGCGCGGTGACGTTGGTATCGAAATAGGTCTTGGTGCCGTCGACGCTGACCTGGCGCAGCAGGCCGGCATCGGTGAGCTGGTTCAACGTATTGTAGACGGTAGCGAGCGACACGGGAACCTTGGCCAGCGTCGCTTCCTCGTACAGCATTTCCGCCGTCAGGTGGCGCGCGCCCTTGCCGAACAGCAGCCAGCCCAGCGCCATGCGCTGGCGCGTCGGACGCAGGCCCGCCGTCTGCAGCATTTCGTTGACGTCGTGCCACGGACAGCCATTGAGCGCAGGCTGCCGACCCGTTCCCAGTCCATCCGGACCGGCCCGATCGTGACCACTCATCGAAGCGTTGTTGCTGGCGTCCACGTCATGCACCGAAAAATTCACATCGACCAGTTTGGATATAGGAAGAAACCTGCTCAGATGCAAGCTTATCGCAACTACCCTATCTAGAACGACCCTAAACTGCATCTGCTGCCCGGGGCGGTTGCGCGCCCGGGGCCC
Source organism: Bradyrhizobium sp. ORS 285 (assembly GCF_900176205.1). Classification (NCBI taxonomy): domain Bacteria; kingdom Pseudomonadati; phylum Pseudomonadota; class Alphaproteobacteria; order Hyphomicrobiales; family Nitrobacteraceae; genus Bradyrhizobium; species Bradyrhizobium sp. ORS 285. The sequence goes on from NZ_LT859959.1 coordinate 7,614,274, forward strand.
GCGTCGATTTAGCTGGATACGCGCATTGACGCCGCAATCCCCTATGTTAGAGAGCGCGCGGACCCGATTTGACCTGCCATGGCGGGCGCAGCTGGCCGCGATGGCCGTCTGTGCCGTTCCAACTGCCTGGTTTGGGGCGCTGGCCAGTCGACGGTATGGCCGGACGGCGAAGCGGCGCATCAAGGGGTCGACGCGCGAAGGGGCATGTCGCGCGCCATATTTTCCACTGGGGACGTTGAGAAGGGCTCATCAAGCATGCTGGATCGACGCGGCAGTTATGAATACGAGGACCTGCTGGCCTGCGGCCGCGGCGAGCTGTTCGGTCCCGGCAATGCGCAGCTGCCGCTGCCGCCGATGCTGATGTTCGATCGCATCGTCGAGATCTCGGAGACCGGTGGCGAGTTCGGCAAAGGCGTCGTGCGCGCCGAGCTCGACGTGAAGCCGGACCTCTGGTTCTTCGGCTGCCATTTCAAGAACGATCCGGTGATGCCGGGCTGCCTCGGCTTGGACGCGATGTGGCAGATGGTCGGCTTCTTCCTCGGCTGGACCGGTGGCGCAGGACGCGGCCGCGCGCTCGGTCTCGGCGACCTCAAATTCTCCGGCCAGGTTCTGCCGACCGCCAGCAAGGTTGTGTACAACGTCGACATCAAGCGCGTGATGCGCTCGAAGCTCGTGCTCGGTATTGCCGACGGGTGGCTTTCGATGGACGGCGACATTATCTATCGCGCCAAGGATCTGAAGGTCGGTCTGTTCAAGCAGGACGCCGCGCCGTCTTGAACCGGCGGACTGCGATCATCGACAGTGCAGCAGGCATGACTGCAACAAAACACACGAGCAAGGCGAGGCGGACATCATGAGGCGGGTCGTCATCACGGGCATGGGCATCGTCTCGTCGATCGGCAACAACACCCAGGAGGTGCTTGCGAGCCTGTACGAGGCGAAGTCCGGCATCTCCCGTGCTGAGAAATATGCCGAGCTTGGTTTTCGTTCGCAGGTGCAAGGTGCGCCGACGCTGAATCCGGCCGAGGTGGTCGACCGCCGCGCGATGCGCTTTCTCGGCGAGGGCGCGGCGTGGAATCACGTCGCGATGGAGCAGGCGATCCTCGACTCCGGCCTGGAGCCATCCGACGTTTCCAACATCCGCACCGGCATCATCATGGGCTCGGGCGGACCGTCGACGCGCACGCTGGTCGAAGCCGCCGACATCACCCGCACCAAGGGCCCCAAGCGGGTCGGACCTTTCGCGGTGCCGAAGGCGATGTCGTCGACGGCGTCTGCGACGCTCGCGACCTGGTTCAAGATCAAGGGCGTGAACTACTCGATCTCCTCCGCCTGCGCGACCTCGAACCATTGCATCGGCAATGCCTATGAGATGATCCAGTACGGCAAGCAGGACGTGATGTTCGCCGGCGGCTGCGAGGAGCTCGACTGGTCGCTGTCGGTGCTGTTCGACGCGATGGGCGCGATGTCGTCGAAGCACAACGACACGCCTGCGACCGCCTCGCGCCCCTACGATGTGAGCCGCGACGGCTTCGTGATCGCCGGCGGCGCCGGCGTTCTCGTGCTGGAGGAGCTCGAGCGCGCCAAGGCGCGCGGCGCCAAGATCTACGGCGAGATCGTCGGCTATGGCGCGACCTCCGACGGCTACGACATGGTCGCGCCGTCCGGCGAGGGCGCCGAGCGCTGCATGCAGATGGCGCTGTCGACGGTGAAGACCAAGATCGACTACATCAATCCGCACGCCACCTCGACGCCGGCCGGCGATCCGCCTGAGATGGAGGCGATCCGCAAGGTGTTCGGCGTCGGCGAGAAGTGCCCGCCGATCGCGGCGACCAAGGCCCTGACCGGCCACTCGCTCGGCGCCACCGGCGTCCAGGAGGCGATCTACTCGCTGCTGATGATGAAGAACGGCTTCATCTGCGAGAGCGCCAACATCACCGAGCTCGATCCGGTGTTCGCCGACATGCCGATCGTGCGCAAGCGCATCGACAATGCCAAGCTCGGCACCGTCTTGTCGAATTCGTTCGGCTTCGGCGGCACCAACGCGACGCTGGTGTTCAAGCAGCTCGACGCCTAAGGTTTCGAACAGGATCGTTCCAATCGGCATCATGGCCGGGCAACAGCGCGAAGCAATGTCTTCGCACCGATGTCCGGCCATTTGCGTCTGTGACGGGCGGTCGTTTCAAGCTGCCAGGGCGCGTGCCCGGCATGACGAAGGAGAGACATCATGCAGGGTCTGATGGCAGGCAAGCGCGGTCTGGTCATGGGCATCGCCAATGACCATTCGATCGCCTGGGGCATCGCCAAGACGCTGGCCGCGCACGGCGCGGAGATGGCCTTCACCTATCAGGGCGATGCGCTCGGCAAGCGCGTGCGTCCGCTGGCTGACGAGCTCGGCGTCAAGCATGTGCTGCCTTGCGACGTCGAAGACATCGCCAGCGTCGACGGCGTCTTCACGAGCTTGCGGGACGCCTGGGGCGGGCTCGACTTCATCGTCCACGCCGTCGCCTTCTCCGACAAGAATGAGCTCAAGGGCCGCTACGCCGACACCTCGCGCGAGAACTTCTCGCGCACGATGCTGATCTCCTGCTTCTCTTTCACGGAGATTGCCAAGCGCGCTGCCGAGCTGATGCCGGAGAGCGGCGGCAGCATGATCACGCTGACCTTCGACGGCTCCAACCGCGTGATGCCCAACTACAATGTGATGGGCGTCGCGAAGGCCGCGCTCGAAGCCTCGGTGCGCTACCTCGCCGCCGATTACGGCCGCCGCAGCATCCGCGTGAACGCGATCTCCGCAGGCCCCGTGCGGACGCTGGCCGGCTCCGGCATCGGCGATGCCCGCTTCATGTTCGCGTTCCAGCAGAAGCACTCGCCGCTCGGCCGCGGCGTGACCTTGGAGGAGCTCGGCGGCTCCGCGCTGTATCTGCTGTCGGAGCTCTCCGGTGGTGTCACTGGCGAGATCCACTACGTCGACTCCGGCTACAACGTCATCTCGATGCCGCGCCCCGAGGATCTCAAGGCGGAATAGTCGCCGTCCGGTCCACAGCGGGCGTCTGATCGGCGGGTGCGGCCGCCGATTGCTGCGATGCGCCCATTTTTTCCCAGTTGAAGACGATCGATCCCCCACTGATAATCGATCGACCTTGACGCGACCTCGGCACGCGCGGCCCCGCGTTGGGCAGCCAGTCGGGTTCGCGCCGGCAGCAAGACGACATCGTGGGGGCGATGATGCCGCATTGGAAGGCCTGCGTCGTCGCGTTCTGCGCGGCGGGCGCCTCATACGTCGCCGGCGCTGTGCCGGCGCGGTCTCAATCGACCGTCTGGGATTCGACGATCTCCAACACGAACTGGTATGTGCCGACAGCCCAACTGCTGGCCTACATGTCGCCGAAGACAAGTTTCACCAACCCGATCCCGATCGGCGACCAGACGCTGTGGTCCCTGGGCACGGCGACCAACGGCGCCTTCACCGGCACCAGCGTCGCGCAGCTCCGGATCGGTCCGGCCCTGTTGACCGACAGCTCGACAATCCAGGGCTTCGTCACGCCGCGGGGACAGATCACCATGCTGTTCACGCCGGCGGGCGGCGGCACTGTCACGGTCGGGCTCGGCTATATGCGCACGCTCAATGGCGTCACCAGCATGGAAATGCAGATGATCACCGGCGAAACGCTGCTGGTGACGCATTGGGCCTACATGTTGCCCTACGATCCCGCCACCTTCACGCCGCCGCCGTCAGCGCCCGTGCCGGCCAATTCAGTGCCGCAATGGGCGTGGACAGCAGGCACGCCGTGGCGGATCGTCAGTCCGGCCCTGTTCGGCACGCAGGCGCCGGGCCGCTTCGTCATCACGAACTATCAGAACGGTTATTTCTGGGGGGCAGGCGTCGCGCCGGCCGGCAGTGCAGCCGGCGGCTTCACGCTGCTCGGCTCGGTGACACCCGAGGGCAGCGTGCTGTTCAACACGCTGTCACGCGGCAATCTCACCAGCCTGTACGGCGCGGCCAGCGGCAATGCGTCGGGCGCGCAGATGATCACCTCGACCTATGATCTCACCGGCAACATGACCGGAGATCTGGCGTCGATGTCGCTGGTCCAACCCTATGGCGATACGTTGCGCTCGGCCGGCGACAGGGTCGGCCTGGCGGCCGCCGATGCGTTGTATCGGCTATCGATGACCTCGGCAGGCTGGAGCGGATCGATGGCTTCAGGGTTCGTCGCGCTCGATAATCTCAGCGGTCCATCGCTGAGCAACGCGGTCAAGCAGACGCTGCCGGTGCTGACCGGCGCTGCGTCGCAGGCGACCTATGTGACGCAGCGCGATTTCCGTCAGACGATGACCAACCGGCTCGATGAGATCAGCGGCGCCGCCGGCCGCAATGTCTGGGTGCAGCCGCTCGGCAGCGTCACGCGGCAGGCCGGCCGCGATGGTGTTCCAGGCTATGACGCCTCCGGTGGTGGCCTGGCCTTCGGCGCCGATGCGGCGCTGTCGCCACGCGCCATGGTCGGCGGCGTCTTCGGCTATTCACGGCAGACGATCACGGGCAGCGATGATGCCGTGCCGAACCGTCTCGGCCTGTCGTCCTACCAGCTCGGACTCTATGGAGCCTACGCGATCAGCCGCGACGTGATGCTCGACTATCAGCTCGACGGCGGGTGGAGCGACAACGGCGAGAACAGGTCGCTGACTTTCATGGCGGCGTCCGCGGGCGGAAGCTATCGCTCCGTCACGGGTCATGCCGGCGTCGGTATCAAGACGCGAATTCCGCTGACGGCAGACGTCGCGCTGATCCCGTCGCTGCGGTTCGACTACGGCACCGTGCGCAGCGATGCCTATCGGGAAAGCGGGGCCGGCGGCTTCAGCCTCAACGTCGACCCGCAGAGCTATCAGGAGCTGACGACGACGGCCGGCTTGAAAGCCGTCTACCAGCTGGCGAGGCAGGTTCGTCTGACCGCCGATCTCGGCGCCGGCTACAACGCCCTGAACCAGAGACTGCAGGTCGGCGCAGCCTTCTCCGGCGGCGGCGACAGCTTCGTCACCAACGGCCTCGGCCTGTCGGCGTGGACCTATTCGGCAGGCCTTGGTCTGATCACGACCGCCAGCGACCGGCTCGATCTCAGCCTTCGCTATGGCCTCGACACGACGCCGTCTGGCCTGGTCCGGCAGTCAGGTCATGGAGTGCTTCGCCTAAGGCTTTGACGGCGAAGCCGCCGGCGTATCGCCGCGTTTCCAGCGGTAATATTTCATGATCCGGCCATGCACGGGATCGGCCTCCGTCTTCTCCAGGACGAAGCGTTCGCGTTCATACCAGCGCCACGCCCTCTCGTTGCCTTCGGCGCAACGCAGCCAGATCTCGTGCGGGAGCAGCTGGCGGGTGAAGCCGAGCAGGCGTCGGCCGAGCGAGCGGCCCTGATAGGCAGGGGCGATCATCAGCTGGTCGAGATAGAGCCGTTCGACGTTGATCGCGAGCATCGCGGCGAGCGCGCCACCGTCATCCGCGACATAGAGGCTCCAGCCGCCGGCAACCTCGCGCGGCACGCGGTCAGCGAGATAGGTCAGCAGCTTCTCGCTCGGGCTATCGAGCCCGGTCGAGCACCAGCTGTCCATCCAGAGCCGGGCGACGGCGTCGTATTCTTCGGGGCGGGCCATGCGGATGATCAGCTCGGGCATGGACGTGTGACCTCCGGCGGGACGTGGAGGAAGCCTAAAGCGCGATGAGATCAGGATGAATCGTCATCGCGCTTTAGGTTGTTGTTTGCGCATGATCTTTTCGGAAAACCGCTGCGCACTTTTCCGGATCATGCTTTAAGCTTTCTCATCCGTCATTGCGAGATGTCGACCGCCGAAACGAAAAGGGCGGCCCGAGAGCCGCCCTTCGTATCTCATCGATGAGCTACCAGCTTACTCGCCGGCGGCTTCGCGCGCCTCGGCGGGCGCGTCCTTCTGCTTGGCCTCGAGGTCCTCGCCGGTGGTCTGGTCGACGGCCTTCATCGACAGCCGGGTCTTGCCGCGGTCGTCGAAGCCGAGCAGCTTGACCTTGACCTTGTCGCCTTCCTTGACGACGTCGGTAGTCTTCTGCACGCGCTTGTCGGCGAGCTGCGAGATGTGCACGAGGCCATCGCGGGTGCCGAAGAAGTTCACGAAGGCGCCGAACTCCATCACCTTGACGACGGTGCCGTCATAGATCTGGCCGACCTCCGGATCGGAGGCGATCGACTTGATCCACTTGATGGCGGCCTTCATGGCCTCGCCGTCGCTGGAGGCGACCTTCACGGTGCCGTCGTCCTCGATGTTGACCTTGGCGCCGGTCTTCTCGACGATCTCGCGGATCACCTTGCCGCCGGTGCCGATCACTTCGCGGATCTTGTCGGTCGGGATCTTGAAGGTCTCGATGCGCGGCGCGTATTCGCCGAGCTCGGCGCGCGCGTTGGTCAGCGCCTTGGACATCTCACCCAGGATGTGGATGCGGCCCTCACGCGCCTGGCCGAGCGCCACACGCATGATCTCCTCGGTGATGCCTTCGATCTTGATGTCCATCTGCAGCGAGGTGATACCGCTCTCGGTGCCCGCGACCTTGAAGTCCATGTCGCCGAGATGGTCCTCGTCGCCGAGGATGTCCGACAGCACGGCGAAGCGGCTGCCCTCCAGGATCAGGCCCATCGCGATGCCTGCGGTCGGCCGCTTCAGCGGCACGCCGGCATCCATCAGTGCCAGCGACGAGCCGCAGACGGTCGCCATCGACGACGATCCGTTCGACTCCGTCACCTCCGACACGACGCGCGTCGTGTAGGGGAATTCGTGATGCGGCGGCAGCACCGGGTGGATCGCGCGCCAGGCCAGCTTGCCGTGGCCGATCTCGCGGCGCTTGGTGCCGCCGAGGCGGCCGGTCTCGCCGACCGAGTAGGGAGGGAAGTTGTAGTGCAGCAGGAACGTCTCTTTGTACGTTCCCGACAGCGCGTCGATGTACTGCTCGTCCTCGCCGGTGCCGAGCGTGGTCACGACCAGCGCCTGGGTCTCACCGCGGGTGAACAGCGCCGAACCGTGGGCGCGCGGCAGAACGCCGACTTCGCAGACGATGTTGCGCACGGTCTTGGCATCGCGGCCGTCGATGCGCTTGCCGGTGTCGAGGATGTTCCAGCGAACGATCTTGGCCTCGAGCTCCTTGAACACGGCGGCGACCCGGAGCTTGTCGTATTTCGGCTCCTGCCCCTCGGGGAAGAAGTAGGCCATCACCTTTTCCTTGACGGCGCCGACCGCAGCGTAGCGCTGCTGCTTGATCGGAATCGCGTAGGCGGTGCGCAGGTCCTGCTCGGCGATGCCGAGCATCTCCTTCTCGATCGCGCTGTTGTCGATGATCGCGACGTCGCGCGGATCCTTGGCGGCCTTCTCGGCCAGCTCGATGATCGCGTTGATGACCGGCTGGAAGTGACGGTGACCGAACATCACCGCGCCGAGCATGATGTCCTCGTTGAGCTCCTTGGCCTCCGATTCCACCATCAGCACCGCGTCCGAGGTGCCGGCGACGACCAGGTCGAGCTGGGTGTCGGCCATCTCGTCGAGGGTCGGATTGAGGATGTATTCGTCATTGGCGAAGCCGACGCGGGCCGCGCCGATCGGGCCCTTGAACGGCACGCCCGAGAGGGTCAGCGCAGCGGACGCGCCGACTAGCGCCACGATATCCGGATCGTTCTCCATGTCGTGTGACAGCACGGTCACGATGACCTGGGTCTCGTTGCGCCAGGAGTCGACGAACAGCGGGCGGATCGGACGGTCGATCAGACGGGAGACCAGCGTCTCCTTCTCGGTCGGACGGCCCTCGCGCTTGAAATAGCCGCCGGGGATGCGGCCGGCCGCGTAGGCCTTTTCCTGATAGTCGACGGTCAGGGGCAGGAAGTCGACGCCGTCGCGCGGCGCCTTGGCGGCGACGACGGTCGCCAGCACGACGGTCTCGCCATAGGTGGCGACGACGGCGCCGTCAGCCTGGCGCGCGATCTTGCCGGTTTCCAGCTTGAGGGGACGTCCACCCCAGTCGATCTCGACGGAATGCTTGGTAAACATGGGTATCTTCTTTCATAGGATGAGAGAAGGCAGATCCCCCAAAACAAAAAAACCATGCGCAAGATTGCAGGGCGCTGGATTGCGATCAGCGCCCTGCGATCCTGCCATGGTTTTCTTATTTCGGATGGCGTCCATCCTTCTTGTCGTACGGGCACCTTGCCCGTCACGCCCAGCGGCCGGATTGCTGCTGAGGCGTACTGTACAGTCTGGGCGGAACCGGCGGGTCAGCGTATCGCTTCTTTCCGGATTCCGGCCAGACCGCATGATCCCGGACTTCGCGAACGCCGCGACCTGCGGCGTTCTCAGGACCATGCCATCACGCGCGCGAACTCGCGCGCGCTCACTCGAGGTCGAAGCTCAACGACGGATGTTGTGCTTCTCGAGCAGCGCCTTGTAGCGCGCCTCGTCGTTCTTCTTCAGATAGTCCAGCAGCGAACGGCGGGTCGACACCAGCTTCAGGAGGCCGCGGCGGGAGTGATTGTCCTTGCCGTGGGTCTTGAAATGGTTCGTCAGGTTGTTGATGCGTTCCGACAGGATCGCGACCTGCACCTCGGGAGAACCGGTATCACCGGCCTTGGTGGCGTTCGCCTTGATGATTTCCGCCTTGCGCTCTGCGGTCACCGACATCGTCAATCTCTTTCGTTGCGACCGGAGCTGGCAGTCAGTCCGGTCAGGTTGAACACGCGCTTGGGGATGAGTTCGCCATTGCCAATTTCGGCAAGCGCCAAAAGGCGGCCTGCGACCGTGACATAGACTGTGCCGCTACTCTGGGGCGCATCCCGTCCGCGCAACAAGACGGCCTGGCCCCGGTGGAGCCTTGCCGCGTCAGCCCGCGTGACGGCCAGTGCCGGGATGTCGTCCAGCGCGGTCTCAACGGGCAGCAGTGCGTCGGCGAGGTTTCCCTCACCGGACGCGGCTCTATTGCACAAAGCCTCCAGCTGTTCCAGCGGAATCATGTCGTTCTCGGTAAACGGACCGACCAGGGTCCGCCGGAGCGCGCTGATATGGCCGTAGCAGCCGAGGATGCGGCCCATGTCGCGGGCCAGCGCCCGGACATAGGTTCCCTTGCCGCATTCCGCCTCGAACACCGAATGGTCGGCGTCGGGCTGGTCGACGAGGGTCAATTCGTGGATTTCGACCGGACGCGGCTGCAACTCGACGACCTCGCCATCGCGGGCGAGGTCATAGGCGCGCTCGCCCTGGATCTTGATCGCGGAATAGCGCGGCGGGGTCTGTTCGATGCGGCCGGTAAATTGCGGCAGCAGCGCACGGATCGCTTCGACGTCCGGCCGGCTCTCGCTGGTGTGGACGACGCGGCCTTCGGTGTCGTCCGTATCGCGCTCCGCGCCCCACGTGACGGTGAAACGGTAGCGCTTGCGGCCGTCCATCACGAACGGAACGGTCTTGGTCGCCTCGCCCAGCGCGATCGGCAACCCGCCCGAGGCGAGCGGATCGAGCGTGCCGGCATGGCCGGCGCGCTTGGCCTGGAACAGCCGCTTGGCAACGGCGACGGCCTGCGTCGAAGTCATGCCGATCGGCTTGTCGAGCACCACCCAGCCATGAACGTCGCGACGGTCGCGGCGCGGCTGTCCCTGATGGTTTCCTTGGCGCTGCTTGTTGCGCGGATCATTGTTGTCGCGCGGACGTCCGTCGGCCGAATGATTTTTTTTCGCATTGACGGCGATCGTATCGGCGGGAAGCGATTCGACAGTGCCGGTTTCGGGGGGAATGGTCATCAGCTCTCTTCCGAATCCGAGTTGAGATCTCTCTGCACCGCAGGTGTTCTTAGTAATTTCTCGATCCGTTCCGCTTCGTCGAATCGCTCGTCGACGCGGAAGCGGACGTCAGGTGCAAATTTCAGGTTAACGCGCCGCGCGACTTCGCCGCGCAGGAACTTCTTGTTGCGCTCCAGCGCCGCGAGCACGACGTCCGTGTCGCGTCCGCCGAGCGGCATGATGTAGATCGTTGCAAGCTTGAGATCGGGCGACATGCGGACTTCGGGCACCGTAATGATGTGTCCCTCCAGGTCCGGATCGTGCGCATGACCCTGACTGAGAATGTCGGCGACAGCGTGGCGCACGGTTTCGGCGACGCGCAGCTGGCGCTGCGAGCCCCCGGAAGCCGCGCTTCCCCTCTGATGATGACGAGGCATGTTGCGAAATATCCAATGGATCATCGCCCCGCGCTGACGCGGGCGAGAGGATCATTCTGATTGAGTTCAACGACGCTTGGTTAAGTTCAAGCTGCGCAGCGATTCCGCAGATGCACGGAATCGCTGCTCACTTGAATGCAGCGCGCTCTGTAGGATTCGGACTTACAGCGAGCGCTGAATGGTCTCCACGCGATAACATTCGATGACGTCGCCGACACGCATGTCGCCGTAGCTCTCGAAGGCCATGCCGCACTCCTGGCCGGCCTGCACTTCCTTCACTTCGTCCTTGAAGCGCTTCAGCGTCGACAGCTTGCCCTCGTGAACCACGACGTTGTCGCGGATCAGGCGGACATTGGCGCCGCGCTCGACGGTGCCGTCGGTGACGCGGCAGCCGGCGACCTTGCCGACCTTGGAGATGTTGAACACCTCCAGGATCTGCGCATTGCCGAGCATGGTCTCGCGCAGCGTCGGCGCAAGCAGGCCGCTCATCGCCTTCTTCACGTCATCCACGAGGTCGTAGATGATGTTGTAGTAGCGGATCTCGATGCCGTTGCGCTTGGCGAGCGCAGCCGCTTCCTTGTTGGCTCGGACCGAGAAGCCGATGATCGCGGCGTTGAAGCCTTCCGCCAGCGTGACGTCGGACTCGCTGATGCCGCCGACGCCGGCATGCAGGATGCGGGCGGCGACCTCGTCGGTGCCGAGCTTCTCCAGCGAGCCGAGAATGGCTTCCAGCGAGCCCTGCACGTCGGCCTTGATGACCAGCGGGAATTCCTTGCGGCCCGCCGTCTTCAATTGCGACATCATCTGCTCGAGCGAACCGCGCATGCCGGAGATCGAGGCGGCCGCGTTCTCGCGCTTCTGGTGCGCGCGGTAGCTCGTGACCTGGCGGGCGCGGGCTTCGTTCTCGACGACGGCGAGACGATCGCCGGCTTCCGGCGGACCGTTGAAGCCGAGCACCTCGACCGGGACCGAGGGACCGGCCTCCTGCAAGGTCTCGCCCTGATCCGAGATCAGCGCGCGGACGCGGCCCATCTCGGCGCCGGCGACGATGATGTCGCCGACCCGCAGCGTGCCGCGCTGGACCAGCACGGTGGCGACCGGACCACGGCCGCGATCGAGCTTGGCTTCGATCACGGTACCCTCGGCCGGACGATCCGAATTGGTCTTGAGGTCGAGGATGTCGGCCTGCAGCGCGATCATCTCGAGCAGACGATCGAGATTGGTCTTGTTCTTGGCGGACACTTCGACGTCGACGACTTCACCGCCGAGCGATTCGACCTGCACCTCGTGCTGAAGCAGCTCGGTGCGGACGCGCTCGGGACGGGCGTCGGGCTTGTCGATCTTGTTGATCGCCACGATCATCGGCACCTTCGCCGCCTTGGCGTGGTTGATGGCCTCGATCGTCTGCGGCATGACGCCGTCATCGGCCGCGACGACCAGCACGACGATGTCGGTGACCTTGGCGCCGCGGGCGCGCATCGCGGTGAACGCGGCGTGGCCGGGCGTGTCGATGAAGGTGATCTTCTTGCCGCTATCCGGCGCCGTCACCTGATAGGCGCCGATGTGCTGGGTGATGCCGCCGGCTTCGCCCGACACCACGTTGGCGTGGCGCAGCGCGTCGAGCAGCGAGGTCTTGCCGTGGTCGACGTGACCCATGACGGTCACGACCGGCGAACGCGGCTCGGTGTCGCTGGAATCGTCCACGACGTCGAACAGGCCCTCTTCCACGTCCGACGCGGCAACGCGCTTGACGGTGTGGCCAAGTTCTTCGGCGATCAACTGTGCGGTGTCGGCATCGATCACGTCGGTGATCTTGTGCATCGCGCCCTGGCGCATCAGCAGACGGATCACGTCGACTGCGCGCTCCGACATGCGGTTCGCGAGCTCCTGGATGGTGATCGCCTCGGGAATCGTGACCTCGCGGATCAGCTTTTCCTTCTGCTCGTTCGCCGCATGGCCCTTCAGGCGCTGGGTACGGCGGCGGAACGAGGCGATCGAGCGCTCGCGGACATCGTCGGCGGTGAGCGCGGTGACGACGGTCAGGCGGCCGCGCTGCTTCTGCGGGCCGGGCTTGTGCGTGGTCTTCGGCGGCGGCGCGGGACGCGCAGCGCCACCGGGGCCACGGCGGATCTGGCGCGGACCTTCATCCTCGTCGGGACCCGCGGCGACGCCAGGCGCACGGCCGAGCGGGCCGCCACCGGCCGGACGGGCTCCGGCAGGGCGGGCGCCTGCCGGCTGAGTGCCGGGCGGCCGCGAGCTCGGACCACCGATCTGCGGCGGCCGGCTACCGGGTGCGCCGATCGGGCGGCCGGGCGCCTGGGCCTGGCGGGCCGGGGCGGTCGCGGTCGGCTGCGGGGCCGCTGCGGCGGCCGGACGCGGCGCTTCGCCTTCGCCGAAGCGCTTCTTGGCCTCGAGCTCGGCCTTGCGCTTGGCTTCCTCTTCGTGGCGGTGACGCTCTTCCTCGGCCTTGCGGCGCGCCTCGGCAGCCTCGCGCTCGGCGCGTTCAGCGGCTTCGCGCTCGGCGCGGCGGCGGGCTTCTTCCTCGGCCTGGCGGCGCTCCTCGATGTCGCGGACGCGCGCATCGGCGAGCGCGCTGGCGCGGGCCGAGCGCTCATCCTCGGTCAGGGTGCGCAGCACGACGCCGGAGCCGCTACGCTGAGGACCGGACGGACGCGGGCCCGACGGGCGGTTGCTCGGCGGCGGCGGTGGCGGCGCCTTGGCGACGGTCGGCTCCGGCGCATGCGGCGCATCGGGCGCCCCATCGCCGACGCGGCGCTTGGTGCCGCGCTTCTCGACCACCACCTGCTTGCTCCGGCCGTGCGGGAAACTCTGACGCACCGTGCCAGTCTCGACGCGCGGCTTGAGCGTCAAGGTCTTGCTCGGGACACCGAGTTTCTTGTCGCCCGGAGTGTTTTGATCGGCCATTCAGTCGTCCTAATCTCGTTTACCTGCGTGCGGGTCTGCCGCACCGTCCCATTCGTGCAATCGTCGTGTAATCGTCGCTATGTCTTCGAAGTCGAAGCAGATTTCGAGGCCGCGGTTCCGGCAATCTTGTCAGCGTCGGCCGACCGGTATCGGACCAGTGTCTGGCTGCGCGACAGGAATGTCCTGCTCGCCGGGCCTGCGAGCACGGCAGCATGTATCACATTTGAGCGCCCAAGTGCCAAATCCAATTCTGCCGAAGTGAGGCAGCAGATGATCGGAAATGTCAGGGCTTGACCTTGATCCCCATCATTCGACCGCACCATGGCATCGAGCTTGCGAATTCCGTCGGCTGCGCCGTCCGAGGCGTGGATCAGGGCGGCCAATGTGGCCCGCGACTGCCGCTGCGACAGCGCTGCTTCGACCTTGGAAAAACCCGAGACGACTTGGCCGGCCTTGGCCGCTATTCCCAGCGCTTCGATCGCGCTCCGGGCCAGCAGGGCCTCGAGATCCTCGGCGAGCGTCGGTTGGGCGCGGACGTTTGTCTTGAAGCCACGGCTGAAATGGTGACGCCGCACCGCTTCCGCAACCGCCAGCCGCGAGGCTGTGATCCACAACCCCCGTCCGGGCAGCTTGCGCTTGATGTCGGGCACGACGTCGCCCGACGGGCCGACCACGAAGCGGATCAGCTCGCCGATCGGCCGCACCTCGCGGCTGACCGCGCACATGCGCATGGTCGCGGACTTCTGGGTCCGCGGTCCATTGTCGAGCTCGGGGTCGGCCAAAGCGAGCATGCGGTGGTGCGGCTCCTCATCTCAAGCCAGCAGCGTCATGGCGGGGGTCATCGCGGCGTCCATCATGGGTCAGGCGGGCTGTCCTTCGGCTTCGTCCTCGGCAGCCTCGCCCTTGGCGAGATCGGCCTCGGTGATCCAGCCGGCCTTGACGCGGGCCTGCATCACCATGGCTTCGGCGTCGTCGCGCGACACCTCGAGACCATCGAGAATGCCGGGATACTTGGTCTGCTCGCCGCCGTCCTTGCGCTCGACCCAGCCGACCAGATCGTCGGTGGCACAGCCGGCGAGGTCGTCGACGGTCTTGATGTCGTTCTCGCCGAACTTGACCAGCATCTTGGAGGTGACGCCGGGCACGGCCTTCACCGCGTCCTCGACCCCGAGCTCCTTGCGCTTGGCCTCGAGCTCGGCCTCCTGCTGCTCCAGGAATTCGCGGGCGCGGGTCTGCAGCTCGGTCGCGGTCTCCTCGTCGAAGCCTTCGATGCCGGCCAGATCCTTGAGATCCACCAGCGCCAGCTCCTCGACCGAGGTGAAGCCTTCGGAGGCCAGCAGCTGACCGACGACCTCGTCGACGTTGAGCGATTCCATGAACACGCGGGTGGAGTTCTCGAAGTCGGCCTGACGGCGCTCGGACTCCTCCTGCTCGGTCAGGATGTCGATGTCCCAGCCGGTCAGCTGCGAGGCCAGGCGGACGTTCTGGCCGCGGCGGCCGATTGCCAGCGACAGCTGGTTGTTGGTGTCGGGCACCACGACCTCGATGCGCTCGCGGTCCTCGTCGATGACGACCTTGGCCACTTCGGCCGGCGCCAACGCGTTGACCACGAAGGTCGCGATATCGGGCGACCACGGAATGATGTCGATCTTCTCGCCCTGCAGCTCGTTCACCACGGCCTGCACGCGCGAGCCGCGCATGCCGACGCAGGCGCCGACCGGGTCGACCGAAGAATCGCGCGACACCACGCCGATCTTGGCGCGCGAGCCGGGATCGCGGGCGACCGCCTTGATCTCGACGATGCCGTCATAGATTTCCGGCACTTCCTGCGCGAACAGCTTGGCCATGAATTGCGGATGGGTGCGCGACAGGAAGATCTGCGGCCCGCGGGTCTCGCGGCGGACGTCGAAGACATAGGCGCGGACGCGATCGCCGTTGCGGAACACCTCGCGCGGCAGCATCTCGTCGCGGCGGATGATCGCCTCGCCGCGGCCGAGGTCGAGGATCACGCTGCCATATTCGACGCGCTTGACGACGCCGTTGACGATGTCGCCGATGCGGTCCTTGAACTCCTGGTACTGCCGGTCGCGCTCGGCCTCCCGCACCTTCTGCACGATGACCTGCTTGGCCGACTGCGCGGCGATGCGGCCGTACTCGAGCGGCGGCAAGGTGTCGGCGATGGTGTCGCCGATCTGCGCGCCCGGGTTGGCGCGGCGGGCGTCGTCGAGCGAAATCTGGTTGGACGGGTTTTCCACCTTCTCGACCACCAGCATGTGGCGCGACAGCCGGAGCTCGCCCTTGCGCGGGTCGATCTCGGCGTGAACGTCGGTCTCGCTGCCATAGCGGGCGCGGGCGGCCTTGGCGATCGCGTCTTCCATGGCGGCGATCACGATGCCGCGGTCGATCGACTTCTCGCGCGCGACGGCGTCGGCGATCTGCAGCAGTTCCAACCGGTTGGCGCTGACGGCCATGGTTCAGTCTCCTCTAATCAGGATCGATCTCGCCTCTGCGCGCGCGATCGGCGGCGAGGCGATGTTTCTTGGTGTTGGTCGGCAGCGGCTTCTTGGCCGGCTGCTTCTCCTTCAACTTCGGTTTCGGCTTGGCCTGGGCCGCCGGCTTGGCATGCGGCGCCAGCGGCGGCGCAAGCCCGAGGTCGCGCTTCTTCTCGCGCTCGGCTGCCTTGCCGCGGCGCATGGACTCGGCGATCAGCTCGTCCGTCAGGACCATCTTGGCGTCGCCGATGTCCGTCATCGGCAGCACGACATCCGGGTCTTGGTCCTTGGCGACGTCGTCGCGGGTGATCCGCACGCCATCGCCTTCCACGCCCTTGATGATACCGCGGAAGCGTTTGCGGTTCTGATGCGCCACCGCCATCTCGATCTTCACGAGATGCCCGAGATGGCGCTCGAAATCGGAGCGGCGCACCAGCGGGCGGTCGATGCCCGGCGAGGAAATCTCGAGCCGGTAGGCGCGGTCGATCGGGTCGGCAATATCCAGCACCGGCGACAGCGCCCGCGACACCGCCTCGCAATCCTCGATCTGCATGGTGCCGTCGGGACGCTCGGCCATCACCTGGACGGTGCAGCCGGACTCGCCGGAGATGCGGATCCGCACCAGGCGGTAACCCATTCCCTGCAGCACCGGGTCGGCCACTGCCGCGACGCGCGCCGCCACGCCCGGCTCGACGACGAGCCGGGGCTCGGTCAGAAGGTCGGTATCAGCGGCTGTGAGGGTCGGTTCCGTCATCGAGGCGTCGATCGCGTGTCTTGCTTGTTTCGGCCGTATGTTTTGACCGTCAGGCCGGTTCGATCGCGCTCACCGGACCGATCGCGCCAGGGGCGGAGCGATCCAGGTAACAAAAAAGAGCGGGTCCGGAAGGGCCCACCCTCACTACGCGATCGTATATGAGATGATGTTTGATGGCGCTCATATAGCCGCTTTGCCGGCTGTCGGCAAGGGTTGTCTCGGCCAGACTCGGAGGCCGGAACCCCAGATGAGCGTGCCCACGCGTCCGGCGGGCCCGTACAGGGCCGTGGGCCGGGCCTAATCCTTCATTCACCAAGATCATCTAAAAATAGCCATCAGGTGGCGTGCCCTACGTCCGGCGCTCATTCGGAGGCGGGGCACGGACATGTGTCGCGTTGCGTATGAGTTGTTGTCATGACCCCAGCTACTGCGCTGATCCCCGGCCTCGACGGGATTGTCCGGCACGGCGACGCGGAGCGTTGCGTCGAGGCGACGCGTCGCATTGCCGATCTCTTTCTTGAAGACGCAACGAGGCTGCGCCCCGAGCACATCAATCTGTTCGACGGCCTGCTGGTCGATCTGGTGCCGCTCGCGGATCGGGCGACGCGGGTCGATCTGTCCGAGCGCTTGTCGCGGCTCGTGAAAGCACCGCGCGTCGTGATCGGCCAGCTCGCGCGCGATGATGAAGTCGCGGTGGCCGGTCCGCTGCTGCGCCGTTCGCCGGCGCTCGACGACGGCGCGCTGATCGACATCGCCCAAGGCAAGAGCCAGGGCCATCTGCTCGCGATCGCCGAGCGCGCGCGGCTCTCGCCGGAGACGACGGATGTGCTGGTGCGCCGCGGTGATCGCGATGTGGTGCGGCGGACGGCAGCGAACGATGGTGCGGAGTTTTCGGCTCGCGGCTATTCGGACCTGATCAATCGTGCAAGTTTCGACGGCGTGCTGACGCTTGCGGTTGGCAAGCGTGGCGATCTCTCTGACGAGCACCTCAAGCGGCTGCTCGAAGGCTCTCTCGATGTGGTCAAGCGCCGGCTGTTCGATGTGGTCGGGCCGGAGCGGCAGACCAAGATCAGGCAGGCCGTTGCGGAGCTCGCAGGGACCGTGAGCGCAGCCGCCAGCAAGCGCAACTTCGTGCCGGCGCAGCGGACGATTCTGTCGCTCTATGAAGCCGACGCCCTGGATGAAGCCGCGCTGCTCGGCTTTGCAGGCGAGCACAAATATGAAGAGGTCATCGCTGCGCTGGCCGCGATGACCGGGCTGAAGCTCGCGGCTCTCGATCGGCTGGTGTCGGGCGATCGCCACGATCCGCTGCTCATTCTCGGCCGGACCGTCGGCCTCGACTGGAGCACCGTGCAGGCGCTGATCCAGCTCCGCCTTGGGCCGAGGCGCGTGCCCGCGCAGCGCGACCTCGATGCCATCCGCGTGAACTATGCACGCCTGTCTTCATCGACGGCCGAGCGCGTGGTGGCGTTCTGGAAGACGCGTCATTAGATCATGATGCGTTTCGGCGGAAACGCATCATGATCTAATCTATTTGTTTGAGCATGATCTTTTCGGAAAACCGGTTTCCACTTTTCCGGATCATGCTCTAGCGCGGCGGCATCAACGCCGACGGAAGATCAGATAGTTCGCTACGCGCCCCTCGCGCGTGGCCTTTCGGCCGTAGCGCGTCATCGTGTAGTTCGGCCATGGCAGGCGCCAGTCGTCGGCGCGCTCCGCTGTCCAGGCGAAATCAGGCGAGCGCAGCAGATGCCAAAGCGTCCAGGCGCAGTAATCGGCGATGTCGCTGACGAAGCGGAATTCTCCGCCCGGCTTGAGCGCGCGGGCCATCGCGACGATGGTCGCGTCCTGCACGAAGCGCCGCTTCCAATGTCGCCGCTTCGGCCAGGGATCAGGATGGATCAGATCGATCCGTTGCAGCGATTGCGGCGGCAGCCAGGCGAGCAGTTCGGCGGCATCGCCGGCGAGCAGCCGGACATTGGCGATGTTGTCGGCTTCGATCGCCGAGAGGATCTTCGCCATGCCGTTGACGTAGGGCTCGCAGCCGATGAAGCCGGTCGTCGGAAACGCCTTGGCCTCGGCGGCGAGATGCTCGCCGCCGCCGAATCCGATCTCGAGACGCAGCGCCTCGACCGGCGGGTCGTACAGCCCAGGCAGCACGACATCGGCGGGAGCGGAGAGATCGAGCGCGAGGTGCGGCAGCAGGTTCTCGACCAGATCCGCCTGGTGCGCACGGAGCTTGTGGCCCTTGCGCCGGCCGAAGAACGAGCCGTGGCCATGCAGGGCCTCGGTGCCGGTGTGATCGTCGTCGACGGGGATCATCGCGGTGTTCATCGCAGGGTCTGGTAGAGACGGTGCAGCAGCCGCGCGCGCGGCTCGATCGAGGAGATGAACATCTGCTCGTAATGCGTATGCGCGCCCTTGCCGTCGACGCCGAGACCATCGAGCGTTGCCGTGAACGGCGCCGTGAAATTGCCGTCGGAGCCGCCGCCCGTATAGGTGTCGACGAGATCGAAGCCGAGCTCCTCCGCGAGCGTTCTCGCATGCTCGAACAGCGCTGCGCCGGCATTGCCCTTGACGTAAGGCGGCCGATTGACCTCGCCCCTGACCTCGACGGTCACCCCTTCGCTGCGCGACTTCAAGCCCAGGATCTTCGGCACGATCTCGTCGGCATCGCCAGGTGTCGGCAGCCGCGCATCGACCTCGGCATAGGCTTCCTCGGCGATCACGTTCGGACGCGTGCCGCCGCGGACGACGCCGACATTCACCGTGATGCCGCGTTCGGTGTCATTGAGCGCTTCGAGTGCGTGGATCACGTTGGCGAGTTCGCGGATCGCACTGCGTCCATCCTGTGGGCGCGTGCCGGCATGCGCAGGAATGCCGCGGATCGACACGTCGAAGCGGGCCACGCCCTTGCGGCCGGTGACGATCTTGCCACCATCGCGCGCCGGCTCGGTGACCAGCACATATTTGGCCTTGCGGCCTTCGTCCTCGATCAGCGCACGCGACGTCGGACTGCCGATCTCCTCGTCGGAGACGAACAAATGAGTAATGCCGAGCGGCGTTGTCTCGCCGGCGGTGCAGAGTTGGCGGAAGGCGTGATAGGCGAGATAAGCGCCGCCCTTCATGTCGTAGATGCCGGGGCCGTAAGCGATGTCGCCATCGATCGAGAACGGCAGGCGCTCGATGAAGCCGAGCGGATGCACCGTGTCGAGATGACTCAGCACGAGGATGCCCGGCTCGTTCTGTCCCCATGAGGAGCGCACCACCAGATGATCGCCGCAGCCATCGCGCCCCGCGATCCGCTCCAGCGCGACATCGAGCCCGCGATAGCCGTCGGCGACCACCGAGGCCAGTCGGTTGACCTGATCGGGGGCGTCAGTCGGGGTCTCGATCTCGACCCATTGCCGGATGCCATCGAGAATTGTGCGACTATCGAACGGATTGACTGTGGTGGTCATGAGTTTCGGTCAGGAGTTCTTGATGGTTAGCGAAAGGTATCAAATGGAGGGCGTTGACGCGCGAATCTCGGCCGGCGTTGCTGCCCGCTGCCGGGCGCCACATGCGCACAAAATGATTTAGAGCGCGACAGCGTTTCCCGAAGGGGAGCCATCGCGCTCTAATGATCATCATCCAACTTGTCTATCGGCTCATCGGCATTGCGGAACACGAGCCGTATCCGCAACGTCCGCAAAGCTGGCTTCGCTCATGGCCCCCCGGAGGCGCTGACATTCATATGAGAAGCGTTCATATGAGAGCGGTCGCAATAGGAATGTCAGCGCCAGCGCATCAGCGTGGCTCAGCTCTAGCCCTCTTCCGGTGCCTCGCGATCAGCGATCTGCTCGACCAGGTCGACGATGCTGCGGCGAAGCTTGGAGTCGTGGATCCGCGTGAATGCGCGGGTCAACGCCAGTCCTTCAGAGGTTGCCAGGAAATCAGACACATAGGCCGGAGAGGCGCCCTCGCCGAAAGCTTCACCATTGGTCCCACCACTCGGGACGCCTTCGAACAGGAACGAGACAGGGACCTGCAGGACTTCTGAGATCTGCTGGATCCGGCTGGCGCCGACTCGATTGGTGCCTTTTTCGTACTTCTGTATCTGCTGGAACGTGAGTCCGAGAGCCTCACCAAGTTTTTCCTGGCTCATGCCCAACATGATACGGCGCATCCGCACCCGGCTGCCGACATGCTTGTCAACAGGGTTGGGCGCTTTCGTCGACATCTCTCAACTCCTTGAATCAGGGCCTCGGAACGAGGCGATCGCAGTATGCCTCAGGCGCTCACACCGTCAATTTCTGCTCGCATGTCGTACTAACGATGGACGGTCGAGCAGCGAACTGAGCGGATCATGCTGCCGCGCGAGAATGCGAATTGCAGCAGCTATCTGTCAACACTTGGGGTTTTGGATGTCAAAAAAAATCTTACGCACCCGGAAAGAATTCAGATCTTGCTGCCGTCAGGGAAGCTTTTGAGCAACACGTCTGCGAACGACCGTGCTCAGGGCGAGCACTAACAGAATGGCCACAGGGATATCGCCAAATCTCGCATAAATAGAGGGCTGCAGCGCAACAGGCAGCGCGTAATCCAGCACGCCTTCCGCGCCGAGAGATAGTTGCGCGACGATGCGGCCGACAGGATCGATCACTGCGGAGATGCCCGTGTTCGCTGATCGAACTAATGGAAGTCCCTGTTCGATCGCGCGCCACTGCGCCTGCTGCAGATGCTGATGAGGACCAGTCGATATGCCGAACCAGCCGTCATTTGTGAGATTAACAATCCAGCCCGGTCGCTCCTCGTGCGGCACACTATCACTCGGAAAGATGGCCTCGTAGCAGATCAAAGGAAGAACACGCGGTGCGTGTGGCACGTCCAGGTTGCGTCGCATGGTGCCTGCAATGAAGCCGCCCTGCACGCGCGTCAGCTGCTCCAGCCCGATCCGCTCGAGAAGATTCTGGAACGGCAGGAACTCGCCGAACGGCACCAGATGAAGCTTGTCGTAGACCGAGAGCACGGTGCCGTCGTGGTCGATCACATAGATCGAATTGTAGGCACGGGTGATCGGCGTGGTCCGCGGGCCGTCCGGGGCGCGCACTGAACCGGTGATCAGCACCGTCCCGGGCGATAGCAGGTCGGCGATCTGGCCCATGGCGTCGGCTTCGCGGGTCAGGAAGAACGGAAATGCCGATTCAGGCCAGATCAGGACATTGGTATCGCGCACGCCGGTCGCCTTCGGCCCCGTGGCGCGGTCGGACAGCGCCAGATAGTGCCGCATGACCTCGGCCTTGGCGCCGTAGTTGAATTTGACGTCCTGCTGCAGGTTGGGCTGCATGATCCGCAGCTTGAGATCGGGGACGAAGGCGGTCGGGTGCTGGCCCAGCCGGATGGCGCCGAACACGCCCATCACGATCAGCAGCGCGCCGGCTGCGGCCGGAACCTGCCAACGCTGGCGCCAGCTCTTGCCGTCGATCAGCACCGCGGGGCTGGCGAAAATCGCGATGGTGAGGAACGTCATGCCCCAGATGCCGATCAGCGACGCCGATTGCGCCAGCGCGAGCGGCTGCGACAGGGCGTAGCCGAAGGTGTTCCAGGGAAAGCCGGTCAGCGCGTGGCCGCGCAACCATTCGCTCGCGGTCAGACAGGCCGCCAGCGCCAGGATCCGGCTGGAGTCGCGAGTCCAGAGCAGGCGCGCCAGCGCAAAGCCCAATGCCGGGAACAGCGAGAGATAGGCGGGCAGCCCGAGCACCGCGAACGGCATCAGCCAGGCGAAGGTGTCGGCGTCGACCAGGAACGCGTTGCCGATCCAGTACAGGCCGGGCACGAAATAGCCCATGCCGAAGCAGAAGCCGGTCAAGGCCGCTGCCGGGATGCCGCGCCGCCGTCCCGCCGCCGCGCCGTCGATCAGCCAAACCATTACGGGAAAGGTGACGGCGAGCACCGGCCACGCATTGGACGGGGCCATCGCCAGCGCGGAGACGGCGCCGGCGGCGAGCGCGATCGCCGCGCGCCTCCAACCCCAGGCCAGAACGACGCTGGCGGCGAGGTCGCGCATCATCGTGGTGCGGATCACTGTGAGCTTGCTCCGTCGCCTTTTGCGCCGTCGCCTTGGGGCGGGCTGCTGTCGTCATTGCTGGGCGCCGGGCTGGCATCGGCCGGCCGCGATGGCTCCGACGGCGTGCCCGTCTCGGACAACGCCTCGCGGCGCCGGCTCTCGCGCGGCGGCCGCGGCACCGGCCGCTCCTTGCGCGGCGCGATCCGCAGGCGCTTGACCCGGCGCGGATCGGCGTCGAGCACCTCGACCTCGAAGTTGCCGGGGCCGGAGATCAGCTCACCGCGCACCGGCAGCCGGCCGACATGGTTGACGAGATAGCCGCCGAGCGTCTCGACGCCCTCGCCGGCCTCGCCGGTCACGAACTCCTCGCCGATCACCCGGCGCACGTCGTCGAGGCTGGCGCGGGCATCCGCAATGAAGGCGTTGTCGGCCTGGCGCATGATCGCCGGCGGCTCGTCGCTGTCATGTTCGTCGTCGATCTCGCCGACGATCTGCTCGACGATGTCCTCGATCGAGACCAGCCCGTCGGTGCCGCCATATTCGTCGACCACCAGCGCAAGATGAATGCGCGAGGCCTGCATCTGCGCCAGCAGGTCGATCGCGCGCATCGACGGCGGCACGTACAGCAGCTTGCGGATGATATTGGCCTCGAACAGCGGCATCGACAGCTCGACGCTCTTCAGGTCGAGCCCGGCGGGCAGCGGCTTCTTGCGCCGGGCCTTTGCATCATCGGAGATGCGCGCCTGCGCCGTCATGTAAGCGAGCAGGTCGCGGATGTGCACCATGCCCTCGGGGTCGTCGAGCGTGTCGTTGTAGACGACGAGCCGTGAATGCGACGCGCTCTCGAACAGGCTCATCAGTTCGCCGAGCGTGATGTCGCGCCGGACGGCGACGATGTCGGCGCGATGCACCATGACGTCGGCGATGCGCCGCTCGTGCAGGTCGAGGATGTTGCGCAGGAGCGTGCGCTCGACCGCGGAGAAGCCGATGTCGTCAGGCGTCGAGGCATCGAGCACGACCTGCAAATCGTCGCGGACGGAGCCGCCGCCCTTCCAGCCGAACAGATTGCGCAGCGCGCGCAGCAGCCAGCTCTCGCTCGGCGAGCGGCCGAGCTCGGACGGCGGCACGACAGCCGGAAGGTTGCGCGTGTTGCGCGGATTGTCGTGGATGGGCTCGGAATCGGCCATGGTCAATTGATCCGTTCCCGGTCGGCATAGGGATCGGGGATGCCGAGATGGGCCAGGATCTCGGTCTCCAACGCCTCCATCTCCTCGGCCTCGTCGTCGGTCTCGTGATCGTAGCCGATCAGATGCAGGAAGCCGTGCACGGTGAGATGGCTGAGATGATGCTCGAACGGCTTCTGCTCGTCGTCGGCCTCGCGCCGCATCGTCTCATAGGCAATGGCAATGTCACCGAGCATGCGCGGCGCGTCGTCCTCGCTTCGCAGGCCGGTCGGCTGCAGCGCCGGAAACGACAGCACGTTGGTTGGCTTGTCGATGCCGCGCCAGTTGCTGTTCAGCGTACGGATGCCCCGGTCATCGGTGAGCATGACCGCGATTTCGGCGTCGCCGACATCGGCCTCGACCATCTCGGCGGCGGCGAGGATGGCGCGTTGTATGACGTCTTCGGCGTCGGGCTGGTCCTGCCAGCAATCGGCGGCGACAATGACCTCGGTAATGGGAATGGGACTTTGTGGCATCCTGATCGATATCTGTGCGGATGGCGCTTCACGACGCGCGCATCGGCGTGTGTGCTCTCGCGTCAGCGGGCTTTCGGGCCCTCATAGGCGGCAACGATGCGCGCCACCAATTCGTGGCGGATGACGTCCTCGCCGGTGAACCTGACCTGCGCGATCCCCTCGACACCGTCGAGCAGGCGTGCGGCTTCGGCGAGCCCGGAGGTCTGGCCATTCGGCAGATCGACCTGTGAGGGATCGCCGGTGATGATCATGCGGCTGTTCTCGCCCAGACGCGTCAGGAACATCTTCATCTGCATCGATGTCGTGTTCTGCGCCTCGTCGAGAATGATCGCGGCGTTGGTCAGGGTGCGGCCGCGCATGAAGGCGAGCGGCGCGATCTCGATCTCGTTGGCCTGCAGCGCGCGCTCGACGACGCGCGCATCCATCAGGTCGTACAGTGCGTCGTAGATCGGGCGCAGGTAGGGATCGACCTTCTCGCGGAGATCGCCGGGCAGGAAACCGAGCCGCTCGCCGGCCTCGACTGCAGGGCGCGACAGGATGATGCGATCGACTTCCTTGCGCTCGAACAGCTGCGCGGCATGCGCGACCGCGAGCCAGGTCTTGCCGGTGCCGGCCGGGCCGATGCCGAATACCAGCTCGTGGCGCTTCAGCGCGCGGATGTAGGAATCCTGCGCGGCGGTGCGGGCGCGCACCGGGCGCTTGCGCAGATTGATGCTCTCGAACGCGTTCTTCGCATTCTTGGCGTCGAACTCGAACAGCGAACCTTGCGCGACCACGGCGCGGATCGCGCCTTCGACGTCGCCCTGCGACAGGTCCATGCCCTTCACCGCCTGCGCGTACAGCGATTCCAGCACGCGGCGCGCGGCGTCGCAGCCGTCGCGGCTGCCGCCAATGGTGATGTGGTTGCCGCGGGAATCGACGACGACGCCGAGGCGGCGCTCGAGCAGCGCGAGGTTCTGGCCGTACGGGCCGACCAGGGCGGAAGCGGCGCGGTTGTCGTCGAAATCGATGACGACCTGGGTTTCAGGGGGCATGGACATGTCGCGGTCGAACTTGCGGCTGGGAGCGAGGGAAGATGAATCCGATGCGCTCTTGGGCAAGTGCTCAGCCTCCGATGGACATGAGGGATGCAGCGTCCGGGCGGGGCGCCGCGCCTGTCGTGACGAGTTCGCCAAGCAGGCTGTAACGCTCGAGGCTGTCGATCCTGACAGGCAGAACCTGACCGATGATGTCGTCGGACGCCATTACATGGGCTGGTTGCAGGTAGGCGGTGCGTCCGACCAGCTGGCCCGGCTTGCGCGCCGCGCGCTCGAACAACACGTCGACGACCGAGCCAATCGCGGCCTTGTTGAAGGCTGCCTGCTGGCTGTCGATCAAGCTCTGGAGTCGCTCCAATCGCTCGTCCATCTCGGTCGCTGACACCATCTCCTGCATGTCCGCCGCCGGGGTGCCCGGGCGCGGCGAATATTTGAAAGAATAGGCTGCAGCGTAGCCGATTTGGTCGATCAGCGCGAGGGTGGCGCGAAAATCTTCCTCGGTCTCGCCGGGGAACCCGACGATGAAGTCCGAAGAGAATGCAATGTCGGGCCGCGCGCTGCGGAAACGGTCGACGACCTCAAGGTAATCAGCGGCGCTGTGTTTGCGGTTCATGGCCGCCAGGATGCGGTCGCATCCCGACTGCACCGGAAGATGCACGAACGGCATCACCGCCGGGAGATCGCGATGCGCGGCGATCAGGCTGTCATCGACATCGTTGGGATGGCTGGTGGAGTAGCGGATGCGCGCCACCCCCGGAATCTCGGCGATCCTGTACAGCAGCCGGCCCAGCGTCCAGGTGCGGCCGTCGGGGCCTTCGCCGTGGTAGGCGTTGACGTTCTGGCCAATCAGCGTGATCTCGCGGACGCCGCTTTCGGTGAGCTGCACGACATCGTCGACGATCCGCGCCACCGGCCGCGACATCTCGCTGCCGCGCGTATACGGCACCACGCAGAAGGTGCAGAACTTGTCGCAACCTTCCTGCACCGTCGCGAAAGCCGAGACGCCACGGGCACGGATGGCCTCGCGGCTGGGCTTGGCGAGGTAGCCGAATTTGTCTTCGGCCGGGAACTCGGTCTCGATCGCGCGCTCGCCGCGGCCCGCCTGGGCGAGCAGCTGCGGCAGATGATGATAGCTCTGCGGGCCGACCACGACGTCGACGGTGGGCGCGCGGGCGATGATCTCTCCGCCTTCCGCCTGCGCCACGCAGCCCGCCACGGCGATCTGCATCGCACGGCCGGCCTTCGCCGCCTCCTCCTTCGCCACCCTGAGGCGTCCAAGCTCCGAATAGACCTTCTCGGATGCCTTCTCGCGGATGTGGCAGGTGTTGAGGATCACGAGGTCGGCGTCGCCGGCCTCGGCGGTCTCGACGAAGCCCTCAGGCGCAAGCGTGTCCACCATGCGCTGGGCATCGTAGACGTTCATCTGGCAACCATAGGACTTGATGTGCAGCTTGCGCGGCGGCGTCATGAAACCTTGCATGCGGTCGGGAGCGCCAATCTCGGCGCCGCGCTCAGATATAGGCTAGACCGCCGAAAATCCAGCGAGCGGGGCGGTTTTCTCGCCAAGCTGGCCCAGAATCGCTGGCAATTGCCGCATGTCGTCGAAAACCAGCGTGGCTCCGGCCTGGCGCAGGCTGTCGGCATAGCGCGGCCGGCAATGGCTGCCGCCGTGGAACCCGAGCACGGTCATGCCGGCCGCAAGACCGCCCCGAATACCGGCGATGCTGTCCTCGACGACGACGCAGGCGGCCGGCCGCGCGTTCATCTGGGCGGCCGCGAACAGGAACAGGTCCGGCGCCGGCTTGCCGTTCTCGACCTGCGACGACGAGAAGATGTGCGGCGCCAGCCGGTCATACAGCCGGGTTGCGCCGAGGCTCACGCGCATGCGCTGGTGCGAGCCGGAGGAGGCGACGCAGACCGGCAGGTCGAGCGCGTCGAGTGCGTCCGAAATCCCCGCGACGGGGCGCAACTCCTGCTCGAACGTTCGGAACAGCCGCTCCTGCAACCTCGCATTGAAATCATCGGGCAGGCTGCGGCCGAGCTCGGCCTCGACCTCCATGGTCGCCTGTTTCGACGAGCGGCCGAGAAACCGGTCGAACACCTCGGTGGCGGTGATCGGATAGCCGCACAGGCTGAGCACGTCGGCATGCGCCTGACAGGAGATCACCTCACTGTCGACCAGCACGCCGTCGCAATCGAAAATGACGAGATCGAGCGGGGAAGCCTGTGCTGCGTCAGCCATTCGTCTCTTCGTCGAGCGGCACGCAATACAGCTCCAGGCGATGGTCGACCAGCTTGTAGCCGAGTTTGCGGGCGATCTCCGCCTGCAGCTTCTCGATTTCCTCGGAGGTGAATTCGATCACCTTGCCGTCGCGCAGATTGATCAGATGATCGTGATGGCTGTCACGCATCTGCTCGTAGCGGGCGCGGCCTTCGCGGAAATCGTGGCGCTCGATGATGCCGGCGTCCTCGAACAGCTTCACGGTGCGATACACCGTGGAGATCGAGATCTTGTCGTCGACAGCGACGCAGCGCCGATACAATTCCTCGACGTCGGGATGGTCGGAGGCTTCTGCGAGCACGCGGGCGATGACCCGGCGCTGCTCGGTCATGCGCATGCCGGTGGCGGCACAGCGGGCCTCGATGCCGGTGGAACTGAGCGCTGGCGTTGTTTTCAAGGAGGTCATCGTCTCTCGCCTCAAGGATGCGCTTTCTGCCACCAAGCGCAGGTTACGACAAGTCCCGGCGCATCAGAAGCGCGTTCAACTGTTCCCCGCCGGGCTGAAGGTAATAGCGTTCCCGCCGGCCGACGGTCGCAAATCCGGCACGTTCATAGAGTCGCCGGGCCGGCTGGTTGTTTTCCTCGACCTCGAGAAAAACCGTCCGGACTCCGCGACCTGCAAGATGCCCCAGATGCGTCAGCAACAAATCACGAGAGAGGCCGCGACCGCGCTGATTTGGGTCAAGTGCGACCGACAAAATCTCCGCTTCGTCGGCGCCGATGCGTGAGACGATGAAGCCGATGAGTTTGCGACCGAGTTGCAAGCGATGGATGAGCGTGTTGCGCTCGACGAGCATGGTCTCGAACTCGCCCTCGCCCCAGCCGCGGTGAAACGAGGCGGCGTGGATCTGCGCGAGACGAGCAGCGTCGCGCGGCGTGGCAGCCTCGATCGAGGGTTTGGGGCGGCTGAGCCACCGGAAGAACATGTTCATCAGGAGACGGCCGTCTGCACCGGATTTAGCATGGCGCCCGCGGGCGGCTTGACGTCGGGCGCGCGCAGATAGAACGGCCGCGCCGGCGCGTGCGCGGGATCCGCCGCCGCGCCCAGCCAGGCGACCCACGCGATATCCGGACCGGGCTGGGTATCAACCGCGACTGGCGCTGCATCCTCATGCGGCCAGCGCTCAGCGAGAATCGCCGCGGCATTGCCGACCAGATGCGGCGCGCCGAACCGTGCGGCGGCGAGCACGTCGTCGATCGACGCAACCTGGGGCGCGGCCAGCTCCTCGCCGCTGCCGCTCACGACCTGATAGTAGAGATGATCGTGCCGGGCATCGATCGCCGAGATCACCGGGTGATTGTGGTCCTCGCTGACAACCGGTGCGGCATAGGCGGACAGTGTGGTGACGCCGACCACCGGCTTGTGGGCGGCAAGCGCAATGCCGCGCGCGGCAGAGAGCCCGACGCGCAGTCCCGTGAAACTCCCGGGGCCGGTCGTGACCGCGATGCGGTCGAGATCGGCGAAGCCGATGCCGGATTGCTGCATCACGCGCGCGAGCAGCGGCATCAACGCCTCGGCATGGCCGCGCTTCATGAGCAAGGTTTCGTGGGCGATCATCTCGGCCGAATCAGTATTGAGAACGCCGGCGGCGCAATGGTCGAGGGCAGTATCGATGGCGAGGATCAACATCCGTGGGGTTCGCAGTGAGGGAGCGCCGAATACCTTTTTGGGTACTTTGATGAAGTCGGTTGCCGTCTTCTTACATCCTGATCAGGAAAAACGCATCAGGCGGCAATCACCGGGCAGGTAAACTACTGAATTTCCGATTATTTAACCAAATCTTTCCGGGCGCGTGGGAGTTGTCCCCCGCAAACATCGTTCCGGCTGGCGCCCCTCGCGGAGCAAGGCGCCGCCCCATATCCCGGAAAGAGGATCCTCCATGGCGTTCTGGTCAGGCAGCTCGGCGTCGCGCGATGCGATGGCTCAGGTCGAGGCGATCAATCGCTCGCAGGCCGTGATCGAATTCGGCACCGACGGCACGATCATCACCGCGAACAAGAATTTTCTCGACGCGATAGGCTATTCGCTGGCCGAGATCCAGGGACGGCACCACAGCATGTTCGTGTCGCCCGAGATGCGCGACAGCGCCGACTATCGCGCCTTCTGGAGCGATCTCAGATCCGGCAAGTTCCGCTCCGGCGAGTACAAGCGCTTCGGCAAGGGCAACCGTCCGATCTGGATCCAGGCGAGCTACAATCCCGTGCTCGAAGGCGGCAAGCCGGTAAAGATCATCAAGTTCGCCTCCGACCTTACCTCGCAGAAGATGCGCAGCATCGAGGATGCCGGAAAGATCGCGGCGATCGGGCGCGTGCAGGCGGTGATCGAGTTCAATCTCGACGGCACGATCCTCGACGCAAATGACCAGTTCCTCAATGCGATGGGCTACTCGCTCGCCGAGATCAAGGGGCGCCACCACAGCATGTTCGTGCTGCCGGGCGAACGTGACAGCGCTGCCTACAAGGAGTTCTGGGCGAGCCTCAATCGCGGCGAGTTCCGCTCGGGCGAGTTCAAACGCTGCGGCAAGGACAACAAGGAAGTCTGGATTCTCGCCTCCTACAATCCGATCCTCGACGACACCGGACGTCCGTTCAAGGTAGTGAAATACGCCTCTGACGTCACGCAGCAGAAGCTCAATGCCTCCGACTTCGCCGGCCAGATCGCGGCGATCCGCAAGTCCCAGGCGGTGATCGAGTTCGATCTGAGCGGCCATGTGCTCGACGCCAATAACAATTTCCTCAAGACGCTCGGCTACACGCTCGCCGAGATCAAGGGCAAGCACCACCGGATGTTCATGCCGTCGGGTACGGGCGAGAGCGCCGACTATCGTGAGTTCTGGGCGGCGCTGGCACGCGGCGAGTTCCAGAGCGGCGAGTTCGAGCGGGCCGGCAAAGGCGGCCGTCAAGTCTGGATCCAGGCGACCTACAATCCCATCAAGGATCTCAACGGCAAGCCGTTCAAGATCGTGAAGTTCGCGACCGACGTCACCTCGCAGGTGATCACCCGGATGAAGGGCGACAAGGTCCGCGGCATGATGGAGCATGTCGCGGCCGGCGCCGAGCAGCTCAATTCATCGGTGCAGCAGATCGCCGACGCCATGGCCAAGTCGAAGGAGACCGCCACGGCGGCGGTGACGCGGGTCGAGGATGCGGACCAGCAGGCCAAGCGGCTGTCCTCGGCCGCCGGCGCGATGAGCAGCATCGTCGAACTGATCGGCAGCATCACCGGCCAGATCAACCTGCTCGCGCTCAACGCGACGATCGAATCCGCGCGTGCCGGTGAAGCCGGGCGCGGTTTTGCGGTGGTTGCCGGCGAGGTGAAGAACCTGGCCAATCAGGCCAAGCAGGCGACCGATCGGATCGGCAGCGAAATCGGCAACCTCAACGGCATCTCATCCGATGTCGTCGGCGCGCTCGACGCCATCAAGGCCGCGATCCAGAGCGTCAACGAATACGTGTCATCGACGGCGCAGGCGGTGGGCGAGCAGAGCACTGTCACCAGCGAAATGTCATCGAACATGCGCCAGGCCGCGGCCGAGGCCGCCACCATCGGCAAGGCGGCGTGAGGAGAGCAGGGCTCTCGCATCTGACGATCGCAGTTTTGTGCTCATCTCTCACAACGTCGTCATGGCCGGGACAAGCCCGGGCATGACGGAGTGAACTAAAGCGCGATGAGATCAGGATGAATCGTCATCGCGCTTTAGGTTATTGTTTGCGCATGATCTTTTCGGAAAACCGCTGCGCACTTTTCCGGATCATGCTTTAGCAGTCAGGATTCCGTGGACCGACAGCCGCGGATCTCGGTTTGCCAGAGGCTGGCGGTGAGAGAGCGATAGCGAGCGCCGAGCAGCGAAGGGACGTCTCCTACTCGGTACTCCCTACTCGCCAATCGCCCTTCTCACATCGGGCGGACTTCGACTACTTCCGGTACGAAGTGCTTCAGCAGGTTCTGGATGCCGTGCTGCAGGGTCGCCGTCGATGACGGGCAGCCGGAGCAGGCGCCCTTCATGTTGAGATAGACGATGCCGTCCTTGAAGCCGCGGAAGGTGATGTCGCCGCCGTCATTGGCGACCGCGGGGCGGACGCGGCTCTCGATCAGGTCCTTGATCATGCCGACCGTCTCGGTATCCGCCTCGTCGTAGAACTCATCGTCCTCATCGGCGGATTCGTCATTGGCCGCGCTGCCGTCGGCGAGCAGCGGCGCGCCGGACATGTAGTGCTCCATGATCGCGCCGAGGATGGCCGGCTTGAGGTGCTGCCACTCGCCGTCGCTCTTGGTCACGGTGATGAAGTCGGCGCCGTAGAACACACCGGTGACGCCGTCGACGGCGAACAGCCGCTCCGCGAGCGGCGAACGTGCTGCGGCGTCGCGGCTCGCGAACTCCATCGTTCCGGTCGACAGCACGACGCGGCCCGGGATGAACTTCAGGGTGGCGGGATTGGGAGTGGCTTCAGTCTGGATGAACATGGTTTTCTCCGGCAGCGCCGGTTCAAGGCCGGCCTGTGGTGTTCCTCATAGCAGATGGCGCGCGGCCGCGCACGATCAAGAGGGCGATCCCTGCGCTCTCTCGCCAAGCCTATGAATAAGCCTATGAAAGTGCGTCGATATCGGCGTCGCCGAGGTCGCCGGGAACGATCACCAGCGGGATCGGGAAGGCCCCGATCGTCTTGGTGACGTGGGTGACCAGCGGCCCCGGGCCTTCGGGGCCGGAATGGGCTGCGAGCACCAGCAGAGCGATGTCGCTGTCCTGCTCGATGCTGGCCAGGATCTGCGCGGTCGGCTCACCCTCGCGAATGAGCCGTTCGGGCGCGGGCGCGCCGATTGCGGACAGCAGTTCGGACGCTTGGTCGAGCGCGGCATTGGCCTCGTCCTGGGCCTCGGCGCGCATGAGGTCGGCGACCCCCAGCCATTGCTGGTTCTGGTCCTCGGTCTCGATGACGTGCAGCATCACGATGCGGCCGCCGGCCCGCACGGCCCAGCGGCCGGCATAGCGGATCGCGCGGTCCCATTCCTCGCTGTCGTCGACCACGACCAGGCATTTCGGCGCATGGCCGGTCTGGTAGCTCTGCCGCTGCGCCGCCATCCTCGTTGCCGCCTGCTGCTGCGAGTCGATCCGGCCGTGATGCTGCCACAGCCCATCTCCGTTGGGGAGAGGGGCCGCAGGTTCCACTTGCGATTGGGCGGCAGCGCAGATCGCTGCGTTGCCGCGGTCAGGCGTTATCCATCACGCCTTGCGGATGAAGCCGACGATATCCTTGGCGGTCTTCATCGTCTCCGCCGCGATGGCCTGGGCGCGCTCGCCGCCGTCGACCAGCACGGAGTCCACATAACCCGGATCGGCCGTCAGGCGCTTCATCTCGGCGGCGATCGGACCGAGCTTGGTGACACAGAGCTCGACGAGCGCGTTCTTGAAGCTGGAGAACTGGCCACCGCCGAACTCCCTGAGCACG
Source organism: Bradyrhizobium sp. ORS 285 (assembly GCF_900176205.1). NCBI lineage: Bacteria > Pseudomonadati > Pseudomonadota > Alphaproteobacteria > Hyphomicrobiales > Nitrobacteraceae > Bradyrhizobium > Bradyrhizobium sp. ORS 285. Next base: position 7,647,169 of record NZ_LT859959.1, read on the forward strand.
TCCGCCTTGCTGCGATCCGACAGCGCCGCATAGATCCCGACGAGGTTGTCGGCCTCGGGGCGCGTATCCAGCCCCTTCTCCTCGCTCGGCAGCGGCTCCGGATCGGTCTTCGCCTTGCGGACCTTCTGCGCGATGGTGTCGGCATCGTCGGTCAGATTGATGCGCGAATAGTCCGACGCATCCGACTTCGACATCTTCTTGGTGCCGTCGCGCAGCGACATCACGCGCGTCGCGGGACCGGTGATGAAGGGTTCCGGCAGCGGGAAGAACAGGCCGTCGCCAAAACCCTGCGCCCGGATCGAGTCGCCGAAATCATTGTTGAACTTCTGCGCGATGTCGCGCGAGAGCTCGAGATGCTGCTTCTGATCCTCGCCGACCGGAACATGCGTCGCGCGATACAGCAGAATGTCGGCCGCCATCAGCACCGGATAGTCGTAGAGACCGACCGAGGCGTTCTCGCGGTCCTTGCCGGCTTTCTCCTTGAACTGCGTCATGCGGTTCAGCCAGCCGATGCGCGCGACGCAGTTGAAGATCCAGGCCAGCTCGGCATGGCCGGAGACCTGGCTCTGGTTGAAGACGATGTGCTTCTTCGGATCGATGCCGGCGGCGATGAAGGCCGCGGTGACCTCGCGGGTGTTGCGCGCGAGCTCGGCCGGACCGCCCCAGACGTCGATCGGCATGGTGATGGCGTGCATGTCGACGACGCAATAGATGCAGTTATGCGTCTCCTGCATCTTCACGAAGTTGACGATCGCGCCGAGATAGTTGCCGAGATGCAGGTTGCCGGTCGGCTGGACGCCCGAGAAAACCCGTTCCACGAAGGCCATGGTCACTGTTCCGGATGATGGATTTGGAGCGTCGTTTGGCACGAGCGCCTTAAAGGTGCAAGTCGCGGGCGGGCTTTTGCCGGATGGCCCGGGCGGCCTGCTTCCAATCGACGACGCCGAGAGCCAGCAGCAGCGCGGCATAAAGGACGATCGCACCGCCGATCAGGGCCGCGAGAACGAGGGCGGCGCCGAGATGGCCACCCGCTGGCTCTCCCGTACGCGCCGCGACCATCCAGAGACCAGCGCCCATCGCGCCGGCTGCCAGCGCGATGCGCGGCAGCCGGCGCCGCGCTGCATGCGAAATGGCAAAGCCGAAGCCTGCGGTGCCGCGACGGATCAGCACTGCCGCATTGGCCCAGGCTCCGAGCGTCAAACCCGCTGCGATGCCCTGGTCCCCGAACGGCTGCGCGAGCAGGAACGCCAGCGCGATGGCGACACCGCACCCGATCAGGGTGGCGCGGAGCGGCGTCTGCGTGTCCTCGCGGGCGAAGAAGGCGGGCTGCAGCGCCTTGGTCAATACCTGCGCCGGCAGCGCGGCCGCGAGCCAGGTCAAGACCCGCGCCGTCGCCGCTGAATCGCTTGCGGTGAACGCGCCATGTTCGAACAGCAAACGAACGACCGGCTCGTTCAGGATGATCAGTCCGAGCGTCGCGGGCAGCGCCAGCCCGATCGTCAGCTCGAGACCGCGCGACTGTACCTCGGACAGCGCCTCCTGATCACCTGACTGCAACGCGCGGGTCAGCTCCGGCACCAGCACGGTGCCCATCGCGACGCCGACGAGGCCGAGCGGCAGCTCAATGAGCCGGTTGGCGAAATACAGCCATGACACGGCCGACGGCGTGGTGGACGCGACGATCGCTCCGCCGACCGCGAGCAATTGCGGGCCGGCGCTGGCGACCATGCCGGGCAGCGCGTTGGTGAAGAAGCGGCGCATCTCGGCGTCGATCGAGACACGGATCGGCCAGGCGATGCGAAGGTGCTTTCCACCTTGCGCCAGCATGGCGAGCTGCAGCAGTCCGGCGATGCCGATCGTGGCGGCGAGCAGCAGTGCAGCGGACGACGGATCCGGATGTTGCATCAGCAGCACGATCGTGGCTGCGATCAGCGCGACGTTGAACAGCAGCGGTGCGAACGCCGCGAGCGCGAAGCGTCCCTGCGCCGTCGACAGCGCGAGCAGCACGGTCGAGGGGCCCGCGAAGGCGAGATAAGGCAGCATCAGCCGGGCATCGTTGACGGCAAGGGTGAGCGTCTCTTCACCGGCGAAGCCGGGCGCCAGCACGGTGATGATCCATGGCATCAGCAGCGCCAGCACGATCGTTGCCACCAAAAGCCCTGCGCTGACGGTGCCGAGCACGCGGCCGGCAAAAACTGCCGCACGCGTGCTGCCCGCCTGCCGGGATATCCGCAGCCAGGCCGGCACAAGCGCAGCATTGAGCGCGCCTTCCGTCAGCAGCCGTCTGATGACGTTGACGAGCTGGAATGCCGCGAGGAATGCATCCGCGACCGGCCCCGCGCCGAGCAGCGCGGCGATCAGCGCGTCCCTGCCGAAGCCGAGCAGGCGCGAGCTGAGTGTTCCTGACAACACGGTCACGAATGATCGGATCATGAGGCTTCTATAGCAGCGCCGCTTGTGATAGGCCGCAGCGTTTGCAAACGCCGTAAACGGGGCCAGTGGATGACTGACGCGAAATACGATGTTCTCGGGATCGGCAACGCGATTTTCGACGTGCTGGTGCAGGCCGATGAGGCTTTCCTCACCAAGCACGGCATGACCAAGGGCGGCATGGCGCTGATCGACGAGGCGCGCGCGGCAGCCATCTATGCGGATATGGGCCCGGCGACGGAAATGTCGGGCGGCTCGGGCGCCAATACCATCGTCGGCCTCGCCAGCCTCGGCGCGCGTGCTGCTTATGTGGGCAAGGTCAAGGGCGACCAGATCGGTAAGATGTACACGCACGACATCCGCGCCGCCGGCGTCGCGTTCGACACCGCGCCCGCGGCCGATGGCCCGGCCACCGGCTGCTCCTACATCATCGTCACGCCGGACGGCGAGCGCACCATGAATACCTATCTCGGTGCCGCGCAGAACCTGACCACGGCCGACATCGATCCCGCTCAGATTGCGGCTGCGCGCATCGTCTATCTTGAGGGCTATTTGTGGGATCCCAAGGACGCCAAAAATGCGTTCGTCAAGGCCGCGACGATCGCCCATGATGCGGGACGCGAGGTCGCGCTCACTCTGTCGGATGCGTTCTGCGTCGATCGCTATCGCGAGGAGTTCCTCGACCTGATGCGCGGCGGCACCGTCGACCTCGTCTTCGCCAACGAGGCTGAGCTGCATTCATTGTACCAGACCTCAGACTTCGACGGCGCGCTGAAGCAGCTGCGCGAGGACGCCACGCTCGGCATCGTCACCCGCAGCGACAAGGGCTGCGTCGTGGTGTCGAACGATGGCGTCATCGCGGTGCCGGCGCATCCGATCGAGACGCTGGTGGATACGACCGGCGCCGGCGACCTGTTCGCCGCGGGCTTCCTGTTCGGCCTCGTCCGCAAGACCGGCTACGAAATCGCCGGCAAGCTCGGCGGCCTGGCTGCGGCCGAAGTGATCCAGCACATCGGCGCCCGCCCGCAGCTCTCGCTGAAGGAGCTGGCGGCGCAGAACGGGCTGAAGGTGTAACTACTCGCGCTGTCAGTTTCGCTGCTACGGCCCACTCGGTGCCCCTTACCTCTCCCCGCGTGCGGGGAGAGGTCGGATTGCATCGAAAGATGCAATCCGGGTGAGGGGGGCGTTCCGCACGGTCGGTGGGTGTGGCTGCCCCTCACCCCAACCCTCTCCCCGTAAGAACGGGGAGAGGGAGCGCACCGACCGTTCCGTGCGAGGGACTTATTAGTTCAGACGGGGTAAGGCGCCGGAGGCGTACGATCTCGCGATCGCCCGCCTCCGCATCGTCTCACCTCATCACGCCGCCCTCTGGCCGCCTGCAGCGTCCAGCCCGGCATACACGCCGCGCTCGAAGCCCGCGAAGGTCTCCAGGCAAAGCCGGTCGGCAAACGGCAACAACTGCATCAGGATCACGCCGGTGACGTCGCGTGCCGGATCGATCCAGTAGTAGGTGTTGGCGAGGCCGGCCCAAGCGAGGCTGCCGGCGCTGCGGCCTTCTGCCGTCTGCGCCGTCGTGATCATGAAGCTGAGGCCCCACTTCTTCACGATGTCAGGATAGAGATCGACGTCGTTGGTGACGCCGGGCACGGCGGCGGCCATCTTCGTCATCTCCAGCTCGCCGATGTGGTTGTCGCGCATCGCCGCGACGGTTTCGGGCTTCAGCACCTGGTTGCCGTTGTCACGACCGTGGTTGAGGATCATCCGGGTGAAGCGGATGTAGTCGCCGGCGGTGCCGTACAGGCCGCCGCCACCCATATGGAATTCCGGCTCCTGCTCGATCTCGAACGGGATCGGCGCCAGGCTGCCGTCCTCGCCGCGCGCATGCATGCCGACCAGACGGGCGCGCTGCGCGGCGCCGAGCTTGAAGCCGGTGTCGTCCATGCCGAGCGGCGCGAACAGATTGTCACGCAAGTATGTGTCGAGCGTCTTCCCGCTCGCAGCCTCCACGGCCTTGCCGACGAAGTCGATATTGATGCCGTACTCCCAGCGTGTGCCGGGATCCGACGCCAGCGGCAGCTTCAGCGCGTCGTTCTTGCAGGTGATGATGCCCGGCGTGCCGGCCTTCTGCACATAGGTGGCCATGTCGCCGTTCCACATGTCGTAGCAGAAGCCGGCGGTGTGGGTCATCAGATGCCGCAAGGTGATCGCGGTCTTGGCGGGGCGCAGGACCGGCTCGCCCTTGGCATCGAAGCCGTCGAGCACCTGGGGCGCGGCGAGATCCGGCAGCAATGTGCCGATCGGCGTATCCAGCGACAGCTTGCCCTGCTCGACCAGTTGCATGCCGGCGGCGCAGGTAATCGCCTTGGTCATCGAGGCGATCCAAAACACGCTGTCGGTGGTCATCGGATCGTCGCGGCCGAGGTCGCGCTTGCCGAACGCCCCCTCGTAGATCACCCCGTTGCTATCAGCTGCCATCGCGACGACGCCGGGGATCTCGCGCGCCTCCGCCTTCTGCCGCAGCACGCCATCGATGTCGGTGTTGTTCTGCATGGTCTCCTCCGTCCCGCTCTTGATCGGCGGTACAGGATTGTTCCTCGCCTCGATCCGGGCGGCAAGAACCCCTGCCGACGCAGCCGGTCGCGATCTCGTGATGATGCGGCGCGAACGCAGATCGGGCGGGAGAACCGGGGCGAGAACGCCACAGCGCTTCAAATTGCTCACAGAATCATGATTAGTTCCATCGAGCCGCGAGTCCGTCACATGGGCGCCATGTTCCCACCACGGGCCTCGGACTGTTGTGAGTTGCAACCATTTTTGCATTAAAGGGTTCAACAACCGGCTTTTTCTGGCCGACGACATGGCTATGGCGGCAACGTCCGCCTTGGGGGCGATATGATTTCGAAGTGGAGCGAGTGGAAGCGGTATCCCCGCCCGGGTCGCGGTGACAATATCGAGGCACCGATCACGCCTGGAATCTACGAAGTGCGCGTGGCCGCCACCGGGGCGCTGTATTCGTTTGGCGCGGTCGACAATGTGGCCCAGGCGCTGGCGTTGCTGCCCGTGGGGCAGAAATCCTGGTTCGGCCGCCGCGACCCCGCCGCGCTGCCCGACCTGGAATACCGCACCTGCGCGACCTCGACCAAGGCTGACGCCAAGGCAGCCGCGGAACGGATGATCGGCCGTCGCGAGACCTATATGAGCGGCGCGGCCTGAGGCCGCACCGATTGGGGGCACCCGCGGCCATCCTGTTTGGTGCTGTCAAGGCACGGTTGGTCCGGTCGAATGTACCGTTCAGAAGGCGCACACGCGGTGCGCCCGTGACGGGCCGTGGCTATAGTCGCCCGCGACAGATCGACCGCTTCGAGGGAGACGCCCGATGACACCGACCGCCGCTGCCCGCTCCAATGCGCCTGCCACCGCTAGCTTGCGCGAGCGCCTGAAAGACGCTTCGCTGCTGCGTGAGCAGTGCTACATCGACGGCGCCTGGGTCGGCACGCCGGAGCTCTCGGTCAACAATCCCGCAACGGGCGCAGAGCTTGCCAAGGTCGCGCAGCTCGGTGCCGCCGAGACGACGCAGGCGGTCGAGGCCGCGTCGCGCGCCTTTCCGTTGTGGGCCAAGCAGACCGCCAAGCAGCGCTCCAACATCTTGCGCAAATGGTTCGAGTTGATCATTGCGAACCGCGAGGACCTGGCGCTGATCCTCACCTCCGAGCAGGGCAAGCCGCTGACCGAAGCGCTCGGCGAGGTCGATATCGGCGCCGCCTATATCGAGTTCTTCGCCGAGGAGGCGCGCCGCGTCTACGGCGAGACCATCCCGACGCAGAAGCCGGATGCGCGCCTGCTGGCGCTGAAGCAGCCGATCGGCGTCTGCGGCGCGATCACGCCGTGGAATTTTCCGAACTCCATGATCACCCGCAAGGTGTCGCCGGCACTCGCCGCCGGCTGCACCGTGGTGCTGAAGCCGGCCAATGAGACGCCGCTGTCGGCGCTGGCGCTCGCCGTGCTGGCCGAGCGCGCCGGCATCCCGAAGGGCGCGCTCAACATCATCACCGGCGATGCGCCTCCGATCGGCAAGGTGCTGTGCGAGCATCCGGCGGTGCGCTTCGTCGGCTTCACCGGCTCGACCGAGGTCGGCAAGATCCTGTATCGCCAGTCAGCCGGCACCGTGAAGAAGCTCGGCCTCGAGCTCGGCGGCAACGCGCCGTTCGTGGTGTTCGACGATGCCGATGTCGATGCCGCGGTCGAAGGCGCCATCGTCTCGAAGTACCGCAACATGGGCCAGACCTGCGTCTGCGCCAACCGCCTTTACGCGCAGGACGGCATCTACGATGCCTTCGTCGAGAGGCTCGCCGCCAAGGTTGCGGCGATGAAGATCGGCGACGGCACCGAGGCCGGCGTGACCCAGGGGCCGCTGATCAACGCGGAGGCGGTCGAGAAGGTCGAGCGCCACATCGCCGATGCGGTGAAGGGCGGTGCCAAGGTCGTCACCGGCGGCAAGCGCCACGCGCTCGGTCGCACCTTCTTCGAGCCGACCGTGCTGCGGGACGTCAAGGCGGATGCGCTGGTCGCGCATGAGGAGACGTTCGGCCCGCTCGCGCCCGTGATCCGTTTCAAGGACGAGGCCGACGTGATCGCGATGTGCAACGCCTCGCCGTTCGGCCTGGCGTCCTACTTCTATGCCCGCGATCTCGGCCGCGTCTGGCGCGTCGCGGAAGCGCTGGAGTCCGGCATGGTCGGCGTCAACACCGGCCTGATCACCACCGAGGTGGCGCCGTTCGGCGGCGTCAAGGAGAGCGGCTTGGGGCGCGAGGGCTCACATCACGGCATCGAGGAATATCTCGAGATCAAATACGTGATGATGGCAGGGGTCTGATTTAACGCGTCTGAACTTAACGCCGCTGAGCTTGCGCGTCCGAGTTTCGGGCGCGCCGGCTCAGGCGATCTTGGGAAGCTTGTCGACCGGTACCATGTAGGACTTGTTGCCGTACTGGTAGATGACCTTGCCGCTTTTGCCGTCGTCGGTCGAGATCTGCGTCTGCTCGAACATGATGGTGTTCTTGTAGACGATCCCGGTGCCCTGGCGGGTGATGCCATTCGCGGTGACGCTGACCTGCGCCTCTTTGCCGTTGACCGCCAACACCCGATAGTTCGCGCTCATGCCGTTCTCGCCGGAATAGCCGGCCCAACTGCCGAGGAGATTGCTCTCGCTGGCGGGAGGCGCCTGCTTCTCCAGCATCGCGGTGGCCTTGCCGCCGCCGGCCGAGAATAGCAGCACTGCGTTCTTGCCGTTCTTGGTGCCGAGCGTGACCGCGCCGAAGTCGATCGTCGAGCCGTTGACCTGGCCGATGCCGCGTTCGGTGCGGCCGTTATGGGTGTATTCCACCGTGGCCGCGGCCCCGCGGATGTTCACGACCTTGAAGCTCACGGCCTGGCCGCTGGCGGTCCAGCTGCCTTTCCACTCGCCGAGCAGATTGCTCTGGCGGTAGACCCGCTCATTCGCGGGCGAGATCTGGTTCATGCTACTGACGGCGACCATGTGCACCTGCAAGCGGCTGGTCAGATCATTTCAATCTGTGTCTGATCATGACGACTCTCCGCAGGTAGGCCGTCGGAGTTAACGATTGGTGAATCGGCCGATCGGCCGCGCCTTTTGCGCGCCGCGACCGATCGTCTCGGTCCGGCGGCTTCGCCCGCTCAGCCCCGGGCTACCGTCGCAGCACGGCAATGGTGCGGTTGGCGAAGTTCAGCCGCTCCGCCATGATCGTCATGAAATAGGTCAGCAGCTTCTGCGCCAGCGCAGGGTGCTCGCGCGAGATGGCTTCGAATTGCGCGATCGTGAGCTCGTAGAGCACGCTGTCGGTCTCGGCCTGGATCGTCGCGCTGCGCGGGGTCTGTGCGACCAGGCCCATCTCCCCGATCGTCGTGTAGCGGCCGAGGCTGCGCACCCGGGTGCTGCCGCCCTGCTCGGCCGGCACCATGATCCCGACGCGGCCGTCGAGGATGAAATGCATCGAGGCGGCCGGCTCGCCGGCGCGCACCACCGTGGTGCCGGCGCCGACGTCGAGCCTGATGCAGCGCGCCATCAGCTCGCCGGCCTCGGCCTCGCTGCCGAGAATGTGCGTGAGCCAGTCGCGCAGCGACGCCTCGTCCTCCGCATGCTCGTGGTGACGCGTGATGATCGCGTTCTCGCACCATTCCAAGGCATGATCGAGCTCGGGCGCGATCAGCACGTCCTTGCTGATGAACTCGCTGGCGCGCAAGGTGCGCTCGACGGAACGGGGCATGTGGACCAGCACCAGCTTGACGTCGCGCTCCAGCGCCAGCCGCTTGATCTGCGCGAAGCTGTAGGCAGCCGATGAATCGATGCCGGTGACGAGCTTGAAATCGAAGATCAGGAAGCGGCATTCCGGGCGGCGCGCCAGCAGCAGCTTGACCTGCTGGTACAGCCGGTTCGCCGAGCCGAAGAACAAATAGCTCTGCAGGCAGAGCCCCTGGATCTCGCGGCCCTGCGCCATCAGCAGCGCCTGATGGTCGCGCGAGCGATCGAGCGAGGAGCGATATTCGCTGCCGTCGAAGCCGTATTTGACGGCGCTGACGCGCGAGGCGCTCAGTGCGAAGGCGGCGCAGCCGATGACGACGCCGATCAGGATCCCCGCGATGAAGCCCCATTGCAGGATGATGGCGATGATCAGCAGCAGCGAGGCGTAATCGGTCTTCGACAGCCGCCGTCGCGACTGCACGGCCCATTTGTGCAGCGTGTCGGCGCCGAGATAGAGCAGGAGGCCGCCTAGCACGAATTTCGGCATGTAGCCGAGCAGCGGCTGCGACAACGCCAGCATCAGGACCGAGACGGCGGCGACGGTGAGGCCGGAGAGTCGCCCGGTGCCGCCGGCCTTCACGTTGAGCGCGGTGCGGCTAATCGAGATGCAGCCGGTGTAGCCGCCGAGCACGCCGGCGAGCGCATTGGCGACGCCGGTGACCGCGAGCTCGCGCTCGACATCGGCCTCGTGATGGGTGGCGACCTCGATCCCCGCCGTATTGAACAAGGTGCTGGCGGCGGTGACGAAGATCACGGCGACGATGTTGCCGGATAGATCGGACAGCGCCGCCCACGGATAGTTGCCGAGCGCATCGGCCGTCCAGGGCCACACCAGCGCGACCTGCGGCGGCGGCAGGAACGTCCAGCCCATCGCCTGCGCCGCGACCGGCGTGATACCGCACAGCCAGAAGCCGAGATGCGCCGCGATCGTGCCGCTCACCAGGATGACCGGCAGGCCGAACGGATTCCGAGACCGGTGCCATGTCAGATACAGCAGCACTGCCATCGCCGCGGCGGCGGCGAGCTCATAGCCGGTCTGCGCATTGACGAAGGCGGGCAAGGTCGAGAGCTGCAGGCGGTGCCCGGTGATCACCCCGATTGCGCCAATCACGATCAGCGCGCCGGTGGCGCCGAGGAAGCCGCCGACCACGGGATAGGGCACGTAGCGGATCATGCGTCCGAGCCGGCTGATGCCGCATCCCCACAGCACGAGGCCGGTGACGAGACTGGTCAGGCCGAGGGTGATGACGACCGGCATGAACGGCGACGCGCCGGGGTCAGTGGCGATGATGCGCTCCGCCAGCGACGCCGCCAGGATGGCCGTCACGGCGGCGGTCGAGCTGTCGGGCGCGCCGATCGCAAACGGCAGCGAGCTGCCGAGCCCGAGCACCAGCGCCATCACGGCCGACACCATGAAGGTGATGCCGATGCCCTGCCCGAGATAGGCTCCGAGCGGTCCGGCGAAGATCAGCAGCGAATAGGACAGGCCGTAGGTGATGGTCAGGACGCTGGCGGCGGCGCCGCCGAAAATGTCGTCGAGGCCGCGTCGCGTGAAGGGATCGGCGCGGCCGGCAGTCAGGGTTCTACTCACGTCAATATGCCTCTAATCAATGGCTCACTCGTAGGCCGGCGTGCGCGTCACGCAAGTGGAATTTTGTGACATGCACGTCGTTCTCGATGGCGTGCGATGCCGCTTGCGGCCAGGCGATCCTTCGTTGAAGATGCATCGATCTCACAACGACACCTTGGAGTGTGGATGCAGGTTTCGGCAGCGGCGATCACACGCGTCGGCTCCCTCGCCGAAGCCGAGGCGCGGCGGCTCGATGCCGACGGCTATCTGCTGCTGCGCGGCGCGATCCCGACGGACTGGCTGCAGCCGCTGCGCGACGCGTTCGAGGCAGGGACGGTGCCCTCGGAACAATGGCCGGTGCCGCGCGGTCGCGACTGGCGCCACGCGATGGTCGATCTCGACCCGACGGTGCAGCGCGTCTGCCGGCTGCCTCTGATGCTATCAGCGGTATCTCACATCCTGAAGGCGCCGTTCTTCCTTGGCCAGGTCGAGGGCCGCGAGCCGCTCGCCGATGGTGGTCAGCAGCCGCTGCATCGCGATGGCGTCGACCGGCTCCGCACCGACGCGGTCTCGGCGCTGGCCTTTCTCGATGGCTTCGGCCCCGACAATGGCGCCACACAGGTGGCGCCTGGGACGCATCGCCTAGATACGAATGATGCGCAGGCGAGGCCCTTCGTCACCACGGGCGAGGCCGGCGACATCCTGTTGTTCGACGTCAACCTGCTGCACGGCGCGACGCGCAACCGCAGCGGCGCGCGCCGCCGCTCGCTGCTGATCACCTACGCTGTCTCCACACAGCAGGACGAATGGCGCCGGACCCGCGCCTTGCGCGCAGTGCGCATGGACCAGGACGAGATCTTCGCCGTGGCGTAGCCGCGCCGTCGCGCCGTCCGCGCGCTGCTCTCAGCCAGTCACCCGGAGAGAACGCCCATGAAGCTGTACGATTCGCCCACCGCGCCAAGCCCGCGCCGCGTGCGCATCTTCCTCGCCGAGAAGGGCGTCACGATTCCCATCGTCCAGCTCGACCTGCGCGCCGGCGAGCAGTTTCAGCCGGAGTTTCGCGCGCTCAATCCGCAATGCACCGTTCCGGTCCTGCAGCTCGACAGCGGCGCCGCCATCACCGACATCATCGCGATCTGCCGCTACATCGAGGAGCTGCATCCCGAGCCTGCCCTGATGGGACGCGACGCGGAAGAGCGTGCCCTCATCGAATGCTGGGTGCGGCGGATCGAATGGGACGGCATTCATGCCATTCAGGAAGCGTTCCGCAACAGCATGCCGGGGCTCGAGCACCGCGCGCTGCCGGGCCCGCTGCCGCTCGACCAGATCCCGGCGCTCGCCGAGCGCGGCCGTCTGCGCGCCGCGCACTACTTCGCGTGGCTCGACGGCCGGCTGGCCGATCACGCCTTCGTCTGCGGCAAGGCTTTCACGATCGCCGACATCAGCGCGATGGTGACGGTCGACTTCGCCACTCGTGCCAAGCTCGATCCGCCGGATCATCTCCGTCATATCAAGCGGTGGTACGGCGACGTGTCGAGCCGCCCGAGTGCAAGAGCCTAGGCCGGCCGGAGCGACCGAGATGCGTTCTCAGCGTGATCCGAAGCGCTGCCTCGCCGCGTCGCTCACAGGCGTATACAGGCTGACGATCGTGCCTTCGGGGTCGCGGAACTGCGCGGCGCGATTGCCCCAGGGCATCGTCTTCGGTGCGTGCACCACCTCGACCTCGTCCTTCAGCCGCGCGAAATCGCCATCGACGTCATCGACCTGAAACTCCAGAATGGCGCTGCGATTGGCGCCCGGCTCCACGCTACCCTCCTTGAACAGCGCGACGGTCTCGGCGCTGCCGATCGCAAGCGTCGCGCGCGACGTCACGATCTCGGCGAACACGGGCGCCAGCCAATCGGCCTTCTGCTGGGTGACCTTTTCGTAGAAGCTGACGACGCCCTTGATGTCAGCCGCCACCAGGCGGGTCGATGCGAACTTCATGACGATTTCCCTTGCGTTCGAAGATCCGTGACCGCCCCCTACCGCAAGGCTGCTGCCAGGCTTGTGTCAGCAGTGATGACCGTCCGCCCTTACCCCGCAAGCTTCGCCAACCCCTCCCAATCGAATGTGATGCCATGCCCTGGCCGCGTCGGTGCCTGCGCCATGCCGTTCTCCAGCACCAGCGGATGTTCGATGTAGCGGTCGAGGCCGAAGCCGTGGGCTTCGAGGAAGGACCGGTTCGGGCAGGCCGCGAGCAGGTGCACGGTGATGTCGTGCGCGCCATGGCTGGTGACCGGCAGGTTGAACGCTTCCGCCAGCCGCGCGATCTTCATGAAGGCGCTGACGCCGCCGCAATTGGTGACGTCGGGCTCGGGATAGGACACCGCGCCGGCACTGATGTAGTTCTTGAAATCCCACAGCGAGCGCAAGTTCTCGCCGGCGGCGATCGGCACGCCGCCTGCTGCCAGAATCCGCGCGTGCCCCGCGATGTCGTCGGGAATGGTCGGCTCCTCCAGCCAGGTCAGATCGAACGGCTGCAACGCCCGCGCGGCGCGGATCGCCTCCTCCACGGTCCACTTCATGTTGGCGTCCGCCATCAGCGGAAAGCCGTCGCCGAGGTGCTGCCGCATCGCCTTGACGCGCCCGATGTCGGCGCCGAGATCGGGCCGGCCGACCTTCATCTTGATGGCGCGGAAGCCGCGGGCGAGGTTGTCGTCGGTCTGCTGCAACAGGGCATCGACGGAGAGATCGAGATCGATGCCGCCGGCATAGCAGGGCACGCGCGCATCGAAGCCGCCGAGCAGTCGGAACAGCGGCAAGCCCGCCCGCCGCGCTTTCAGGTCCCACAGCGCGATGTCGAGCGCCGACAGCGCCAGCACGACCGGGCCGCCGCGCCCGCCATAATGCAGGCCCCACCACACCCGATGCCAGATCGCCTCGGTATCGTCGGCCTCCTGGCCCACGACGAGATCGGGGATCTCGCGCCTGACGATGTCGGCGACGGCGGTGCCGTTGCGTCCAACCGTGTAGGTATAGCCGACCCCCTCGGCGCCGTCGGCGTCGCGCACGCGGCAGGTGATCAGCTCGAACGCCGTCATCGCGCCATGGGTGCTGTCCGTCAGCGTCACGCTGAGTGGAATGCGATACAGGCCGGTGTCGATCGTGGTGATCTCTGCCATCGCGCGGTTCCTTCCCTGGATTTTTGCCGAAGGTTATGCTCGTGCTGGGCCGACGGCAATTGCGAACGACGCATGGCGGATGCGAGCGGGGCTTCGATAGCGATCGGCGCCCCCCGGATGTGGTGAGAGTGCATGACGGGAGATCGTGACATCCTGGCCCTCAGCGACCTCGATGGCTCTGACATCCTGGGCATGCTGGTGCGCGCGCAGGAGCTCGGCGCGTGCTGGCAGGCGCGCGCGATGCCGCAAGCCCTCACAGGCCGGCGCATCGCGCTCGTGGTCGACGATGGCGGCTGGCGCAACACCACCGCCTTCGATCTCGGCGTGCAGGCGATGGGCGGCGTCTGCGTGCACGCGCCGCTCCGCCTCAACGCCACGGAGGCGGTCGAGGATCTCGCCGCCTATCTCGACAACTGGTTCGATGCGGTGGTCTGCCGCACGCCCGAGCTCGAGATGCTCTATGCCTTGTCGCACTGGGCGCAGGCGCCGGTGGTCAACGCGCGCACGCGGCAGAACCATCCTTGCGAGACGCTCGGCGATCTCGCCTTCCTGTGGCATCGCCGCGGCGCGATCGAGGGATTGAAGTTCGCCGTGGTCGCGCCGGCCGCGAACATCCTGGGCTCGTGGATCGAGGCCGCGCAGGTGCTTCCGATCGACGTGGTCCAGGTCTATCCGGCGCGATGGCATGCGCAGGGCGAGTCACCGCGCTTTCACGTCACGACCGATCTCGCCGCCTTGCAGGACGCCGACGTGATCATCACGGATTGCTGGCCGAGCGACGACGAAGCCGATGCGTTAGAGGACTATCAGATCACGGCCGCGCTCCTGGACGGTCTCCGGCCGGATCTGGAGTTCCTGCCCTGCCCGCCCGTGACCCGGGGGCACGAGGTCTCCGAGGACGCGATGCGGCATCCCGCCTGTCGCGCGGCGCAAGCCAAGGCGTTTCTGCTTCACGCACAGAATGCCGCGCTCGAATGGGTGTTCGGCATGCCCTGAGGCAAGGGCAGAAGCGCCTGTGACGTACGACAGGAACGTTCGCGTGTGGCCCGGCTTGCCCCGGAGATCTGTCATCCAGATGACGTTTGGGGGAACAGTTCACCGGAGATCCTCATGGAGAACCGCCTGCTCGCCCGTGTTCCCGCCGAGGAGTTCGCGTTTCTACGGCCACATCTGCAGAAGACGCATTTGAACTACATGCAGATCTTGTCGGAGCCGGACGAGCCGATCACGCAGATCTACTTCCCGATCAACGGCGTCCTGTCGATGGTCAACGAGCCTGACGACGGCGACATCGTCGAGTTCGCCACCGTCGGCAATGAAGGCATGGCCGGGGTGCCGATCCTGCTCGGCAGTCCGACGATGCCGAGCCGCGTGCTGGTGCAGGTGCCGGGCTCCGGCCTGCGCATGGGCGCGGCCGAGCTGCTGACCGAGCTGAAGCGCATGCCGGTGTTTCACGTGCGGCTGATGCGTTACGTGATGGCGCTCTTGAACCAGGTCGCGCAGTCGGCGTCGTGCAATCGGCTGCATCCCGTGCAGGAGCGGTGCGCGCGCTGGCTGCTTCAAACCCATGATCGCGTCGAGGGCGAAAGCTTCATGCTGACCCAGGAGTTTCTCAGCCAGATGCTCGGCGTCCACCGGCCGACCGTGACGATCGCCGCGCGCATGCTGCAGCAGGCCGGCCTCATCCGCTACCATCGCGGCCAGGTCGAGGTTCTCGACCGGGATGGTCTGCAAGCCGCAGCATGTCCCTGCTACCGCCTGATTGATGACCAGTATCGGCGACTGCTGGAACAGGACTGACCTGCTCCATCGAATGCTGCAGCACCGCATAGCAGTCCGCCGCCGCCAGCCAGAACGAACGCAGCATGGCGTCGCTGACGCGCTCCGCCGCAGCGAGGCAGTCAAGCTCGGCCTTGCGGTGTCGAAGATGTGTCATCGTCCCTCGGTGGTTGAAGCCCTGGCGAATTGGCCCATGCGTTCGCCCGTCGCGCGATGCGCTCGTCTTCCGCGTTGCGCGCGGGCTCGACCGGTCGAAACAGCCGCGCGAGGTCGTCGAGCCAGCGCACAAGGGGTGTCATCTCGTCGGTGTATCAGCGCAGGCGGCCTGCCGTCGGTCATCCAGCCGACCGATGGACGCGAAATCTGACCTTTGAGCTGGTGCGTCGGGCCTGTGTGTCCCGCGCTGGCGTTTACGACGGATCGGTCGGCCACTATGGTCGGGCATGTCCCATTCGGTCCTGCTCGACCTCGACGGCACCCTGATCGACTCGCAGCCCGGTATCGCCGCGAGCACGGCGGCGGCGCTGCGTGCCCTCGGGCACACGCCGGACGACACGCTCGACATTGCAAGCGTCATCGGACCGCCGCTGCAGGACATGCTGCGTATCATCCTGCAGCGCTATGACGATGATCGGGTCGATGAAGCCGTGATCGCCTATCGCGAGCACTATGGCGCGGAAGGTCTGTTCGCCAGCACGCTCTATCCCGGCATCCGCGAGGCATTGCAGGAGATGCACGGCGCCGGACGACGGCTCTATCTGGCGACATCCAAACGCGAGCTGTTCGCGCGCCGCATCCTGGAGCATCTCGGGCTGGACTCGTTGTTCACGGCCATTCATGGCTCGGTGCCGTCAGGCGCGTTGGACCATAAGCCCGAGCTGCTCGCGCATATTCTCACGGAACGGAATATCGCTGCGCGCGACGGTCTGATGGTCGGTGATCGCCGTCACGACATTGCCGGCGCGCATGCGGTGGGCATGCGCAGCCTCGGCGTGCTCTGGGGCTATGGCGGCCGCGATGAGTTGGAGACGGCCGGCGCGGACCGCGTGGTGGAAAGTCCCTTTGATCTTGCACGCACGGTTGCGTCGATGCTGACCCAATAGCTCGCGGCCGGACGCTGTCGGCGGGTGCCAATCTTGCGCCGGAACTCAAAAGCCGCGAAGATCGCGACCAAACAATTTCAGGGCAGGAAGTCCACGCACATGGAATTCGACGACGTCATCCTCGGACGCCGCAGCATTCGCGGCTACAAGCCTGATCCGGTGCCGCGCGCGCTGATCGAGGAAATCATACAACTCGCGATGCGCGCGCCGTCGTCGATGAACAGCCAGCCCTGGAATTTCTACGTCATCACCGGCGAGCCGCTCAACCGCATCCGCGCCGGCAACACCGAGCGCATGGTCGCCGGCGTCCCGCAATCGCGCGAATTCCGCATCGGCGAGCCGTTCGCAGGCCATCATCGCGAGCGCCAGGTGCAGGTCGCCAAGCAATTGTTCTCCGCCATGGGCATCGCGCGCGAGGACAAGGACAAGCGCCAGGATTGGGTGCTGCGCGGCTTCCGCCAGTTCGACGCCCCGGTCTGCATCATCGTCACTTACGACCGCGTCCTCGCCGGCAGCGACGACACGCCGTTCGATTGCGGTGCGGTCACCAACGCGCTGGTCAACGCCGCCTGGTCTCGCGGCCTCGGCGCCGTCATCAACAGCCAGGGCATCATGCAGTCGCCCGTCGTCCGCGAGCACGCCGGCATCGCCGCCGACCAGGTCATCATGAAGAGCATCGCGCTCGGCTGGCCGGATCATGATTTCCCGGCGAATGCCGTGATCTCGGAACGCAAGTCGGTGAAGGACGCGACGGTGTTCGTGGGGTTCGACGAGTAGTTCAGGCGCGCGAACTGTAGGGTGGGCAAAGCAGCCGCCGCCAGGCGGCCGCGTGCCCACCGTCGCTCAGCGCATGCTGTAGAAAGACGGTGGCACGGCGCCACCAAGAGCTCGTCCTTCGGAGGCAGCGTGGGTCCGCCTTTGCCCACCCTTATATGGGGTCTTGTGAGTCAAGGCTCTATGATAGGTTCGGGGCTGCTTTCGTTCGTATCCTTGAGGCGGACTGGTGGGTGGAGCAAAGCCGACGGCCGCGCGCTCTCCATATAGCGCTGTAGCGGACGGCGGCTTTGCGGTTGGCATGGCGATGCCGGCCTGGGTATCGGGGGTCTACGGTCGAGGACTGGCTTCGAAGATCCTGCAGCTTGTCCGCTGCATCACCTCATATCCGGTCGGATGATGACGGCATCCGAGCCCATGTTCCGCATGCTTGCGGCGAGAAGCCAGGAGGATGAGACCTATCTACAAGACGGCTGGTGGTACAGCCCTAGGGTGGCACGGTCATCATCCATCCTCGCAAGACCGCGGCGAGCCGCGGGCCTGATCGCAAATCCGCTTTAGGCCTTCATCAGCGCGTCCTCAGGCACCAGGCCGGTCTCGAGATAGCGCCACAGCGCCACGATGAGCTTGCGCGCCAGGGCCACGATTGCGATGCGCCTGGCACGCTTGCCGGCGTTGAGCGTGCGGGCCCTGAACCATCGGCTGAGCGCGCTGTCCGGCTGATGAAGGATCCAGAGCCAGGTCAGCTCGATCGCCTTCTGACGGACGTGCGGATTGCCCGCCTTGCTGATGCCCTGCTCGCGATCGATGCCGCCGCTCTTCCATGGGCTCGGCGTCAGGCCGCAATAGCTCGCGACCTCGCGCCGGTTGCGGAACTCCTTGTAGAACAGCTCGCCGGCCAGGGTGGTGGCAAACGCCGGTCCGACACCCTTGAGCCGCTGCAGCTGCTCCCGCCGCGTGGCCATTCTCGCGGGAACGGCAGAGGCCTGCGTCGTATCCTGGCTCTGCTCCAACGCCGCGAGCTGCTCGCGCACCAGCATCAGACGCGCGTGCTCGCGCTTGACCTCGGCCATGACATGGGGCGGCAGCGGCTGGTCCTGCCAGTCACGCTGTTGCTCCAGCCAGGTGAGCCAGTTGCGGCGGCGCGGGTTGCCGACCTGAAGCCCGGACAGCCGCAGCAGCGCCTTGATCCGGTTGGTATGGGCAGTCTGCTCGGTGACCAATCGGTCGCGCTCGCGGCTGATCCGCCGGGCGTCCTCCTGCTCGACTGTCGGCACCCGGACGATCCGGACTACCCGCGGCTCTCCGCGCAAAAGGGCCATCAGCGTCCGCAGCAGCAACTCGCCGTCGATCCGGTCGGTCTTCGCCCGCCGCGCCCGCTGCTCGACCGCGATGCTGGCCGGGTCGAACACCAGATTGTCGATCCCAGCCGCCACCAGCAGCCGGTGCAGCCAGAAGCCGTCATAGCCGGCCTCGTAGCAACTCGCCACGCGCGGCTCCGATCCGAGCTTCTGCGCCGCTCGGACCCGGATCTTGGCGATCAACGCTAGCAGCCCGGCGTGATCGCCGCCCTCCAGCTTGTAGCGCGACATGCGCCCCTGATCGGGACTGTG
Organism: Bradyrhizobium sp. ORS 285; assembly: GCF_900176205.1. Classification (NCBI taxonomy): domain Bacteria; kingdom Pseudomonadati; phylum Pseudomonadota; class Alphaproteobacteria; order Hyphomicrobiales; family Nitrobacteraceae; genus Bradyrhizobium; species Bradyrhizobium sp. ORS 285. The sequence goes on from NZ_LT859959.1 coordinate 7,665,921, forward strand.
CACCGTGATCAGCCAGGTCTTCTGACTGAGTTCAATCGCAGCGAAAATTGTGCCAATGTTTGCCGCGGTGGGCGCGCCAAAAGTCAATATCTGCATCTGACTCTCCGAGGGTTCGAGTGTGGAAACCCAAACCTATCGGAAGGGCTCGCTCACCGCTCCCCCATGGAATCTACGAGTTCGAGCATCAGCCGTGCGCGCCGCACCTGCAGAACGTATCGCTCAATGAGCGGCTGTTGCTTGATTTCGCCAACGCCAATGTGTTGTCTGTTTTTCAGAAATTCGCTATTGCCATTTTCCCGAAATCATGATTTACTCCCGCGCATCCCGTCCTCATGCAGAGGGCGTACGCGTCGTCACGATACGTAGAGGCGGGGAGCGGTGGCCGCGGGTTTGTCAGGTGCTTTGCGCTGGACGATTGACTGCTCGCGGACGTTCAAGCCGTGTGGTCCTGGCGCCCCGATGCTGGCGCCAAGTCGGTGCGACATGATCCTGACAGGACGTGGCGCGCTGGCGACGGGGCAAGACAGCCCGGTCCCCGGGGAGAGTACGGAGCAGACGTTAAACCCATCGCGCAGGGAGGGCCGGGATGTCTCGGCTGAACCTGTGGTGACCGCCGCGTGCATTTCTTTTCGCACGCGGGCCATGGGAGCAGCCAGCTCCCGGCCTTCCCTGCGCCCTCGGCATTTTTGAGGGTTTTGGTGACATCAACTCGGGCGCGATAGCGCTGCGGGCGATTCGGTTTGTCTGTGTTCATCATGACGATCTCGCCGAGCCGACCCCCACCCCCGATCCCTCCCCGCAAGGGGGAGGGGAAGAGAGAGCGAGCCTCTTGCCACATGATGTCGCGCAAAGCGGCCAAAGGAGCTTGGATCGGACCACGAGCTTGGATTGGACGAAGAAAGCGGCCCAGGATTGGCCCCTCCCCCTTGCGGGGAGGGGTCGGGGGTGGGGGTCCACGAGAATACTGCCGATGATGCGCTACGGCATTACATCTCAAACCCAAGCGGAAAGCCTCAACGCATGAGCCTGCGTTCTTCAGACCTTCAACTCGCTACCCGTCACCCGCCGGAACGCCTCGAGATAGCGCTGGCTGGTCGCATCGACCACGCTTCGAGGCAATGGCGGGGGCGGGGCTTCGCCGTTCCAGCGGCCGGCCTTGCGCTCGGAATCGAGATAGTCGCGCAGCGGCTGCTTGTCGAAGCTCGGCTGCGGCTGGCCCGGCTGATAGGCATCGACGGCCCAGAAACGCGAACTGTCCGGCGTCATCACCTCGTCGATCAGGATGATGTGGCCATCCTTGTCGCGGCCGAACTCGAACTTGGTGTCGGCGATGATGATGCCCTGCTCGCGCGCGAGCTCTTCGCCGAGCGTGTAGACCGCGCGCGTCATGCTCTCCAATGTGTACGCCGTGTCGTCACCGACCACCTCGCGCATCCGCGCGATGGTGATGTTCTCGTCATGGCCGGTCTCGGCCTTGGTTGCCGGGCTGAAGATCGCGGGCTCGAGCTTCTGGCTCTCGACGAGGCCTGCGGGCAACTGCTCGCCGGCGAGCGTGCCGCTTGCCGCGTATTCCTTCCAGGCCGAGCCGGAGAGATAGCCGCGGATCACGCATTCGATCGGAAACACCGTGGTGCGCTTGCACAGCATCGCGCGTCCCAGAATCTCCTCGCGATGTGGTGCGAGGGCCGGCACCTCGGCGATGATCGCATCGGTATCAGCCGAGATCATGTGGTGATGCACGACGCCTTCGAGCGCGTTGAACCAGTAGGCCGAGATCTGCGTCAGCACCGCGCCCTTCATCGGGATGGTCTCGTTCATCACGACGTCGAAGGCCGAGATGCGGTCGGTGGTCAAGAGCAGCACGCGGTCGTCGCCGACGGCATAGATGTCGCGGACCTTGCCGCGGCCGATCTTCGGGAGCGGCAGATTGCTGGCGAGAAGCGTGGTCATGGTTCAGTGCCTTCGAAAGAGAACGTCGCTCCCCATAGCCTATTCCGGCAGCGGAATGAACTCGTGCTCCTGCGGAACGGCGGCGAAGCGGCCGGTTTTCCAGTCCTGCTTGGCCTGCTCGATGCGCTCCTTGCTGGAGGAGACGAAATTCCACCAGACGTGGCGCGGCCCCTCCAGCGCATCGCCGCCGAGGAACATCATCCGGGTCGGCTTGATCGTGCGGACGCTGATCGCGTCGCCCGGGCGGAAGATCAAAAGCCGCGGGCCCTCGTGGCGCTCGCGGGCGATCTCGATCTCGCCGTCGACGATGTAGATCGCCCGCTCCTCGTGATCGGGATCGAGCGGCACCACCGTGCCGGCCTGCGCGGTCACCTCGACATAGAACCATGGCGAGACCATCGTCACCGGCGAGGCCTTTCCGAACGCCTTGCCGGCGATCACGCGGGCAGAGAAGCCGGTGTCGCTGACGGTCGGCAGCGCGCCCGCCGCATAATGCTGGAAGCTCGGCGCGATCTCTTCGGATTCGACGGGCAGCGCGATCCAGCTCTGCAGGCCGAGCATCTGCTGGCCGTTCTGCCGCTGCAGATCCGGCGTGCGTTCGGAATGCGCGATGCCGCGGCCGGCGGTCATCAGGTTCATCGCGCCCGGCTGGATCTCCTGGACGTTGCCCTCGCTGTCGCGATGCATGATGGCGCCGTCGAACAGATAGGTGACGGTGGCCAGGCCGATATGCGGATGCGGCCGCACGTCCATGCCCTTGCCGGAGACGAACTGCACCGGGCCGAAATGATCGAAGAAGATGAACGGCCCGACCATCTGCCTGCGCCCATGCGGCAGCGCGCGGCGCACGGCAAAACCGTCGCCGAGATCGCGGGTCCGCGGCACGATGACGTGCTCCAGCGCATCGCAGGAGGTGGGATCGCCGAATTCGGGATCGATCGAAGGCTGCCAGCTCATGGGGCGCTCCTGAGATGTGGACGTCGGAGCTTAGCAGTTTCGCGAAGGCGAGGGCAGGGCATGACGTCGCGACATCCGTGCGATTTGAATGGCGCAACGCTCCGGCCTAGAGTTCCGGCGCCGATCATGGACGTGTGATGATGCCGCTCGAACACCTGGATCTCGCCCTCCGCGCCGCAGCCATCGCGCTGCTCGCCGTGCTGGCCGTGTCGTTGTGGCGTGATCTCGGCAAGCGGTCGGTCGGCCGGCTCGCAGTCGCGCTGGCGCTGGGCTCGGCCGCGCATGCGGCGACGTTCAACATCGGCGGTTCCGCCGCGCCATCGCTCGCGAGCGCGCCGCTGATCGCGCTGGCGACGGCTGACATCGTCGTGCTCTGGCTGTTCTGCCGCGCGCTGTTCGATGACGGATTCGCGCCGCGATGGCGGCACGGCCTGATCTGGCTTGCGGTGTTCGGTTTCAGCCTGATCAGCTGCCTCGTGCTCGGGCCGGCGGAGCATGCGCGGATCGTCATCGTCGCCAACAATCTGCTGGCGCTCGCCATCGTCGGGCTGACCCTGGCGCAGACGATCCGTTCCTGGTCGGCCGATCTGGTCGAGGGCCGACGGCGCGTCCGCGCCTTCGTCGTGATTGCGGCGCTGTGTTACGGCGGCGTCAACGCGCTGCTGCAGATGTTCGCGGCCGGTCATGGCCCGTCGGAGCTCGCCAACGTTGTCAACGCGGCGATGTTCTTGGCGGTCGTCGGCGCCGTCGCACTGATGCTGCTGAAGGTCGGTGCTTCCGATGTGTTCGCTCCCGAGGCTCCGCATGATTCGGTGAGCGTGCCCGAGCCAGTTGCGGCGGCCCCGCCTGCCGGCAACCGCAAGCTGGTCGACGCGCTGCTGCGGCTGATGGCCGACGAGCGGATCTACCGCCAGGAGAACGTCACCATCGGCATGCTGGCGACCAGGCTCTCCATTCCCGAATACCGGCTGCGGCGGCTGATCAATGGCGAACTCGGCTACCGCAACTTCAACACCTTCCTGAACAACCACCGCATCGAGGAAGCCAAGGCCGCGCTCGCCGATCCCGCCCAGGCCGAGGTGCCGGTGATCACCATCGCGATGGACGCCGGCTTCCAGTCGCTCGGCCCCTTCAACCGCGCCTTCAAGGCGGCGACGGGCGTGACACCGACCGAGTTCCGGCGCATGAGGCTGGCCGCGGCGTGATGTGTCGAGCGCTGACATCAAAGGCGAATTTCGAAATCGGCGAGGTCGCGGCCGGTTTCGGCGGTTGCGCGTTTCGAAATCGGCGAGCCGCGCGAGGGCCGTTGCGGCGTGGTCCGGCAGGTCCATCTGCCGGAGCTTCCCATGACCCGCCCCAGCCTGCTGCCCGTCTTCGTTTCGACTGTCGCTGTGACCGCCCTTGCGCTCGGCGTCGCCCGTGCCCGCGATGTGCCGCAAGTGGCAACGGGCTTCATGGCCAACATGGTGTGCTCGGAGACCTTCGTCTCCGGCCTCGATCCGGACCGGATCCTGTCCGAGACTCGCGACGCGATGCCCGGCGCCGGCCTGCTGACCTGGGCGATGACCGTCAGCGTCGACCGCGCCGCGAAGGACGTCATTGTCAGCCTGCTCGGGCTCGGCCGCAGCCGTGCGGTCTATCGCGACGGCCTCGGCTGCCATCTCGATCATGGCGAGGCGGAGGGATGGCCGGCCATCCGGCTGCCCCCGCCGCAGCCTGCCTTGCTCGGCGAGATCGCTCCCCCGCGCCTCGTGGAGCCTTCCTCGCCGACCCTCGCTGCCGCGCTCGACCGTGCCTTTGCCGAACCGGACGCGCCGCCCTTTCGACGGACCCACGCGGTCATCGTGCTCAAGGACGGCAAGCTGATCGCCGAACGTTATGCGCCAGGTGTTGCGCTCGACACGCCTTTGCTTGGCTTCTCGGCGACCAAGTCGATGACCGCCACCCTGATCGGCATCCTCGTCCACCAGGGCAAGCTCGCACTGCATGTGCCAGCGCCCATTACGGCATGGCAGAGCGAAAGCGATCCGCGTCATGCCATCACCGTCGATCATCTGCTCCGCCACACCGCCGGGCTTGCGCTCGGAAGTTCGCTGCAGGCCTCGTTGTCGTCGGCTCTCGAGCCCGTGAACCGGATGAAGTTCGTCGAGCCCGACCGTGCTGCGTTCGCCGAGTCGATGCCGCTCGAAACCACGCCGGGCGCGGTCAGCAACTATCACGACGGCAACACCGTCATTCTCTCGCAACTGATCCGCGACGCCGCCGGCGGCAGTGCCGCGGACGTGCTGCGCTTTGCGCATCGCGAGCTGTTGGATCCGCTCGGCATGCGCAACGTCACGATCGAGTTCGACGCCGCCGGCACGCCGGAAGGATCGAGCCAGATGCTGGCCTCGGCGCGCGACTGGGCGCGGCTCGGCCAATTGTATCTCGACGACGGTGTCGTCGCCGGACGCCGCATCCTGCCTGCAGGCTGGGTTGCGTATGTCAGGACGCCTACGCCGAACGCCTTTGTCGGCCTCGGCGCCGGCTTCTGGACCAACCGTGGCGACAGCTTTGGCGCCACCTATCGCATCTCCCATGGCTGGCCGCGCGATGCCTTCTTTGCCAAGGGCTCGCTCGGCCAGTACGTCATCGTCATCCCCTCCGAGCGCCTCGTCATCGCGCGCTTCGGCCGCACCGTGAACTGGCCGCCGGAAGCCGACGGCGTGGCGCAGCTCGTGAGCGACGTGATCGCGGCGACGCGTGGGGAGTGATGTGTGGATCAGGCCCTCCCCAAAGCGGTGGCCTGCTCGACGCGATCGAAGCGCTCCAGCGACAGGATTGCGTCGGCAAAGCTCTGTGCGCGGCTGCTCAGCACCGGCCGCGCCAGCGTGATGAACTTGTCGCTCATCGCCTGCGCCGTCGGGAACGAGGTCGGCTCGCCCGAGGGATCGTCGTGCAGCCGCTCGTGCACGCCGTCCTCGGTGGTGATGGTGACGCGCGCGCCGAACGGATGGCTGCGGCCTTCCAATGTCTCGTCCTGCACGACGTCGAATTTGTCGGCGAGATTGTTGATCGCGCGATCGCCGAGACGCGTGTAGTCGTCCCAGCCGAAGCGGCCCTGGTCGAGCGCCAGCGCGCCGGTGAAGAACATCGAGAACTGGCCGCCGACGATCGAGGTCGGATGCCGCTTGGTGCTCGCATCGCCCGTGAGCGTGATGCCGTTGCGATGCAGGCCGACCTCGACGCGCTTGACCTGGTCGGGCGTGAGATTGTGCTCGCGGCGCAGCGCGATGATGGCGTCGATCGCGGCGTGGGTGTAGCGGCAGCTCGGATACGGCTTCACGCCGATCTTCATCGTCTCGTAGGTCGTGCCGAGACCCGCCACCGCCTTGTCGTGATGCGGCGTGTCGGTGTAGCCGACCAGCAGGCCGTGCTTGCCCTCGACGGACTCGATCGCGCCGACGAAATCGTTCTTGGCCAAGGTCGCCGCGATCACGCCGTTCATCGCCGAGGCGCCGACCTGATAGCGCTTGTTCCAGGCGCCGTTGACGAGAAACTGCAGCGAGCCCGCGGCCTGGCTGCCGGACACGCCGAATGCGTAGACCAGCTGCTGCTCGGACAATCCGAACAGCTTGCCGGCCGCCGCCGCGGCGCCGTAGGTGCCGGCGGTCGCGGTCGGATGAAAGCCCCGCGCATAGTGCGAGGTCGGGTCGAGCGCATTGCCGAGCCGGCAGCATACCTCATAGCCGGCCACGATCGCGGTCAGTACCTCGCGCCCGGACGCGCCGACCATTTCGCCGACGGCGAAGGCCGCAGGCACCACCGGCGCGCTCGGATGCAGCGAGGAATCGGCGTGGGTATCGTCGAAGTCGAGCGAGTGGCCCATCGTGCCGTTCAGCAGCGCCGCCACGGCGGGAGTCCAGGTCCTGCTGTCGCCGAACACGGTGGCCTCGCCGGCCGCATCGAGCTTCAGCGCCGCCAGCATGTTGACCACCGATGGCGTCGATTCCGCCTCGCGCCGGGCGCGGATGGCGCTGCCGAGAAAGTCCAAGGTCAGCACCTTGGCGCGGTCGAGCACCTCGGGCGGGATATCGTCATATTTCAGCTCGGCGACATAGGCGGCGAGCGTTGCGGTTTCCTGGGCCATCGTGTTTCCTCACATCGTTGCAGCGACCGTAGGCAGACTGATTCCGGCTTTCAAGCCGGTTCCGCCCTGCGAAGGTCTGCCATGCCGGGACCGCGCTGGTCCGTTCGAGGTGAGTGACTGATGCCGTCGATTAAGAAGCTGTTCGGCCGGGTGTATGCCCGCAGGGCGCAGATGTCGCTCGCCGTGCGCGGCACGGTCGCGGCGACGCTCGCCTTCGCCATCGCCACCGCTCTCCAGCTCAAGCTGCCGCTGTGGGCGGTGCTGACCTCGCTGATCGTGACGCAAGGCAGCGTCGGGCGTTCGCTGAAGGCCACGCGCGACTACATGTTCGGGACCATCGGCGGCGCGATCTATGGCGGCGCCATCACCGTGTTCATTCCGCATTCCGGCGAACTGCAACTGCTCGGCATGCTGATCCTGGCGGTGACGCCGCTGGCCTTCATCGCCGCGCTCAATCCGAGTCTGAACGCCGCTACCGTGACCGCCGTCATCGTGTTGCTGGTGCCGACCATGGGGCACCTCGATCCGCTCGGCTCGGCGGTCGATCGCGTGTTCGAGGTGGCCGTCGGCGCGCTCACCGGGCTTGCCGTGTCGTTCGTGGTGCTGCCGTCGCGAGCGCATGTGCAGATGCGTAGCGCCGCCGGGCGCCTGCTCGAGCTGATCGCCGCCGCCTTCACCGAGCTGTTGGCTGGCCTGTCGCGCGGCCGCGACAACGACGCGCTGCATCGGATCCAGGACGGCATCGGCACCGCGCTGAGCGAGCTGAACGCCACCGGCGCCGAGGCCGAGCGCGAGCGTTCGGCGCGGCTGTCGACGGGCGCCGACACGGGTCCATTGCTGCGCACCATTCTGCGCCTGCGCCATGACGTCGTCATGATCGGCCGCGCCAGCGTCGTGCCGCTGCCGTCGGAGCTGCAGGCGCGCCTGTCGGGACCGGTGGCCCGCGTCAGCGAGGCGATCGCGACGTATCTGCGCGGCTGTGCGGCGGCGATCCGCAACGGCTCCGGACCGCCCGCGATCTGGCCGATCCACGTCGCGGTCAAGGCCTATGCGGAAGCCGTGGCGGCGGTGCGCAGCGACGGTCTTACGCGCGGCCTGCCGGGCGATGCCGCCGAACGTTTCTTCGCGCTCGGCTTCTCGCTCGACCAGATGCGGCAGAACCTGATCGATCTCGAGCGCGTCGTCGCGGAATGGGCCGAGACCTCGACAGGCAAGCCGCACCGGCCTGAGCCCAAGGAGACATCCGACACCGCCGGCGCCTGATTTCCTCATCGCGACAGCCGCACGAAGCGCAGCACCAGCAGCGCCGCATAAATCGCCGTGCCGGCCGACAACCCGATCCAGATTCCGACCGCGCCGAGCGAGGTATGCAGCCCGAGAACGTAGGAGGCGGGAAAGCCGATCAGCCAATAGCCGAGCACGGCGAGCAGCAAGGGCACGCGCGTGTCCTTGATGCCGCGCAGGGCGCCAACGGCGATGGTCTGCAGCGCATCGGTGATGAAGAAGGTGGTGCCGACGAGCAGCAGCGTGTCGGCGAGCGCGACGGTCGCTCCGACATTGGCGACGCCGCTGCCGAGAAACAGCTGCACGATCTCGAACCGCGCGAGGATGATGCCGAGCGTGAACGCGATCGCGAGCACGAGGCCGAGCAGCAGCGCCATCAGGCCGGCGCGGCGAACGCCATGCGCATCGTTCCGCCCGGCGGCATGGCCGACGCGCACGGTGGCCGCCATGCTGATGCCGAACGGAACCATGAACAGGATCGCCGTAATCTGCAGCGCGATCTGATGCGCGGCGAGCGCGGCGGTGCTGATCAGTCCCATCAGGATCGCCGCCGCGGAGAATAGCCCGTATTCCAGCAGGAACGACAGCGAGATCGGCGCGCCGATGATGAGCAGCTGTCGCATCAGCGACCAGTCGATCTGTCCGAGCCGTGCCAGCACGTGATAGTCGCGGAACGGCGGACGGAACGTCGCGAACCAGAGTCCGGCAAGAAAGGTCGCCAGATTGACGGTCGAGGTTGCGAGCCCGACGCCGGTGAGACCGAGCTGCGGAAATCCCCAATGACCGTAGAGCAGCGGATAGACCAGCAGCGCGTTGAGCGGGATTGCGGCGAGGGTGATCCCGAGCACCGGCTCCGGCCGATTGACGGCGCCCATGAAGCTGCGCAGCGCCAGGAACCACAGCATCGGCGCGACGCCCCAGGCGAGGCCAGCCAGATAGTCATGGGCGAGATGCGCTACACCAGGCGCCTGCCCGAGTGCGAGCAGGATCGCCTCGCCGTTCAGTGCGATCAGCATGATCGGCAGCGCTATGAACAGTCCGGCCCACAGGCCGACGCGCAGCGCGCGGCGGACCAGCCCCGCATCGTCGGCGCCGAACGCCTGCGCCGCCAGCGGGGCCACCGCCGACATCAGGCCCATGCCGAAGGTCGAGCCAACGAAGTACACTGTGCCCGACAAGGCGGCGGCAGCAACAGCGTCGCCGCCGAGCCGGCCGATGAAGGCGAGGTCGGTCGACATCATCGCGATCTGGGACAATTGCGTCAGCGCCATCGGCGCGGCGAGCCGGATCGTCTCCCAGAGTTCGAGGGTGAGCGATCGTGTCGCCGCTTCTGGCCGCGCGGTATGGGTTCCAATGCTGCGGGTCATGGCGCGGCTATAGCAGCCTTGGCGAGCGTGTGCACATCACCGCGGCTTGTTCCACCGCATGGCCGTGCGGCGTGTGAGCGCAGTTCTGTTCGGCGATCCCCGATCATGGCCTCGCGTTGCATCGTGTCGTCCGCGGCTCCGCGTTCTCGCGGCGCGTTTCGCACCCGAGCTTTGCAGGATCGATGGCCCTCGGAAGTGAGAGGGCGCAGGGAAGGCCGGGTGCTTGACCACACCCATGGCCCGCCTGCAAAAGAAGTAGCAGGCGGCAGTCACCACAGGTGGGCCGCGCATCCGGCCTTCCCTGCGCAATGGTTGGAATGGCTTATACGTACTCTCCCCGGTGCGCCGGGCTTGTTGGCCACCGTCACCGACAGATCGCTCGCCGGCTTGACCTCAGCGTCGGGAGGCCAGGACCATACGATTTCGCCGTATGCGACCGCTCCTTCGTCCACGCGCCAACTCGAGTTGCCCCGAGTGCGTGCTGAAAGCCGCCGCATCCATCGCATCCCACCCTCAACGTTCGTGACGATCGTGAAGCGTCCCTCTCAGCGAAGGCTGGATGCGCGCATTGTTTCCGAATTTCGGAAATAAAGCAAGCGAATTCTTAGGCAACACGATCTCGCTCGGAGCATGCGGCTGAAGCCGCTAACGAATCTGGTCTTTCCACGCACGCTCGCTTAGCCGGTCTGCCGCTGGCCTGTAGCGCTCTCGTCGCAAGTTGGCGGGGAGATGCGCAGGGTGAGTCGATCGCGCTCGTGATCGATGCCGGCAGCGACGACGCAGCATGCTTCCGGGAGGCATGGGCTTTGGTCCCGTCGCGGATCGAGATTGATCGCACCAGAGAACGCTTTGTATGATCTACCCCAACAGGTCGGCCTTACGCCTGAAATTCGTCGGACCCTCTGAGAATTCCCGTCAGAATAGAAATCTCGTCGGCGAGCTTCGCTGCAAGAGCGAGGCTAGCCGGGTGCACCGGAACCACATGGGCGCCTCTTTCACCGAGTTCGAAGTAGACGCTGACCCGGCGCTCGCCGTCTCCGGCAAAGTGTTCGCCAGCCCAGATTCGACTGCATTCGTCGAAGAACCAGTGGGCCGTGAAAGTCGGCCAGATGTGGAATAGCCGGCCGGTGATGATCAGGCGACGTGCATTCGGATCGATCTCCACCGTCCAGCTCCTGGTTGCTTTGGCGACGACGAGGCCGAGCAGGATGAAGAGAAAGAGCATGCCGAGGTCGGACGAACCCGAAGTTTGGCTCATTCCTATTCCGATCATCAAAGCCAGGGCGCTTGCGCATGCGATTTGGAGTAGGCTGGGGCGCCCGGGTACGAAGATCAATTTCCGAACTGCGACTCGAGTTGGTTCTTGCGACATAGCTGGGCTTCTCGGCGAGCCTGCGGAAGCTACCACAGGCGTCAGGTTGATGAGAGCCAAACCGCGCAGGCGGTCGACGTTCTTTCTGCTACCTGTATGCCGCTTTCCTGTTAGACTCAGCTGCTGAATTCTTCGGGGGACGCGCGTGCGCGGTGGGACAGACGACACAGTCGGGCCAACTGACCCGCAGCAGGCTCCTCAGCCAAACCTCGACCTGCGGGCGTGGATCGACGTGCTCGGCTCGGTGCCGAGCGGGACGGTCACGGAGGATCAGATCCTGGCCTGGGTCGAGGGGCCGCTGCGCGGGTTCTTCCCGTTCCAGCGATTTCTCGGCGCCTACGGCCGGCTCACCGGCGGCCGCATCCGGATGCGCAATCTGGTGACATCGGGCTATCCGGACGATTTTGTGCTGGGGCTCGAAGAGAGCTTCGACCTTGGCGCGCGCGGCTGCTTTGCGTGGTGGGTGCAGAACCGCGCGGCGTTCATTCTCGATCCCGCCGATCCGCCGCTGTTTGCGACCGCGCGCGAGCTCGACGAGATCAGACAATTGTCGCTCGGCGTCGTCGCGGGTCATGGCGTCATCGATCCCTTCGCCAGTGCCGGCACCTATCTCAGCTTTGCCGGCGTCGCGGCCGACCAGCCGCATCATGTCCGGACGTCGTTGAACCTGATTGCGCCGGTGCTGCATGCGTTGTTTCTCGCGACCGAGCAAATGGCGGCGCCGCGGCTGGATCTCGGCAAGCTCACGGAGCGGCAGCGCGAGCTGGTCGATCTTGCGCTGATGGGCCTGGCGGACAAGACAATCGCCTCACGCCTCGGGATCTCCGAGCATACGGTCGGCAATCATTTACGCATCATCTATGAGCGGCTCGGCATCAGCAAGCGCAGCCAGTTGATCGCGGCGCTGAAGTAGTCGCGGCCTGGGTTCATGCCGTCCGGCATAGTACGTACGTGCCATCGACCGGCGCACCCCTCTGGTGCTGTCGTAGCGGCCAGAGCGGATCCGGATTCTGGATCCGCGATCCCAGGTGGGCCGCCATGACCTCGCTCGTCATTCCTCCACTGCTGACCGCCGCCAGCGCCGCTGCCTTCATGACGCTCGAACGCGTCGCGCCTGGCCGCGAGCTGCCCAATGCGCCCGGCTGGTACGGCCGCGCGCTGATCGTCACGCTGTCACAGGTCGGCATCACGCTCGTGACCTGCGGGCTCTGGATGCATCTCGTTGACGGCAGCTCACTGTTCGAGCTGCGTACGCTGAGGGCGCCCGTGCTGCAGGGCTTCATCGCCTGGTTCGTCGGCACCTTCTTCTGCTACTGGTGGCACCGCATTCGCCACATGAACGGCTGGTGGCTGCTGTTTCACCAGATTCATCATTCGCCGAGCCGCATCGAGACGGTGACGTCGTTCTACAAGCATCCGGTCGAGATCCTCGCCGACGGCGTGCTCGCCGCGCTCATCCTGTTTCCGCTGCTCGGCTGCTCGCTCGCGGGCGCATTGTGGTTCAACCTGTTCGCGGCGACCGGGGAGTTCTTCTATCACGCCAACTACAAATCGCCGCGCTGGCTGAAATATTTCATTCAGACGCCCGAGCTGCATTCGCTGCATCACGAGTTCGATGTGCATTGCGGAAACTACGGCGACCTGCCGGTCTGGGACCGGCTGTTCGGGACCTATCGGGATGCTGATGAGTTCGCGGCACGGTGCGGGTTTCCAGGCGAGAGCGAACGGCAGCTGGGGCGCATGCTGATGTTCCGGGATATGTATGGCAAGGAGTAGGGTGGGCAAAGGCGCGCCATGTAGCGTCTTTTCGCCCGTGGTCTCGCCCGCGCCGTGCCCACCATCAATGTCATACGCGGAACGACGGTGAGCACGAGCCGCCTATCGGCGGCTCATTGCCCACCCCACGGCTGCGTCGTTGTCGGGAGAGCCGTTCGAGATCGTTGCGGAGGACGGAGACGCGTTGATCGAGATCAGCTTGCCCCTGCAACCTGCCGCAGCGTGGCCTTCACCACGAGGCGATGAAACGGCGTGATCACGGTGAGATAGATGCGGCCGAGCGCGTTGTGGGTCTGGACCAGGGTGGTCGCGGTCACCTGCGATGTCGCGCCGATCGTCGCTACGTCGACCAGAACGCGGAAGTCCAGATGCTTGTCGTCGAAGCCGAGCACGAGTTGCTTTGGCGTTTCGTTGATCACCGGGAATATTCCGATCATGGGGCCGGGACGGCGTGCGTCCGCGCCCGAGGTCTTCAAACCGAACGGCCGGACCAGCCCATTGCGGAGTTTCAGGAGAGCGGCCATCCACCAGGGCGTATGACCGAGCATGCGTTCGGCCGCGGTGCGGGCATCGAGCACCGCGCCGTCGATCATGATGCGGAAAGCATCGGCGAAGTCTGCACCGGCGAGCCAACGGTCACGGTCGACATCGGGAGTGATCTCGCTGATCGTCATGCGCCCTAAGCCTCATGTGCCGTTGTTAGGTCCTCGGTCCATCAGCGCGTCATTGCGAGCGCAGCGAAGCAATCCAGGGCTGCGCAGGGACTCTGGATTGCTTCGCTACGCTCGCAATGACGCGGAGAGAGCAGAGCGAACGTCTAACGTCCCCGCTCCGGCACCCGGGTGATCTTCGCGCCCAGCGCATTCAGCCGCTCGTCGATGCGTTCGTAGCCGCGTTCGATCTGGTCGGCGTTGTCGATGACCGAGGTGCCTTCGGCGCAGAGCGCGGCGAGCAGCATCGCCATGCCGGCGCGGATGTCGGGGGAGACGACGCGGGCGCCGCGCAGCTGGCTGGGGCCGGCGACGATGGCGCGGTGCGGATCGCACAGCACGATGCGCGCGCCCATCGAGATCAGCTTGTCGACGAAGAACATCCGCGATTCGAACATCTTCTCGAACATCAGGATCACGCCCTCGCATTGCGTGGCGGTGACGATCGCGATCGACATCAGGTCGGCGGGAAAGGCCGGCCAGGGCTGGTCCTCCAGCTTCGGCACGTGGCCGCCGAAATCGTCCTTGATCTTCATGGTCTGGTCGGACGGCACGATGAGATCGTCGCCGGCGACCTCGCAGACAATGCCGAGTCGCTCAAAACCCATGCGGATCGAGCGCAGATGCTCGGTGCCGGCACGTACGATGCGCAAAGGCGAGCGCGTCACCGCGGCGAGCCCGATCAGCGAGCCGACCTCGATATGGTCGGGTTGGATCGCGTAGGACGCCTGGCCGAGCGTGCTGGCGCCATGGATCACCATCGTGTTGGTGCCGATGCCCTCGATGTTGGCGCCGAGCGCCACAAGGAAATGCGCGAGGTCCTGCACATGTGGCTCGGACGCGGCGTTGCGCAGGTATGTCGTGCCGTGCGCGGCAACCGCTGCCACCAGCGCGTTCTCAGTCGCGGTGACGCTGGGCTCGTCGAGGAAGACATCGGCGCCCTTCAAGCCGGAGGCGCGCAACTCGATCTTGTCGGTCGCGGTGACGGTAGCGCCGAGCTGCTCGAAGGCGAGGAAATGCGTGTCCAGCCGGCGGCGGCCGATGACGTCGCCGCCTGGCGGCGGCAGCGCCACTTCGCCGCAGCGGGCGAGTAGGGGGCCGGCGAGCAGGATGGAGGCGCGGATCCGCGCGCACAAACCCGGGTCGAGATCGGCGGCGCGGATCTCCTTGGCATGAATCGCGAGCCGGTTCCGGCCGCGCCATTCGGCTGACGCGCCGACCGAGCGCACCAGCTCGACCAGCGTTTCGGTGTCGCGGATGCGCGGCACGTTGTCGAGCGTCACCGGATGATCGGTCAGAAGCGCCGCGGCGATGATCGGCAGCGCCGCGTTCTTGTTGCCCGACGGCTCGATCGCGCCCTTGAGCCGGTGACCACCCTCGACGATGTATTGAATGGGCGCCATGTGTCGGTCCGTTTTTGATGCTGAGGTCAAAGGCGGCGCCGGCGACAGCGGAACCTCGCTCCGGCGTGCAATTATCACGGAAGCCGCACGCAGACCACTGTCCTAAAGAGTCTCCGGGCCGAGCAGGTTTATTCGGTGTTGGGCCTTGCGGCAGGCTAGCCGCTGCCGCTCCAGCAACTCGACGTCGGCAGTCGTGAGGCCGATCGCGCGGCTCATCTCCGAGAGTTTGCTGCCGATGCGCAGCCTGTCGCTCGGACTTGTCGCTTCGTCGAGAATGGCGCGGATTTCGGCCTCAATGCTGCGGGCATTTTGCGTGGCGCGCAGCTTGAGAGCCCGATGGATTTCGTCGGAAAGTTCACGAACAGTGACAGTGGTCATGACGATGTCCTCCGTAAGAACAGCGAGAACGCCAATATCACATGCCGAGTTGCACAGCGGCCTATCGAGAACCGCTGCGGCGTCCCTGCCTACACGTCCACGTTCGCCGACAGCGAGTTGTCCTGGATGAACTCGCGGCGCGGCTCGACGACGTCGCCCATCAGCTTGGTGAAGATGTCGTCGGCCTCATCGACCTCCTTGACCTTCACCTGCAGCAAGGTGCGGGCCTCGGTGTCGAGCGTGGTTTCCCAGAGCTGCTGCGGGTTCATCTCGCCCAGCCCTTTGTAGCGCTGCATGGCGATACCCTTGCGGCCGGAATCAGTGACAGCCTCGAACAGATCGACCGGGCCGTGGATCACGGTCTGGGTGTCGCCGCGACGGAGCGAGCCCGGCTTGGCGTAGGCGTCCTGCAGGCGGGCGGCGTAGTCGTCGAGCTTGCGCGCGTCGGCCGACGCGAGCAGCGCATCGTCGATCACAGCCACGTCCTTCACGCCGCGCACGGTGCGCTCGAACGTAAAGCCCTGGCCTTCGATGAAATGGCCGATCCAGCCGCGCTCGACCTCGTCCGCCAGCACGTCGAGCCGCTTGGCGATGTAATCGGCCGCAGCGTCGGCGGTGGCGATGTCGCGCGTGATGTCCGCGCGCAGCACGCCGGCAATCGCGGCCTGCTCGACGACCTTGCGGTCGTAGCGGCTGTGGAGGTTGCGCAGGATGTTGCGCACGAGGCGGGCTTCCTCGACCAGCGCCAAGAGGTCGCGGCCCTTGCGCTCCTCGCCCTCGGCGGTCCTGAACACGCAATCGTCGAGGCCGGTGCCGATCAGATAGTCTTCGAGCGCGCGTTCGTCCTTCAAATACTGCTCGGACTTGCCGCGCGTCACTTTGTAGAGCGGCGGCTGTGCGATGTAGAGATGGCCGCGATCGATGATCTGGCGCATCTGCCGGTAGAAGAACGTCAGCAGAAGCGTGCGGATATGCGCGCCGTCGACGTCGGCGTCGGTCATTACGATGATCTTGTGATAGCGTAGCTTGTCGATCGAGAAGTCGTCGCTGATCCCGGTGCCGAGCGCGGTGATCAACGTGCCGATCTGCTCGCTGGAGAGCATCTTGTCGGGGCGCACGCGTTCGACATTGAGGATCTTGCCGCGCAGCGGCAGCACGGCCTGGAACTCGCGGTTGCGGCCCTGCTTGGCGCTGCCGCCGGCCGAGTCACCCTCGACGATGAATAGCTCGGACTTGGCCGGGTCCTTCTCCTGGCAGTCGGCGAGCTTGCCGGGCAGCGAGGCGATGTTGTTGAGCGGATTCTTGCGCGTCAGCTCGCGGGCCTTGCGTGCAGCCTCGCGCGCCGCGGCGGCCTGGATGACCTTGCCGACGACGGTCTTGGCCTCCGACGGGTGCTCCTCGAACCACGCCGACAGCGCCTCGTTGATGACGTTCTCGACCACGGGACGCACTTCCGAGGACACCAGCTTGTCCTTAGTCTGCGACGAAAACTTCGGATCCGGCACTTTCACCGACAGCACGGCCGTGAGGCCTTCGCGGCAGTCGTCGCCGGTGAGCGCGATCTTTTCCTTCTTCGCATTGGCCTCGGCATAACCGTTGACCTGACGCGTCAGCGCGCCGCGGAAGCCGGCGAGATGGGTGCCGCCGTCACGCTGCGGAATGTTGTTGGTGAAGCACAGCACGTTCTCGTGGTAGCTGTCGTTCCACCACAGTGCCGCCTCGACGGTAATGCCGTTCGCTTCCGAGCGCACCATGATCGGATTGGGAACGATCGCCTTCTTGTTGCGATCAAGATATTTGACGAACTCCTCGACGCCGCCGGAATAGAACATCTCCTCGCGCTTCTCGACCGCGTGGCGCATGTCGGAGAGGATGATGTGGACGCCGGAGTTGAGGAAGGCGAGCTCGCGCAGGCGGTGCTCGAGCGTGGCGTAGTCGTATTCGATGATCTTGAAGGTCTCGGTGGAGGCGAGGAACGTCACCTCGGTGCCGCGCTTGCCAGGCGTATCGCCGACGACCTGGAGCGGTGCCACGGCGTCGCCATGGGCGAACACGATGAGGTGCTCCTTGTCCTCGCGCCAGATGCGCAGCTCGAGCTTGCTCGACAGCGCGTTGACGACGGAGACGCCGACGCCGTGCAGGCCGCCAGAGACCTTGTAGGAGTTCTGGTCGAACTTTCCGCCCGCGTGCAGCTGGGTCATGATGACCTCGGCCGCGGAGACGCCTTCGTCCTTGTGGATGCCGACCGGAATGCCGCGGCCGTCGTCGCGCACGGTGACGGAATTGTCGGCGTTGAGCACGACCTCGACGCGGCTCGCATAGCCCGCGAGCGCCTCGTCGATGGCGTTGTCGACGACCTCGTAGACCATGTGATGCAGGCCGGAGCCATCATCGGTGTCGCCGATATACATGCCCGGGCGCTTGCGCACGGCATCCAGGCCCTTCAACACCCGGATCGATTCTGCGCCGTATTCGTTCGCGGTGGCAGGCTCGTTTTCGGCGATGGTTTGCCGGGCGGGTTCGGTCATGTGAGGCCTTTGAAGGGGTCCCGAAGGGCGATGTCGCGCTGGGGTGCTGAGGACGCTATTTGTGCCATGAAAGACGAGGCGCGCCTAGCGCAAAAAGACGTGCCTTAAGATATTGAAGAGATGGGTTTTTTTAACGGTTTTTCAAGTCGTCCGGGGGCCCTCTTCGGGGCTTGCGAAAGGCCGATTCGGACGGCCTTCGGGAGGTGTTCGGAAGGCGCCTGGAAACGCCGCCCCGGGCGGCGTTCCAACGCGTCAGGCCGCCCGTTGGGGCGGCCTGGAGCAGGGTCTCGATCGTCGTGACCGGAGAGTTTCGAAAGCTCAGTACAGCGGCAGCGGCAGAGCCTGGCCGGTCGGGCCGATCATCAGGCCCCAGGCGTCGCCGGCGCCGAGCTCGATCGTGTCGCTAATCGCCGCGCGGCTGGCGATCTTGATCTCGTAGCGGTACCTGCCGGGCGGCAGATCGAGCAGCGGGCCCTTGGGCGTCTTCGGGCTGCCAGTGCCGGCGGCGATCTTGACCGTCTGCTTGTTGATCGTCAGCACCGCGTCAGACAAGCCGACATTGCCGAGCATCAGCTTGGCCTGGCCGGGCTTCGGAAGGATCTCGGCCTTCGCTGCGGCGTCCGTGTTCTTCTGCACCAGATTGATCGAGGTCTCCCCCCGGGCGCGACCGAGCGTCAGGACGGCGGGCCCTTGCGGCGAGGCGAAGGCGAGGCGTGCCTTGTCGGCGCCGGTCTGCGCACCCTCGGCCTTTTCCTGCCATCCGAGCTTGGTCAGCTCGGTGCGGTAGAATGCCAGCACGGCGCTGAGATCGGCGGGCACGCTGGCCTCGAGTTGGAGGCGTACCGGCTGATCGAAGCCAGGGGCCTTCGACGTCGACAGTGAGGTCGCGCTGCGCTCCTTCAGCACCGGCAGCACGGAGCCCGGATCGGCTTCGAGTGGTGCCGCGTCCGCGGCCGGCTGGGCCGCGGCTTTGGCGCCGGCCGCAGGCTTGGCAGTGGCGAGCAGGCCGGTGCCATCCGCCGTCACGTTCACCTTGGGGCCCATCTGCATGATCGTGAAGCTGACCGACTTGCCTTTCGCGGAGAAGTCCAGATGCGCCATGGTCGGATTGTCGATCACGGTCGGCGCTTCCTTGTAGCCGGCGGCCTTCAGGGTGGAGCGGAAGAAGCCGGCGAGCGCCTTCACCGATGAGCCGGACTTGAACTCCAGCCGCCCCTGGCTGCCGTCGAACTCGACCGCCTCGGCGGTCTCGGGCAGCGCGATCGGCGCGGGATTGTCGGCCAGGGCCTTGACCGGGGCGTCCGACATCGCGCCGGCCTGCTGCACGCGGCGGACCTCGTCGGCGGCGATCACCTGCTTGGCCATCGCGGCGGCATCGGCCATGAACTTGTCGTCTGCGTCCTTCTTGGCCTTGGCGCGCGCTGCGAGCGCCGCCTCGGTGGCGCGCATCGACAGTTCGACCATGGTCAGGTCGTAGCTGCGCGACAGTTTCAGCGTGCCGGTCTCCTCTGACGAGGCGAGCTTGAGCGTCACCTCGTCAGAATTGCCCGGATCCGCCGACGCGATCTGCAGGCCGCGCGCCGGGAGTTCGCGGGTGTAGAACGCGAGCACCGCCGGCAGCTCGGCGATGATGGCGCCCTTGGCCTGACGGGTCGGCGAGGTCGCGCTGCCCAGGCTCTGCGACGATTTGGCCGGCTTTGGCATCGGCAGGCCGGCGCGATCGTCGCCCGCTTCGAGCTGGGCGGGCAGGGCGAACGGGGCGACGCGGATCTCGACCTTGGTCTTGCCGTCGTCGCGACGGGTCAACGTCAGCATCACAGGAGCCTGGCGGCGTGGTCCGTCGTTTGCGACGCGGTCGTAGAAGGCGCGCACGCCGTTCGGCGTGGTCTCGCTGAGATCCGCATTCGGCCAGCGCGCGGCGGCGTCAGCTGTGAGTAGCTGCCAGCCGATCGCGGTCATTTCCTTGGCGAAGTACGCCTGCGTCGCATCGAGCGCCGACGGCACGATGCAGGACAGATATGGCCGTGTCTCGTCGAACACGATCTCGGTCGCGCCGTCGGGGAACGGCAGGTCGGCATAGATCCGCTGCGGCGAGTAGCTGACCTCCGACTGGTCCATGCGGCCGCTGCTGCCGGTCACGTAAGCCGACAGCCCCTGCTTGCCCTTCTTGTAGTTGAGCGTCGGATTGCGCTCCTCCAGCGGCCTGACATAGCGCACCCAGCCGTCGGCGCTCAACAGCTGCTGCGTGGCCGCGTTCGTTGCCGCGGGCGGCGTCGGCAGACGGTAGATGGCGCGATAGCGATCGGAGCGCGACGAATCCTCGACCGCGCCCTCGAGGCGCGGCAGCGCATGGACGTCGACGATGGCGTCATCGGCGCGCGCCGGCGTCACGCTACTCGCGAGCAGCAACAGCCCGCATGCGAACAGCCGCAATCGCGGCGCGGCGGTGGCCTGCTGCCTGAGCTTTGACATCACAGATCTCCAGGAATTCGACGGGGGGCGTGGCCTGCGGGACGCTGTCGGACTCGGCCGACACCGTCATGCCGTCCAACGACAGCTAGTCGGGCCTGGGAACTGATAGGTTCAATCCCGGAACTTGTTACCGCCTTGCGGTGATCCGGCCGCCCTCGACGTCGAAGATCTCGCCGAGCTCGCGCAACTCGGCGAACGCGGCCGGGTCGGCGCCGGTCAGCCACACCTGGGCACCGAGTGTGCCGAGCTCTGCAAACAACGCGGTGCGGCGGCCGGGATCGAGATGGGCGACGATCTCGTCGAGTAGCAGCATCGGTACGATGCCGGTGGTCTCAGCGACCAAGGTCGCATGCGCGAGGATGAGGCCGATCAGCAGCGCCTTCTGCTCGCCGGTCGAGGCATCGCGCGCCGGCATGTTCTTCGGTGCGTAGATGACGTGCAGGTCGGTGAGGTGCGGACCGTCGAGCGTACGCCCGGCGGCGGCGTCGCGCGCGCGATTGTCGCGCAGCATCGCGCGATAGCGGTCCTCGACCGCGAGCGCGGGCTCGGTGAGCAGTGCGTTCTCCATCCAGCCGTCGAGCGCGATTTCGGCGGAGGGAAATGCCGAGGCCGCCCCGCGCTGGCGCAGCATCGCGGCGAGCTTCACCGCGGTCTGGCCGCGGCTCGCGGCGACGGCGACGGCAAGCTCGGCCGTCTCGCGCTCGATCGCGTCACACCAATGGTCGTCGAAATTGCGCACCTCGAGCAGCCGGTTGCGCGAGCGCAACGAGCGCTCCAGCGCCGAGACGCGGCTGGAATGCTCGCTGTCGATGGCGAGCACCAGGCGATCGAAGAAGCGGCGGCGGTCGGAGGCCGAACCCATGAACAGGCCGTCCATGGCGGGCGTCAGCCACACCATGCGGATGTGATCGCCGAATGCGGCCGCTGAGCCGACCGGCTCGCGATCGATGCGGCAGCGCCTTGTCGTGCTCGTCTCGCCGCGCGGCGGCTCGATGCCGGTGCCGAAGGTCGTCAGTCCCAGTGCGCCCTCGACCTCGGCCGAGACCGCCCAGGAGCCGTCGCCCTGATTGTCGGCGACATCCTCCAGAGTGGCCCGGCGCAGGCCGCGGCCCGGTGCGAAGAACGAGATCGCCTCCAGGCAATTGGTCTTGCCGGCGCCGTTCGCTCCCACCAGCGCCACCAAATCCGCCTGCACGCTGACACCAGCCGCGCGATAGCTGCGGAAATGCGTCAGCGACAGGCGATTGATGCGGGAGGGGGTCATCAGAAGGAGTTACAAGCCCAGTTCTGTCATTGCCGGGCTTGACCCGGCAATCCATCGTCAGCGTCAGCGGACTATTTCATCATAGAGATCGCGCCAATCCGGATTGTTTTTGACGATCAGATCGATCTTCCATTCGCGCGACCAGTGCTTGATGTTCTTCTCACGCTGCAATGCTGCGGCGATCGTTTCATGTGCTTCGAAATAGACCAGCCGCTTGATGCCGTAGCGTCTGGTGAAGCTCTCTGCGACGCCTTCGCGATGCTCATACACGCGCCGAACGAGATCGTTGGTCACGCCGACATAGAGCGTGCCGCCGGGCTTGCTGGCGAGGATGTACACCCAGTAGGCCATGTGTTGAGATGGATGGCCGGGTCAAGCCCGGCCATGACGAGTTAACCACAAATCTCGCCGCTTGCGTGAAATCACACCCGCATCGGCATCAGCACGTACAGCGCGTTGCGATTGTCACGATCCTGGATCAAGGTCGGCGAGCCCGGATCGGCCAGCCGGAGCACCGCGACCTGGCCCTCGATCTGGGCGGCGATGTCGAGCAGATAGCGCGAGTTGAAGCCGATATCGAGCGCGTCGGCGGCGTATTCGACCTCGAGCTCTTCCGTCGCGCTGCCGGAATCCGGATTGGTCACCGACAGCACCAGCTTGCCGGGGGCGAGGGCGAGCTTCACCGCGCGGCCGCGCTCGGAGGAGATGGTGGAGACGCGGTCGACGGCGGCGGCGAAATCGGCCTTGTCGACGACGAGCTCCTTGTCGTTGTTCTGCGGAATGACGCGGCCATAGTCCGGGAAGGTGCCGTCGATCAGCTTGGAGGTGAGAACCACCTGTCCCAAGGTGAAGCGGATCTTGCCCTGCGACAGCTCGATCTTGATCTCGCTGTCATTGTCTTCGATCAGCCGCTGCACCTCGCCGACGGTCTTGCGCGGCACGATGACGCCGGGCATCTCGGCCGCGCCGGCGGGCTGCGGCAGGTCGACCTGGGCGAGGCGGTGGCCGTCGGTTGCGACCGCACGCAAGGTGGGTTGCTTGGCATTGCCGCCGGCATGCAGATAGATGCCGTTCAAGTAATAACGTGTCTCCTCGGTGGAGATCGCGAACTGCGTGCGGTCGATCAGGCTCTTGATGTCCTTGGCGGGAACGCCGAAGGCATGCGTCATTTCGCCCGCCGCCAGATCAGGGAAGTCGCTCTCGGGCAAGGTCTGCAAAGTGAACTTCGAACGGCCGGCGCGGATCGCGAGCACCGCGCGCTCGCCGTCGCTTTCCAGCACGATCTGCGAGCCGTCCGGCAGCTTGCGCACGATGTCGTAGAACATATGCGCGGGGACCGTGGTGGAACCTGCGGTCGCGGTCTCGGCCGCCAGCGTTTCCGTCACTTCGAGGTCGAGGTCGGTGGCGCGCAGCGACAGCCGGGCATTCTCGGCGCGGACCAGAACGTTACCCAGGATCGGGATCGTGTTCCTGCGCTCGACCACGCGATGGACATGGCCCAGCGACTTCAGCAGCTGCGCGCGTTCGACGGTCACCTTCATTGCACTATCCCGCCCGTTCCCAACTGAGCTCGTCCTGGAATGCCGGCGGGCTGGAACAGCGCCGCGGCCGATGGCACCTCGCCGCCCGAACAGCGCTTTTTCAGCG
This sequence comes from Bradyrhizobium sp. ORS 285, assembly GCF_900176205.1. Classification (NCBI taxonomy): domain Bacteria; kingdom Pseudomonadati; phylum Pseudomonadota; class Alphaproteobacteria; order Hyphomicrobiales; family Nitrobacteraceae; genus Bradyrhizobium; species Bradyrhizobium sp. ORS 285. Next base: position 7,689,158 of record NZ_LT859959.1, read on the forward strand.
TCCAGGAGCGTGAGGGGGAGGCGTAAAGTGGCGCGGATGAGGCCCGAGCGCAAGGGATTGCGGGCCGATTTCCCATGTTTCGGCAGGCGTTTCGGCGCGCCGGGGATCTGGTCGGAGGTCGGTGGTTTTGCGGGCCAACCGCGGCTGGGGCCGGACCTTCTGTCCGCGCCCCCTAGCCGATCGGTTGGTGGTGCGGGTGAACTAGTCCTGCAACTGCCGCTTGAGCGACTCGACCTCGTCGTTCAGCGTGATGTCCTTGCCGACCAGCGCCTCGATCTTGCGCACGGCATGCAGGACGGTGGTGTGGTCGCGCCCGCCGAAGCGGCGGCCGATCTCGGGCAGGGATCGCAGGGTCAGCGTCTTGGCCAGGTACATCGCAACCTGGCGCGGGCGCACCACATTGGCGGTGCGGCGCGACGACAAGAGGTCGGAGCGGCTGACATTGTACTGCCGGGCGACGACGCGCTGGATGTCCTCGATCTTGATCCGCTTCGGCTCCTGCGGACGGACCAGGTCTCGTACCTCGCGCTCGGCCATGTCGAGCGTGACCGGCTGATTGTTGAGCTTCGAATGCGCGAGCAGGCGGTTGATCGCGCCTTCGAGGTCGCGGCCGTTATGGGTGATGGAGCGGGCGAGATAGTCGAGCACCGGCTCCGGCACGTCGAAGCTCGCATGATGCGCACGGGCCGCAGCGACGCGCGATTTGAGAATGCCCAGGCGCAGATCTTCGCCAAGCGTGGCCATCTCGACGACGAGGCCGCCGGCGAGCCGCGAGCGGACGCGATCGTCGAGGCTTTCGAGATCGGACGGCGGCCGGTCGGCCGCGATCACCACCTGGCGGCCGGCGTCGATCAGTGCGTTCAGCGTGTGACAGAACTCGGCCTGGGTCGATTTGCCCTGCAGGAACTGCAGATCGTCGATCACCAGAACGTCGATGCCGCGCAGCGCTTCCTTGAAAGCCAGTGCGGTCTGCGATTTCAGCGCCGCGACGAAGCCGTACATGAACTTCTCGGCGGTGAGATACAGCACCTTGCGCTCGCCGCCGGCATTGCCGGCCCAGGTCACGGCCTGCAAGAGGTGCGTCTTGCCGAGGCCGACGCCGGCATGGATGTAGAGCGGGTTGAACATCACGGGATCGCCGCGGCGGCCATCCGCGACCTGGCGAGCGGCGGCATGCGCGAGCGTGTTGGCGCGACCGACGACGAAGCTCGCGAAAGTCAGGCGCGGATCGAGCGGCGAGCCGCCGAGCGCATCATGGCCGGCCGCGACCGGAGTCATCATCGGAGCGCGTGTATCGGCGACGGGCTTGGCGTCGCTGCGCTCGGTGCGGCGCGCTTCCACCGGCGCCGGCGCTTCCTTGGCCGGCGTCGCGCAACGCATCGCGGTGCGAACGGACAGATCGATGCGGTGAACTTCGGGCATCTCGGCCTGCCAGCACGACAGCACGCGCTCGGCATAATGCGCCTGAATCCAGCTCTTCAGGAAACGCGTCGGCACCGACAGATGAACGCTTTCGTCCTGGACAGCTTCGAGGTCCATGCGGGCGAACCAGCTCGTATAGACGTCCTCGCCGACGGTCGAGCGCAGCCGACCCTTCACGCGAGACCAGCGTTCCTGTTCCGAATTTGTCATGGCAGTCGCAACTTTTCGAATTGAGTGGTGGTGTCGTGTGACCGCCGGGCAGACGTCCAAATGAAAAAGACGCATCTGCCGCAGCGAGACCTCGAGCGGAGGTTCAACTCCAGACATGGCTTGCCGTTCGGCGCGCGCGCCGTCGGGCATCATCGATGCTGGGGAAGAAAAGTCTCCGCGAGGTCAGCGCATACTCGGACGCGCGATGGAGGCGGGGGGCGGGCCGATGGCCGTGCTGGTGATGGCCGCGCTGGCGATGTCGATCACTTCGGTCTCTAAGGGTGCGTGATCCGGAACCAGCCTCTGGCGTTTACCCGCAATGTGTCCGTAAAGCATGCAACCTCCCCGCCTTACCGTGATCGCTCACGGCAAGTTGTCATCCCAATGCCGGTGTGTCCGAACCCCAAGATTCAGCCGCACCGCCGTCAATCCCGTCCAACTTTTCCACCCGCTGAGCGCAGCCGCCGCAAGCTTCAGCCGGTCGACCGACGTCGTATTTCTCTTGTTCAAAGCGGCGCAACGATGATGCTGCGCCCGAGAAATTTCGACAACATTCAGTCGCTCCCCATATTGCTATGGAGATTGATCCGGCCACCGCTTTGGAAAGCGTCGCCAACGCGCACACCGCCGCCGATTTGCACGTCCGCCCCGTTTCTAAAACCGCGCTGGTCTCAAGATCGTGGGCGCCGCGAGTGGATAAAAGAAATACACGATGCGTCGGGACTCGCAATCCATTTGATTTGCGCACGCCTGACGAGTCTTCGCGCACCTCGCCGCGCGATGATCGGCGTTAAGAAAGCAAGGTTTTGAATCATCGCGAGGAATCTCGGATGTGACAAACAACATGGTCTGCGCAAAATTTCTTCATAATTTTTTTAACTTTGGACCGAGCTCACCCGCTTTTCCAATCACTTGGACTCGCTATGCGCTTAAGTCATTTTCGAGACGATGTTTTTCGCGATTGCTCGCAGCGGGTAACTCCCGTCGCGTGCGCTGCGTGAAGCGAGCGGGGCATCTGCGCTCTTGACATTGATGCGCAGCCACAACGCGCAGATTCGCAGCTGTTTCCGGTGAGACAATATTGTCACCGCGTAAAACTACGGAACGATACGTAGGACTACGGAACGTGTCAGGCGCGCGCGACAGTGCGTGTGTTCCAGCACGCGGAGAATGCATTGTTGCGATGATGTCGCCATGAACTAGAAGGCAAGAACTAGAAGGCAAGCCGATGCGATGAACGAGAAGCGCCGCCACGGGCGTGCGCAAAAGAAAAGCCCGGCGCGAGCCGGGCTGTTTGCATCTTGATAGTTCGTCAGTCGCGCGATGTGTTCAGTCGCGCGATGGGCTCACTTCGCGAGCTTCGCGATCTGATGCACGAGGCGCGAGACTTTGCGGCTGGCGTTGTTCTTGTGAATGATGTTGCGCTGGGCGGCGCGCATCAGCTGCGGCTCGGCGTTGGCCATCGCCTTCAGCGCGGCGTCGCGGTCGCCCTTCTTGATCGCGTCCTCGACGGAACGGACAGCGCCGCGCATCTGAGTGCGACGCGACTTGTTGATGATGGTGCGGCGGGCAATCTTGCGCGTCGCTTTCTTCGCGGAGGTCGTGTTGGCCATGCTCTCAAATATCCTTCGGCGGCGAGCAGTCGCCGCTTGTGCGGGTACGCGCGCGGCCCGCTTGACGCGGCCCCATCGACGCGGTGGGTTGTTCGGACGCCTCTCTGAGAATGCCATGACCGGAGCGGTTGCTCGGCGGATCGGCGCTGCTCAAAGAACAGCGGCGGCGGGATTGCGCCCACCGCCAGTGGCGGACCTTATAGGCGCAGCCTTACCGACCGTCAACGGTCTCGGAAGCCGCATCGCGCGCCGGAACCGGTCAAAAGCCGGTTCTAAACCCCTGACGAGGTTGAATTTCTAAGGAGGCCCCGCTATGGCCTTGCTGCCCGTGGGGGCGAGCGAGAGAGGGCAGGTGAGGCATGATCCGCGGTTTTTTCCGCCTGGTGGGGCTGTTGCTGCTGGCCGGAAGCTTCATTTTCCTGGTCTATGACGGCGCCCGCTGGGTCGCCGACCAGACCCTGCAGTTCACCCGCTTCGGCCAGCTCTGGAACGACGTCCACCAGGCCAGCCAGGCCGCCTTCAAGGCCTGGGTCGAGGCCAAGGCCCCGTTTCTGTGGGAGTGGATCGTCAAGGCCTTCCTCGACCAGCCGGTCTTCGCCGTGCTCGGCCTGCTCGGGATCCTCTTGATGCTGCTGTTCCGGCCGCGCAAGCCGCTGATCGGCTATGGCCGCGACTGACCGCCCGCAAGCGGCGTAACACCGCTGGGGCTGGCGTCGTAGAGACCTATATAATCCCAGACTGACCGTCATCGCGCCGCGGGACTCTCTCCCGCGGGCGAATGCCATGCCCGGAGACACCCCATGTTCTTCATGCGCAAACCCGCTGCGATGCCGAGCGCCGCCGAGGCGCTGCCCGGCCGCGCCCAGCCGATCCCGACCGCGAGCACCCATTTCGTCAACGGCCGCCGCCTGCTGCCGCCCTATCCCGCCGGCCTCGAGCAGGCCGTGTTCGGGCTCGGCTGCTTCTGGGGCGCCGAGCGCAAGTTCTGGCAGCTCGGCGACGGCATCCATGTCACGGCCGTGGGCTATGCCGGCGGTCACACGCCGAACCCGACCTATGAGGAGGTGTGCTCGGGTCTGACGGCGCATACCGAGGTCGTGCTGGTCGTGTTCGATCCCAAGGTGATGTCCTATGAGCGTCTCCTGAAGACGTTCTGGGAGAACCACGATCCGACCCAGGGCATGCGCCAGGGCAACGACGTCGGCACGCAATATCGCTCGGCGATCTACACGTTCAGCGATGCGCAGCGTGAGACGGCCGAGGCCTCGAAGCAAGTCTATGAGCAGGCGCTGCGCGCCAAGGGGCTCGACGCGATCACGACCGAGATCGCGCCGTCCGGACCGTTCTACTTCGCCGAGGACTACCACCAGCAATATCTGGCCAAGAACCCGGCCGGCTATTGTGGCCTCGGCGGCACCGGCGTCGCGTGTCCGATCGGTGTCGGCGTCAGCGCCTGACCGGCGCAGCGCGCGACCCACACACCTCTCCCGTCCGGCGGGCAGGGCTATCGCCCATATGAAGTTCGGAGCCATCCGGACGAACGATCCTGCCGGTTTGTTACTCCGTCATGCCCGGGCTGTCCCGGGCATCCACGCCGTCCCCCGGCATGCTGACCGACGTGGATGGCCGGGACAAGCCCGGCCATGACGAGTGGAGAGAGACGAGCGCCAAACTTTGTCATACGCGATAGCCTGGTTCGACAGGGCGCGGATTTTTCGCAGCTGATTTGCAACAGATCTCGCTTGCGACAGACGGCGACTGCACGCGCCAACGATTTGTTAACCTTAACCGCGCATGACTAGGGCACATCCTCATTCAAGGATTGTTCGAGTGCGCGCGTTGTTTCTTCCGGTCATTGCCGTCGTTTCCACGATCCTGCTGTCGGGTTGCATGCACACGGCCTCCCCCGTGGCTGTGGCCCAGCCGAGTGATCTCGACGCAATGGCCTATGGGACACCTTCGACCGGCCCGGTTGCCGCCACCGGGCAGGGCGGAGCGATCCCCGCGCTGCGCAACGCCTTCGCCGCCGCGCCCAGTCCGGGCGCTTACGTCATGCCCGCCGGCTACGCGCCGGGGCGGCGCGACGCCGCCTATCATCTCGATGCCGGCGACAAGCTGCGCGTCGTCGTCTACGGCCAGGAGGGCCTGACCAACACCTATGCGATCGATGCGTCCGGCTCGATCACCATGCCGCTGATCGGCAGCGTGCCCGCGCGTGGCCGCACCACCGCGGGCCTCGCCGCCGAGATCACCGCCAAGCTGCGCAACGGCTACATCCGCGAGCCGTCGGTCGCAGTCGAGATCGAAGCCTATCGCCCGTTCTTCATCCTCGGCGAGGTGCAGGCGCCCGGCCAATATCCGTACGTGCCCAACATGACAGTCGAGAGCGCGATCGCCATCGCCGGCGGCTTCTCGCCGCGGGCTCGGCGCGACATCGTGACTCTGACTCACACGGACCCCTCGGGCGCCATGCGTTACGAGGTGCCGCTCGGCACGTCGCTCAAGCCCGGCGATACGATTCAGGTCGGCGAGCGCTGGTTTTGAATTCCGCGTCAATGGTTCCTGCGCACCCGGAAACATGTTCGCGGAATGAAGCGACGCTGCATCCTCCGTCATTGCGAGCGTAGCGAAGAAATCCAGGGGCGTCACGCGCGGTCCTGGATTGCTTCGTCGCTTCGCTTCTCGCAATGACGACGGAGGAAGATCAGCGCAGATGCTGCGCGAAGAACGCCAGGCTGCGCGTCCAGGCGAGATCCGAACTCGCCTTGTCGTAGCTGGCGCGCTCGTCACAGCCGAAGCCGTGCTGGGCGCCGGGATAGACGAAGATCTCGACATCCGGCCGCTTGGCCTTGATCGTCTTGACGTCGGCGAGCGGAATGCCTGAGTCCTTCTCGCCGAAATGCAGCTGGGTCGGCACGGTCGGCTTGTCATCGGCGAAGCGCACGACCGCGCCGCCATAATAGCCGACAGCGGCCTTCAACCCGGTGAGCTTGGTCGCCGCCGCGTAGGCGATGCTGCCGCCGAGGCAGAAGCCGATGATGCCGACCGGGCCTGTGCCCTTCACCGCATCGATCGCAGCCTGGGTATCGCGCAGGAACGCCTGCCAATCCGGATTGGCCACGAACTTCCGCGCCACGGCGATTTCATCGGGCGAATAGCCCGAGGTGAAGTTCGGCTCGACGCGGTCGAAGATCGCCGGCGCGATGGCGACATAGCCTTCGGCGGCGAGCCGGTCGCAGACGTTGCGGATGTGATGGTTGACGCCGAAAATCTCCTGGATCACGACCAGCGCGCCCTTGGGCGTTCCGGTCGGGTCGGCCCTGTAGGCGCCGAGCTGGAAGCCGTCCGATGCGGTGAGCTTGATGTCCTGTCCCACGTTCTGTCCTTTGCAAATTGGCGCCTCGCGCTCAGCGCCACATCCAGTTGGTGCCGTAGTCCTCTTTCCAACCCGTCAGCCGCCCCTTGCGGAACTTGAGAAACAGGCGGTGATGGTGCGGGACCAGTCCGCTGCCGCCGAGATCGCGCAAGGCGAGGAAGGTCTCGTTGCCTGGCGTGCCCTCCAGATAGATCAACGGCTGCGCCAGCACGCGCGATGTCTCCCCGACATCCATGCCGAAGGCAAGCGGCGACACGTTGGATAACGTCGCTGTGAAAGGGGCGCGGGTCATCGAGAGCGGCGGAGGCTGCGCCGCTTCGGCTTGCTCCGCGATCAGCACAGCGGTGAGCGGCAGGGCAGATGCAAGCATCGCGGCGGCGGCGCGCCGATTGGCGTAGGCCTGTAATCTCATGAGCTGACGTCTCCTCGCGTGCCGCCGACTGCAGCCTTCTTAGCCGATGCGGCGCAGCGATCCCACAGCTTCTGCGTTGCACAACCCGAATTGCCGATTTCTTTCGCAAAGCGGTGTTCCAAATTCCGTTGCGTCGTTCCGCCAACGCGATCATTCTTTCGCGCAGGCTGGCATCGAACCGGTGGGTGCTGGCGTCCAGACAAACCGAACTTCGCCGTAAGCGAAGTCGTAACGCCGGGCGGGGAAGAAACCAAATGCCTAATCTCACCATCAATGGGCGGACCATGTCCGTCGATGCGGCGAACGATACGCCGCTGCTATGGGTCATCCGCGAGCAGTTGCAGATGACCGGCACCAAGTTCGGCTGCGGCGCCGGGTTGTGCGGCGCGTGCACCGTGCATGTCAATGGCGAGGCGGTGCGCTCGTGCCAGACCATGGTCGGCGACGTCAAGGACAAGAAGATCACCACCATCGAGGGCCTGTCGCAGAAGGGCGACCATCCCTTGCAGAAGGCGTGGATCGCCGAGCAGGTGCCGCAATGCGGCTACTGCCAATCGGGGCAGATCATGCAGGCGGCCTCGCTGCTCGCCAAGACGACGAGCCCGACCAAGGAGGAGATCACAGCGCATATGGACGGCAATCTCTGCCGCTGCATGACCTATTCGCGGATCCAGAAAGCGATCCAGCGCGCCGCATCCGAGATGCGCACCGCCTCGAACACCAGCGACCGGAGGGCGACATGAACCAGCACGTGAAAGCAGCGCCCGCCATGACCCCAGATATGGCCACTGATCTCAGCCGCCGCTCCTTCCTGGTCGGCACCGCCGCAACCGGCCTCGTGCTCGGCTATGCCGGCCTCGCCGATTCCGCGCTCGCGGCCACCACGCCCTCGGCGTTCGAGCCGTCCGTGTGGTACTCGATCGCGCCGGATGGCCTGGTCACCGTGACTTGCGGCAAGGCCGACATGGGCCAGCACATTGCCTCCACCATGGCGCAGATCGTCTGCGAGGAGCTGGGCGCGGCCTGGAAGGACATGCGCGTCCAGCTCGCCTCCAACGATCCGAAGTTCAACGATCCCGTGCTCGGCGCCCAGATTACCGGCGGCAGTTGGAGCACAATGATGAACTTCGACGCCATGAGCCGCGCCGGCGCCGCTGGCCGCATCGCGCTCACCGAAGCGGCTGCGACCTCCATGGGCGTGCCCGCCAAGGAGCTCGTGGTGCGTGACGGCCTCGTCATGCATCCGAAGTCGAAGAAGCAGATGAGCTATGCCGAGATCGTCAAGAGCGGCAAGATCACCAAGAGCTTCACGCCGGACGAACTGAAGGCGATCACGCTGAAGACGCCCGACCAATACACGATGATCGGCGTCTCGGTGCCGCAGCTCGACATCCCCTCGAAGACCAACGGCACGGCGAAGTACGGTATCGATACGATGCTGCCGGGCATGGTCTACGGCAAGGTGGTGACGCCGCCGGTGCGCTTCGGCGCCACCGTCACGTCGGTGGATGACAGCGAGGCGAAGAAGGTCCCCGGCTTCATCAAGGCGGTCGTGCTCGACGACAAGACCGGCTCGACGTCGGGCTGGGTGGTCGCGGTCGCCTCGACCTTCGCCAACGCCAAGAAGGCGGCGGACGCGCTCAAGATCAGCTACGACAAGGGCCCGTACGCCAATGTCAGTACCGACACCATCATCACCGAGGCGATGCGGCTGCAGGCGCAGGACGATGCCGGGCAGTTCTTCGTCAAGGACGGCGATGCCAATGCGGCGCTCGCCGGTGCGGTGAAGGTGCTGGAAGCGGAGTACACCACCAGCATCAACATCCACGCGCCGATGGAGCCGATGAACGCGACCGCCGAGTTCAAGGGCGACATCCTGCACATCTACTCCGGCAATCAGTTCGCGACCCGCTCCGGCGCGATCGCGGCGGGCGCTGCCGGGATCGATCCCAAGTACGTCGTGATGCACCAGGCCTGGCTCGGCGGCGGCTTCGGCCGCAGGCTGGACGCCGACATGATGGTGCCGGCGGTGCAGGCGGCGAAGGCGGTCGGCAAGCCGGTCAAGGTGATCTATTCCCGCGAGAACGACATGACGATGGACTACTCGCGGCCGCTCACCTACCAGAAAGTGAAGGCCGGTCTCGACGCCAGCGGCAAGCTGGTCGCGCTCAGCCACGACGTGGTCTCGGCCTGGCCGACGGCGCGCTGGGGCATCCCGGACTTCCTGTCACCTTCGGTCGACAAGAAGGGCCCGCTCGACTCGTTCACGGTCAACGGCGCCGACTTCTTCTACACCGTGCCGAACCACCATGTGCGCGCGATCAAGAACGAGCTCGCGCACAATGCGACGCCGTCCGGGCAGCTCCGCTCGGTGGCGCCGGGTTGGACGTTCTGGGCGGTCGAGAGCATGATCGACGAGATCGCCGCCGCCTCGGGCCAGGATCCGGCGCAGTTCCGCATCGCGCTGCTCGACGGCAAGGGCAAGAACGATGGCGGCGCGCAGCGGCTGCGCAACACGCTGCTCGCAGCGATGGGCCTGTCCGGCTACGGCGCGAAGAAGCTGCCAAAGGGCGAGGGCATGGGCGTCGCCTGCGTGTCGTCGCAGGAGCGCGCAACCGCGAGCTGGACGGCGTGTGTCGCGCATGTCGCGGTGGCCGACAACGGCGCTGTCACGGTGAAGAAGCTCACCGTGGCGACCGATGTCGGCACGCAGGTGCATCCCGACAACATCCGCGCCCAGGTCGAGGGCGCGGCGCTGTGGGGATTGTCGCTGGCGATGTACGAGAAGGCGACGTTGAAGGATGGCGGCATCGAGCAGACCAACTTCGACAGCTACACGCCGTTGCGCATGAGCCAGGTGCCGGAGGTCGCGATCGCCGTGATCGCCAATGGCGAGAAGGCAACCGGCGTCGGCGAGCCTGCTGTCACGGTGGTCGCTCCGGCGCTCGGCAACGCCATCTACAATGCCTGCGGCGCGCGGTTGCGCTCGCTGCCGATTACCGCGGAGGCGGTGAAGGCGGCGATGAAGGCGTAGCCGTATTCGCAACGACGCATCAATGGGAAGCCGCCGGAGATCCTCTCCGGCGGTTTTCGTTTGCTTCGGGCTTTGGCAGAAAGAAAGTACAATTTGAATGATTGTCGCAACGCTTCGCTCACCCGAACGCAGACAGCTTGAACGATCAGATTAAGCCGCGTCGAACCCGGAGCCCGGTAACGTGCGTGTGCAGCAAACCGACAGGGGCGAGCACGTATGAGCGCGACAGCCAAGCAGACCGTGACCCAGAACGCGACCAGGCGCCATCTCCTGCTCGCGTCCGATCGCGGTGACCAGAGCAGCGAGCTGGCGCGCATCCTGCGTTCGGTCGGCGACGTCGACCTGATGCCGACTACCGAAATTCCAGAGAATCCCGGCAATCGCTTCTCCGGCGTCATCGTCGACATCAACCTGCGCTCGCCCGAGAGTGTGCAGCGGGTGCGCAAGAAGCTGTCCTCACGCGCCTATAGCGAGGTGCCGCGCCTGTTCGTTCTCGCCGAGGCGCTGCATCACGCCACCATGCAGGCCTGGGCGCTCGGCGCCACCGACACCATTGCGCGTCCCTTCACCCCGGCCGATGTACTGCAGCGGGTCCGCTCGGCGCTGCCGGCCGACGACGGCTATGACGAGAGCGATCGCGGCAAGCTGCTCAATCGCGGCGTCGAGGCCGCGCATGCTGTCATGGTCAAGATCTTCGAGAAGCTGCCCGCCGGCGTCGCGCTGACGATGGAGGACATCGTCGCCGCCGAGAACAAGATCCTGAAGGCGATCAAGCACTCCTCGCTGCGCGAATGGATGACCGTTGTGGGCTGCCACCACAACGACACCTACCGGCACTGCCTGTTCGTGACCGGCTTTGCCGTCGGCTTCTCGATGCATCTGGGCATGCGCGAGGACGATCAGCGCCGGCTGGTGCGCGCGTCGCTGCTGCATGATGTTGGCAAGGCCTTCATCCCCGTCGCGATCCTCGACAAGCAGGGCAAGCTGACGGCCGAGGAGATCGCGGTCCTGCGCCAGCATCCGCGGCGCGGCTACGAGGCGCTGTGGCGGCAGGGCGGCTTCCCGCCGGAAATGCTCGATGTGATCCTGCACCACCACGAGTTCCTCGACGGCTCCGGCTATCCCGACGCGCTGCATAACGAGCAGATCAGCGACATCGTCCGTCTCACCACGATCGTCGACATCTATGCCGCGCTGATCGAGCGCCGCGCCTATCGCCCGGCGTTCACGCATTCCCGCGCGTTCCAGATCATGGAGAACATGGGCCCGAAGCTCGACCAGCAGCTGCTGCAGGCGTTCCGCCCGGTGGCGATGGGCGCGCATTAGGCACGCGGGCCTTAGCTCGAGCGCCGCCTCGTTCAATCCACCAGCTTGCGCAGCTCGGCCTTGGCGACTTTTTCCAGGGTCGAGCGCGGCATCTCATCCACCAGCCTCACCTCGCGCGGCACCTTGAAGTCGGCGAGACCGGCGCGGCAGGCGGCCAGCACCCTCTCCGGCAGATCGTCGCGCTTCGCGCCGTCGTGCGGGATCACGAACGCAACCGGCACCTCGTCGAGCATCGGGTGCTTCTTGGCGACGACAGCGGTCTCGCGAACGCCTGCGACGGTGATGATCACCTGCTCGATCTCCGACGCCGCGACATTCTCGCCGCCGACCTTGAGCATGTCCTTGGTGCGGTCGCCGAACTTGATGAAGCCGTTCGGCAGGCGCGTGACGCGATCGCCGGTCAGGAAGAAGCCGTCGGCATCGAAGCTCGTCCGGGTCGCTTCTTCGTTGTAGAGATATTCGGCGAACAACGACAGGCCGGGCACGCCCTTGATGGCGAGATTGCCGGTTGCGCCGACCTCCGTCGGCCGGCCGTCATCGTCGGTGATGCGGATGGCGTATTCCGTCGCGGCGCGGCCGATCGACATCGGCGTGTTCGGCTGGTCGACCTCGCCGATGATGCCGTGGGTGATGGTCTCGGTCATGCCCCACCAGCCGATGATCTTGATGCCGAACTTGCCGAAGATGGCCGGCTCCGATACCGATGTGCCCCACAGTCGAAATTTGTGGTTCTTCGGCACCTCCTGATCGAGCAGGGCCTTCAGGCAGAATGGGATGGTCGAGGTCCAGGTGCAGCCATGCTCCAGCGCCACGCTCCAGAACCGGCTCGCCGAGAAGCGTGGCTGGATCACGCAGGTGGCGCCGACCCACAGCGTCGCCAGCATCGAGTAGGCCAGCGCATTGGTGTGGAACAGCGGCAGATAGGTCTGGTGCACGTCACCTTGATGCAGGTCCTCATGCACCGCATTGACCTTGGCGCCCCACAGCGCATTGGCGTGGGTCCATAGGACCGCCTTCGGCCGCGACGTCGTCCCCGATGTATACTGCACGCTGCACGACGCCATCGGATCGACCGCGCGGCGCGGCCTGTCAGCGCTATCCGCGAATAGCGTTTCGAAACGGTCCCCCACGCCGACCGCTGTCGTTTCCGGCTGCCCCGGATCATGCGAGATCACTGCGAGCCAGCGGATGCCGCGGCAATGCGCCGAGATCATCTCGGCATAGGCAGGCTGTGTGATCGCGGCCACCGCGCGGCAATGATCGGCGAAGTAGTTCATCTCGGCGGCTGCCGAGCGCGTGTTGGTTGTGACGGCGAGTGCGCCGAGCTCGACGCAGGCGAACCAGGCGAGCAGCGCCTCGACGCAATTGTCGAGATGGATCAGCACCGCATCGCCCGGCTTGATGCCGCGCTTGACGAGACCGGCCGCGAGCGCGCCGACATCATCGTGAAACTCGCCATAGGTCCAGCGCCGCGCCGGCGCGTCGAACGGGGCCCAGATCAGGAACGGATGATCACGCCGTGTCGTGCTGCGCAGCTTCAGCAGCCAGGGCACGTCCATGCCGTCGAACGGCGTCACCGTGCCGGACGCGATCCTCGATCCGTTCATCTTCGCTCCCACTGTTTGTTGTCCGCGGCCCGTCCCGGCCGCTTCGTTGCGATCTTGCCCGATCGTTCTGCCATTCCCCGCTGCCGTGATCAAATCAGGATTGAACCCGTCTTCCTTTGGCAGCGACCAATGGCGCGGCAAAACACGTCCGGAGGTTCGCATGCAGGCCCTGGCACGACCATGGCGGCTGCCCGATGCCCGCTATTTCCAGATCGCGGCATTAGCCACGCTGCTGTCGATTAATTTCGCTCTGATCGATTTCGGCGCGCGGCCCGAAGCGAGCATCATCGCGGTGACGACCGCCTTGCTCACGCAAGTCGTCGGCTGCCGCCTCACCGGCGCACCACTCGATTTCAAGTCGCCGTTGATCACCGGCCTGTCGCTCAGCCTGCTGTTGCGCGCCGATGCGCTGTGGCTCTACGCAGCGGCGGCGGCCATCGCGATCGGCTCAAAATTCGTGCTCCGCGTCAATGGCAAGCACGTCTTCAATCCCGCCGGCTTTGCGATCGTCGTGCTGCTGTTCACATCGGGTGGCGTGTGGATCTCGCCCGGCCAGTGGGGAACGGAAATCTGGTTTGCGAGCCTCGCCGGCTTCTTCGCCATCCTCGTGCTCAATGCGTCCAGGCGTGTCGATATCGCGTTCTATTTCTTCGCAAGCCATGCAGCGCTGCTGCTGTTGCGCGCTGTGTGGCTTGGTGATCCCATGGTCATTCCGCTGCATCAATTGCAGAGCGGCTCGCTCCTGATCTTCACCTTCTTCATGATCTCCGACCCGCGCACGACGCCGGACTCGCGCGCCGGCCGGCTGCTGTTCGCGATGACGGTTGCCGTGACCGGGCATTACCTCGCCTTCGTGATGCAGATGCGCCCGGCACTCTATGTCGCGCTGATCGCGCTCTCGCCGCTCACGCTGGTGCTCGACCGGCTGATTCCGGCTGCCCGGTTTTCCTGGCACTCGTCCGTTCCCAAAGGAGTATCGACATGACCCCTCGCTTCAGCAAGATGGCCCGCGCTTCCCTGGCGACTGCTGCGATCCTGTCCCAGGCGGCGCTCGTGCCGGCCCAGGCCTTCTGCGGCTTCTATGTGGCGCAGGCGGACTCCAAGCTGTTCAACCAGTCCTCGAAGGTGGTGCTGGCGCGAGACGGCCAGCAGACCTCGATCACCATGGCCAGCGACTTCGAAGGCGACGTCAAGGAATTCGCCGTCGTCGTTCCCGTGCCCACCTTCATCGAGCGCAAACAGATCGGCGTGGTCGAGCCGAAGACGATCGATCACCTCGACAAATACACCGCGCCACGGCTGGTGGAATATCATGACGAGGACCCTTGCAATCAGCTCATGTCCCGCATGGCCGCGGCCGCGCCGATGCCGTCGGCGGTGTCGCGAGGGCAGGCATTCACGTCCCGCCAATACGGCGTCACCATCGAGGCCAGCTATGACGTTGCCGAATACGACGTGCTGATCCTGTCGGCGGAGGAAAGTGACGGCCTCACGCGCTGGCTGACCGACAACAACTACCGCATTCCCCAGGGCGCGGAAGCCGTGCTCGGCAGCTATATCAAGCAGGGCATGCGGTTCTTCGTCGCCAAGGTCAATGTCGAGCGGATGAAGGACATCGGAAGCAATACTCTGCGGCCGCTGCAGGTCCGCTACCAGAGCGCCAAGTTCATGGTGCCGCTGCGGCTCGGCACGGTCAACGCCAAGGGGCCGCAAGACCTCATCGTCTACGCGCTGACCAGGAGCGGTCGGATCGAAGCCGCTAATTATCGCACCGTGAAGATCCCTTCCGACATCGACGTGCCGCTGTATATCAAGAGCGAGTTCGGCCCGTTCTACAAGGCGCTGTTCGAGCGCGCGGTGGCGCGCGAGAACATGCAGGCGGTGTTCGTCGAATATGCCTGGGACATGGGATGGTGCGACCCGTGCGCCGCCGACCCGCTGAGCAACAAGGAGCTGGTCGAGCTCGGCGCGCGCTGGATCGGCAGCGACGACGACACGGCGTTCCGTGTCGCCCGCCGCGGCGGCGGATCCGACGCCTACGTGACCCGGCTGCATGTGCGCTATGATGCGAAGTCATTCCCCGAGGATATCGTCTTCATCGAGACCAAGGACCGCAGCAACTTCCAGGGCCGCTATGTCCAGCACCATCCCTGGCGCGGCGAGGCGAAATGCGATGCGGCGAAGTCCTATCAGGAGAGCCTGTCGGCGCGCTTCACCAGAGAAGCCCTCGACCTCGCCGCCTTGACCGGCTGGCCGCGCAGCGAGATCGATGCCAAGATGGCGGCGAGTGGCGAGACCGTCACGAAGTGACGCGGCTTAGCCCTGATAGGACGAGATCTCGATCAGGCTGCCGTCGGGATCGCGGCAATACACCGAACGCAGGGTACCGCGGGCGCCCTGCTTGTCGACCGGGCCTTCCTCGATGGCGATGCCGAGCGCCTGCAGATGCGCGACGACCTCGTCCGGTGTGCTGCCCGTCAGGAAGCAAAGGTCGTCGCTGCCAGCCATCACATGGTCGGCGGTGAACCAGTCGACCTTGTCTGCGTCCTTCGGTCGCACGTTGATCTTCTGGTTGCCGAACAGCAGCGAGGTCCGCTTGGCCCGTCCCGGGCCAGGGTCGGACACCTGCAACGTCATGCCCAAGACCTTCTGGTACCAGTCCGTGGTGCGGTCGACGTCGGCGACGTTGATCACGAGGTGATCCAGCGCATCGATCTTGACCGGCATCAACTCTCTCCTTTGAGACAACGACCTCGCCGCGTCGGCGGCCTTCTGTTACGATCCGTGTCGGCTGTTCGTTAACGAACGCTCAACGATATATCCGAGGAAACGCATGATTTCACGTCGTACTGCGCTTGGTCTGATCGCTTCTGCCGTCCCGTCCGTCGCCGCCATTCGCAGTGTGTCCGCAGCGGATTATCCGGCCCGCCCGGTCCGTTTCGTGGTGGGCTATCCGCCGGGCGGAGCCACCGACATCCTCGCGCGGCTGATCGGCCAGCGCCTGTCCGAGACGCTGGGCCAGCAATTCGTGGTCGAGAACAAGCCGGGCGCCGGCAACAATATCGGCACCGAGTCGGTCGTGAACGCGCAGGCCGACGGCTATACGCTGCTGCTGGTCAATCCGGCGAACTACATCAATGCCAGCCTCTACACCAACCTGAAGTTCAACTTCGTGCGCGACATCGCCCCGGTGGCGTCGTTCAACCGCGTGCCGAACGTGATGACCGTCAACGGCGACATCAAGGCCAAGACCGTCGCCGAGTTCATCGCCTACCTCAAGGAGAACCCGGGCAAGGTGAACATGGCGTCCTCCGGCAACGGCACCTCCGTGCATCTGTCGGGTGAGATGTTCATGGCCATGACCGGCACCAAGATGCAGCATGTGCCGTATCGTGGCGCCGCCCTGGCCATCACCGACATGCTCGGCGGCCAGGTCCAGGTCATCTTCGACAACATGCCCTCCATCATCCAGCACATCCGCTCCGGCTCGCTGCGCGCGCTCGGCGTCACCACCCAGGAGCGCTCGGCGCAATTGCCGGACGTGCAGGCGATCGCCGAGACGGTGCCGGGCTATGAGGCGAGCGCCTTGTTCGGCATGGGCGCGCCGAAGAACACGCCGAAGGAGATCGTCGAGAAGCTCAACAAGCAGGTCAACACCATCCTCGCCGAGCCGGACATCAAGAAGCGGCTGGTCGAGCTGGGCGGTGATCCGCTGATCCAGACGCCGGAGCAGTTCGGCGCGCAGATCGCTGCCGAAACCGACAAGTGGAAGAAGGTCGTCGAGTTCGCCGGCCTGAAGCTGGATTGAGCGCAGGCGCTTTGGCAGCAACGGCGATGGCGTGCCCCGTCTGCGACACGTCATCGCCCTGCTTGGTGATCCGAACCGCCAATCCGTCGTTTTTTGACCATGCCAGTGTGCTGCAATCTTCCCGCCAGAAGAGGAACAGATCATGCGCAAGGTTTTGATGATGGCGGCCGGCCTCGTCGGCGTTGCACTCGTCAGCGGCGGCAATGTCACGCCGGCGGCGGCCGGAGGCTACGATTATCCCTGGTGTGTGCAGGGCAGGGGTGTCGGCTACCCCGGTGAATGCTCCTATCAGACGTTCGAGCAATGCCGAGCCAGTGCTTCCGGACGCAACGCCGGTTGCGGCATCAACCCGCGCGTGGCCTTTGATTCCGCCCGGCGTGGCCCCACTGTCTATGTCGACATGCCGCCGCCGCGGCGCGTTCATCGCTACAACTATTACTGAGCTCTCCCACACCCGAGGGCCGGGCGGCTGCTGGTCCCTGCGTGGTATCACGCGGCGTAGGTCCTGAATCTCGTCGGCCGGCAGACTTGCGTTCACTTTGCGAACGTGTATACTTTGTGTCGCAAAGTAAATCGCGCCCCAGGCGGCGCCGGGTGAGACATGCGCGACCTGGACAAGGCGCTGGCCGACATCATCGCGATCCGTAGCCAGCTTGCGGCCGGCACGGCGTTCCGCGGCTATGGGCCGGCGACGATGGCGGCAACCGCGGCGGTCGCGCTCACGACGGCCTTGATCCAGCAATTCGTGCTGCCCGATCCCACGGCAGAGCCGCTCATCTTCCTGCTTGGCTGGGCAGCGGCGGCTTGCGTGTCGCTTTCGATGATCTGGATCGAGATGCGTGCGCGCTCGCGCCGGCATCATTCCGGCCTCGCCGATGCCATGATCCATCAGGCTGTCGAGCAGTTCCTGCCGGCCGGCATTGCCGGCGTGCTGCTCGCAGTGCTGCTCTGGAAATTCGCGCCGGAGGCGCTCTGGATGCTGCCCGGCCTGTGGCAGATCCTGATGTCGCTTGGCGTGTTCGCCTCGGTGCGCTCGCTGCCGCGTACGGTCGCGCTGGCGGGTGCGTTCTACTTCCTGGCCGGCTTTGCGGTGCTGCTGCTCGGCAGCGTCACTCACCTGCTGTCGCCCTGGACCATGGGGCTGCCCTTCGCCGCCGGCCAGGCGCTGATGGCGGGCATTCTGTATTTTGCGACCGGAGACTCCGATGTCGAAGACTGACGGCAGCGCGCCGTTTTCCTATGACGGGCTCGACCGCGTCATCCATGAGAAGGCGCGGCTCGGCCTGCTCACCTCGCTGATGGCGCATCCCAAGGGCCTCGCCTTTGCCGATCTCAAGCAGCTGTGCGGCCTGACCGACGGCAACCTGTCGCGTCACCTTCAGGTGCTGCAGGAGGCTGGGCTGGTCGAGGTCACCAAGGGCTATGAAGGCAATCGCCCGCATACCAGCTGCCGTCTCACCAAGGCCGGGCGCCGCCGGTTTCTCGACTATCTCGCCGTGCTGGAACGCCTGGTCCGCGACGCCGCGGCGGCAGCCGGCAAGGATCACGCGCCCTCATCGGCCGGCCTCATCCCCGGCCGCGCCTGATCGTCTCATCGAATTTTTTTGACCTGGAGCTTTGCAATGCAGAGTAGTCTGCAACCGAAATCGCCTGCTGTGGTCGATGGACTGCATGTCGGCATCATCATGGACGGCAACGGCCGCTGGGCGACGCGGCAGGGCCTGTCGCGGCTGCGCGGGCACGAGGCCGGCGTCGAGGCGATCCGCCGCGTCGTCGAAGCCGCGCCCGATCAGGGCGTCGGCACGCTGACGCTCTATGCGTTCTCCAGCGACAACTGGCGCCGGCCCCGCGCAGAGGTCGCCGCCCTGATGGCGCTGCTGCGCGTCTATCTCGCCAGCGAGGTGGAGTCGCTGGTGCGCAACGGCGTCCGCCTCACCGTGATCGGCCGCCGCGATCGCCTGCCGGGCGGCATTGCCGATGCCATCGGCCGCGCCGAAGCGGCAACGCGCAACGGCCGCACCCTGCATCTGCGCATCGCCGTCGACTATTCGGCGCGGGATGCGATTCTCAATGCGGCTGCGAAGGCTGGCGGCCTCGACGGACTGACGCGCGAGCGGTTCTCCGACCTCGTGACCGGCGAGGCCGGCCTGCGCGACGTCGACCTGATCATCCGCACCTCCGGCGAGCAGCGCCTGTCGGACTTCCTGCTGTGGGAAGGCGCCTATGCCGAGCTGCACTTCACCCAGCGCATGTGGCCCGATTTCGATGCCGCCGATCTCGCCCAGGCACTGGCGTCCTTCCGCGGTCGCGAGCGTCGCTTCGGTGGCCTCGAGGCGGTGCCGCTCGCGCCGGCTTCCGTGTCCTGACGGCGGCCCCGTCGAGCCGCAATCTTTCCGCGCATCGAGGAATCATCTACCGCTTGCGTCACGAGCGCAGAGATCCCGTGATGAAGCACAAGCCGCACCGGCCCGCCGGCAAGTCTCCGGTGAAACCCGGATCGTTGGGACGCAGCGATACGCCGGATGCGTTGTGCGCGGCGGCGTTGCGGCTGCTGCGCGCCGGCCAGCTGGCACAGGCCGAGGACGCCTGCCGCCGCGCATTGACGCTGAATGCCGCCTCGATCGATGCGCTGCAGGCGATGGGCCAGGTCTGCCTCGCGCTCAAGCGCGCCGACGATGCGATCGAATGGTTCGCGCGTGCGATCAGGCAGGATATCACGCTCGCATCGTCCTTCGTGGGACTCGCCCATGCGCTGCGGCTCGTCGGCCGGCTCGACGAGGCCATCAAGGCGTATGATCGCGCGCTCCAGGTGCAGTCGGACTCGGCCGAAAGCTGGGATGCTCTCGGTGAGCTGCTGCAGCTCACGGGCCGTCATGCCGAGGCGGCGCTCGCCTGCGATCGCTTGCTGCAGCTCGCACCCGATCACGTCCCGGCATGGCTTCGGCTCGGCGAGGTGCTGGAAGCCCAGGGCCGTCGTGACGAAGCCGCGCTCGCCTTCGATCAGGTGGTGAAGTTCAGGCCTGACCAGCTCGAGGCTGCCAACAAGGCCGGCGCGGTGCATTTCGACGCGGGCCGATACGACGAGGCGATCGCGCGCTTCGACCACTCCCTGAAGCAGCAGCCGGACCAGGCCGGCGTGCTCTGTCTCAAGGGCATCTCGCTGCGGCGTCTGCGCCGCTACAACGAGGCGCAGGTGTCCGGTCAGCGCGCGCACGCGCTGGCACCGCATGATCCCGACATCGCCAACAGCTATGGCTGCATCCTGCAGAATCTCGGCCGCCATGACGAGGCGGTTGCCGTGTTCGACAAGGCGATCGCGATCCGGCCGCAGACGGCCGAGTTCTACAATCATCGCGGCACGTCGCTGGCCGAGCTGCATCGCTTCGACGAGGCGTTCGCCAGCTTCGACCGCGCCGTCGCGCTGAAGCCGGACCTTGCTGATGCGCATTGGAATGCCGCGCTGTTCCGGCTGCTCACCGGTGACTTCGCGCGTGGCTGGGCGGCGCGCGAGTGGGGCCGCAAATGTCGCGCGGTCGGCTTCGTCGAGCGCAGCTTCGAGGCGCCGATGTGGCTTGCCGACGCGCCGCTCGCGGGCAAGACCATCCTGCTGCACAGTGACGAAGGCTTGGGCGACACGATCCAGTTCGCGCGCTACGCCGCGATGGTCGCGGCCGAGGGCGCGCGCGTCGTGCTCGAAGTCGATGCTCCGCTGCAGCCGCTGCTGGCTGGCCTGGAGGGCGTGGCGGAGTGCTTGGCTCGCGGCGTCCATCCGATCCCGGCGATCGACTATCACTGCCCGCTGTCGAGCCTGCCGCTCGCCTTTGCGACCCGCCTCGACACCATCCCGGCCTCGCCGTGCTATCTGCCGCGCCCGGCGGCGGAGCGCCGCGAGGTTTGGGAGCAGCGGCTTGGACCGCATAAGTCCTTGCGCGTTGGCCTCGTCTGGTCCGGCAACCCCGTGCATCTGAACGACCACAACCGCTCGATGCCGCTGGCGACGCTGCTTCCGCTGCTCGACATCGGGGCGCAATTCGTCAGCCTGCAGAAGGACGCGCGGCCCGCGGACAAAGCTGTGTTGGCCGAGCGCAACGAGATCCTCGACCTCACCGCCGACATCCGTGACTTCGTCGACACGGCGGCGCTGATCGACAATCTCGATCTCGTCCTCACCGTCGATACCAGCGTCGCGCATCTTGCCGGCGCACTCGGCAAGCCGACCTGGATCATGCTGCCCTATACGCCGGATTATCGCTGGCTGCTCGATCGCGATGACAGCCCGTGGTATCCGAGCGTACGGCTGTTCCGCCAGGATGAGCGCCGCGATTACGGCGATGTCGTCGCGCGCGTCCGTGAGGCGCTGGCGCGGCAGATCGAGGGCTTTGCTGCAAGGTAAGCTGGCCGTCAACTTTCCCTCAGCCTGATCGAGATTTCGTGCACGCGCCGCGTCAGCTCGGCGACGCTGCGCCATCCCGTCTTCTCTCGCGTCCGCTTCAGATGCGTATAGACCGTGGTGACCTTGACGCCGCGATGTGCGGCGTATTCGACCGCCGTCATGCCCGTGCTGAGGGCGCAGGCGAGCTGAGCTTCGGCCCGGGTCAGGCCATGAAGATCCTGCAGCAGATGTGTCGCTGCGCTTTCCTGCAATGGATCGTGCACGAGCACCATTACGACAGCTCCGGGAGCATCGCATCCCGGCCAGCGTTGACGCAGGGCTCGCAGTGAAATCGTGCACGGCGGCAGCCCGCCGGGACGCGGCGCCAGAAAGTCGATGGCTTCGTCGGCGAGGGTGAGACCGTCACGGCCCATCACCGCGCCGAACGCTCGCGCATAGCGGCTGCGCAGATCGGACGCGCCGAAGTGAATGCCGCGCGCATCGATCCGGAACAGTCCGGTCTCTATGGCGATGGCCTGCAGGCTCGGATTGACGTGGACGACCTCTCCCTTGGGATCGAGCAATGCGACGCCGTCCTTCAGGAGGTCGAGGACCTTGGTACCAACACCGTCGCCGTGAGCTGCGGCCATGCTGCCTCTCATCCCATAGGCGCGCTGCAAATGCGGCGTCAGACGTTGCATCAGCGCGATCTCGGACCTGCCGACATGCCCGCGTTGCGATGACCGCTGCAGGGTGAAGGCGACGAGCCGCTGCGGCGATCGGTCGAGCACCACCGAGAGAAAATAGCGGAGACCAGCGCGCGGCAGAAAGTCCGCGTAGAATGGATCACGCGTCATCGCGCTCTCATCCATGACCTGATAGTCCCATGACAGCTCACCGCGTTGCTGGCGCAAGGCCACCGGCAGGCGCGGATTGCGAGGCGCGAAGTGCGCGAGATAGTCATCGCCCTCGGCCGACGCGACGCCGCTGCTGTGAAACAGCACCGGCCGTCGGACGGACGTGTCGATGACTTCGAAGGTCGCGCCTTCGGCTCCTATCAGATTGCGGATCGACTCCAATGCGCTGGGGATGCCGTCCACGTCCGCAAGGCCCTGATAGATGGCGTCCAGCGCCTGAGTATAGCGTTCGCTCACCACGGTCACCTCTCTGCGATCGCCCCGGGGCCGCCGATCTGAACTGTCAACATGGATCGGCAGACAATATTCCCCCTCATGGGTCGTCACGGAGGCCGCGAGGTTCACGACGTGACCCTTCGTGAGAGTCCATCGCCTGGGGCACGCCTCCAGACGATGGAAACACCGAGCTTATTCGGCGATGGTCTCGCCCGAGCCGCCGAACTCGCGCGGAAAATCCTTCAGCTTCGGCAGGCCGTCGCGCATCGGCAGCACCGTCTCCGCGTAGTTCACGTGGACGACCGGCTGGAATGCGAGGTCGGGGATGGTGGCCGCGAACACGTCGATCAGTCCGAGCGGCGGGTGAGCGGTCATCAGATGACCGCCGCACTTGGCGCAATATTGCCGCTGGCTGAGCGGCGTCTTCTGGAAGGTCGCCACATGGTCGGCTCCGGACGTGATCTTCACCGCCTCGGGCTTCCACAGGCTGAAAGCATTGACGGGTCCACCGGACCAAGACCGACAGGATCGGCAATGACAATAGCCCATTGCCTCCGGTGCACCCGACACCTCAATTTCCACCAAGCCGCAAAAGCATCGTCCAGAGAGTTTCATCGTCGTCCTCATGGGTTTTGAAAGCGGCGGACCGCAACATTCCTGCGCGCTCCACGTCTTGGTGCCTGACGACCATTGCCGGGGCTGCCACGACCAGACGTGATCCAGTTCACATCCGAAGACCGCCGAGGACGGCAGGTACCCTCATCAGAGGACGCCGGCCGCAAGCGGATGGCGCTAACGATTTCGCCATCTACGCGAAGCTCCAGGTGCCAGTTGTAAAAGTCTCGGGTGATTGCATGTCGGACCTCAACTCTCGCATCGTCGAATTCTCGACCGATCACATTCCGGAGCGGGAGCGCGCGGCCTACTGGCGCGAGCATTACGGACGGATCATGCTGCGCGTCGACTTCGAGCCCGCTCCCGATATCTCGTTCAAGGCGCGCAATCGCGCGCTGGCTTTGCCCGGCTTGCAGCTGCTCGATGCCTGGGCCACGCCGGCGCGCATCTCGCGATCGGGCTGCTATCTCGGCGATGGCGCGGAGAATGTGCTCCTTGCGCTCAATCGCGAAGGCACGGCCTTCGTCGAAGGGGCAGGGCAGACGCGTGAGGTGCGACGTGGCGAGGCCGTCCTGCTCAGCGGTGCCGATCCCTGCGCCTTTCACCGCACGAGCGACGGCCGTTCCTTCACGCTGCTGATGCCCCGCGTGATGATCGAAGCCGCCGACATCAGCATCGACGATGCTGTCATGCGGCCGATCCCCGTCGACCAGGGCGCGGTGCAATTGCTCGATCACTATGCGAGCTGGCTGATGAGCAGCGGGGGCGCGCTTGATGCGCAGTTGCTCAATCTGTCGGTACGTCACATTCAGGACCTGCTGGCGCTGGCGATCGGACCGGCAGCCGGTCTGGCGGAGACGATGCGCGCGCGCGGATTGCGGGCGGCGCGGTTGAAGCTCGCCAAGTCCTTCCTCATCGCCAACAGCCGGCGCCGCGACATCTCGGTGGCGGTGGTCGCGGCCAGGCTGAACGTGACGCCGCGCTACGTGCAGCGCCTGTTCGAGACCGACGGCACGACCTTTTCTGCGTTCCTCTCCGGCGTGAGACTGGCGGATGCGCATCGCATGCTGTGCGACCCGGCTCACGCGCAGCTGGCGATCGCCAGCATCGCCTATGATGTCGGCTTCGGCGATCTGTCGCATTTCAATCGCTCGTTCCGCCGGCACTACGGGATGACTCCGCGGGAGGTGCGAGGCGATGGCGGCCGCGAGCGGCCCGGCGCGTGTCTGGTCGATGGAGAGGTGCGATGACCAGCAAGATGATCGCGCTGAAAATTCTCGACGGCATCTTCGTCGCGGGAACGGGCTTTCTGCTGCTGATCGTTGCCGGCCTTCCGGTCGATTGGATGCTGGCTCTGCTCGACATGTCTCTGCATGAATTCCATGCCTTCGCGCTGTTCGTCATCTTCAGCTGCCTGCTGCTGATCCATGCCATCGCGACGTCTGATTCCGCGCCGTAAACCAAACGTGATCGTGCGTGCGGGCGACGCCATCGCCGCCGATTGAGCTGTGTCAACGGATTTACGAGGGCCTGTGGCAAACGGGGCGCCTGCTTCAGTGAAGAAGGCCTCTCGGAATGGATCCACAGGACACCCAGCTCGTCGGTGACGAACGGCCCGTTCAGCAGGTTCGGACCGAGCCCGCAGCGCTCGTTCCTGCGCCGGTGTTGCCTGTTCCCGCAGCACATGAGCCGCGAGTGGTGCGGCGCCGGTGGCCGCTTCTGCTGCTGCTTCTGATCGTCGGCGCGGCCGGAGGCGGCGGCTATGTGTGGTGGCAGCGTCTGCATCCGCCGCTGCCGCCCGGCATCAGCGTCAGCAACGGTCGCATCGAGGCCGACGAAATCGACATCGCAACCAAATATGCCGGCCGCGTCGCCGAGCTGCGGGCCGATATCGGCGATCTCGTCGAGGCCGGGCAGATCGTTGCGCGGATGGACAGCAAGGAATTGCAGCAGTCGCTGTCGAAGGCCACCGCGCAGGCCGAACAGGCGCAGCATGTGGTCGATCAGGCGCGCGCCAATCTGGCGCAATTGCAGACGCAGAAGACGCTCGCCGAGCAGGAAATGGAGCGCACGCGCAGCCTGCTGCAAAATGGCTGGACGACACGCGAGCTCGCCGACCAGCGCCAGCAGGCGCTCGATGCCGCCACTGCGGGCCTTGCCGGCGCACAGGCGCGAATCTCGGAGGCCGAGCGCGGGCTCGAAGCCGTCCGTCACGATGTCGCGCTCTACACGGTGCAGATTGCCGACAACTCGCTGATCGCACCGAAGGCGGGCCGTATCCAGTACAGGCTTGCCAATGTCGGCGAGGTCCTGGGCGCGGGCGGCAAGGTCTTCACCATGCTCGACATCGGCTATGTCTACATGGACGTGTTCCTGCCGACCGAGGAGGTCGGCAAGATCAAGGTCGGCAGCGACGCCCGCATCGTGCTCGATGCCTATCCTGATCGTCCCATTCCGGCCAAGGTGTCGTTCGTCGCGACCCAGGCGCAGTTCACGCCAAAAACCGTGGAGACGCGTAGCGAGCGTGACAAATTGATGTTCCGCATTCGCGTCCGCGTCGACCCGGACCGCTTGGCCGCCCACGCTGATGCCGTCAGGAGCGGGTTGCCAGGCGTCGCCTATGTCAGGTGGAATCCCGACGTTGCCTGGCCCGCACGTCTGCAAGCTGCGCCATGAGCACATCAGCGCCTCCGGTCGCGGCCGCGAGGCATCTGTCTCAGCACTATGGCGATGTCACCGCGCTCGACGACCTCTCGTTGGAGATTCCGAGCGGCTGCGTCGTCGGCCTGATCGGGCCGGACGGCGTCGGCAAGTCGTCGCTGCTGTCGATGCTCGCCGGCGCCCGCGCCATCCAGAACGGGCAGGCCGTCGTGCTCGGGGCCGACATGTCCGACCGGCGGGCGCGGGAGCGGATCTGTCCGCGCATCGCCTATATGCCGCAGGGGCTCGGCCGCAATCTCTATCCGGATCTCAGCGTGCGCGAGAACATCGCCTTCTTCGCGCGCCTGTTCGGCCAGGCCCGCGCCGAGCGCGACTGGCGGATCAACGAGCTGATGCAGGCGACGGCTCTGTCCGACTTCGCCGACCGGCCGGCGAAGAAGCTCTCTGGCGGCATGAAGCAGAAGCTCGGCCTGTGCTGCTCGCTGATCCACGATCCGGACTTCCTCATCCTCGACGAGCCGACCACCGGCGTCGATCCGCTGTCGCGGCGGCAGTTCTGGGACCTGATCGATCGCTTGCGTGCGCGCAGCGCCACCGGCATGAGCGTCATCGTGGCCACCGCCTATATGGAGGAGGCTGCGCGCTTCGACTGGCTGATCGCCATGAATGATGGCCGCATCCTCGCGACCGGCACGCCGGCCGAGCTGAAGGCGCGGACCGGAGCCGATACGATCGAGGATGCCTTCATTGCGCTGCTGCCTGCGGAGGCCTCGGGCGATCACGCCCAGATGCCGGCCAAGTCGGAGCTCGACGGCAGCCATGAGACGGTCATCGTCGCCCGTCACCTGACCTGCCGCTTCAGCGACTTCACCGCCGTCGACGATGTGAGCTTCGAGATTCGCAAAGGCGAGATCTTCGGCTTCGTTGGCTCCAACGGTTGCGGCAAGACCACCACGATGAAGATGCTGACGGGCTTGCTGCCGCCGACGGCCGGCGAGGCGTTGATCTTCGGCCGCTCCATGGAAGCGGGCAACCATGAATCGCGCAGCCGGGTCGGCTACATGTCGCAGGCATTCTCGCTCTATGGCGAGCTCACCGTGCAGCAGAATCTCGTGCTGCATGCCCGGCTGTTCCAGCTGCCGCGCGACGTCGCCGCCAAGCGGATCGCCGAGCTGATCGACCGCTGTGACCTCGCCGAGCACGTCGACGGGCTCGCCGCCGATCTGCCGCTCGGCATCCGGCAGCGGTTGTCGCTCGCGGTGGCGATCGTCCACAAGCCCGATCTGCTCATCCTGGACGAGCCGACATCCGGCGTCGACCCGGTCGCGCGCAATCAGTTCTGGCGGCTGCTGATCGAGCTGTCGCGCCGGGACGGCATGACGATCTTCGTTTCCACCCATTTCATGAACGAGGCGGCGCGCTGCGATCGCCTGTCGCTGATGCATGAGGGCCGCGTGCTGGCGACCGACACGCCGGACGGGCTGATCCGCGCCAAGGGGGCGCAGACGCTCGAGCAGGCGTTCATCGCGTTCCTGGAGCAGGACGCCGGCGTCGCCGATCCGCCGGTCACGCTGACGCAAGCGCAGTCCGTCGCGCATCCCCAGGCCGCGCCGGGCGACGGTGGCGTCCAGCCTGGCTTCAGCCTGCGGCGGCTGCTGGCCTATACGATCCGCGAGGGGCTCGAGCTGATCCGCGATCCGATCCGGCTGATGTTCGCGCTGTTCGGAACGGCGTTCCTGATGATCGTGATCGGCTTCGGCATCTCGACTGACGTCAACAACCTCACCTTCGCCGCGCTCGACCGCGACCAGACGCCGGAGAGCCGCGCCTACCTTGCCGAGCTCCGCGGCTCGCGTTACTTCGTCGAGAAGCCGCCGCTGGCCGACTACACCGAGCTGGAGCGGCGGATGAAAAGCGGGGACATCAAGGCTTCGATCGAGATCCCGCCGAACTTCGGCGTCGACATCAAGCGCGGCCGCCCCGCCTTCGTGTCGGCCTGGATCGACGGCGCGATGCCGTTCCGCGCCGAGACCATCCGCGGCTATCTCGAAGGCACGCACCAGCTCTATCTGTCCGACCCCGCTGTCAAGACGACGCGGCCGCAGGCGGCCTCGCCGGTCAGTGTCGAGATCAGGTTCAAGTACAACCAGGCCTTCGATAGCATCTATGCGATGGCGCCGAGCACGATCGCACTGCTGTTGGCGCTGTTTCCGGCGATCCTGATGGCGCTCGCGGTGGTCCGCGAAAAGGAGCTCGGCTCGATCACCAATCTCTACGTCACGCCGGTGACGCGGCTGGAATTCCTCGTCGGCAAGCAACTGCCCTATATCGCCGTCGCGCTGGTCAACTTCGCGCTGATGTACGTCATGGCGCTGACCCTGTTCCGCGTGCCCATGAAAGGCGACTTCCTGCCACTGCTCGTCGGCACCGTCGTGTATGTGATCACCACCACCGGCTTCGGCATGCTGATCTCGACGTTCTGCCGCACCCAGATCGCCGCGCTGTTCGGCACCGCGATCCTCACCGTCCTGCCGGCCACGCAGTTCTCGGGAATGCTGGTCCCGGTGTCGTCGCTGTCGGGCGTCGCGCGCCTGCTCGGCATGGGCTTTCCGATGACCTATTACCGCCCGATCACGGTCGGCACTTTCACCAAGGGGCTGGGCTTTGCGGATGTCTGGTTCGATATCCTGGTGCTGCTGGTCTTCATCCCGGTCCTGACCGGGCTCAGCCTCGCCATGCTGCCGAAGCAGGAGCGCTGAGCCATGATGCGGTCGCTCTCCAACATCTTCTGGCTCGGCACCAAGGAGCTGCGCAGCCTGTTCGGCGACCTCGTGCTGATCGGGCTCGTGGTCTATTCGTTCACCGTGGCGGTGATCAGCCAGGCGCAGAGCAGTTCGCAGGAGCTGCACCGCGCCTCGATCGCCGTCGTCGACGAGGACAATTCCGAGCTCTCGCGGCGCATCGCGGCTGCGTTCCTTCCGCCCTATTTCCAAAAGCCGGTCTATATCAGTCAGCGCGAAGTGGAGCCGCTGATGAATGACGGCCGCTTTACTTTCGTGCTCGACATTCCGCCGAATTTCCAGCGCAACGTTCTCGCTGGCCGCAAGCCGTCGGTGCAGGTCAATGTCGACGCCACCGCGATGATCCAGGCCGGGATCGGCTCGGGCTATGCGCTGCAGATCATCAGCACCGAAGTTGCCTGGTTCGTCGCCCGCTCGGAGACCTCAGTCCAGGCGCCGGTCAATCTGGTGACGCGGATCGCATTCAATCCCAATGTGACGACCGCTTGGTTCGAAGGCGTGATGGGCATCATCAACAGCGTCACCATGCTGGCGATCATCCTGGCCGGCGCCGCGCTGGTGCGCGAGCGCGAGCATGGCACGATGGATCATCTGCTGGTGATGCCGCTGTCGCCGTTCGAGATTGCGATGTCGAAGATCTGGGCCAATGCGCTCGTGATCGCGGTCGCCGTCGCGGTGGCGCTCTATCTCGTCGTGAGATGGTACCTGCAGGTGCCGATCATGGGTTCGATCCCGCTGTTTCTCGGCGGCACCGTGCTCTATCTGTTTTTCGCGACCGCCGTCGGCCTGTTTCTCGGCACCATCGCGCGCTCGATGCCACAGCTCGGGCTGCTCTATATCCTCGTCGCGGTGCCGATCAACATGCTCTCGGGCGGGATGACGCCGGTGGAGAGCCAGCCGGTCTGGCTTTCGACGATCATGAAGGCGTCGCCATCGACGCACTTCGTGTCGTTCGCCCAGTCCATCCTTTATCGCGGCGCCAGCCTCGACGTCGTCTGGCCGCAATTCGTGTCGGTGGCGGTCATCGCTGCGCTGGTGCTGTGGCTGACCCTGCGCCGATTCCGCGCGGCGATCGCGGCGGCCTGAGCTCAGCAAAAAGGCCTCGGCGGAGCCGAGGCCTTTGCGCGCGGATGAAGTTGCTGTCGCGATCAGTAGCGGGCTGCGACCGGGCCGCCGAACTTGTAGTTCACGCCGATCCGCACGGTGTGGAACGAGAAGTCCTGGGACAGGTTTTCGCGATAATTGAAGCCGGGGGGAGCGAAGGTGCTGCCCGGGACATAGGCGGTGGCGTAGTTGATGCTGCCGAGATCGGTGTAGAGATATTCGGCCTTGACCGTCCAGTTCGGTGCGAACGCGTGCTCCACGCCGGCACCGACCGTCCAGCCGACCTTCGTCTCGTTGGCAGAACCGGTCTTGGCGTAGCCATTGCCGGAGGTCAGATCCCAGCTGCCCTTGACGTTGCCGACGGCGAGGCCGCCCGTGACATAGAACAGCGTGGTGTCGACCGCATAGCCCGCGCGGCCGCGCAGGGTCATGAACCAGTCGCTGCGGATGCTCTCGTTGAAGGTCCGGGTGGTCGGCGCATTGGGCGCGGTATAGACGACGCGCTTGTTGATGTCCGTGCCGTTGATGTCGGCCTCGACGCCGAACACGCCCGCGCCGCTCTGCCAGTTGTAGCCGGCCTGCAGGCCACCCAGCACGCCGGCCGGATTGAGCCTGTTGTTGCTGATGCTGACGAACTGATTCTGGAAGGCGGCGCCTTCGAGCTGCCAGTCGCTGGTCTGGTCGAGAGTCGTGCCGAGATTCGATCGGCCCCAGCCATAGCCGACGTTGCCGCCGAAGTAGCCGCCCGTCCAATTGTAGATCGCGGCCGGAGGCGGAGCCTTGGTGTAGCGCGCCGGCAGATCGGCGGCGAAGGCGCTGAGCGAGCTTGCGAGAAGCAGCGAGACGGCGGAGGCAAGCATTTTCATGGTCACAATCCCTGATCAAATTCAGCAACGTTCGGACATGCTCCTCTCACATTTTGGGCCGCTCGGCTGTAGTCGAACTACAACACTCGTGTTTGGATGCGTCTGTGATGGCGTCACTAAGTGTCTGTGATTACGTCACTTTCGGAGCTCGTGCGCGTAACCCTAAGAATCCGTAAATGGACCGCGTGAGCTCCCGCTCCGGTCGGCAAATACTTTGCTGGTGATGATGACCCAGACAATTCGATGCATTCGCTTAGGCAAGGATTTGCCAACCATCAGAACGCGCTGTGCCGGCCGCTAACGATTTGGCAAAGCGCGCCCGTGCACCTTCGGGGCGTCCTGAGGGGACGGAGAGGGGAGAGCAATCATGACGATGAATGGGGAAGCGGTTCTCGAAAACGTGCGGCGCTATCGTACCGTCGCGTCCTTGTACCGGCAGACTGCGACATTTCGTCCCCATCAGCGCGATTCGTTGCTGGCGCAGGCCGCGGAATGGGAAAGCCGGGCGGTCGCCGAGCTCGAGGCCTATTTCGTCGCGCGCCAGGCGCCATCGCAGCCCCCGGCAAATCGGAACTATCACGCTCCCTCCTACACGCCGTCGCCTTGGCAGTTCGCCGCGGCATAGCTCGACATACAGCTCGTCGGTCTCGCAGCGCGACCGCGCCCGAGTTGATGCGACAATCGACCCTCTCGAACTGAGAGGAGCAGGGAAGACCAGGCGCCGACCGGCGCCTGCGGCCCCCGTGCGAAAAGAATGCACGGGGCAGGAACCACAGGCTTAGCCGGACATCCCGGCCTTCCCTGCGCAACGGGCTACGGCTTATACGTGCTCTCCTCGGTGCACCGGCTTTCTGGCCACCGTTGCGCATCACGCTCACGCGTCAGCGCGGACACCGGCGTCGGGGTGTCAGGACCACACGACTTCACCGTCCGCCGCGAACCGTTCGTCGGCATCCCCCAAGGGCATGCTGCGGTCGCCGCGGCCATCGCTCCCCGCCTCGCGTGTCGTGACGACCGCGATACGCCCTCTGCCCGAGGCGGTGTGGGGTCATCAGACACCAGATTCCGA
Source organism: Bradyrhizobium sp. ORS 285 (assembly GCF_900176205.1). NCBI lineage: Bacteria > Pseudomonadati > Pseudomonadota > Alphaproteobacteria > Hyphomicrobiales > Nitrobacteraceae > Bradyrhizobium > Bradyrhizobium sp. ORS 285. The sequence goes on from NZ_LT859959.1 coordinate 7,720,587, forward strand.
AAAAGCGAAAGAAGAATATTTTCGCGTCGGCATCTGGACAGAGGTCATCGCGTTGAGGCCGTGCGTGAAATCGGTTTTGAGCCGCACGCATCAACGGTCGTCGAAGACAGTTGTTCGAAGCGCTACCGCGTCTCCATCTGCCCGACGGGCGACTCATTGTCCCCCGGAGATCGCGACGCGCGGGTTGATCCAGTGCGTCGTCAAAAACCGATGTCGTCCCGGGCAAGGCGTGGCGCCGCGAAGCGACGTCATGGCGTTGACCCGGGACCCATAACCATAGGCGATCGTTGTGACGAAGAACGCCGCTCCAGCGTGCGCGACACGGACAGCGCGGCGTATGGATCCCGGATCTGCGCCCGACCACGCTGTCGCGTGTTCGGACTTGTCCGGGATGACGGCGGAGGGGATGAGAGGGCGGAGTGAGTTGATCCAGTGCGTCGTCAAAAACCGGTGTCGTCCCGGGCAAGCCTGACGTCGCGGAGCGACGTCGGGCGCCGACCCGGGATCCATAACCACAGGCGGTGATTGTTACGAAGAACGCCGCTCCAGCGTCCGCGTCCCTGATAGCACGGCGTATGGATCCCGGATCCGCGCCCGACCACGCTATCGCGTGTCCGGACTTGCCCGGGATGACAGCCGAACAAGGGGGCTACTCCGTCGCCATGCGCGCAGAGGCAAGCAGGCCGATCAGTGCGGTCAGCGCGGCGACGCTCATCGCGTTGATCGACACCAGCGAAGCGTAGTTGGCGCCGGCGACTCGCATCACCGGTTCGCCGAGCCGGGAATCGATCAGTAGATATGACACGAACGGGAGCGCCAGCAGCGGCAGCGAGCGCGGGCGTTCGTCGGGCCGGAACAGCAGCGCGCCGAGCAAGGCGCAGGGAATGAGGAACAACTCCACGCCGCTATGCGTGCCGAACAGCTTGACGCAGAACACCGTGTTGAGCGTGCCTGCCAGCACCATCAGCGCGCGGCCGGCGAACGGATTGCGCCGCGCCAGCAGCGGCACGCTGGCGAACAATGGCGTCGTCAGCAGCGTCAGCCAGGCCGGCCAGGCGGCGGTGCCGGCGATGGCGTGGAGATACAGCGGATAGAACGGCTGGTTGGAGACGATGACCAGCGCCACCTTGGCGGCGATGTCGGACTGCGGATCATCGGCCGATGCATAGGCCTGCACCGCGGCCAGCCAGCGCCCGAACATGTTACGCATTCAAGTCCCTCGATCCCGCACGCTTTACACATTTCTTCCGTCCGGAAACCCACCCGCATGAGTGCCGGATCATTCGGCGCCACTGACCGGGATCATGCGTTCAGCGCCGTCCGGAGCATGCGGGCGAGATCCGCGCTCTGATAGGGTTTTGTGAGCAGCAGCACTCCCGCGTCGAGCCGACCGTGATGCACGATCGCGTTCTCGGTGTAGCCGGAGGTGTAGAGCACCTTCAGGGTCGGGCGCCGCTTCAAGGCTTCGATCGCGAGCTGCCGTCCGTTCATGCCGCCGGGCATGATGATGTCGGTGAACAGCAGATCGATGCGTGCGGGGCTGTCGATCAGCGCCAGCGCCTCATCCGCCTTGCTGGCGGCGAGCGTGGTGTAGCCGAGCCGCTTGATCTGGGCGATGACATATTCGCGCACCAGCGCATCGTCCTCGACGATCAGGATGGATTCGTCGCCGCGCTCCATCCCGGCGGTGTTGGCCTCGGCGAGCCGGGTCTCCGCATCGACCGTGGCCTGCGGCAGGTACAGCTTCACCGAGGTGCCGTGGCCCGGTTCGCTGTAGATCTTGATGTGGCCGTTAGATTGCTTGACGAAGCCGTAGACCATGCTGAGCCCGAGGCCGACGCCCTTGCCGACGTCCTTGGTCGTGAAGAACGGCTCGAACACCTTGTCCAGCAGATTGGCCGGAATGCCGACGCCGGTGTCGCTGACGGCGATCATGACGTAGTTGCCTGGGATCACCTCCGGGTTCATCCGCGCATAGGCGTCATCGAGCAGGACGTTCTTGGTCTCCAGGGTGAGCTTGCCGCCCTCGGGCATGGCATCGCGCGCGTTCAGCGCGAGATTGAGGATCGCAGTCGACAGCTGGCTGGGATCGATCATGGCCGGTGCGGAATCGTGGGCCAGCATGGATTCGATCTCGATCTGCTCGCCGAGCGTCCGCCGCAGCAGGCGGGCGGTATCGACCACCATGCCGTTGATGTCGACGCTGCGCGGCTGCAGCGGCTGCCGGCGGGCAAAGGCCAGCAGGTGCTTGGTCAGGTCGGCGCCGCGCGCTGCGGCCGAGTTGATCAGGCTGGTGATCTGCACCAGTTGGGGGCGGTCCTTCACCGCCTCGGCGAGGATCTCGATAGTGCCGGTGATCACCGTCAGGATGTTGTTGAAGTCATGCGCGACGCCGCCGGTGAGCTGGCCGATCGCCTCCATCTTCTGCGCCTGGCGGACCTGGGTCTCGGTCGCCTCGATCTCCTGGAAGCGCTTGACCATGGCTTCCGCGGTGCGTCGTTGCCGCGTCTCTTCCTCGAGCTGCGCATAGGCGTGCCGCAGCTCGGCGCGCGACGGCATCATCAGGACCCGCGGCAGCAGCAGCAGCAGCGCCGCGGCGATGCCGGCGGACATGAACGCGAGGAAGCCCTTTGTCGTCGCCTCCAGCACATAGGCTGGCACCCAGAGCGTCAGCACCTCGATCAGCCGTGTCAGCCCGCAGACCGACACCCACAGCGCGAACGCCCAGAAGATGTAGCTGAACTGAAAGTCGCGGCGGCGATAGACGATGTAGGCGAGCACGAACGCGATGGTGAAGAAGGCAAAGGAGATCAGCACGTCGGAGATCGCATTCACCCAGATGAGTTCGGGCGACCACTGCAGGCACTCGCCATGCGGCGTGAGCTTCGACATGTCTTGAAATCCCCAAAGCGTCTGGCCGGCGGACCGTGTTGTCCCCGCGATCCGGCCGGTTCCCTTAGCAGATCATTCAAATTTCCATTGAGCACACAAGCGTGCTGACTGGCGCGATGTAAAGATCGGTAGGTCCGCACCGCGCTTTCGGCAACTCCGGCGAGGAACGACGGGCATTGCGCGTGACAGCGGGATCATGTTCGAAGGCCGGTCGCTTGACTCTCTGTACCTATAGGTACAAGGTAGTCAGATTGGTACAATGGAGAGCTTTCATGAGCGGGCTGGTCCCTCCCTTCACCCTGCAGACCGCAACTCAGAAGGTGCGGATGGCCGAGGACGGCTGGAACAGCCGCAACCCGGAGCGTGTGTCGCTGGTCTACACGCCCGACAGTCGCTGGCGGAACCGGGCCGAGTTCATCACCGGCCGTGCCGAGATCGTCGCATTCCTCACCCGCAAATGGGCGAAGGAGCTCGACTACCGATTGATCAAGGAGATCTGGGCCTACACCGACAATCGGATTGCGGTGCGCTTCGCTTATGAGTGGCATGACGATAGCGGCAACTGGTTCCGGTCCTATGGCAACGAGAACTGGGAGTTCGACGCCGAGGGGCTGATGCAGCGCCGCTACGCGTGCATCAATGATCTGCCGATCCAGGAGGCTGACCGCAAATTCCACTGGCCGCTCGGGCGCCGGCCGGACGAGCATCCCGGCCTGACTGACCTCGGTCTCTGAGAACGCGTGCATGCGGACGCTCAACGAGCGTGCCGACGTGATCCCCATGCTCGCGGAAGTGTTCCGCGAGTTGGGCTTCGAGGGCGCCTCGCTCAGCCGCATCACCGAGCGGACGGGCCTCGGCAAAGGCAGCCTGTATCACTTCTTTCCGGGCGGGAAGGATGAGATGGCACGCGCCGTGCTCGCGCATGTCGACGGCTGGTTCGAGCGCGAGATCTATGTGCCATTGCGCGACGATGCCCCTGACGTGGCGATCGCGCGGATGTGGCGTGGGGTCGATGACTACTTCCGCTCCGGCCGGCGAGTGTGTCTGGTTGGCGCCTTTGCACTCGACGGGACGCGCGACCGCTTCGCGGCGGCGATCGCCAGCTACTTCACGCGCTGGATCGAGTCGCTGCGCGATGCGCTGGTGCGTGACGGCTGGCCGGCGACAGAGGCCGCTGATCGCGCCGAGGAGGTCGTGCTCGGCATCCAGGGGGCGCTGGTACTGGCGCGCGCGACGGGCGATGAGGCCATCTTCGGCCGCGCTTTGGCGCGGTTCCAAGGACGTCTGCGGCAAAAGCCTTCGCTCTGACGGAACCGCAAATCGCTGCTGCCTGCGCAAGCGGCAGCGCGCGCTGAAATATCGGCGCGCGGCTTCCGCTGAATCGTGGTTGTCTTGACCAAAATTCTGACGGCAGCGACACAGGGAGGTCCGGCATGAATGGGCTCGGCGGTCTCAATAAATCCGAACACGGCGTGGTCATCGGCTTGGTGCAACTTCAGTTGCCGGTCGTCGTGACCAAGGAGGATCTCGCGCGGCAGACCGAGAAGATCGTCTGGATGGTCGGCAAGGCGCGGCGCAATCTCGGCACCATGGATCTCGTCGTCTTCCCGGAGTATTCGCTGCACGGCCTGTCGATGGACACCAATCCGGAGATCATGTGCCGGCTCGACGGGCCGGAGGTCGCCGCCTTCAAGCAGGCCTGCATCGACAACAAGATCTGGGGCTGCTTCTCCATCATGGAGTACAACCCCGACGGCAATCCCTACAATTCCGGCCTGATCATCGACAGCAATGGCGACATCAAGCTGTATTACCGCAAGCTGCATCCATGGATTCCGGTCGAGCCGTGGGAGCCCGGCGATCTCGGCATTCCCGTGATCGAGGGCCCGCGCGGCGCCAAGATCGCACTGATCATCTGCCATGACGGCATGTTCCCGGAGATGGCGCGCGAATGCGCCTACAAGGGCGCGGAGATCATGATCCGCACGGCCGGCTACACCGCGCCGATCCGCGACAGCTGGCGCTTCACCAACCAGGCGAACGCCTTCCAGAACCTGATGGTGACAGCCAATGTCTGCATGTGCGGCTCCGACGGCTCGTTCGATTCGATGGGCGAGGGCATGATCGTCAACTTCGACGGCAGCATTCTCGCTCATGGCACGACGGGCCGCGTCGACGAGATCATCACCGCGGAGGTGCGCCCCGATCTCGTGCGCGAGGCGCGCCTCGGCTGGGGCGTCGAGAACAACATCTATCAGCTCTGGCATCGCGGCTACGTCGCGGTGAAGGGCGGCGCGATGGATTGCCCCTACACCTTCATGCACGACATGGTCGCCGGCACCTATCGCCTGCCGTGGGAGGACCAGGTCAAGATCACCGACGGCACCTCCTGCGGCTTCCCGGCGCCGACCCGCGTGTTCGGCAAGATGGCCAAGGCGGCGGAATAGCGGAGCCGGCCGTGCGCCGGAGGGCGCCAAGCTTGACAGACTGATCGCCCGCCAATTATTTTATGTTTAAAATAATTGGCGAGCAGGTCCATCATGAGTGCATCGGCGAAGGTGATCCCCCGCGACTGGCTCGACTGGCCGTTCTTCGAGCCGCGTCACCGCGACCTGTGTAGGCAGCTCGACCGCTTCGTCGGCTCGGGCGTGCTCGACGACGTCGATCACGACAATGTCGATGCCGCCTGCCGCAAGATCGTGCGCGCGCTCGGCGCCGCAGGTCTGCTCGACAGCGCCGTCGTGGCGCCGGATGCCGATGCTGCTGCGATCGATTCCCGCGCCATCTGCCTGTCGCGCGAAACGCTTGGCTATGCCGACGGTCTCGCCGACTTCGCCTTCGCGATGCAGGGGCTCGGCTCCGGCGCCATCGCGCTCGGCGGCTCGCCCGAGCTGCGCGCCGGCGTGCTGCCCAAGGTGCGCACGGGCGAATGGCTGGCGGCCTTTGCGCTGTCGGAGAAGGAGGCGGGCTCTGACGTCGCCGCGATGGCCTGCAGCGCACGGCTCGACGGCGACGCCTACGTGCTCGACGGCGAAAAGACCTGGATCTCCAACGGCGGCATCGCCGATGTCTACACGCTGTTCGCCCGCACCGGCGAGGCGCCGGGCGCGCGCGGCATCTCCGCCTTCGTCGTGTATCCCGACGATCCCGGCTTCTCGGTCGCCGAACGCATCGAGGTGATCGCGCCGCATCCGCTGGCGACCTTGCGCCTCGAGAATTGCCGCATCCCGGCGAGCCGGCGGCTCGGCGCGCCCGGCGGCGGCTTCAAGCTGGCGATGCAGACGCTCGACATCTTCCGCGCCTCTGTCGCCGCCGCCGCGCTCGGCTTCGGCCGCCGCGCCCTCGACGAGGCGCGCGCGCATGCGCAGAGCCGGCAGATGTTCGGCGGCGCGCTGGCCGACCTGCAGATGACGCAAGCCGCGTTCGGCGAGATGGCGACCGACATCGACGCCGCCGCGCTTCTGACCTACCGCGCCGCCTGGCGCCGCGACGTCCAGAAGCTGCCGACCACCCGCGAGGCCGCGATGGCCAAGCTCACCGCCACCGAGACCGCGCAACGCGTCATCGACCGCGCGCTGCAGATGTTCGGCGGCCGCGGCGTCCGCAAGGGCGAGATCGTCGAGAGCCTCTACAGGGAGATCCGTGCGCTCCGCATCTATGAGGGCGCGACGGAAGTGCAGAAGCTGATCGTCGCGCGCGAATTCCTGAAGCCGCGCGCTGGGACGACGCCGGCCTGATCACGCGCAGCGCTGCCGCTGGCCAACAGGGATTGCGATAAGGACACCGCCGAGTCACCCGCGCGTGCCGGCGCAACCTCTTAGCTTAGCGATGCAGATGTCTCGCGGCGTCATTCATTTGAATGAGGCCGCGTATGTTGTGCCGTGGTCTCGCAGCAAAGTGACAGGTCCGTCTTCCGATCAGGACTGATGTGAGTTTGCTGATCTGATCAGTGATTGTCCCGTCTGTGTCTGCGGAGAAACACCCGTTCTCAAAACGCGGTATCGAGGGCGATTGTCCGCTCTCCGTCGTATGGGATCATCAGGTTCGGAAGTAACATAGGTTGCGTATTCACGAGACTCGTTCGGACGATCATGCAGAAGCAATTGATTTCGGGCCTTGTTGTTGGATTGGCGATTGTCGCGGTCGCGCCTGCGTTTGCGGCGGACTTGCCTGTGTCGGTTCAGAAGCGGCGCGTGGAGCCGCAGCGGACCCAGCAGGTCGCCAAGAACAACTGGTCCGGCGGACAGCTCGGCGGCTCCAACGGCGTCAGCTCGGTCAACAACAATTTCGTCGACCCCGGCGCCTATGTCTGCCCGGCCGGCTTTCCGTTTGGCGTGAGCTGCTTTGAAACGCCGTTCTCGTTCGGGCGGCACCCGCTGAGCTATACGGTCGGTCCATTCCTCGGTTACCGTTGGCAGTTCGGCGATACGGTGGTCGGCGTCGAAGCCGACTGGTCGTGGAAGCGTGGGGAAAGCTCGGCGCTGCAGTCCTTGCCTGCCGTCTGTTTCGATCCCGGCTGTCTCAACAGCCGCTCCGACACGAAGTTCGGCTCGGTCAGGCAGAACTGGGACAGCTCGCTTCGCCTGCGTTACGGCTGGCTCGTGACGCCCTCGACCCTGGTCTACGGCACCGCCGGCGTCGCGGTTGGCAACATCAGCGGGTCCTTCAACTACGCCGGCGCGCTCAGCACCACGACGATCCTCGTCTCGTTCCCGCCCGTCATCACGCCGGGCAGCACGGCGACGGCTTCGGCAAGCTGGTCCGACACCAGGGTCGGCGGCACCGCCGGCGTCGGCATCGAGACGGCGCTGTGGGATCGATGGAAGGCGCGTGTGGAATACCGCTACACGGACTTCGGCAGCTATTCCAAGACGGTGGCCGTCAATACGGTGTGTATCGCGCCGACCGGGTGCAGCGCGGCGTCCAGCAGCGCGACGATCAACCTGCGCGAATCCTTCCACACCATTCGGGTCGGCATCGGCTTCGACTTCTAGCCGCCTCTCAGGCGTCTGCTTGCCTCGGCGATGCAAGCAGAGCGTTTGCTGTGTCAGCGTCGGGCACCCTCTCCGATCAGCGAGAACGGACCCCAGATCGCCGGATGGGCGCTGGTTCGTGACGACCTGTCATTGAGCAGCGCCAGCATGGCGCGTCGTAGCGCTTCGGCGCGCCCGAGCGTCGGCTCCGCCTTGAGCGCGGCGAAGGTCGAAATGTTCAGCCGCGTCGCTGCCTCGGAGTCGACCGGCCAGTGCGAGACCAGCAGTGCTCGCGCTCCCGCGAAGAAGAAGGCGCGCGCAAGGCCGGACAGCGCCTGCGCGCCAGGCTTGTCACCGGCCGCCGTGTTGCAGGCCGACAGCACGACCCATTCGGCATTCAGCTTGAGCTGCGCGGCCTCGCTGGCGGTCAGCAGCCCGTTGTCCTCGTCGCTCGGCTGGGCGGGCAGGCTCAGCAGCAGCGCGGGCTCGGCCAGGCCCTTGATGTCGCCCGCGACGAGACCATGCGTGGCGAAGTAGACGACGCGAAACTCGGCGAGCGGTGCGTGCTTCACGGTCGTGACGCTGGCGTCCCGACCGAGATGGATATCGGACATCGCAGCGCCCAGGTCCGACGCCACCGCCTTCAGCTCATCCGCCGTATCGGGAAGTCGTGGCGCCGACGCCAGCGCGGAACGATCAAGGCCGGCGCCCCGCCAATATTCGGTATAGGCGCGGGCGAGCCGTCGCGTGCCACGGCCATCCTTGCTGTTGCCCGGCGCCGGCACGCGGCTGAACACGGGGTCGCCAAATCCGATCATCGGCTTCTGGCTGGAGGCCCTGCGAACGAACGAACGCAGCGTCTGCAGGCTTGCGACCGAAGGCAGAACCGTCACCGCCTGGCGTTTGATCAGCCACGCAGCGTCGCGATAGGCCGTGCCATCCTGCACCGGGGCGCTGGGCGGCGCTTCCGTCACGAGCAAATGAAACGGTAGGGCCGTGAGCGCGCCCGATGCGACCACGAGCAGATTGCGCTTGGACTTGATGGTCCCGTCGACAGGACCGATCAGCTGCTCGAACATGCGGTGCGCGAGCGGCAGGTCGAACGGTCCGAGCTGATCGATATCGAGGCCCTTGCGGAAGTTCGCGATCTCGCCGGCAAGCTCGCTGCCGCCGATTGGGATGGCATGCCAGTCGAATGCGTCTGCCGTCAGAGCGAAGACGTAGCTCTCCTTCTCACCCGTCAGGAACAGCAGCAGCGCCTCGTCCGGCCCGAGCAGCTTCTGTGCGTCCTCGACTTTCAGGGGCTTCGGCGCCGACAGGCCAGCGAATTCGGGAAACTGCGTCTGCAACAGCGCCGCGTTGGCGGCGAGCTTGCTCTCGGCATCGGCGATGCTCTTGCGGATATCGTCGATCCGCGCCGTCGCGGACGCAACATCCAGGCTCGCCAGCGCTGCGACCAGCGCCTTGTTGCGATCACGCAGATAGGCCGACAGATCCTGGTTCGTCCGCACCAGCGCAGCAAGCGCATCGTTTCCGGCAGCAAATCGCGGTCCCAGCTGTTGGAGCGCGGTGCCGGCCGACGACTGGATGGCCCACTGCGCGCTGTCGAACGCCTCCCGTCCGAGCGCGCGCGCCGAGCCGCCATCCTCATGGACCGCGGCTGCCAGGCCGGCGACGTGGGTGACGAAAATGTCGCTGCGCTGCTCGATCAGTCCACCCGATCCGCCGTCCGTCGGCATCGCCGGCGAGATGTCGTTGTCGGCATGTGCCAGGATCGCCGCGGTGGCCTTGCGGGAAAAAGCGACGGCGTCGGTCGGTTTTCCCTGCAGGAGGCTCAGCGACGCAAGGTCGTTGAAGCCGCGTGCGACCTCCGGATGGTTCGGACCGCGTGCCGCTTCGTTGATGGTGAGCGCGCGCTTGTAGGCCTGCTCGGCCTGATCGTAGCGGCCCTGATGCTCGAACAGATGGCCTTGGCTGACCAGGACCGGAGCGATGAAGCGGTGGGTCGGCCCGACCGCCTTGGTGAGGATGGCCAACGCGCGATCGAACTGCGCCTCGGCCTCAGCATAGCGGCGCTGCCCGTCATAGGCGACGCCCAGCTTGCGGAGCACTTTCGCCGTATCGGGATGCGTGGGGCCGATCGACGTCTCGGCGATCTCGAGCGCTCTCCTCGCGTATTTTTCGACCTCCGCATAGCGCTCCTGCGATTCATAGATCGCAGCCAGATTGTTGAGCACGGTGGCGACGCCGAGACTGTCCGCGCCGAACGCGGCCTCCCGGATCACGAGCGCGCGCATGTAGAGCGCCTCGGCCTCGTCGAGCCGATCCTCATCCGCGTAGACGCTGGCGAGATTGAGCAGCGAGGTCGCGAGGCGCGGATGGTTCGCCCCGACGCTCTTCTCCCAGATCGCGATCGCGCGCCGAAACAGGCTCTCGGCCTCGGCGTAGCGGCCGACCCGCTCGTAGACATGCGCGAGATTATTGAGGCTTGCCGCGACGTCGGGATGATCAGGGCCGAGCGCCTGCTCGCGAATCGCCAGCGCCCGTTTGGTGGCCTGCTCGACCTGGGCGAAGCGGCTCTCGTCCTCATAGAGCTTGGTGAGATTGTTCAGAACCAGCGCGACGGGAAGGCTGTTCGGGCCGCTGGTTTTCTCAGCCAGCGCCAACGCGCGCTGGTACTCGGTCTCGGCGTCCGCGTGACGCGCCTGGCTGGTGTAGACGTCGCCGAGATTGCCAAGCAATCTGATCACGGCCGGATCGTTCGGACCGAGCGCCTTGGTCGCGATCTCGAGGGCCCGCTTGTACAGCGTCTCGGCCTCGCCGCTCTTGCCCTGCAGCAGTTGGACCGTCGCGAGGTTCGCGAGCGCCTGCGCGATCCGCGGGTCCGATGGCGGCACGTTCTTCTGCAGGGCGTCGAGCACCTGCTTGAACATGCCGGCCGCCGCGGCGTAGCGGCCCAACTCCTGATTGGCGCGGGCGAGGTCGTTGAGGGCCAGAACGTAGGTGAGGTTGTTCGTCCCGGCGCGCTTGGCCGCAGCCTCGGTCGCCTGCGCCAGCGTGAGAGCCCCTGAATAGTTGCCAGCGGCGTAAAGCTCCGTGAACCGCTTCTGCGCGGCTTCGATATCGACCTTCTGCGCCGCCACCGGCGCCAGAGCAGCCGCCAGGACAATGCCGACAAGTCCGTTCCACCAACCCGATCGCATCAACCACTCGCATGTATTGACGGACCGATCCGGCAGCTCGCGCTGCCGCCTCCACGTCAATCGATCCACGTCTCCGCCGGAGCGAACCACAGCGCCGGCGAAACACCAACGTCTGTCCCGTGCTCTATAGCCGGGCCGACGACAGATCTGTGATGGTCAGCATTGATATGGACGGCAATGACATTGGGATCGGAGGCGATCACGCCGTCCAGGGCAGGCCATCCGGGTGTGGTCAGTGAGCAAACCGCCAACTGCGGCACGATGCCAGCGTTCCCAGAGGCTGGCGCACCCGACACGATTCGAACGTGTGGCCTTCGCCTTCGGAGGGCGACGCTCTATCCAGCTGAGCTACGGGTGCCTGCGCTGCTTACGCAGTGCTTACGCGGAAACTTCGTGGCTGTGAAGCGAACCGCGCCGATTTTTTAAGTCTCTGAAATTTTTATCTCTTTTTAGTCTGACGCTCCCGGAAAACAGCTTGACACCTGCCTTCGGAGGGCAACGCTCTATCCAGCTGAGCTACGGGTGCGTGCGGGGACCGGTTTAGCCGATTGGTCCGTGGTCGGCAACGCCCTTTGGGCGTTGCTTTCGACGCCATGGCGCGGATCCGTCCGCTGACCCCGAGGGCCGCCGCAGGGCTTTGGCCGGCCCATTCCCGGCAGGGGGCGCGGTTACGCCGGCACGATGGTCTTGCCGATGGGCCACAGTGCCAGCCCGGCGAGCTTCAGGTGGGCCCAGGCGAAGGGCAGGCCGATGATGGTGACCGCCAGCGCGACCGCAGTCAGGAGGTGGCCGAGGGCGAGCCACCAGCCGGCCAGGACGAACCAGATGATGTTGCCGAGCAGGCCGAGCGGTCCGGTGCCGATATCCTCCATGCCGGTGACCTCGTCGCGGCGGACGGCGCGCGAGCCGAACGGCAGCAGCGTATAAGCGGCGATGTTGAAGGCGGCGCGCGCCCAGGGCAGGCCGACGATGGTGATGGCCATGACAACAGCCGCCACCAGCCAGCCGAATGCCATATAGGCGCCGCCCAGCACGATCCAGAGGACGTTGAGGAGCAATGAGACGGGTTGCATGGGCCACCTTCCAGGTTCCGACGGCGCTTATATAGGTGGTTCTCGGCCGGAACAAAGGCGGCGCACCACAACGTCGCAGGGCGTTGCCGGGCGGCGTTGTGGTGTCATCAGTGTGATCGCGGTCGCGACCGCGCGCCGCTGTCAGCGCATCCTCATCGCGCCGGCCGATGATCGCGCAAACGGAGCCCGCCGACCGACGTCAGCCGGCGGCTTGCAGGTCCTCGGCGGTCGCCGCGTCGGGCGCGAACAGCTTGCGCAACTCGGCGGCCGGCTTCGGCGCGCTGAACAGGTAGCCCTGCATCTCGGTGCAGCCGAGCTGGCGAAGCGCGGTCTGCTGCGCGCCGGTTTCGACACCCTCCGCGGTGGTCGTCATGTTGCTGGCAGTCGCGATGCTCACCACCGCCTGAACGATCGCCGAGGAGCTTCCGGCGTCGATGTCGCTGACGAAGCAGCGGTCGATCTTGATCTTGTCGAACGGGAACCGCTTGAGATAGCTCAGCGACGAATAGCCGGTGCCGAAATCGTCGAGCGCGATGCGCACGCCCATGTCATGCAGCTGATGCAGAATGCTGAGCGCGACGTCGTCGTCGCTGATCAGCACCGCCTCGGTGATCTCGACCTCGAGCCGCTCCGGCGCGAGACCGGCGGCGGAGAGCGCGCTCGCGATGCGTAGCGCCAAGGTCGGCGATTTCAATTGCACCGGCGAAACATTGACCGCGATGCGGATGTCGGCCGGCCAGCTCGCGGCTTCCGCGCAGGCGGTGCGCATCACCCAGTCGCCGATCTCGTTGATCAGCCCGGTGTCCTCGGCGAGCGGAATGAAGTCGAGCGGCGGCACCATGCCGCGCTCGGGATGGCGCCAGCGCAGCAGCGCCTCGCAGCCGGTCATGACGTTCTCGGTGAAGCCGAGCAGCGGCTGGTAATGCAGCTCGAACTGGCCTTCGGCAATGGCGCGGCGCAGGTCCTGCTGCAGCTGCAGCCTGGCGCGCGCACTTTCATCCATCGACGGTTCGAAGAACCGGAACGTGTGGCGGCCGCCGGCCTTGGCGGCATACATCGCCAGATCGGCATTTTTGGTCAGCTGATCACACTCGACGCCATCCTGCGGGGCCAGCGCGATGCCGATGCTGGCATCGGTCGACAATTGGTGACCGAGGCAGCGATAGGGTTTGCGGATCGTCTCCAGAATTTCCCGCGCGGCCACCATGACTTCGTCCTGGTCGGCCACCGTCGTCAGCAACACGGCGAACTCGTCGCCGCCGAGCCGAGCGACCATGTCCTCCGGCCCGAGGCAGCTCTCGATGCGTCGCGCGATCGTCTTCAGCAGCTCGTCGCCGACATGATGGCCGAGCGAGTCGTTGATGCCTTTGAACTCGTCGACATCGATGTAGAGCAGCGCGAAGAACGTGCCGTGGCGCGTGCGCTCCAGCTCCTGATCGATCCGCTCGCGGAACAGCACGCGGTTCGGCAGCTCCGTCAGCGCATCGAAATGAGCAAGGTGGGCGATCTTCTCGTCGGCCAGACGCCGCTCGGTGGTGTCCTCGATCACGTTGATCAGGTAGCGCGGCCGGTGCTGCTCGTCGGCGATGGCGATGCGCCGCGAGGTGATGTAGCGCGCACCCAGCGCAGGCGTCTGCCAGGGATGCTCGGCCAGGACCAGCCCATCCGGCTGCTCCAGCGCGCGATCGTCGTCGGCGGTCACCTTTTCAGCCGCCGATCGCGGCAGCAGGTCGAACACCGTCCGGCCGACGATCTCGTCGCCCTGCAAGCCGAAGCCGCGCTCGGAGGAGCGGTTGACCAGCACGTAGCGGCGGTCGCGGACATCCTTGACCATGATGTGCGACGGGATGTGGTCGATGATCTCGCGCAGGAACGCATGATTGCGGTCGCGCTCCTGCTCCAGCCTGCGATGCTCGCTGATGTCCTCGATCGTCGTGACCCAGCCGCCCGACGACAGCGGCTTGTCGATGACATTGAAGAAACGACCCGAGCTCGCCTCCGTGACCATCTGCGACGTGCCGCCGGCTGCGGCCCGGCTGATGACATCTGCGCAGAAATCCGCATCGTTGCCGACGAAGGCGCCGCGAGCCTTGCAGTGCGCGACGACCTCGCGGAGGTGCATGCCGGGCCGGATCACGTCGGTGGACAGGTCGAGCAGATCGATGAAGCGCTGGTTGAACATCACGACGCAGCCATTCGCGTCGAACGAGATCAGCCCCTGCGTCATGTTGTCGAGCGCGGTCTCGACCCGCTGCTTCTCCTCCTCGAGCTGCTGAGTTGCCATCCGATTCTGGCGCACGATCTGACGGATCATCAGGCTGAACATGACGGCGATGACGAGCACGGCGAGCATCGCCGCCGCGACCAGTAGCACCATCTGCGAACGCCAATCGGCCAGCGCGTCGTCGACGGTCTTGGTCGCCGTCATGGTGAGCGGAAAGCGGCCGACCTTGGCGCCGGCTGCGATCTTCTCGACATCGTCGACCGGACTGGTGATCAAGCTGGTGTGGACGTTGCCGTCGGCCACTGTGCTATGCAGGTCGGCGGTGGCGATCTTGCGTCCAATGATTGACGCGACATGCGGATAGCGCGCCAGCACCGTGCCGTCAGCGTGGAACAAGGTGATCGCCGCGTTTTTGCCGAGCGCGATTGACGCCATGAAGGTCTCGTAGGCGCGCGGGTCGACACGGCGCGTGAGCAAGCCGAGGAATTCGCCGTTGGCACCGCTCAGGCGATGCGCGACGATCGTGGCCCAGCCGCCGGTGACGCGGCTCATCACCGGAGCGATGACGAAGCCGTCCAGCTGTGAGGATGATTTGAGGTCCTTAAAATACGGGCGGTCGCTGACATCGATGGCGGGCAGCGGATCGTTGATCGACCAATTGACGAAACGGCCGTCGTCGCCGATGAGGGTCAGGTCGCCCATGTAGGACAGGCCATTGACCTGTGCCTGCAGCATCTCTTGGATGTCGGGCTGTGACATCCGGGCACGGAACGCATCAGGGGAGGCAATCGATCCCGGCTGCAGGCGTCGGACCACGTGCGCCACCGCCGTCTCGGCGTCCTCGAACTGCTGGCTGAAATGCCGGCTCAGCAACAGGACCGTGTTCTCGAGCTCGCGCTCGTTGTTGGCGATCGTGCGGGCGCGAAAGTCGTTCGCCATCACGATCGTGCCGATGACGATGGCTGCAATCAGCAGCGCACCGCAGGCGATCAGCCACGGCACCGGCCCGCGCCAGAGGGACGTGCCAACCCGTTCCGGCTCGATTGCACCGGCCCCCGACGTGTCTGCTGCGCCCTGCATGCCCTGATCGACCCGGAAGAAGATGACGTGTTGCAAGCAAGCTTGATAACAAGGCAGTGGTACCGGAGGGGTTAGGAAACGCGGTTAGCCGCGGCTTAAGGCGACGAAGAAACGTCGTCTCAAACAGGCGATTCTCCATCGGAGTACCGCGCGGCCGCTGTCATCGCGGCCGCGATGCGCAGAGTTTTAATGTTATTTGCAGCTCAGCGTGAGGAGCTCGGCTTGCTGCGCAAGCGGCCGACGACCCCGGTCGGAAAGAAGTAGACGCTGGCGATGAACAGCAGGCCGAGCCACAGCAGCCAGCGGTCCGGATGCAGCAGGCCCGGCAGCAGCGGCAGCCCTGCCTCCGACGCGGCCGTCGAGGCGATGCTCATCAGCGCCTGCAGATAGTTCTGCGCCAGGATGAAGATCGCAGCGCCGATGATCGCGCCATAGATCGTGCCCATGCCGCCGATCACCACCATCAGCAGGATGTCGAGCATGATCGAGAACGACAGCGAGGTGTCGGGGCCGGCATAACGTAGCCACAGTGCGTTCAGCATGCCGGCGCAGGCCGCGATCATGGCCGCGATGCAGTTGGCGTAGGTAAGGTGGAAGACGGTGCGGTAGCCGAGCGCCTCGGCGCGAAACCTGTTCTCGCGGATCGCCTGCAGCACGCGGCCGAACGGCGAGTTGACCACGCGCAGCAACGCCAGGATCATCAGCGCGCAGGCGGAGAACACCAGGTAGTAGGTCAGAATGCGGCCGTTGATCGGGAAGCCGAACCACTCCTTGCCGATGAACACGGTGCCGGGGCGCAGCAGCTCGGGCAGCTGGAAGCTGCGGCCGTCCTCGCCGCCCGTCAGCCACGACAATTGCGAGGCCAGCACCAGGAAGGCGGAGGCCACGGCGAGCGTGATCATCGCAAAGAAGATCGCCTCGACGCGCAGCGAGAACAGCCCGATCGCGAGCGCCAGCAGCAGCGCGAGCGGCAGGCCTGCGGCGACGGCGACGGCGACAGAGGTCCAGTTGGGGCCGAGGCCGTAGAGCGCGATCGCGATCGCGTAGGATCCGATGCCGTAGAACATGGTGTGGGCGAACGACACTGAGCCGGTGTAGCCGAGCAGCAGGTCGTAAGAGGCAACCAGCGCCGCGAAGATGCAGATCTTGGCGGCGACGTTCAGCGCCTTGGCGCCAGGGAAGATGAAGGGCGTCGCCAGCAGTGCGAGCACGATGACGACGAGGAGGACGGACAGCGCGCGGCTGCGCGGCGGATCGCCGGAGAGGATCATCATCGGCTGGTCACCGCATAGAGGCCGCGCGGCCGCCACATCAGAACGGCGACCATCAGCAGGATGTTGGAGACGAGGGCGAGCTTGGGTACCAGGAAGCCGCCGTAATTGGCGACCATCGCGACCAGGATCGCGCCGATGAAGCAGCCGGTGATCGAGCCGAGCCCGCCGATGATCACGACGATGAAGACGAGCACGGTGAGCTCGTCCCCGATCGAGGCATGGACCTGCTCGCGATAGAGACCCCACATCACGCCGCCGAGGCCGGCGAGTGCCGAGCCGGTCATGAACACGCCGAGGAACAGACGGCGGATGCGATAGCCGAGCGCCTCGACCATTTCGCGATTCTCGACGCCGGCGCGGATCAGGAGCCCGATCTTGGTGCGGTTCAGCACCAGCTCGATGGCGATGAAGATCACGAGGCCGATCAGCCGCGCCAGCAGCCGGTATTTCGAGATCGCGATATCGCCGAGGATGAAAGAACCGCGGAATGCCGTGGGCAGCGGCAGTGGGATGATCTGCGGGCCGAACAGCGCATACAAGGTCTGCTCGGCAACGATGAGGCCGCCGGTGGTCATCAGGATCTGCTTCAAGTGCTGTCCATAGACCGGCAGCACCAGGACGCGCTCGACCACGAGACCGAGTGCACCGGTCACGCCCATCGACAGTAGTGCCGCGGGAACGAGAACGGCGAGGTTGGTCATCAGCGAATCGGCCTGCGCCCAGCTCGCGAGCGGCAACAGCACCAGCGTGGCGACATAGGCGCCGACGGCGATGAAGGCACCGTGGCCGAAGTTGAGCACGTCCATCAACCCGAAGACGAGCGTCAGGCCGGAGGCCATGATGAAGATCATCATGCCCATCGCGAGGCTCGCCACCGTCAGCGTCACCCAGGAGCTCGCCGAGCCCACCAGCGGGATCATCAGGAGCGCCAGTACGACGGGGAGCAGCAGCGGCGCGATGTCGCGCTTCGGCTTCGGCAGCGCGTCGGTTGCGGCGATCTCGCTCATTGATGCGCCTCCAGGCTGAGGCCAAGCAGGCGCTCCTGCAGCGGCACGTCGGCGGCGAGCGCGGCCATCGCGCCGCGATGGACGATGGTGCCGTTGTCCATCACCAGCACCTGGTCGCCGAGCTCGCGCGCGGCGTGGAAGTTCTGCTCGACGAGGAGGATGGTGGCGCCACGGCGCTTGATCTCCTTCAGGCACTCGATCAGCGACATCACGATCGCCGGCGCCAGCCCCTTGGTCGGCTCGTCGATCAGGAGCAGCTTGCGCGCCTCGACGATCGCGCGCGCGATCGACAGCATCTGCTTCTGGCCGCCCGACAGGCTGCCGGCGCGCGACAGCCAGAATTTCTTCAAGGCGGGGAAGAAGCCGAAGATCCAGGCAAGCTGCGCGTCGTCGAGCGGACCGTTGCGGGCCGCCAGCACCAGGTTCTCCTTGACGGTGAGATCGGAGAACACCGCCATGCTCTCGGGCACGTAGCCGACGCCGCGCTGGGCGATGTCGGGTGTCGCGAGCTTCTCGATCGGCTCGCCGGCAAGTGAAATGCTGCCGCTCTTCGCCTGCCAGAGTCCCATGATGGTCCGCAAGGTCGTGGTCTTGCCGGCGCCGTTGCGGCCGAGCAGCATCGTGGTCTGGCCCTCGGGCACCTCGAAGTCGACGCCCTGGAGGATGTGATAGCGGCCGATATAGGTCTCGACGCCGGTGAGCTTCAGCAGCGCGCTCATGCGGCGCTCCGCGGCGACACGCCGAGATAGGCTTCCTGCACGATCGGCGAGGCGATGACCTCC
Source organism: Bradyrhizobium sp. ORS 285 (assembly GCF_900176205.1). Classification (NCBI taxonomy): domain Bacteria; kingdom Pseudomonadati; phylum Pseudomonadota; class Alphaproteobacteria; order Hyphomicrobiales; family Nitrobacteraceae; genus Bradyrhizobium; species Bradyrhizobium sp. ORS 285. The sequence continues at coordinate 7,739,095 of NZ_LT859959.1, forward strand.
GCCGGCTTGCCGTCAGCGACGAGCTGGCCGTTATGCAGCACGATGATGCGGTCGGCGAGCGAGCGGACGACGTCCATCTTGTGCTCGACGAGCAGGATGATCTTGCTCTTGTCCTGCTTGAGCCTGGCGATCAGGTCGAGCACGACCGGCACCTCGTCGATGCTCATGCCGGCGGTCGGCTCGTCGAACATGAACACCTTCGGCTCCAGCGCCATCATCAGCGCGACTTCGAGCTTGCGCTGGTCGCCATGCGACAAGGTGGTCGCGGTGACGCTGCGTCGGCTACCGAGCGCGACCTGGTCGAGGATGGCATCCGCGCGTGCGATCAGGTCGCGCCGCGCCATCCACGGACGGAGCAGATCGTAATGCGTGCCGCTCTGCGCCTGCACGGCGAGGCGGACATTCTCCTCGACGCTGAGATTCGGAAACAGGTTGGTGAGCTGGAACGCGCGTCCAAGGCCGGCGCGGGTGCGCAGCGGTGCGGACAGGCCAGTGATGTCGCGACCGTCGAACAGGATGGCGCCCGAGGAGGCCGTCAGCTGGCCGGAGATCAGGTTGAAATAGGTGGTCTTGCCGGCGCCGTTGGGGCCGACGATCGCAGTCAGCTCGCCGGGCCGAAAGCTGCAGCTGACGCTGTTGACCGCGACATGGCCGCCGAAGCGGATGGTCAGATCGCGGGTTTCGAGGGTGAGGGACATGACGCCAGCTGTATGACTTCCAAGTATCGCTTCCAAGTATCGCTTCCAAAGTGGACGTGCCCGGCGCGAGGGCCGGGCACGGATTGCATCCTTAGCGCTTGTTGCGGATCGGGATCGTCATCTCGTCGATCTTGATCTCGCGGACCGGCTCGTTGACGGCCCAGGCGAGGTTCGGATCGACCTTGACCCGGAAGTGATACATGCTCTGCAGCGCCTGGTGATCCTCCTTGCGGAAGATCATCTTGCCCTTCGGCGTGTCGAACTCCATGCCCTCCATCGCGGCGATCAGCTTCTCGCTGTCGGTCGACTTCGCCTTGGTCACCGCGGTGACGACGGCCATCGCCGCGGAGAAGCCGCCTGCGGTGAAGAAGTCCGGCGGCGCGTTGAAGCGCTTCTGGTGCTCGGCCACCAGCCAGTCGTTCACGGGGTTCTTGGGGATGTCATAATAGTAGTAGGTGGCGCCTTCCATGCCCGGCAGCCGCTTGTAGGCGGCGAGCGCCGGCAGGATGTTGCCGCCGGTCGACAGCTCGATGCCGTAGCGCTTCGGATCCATGTCCTGCAGCTTGGTGAGCGGGTCGCCGGCGCCGGCCCAGATCACCCAGATGATCTTCTTGCCCGGCTTGTCCTTCAGCGCATCGAACAGCCGCTGGCCGACGGCCGTGAAGTCGGTGGTGTTGGTCGGCACATATTCCTCGGCGCCCAAGGTCGCGCCGGTCTTGGCCAGCGCCTCCTTGAAGGCAGCGACGCCGTCCCGGCCGAAAGCGTAGTCCTGCGCCAGCGTCGCCACGGTCACACCCGGCTTGCCGATCGCCACCGCGTTGGAGATCGCGTCCTGCGAGGAGTTGCGGCCGGTGCGGAAGATGTAGCGGTTCCACTTCTCGCCGGTGATCTGGTCGGCCACGGCCGGCTCGACGATCAGGATCTTCTTGTTCTCCTCGGCGACCGGGAGATCGGCCAGCGCCGCGGCCGACGACGTCGTGCCGATCGCGATATCGGCGCCGTCGTCCTGATAGGCTTCGGACAAGGCGGCCTTCGACAAATCCGGCTTGCCCTGGTCGTCCTTGGTGATGATGACGATCTTGCGACCGTCGATCATGTTGGTGCCCTTGGTGGCGTATTCGAAGCCGAGGCGGAGACCGGCTTCGGTCTGCTTGGCATAGGCTTCGAGCGGGCCGGTCTTGCCGTAGATGAGAGCGATTTTCAGATCATCGGCCTGGGCCGCGGTGGCCAGCAGGGCTGCAGTCAGTGATGAAACAATGCCTTTGAAAATATGTGACGTTCTCACGAAGCCTTCCTCCCAGCTACCGGCGGCTGTTGTCTGCAACTGATAGTGTGCAGGCTTAGGGCCGGTCAAGGCGCTTTCGGCGGCAGTCTGGCTTCGCTCATACTTTGTGCTGACAGGTCCTCGTTCCGATTGATGTCAGCGGCGATACCGGCTGCTGCGTGCGTAGGCCTGTCGATTTTCCTGCACAGCGCGACTGGCGAGGCTCATGCGCGCTTCGCTTGCAAGCGGCACCGCGGGCTTCAGCTCCTCGAGGAAGATCGGGCGCGAGAAGTAGTAGCCCTGCGCATAGCGGATCTTGGTCGCGGCCTGCAGGTAAGCGAGCTCCTCGAACGACTCGATGCCTTCGGCGATCACGGTCATGCCGAGCGCTTCGCTGAGCGACTCGATCGCGCGCAGGATGCCCTGGCTGCGCGGCCGCTTGTGGATGTCCGTGATGAAGGAGCGGTCGATCTTGATCTCGTCGGCGGTGATATCGGCGAGCGCCGACAGCGACGAATAGCCGATGCCGAAATCGTCGATCGAGATGCCGACGCCGATCTCGCGCAGCAGCGGCACGATCTCGTCCTGGAAATGGCTGCGGGTCACGAAGGCGTCCTCGGTGACCTCGACCATGAAGCGCTTCGGAAACCCGGTCGCCTCGAGGGCGCGTGCGAACGGCTGCATGAAGTCCGGATTCGACGCCTGCTTGGCAGCGACATTGATGCTGATCGTCGCGTCCTGGCCGAACGTGTCGTTGATCAGGTCGATGGACTTGACGATCTCGTCCAGCACGAGATGCGCCAGCTCGTCGATCAGGCCGAGCTCGACCGCAAGGTTGATGAAGGCCCCCGGCGCCTGGATCACGCCCTCATTGTCGCGCAGCCGCACCAGGGCCTCGATGCCCTTGATCTCTTCGGTGCGGATATCGACCTTGGCCTGGAACGCGCAGCAGAAGCGCTTCTCGAGAATCGCGAGCCGCAGCGACTGCTCGACCTTCATGCGCGCCAGCGCCTCGTGCTCCATCGCGCTGGAGAAGAAGGCCAGCGTGCCCTTGCCGCTGTTCTTGACGCGGTACATCGCAAGGTCGGCATTCTGCCGCAGCACGTCGTAGCTCGCGCCATGCTCGGGAAACAGGCTGACGCCGACGGAGGCGGAGGCGAACACCTCGGCGCCATCGATGAAGAATGGCGCATTCAGACGATCCAGCAGGGCGTGGAGGAATTCGGCGACCTCCTCGGCGCGCTCGATCGGATGCAGTAGCAGCAGGAATTCGTCGCCGCTGATGCGCGACAGCAGGTCGGATTCGCGCAGGTCGCGGCTGATGCGCTTGGCGAGCTCGATCAGCAGCGCGTCGCCGGTGGCGTGGCCGTAATAGTCGTTGATGTACTTGAAATTGTCGAGATCGAGGAAGGCCAGCGCGAAGCGCCCTTCGACACGGCCGCGGCGAACCAGCGTATCCGCTCGGTGCTCGACGACGCGGCGCATCGGCAGCCCGGTCAGCTCGTCATAATAGGCGGCGCGGAACAGCTGGTCCTCGAACTCCTTCTGCTCGCTGATATCAGCCGAACTCGAGATCAGCACCTGGCGGTCGCCGATGCGCACTGGCCGATGGGCGGTCAGCAGCGTCTGCGCGCCGCGCTCGCCCGTGACCTTCTCCTCGGCGATCACGGTGCGACCCCGGCCGAGAATCTCGCGGCAGCTCGTTCGCCTGATATCCAGATGCGGCGCCGAGACGCCGTCGACGCTGTTGGCGGCGGCGCCAAGCTGCACGGCGGCTGTATCGTTAACGAGAAGAAAACGACCCTGCTCGTCCTGCACCGTGACGCCCGACGGCAGCTGGCTGAGGACGCTGCGCAGGAAGCGCAGCTCGGCCTCGGTGGCGCCCAGCCCGTCATTGGCGTCGGGGGAAAAGTTGAAACGGTCGCTGCTGTACATGCGCCGATTGTGCAAAGTTCCCGCTTCATTTTAGTTAAGCGGTACGTAGAAACACGGAATGCGCGAACCAAGTATCTGGGACGCCGCGCGTTTGTGCCGCGGTGTCATTAACGGATCCTCAATTTGGTCTGGCACTGCTGGCCCGCGCCTGCTGCAAAAGTCGTAGGCCAAATTGGCCGCCCGCCGGCGCCTCAGCTCGGCGGCACCCGGCACTGCATGGTGCAGTGAAGACCGGTTGCGAGAAACGTCGTCTCGGTGCTGCCGTCGAACGACGACAAGGCCGCCCTCAGCAGCTTGGTGCCGAAGCCGGGCTTGCCGATCGGGCCGGGCGGCGGTCCCTCGGCTTCGACCCAGGTCAGCTTGAGGCGGTCGCCCTGCATCGTCCATGACACCTGCAGGAAGCCGCGGGGGGAAGCGAAGGCGCCGTATTTGCCGGCGTTGGTGGCGAGCTCGTGGAAGATCAGCGCCAGGCTGACGGCGAGCTTGGCAGGAAGATACAGCGGATCGCCGGTGAGCTCGAAGCGGACATGGCCGTAGGGTCCGAGCTCCGACGTCAAGAGATCCCTGAGATCGCAGCCCTGGGCGTCGGCGCGCGCGATCAGGTCGTCGGCGGTCGCGAGCGCGCGGATGCGCTGGTCGATGCGGCCCCAGACCTGCGGCTGGTCGTGCAGCACCTGATGCAGCACCGCGTGAATGGTCGAGGTCTTGTTCTTGAGCCGGTGATGCAACTCGTCGACCAGCAGCTTGCGATACTGCTCCTCTTCGGTCAGCCGCCGCGCGATCTCGCGCTGCTTGGCGGCCAGAGAGCGATAGTGATTGACGCCCCAGATCACCAGACCTGCGACCGTCAGATACATCGTCATCAGTGCGAGCCGCGCGCCATCGGCCGGGCCGCCGCCAAAGTCGAGCACGAGGCCAAGCGCTGCGCCGAGAATCGCAGTGGCGAGGCCAACGCCCGATCCGCCCATCGCCGTGGCGAAGAACACGGCCGGCATATAGGGCGTGAAGAACACGTCGGGCCGCAGATGCGCCATGCCGTAGCGGATCGCGGTCGCCGCGATCAGGCACATCGCTGCAAACAGGCAGCTCCATGTCAGCGATGGCTGCTGCTCGCCCCGCCAGACCCGCTTGATGTCGTCGATGAGTCGCGTCATGGACTCCCATCAGCCTCAATCGCGCAACCAAATTAAGGCCGACGTGGCGGTAATTTGTCCAGCTGATGAAAGCTGCTTCGCTTATACTGCAATTCCAAATGCAGGATGGTGGTTCCATGACAGGAACTCGTCGTGCATCGGGGCCGGATGATCTGCAAACAATCAACAGGAGGAGTGGGGGATGGGACGGTTGGACGGAAAGGTGGCGGTGATCACCGGCGCGACCAGCGGCATCGGCTTGCGCACGGCGGAGGTGTTCGTCGCGGAAGGCGCGACCGTGATCGCCGCGGGCCGGCGCCGTGCCGAGGGCGAGGCGCTGGCTGCTCGGCTCGGTGCGAGCTGCATTTTCCACCAGACGGATGTCACTGATGATGCGCAGATGCGCGCGCTGATCGATCTCGCTGTGCAGCGCTTCGGCCGGCTCGACTGCCTGTTCAACAATGCCGGCGGACCGGCGCAGACCGGCGGCATCGAGGGGCTGGAGGCGGATCGTTTCGACCAGGCGATGGCGGTGCTGGTGCGCAGCGTGATGCTCGGCATGAAGTACGCGGCGCCTCACATGAAGAAGCAGGGCGCGGGCAGCATCATCAACAATGGATCGATCGCCGGCCGGCTCGCGGGCTATTCGACGTCGGTGGTCTACAGCACGGCGAAGGCCGCGGTGATCCATCTCACCAAATGCGTCGCCATGGAGCTCGGCGAATCCGGCGTGCGCGTCAACTCGATCTCGCCGGGCCTGATCGCGACCGGCATCTTCGGCAAAGCGCTGGGCCTGTCGACCGAAGATGCCGAAAGGACGCCGGAGACGATCCGCAACGCCTACGCCACCGCGCAGCCGATCCCGCGCGCCGGCCTGCCCGAGGATATCGCACACGCGGCGGTGTTTCTCGCCAGTGATGAGTCCAGCTTCATCAACGGCCATGATCTCGTCATCGACGGCGCCATCACCGGCGGCCGCAACTGGAGCCAGCAGCAGCAGGGCTATCAGGCGATGCGCAAGCTGCTCGGGGATGCGGTGGAGTAGAACCTTCGGTCCATCACCCTGGATTGCTTCGCTTCGCTCGCAATGACGTGCTGATAGAGCCGTGATCTAACCTCCGTCATCGCGAGCGTAAGCGAAGCGATCCAGTTTTGCCTGCGCGCGCTGGTGTTGGCGCATTGCCGACTCACACCGCCTTCAGCTGCACCTTCAGCCCGTCGCGCGGCTTGGGGATCGGCCAAACCTGCCAGCTCGGCTGATAGCCCGGTGCGAGCGAGACCTCGACATTGCCCAGGAAGTGCCGCGCAAAGCATTTCGCCTGCATGTAGGCGAAGTGCAGGCCGAGGCACATATGCGCGCCGCCGCCGAACGGCACCCAGGCGAAGCGGTGGCGGCCGCGCTGCGCCTCGTCGGTGAAGCGCATCGGGTCGAACCGCTCCGGCTCGGGCCAGATCTCCGGCATGTGGTGGGTGTACATCGGATTGATGCCGACGCCGGTGCCGGCCGGAATCGCAAAGCCCTTGAAGGTGAAGTCGCGGACCGGGCGGCGCGGCAGCGACGGCACCGGCGGCATCAGCCGCAAGGTCTCCTGGAACGCCATCTCCGTCAGCTTCATCTTCTCCAGATGCTCCGAGCTCATCGGATCCCCCTTGGCGAGGCCGAGGCTCTCGACCTCCGCCCGCAGCTTCTGCTGCCATTCCGGATGCGCGGCGAGCTGGGCGACGAAGGAGGTCAGCGACGAGGTCAGCGTGTCATGCGCCGCCATCATCAGGAAGCTCATGTGATCGACGATGTCCTGCGTCGACAACAGTGCGCCCTCGTCGTCAGTGGCGCGGCACAGATGCGAAAACAGATCGTCGCCATCTGCCTTGGCGCGGCGCAGCGGAATCTGCTCGGAGAAATAGGCGACGATGCGCTGGCGGCCCTTGACGCCGCGCGCCATCTGCGTGCCCGGCAGCGGCTTGCGGATCGGCGCGACGGCGGCGGCCACCATGTCGATGAAGGCGCGGTTGATGGCGTCGACCTCCGGGCCGATCTCGGTGCCGAGGAAAGACGTCGCGGCGAGGTCGAGGGTGAGCTGCTTGATCGCCGGATAGAACAGCATCTCGCCGGGCCTCTCGCGCCACTGCGCGATGCGCGATGCGATGCCGCGGTCGAGGCCGGCGAGATAGGACTTCATCGGCCCCGCCTTGAACGCGACCGACAGCGCCTTGCGGTGCATGCGGTGCTCCTCGAAATCGAGCAGCATCAGCCCGCGCGGAAACAAGAGATTGAGAATGTGGCCCCAGCCATGGGCGGAGGAGAACAGCTTGGCCTGGTCGAACAGCACCAGCTCGTTGGCCTCGGGGCCCAGCAGCACGACGTTGACGTCGCCGAACATGTGGCTGCGATAGACCGGGCCATATTTCCTGGCGTTGCGCTCGACATGGCCTTTGGGATCGGCGAGCACCTCGAAGGTCTTGCCGATGATCGGCCAGCCTTCGTCGCCGGGAATGTGGGTCAGCGAGTTGCGCCGGGGCGGCGTCAGCCTGATCGTGTCAGAGACCACATGCTGCATCGACATCTCGGGATTCCCTCTCGTCTGCTGGCTGTGTCTGCCATTCGCTGTCTCGGGGCCGACTTCATGGCGGTCGGCATCTCCGGACTGTCTGGCCCTCATTGATAGGCAGTTGCAGCGGCGATGCAATACGCTCCGGCGTCACATCATCGGTCCGTCGTGTTGCATCGCAAGCGGCTGCGATCTCGCGGCGCCGTGGCGTCCGAGGGATGGATGATGCCGCCGTCCTCGAGAGGAAGGCGCGGGGAATGCCGGGCGCTGGCCGCACCCATGTCTTTTATGAAATTGGCCCGCCTGCAGAGAAAAAAGCAGGCGGCAGTCACCACAGGTTCAGCCGAGGCATCCCGGCATTCCCCGCGCGATGGTTTTCACGCTTATGGCGCGCTCTCCCCGGTGTCCGGCCTTTAGCCACCGTCATCAGCGGGATCATCACCCGCGACTTGGCGCCAGCTTCGGGGCGCCAGGACCACGCGTCTTCACGTCCGCAAGCCGGCTGTTCGTCGGCGGGCATCACACCCGCTGCAGCACGCCCGCGGCCACCGCATCCCGCCCCCAACGTCTCGTGACGATCGCGAAGCGCCCCTCTGATCGAGACGGGACAACGTGAAGGTAGATCAGATTCTGAAAAACGAAAGAGATATATTTTCGCGCGCGGGACTGGGCATGGGTGATGTGATTGAAGTGGTTCGCGAAATGAGTCTCGGCGCGCACACTTACATGGCGATCAACCGGCGATCCCCAGGCCGCGAAGGAGTTTCGCGTCTCGCATCGGCGTCTGGCTGAAAGCGATTTGCCCGTCGGGTCCGATGGGCGGATCAGTTTTCGACCAGGTGCAATGTCGGCGGATCGATCGATGCAGGATCAGCGGGTGATCCCTTCAGGCCGGCAGGTCTCGTGGCCGATGGAAACCGCCATGGTTTCCGACCTGGCTCCTGCCTGGCTTCTGACGGCACGGATCCGCGGCAAGGCCATCAGCCCGATTTGTTGATCTTCTTCACTTTGGCGTCGGTGGCCTCGATCGAGGCCGCGAGCTCCAGGATCGCTTTGGCCAGGAGGTCGGCGGCCTCCTTGGGATCCTGCGACCGTTCGGCGCGCAGCGCGTAGTTCTTGGCTGACGAGAGTGACATTCGCGACCCTTCCCATGGAAAGCCCGCCGGGCCGAGTCGGCGGGCTCGCTCACTTGCCAAACACACAAGCGGTCACTTGTGGGCCTGCTCGATTCTGCCAAGGCTAGCGGGCCCGAGTTAAGAAATCCTCGTGACGGCCGACATTCCTCGCCCATCGCTGCCGATTGCGGGGCGCGTGATCCGTCGCGTCTTCTCGACGCGTAGCAGCTGATCAGCGGCTTCTCGATCTGCGGGCAGATCGGCGCAATGATCATGAAGAGCGTCGGCGCGCTCAACGTCAACAGGGTGGCCATCGTCACCGGTCGATGGCGATACGCTGTCGCCTTTGCCCGTTCCACGCTTGTCAGTTGAATCGGGAGCTTGTCCGCGGCGCAAGCCGTTGCTCCGCGATGCCGCAGGCGAATGATTCTTGTTGTTCAATCCCTGGTAGATGAGCTAGACTGTCGACGAAAGCGGGACGTGATGCTCGATTGCCGGGGAGAAGGCCATGAGCGCTGCGCTGCGGGTACGTCGCTCGATCCAGGATCTGCAGGACGAGTTCGACAAGGGCAACAAGAAGCCGCTCGAAGATCTGATGCGCGCCTGGAAGGGCATCAAGGAGCTCCCGCCGAATGATCCCCGGTCGTTCTTCGTGCTCGGCGGCTATCACGGCGAGCCGTTTCGTGGCGCGGGCTGGGGCAACGCGCAATATTGGGGCGGGTACTGCAACCACGGCAACATTCTGTTCCCGACCTGGCACCGGGTCTACCTGCTGAAGCTGGAGGATGCGCTGCGCAGCATTCCCGGTTGCGCTGACGTCACACTGCCGTTCTGGGACGAGACCAGCGAGGCATCGCTGAGCAAGGGCATTCCGACCGCGCTGACCCAGAAGGACGTCGTGCTGGACGGGCAGACGATTCCCAATCCGCTGCGCTCCTTCGTGTTTCCACACGGCATCGTGGATCACCTGAGCCCGATCCCGGATGCTGATTACAGCAAGCCGAAAGGCTACGAGACGGTCCGCTATCCGCTGTCGGGACTGGTCGGGACCGAGGCCGACCGCGCCGCGACCGAGGCGCACAATGCAAAATTCCCCGACTACGACACCAATGTCGGACTGCTGAACGAGAACATCCGGACCTGGCTGTCGGCCGCCGTCATGGTCGAAGGCAAGCCGATCGGCGGCGGGCACGTCCGCGACAAATACGCCGCCTGCCTGAACGCGCCGAACTACACGGTGTTCTCCAACACCACCTCCGCCGCGCAATGGTTCGACGACACCGGGCAGCGGGTCGTGCCGCTCGAAAGTCCGCACAACAGCATTCATCTGGCCGTGGGCGGGTTCGATCTGCCGAACGTGTTCGACGCCTCGCCGATCGACGGCGCCAACGGCGACATGGGCGAGAACGACACCGCCGGCCTCGATCCGATCTTCTTTTTCCATCACTGCTTCGTCGACCGGGTGTTCTGGCTCTGGCAAAAAAAGAACGGCTTCACCGACCGGCTGGAGATCATCCCGCAATATCCCGGCACCAACTCTGTCGACAGCCAGGGGCCGACGCCGGGCACCGCCGCCAATGCGTGGCTCACGCTCGATTCGCCGCTCGATCCGTTCAGGCTGACGCAGGACGGCCAGGAACGTCCCTACACGTCACAGGACTGCACCAACATCGAGACTCAGCTGGGCTACACTTACGGACCCGGCTCGCTGGAGCAGCCGGGCGCGCTCGAGGCCGTGGCGGCGACGTCCACCGCGCGCACGATCAGCGTCCGCGGCCTCAACCGCGCCCGCATTCGCGGCTCTTTCCTCATCAGCGCCTTCGCCACGGTCGACGGCAAGCGGCAGCACATCGGCACCGAGGCCATCCTCAGCCGCTGGCATGTCGAGGGCTGTGCCAACTGCCAGACGCATGTCGAGGGCCGGGCGGCGATCAGCACGCATCCGCTGGGTGCGTTCGCGGCACAGGTGACACCCGACCAGATCGACGTGCAGGTGCGCACTCGCGACGGGCTGCTCGGCGGCGGTGTCCAGCCGCTGGCCGCCGCAGCGCCGGCCTCTGCGCCGGCGAAGCGGCTGTTCAAGGTCGAGCTGCGCTAGCGCCAGCGTGTTCAGCGAATGCTTACGCGCCGGGGATGCTGACGCACCGAGATCAGGAGGATGGACGATGTCCGACGCATTTCCTGCCGTGGGCCACAAATATCTGGTCGATTTCCGCGCCGCGAGCGGCCGCGGCTTTCGCGTCCAGCTCGATTTCGCCTCTGAGGCATCGCTGACCTATACGGGCATCGATGCACAGGGGCATCCGATCCCGGACAGCTCGGAGACGGTCGACATCACGGTCACGCCGATCCGTGACCTGCTGTTCCTGGTGACATGGCAGGAGCGCGAGGGCACCACCGTGGTGCATCTCGAGGACTATCGGATGAACACGATCATCACCAATATCACCGAGCCGCCCGGCAAGGCCGGTGACCGCCCCGCCTTCTCGACATTCCACGGCACAATGTCGCAGGTCGCGTAAGCGTCAGGCCGAGGCCACATCGCGCCGGCGTCATGACATGTCGGGGCTCGGATCGCAGCATCAGCCGGAGATTCTCCCATGAGGCTTGGAATTCCGATCTATGAAGGCGTCAATCTGCTCGACGTCGCCGGCCCGCTCGAAATGTTCTACTGGGCGGGCCAGGACAACGACCTGCAGACGGTCCTGGTCTCTCAGGACGGCGGGGAGGTGACCTCCATCAACGGTGTGCGCTTCGCGGCGCAGGCGAGCTTCGCCGAGACGCCGACGCTCGACGTGCTCTGGGTGCCCGGCGGCAAGCCGGAGGCGCTGGAGCAGATCATGACGAATCCGGCACACCCCTATCTGGAATATCTGCGGCAGATCGCGAGTCGGGCGACCTGGGTCTGCTCGGTGTGCGAAGGGTCACTGCTGCTCGCGCGAGCCGGGCTGCTCGACGGCCACGACGCGACCACGCACTGGTATTTCACCGCTTGCCTGCAGAGCTTCCCAGGGATCAAGGTGGATACGGAGCGCAAGCGCTTCGTGGTGTCGAGCAACGCCTCGGGGAAGCGACTGACCGGCGGCGGCATCTCGGCCGGACTGGACGAGGCGCTGCAACTGATCATCCTGCTGTTCGGCCAGAAGAGCGCCGAGGACGTGCAGGTCACGACGCAGTACTTCCCGATCCCGCCGGTCATGGGCTCCATCCCGGCTTCGCCGTCCTGTCCGATCCGCTGGACGTGAGACGCAGGGACGGCGGAGCCCGCCGGCCGTCCGGACCGCGGCTTTCTGCGCGCAGGCAGGCGCTCCGAGCGCAGACGCCTCGGCCGCGACACCGTAGCTTTACGGGCCGGAATCTTTACCTCGCGGCCATTGGCGGCGCCTAGGAACGCCCAGACTTTGCGTCTGGACAATCTGGCGTCTGGTCAATGGCTAACGAGGGCAGGACCATGAGCAATCAGTTGCTGGTGATCGAGGATGCCGAGGTGCATCTCTCGATTCTGCGCAAGATCGCCGTCCAATGCGGCTATGAGGCGACCTGCGTGACGTCGGTCGAGGCGGCGTCCGAGGTGCTGCGCGACAAGACGTTCGACTGCATCACGCTGGATCTGTCGCTCGGCGACCGCTGCGGCGCCGACATCCTGCTGCTGCTCAACGAACTGAAAATACGCACGCCGGTGATCTTCATCAGCGGCGCGGAGGATGGCACCCGCGAGGAGCACGTCCGGCTCGCCACCGTGCTCGGCCTCGTCGTCTATCCGCAGTTCCAGAAGCCGGTCGACCTGCCGGCGCTGCGCGAGACGCTCAAGCAGATCGCGACGCTCGCCGACTGCGAGCGGCTGGTCGCGGCGGTGAGGTAGCAACACTTTGTAGGGCGGATGAGCGCAAGCGTAATCCGCCGACGCGTGCAGGCTTTCTCCATTCGTGACGCTTGCGAGATAGCGGTATCCGGCTTCGCCGGATGCGGCGGATTACGCTTGCGCTCATCCGCCCTACTTTCTTTTCACCCTCTGCGCTTCGCCGCCTCCTGCAGGTCCGGCGCATTGACCGCGGGAATCGCGATGCGGCCCGGTCCGGTCTGCGACAGCGCGGCGGCGGCCTTGTCATTGCCCATGATCTTGGCCATCACGGCCTGTCCGGCGCGCTCGAAGATCTCACGGTTCTCGATGACGAATTTCTGCGAGCGGCGCAGGCCGTCGATATAGCCGTTGATCTCCGGCACGACGTAGCGCGCGACCATGTCCCAGCTGCGCCGGGTGTTCTCCGGATTGGCCCAGTCGTGCACGAAGCCGATGATGTGGCCCACGCCACCCGACACCTGCATCAGGTTCTTGATCGTCTTGACGAGATCGTCGGGCGTGCCGATCGTCGAGGCCGCGCCCTCGACGAAGGCGGTCTTGTCGACGGCCTCGTCCGGCGACGAGAACGGCTTCAGGCCGGGCCGCATCAAGGTGCCGACCGTATACTCGTTGTGCCAGCGCATCAGCCCGGGCCCGGCCTCGCGGCGCGCCTGTTCGCGGGTCTCGGCGATGTGCCAGGACAACAGCACGCGCCAATTGGCGCGGCTTACCGTGGTGCCGTGCTTCTTCGCGGCATCCTCGGCGAACTCCCATTGCTGCGGCAGCGCCATCAGGCCCTGCGTCGACATCGAGCCGAGCGAGATGATGCCGATGCCGTATTTGCCGGCGAGCGTCATGCCCGACGGCGAGATCTGCGACGCCACGACGAACGGCATCTCCTCCTGCAAGGGCAGGATCTGCAGCGCGGCGTCGTTCATCGTGAACCAGTCGCTCTTGGCGGTGACGCGTTCGCCGTTGAACAGGCGGCGGATGATGGCGATCGCCTCGTCCTGGCGGTCGCGCTGTGTCATCGGATCGATGCCCAGGGTGTGCGCATCGGAAGCCAGCGCGCCGGGGCCGGAGCCGAAGATGGCGCGGCCGCCGGTCATGTGGTCGAGCTGCACCATGCGCTGCGCCACGTTGTAGGGATGATGATAGGGCAGCGAGATGACGCCGGTGCCGAGCCTGATGCGCTTGGTGCGCTCGCCGGCGGCGGCGAGGAACATCTCGGGCGAGGCGATCATCTCCCAGCCGCTCGAATGATGCTCACCGCACCAGAACTCGTCATAGCCGAGCTCGTCGAGCTGAGAGACGAGATCGAGGTCGCGGCGGAATTGCAGCATCGGATGCTCGCCGATCGGATGATGCGGAGCGAGGAATGCGCCGAATTTGAGCCGCGCCATGTGGTTTTCTCCCCAATGGAATTTCATTGTTGCTTGCCGGTCAGGCTAATCGGCGCATCGTTTGTAGGCAATCATCTTGCCGCTCACGCGAGAGCGGTGCATGCCTGCCATTTGTTGTTTACTGATCGCGGATCGCTGCGCACACTCCGAGGCGAGATCGCGATTCGCGAACAGGTCGGCTTGAAGCGTCCAGCCTGCGGCGATCAGCCGAAAGCAGTTGCGTCGTCCGCCGTGCTCACGCTCTCCGCGATTTCGACCGGTTGAGGTTCGCATTTCGGTGAAGACTGCGTGAAGCGTCGCCTCCGCGTGGCATTTTGATCGCAGCAAGCGCGAAATTCGCAATCAAATTGCTGCACTCCGCTTATGTGCGGGCTTTTTCTTTTGCGCTGCAGCAACCATCTGGGTGATGGTGGAGTTTGATCTGCACCATTGAAGACATGACTGCCGAAGACGTGACTGCAAGGAGCTGCCGTTGTCCCTCGCTGAAAATGTTGAGTATTTGCGACGGCTGCGGGAGCTGAACGGCATCACCGGATTCGGCGATCCTCGCCGTCAGGCGCGGCCCGCGCCCGAGTGCCCGCTGGTCGAGGTCGAGAGCTTCGGCAGCAATCCCGGCCGTCTCAAGATGTTCGCCTACGTCCCGGCGCAGCGCCAGCCGCTGCTGCCGCTCGTCATCGTGCTGCATGGCTGCGGCCAGAGCGCGGCGGAGTATGATCTCGGCGCCGGCTGGTCGACGCTTGCAAAGCATTTCGGCTTCGCGCTGCTGATGCCGGAGCAGCAGCGCATCAATAATCCGCAGCGCTGCTTCAACTGGTTTCAATCCGAGGACATCACGCGCGGGCAGGGCGAGGTCGCCTCGATCCGCGAGATGATCGCGCGCATGGTCGCCGACTGCGCCATCGACGAGAGGCGAATCTTCGTCACCGGCCTGTCGGCCGGCGGCGCGATGACCATGGCGATGCTGTCGGCGCATCCGGACTTGTTCGCGGGCGGCGCCGTCATCGCCGGCCTGCCGTTCGGCGCTGCGCGCAACATGCGCGACGCGATCCTGCAGATGCGGATGCCGCCGGCGCGCCCGGCCGGCGAGCTCGGCGATCTCGTGCGCCGCGCCTCCAACCATCGCGGCAAATGGCCGAAACTGTCGGTGTGGCACGGCACTGCGGACTACACGGTGCATCCGGACAATGCCGGCGAGATCGTCAAGCAATGGCTCGATTTGCATCATCTGCCGCTGGCGCCGATGGCCGCGAACAACGTCAACGGCTATCCGCATGAGCAGTGGTGGAATGCCGACGGCGAGACGATGGTCGAGTCCTACACCATCACCAACATGGCCCATGGCACGCCGATCGGAATCGCCGCCAACGACAAGCGCTACGGCAAGGCCGGGCCGTATCTGCTCGAGGCCGGCATCTCCTCGTCCTATCTGATCGCCAAATTCTTCGGCGTGACCGACTGGATCCGCCAGCCGAAGCCCGCGGTGACCTCGCCGAGCACCAAGCTCATCCCCGAGGTGTCGCCGATCTCGGCGCTGCCGGCGCTGACGAAGATGCTGCGCCGGCCTGACGATGCGCGTGCCGCAGAGCCGGCGGAGGCCGCGCCCGAGCCCGCCAAGCCTGCAGGACCGCGGCCTGCGCGCGCCAAGCCGAACAGCTCCGCAGCAAGGCCGCCGAAGCGCAAGGCCGAGTCGTCCAGCGCTACGCCAGCGCCGGGCGAGATCAAGGCGCTGAGCGCAGTGCCGGCTGACGCGCCCGCCGAGGTGAAGCCGCCCGTGGCCAAGCCCGGGGTGGCCAAAGCCATCGACATGACGCCGGCCGATCCATCGCCGGTCGTTGCGGTGAAGGTACCACCGATTCCCGCTGCGCCGGCCCCTGAGTCGAAGCCCCGTCGCGTCATCGACGTCGCCGCCGTGATCGACCGCGCGCTGAAGGCCGCCGGGCTCAAGTGATCCGCATTCCCGCCCGGTGATGCGAGCCGCGTCGAAGCCAAGACGCGAGTTCTCCCTTTACCTCTCCCCGTCGGGGAGAGGTCGGCGCGCAGCGCCGGGTGAGGGGGCTCGCGACATCGAGACGCAGTGACCCCTCACCCGGATGGCATCTGGCGATGCCATCCGACCTCTCCCTTCGGGAGAGGTGAAGGAGGGCCTCAGCTTTCGAGCAGACCTCAGGCCATGCCGGTCAGGAACGGGTTGGTCATGCGCTCCTGGCCGAAGCTGGAGCCGGCGCCGTGGCCGCAGATGAAGCCGATGTCGTCGCCGAGCGGCAGCAGTTTGTCCTTGATCGAGCTGATCAACGTCTCATGACTGCCGCCGGGCAGGTCGGTGCGGCCGACCGAGCCATTGAACAGCACGTCGCCAACATGGGCGAAGCGCATCTGTTTGTTGAAGAACACGACGCTGCCCGGGGAGTGGCCGGGGCAGTGCAGGATGTCGAAGACGAGCTCGCCGATCTCGACGGTGTCGCCTTCCTCCAGCCAGCGATCCGGCGTGAAATCGCGCACGCCCGTGATGCCGAAGCGCGCACCGCTGGCGACGACGTTGTCGAGCAGGAACTTGTCGGCGATGTGAGGGCCCTCGATCGGCACCTTCAGTGCATCGCGTAGATCGGCGGCGCCGCCGACGTGGTCGATATGGCCATGGGTCAGCCAGATCTTCTCCACGGTGACGTTGGCCTGCGCAATTGCGGCCTGGATGTTCGGCACGTCACCGCCGGGATCGATCACGATCGCCTTCTTCGTCGCCTCGCACCACAGGATGGTGCAGTTCTGCTCGAATGGCGTGACGGGCACGATCATCGCGCCGGCCTTCGCCTTGGTCTGGTTTGGCTCGCTCATGGCGCCAGCATGCCGATTTTTCGCAATGCGCCAAGCGAAAAAGTCTCGTGGGCAGACGCGACGGGGCCGCCTTGTGAACCTGCCGCCGGTTCCTGCGTTGGGCCGCACGGTTGCGAGCAGAAAGCGGTTCGAGATGGCGGAGCAGGGCGCCTGGTGGCGCGAGGGGATTTTCTATCAGATCTATCCGCGCTCGTTCCAGGACAGCGACGGCGACGGGGTCGGCGACCTCACCGGCATCATCCATCGCCTGCCCTATCTGATGACGCTCGGCGTCGATGCGATCTGGCTGTCGCCGATCTTCACCTCGCCGATGGCCGATTTCGGTTACGATATCGCCGACTACACCGGCATCGATCCGCTGTTCGGCACAATGGAGGATTTCGACGCGCTGGTGAAGGCCGCGCATGAGGGTGGGTTGAAGGTGATCCTCGACCTCGTGCCGAACCACACCTCCGACCAGCATCCGTGGTTTCTGCAGGCGCGCCAGTCGCGCGACGATCCGCATCGCGACTGGTACATCTGGCGCGACCCGGCTGCCGATGGCGGCCCGCCGAACAACTGGCTATCGGAGTTCGGCGGCAGCGCGTGGCAGTTCGATCAGGAGACGGGACAGTATTACTACCACGCCTTCCTGGCGCAGCAGCCGGACCTCAACTGGCGCAATCCGGCGGTGCGGGCGGCGATGTATAACGTGATGCGGTTCTGGCTGCGCAAGGGCGTCGACGGCTTTCGCGTCGACGTGATCTGGCACCTGATCAAGGACGCCGAGTTTCGCGACAATCCGGCCAATCCCGATTATCACGGCGGCCGGCCGCCGCACGAGCAGATCATCTCGCGCTATTCCGCCGATCAGCCGGAGGTGCACGAGGTGGTAGCGGAAATGCGCGCGGTTATGGACGAGTTCGAGGATCGCGTGCTGATCGGCGAGATCTATCTGCCGCTCGAGCGGCTCATGACCTACTACGGCAAGGATCTCGGCGGCGCGCACCTGCCGTTCAATTTCGCGCTGCTGTCGGCGCCGTGGCACGCGCGCGAGATCGAGACCATCATCGCCGACTACGAGGCGGCGTTGCCTAAGGGCGCGTGGCCGAACTGGGTGCTCGGCAATCACGACCGGCCGCGGGTGGCGAGCCGTGTCGGCGAAGACCAGGCCCGGGTCGCGGCGATGCTGCTGCTGACGCTGCGCGGCACGCCGACGCTGTATTACGGCGACGAGATCGGCATGCATCAGGTGGCGATCTCGCCGGAGCAGGTGCGCGACCCCTTCGAGAAGAACGTCCCGGGCATCGGCGTCGGCCGCGACGGCTGCCGCACGCCGATGCAATGGAGCGCGCTGCCGGGGGCCGGCTTTACGAATGCGTCACCATGGCTGCCGGTGGCGCACGATTACACGCATGAGAACGTCGTCAATCTGACCGCCGACCGGCGCTCCATCCTCAATCTCTACCGTGCGCTCATCCGGCTGCGGAAGGCGCACCGCGTGCTCGTCACCGGCAATTACCACCCGGTTGCCGCGCAAGGCGATCTGCTGCTCTACCGCCGCGAAGGTGACGGCGAAGTCTTGACGATCGCGCTCAATCTCGGCGACGAGCCGGTCTCGATCGCCACCGAAGGCAGCGGCCTCGACGGCGCGGTCCTTCTCTCCACCTGGCTCGACCGCGACGGCGAGCGCATCGCCGGCACGCTGGATCTGCGGGGGAATGAGGGCGTGGTGATCGGGCGGAGCGCGTAGCCACCATTAGTTATTGCGCGACGGCGTCACCCCACATTCGGTGTCGTCCCGGGCTTGACCCGGGACCCAGACTCCCAGGGAGCTGTTTGAGGCAGGCTGGCAACTCCAAGTCGTCGCCAAACGACTGCCGGTGGTTATGGGTCCCGGGTCAAGCCCGGGACGACACCGAATTTGATTAGGTCGTGTCGTCAACTCATCGGCACTCTGGATTGCCCGCCGTCACCGCCGCCGCGTCTTCCGAACCCGTTTCCCCGGGCTCTCCGTCTCGATGTCGCTCCGCCGCAGCAGGTAGTCCAACCCGCCGACGCGGTACCAGCGGTAGCCGTAGGGCTCCAGCACCAGGGTGTGGCGGCCGCGGTCGTCGGCTTGGCTGTGATCCTCGGAGAGCAGATTGATCAGCAGCTTGCCGGCCTCGTCGGGCAGGCCGACGTCGAAGCTGGTCTCGCGCGGCTTCTCATCGAGATTGTGCACGAACAGCACCGAATTGTTGCGCCAGTCATAGCGCATGATCAGCACCGCGGGATCTTTCGTCGCGATCACGGCAAAATCGCCCCAGCCGATCTCCGGCACCTCCTTGCGCATGCGGATGATGCGCTCGGTCCAGTTCAGCATCGAATTCGGATCGCGGCGCTGCTTGGCGGCGTTGACGTGGTCGTAGCCATAGGGCCCGTGATCGATCACGGGCGATGCCGAGGTCTCGCTCTTGGTGAAGCCGCCATGCGGCTCGGCCGACCATTGCATCGGCGTCCGCGCGCAATTGCGTTCGGGAAGGCTGAGATCGTCGCCCATCGCGAGCTCGTCGCCGTAGCGGATCACGGGCGTGCCGGGCAAAGTGAACATCAGGCTGTAGGCCAGCTCAATGCGGCGGCGGTCGCCGCCGAGCATCGGCGCCAGCCGCCGGCGGATGCCGCGGTCGTAGAGCTGCATGCTCTTGTCCGGCCCGAACGCCGCGAACACCGCCGCGCGCTGCTCCTTCGTCAGCCGCCCGAGATCGAGTTCGTCGTGATTGCGCAGGAACAGGCCCCATTGCGCCGAAGCCGGCCGCGGCTTGGTCGCTTCCAGCGCCTTGGCGAGTGGCCGGGTATCCGAGGCGGCGAGCGCATAGAACAGGTGCTGGTTGACGTGGAAGTTGAACATCATGTGCATGCGATCGCCGTCGTCGCCGAAATATTCCATGTCGGTTTCGGGCAAGACGTTGGCTTCCGCGAGGATGATCGCCTCGCCCTGGCGCCATTGCAGGAATTCCCTGAACGTCCGGAGCATGTCGTACTGCTCGAGCGGTTTCTTGATGTCGGCACCCTTGGCCGCGATCACGAACGGCACCGCATCCATGCGGAAGCCGGAGACGCCGAGCTGGATCCAGAATCCCATGATCTTCAGGATCTCGGCCTGCACCTCCGGATTCGCCGTGTTGAGATCCGGCTGGAAATCATAGAAGCGGTGGAAATAGTAGGCGCCGGCCTGCTTGTCGCGCGTCCAGGTCGTCTTCTGCACGCCGGGAAACACCATGCCCTTGTCGGCATTGGCCGGCTTCTTGTCCGACCAGACATACCAGTCGCGATGGCGCGAGTCCTTGGAGCTGCGGGCGTCCAGAAACCATGGATGCTGGTCGGAGGTGTGGTTGACGACGAGGTCGATGATCACGCGGATGCCGCGCTGCTGGCAGCCATGGGTGAACTGCACGAAATCCCCGAGCGTGCCGTAGCGTGGATCGACGTTGTAGTAATCCGCAACGTCATAGCCGTCGTCGCGCTGTGGTGACGGCTGGAACGGCATCAGCCAGATCGCGGTGATGCCGAGGCCGTGCAGATAGTCGAGCCGGCGCGTCAGGCCCTTGAAGTCGCCGATGCCGTCGCCATCGGCATCCATGTAGGTGCCGACCGACAGGCAGTAGAACACGGCGTTCTTGTACCAGAGATCATCGATCATGGACGGCGCTCCGTTGCGCCGCCCAGTCAGCGGCCGCTTGTTAAGCGGAAGGCCGGCACCGGGTTCCGGTTCCCCGCGCAAAGCGTGCTTGGGCCGCTTTCAGAATCGGCTATGCTGCGACGATGGAATCCTCCGCCGCCAGGATCAGCCTCGTCCCCGTCGACCGCCGCCAGTCGGAGACGGCACTGGCGATCGCGCGCGGCACCTCGCGTCTGCTGCGTTCGCTCGGCTTCGCCACGATCAGCGAGCTGCCGCTGCCGTCGGGCCGGCGCGCCGACCTCGTGGCGCTGAACGAGCGCGGCGAGATCTGGATCGTCGAGATCAAGTCGTCGGTCGAGGATCTCCGCGCCGATCACAAATGGGAGGAGTATCGCCTCCATTGCGACCGGCTGTTCTTTGCCTTCACGCAGGACCTGCCTTGCAAGCTGTTTCCGCAGAGCACCGGCCTGATCGTGGCCGATGCCTATGGCGCCCATCTGCATTGCGAGGCGCCCGAGCACAAACTGCCGGCCCCGACCCGCAAGCTGATGACGGTCCGCTTCGCGCTCGCAGCCGCCCAGCGCATGAACCGCCTGATCGACCCGCAAGGCCATCTCGGCGATTGATCGCGGTGGCCGTCCACGCATCGCCATCCGTCGACTCACTCATCAGGCACAGAATACCGTCCCGGACGATTTGTGACCGAGAATGAGGCGTTGTGGTCTTGTCAGACGATGCAGAGCACGACCGGCGGATTCATTCCGCAGCTTTGCCCGACAATTGCCCCGCATGGGGCGCAACAATCCGGAACAATCTTAACGTTCGAACGGTATCCAGCCCAGGGGTGCAGACAGGGACGGGCGATGCGTTGGCTGGTCTTGGCGATGACATTGCTGTTTGCGACGGAGCTTCGCGCAGAGGAAATGGCGTTCTACGTCATTGGCGTGGGCACGGATTCCTGCGAGCGCTTCATCGCCGCCGCCGAGGAGCAGCCGCCCGGCACCTACAAGGCGATCGGCAACCCTGACGGGCCCTATGTCAACGCCATCTCCAAATATCAGCAATGGATGATGGGCTACGTCTCGGCGGTCAACGCCGCGCGCGGCGACGAGGGCATGCAGATCAAGCTCGATCTCACCGAGATGGACAGCTGGATGCGCAACTGGTGCAGCCGCAACCAGCGGCGCACGGTCTTCCACGCGCTGCAGGCGTTCGTGAAGTCGCATTGAAATGAGGCTGGCGCGCCTATTTCGGCGCGCGCTTCGCCAGGATGCGCTGCAGTGTGCGGCGGTGCATGTTGAGGCGGCGCGCGGTCTCCGAGACGTTGCGGTTGCACATCTCGTAGATGCGCTGGATGTGCTCCCAGCGCACGCGGTCGGCCGACATCGGGTTCGACGGCAGCTCGGATTTTTCGCTGGTGGTCGCCAGCAGGGCGGCGACGACGTCGTCAGCATCGGCCGGCTTCGCCAGATAGTCGACGGCGCCCATCTTCACGGCGGTGACGGCGGTGGCGATATTGCCGTAGCCGGTCAGCACGATGGCGCGGGCTTCGGGGCGCTTGCGCTTCAGCGCCGACACGACGTCGAGCCCATTGCCGTCACCCAGCCGAAGGTCGACCACGGCGAACGCGGGGGCTGCCTTGCCGATCTCGGAAATGCCTTCGGCCACGCTCTCACAGGAGGTGACGGTAAAGCCGCGGGTTTCCATGGCGCGCGACAGCCGCTCCAGGAAGGGCTTGTCGTCCTCGACGATGAGAAGGGAGCGGTCCGGGTGGTTCGTCAATTCGGCGATGGCGCCCACGGTCATATCCTCAGGAGAAGGCTCGGTTGGTTACGAGACGATCTGTGTCAGCATCATATGGTCCGCCGATCCGGCGCTGCCAAGATCGCGGGATGCCGCAGTCTGCGGCGTGACGCCGCGCAGGCTGGCCGGCCGTATACCAGTGCGGGCGCCATTCATTCTTGCGGTTCCACGTCGTTACCGTCCTCGCTGGCCTCGAAACGTCGCCGCGGCCAGGAGATCTGGACCACGGCGCCATGGTCCGGGAAGGTGCGGTTGGTAAACGAGACCTTGGCGCCGGTACGCTCCAGCAAGGTGCGGGCGATGAAGACGCCGAGCCCCAGGCCGCCGCCCTGGTTGCCGCCTTGGCCATCCTCGCCGCTGCGCCGGCGCGACAGATAGGGCTGACCGATCCGCTTCACGATATCAGGAGCGAAGCCCGGTCCATCGTCGGAGATCACCAGCTCGACGACGTCGTTATTCCACCAGGCATTCACTTCGACGGCGTTGCGCGCGAAGTCGACCGCATTCTCGAGGATGTTGCCGACGCCGTAGAGGATCGCGGGATTGCGCGTCCCGACCGGCTCCTTCGCGGCGGTCACGGCGACGCGGACCTTGATGTCGACGCCGAAGTCGCGGTGGGGGGCGACGGTTTCCTCGATCAAGGTCGACAGCTTCATCCGGTCGAACATCGAGCCGGTCGACGAGAGCTGGGTGATCTTGCCGAGGATATCGCGGCAGCGCTGGGCCTGTTCGCGCAGGGTCTTGATGTCGGACGTGACCTGGCTGTTGTCCTGCAGCGCCCGCTCCAATTCGCGCGAGATCAGCACGATGGTGGCCAAGGGCGTGCCGAGCTCGTGCGCCGCGGCCGCCGCGAGCCCGTCGAGCTGGGTCAGATGCTGCTCGCGGGCGAGCACCAGCTCGGTGGCGGCGAGCGCGTCCGACAGCTTGCGCGCCTCCTCGGTCACCTGGAAGGCGTAGAGGCTGGTGACGCCGATCGCGAGTGCGATCGAGAGCCAGACGCCGAACAGGTAGATCGGCGGGAAGATCAGCGGCTCTTCGCCCTCCCAGGGCAGCGGCAGATGCATGAAAAACAGCGCGGTGGCGCAGGCCACCGCGAGCAGCCCGAGCATGATCGTCAGCCGCACGGGCAGGGCGGTCGCCGCGATCAGCACCGGCGCCAGGAACATGTAGGAGAACGGGTTCTCCAGCCCGCCGGTGAGATAGAGCAGCACCGTCAGCTCGATGATGTTGAGCGCCAGCAGTCCGGCGGCATGCGGCGGCTCCAGCAGCTGCATCGGGTTGAAGGTGATCTGCAGGCCGAGATTGAGCAGCGCCGACACGCTGATCACGGCGAGGCAGGGCACCACCGGCAGATCGAACTCCAGCCCCTGCACGACGATGAAGATCGCGCTGAGTTGACCGAGCGCGGCGAGCCAGCGCAGCCGCAGGATGGTATCGAGCCGGACGCGCTGGCGCGGATGGCGATAATCCGTGTCGGGCGTATCGATGATCAGGGCATCGGTCATGGCTTCGGTCATGGTCGGGAACTTTAAACCCGCGCAGGCGCGGCGACAAATCGGCTTGGCCGTTGGTGGCCTGTTGCGGTTTGCGGCACAATGCCTCAATGAACCCAGGACATGACGCAAGATGACGCAGCGCCGACGCCTTCGTCGGCTTCCGGTTCAGGTTCGCCTGCGATAGCGGTGTCGCGCCTGACCAAGGTCTACAAGACGGCCACGGCCGTCGACGGCATTTCGTTCGCAATTCGCCGCGGCAGCATCACCGGGCTGCTCGGCGGCAACGGGGCCGGCAAGACCACGACGATCGCGATGATCATGGGGCTGGTGCAGCCGACCTCCGGCACCGTCGAGGTGCTCGGCCATCAGATGCCGGCCGAGGCGGCCGCCGTGCTCGGGCGGATGAATTTCGAGAGCCCCTATGTCGACATGCCGATGCGGCTGACGGTGCGGCAGAACCTGACCATCTTCGGCCGGCTCTATGCGGTGGACCATCTCAAGGAGCGCATCGCCGAGCTCGCATCGCAGCTCGACCTCACCGATTTCATCGACCGCGCCAGCGGCAAGCTGTCGGCCGGGCAGAAGACGCGCGTGGCGCTCGCCAAGGCGCTGATCAACGATCCCGAGCTCCTGCTGCTCGACGAGCCCACGGCCTCGCTCGACCCGGACACCGCGGACTGGGTGCGCGGTCATCTCGAGCGCTACCGCAAGCGCCGCAACGCCAGCATTCTGCTCGCCTCGCACAACATGCTGGAGGTCGAGCGTCTCTGCGACCGGGTCATCATCATGAAGCGCGGGCGGATCGAGGACGATGACAGCCCGGCCCAGATCATGGCGCGCTACAACCGCTCGACCTTGGAGGAGGTGTTCCTCGACGTCGCCCGCGGCCGTGATTGGGAGGCTGCACAATGAACGATCTGTCCTTGGCAATCGCCCCGCACCGCATTGGCGCGATGGTCCTGCGCTACTGGTACCTGCTGCTGTCGTCCTGGCCGCGGCTGTTGGAGCTGATGTACTGGCCGACCCTGCAGATCATCACCTGGGGCTTCCTGCAGACCTACATCGCCAGCAATGCCGGGTTCTTCGCCCGTGCCGGCGGCACGCTGATCGGCGCCGTGATCCTGTGGGACATCCTGTTCCGCGGCCAGCTCGGCTTCTCGATCTCCTTCCTCGAGGAGATGTGGGCGCGCAACATCGGCAATCTGATGATGAGCCCGCTCACCCCGATCGAATTCCTGCTGGCGCTGATGACGATGAGCCTGGTCCGGCTCGCCATCGGCATCATCCCGATGACCCTGATCGCGGTCTGGTTCTTCGATTTCAACTTCTACAGCCTCGGCCTGCCGCTGATCGCGTTCTTCTGCAATCTGATCTTCACCTCATGGGCGGTCGGCATCTTCGTGTCGGGTCTGGTGCTGCGCAACGGGCTCGGCGCCGAGAGCATCGTCTGGACCCTGATGTTCGCGCTGATGCCGCTCACCTGCGTCTATTATCCGGTGCAGGTGCTGCCGCACTGGCTGCAGCTCGTCGCCTGGTCGCTGCCGCCGACCTACGTGTTCGAAGGCATGCGGGCGCTGCTGACCGATCACGTCTTCCGCGCCGACCTGATGCTGACCGCGCTCGGGCTCAATGCCGCCCTGCTGTTGGCGTCGTTTGCGGCATTTATTGCTCTGTTACGCAGCGCGCGCCGCGCCGGCTCGCTGCTGTCCTCAGGGGAATAATTGCGTTTTCCCGTGGATTTTCGGGCTCATTTCGCGCCCTTAAGGCACCAACTCGTAACACACCGCATTGACGCTTAATTACGCATTCGGCAGTATGCTGCGTTGCAGAGAGGGTTGAACGAGAATGCCGATAGGTGAGTTTGGCGGTGCACCGCCCCTGGCGTCGGAAGGCAGTCCTGTCCTGACGACGCCGATGTACTGGATGTACGAAATGGCGCATGCCTCGCTCAATCCGGCGCGCGCCGTCACCGACGCCACCAAGATCCTGTTTCAGAACCCGCTCAATCCGTGGGCGCACACCGAGATGGGCAAGTCGATCGCGGCGGCCTGCGAATTGTTCGAGCGCACCACGCGCCGCTACGGCAAGCCCGAATGGGGCCTCGACGAGACCGAGGTCAACGGCGTCAAGACCCCGGTCGAGGTCCGCGTCATCTGGGAAAAGCCGTTCTGCCGCGTGCTCCATTTCGACCGCAAGCACATCCGCCCGCTCCGCGCGCCCCAGCCGCGCCTGCTGATCGTGGCGCCGATGTCCGGCCATTACGCGACGCTTCTGCGCGGCACGGTCGAGGCGTTCCTGCCGACCCACGAGGTCTACATCACCGATTGGGCCGATGCCCGCATGGTGCCGCTGGCCGAGGGCCGCTTCGATCTCGACGACTACATCGATTACGTCATCGAGATGCTGCGCTTCCTCGGTACCAACATGCATGTCATGGCGGTGTGCCAGCCGGCGGTGCCGGTGCTGGCGGCGGTGTCCGTCATGGAGGCAGAACGCGATCCATTCGCACCAATCTCCATGACCTTGATGGGTGGACCGATCGACACCCGTCGCAATCCGACCGCGGTGAACAACCTCGCCCAGGAGCGCGGCATCGACTGGTTCCGCAACCATGTCATCACCAAGGTCCCGTTCCCGCATCCCGGCGTGATGCGTGACGTCTATCCGGGCTTCCTGCAGCTCAACGGGTTCATCAGCATGAACCTCGACCGCCATGTCGACGCCCACAAGGCGCTGTTCGCCAACCTCGTGAAGGGCGACGGCGACCAGGTCGACAAGCATCGCGACTTCTACGACGAGTATCTCGCCGTCATGGACCTGGCTGCGGAATATTATTTGCAGACGGTGGAGACGGTGTTCATCAAGCATTCGCTGCCGAAGGGCGAGATGACTCACCGCGGCACGCTGGTCGATCCGTCGAAGGTCACCCGCGTCGCGTTGATGACGGTCGAAGGCGAGAAGGACGACATCTCCGGTCTTGGTCAGACCGAAGCGACGCATGGTTTGTGCTCGTCGATCCCGGATCATCGCCGGGTTCACTACGTGCAACCGGGTGTCGGTCATTACGGCGTGTTCAACGGATCACGATTCAAGTCGGAGATCGTGCCGCGCATCAACGACTTCATGCTCTCGGCAGCTGATCCCAAGTCGCTGCTTGCGATTGCTGCTGAATAGCGTCGAGCAAGGGATTCTGCGCAGTCGAATCCGACTGCGCGTTAACTCTTTGAAGAGACTTCGAAAACCCGATTTCAGGAGTGACTCAAGCAGTGAATGTGGCGTCGCTGCTTGAGCGATGCTTCTGAGTCCGAATTCACTTCTTCACGTCGCGCAGAGGCCCAAGCTCTGGGGTGCGGAACCCCCGGAGCCCCTGTATGTTGGGCAAATGATTTGTTTTTGCGCCGAGCGCTTTCCCTGGCGGTGGATATGGCAAAATCCGGGCGAGTTCTTCCCTCCCGGACTGACAGAAATGGCCACTCGCGCGCTACTCTATCGGCGGCCCGCCGAACCCTCGCGTCTTCTCGTCAAGCACGGCTCGCAAATCTACTCGATTAGATTGCGGCGTCACCGTCGTGCGCGACGTTATACACTGAGAATCCATCCGTCGGATCGCGAAGCGATCCTGACGATGCCTCCGCGCGGCACCATCATCGAAGCGAAAGACTTCGCGCAGCGTCACGGCGCGTGGATCGCGGCACGTCTCGGCCGTTTGCCGAAGGCGGCGCCGTTCCTGCCGGGCACCTTGGTGCCGCTGCGCGGTGTGCCGCACAAGATCGTGCACCGCGCCGGCGAGCGCGGCACGGTGTGGACCGAGACGCGAGACAGCGGCGAGAAGATCCTGTGCGTGGCCGGCGGCATCGAGCACACCGAGCGCCGCGTGCTCGACTTCCTCAAGCGCGAGGCACGTCGCGACCTGCAGAAGGCCTCCGACGCCTATGCCGAGCAGCTCGGCGTGAAGGTGAAGCGGCTGTCGATCCGCGACCAGTCGAGCCGCTGGGGCTCGTGCACCTCGGCCGGCTCGCTGTCGTTCTCGTGGCGCCTGATCCTCGCGCCGCCCTTCGTGCTCGATTATCTCGCGGCGCATGAGGTCGCCCATCTGATCGAGATGAACCACTCGGCGCGGTTCTGGAAGGTGTGCGGCAAGATCTGCGGCTCGGTGGAGCGCGCCAAGAAGTGGCTCGACACCTGCGGCAACGACCTGCACCGCTACGGCGTCGAGGACTGAGGCAGCGACCGATCGGCGATGGAAGACGACAATGGCCCGGCCTCTTGGTCCGGGCCATTTGTTTGAGTTCCGCGATCGCAGCAGAAGCGATCCATCAGCTATCGAATTCTTAAGCCTCCTCACATGCAACCAGAGGAGACCGTCCAATTCAGCAGCGCTTTAACGTGGCTGTAACGACGACCTCTCAGATTCGAGCTTGATCAACCCCCCAAGGTGACGCCCCCGGCAGCAGTCAGGGCGTTCGCTGCAACCCAAGTGCTGATCGTTTTCTCTCGAAACGTGCAGCGCGCCTCGAATCGAACGATGCTTGCAAGCGAGTTTCAACCGGCCGCGTCCGCTCCATTGCTCTCGGCCGCGCTCGAGCGTGCTTCCGAAGCGATCCTCTTTCTCGACGCGCGTGGCCGCGTCCATCACGCAAACAACGCCGCCGCTGCGCTGCTGCGGCGCGATCTGGCTACCCTGATCGGGGCCGAACTCGCGGATCTGGGCGTGCCTGCGGACGCGATGCCCGCGCCGCTCGAGGACGAGGAGCCGGCCGACGATGCGGCGGACACCCAGCCCGCGCGTGACGAGGCCGATTTTGCCTGTGAGCTGACGATCCGCCATGAGGACGGCTCTCGCAACCGCGTGCACCTGACCCGCTACGAACTCCCGGCCGGCCCGACGCCGGTGCGCTCGCTCGTGCTGATGCGCGACGTCACGTCCGAGGTGCAGCTGCGCGAGCGCAACGCCCTGATGACGTCGGTCGCCGACCGCAGCAATCGTGCGGTCGTGGTGGCCGATCACGACCTGAACATCCTCTACACCAACGCCGCCTTCACCAGCATCTATGGCTACTCCGCTGAGGAGGCGCTCGGACAGCAGGTGGAGAAGCTGCTGGTCGGCCCCTGTACCGACCCTGTGCTCGTCCAGCGATTGAAGCAGTGCATCGTCGATGACCAGGGCGTCGAGGAAGACCTGTTGATCTATGACAAGGCGGGCCACGAGATCTGGACGACGGCGCATGTGAAGGCGCACCGCAGCCGCCACGGCAAGGTCAAATATCTGGTCGGCCTGCTCAGCGACATCCGGGAGACCAAGCAGCTGCGCTCGCTGCAGCAGCTGATCATGTCGTCGCTCGCGTCCGATCTGTCCATCACGACGATCGCCGACCAGTTGTGCCGCCGGGTCGAGGAGCTGGCCCCCGACGTCGTGTGCTCGATCCTGCATGTCGATTCCGAGGGCAAGATTCATCCGCTCGGCGGGCCCAGCCTGCCGACAGCCTATTCCGAGAGCCTCGATGGCGTGGCCATCGGGCCGGATGTCGGCTCCTGCGGAACCGCGGCCTATCTGGGCGAGCCGGTGCTGGCGCGCGACATCGACACCGACTCGCGCTGGCAGCCCTACAAGTCCGGGCCGCTGGGCGCCGGCCTGCACGCCTGCTGGTCGACTCCAATCAAGGGCAAGGACGGTCGCGTCATCGGCACCTTCGCCTTCTATTTCCGGGAATGCCGCGGGCCGAGCCCTTGGCACGAGCAGATCGTGCAGGCTTGCGTCCAGCTCGGCGCGCTGGCGATCGAGCGCCAGGAGGTCCGCTCGACGATCTCCCAGGTCGCCTATCACGACATGCTGACGGGGCTGCCCAATCGCGCCCGCATTCCCTCGATGATCGCCGAGGCGATCAAGGCCTGTCCCGAGGGCAGCCATCTCGCCGTCGCCTTTCTCGACGCCGACAATTTCAAGGACGTCAACGACACGCTCGGCCACGCCGCCGGCGACGAGTTCCTGGTCGGCTTCGCCAACCGCCTGCGGGCGCAGATCCGCCCGGGCGACATGCTGGGCCGGCTCGGCGGCGACGAGTTCGTGATCGTGCTGCAGAACCGCGATGCGCTGGAGTGCTCGCTGGCGGCGGCACGGATCACCGCGGCGCTGGCGATGCCGCTGACCATCGGCAAGCGTCAGGTGCCGATGTCCGCAAGCATGGGGCTCAGCCTGTATCCGGACAACGCCACCGACATCGAGACCCTGATCAAGCAGGCCGACGGGGCGATGTACAAGGCCAAGCGCGCGGGCCGCGCGACCTACCGCTTCTTCAGCGCCGACATCGACAAGCTCGCCGAGGAGCGGCTGATGCACTCGACCGCGCTGCGCGAGGCGATCGCCAGCGAGGCGCTGACGCTGCATTACCAGCCGCAGATCTGCACCCGGAACGGCGCGATCCATGGCGTCGAGGCGCTGGCGCGCTGGCACGATCCGGTGCTGGGTGAGGTGTCGCCCGCCAAGTTCATCCCGCTCGCCGAGGAATGCGGGCTGATCGAGCAGATCGGCGTGTGGTCGATCAAGACAGCCTGCCAGCAGATGGCGTCGTGGCGCCGCGCCGGGCTCGACATCCCCTGCATCTCCGTCAACCTGTCGCCGATCAACTTCCAGAACGTCAACCTGGCGGCGGTCGTGGCGCAGATCCTGGCGGCCAACGACCTGCCGGCGAAGATGCTGATGCTGGAGATCACCGAAGGCGTGATCCTCAACGAGCGCGCCACGGTGATCGCCACCATGAGCGAGCTGCGCAACATGGGCGTCGGCCTGTCGCTCGATGATTTCGGCACCGGCTATTCCAGCCTCAGCCGGCTGGCGCAGCTGCCGATCCACGAGCTCAAGATCGACCGCAGCTTCATGCGCGATTTCGAGAACGACCAGGGCACGCGGGCGATCGTCACCGCGGTGGTCCGTGTCGGCCAGAGCCTCGATGTGAAAGTGGTCGCCGAGGGCGTCGAGACCGAGCCGCAGCGCAAGCTGCTCGCCGAACTCGGCTGCGACGCGATGCAGGGCTTCCTGTTCGCGCGCCCGATGGCCGCGAGCGCCTTCAGCCGCTGGCTGCTGGACTACAGCGCCTACCGTGCAAGCCTGATGCTGCGGCAGGTCGGCCGTGCCCTGGCGCAGGCGACACGGCCCGCCAAGGCCGAAGCATCGCCGGCAACTCGGCCGGCTGCAGCAGCCGCCGGCTAATCAGCCAAGCCTGACGATACTTCAGAACGCGAGTGTCGGCTCGGCTGCGTCAGCGAGCCGAGAAGCTGCGTCTCATCGTCATTCCGGATTCGAAGCCTGCGGCCTTGCCCCGGAATGAGGTGGTTGTGGTTGAACGAGATCGGCTCAGCGCTGGCCCCCGAACAAGCGGTCCACCAGCCAGCCGTCGAGGCCGGCCGCCGGCTCGGGCCGGACGTTGCCGCGGCCGGGGTTCGGGGCCGGTGAGCGCGCCGAATAGGCGGCATTGGAGGCAGGGGCCGACGGCGCCGTGATCTGCGAGGCAATCTGCGCCAGCGTCGGCACCAGGCCCGAGCCCTGCGCGTTCGGCAGCGCCGCGACCGGCACGCCCTGATGCGCCGCGCGCATGAAACGGGTCCAGACCTCGACCGGCAGGCCGCCGCCGGTGGCCTTCTTGGTCGGCGAGTTGTCGTCATTGCCGAGCCAGACGCCGGTGACGAGGCGGGCGGTGTAGCCGATGAACCAGGCGTCGCGGAAATCCTGGCTGGTGCCGGTCTTACCGGCGGCGACCCAGCCCGGGATCTCCGCCTTCTTGGCGGTGCCGGAGATCAGCGTCTCCTGCATCATCTGGTTCATCATCGCGACGTTGCGCGGCTCGATCACCTGCGCGGCCTGCTCGGTCTGGCGCATGTAGAGCAGCTTGCCGTCGAGCGTCTTGATCCGCGTCACCACATGCGGCGAGACGGCGAGCCCGCCATTGGAGAACGGCGCATAGGCGCCGACCAGCTCGATCATCGACACCTCGGAGGTGCCGAGCGCAATCGACGGGTTGGGATCGAGCTTGGAGGCGATGCCCAGGCGGTGCGCGGTGCGGACGACGTTCTTCGGGCCGACCTCAAGGCCGACCCTGACAGCCACGGTGTTCAGCGACATCGCCAGCGCCTGGGTCAGCGTCACCGGGCCGAAATATTCGCGCGTGTAGTTCTCCGGCCGCCAGCCTTTCAGATCGAGCGGCGCATCCTGCCGCACCGTGTCCGGCGTGAGGCCCTGCTCGATCGCGGTGAGATAGACGAACGGCTTGAACGCCGAGCCGGGCTGGCGCTTGGCGGTCACGGCGCGGTTGAACTGGCTGTCGGCATAGTTGCGGCCGCCGACCATGGCGCGCACGGCGCCATCGGGCGTCATCGCCACCAGCGCGCCCTGGCTGACGTTGAACTTCACGCTCTTGGCGGCGAGCTCGTCGATGATGGCGGCCTCGGCGACAGATTGCAGCTTCGGATCGATGGTGGTTTCCACCACGATCGACTCCTCGACCTGGCCGACGAGGTCGTCGAGCACCTCGCCGATCCAATCGGCGACATAGTTGACGGTGCCGGCGCCGGCCGGCTTCACCGCCACGGAGGGATGCGCGATCTGGGCCTGCGCCTGGGCGTCGGTGATGAACTTGGCGTCGGCCATCGCCGCGAGCACGGTCTGGGCGCGCTTGGCGGCGCCTTCCGGATTGCGGTTCGGCGCCAGCCGCGACGGCGACTTCACGAGGCCGGCGAGCATCGCCGCTTCGGCGACCGTGACCTGCCGCGCCGACTTGCCGAAATAGCGCTGCGCCGCCGCCTCGACTCCGTACGCACCGGAGCCGAAATAGACGCGGTTGAGATACAGCTCCAGGATCTCGCGCTTGGAATATTTGCGCTCCAGCCACAGCGCCAGCTCCGCCTCCTGCAGCTTGCGGGCGAGCGTGCGCTCCTGCGTCAGGAATAGATTCTTGGCGAGCTGCTGTGTCAGGGTCGAGCCGCCCTGCGACACGCCGCGATGCAGGATGTTGGCGACCACCGCGCGGGCGATGCCAACGGGATCGATGCCGAAATGCTGGTAGAAGCGGCGGTCCTCGATGGCGATGAACGCCTTCGGCAGATAGGGCGGCAGATCCTTCAGCGCGACATTGGCGCCGGCCATCTCGCCGCGCTGCGCCAGCATGGTGCCGTCATAGCCCACGATCTCGATCGTCGGCGGGCGCTTCGGGATCTCCAGCGACTGGATCGGCGGCAGATGCGCGCCGGCCCAGATCACGACGCCGACCAGCGCAATCACGCCCCACAGGCCGCATACGACAGCCCAATAGGCCATGCGGCCGATCGACATCCCCCAGCGCGACTTGCCGCGGGCAGGCTTTGATTTCGGTGGGGTGGGTTTCGGCTCGCGCGCCGGCACATCGTCCTCGTCGTCCGGCTGCACCGGTTTCTTCTTCGCCGATTTCTTCGGCGTGTCCTCGCTTGCAGGAATACGGTCCTTGGGATCGAGGCGCAGATCGGCCATCGCCGCCGCAAGGCCGAAACGCGGCTCCTTGCGACCGCCGCCGCCCTGTTTCCGTCCCCGCGCCATACGCAACCCGAGCCCTGCCGTCCGACCACGGTAATGTCCGGAGTTTAAGGGGCAGTTAGGAAAAGCTTAACGCGCAATTAGGAGTTCCGCGGTGTTCACGCCGCGTTATGGTTAAGCCGAGGTAAACAACAAGCAGGCGAGGGACGTCATGGGCCATATCGATCCCACCAAGGAGGTGTTCGCGCAGTTCCGCGACAATGACCGGCCGGGTCCGATCCACATGCTGAACCTCGTGAGGCTGCGCAAGGAGGCCGCCTATCCCGACGGCCGCAAGGTCAGCGGCGCGGAAGCCTATGCCGCCTACGGCCGCGACAGTGGCCCGGTGTTCGAACGCCTCGGCGGGCGCATCATCTGGCAGGGCCGCTTCGAACTGATGCTGATCGGCCCGCAAGAGGAGCGCTGGGATCACTGCTTCATTGCGGAATACCCGAGCGTGCAGGCCTTCGTCGAGATGATCCGCGACCCCGTCTATCGCGAGGCGGGGTCGTGTCCCCGGGCGTGGTGTAGCTCGGTAGAGCAAAGCCGTCCGCCCGCGCGCTCCCCCATAGCGCTGTAGTGGGTGGACGGCTTTGCGGTGGTCACCGGCGATTGCCCGGTAGGGTCGGGTTGCTGACACCAACCTGATTCGAGGAACCACCGATGACCGACGAGATGATGAACCTTCGCGCGCTCGTGGAGAAGGCCCCGGACG
Organism: Bradyrhizobium sp. ORS 285; assembly: GCF_900176205.1. Lineage (NCBI taxonomy): Bacteria > Pseudomonadati > Pseudomonadota > Alphaproteobacteria > Hyphomicrobiales > Nitrobacteraceae > Bradyrhizobium > Bradyrhizobium sp. ORS 285. Next base: position 7,773,057 of record NZ_LT859959.1, read on the forward strand.
CGGATCTTCTGCGCGAGATGATCGGCTTTGCAGCCCAGCGGTTGATGGAGATGGAAGTCGCCGGGCTGACCGGAGCGGCCTATGGCGAGAAGAGCTCCGAGCGTCTGGCGCAGCGCAACGGCTACCGTGACCGGATCTGGGAAACGCGTGCCGGCGCGGTCGAGTTGCGCATTCCCAAGCTGCGCAAGGGAAGCTACTTCCCGGGCTTCCTGGAGCCGCGCCGGATGGCCGAGAAGGCGCTGACCGCCGTGATCCAGGAAGCCTACGTGCAGGGCGTCTCGACCCGTTCGGTCGACGACCTCGTGCAGGCGATGGGGATGAGCGGCATCTCCAAGAGCCAGGTGAGCCGGCTCTGTGGCGAGATCGACGACAAGGTAAAGGCCTTTCTCGCCCGTCCGATCGAAGGCGACTGGCCGTATCTGTGGATCGACGCCACCTACGTGAAGGTGCGCCAGAATGGGCGCATCGTCTCGGTCGCGGTGATCGTCGCGATCGGCGTCAACAGCGACGGAAGGCGCGAGGTGCTGGGCATGGACGTCGGCCCGTCCGAGGCCGAGACGTTCTGGACCGCGTTCCTGCGCAAGCTCACACGCCGTGGACTGCGTGGCGTGAAGCTCGTGATCTCGGATGCTCACGAGGGCATCAAGGCCACCGTCGCCAAGGTGCTCAATGCCACCTGGCAGCGTTGTCGCGTTCACTTCATGCGCAACGCTCTCGCTCATGCCGGTAAGAGCGGGCGCCGCGTGGTCTCCGCCTTCATCGCCACGGCCTTTGCCCAGGACGACGCCGAGGCAGCCAAGGCGCAATGGCGCAAGGTCGCCGACCAGATCCGTCCCAACGTGCCCAAGCTCGCCGCCCTCATGGATGAGGCCGAGCCTGACGTGCTCGCCTATATGAGCTTCCCGGCACAGCACCGCGCCAAGCTGCACTCGACCAATCCAATCGAGAGGGTCAATGGCGAGATCAAGCGCCGCACCGAGGTCGTCGGCATCTTCCCAAACGAGGAAGCAATCGTCCGTCTCGTCGGTGCGATCCTGCTCGAGCAGAACGACGAGTGGGCCGTCCAGCGCGCCCGCTACATGACGCTGGAAACCATCGCGCCTTTGAGCGATGATCCCATTGCCGGCCTGCCCGCCGTGGCAGGCTGACGAGCTCGGCCCGCACCGGAATCGCCCGGTGATCCACCATGCCAGCTACACCACTCTATGGGACACGATCCGAGGCGGTGAAGCATCGGCAGGCCGCGGTGGAGGATTCGCGGCTGATCCGGCATGCGGTGCTGCCGATCGGGAAGAACTTTGGCGAGGTGCCGGGGTGATATTCCTGCAGGCGAGGCACCGAGCCGCCTTGGCAGCAACCCCATCCTCCATGACCGGTTGTGAAGCTTGCGATCCTGGCAAGCTGTCGTCCCGGACAAGCCCGCTGACGCAACGCGTCAGCGGGCGCAGATCCGGGACCCATACCGCGTGATCTATCTTGAGGCAGGTCGTAAGTTGAACCTGTCGTGCCCCAAACTCTGCCCGGGGTTATGGGTCCCTGCGTCCGCAGGGACGACACCGATGATGGAGCGGCGTCGGGGCAGACCGAGATGAGATTCGATAAGGCAGCTCCCAGTGCGGCCTGCTCGGAATAGCCGCTTGCGCATCACATAAGTCTATGCTTATGCCATCGTCATGATCGAGAGCGACATCTTCAAAGCCCTGGCTGATCCGACGCGTTACGCGATCTTCGAGAAGCTCGCCGCCGGCAGCATGAATGCCAGCGCGCTGCGCGAGGGGCTCACGATCAGCCAGCCGGCGATGTCGCAGCACCTGGCGGTGCTGCGCAATGCCGGGCTGGTGCGGGAAGAACGGCAGGGCCGCTTCGTCAACTACGAGGTCGATCCGGATGGCCTGGCGCTGATCGCGCGCTGGCTTTCGAAGTACCGCGCCTACTGGCCGTCACGCGTCGATGCGTTGAAAACCTTGCTGAAGGACATGGATCAATGAGCGATCTCGACGCTGACCAGCAGAGCGACAACCTCGTTCTCGACTACGATCTCGACGCGCCGCCGGAGAAAGTCTGGCGCGCCCTCAGCAGTCCAGCGCTGCGCGAGACCTGGCTGCCGTCAGGCGACCTCGCCGATGCCGCGCCCATCTCCTCGATCTCAGGCGAAGAAGTCCGCTACCGCATGCGCGACGACGAGCCGCCCTACCTCGAAAGCATCGTGACCTTCCAGCTCACGCCCAATGCCGACGGCGGGACGCGGCTCAGGATCATCCACGGGCTCCCCGCCACGACGCTGCTACGGCAGATACCGCAGGCGGCGAACAGCAACGCGCGCAGCCTGATGCGCGCCGCCTGAGCCCTCACGTCTTTACCAAAACCAACCGGTCTGGAGGTCGCCGATGCGCGAAACGATGCAGCTCGTCCCGATGGTCATCGAGCAATCCAGCCGCGGAGAACGTTCCTTCGACATCTATTCGCGGCTGCTCCGCGAGCGGATCGTATTCCTCAACGGCGAGGTCAACGACACCGTGTCCGCGCTGGTCTGCGCGCAGTTGCTGTTCCTCGAAGCCGAGAACCCGAAGCGGCCGATCCATCTCTACATCAATTCGCCCGGCGGCGTGATCACCAGCGGGCTCGCGATGTACGACACGATGCAGTTCGTCAAGGCGCCGGTGCATACCGTGTGCATGGGCACGGCGCGCTCGATGGGCTCGTTCCTGCTGATGGCCGGAGAGAAAGGCGAGCGGACCGCGCTGCCCAATGCGAGCCTCCATGTCCATCAGCCACTCGGCGGCTTCCAGGGGCAGGCGTCCGACATTCTGATCCACGCCCGGGAGATGGAGCAGACCAAGCGCCGCGTCATCAGGCTCTATGCCGAGCATTGCGGCCGCAGCTATGAGGATGTCGAGCGCACGCTCGACCGCGACCACTTCATGACGGCGGAGGAGGCGCTGGACTGGGGCCTGATCGACCGGGTTGTCAAGCAGCGCGACCTGGCGAGCGTCAGTGGTGATTGATCCGCCTATGCGGGGCGATGGCCGTCGCCGTCACAACCAGTGTCGTCACCCGCGAAGGCGGGTGACCCAGTACTCCGCGGCGGTTGTGATGATCCGAGACGCCGCGGCGTACTGGATGCCCGCCTGCGCGGGCATGACAGCGATGGGTGTGGACGCGCCGAGGGCTACCCCGCCGCCCCCGTATCCTCGATGATCGGGCCGAACAGTTCCCAGCGCTCGCCGTTGAAGCGCATCATCTGCATCTGCTTGTTGATGCGGAAGTCGGTCGGCGAGGTGTTGATGGAGAGGCCGGGCAGCGCGAGGCTCGGGACGTAGCCCTTGATGCTGGCCGCTTGCCGCATCACGTTCTCCCGCGTGAGATCGTCGCCGCACTGGCGCAGGATCTGTACCAGAAGCTCCGCCGTCGAATAGCCATAGGTGTTGACGGTGTTGAGCTTGTCGCCTTCCGGATAATACTTGTCCATGAACTCGAAATAGGCCTTCACGCCCGGATCGTCCTTCCACTGCGGGTCGGCCGGGTCCTTGCCGTAGTTCGTGCTGATGATGTCCTTGGAAATGTCGAGCCCGGCCGGCTTCAACGTTGCGGACACCGGGCTCGCATTGATGTCGAGGATGTGCACCGGTTTCCAGCCGAGATCGGCCAACTTCTTGATCGCCTGCGCGGCGAATTTCGGCGTCGAGGCGTTGTAGAGCAGGTCGGCGCCGGACGCCTTCAGCTTGACGATCTGAGAATCCACGGTCGGATCAGACAGCTCGTAGGAGGCCTCCGAGACGATCATGCTGTCGGCCTTGCTGCCGAGGCCGCTGCGCAGGCCTGCGATGTAGTCGCGGCCGAGATCGTCGTTCTGGTAGAGGATGCCGATCTTGGCGTTGGGGTGGTTGGCGAGAATGTATTTGGCGTAGATCCGCCCCTCCGACTGGTAGTTCGGATTATAGGCGATGGTCCAGGGGAAGTTCTGTGGGTCGGTGAAGCGCGAGGCGCCGGTCGAGGCCAGGAGCTGCGGCACCTTCCTGGCGTTGAGATATTTCTGCACGGCGGCGTTCGACGGCGTACCGATGATCTGGAAGGTGAACAGCACCTCGTCGCCTTCGACCAGCTTGCGCACCTGCTCCACCGCCTTGGGCGGCGAATAGGCGTCGTCATACTGGATCAGATTGAGCTTGCGGCCGTTGATGCCGCCCTTCTCGTTGATCATGCGCAAATACGCGGCCTGGGTCTTGCCGATGCCGGCATAGGCCGACGCCGGGCCGGAGAACGGCACGGTCTGGCCGATCTTGATCTCGGTGTCGGCGGCGCCGGTGTCGTATTTCTTCTGGGCGTAGGCGGATGATGCAGGCAGTGCGACGGTCAGCGACGCGGCAAGCGCGATTGCACACGACTTCACGCCGACGAGACCGAACAGTGACGTTCTCATGCGAGTCCTCCCTCCGGTGATGTTTGTCGATGGTTCTTCTTGGTTGTTATGTTGCCATCGCTGCACGCGAGTGTGGAGGAAGCAAGTCGACAAGGCAACGCTTGTAGGAGCGACCAACCGGCGCATTTTCGTGCCGCAATGCAAAAGGGCTGCGCCTGCGCGCAGCCCCGTACCGATGTTTTGTTCGCCGGTCATAAGCGTGGCGAGAGGTTGCATGATGGTGCGGCGACCGAGCTTCACCTCTCCCGGAGGGAGAGGTCGGATTGCATCGTCAGATGCAATCCGGGTGAGGGGCTGCGGCCTGACTTATCGTGTGGAAGCAGCCCCTCACCCGGCGCTGCGCGCCGACCTCTCCCCGAAAGGGGAGAGGTGGATTGAGGTCGTGGCAGCACCAACCAGGACCGTGGCAGGCGAACTAACCCGCCGCGCCCTTGTCCTCCAGGATCGGGCCGAACAGCTCCCAGCGCTCGCCGTTGAACTTCATCATCTGCAGCTGCTTGTTGACGCGATAGTCGGTGGGCGAGGTGTTGATCTTCATGCCCGGCAGCGACAAATCGCCGACGACGTCCTTCAGCGACGCCGCCTGCTTCATGACGTTCTCGCGCGTGAGGTTGTCGCCGCACATCCGCAGGATGGTCACCAGCAGTTCGGCATTGCCATAGCCATAGGTGTTGAAGTTCGAGTTCTTGTCGCCGTCCGGATAGTACTTGGCCATGAACTCGAAATAGCGCTTCATGCCCGGATCGTCCTTCCACTGCGGATCGAGCGGGTCCTTGCCGTAATTGACCGAGATCACGCCCTTGGACGCCTCCAGCCCCGCCGGCTGCAGCACGGCTCCCACCGACGTCGCGTTGATGTCGACGATGTGCACCGGGTGCCAGTCGAGCTCGTGCAGCTTCTTGATCGCCTGCGCGGCCTGCTTGGGCGTCGCGGCCGAGAACAAGAGATCGGCGCCGGCCGCCTTGAGCTTGAGGAGCTGCGAATCGATGGTGGGATCGGAGACCTCGTAGGAGGCTTCCGCAACGATCATCGATGAGGCCTTGTCACCGAGGCCGGCCTTGATGCCGTTGAGATAGTCCTTGCCGAGGTCGTCGTTCTGATAGAGCACGCCGATCTTGGCGCTGGGATGCTCCTTCAGAATGTACTGGCCGTAGATGCGTCCCTCGGTGAAGTAGTTGGGATTGTATCCCATGGTCCAGGGGAAGTTCTTCGGATCGGTGAACTTGGTGGCGCCGGTCGCCGCGAACAGTTGCGGGACCTTCTTGGCGTTGAGGTATTTCTGGACGGCGGCGTTGGACGGCGTGCCGATGATCTGGAACGTCAGCAGCACCTCGTCGTCCTCGACCAGCTTGCGCACCTGCTCGACGGCCTTCGGCGGCGAATAGGCGTCGTCATACTGGATCAGCTTGATCTTGCGGCCATTGATGCCGCCCTGCTCGTTGATCATGTTGAAATAAGCGGCCTGGGTCTTGCCGATCGAGGCGTAGGCCGAGGCGGGACCCGAGAACGGCACGGTCTGGCCGACCTTGATCTCGGTGTCGGACGCGCCGGGATCGTATTTCTTCTGAGCCTGGGCTGACGTGACGGAGAGGGTGACGGCCAACGCGGCCGCCCCTGCAAGACGGAAAATTCCCTGTCGCATGGGGTCTATCGTTCCTCCTGATGTTTTATGCGGCTGGTCTACCCGGAGGGCGCCATCGCTGGGCGGGAGTGTGGAGGATCGGCTGGGCGGACGCAAGGCGAGGGGAGGGTGGGTGCGGCGGTTCCGCCGAAACGCGCCGTTGCGAGCCCAGCCGGCTCAACAACCTCAGTGTCGTCCCGGCCCAGCCCTGGCATCGCGCAGCGACGACAGGGCGCCGAGCCGGGATCCATAGCCACAGGGGGTCGTGTGGCGAAGACTCGGAGTGGCGATCCTGCCTCGAACGCTGCCCGGGATTATGGGTCCCGGATCGGCGCCGTGACGCGCTGATGCGCGTCACGGCTTGTCCGGGACGACAGCGGTTGTGGAGATGCGGCCCGGCTCAACCGGCCAACCAGACCAGCACCAGCCCGATCGCGGCGGGCACGCTCTGGATGAACATGATCTTGCGGCTGGCGGTGGCGGCGCCATAGAGCCCCGCCACGAGGACGCAGAGCAGGAAGAAGATCTTGATCTGGAACGCGAACGCCGGCGCCGGGTGCGCGAGGCCCCAGAACAGGCCGGCGGCGAGGAAGCCGTTGTAGAGGCCCTGGTTGGCGCCGAGCACCTTGGTCGCCTCGGCGCGCTCCGGCGTGTTGTTGAAGGCGCGCAAGCCGGCCGGCTTGGTCCAGAGAAACATCTCGAGCACGAGAATGTAGACGTGCAGCAGGCCGATCAGGCCGACGACGATATTTGCAATCAATGCCATGGTTCGGCTCCCCCAAGCCGTGCCGGCAACGTTGCCGGTCTTGTCCATCAACTCTGCTCGGAGCGGCTCAAGCCGCTCCGGTGCTTACAACGCAGACTCAAGCCGCCGGCTGTGCCGCCGCGTCCTCGCTCGCCAGCAGATGCAGCAGCGCGCTCTTGATCGCGGCCTGCCGGGTCGGCGCGTTGATCTGCGCGCCCAGCAGATCGGTGACGTAGAACACGTCGCGGGCGCGCTCGCCGAAGGTGGCGACATGGGCCGAGGCGATGTTCAGGTTCAGCTTTGAGATCGCCGTGGTCAGCTCGTAGAGCAGGCCGGGCCGGTCGAGGCCGGACACCTCGATGACCGTGTAGAGCTCCGACCATTGATTGTTGATGCTGACCTCAGGCTCGACCGAGAATGCCTTGTGCTGCTTGCCGCGCGTGGTCCGCCTCGCCACCGCATCGGGCAGCCGCAGCTTGCCTTCCAGCACCTGTTCGATCGTCTCGCCGATCCGGGTCGCGCGGCGCCCCTCATCCTCGTCGCGCTCATATTCCCTTGAGATCGCGATGGTGTCGAGCGCGCGGCCGTCGGTGGTGGTGTAGATCTGGGCGTCGACGATGTTGGCGCCGGCAGACGCACAGGCGCCCGCGATGATCGACAGCAGCCAGGGATGGTCCATCGCGAAGATCGTCAGCTCGGTGACGCCGCGCGCGGGGTCGAAGCCGACATTGATCGCGAGCTTGTGGCCGGCATCCTCGCTCGACCGCACGAAGCGGGCATGGCGGATCTTGCGCGGCAGCTCGACCTTGAGCCAATAGGCCGGATAGTGCCGGCCGATATAGGTGTTGAGCTCGTCCTCCGGCCAGTCGGTGAAGGCGTTGCGGAATTCGGCCTGCGCCGCGGTGATGCGCTTGGCGCGGTTGACCTCGGAGAAGCCGCCGGTCAGCACCGGCTCGGTCTCGTAGTACAGCGTGCGCAGCAGCTGCGCCTTCCAGCCGTTCCAGACGCCCGGACCGACGCCGCGGATGTCGGCGGTGGTCAGGATGGTCAAGAGCTTCATCTGCTCGACCGACTGCACCACGGCGGCGAACTTCTCGATCGTCCGGCGGTCCGACAGGTCGCGCGACTGCGCCACCGTCGACATCGTCAGATGCTCCTCGATCAGCCAGGCGACGAGCTCAGTATCAGCATTGTTGAAGCCGAGCCGCGGGCACAGCCGCCGCGCGATCTTGGCGCCGGCGACCGAGTGATCCTCCGGCCGGCCCTTCGCGACGTCGTGCAGCAGCACCGTGATGTAGATGACGGCGCGGTGCTCGGGCCGGATCTTGCGCATCAAATCGGAGGCGAGCACGAACTCGTCGTTGCCGCCGCGCTCGATCTCCTGCAGGAAGCCGATGCAGCGGATCAGGTGCTCGTCGACCGTGTAGTGATGATACATGTTGAACTGCATCATCGACACGATGCGGCCGAAGGCGCTGATGAAGTGGCCGAGCACGCCGGTCTCGTTCATCCGCCGCAGCACGGTCTCAGCGTCGTTGGAGGTCAGGATCTCCATGAACAGCCGGTTGGCTTCGGGATCCTCGCGCAGCTCGGTGTTGATCATGTTGAGCGAGCGCGTCACTGCGCGCATCGCGTCGGGATGGAAGGCGAGGTTGTTCTTCTGCGCCAAGCGGAAGATGCGGATCAGGTTGACCGGATCGTGCTTGAAGACGTCGGGCGCGGCGAGGTTGATGCGGTTGTTGTCGACGATGAAATCTTCGCTCTCCGGCACGCGGCGCCACGTGGAGCCGGTGGTCAGGCGTGAGATCATCCGGCTCAGCACCGGCGCTGCCTTGGCCTGCTGATCCTCCAGCTTGGCGCACAGGATCGCGGTGAGGTTGCCGACCTGCTTGGCGACCAGGAAGTAGTGCTTCATGAAGCGCTCGACGTCCTGCATGCCCGGATGGCTGGTGTAGCCGAGCCGGACCGCGATCTCGCGCTGGAGGTCGAACGACAGCCGCTCCTCGGGCCTCCCGCTGACGAAGTGCAGGTTGCAGCGCACCGACCACAGGAAGTCGGCGCAGCGCCGGAAGGTGCGGTATTCATGGGCGTCGAACACGCCGCGCTCGACCAGCTCGGCGGTCTCTCGCACGCGGTAGACATATTTGGCGATCCAGAACAGCGTGTGCAGGTCGCGCAGGCCGCCCTTTCCGTCCTTGACATTCGGCTCGACCAGATAGCGCGACTGGCCGCCGCGGCGATGCCGCTCCTCGCGCTCGGCGAGCTTGGCGGCGACGAATTCTGCCGCGGTGCCCTGCACGACCTCGCTGTCAAAGCGTGCGACCAGCTCGTCATACAGCGGCTTGTCGCCGGCGAGATAGCGTGTCTCCAGGATGGCGGTGCGGATGGTCATGTCGCCGCGCGCCTGGCGGATCGACTCGTCGACTGAGCGGGTGGCGTGGCCGACCTTCAGGCCCATGTCCCACAGCGAATAAAGAATGGCCTCGGCGACCTGCTCGCCCCAGGCGGTCTGCTTGTAGGGCAGGATGAACAAGAGATCGATGTCGGACTCCGGCGCCATCAGGCCGCGGCCGTAGCCGCCGGTCGCGACCACCGCCATGCGCTCGGCGCCGCTCGGCACCTCCGAGCGATACAGGTGCTGGGTGGCCGCGGCGTACAGGATGCGGATGATCTCGTCCTGGACGAAGCAGAGCTGCTCCGCGCAACGCCTTCCGTGCCGATCCCTCAGCAGCTGCGCCTGCGCCGCCGCGCGCGCCTTGACCAGTTCGGCCTTGAGAAATTGCACCACCGCGGCGCGGAACATGTCCTCCCGGCCGGAGTGCTGCTTGGCCAGGGCGTCGACGGCAGCCGCAATGCCGGCGCTGTCGAAATCGGTGAGGCCATCGGGATGAGATTGGGGAGCGACGCTGTCCATGGATGCAACCGGTATCGAACAAGGCCTGTGCTGTCACGAAACTTCCGATGCAGCAATCATTCCATGCTGCCACCGGTCGTTGGCGGATGATGATCGTGCTGGAGGGGTCAGCCGAAAGGAAAAACAATTCTCGTTGAGCCCTGGCATAACACCTTGAAACAACACCAATGTTTTAGGCTTGAGGAGGTTGACGATGGGTGGATGGACGAGGCGGGGACTAGCCGGGCTCGCGGCCGTGGTTCTACTGGGATGCGGCGTTGCAGCAGCCGCGGAGCCGGCGAAGGAAATCAGGATCGACTGGGCGACCTACAATCCGGTGTCGCTGGTCCTGAAGCAGAAGGGTCTCCTGGAGAAGGAGTTCGCCAAGGACGGCATCAGCATCACCTGGGTGCAGTCGGCCGGCTCCAACAAGGCGCTCGAGTTCCTCAATGCCGGCTCGCTCGATTTCGGCTCGACCGCCGGCTCCGCCGCGCTGGTCGCCAGGATCAACGGCAACCCGATCAAGTCGATCTACGTGTATTCGCGGCCCGAATGGACCGCTCTGGTGACGGCCAAGGACTCAAAGATCGCCTCGGTGGCCGACCTCAAGGGCAAGCGCGTCGCGGTGACCCGCGGCACCGATCCGCACATCTTCCTCGTTCGTGCGCTGCTGTCAGCGGGGCTGACCGACAAGGACATCACGCCCGTCCTGCTGCAGCATGCCGACGGCAAGGCCGCGCTGATCCGCGGTGACGTCGACGCCTGGGCCGGGCTCGATCCGATGATGGCGCAGGCTGAGGTCGAGGAGGGCGCCAAACTGTTCTACCGCAAGGCCGACGCCAACACCTGGGGCATCCTCAATGTCCGCGAGCAGTTCTTGAAGGACAATCCGGAGATCGTCCGCCGCGTGCTGGCGACCTATGAGGTCGCGCGCAAGGATGCGCTGGCGAATTACGACGACCTGAAGAAGACGTTCATTGCCGTCACCAAGCTGCCGGAAACGGTCGTCGACAAGCAGCTCAAGGAGCGCACCGAACTCACCCACAGCCGGATCGGCGCGCCGCAGCGGGATTCCATCCTCGCCGCGGGGCTCGCGCTGCAGCAGGCCGGCGTGGTGGATGCCAAGGTCGACGTGAAGGCGACGCTGGACGCGCTGATCGACGACCAGGTGCCGCTGCCGACGAACTAGGGCGGCCTACGCTCGCGCTTGTGCGCGCGCCCACGCCGACGCTCGCGCTTGCCTGCAACCCGCGCTGTCCCGCAAGGTGAGCGCAACAAAACCGGTGGCGCTATAAAAAATCGGTGTCGTCCCGGACAAGCCCGCCGACGCGCCAGCGTTGGCGGGCGCAGATCCGGGACCCATACTCCGTGAAGGTGTTGTGAGGCACGCTGGAGCGGCATCGCGCCTCACCGCACCCGCCGCGGAGTATGGGTCCCGGCGCGGGGGCCGGGACGACACCGAGATTGTGGCGCCGCTGTTGGCTCAACCCTGATAGGCGCGCGCTCAGACCCGTCAGCGGCCTCCGCCATCACCACGCCTTGCATTCCCACCCGAGACGCTGTTCTCACTATGACCATGACCGTCGAACTCCAGGCGCCCGCCGCGGCGGCCACACCGCAAACCGCCCAACAGCCCCGGCTCATCCGCCTGGCGCGCCCGCTGCTTGGGCTGCTGCTGCCGCTGTCGCTCGCACTCGCCTGGGAACTCGCGGTCTGGGCCGGCTGGTCGAACGGCCGCCTGGTGCCGCCGCCGTCAAAAGTCTTCACCACCATCGCCGAGCTCGCCCGCTCCGGCGAGCTGACCCGCCACATCACCATGACGCTCTCCCGCGTCGGCATCGGCTTCGGCCTCGGCGTCGCCGCCGGCACCCTGCTGGGCGGCATTTGCGGCTATTGGAGCCTGGCCCGCCGACTGGTCGATCCGACCATCCAGGCGCTGCGCGCGATCCCGTCGATCGCCTGGGTGCCGCTGTTCATCCTGTGGCTCGGCATCTTCGAGACCTCCAAGGTGGCGCTGATCGCGGTCGGCGTGTTCTTTCCGGTCTATCTCGGCCTGACCGGCGCGATCCTGTCGGTCGACCGCAAGATCGTCGAGGTCGGCCGCGTCTTCCGCCTGTCCGGCCCGGCGATGATCCGCCGCATCCTGCTGCCTGCGGTGCTCCCGGCTTACGTCGTGGCGCTGCGCGTCGGCCTTGGCCTGGGCTGGATGTTCGTCGTCGCCGCCGAGTTCATGGGCGCCTCCGAAGGTCTCGGCTACCTCCTGATCGACGGCCAGCAGCTCGGCAAGCCGGCGCAGATCGTCGCCGCCATCGTCATCTTTGCGATCATCGGCAAGGCAACGGACTGGTTGCTCGAGATCGCGACCGCGCCGCTGCTGCGCTGGCAGGACAGCTTTGCGCGCCAGAGCGGGACCGCCTGATGCTGCAGCTCGAAGCCGTTACCAAGGTCTATCCCAACGGCGTCCACGCGCTGGAGCGGTTTTCGTCCGAGATCCAGCTCGGCGAGATCATCGCCATCATCGGCGGCTCCGGCTGCGGCAAGTCGACGTTGCTGCGCGCCATTGCCGGGCTCGACCGCGCCAGCGCAGGCAGCGTGACGCTCGATGGCGAAGCGATCGCGGCGCCGCATGCCAAGGTCGGCATCATCTTCCAGGAGCCGCGGCTGCTGCCCTGGCTGACGGTTGCCGACAATATCGGCTTCGGCCTGTCCGAGCTGCCGGCGGCCGAACGCCGCGAACGTGTGGCGCGCGCGCTGGATCGCGTCGGCCTCGCCGACAAGGCCAAGGTCTGGCCGCGCGAACTGTCCGGCGGCCAGGCGCAGCGCGTCGCGATTGCGCGTGCGCTGGTGGCGCAGCCGGAGGTGCTGCTGCTCGACGAGCCGTTCTCCGCGCTCGACGCCTTCACGCGCAAAGACCTGCAGGACCATCTGCTCGACCTCTGGGCCGATACGCGCCCGACCTTGGTGCTGGTGACCCACGACGTCGAGGAGGCGGTGGTGCTGGCCGACCGCGTGCTGGTGATGCGGCCGCATCCCGGGCGGCTGTTCGAGGAGATCACCATCAATCTGTCGCGGCCGCGCGACCGCAATGCGCCGTTGTTCGAGCAGTTCAAGCGCCACGTGCTGACCGCGCTCGACCGCTCGCTCGACCGGACGGTGCCGGATGCGCAGGGCAGGCGTGAGCCCGGCGGCGGGCTGTGGTGGTGACATCTGAGCGATCGCCCGGTACATCTGTCCCGAAATGACTCCGGGAGAGAACGACAATGGATGCTGCCGAGCTGCGCGCCATGCAGGCGCCGATCAAGGAACGCTACAAGGCTGACCCCTCCGCCGCCGTGATCACCTTGAAGGCCAAGGGCGAGGTCGGCGGCGACGGCCTGACCTGCAAGCTTGAGACCGGCCGCGCGCTGGCGGTGGCCGGCCTGCATCCCGCCACCGGCGGCTCTGGCCTGGAGCTGTGCTCCGGCGACATGCTGCTGGAAGCCTTGGTCGCCTGCGCCGGTGTCACCCTGAAGTCGGTCGCGACCGCCGTCGAGGTCCCGCTCAAGAGCGGCCTCGTGCTGGCCGAAGGCGATCTCGATTTTCGCGGCACGCTCGGCGTCGACAAGGAGGCCCCGGTCGGCTTCCAGGAGATCCGCCTGCGCTTCGAGGTCGACACCGATGCGCCCCAAGACAAGCTCGATCTGCTGCTCAAGCTCACCGAGCGCTATTGCGTGGTCTATCAGACCATCAAGAACGGCCCGAAGGTGTCGGTCAGCTTGAAGCGGGTGGCGGCGTAGCTTCTAGCAACGGTGTCGTCCCCGCGAACGCGGGGACCCATAACCACCGTCGGTGATGGCTGGCCCCGCTGGTCACTCCGATCTTCTCTCACCCATAACCGCCTGTGGTTATGGGTCCCGGGTCGGCGCTCCCCACGGCGATGCTTGCGCACCGCCGCGCTCCGCTTGCCCGGGACGACGGCTGAACATGTCCCTCGATCCGTCCTTCCTGCTCGTCCTCGGCCTGCGCATGGCGATCGCGGCGTCGTTCGTTGTATCTGCCTCGATGATCGCCGAGCGCACCGGCCCCGTGATCGGCGCACTCGTCGCGACGCTGCCGATCTCGGCCGGCCCGACCTACGTCTTCCTGGCGCTCGATCATGACGCGGCCTTCATCGCGGAAGGAGCCCTGACCAGCCTGCCGATCAATGCCGCGACGATCTTCCTCAGCCTCGCCTATGCCGTGCTGGCGCAGCGCCATAGCGTGCTTGTCGCAAGCGCTACCGCGGTCGCGGTGTGGCTCGGTCTCGCATCCCTCATCAAGAGCGTGCAGTGGACGCTTCCGATGGGCGTCATCGCCAACATCATCACCTTCGCGATTTGCCTGCCGCTGCTCGCACGCTATCGCCACGCCAAGATGCCGCTGATCACCCGACGTTGGTACGACGTGCCGCTGCGCGCCTCCCTGGTCGCAACGCTCGTCGCCACCGTCACCTCGGTCTCCGGCTGGGCCGGCCCTAGCGTGTCCGGCATCCTCGCGCTATTCCCGATCGTCTTCACCTCGATGATGCTGATCCTGCAGCCCCGCATCGGCGGCCCCGCCACGGCCGCCGTCATGGCCAACGGCGCCTGGGGCCTGATCGGCTTTTCGCTCGCCGTCATCGTGCTGCATCTCGGCAGCCTGCATCTCGGCGCCGTCGCGGGCCTAAGCGGCGCACTGGCGACCTGCGTCGGCTGGAATCTCGGCCTGTGGGCGCTGGGGCGAAGAAAAGCGGCGAGGCAAGCTGCGTAGGGTGGGCAAAGCGAAGCGTGCCCACCAACCGCGGCACGTGCTCGACATGGTGGGCACGACGCTCCGCGTCTTTGCCCACCCTACGTTCCCAGCTCTCTGCTCCGTCATTGCGAGCGCAGCGAAGCAATCCAGAGTCCCACCCGAGCCCTGGATTGCTTCGCTGCGCTCGCAATGACGGAGAGTTTTGGGACACGCTGCCTCCCCACGCCCGCTGTCACTCCGCGGCGCGCAAAGCGCGAGCCCGGAATCCATCGGGCCGCATATGTCGAGGAGAGATGGATTCCGGGCTCGCGCTGACGCGCCCCCCGGAATGACAGCGACTACTTGTTCGGTAGTTTCGCCTTCAGCCGATACAGCGCATCCAGCGCCTCGCGCGGCGTCATCTCGTCGGGATGCAGATCCTTCACCGCGGCGATCAGCTCCTCGGTCTCCTTCGACATCGCGGGCTCCACGGCCGCGCGCGAGGGCACCGCGAACAGCGGGAGATCATCGACCAGCGCGCGCGCGTTCTGGCCGCGGTCGGCGGCCTCCAGTTTCGCCAGCACCGATTTGGCGCGGCTGATCACGGCCGGCGGCAGGCCGGCGAGCTTCGCGACCTGGATGCCGTAGGAGCGGTCGGCGGAGCCGGGCAGCACCTCGTGCAGGAACACCACGTCGCCCTGCCATTCCTTGACGCGCACCGTGGCGTTGAACAGCCGCGGCAGCTTGGCGGCGAGGGCGGTGAGCTCGTGATAATGCGTCGCGAACAGCGTGCGGCAGCGGTTGCTCTCGTGCAGATGCTCGATCGCCGCCCAGGCAATCGAGAGGCCGTCGAACGTCGCGGTGCCGCGGCCGATCTCGTCGAGGATGACCAGCGCCCGCTCGCCGGCCTGGTTGAGGATCGCCGCGGTCTCGACCATCTCGACCATGAAGGTCGAGCGCCCGCGCGCCAGATCGTCGGCGGCGCCGACGCGCGAGAACAGCCGGTCGACGATGCCGATGCGGGCGCGGCTCGCCGGCACGAACGAGCCGATCTGCGCCAGCAACGCGATCAGCGCGTTCTGGCGCAGGAAGGTCGATTTACCCGCCATGTTCGGGCCGGTCAGCAGCCACAGCTGGCCGCTCTTGTGTCCTGGAGTCGGCGACAGATCGCAGGAATTGGCGATGAACGGCTGGCCCTCGCGCTTCAGCGATTGCTCCACGACAGGATGACGGCCGCCCTCGATCGCGAAGCCGAGCGAGCCGTCGACCTCGGGCCGGACGTAGTTGTCGTCGACCGCGAGCTTGGCGAGCGCGGTCGCGACATCGAGCATCGCAAAGCCATGCGCAGCCGCGCGCAGATCGTCGCCGATCGCGAGCGCCTGCGTGCAGAGCCGGTCGAAGATCTCGAGCTCGAGATTGAGCGCGCGCTCGCCGGCATTGGCGATCTTGGCCTCGATCTCGCCGAGCTCCGAGGTGGTGAAACGCACCTGGCCGGCCAATGTCTGGCGATGGATGAAGGTCGCGTTCAGCGGGGCCGACATCAGCTTGTCGCCGTGCTGCGCGGTGACCTCGACGAAATAGCCGAGCACGTTGTTGTGCCGGATCTTGAGCGCCTTCACGCCGGTCTGGTCGGCATAGCGCGCCTGCATCGAGGCGACGACGAGGCGGGAGGCGTCGCGCAGATTGCGCGTCTCGTCGAGCGTCGCGTCATAGCCAACCCGGACGAAGCCGCCGTCGCGCTTGATCAGCGGCAGCTGCTCGTCGAGCGCGCGGGCGAATTCGTCGGCGAGGGCGCGCGCCGGCCGCGCCAGCGCCGCCATGATCGATGCGACCTCCTGCGGCGGCTGGTCGAGCGTGGACAGCCGCGCCAGCGCCTGGTCGGCCGCGAGGATGCCGTCGCGCAAGGCCGCGAGATCGCGCGGGCCGCCGCGGCCGACCGACAGCCGTGCCATCGCGCGTGTCATGTCCGGCGCGCCGCGCAGGATCGAACGGATGTCCTCGCGCGCGGCGCTGTCGGCGACGAACACGTTGACGGCATCGAGCCGGCGGCCGATCTGCGCCGGCTCCGTCAACGGCGCGGCGAGCCGCTGCGCGAGCAGACGGGAGCCGGCCGAGGTGACCGTGCAGTCGATGGCGTCGAGCAGCGAGCCGCGCCGCTCGCCGGCGAGCGTGCGCGTCAGCTCGAGATTGGCGCGGGTCGCCGGATCGATCGCCATGGTGCTGCCGGTCGCCTCGCGCGCGGGCGGCGCCAGCGGCGGGCGCTGGCCGATCTGGGTGCGCTCGACATAGGTGACGCAGGCTGCGGCCGCGGTGGCTTCCAGCCGCGACAGCACGGCGAGCCCGTCCATCGTGGCGACGGCGAAGTAATCACACAGCCGCCGCTCGGCGGTGGCGCCGTCGAACACGTCGCGCGTCAGCGGCGTCACCGCGGCGAGCTCGCGCAGCACCGGCTCGAACGCTTCGTCCGAGTAGAGAGCGTCGGAGACGATGACTTCGTTCGGATTGATCCGCGCCAAGGTCGCCGTCAACTCGGCGAAGGCACATTCGGTGACGATGAAGTCCGAGGTCGAGATGTCGATCCAGGCGAGCCCGAGCCGGTCGCCGCCGGAGGAGCCGCGGCTGCGCGCGATCGACAGCAGATAGTTGTTGGCGCGCGCGTCGAGCAGGTTGTCTTCCGTCAGCGTGCCCGGCGTCACCACGCGCACCACGCCGCGCTTGACCACGCTCTTGTTGCCGCGTGCCCGCGCCGCGGCCGGATCCTCCATCTGCTCGCAGACCGCGACGCGGATGCCCTGCGCGATCAATCGATGCAGATAGTCCTCGGAGCGCTCGACCGGCACGCCGCACATCGGGATGTCCTGGCCCTGATGCTTGCCGCGCTTGGTGAGCACGATGCCGAGCGCCTTGGAGGCGACCTCGGCGTCCTCGAAGAACAGCTCGTAGAAATCGCCCATCCGGTAGAACAGCATCAGCCCGGGATGCGCGGCCTTGATGTCGAGATACTGCTCCATCATCGGCGTGAGCTTGGCCGGCGCCTCGGCGGGCACGGCCGAGGATACCGACTCTTGCGGAATCGGGGCGGAGATGGGCTGCTGGATCGTCATGGCGCGGAAACTAGCCAATTTGCCCGGACGGTCCTACCGCTTTGCGGAGGCTGTCCCGGTTTTCCACGATGGGTGTTGCTCACTCTGCCTGTTGCTGGCGGCCCTAAAGAGGGGGAGTGCACTGTGGTGCGGCGGCGGTGCTGCAACCTCTCCCCGCTCTTTGCGGGGAGAGGTCGGATTGCGCAGCAATCCGGGTGAGGGGCATGGCACAGACGTGGCCATGTCATTGGTCCATCGGACAGGCACGGCGGCTGTCTGCCAATATGGAATCTCGCAGATGCATTCGCTGGGGTCGTTGCAGGAAAGCAGCACCGCCCGTGCGGTTGCCCCTCACCCCGCCCTCTCCCCGTGAAGAACGGGGAGAGGGAGCGCACCGATCGCGGGGAGAGATCGCGTGTCCTGAATGCTCACGCATGCCACCCCGCGCTCCCGTCATTTGACCTGCTCCCATCGCACTCCTAAAACCGCCGTCAATTCTGACCAGAAACACCCCGGGAGAGAGCGATGCGAGACGTGTTCATTTGTGATGCGGTGCGGACCCCGATCGGGCGCTTCGGCGGCGCGCTGGCCAAGGTCCGCACCGACGATCTCGCGGCGACGCCGTTGAAGGCACTGAAGGCCAAGCATCCCAATCTCGACTGGGCCGCGGTCGACGAGGTGTTCTTCGGCTGCGCCAACCAGGCCGGCGAGGACAACCGCAACGTCGCGCGCATGGCGCTGCTGCTCGCGGGCCTGCCGGACTCCATTCCCGGCCAGACGCTCAATCGCCTCTGCGCCTCCGGCCTCGACGCAGTCGGCGCCGCGGGCCGTGCGATCCGCTCGGGCGAGGTCGATCTCGCGATTGCCGGCGGCGTCGAATCGATGACGCGCGCGCCGTTCGTGCAGGGCAAGGCTGTGGAAGCGTTCTCGCGCTCGGCCGAGATCTTCGACACCACGATCGGCTGGCGCTTCATCAACCCGCTGATGAAGCAGCAGTATGGCGTGGATTCGATGCCGGAGACCGGCGAGAACGTCGCCGAGGAATTCCAGGTGTCGCGCGCCGATCAGGACGCGTTCGCGATCCGCTCCCAGCAGCGCGCCGGCCAGGCGATCGCCTCCGGTTATTTCGCCGCCGAGATCGCGCCGGTGTCCGTGCCATCAGGCAAGGCCGGCCCCGTCATCGTCGACAAGGACGAGCATCCGCGTCCCGAGACCACGCTCGAAGGCCTCGCCAAGCTGAAGCCGATCGTGCGCAATCCCGGCACCGTCACCGCGGGCAATGCGTCGGGCGTCAATGACGGCGCCGCCGCGATGATCCTCGCTTCGGAGGCCGCGGTGAAGAAGCACGGCCTGACGCCGCGCGCGCGCGTGCTCGGTCTGGCATCGGCCGGCGTCCCGCCGCGCATCATGGGCATCGGCCCGGTGCCGGCGGTACGCAAATTGATGGAGCGGCTGGGCCTCAAGATCACCGATTTCGATCTGATCGAGCTGAACGAAGCCTTCGCCTCCCAGGGCATCGCCTGCCTGCGCCAGCTCGGCGTCGCCGAGGACGCCGATTTCGTCAACCCGCATGGCGGCGCCATCGCGCTCGGCCATCCCCTCGGCATGAGCGGCGCGCGCATCGCAATGACCGCGGTGCACGGCCTCGAAGTCCGCGGCGGCAAGCGCGCGCTCGCCACGATGTGCGTCGGCGTCGGCCAGGGCGTCGCGCTGGCGGTCGAGAGGATGAACTGATCGGTCACTCCTCATCCTGAGGAGACCGCCGCAGGCGGTCGTCTCGAAGGATGAGGCCCGGACTGTGGCCTCATGGTTCGAGACGGCGCTTCGCGCCTCCTCACCATGAGGGGAAGCAGCGGAGCGGCCCGCAGGGCCGAACCGCATTTGGGAGATGAGTCCGCCAACGTCGAGATTCCGGGTTCGACGCTGACCCTTCGTCCCGGAATGACGGAGAACGAGGAATGACCATCTCCCGCGAACAGGACATCACTCCCGCCGTGCTGGCCGTGATGGAGCGCACCGAGAATCCGCGGCTGCGCGAGATCATGGTGTCGCTGATCAGGCACCTGCACGGCTTCGTCCGCGACGTCCGGCTGACCGAAGCCGAATTCCGCGAAGCCGCCGCCCTCATCGCCGAACTCGGCCAGCGCACCAACGACACCCACAATGAAGTCGTGCTGATGGCCGGCTCGCTCGGCGTCTCGCCGCTGGTCTGCCTGCTCAACAATGGCGACGGCGGCAACACCGAGACGGCACAGTCGCTGCTCGGCCCGTTCTGGCGGCTGAACTCGCCGGTGACCGCGAATGGCGGCTCGATCCTGCGCTCGGCCACGCCTGGGCCAGCGCTGTTCGTTAACGGGCGTGTGGTCGACCCTAACGGCGAGCCGGTCGCCGGCGCCGAGGTGGACGTCTGGCACGCCTCTCCCGTCGGCTACTACGAGAACCAGGATCCCGAGCAGGCCGATATGAACCTGCGCGGCAAGCTCACCACCGATCCCGACGGCCGCTTCTGGTTTCGCTCCGTCATGATGGTCGGCTATCCGATTCCTACGGACGGCGTCGTCGGCCGTCTCCTGAAGGCGCAGGGCCGCCATCCCTATCGCCCGGCACATCTGCATGCACTGATCGTCAAGCAAGGCTTCAAGGTGCTGATCTCGCAGGTCTACGACCCCAACGACCCGCACATCGACAGCGACGTGCAGTTCGGCGTCACCCGCGCGCTGCTCGGCAACTTCATCCGCCACGACGAACCGCATCCGACCGAGCCCGACGTCACCGCGCCCTGGTACTCGCTCGATCACGTCTACCGCATGGAGATCGGCGACACCGTGCTGCCGCGGGCGCCGATCAAGTAGCCGCTGAATGGCCGGGGTAGCGCTTAACGGGTGCCGATTGCCAAATGCGACCCGCGGCGCCATATTTCATGGATGAGAGGTTTGTCATGGATGTCAACATCTCCCTGACCGAAGAACTCGGCGAGTTCGTCAAGGCCAAGGTGTCGAGCGGCCGCTACAACTCCGCGAGCGAGGTCGTGAGCGAAGCTCTTCGGCTGCTGGAACAGGCTGAGCAGGCGCGTGTCGATGCCTTGCGCCGGGCGTGGGCCGAAGGGGAGGCGAGCGGCGATGCTGGGGTCGCTGATTTCGCCGGCATCAAGCAGCTGGGACGGCAATCCCTCAAGACCGGCAATTAGGTGAAAGAGGTTCGCCTTTCTCGACTTGCGCAACAGGACCTGATCGCCATTTGGCGCAAGGTCGCAGAGGACAATGGCCCGGCGACGGCCGACCAGTGGATCGATCGTATCGAACGTCGATGCCAGCAACTGGCCTCCTTCCCACAGTCGGGGCCCGCACGTCCGGATATCGCGTTCGACGCACGCATGCTCGTGATTGGACGATGGCTTGCGCTTTATCGGGTTGAAGCAGGTGGCGTGCGCATCATGCGCGTGACCGACGCTGCACAAGATCTGGGCGAGATCGACTTCTCCGACGAGTAGTTTGCAAAGCCATTTACCTTTATACCTATCGCGTCCTCCTGCGGAGAGCGCACGCGTATGACGTCCCTCGATCTGCCGTCCGCTGCCGAGCCCTCGCGTCTGACCGAAGTCTTGTGCGCCTCCAGCGCGCTCGGCGCGGGCGCCGTGCGCGAGGTCGTCGTGCTCAGCGCGCGCGACATCATCGTCTCGCGGATCATCCGGCTTGGCGTGAGCTATGATGGTCCGGCGCCCGATGCCCCGCGCACACTGATCCTCAAGATCGCGCAGGAGAGTTTTGCCAAGACTCTGTGGCGGGCCGGGCGGCAGGAGGCTGCGTTCTACACGACAGTCGCGCCGCATCTGCCGCAGCAACTGGTGCCGCGCTGCTTCGGAGCGCATTGGGACGACGATAGCCACGATTGGCATCTGCTGCTGGAGGATCTGACCGACAGTCACGAGATCGCGACGGAATGGCCGCTGCCGCCGACATCGGCGCAGGCTGGGGCCATCGTCGACGCACTGGCGCGGCTGCACGCGGCGTGGTGGGACCATCCCGATCTCGGCCGAACGATCGGCGAATTCATCGCGCCCGCGGCCATGGCGCAGGTGATGGTGCAACTCGCCGGCCATCTCGAACACTTCACCGCGCTGCTCGGCGATCGCCTGAGCGCGGAGCGACGTGAGGTCTACCGGCGCTTCATGGCAGCTACACCAAGACTGCTCGCGCGCTATCACTCACAGCGTCATCTCACGATCGCGCATGGCGATGCGCATAGCTGGAACTTCCTGCTTCCCAAGCCCGGCGTCGCGGATCGCGCGCGCGTGTTCGACTTCGACCAGTGGCGGATCAATGTCGGGGCGAACGATCTCGCTTATCTGATGGGTCTTCAGTGGTATCCGCACTACCGCCAGCGGGTCGAGCGTGAGCTACTCGATCGCTACCACGCGACCCTTCTCAGCCATGGCGTGAGCGGCTACAGCCGCGCCGCGCTCGACGACGATTACCGCTACGGCGTGCTCTGGCAGATCACCAAGCCTGTGTGGCAGTGGACCGCGAACATTCCACCCATCATCTGGTGGAATAATCTGGAGCGCATCTTCCTCGCCGTCGACGATCTCGGCTGCCGCGATCTGTTGGATTGAGTGAGGAGCCGGGGGAGCGTGGCGCAGAACGCTGATGACTATCTCACGCCTGCAGCGTCGGGTTGCCGAACGAAGCTACAGATTCGGTGTCGTCCCGGGCAAGCACGTCGGCGCGGAGCGTTGGCGTGCGCCGACCCGGGACCCATACTCCCGGGAGACGTTTGAGGCAGGATCGCAACTCCGAGTCTTCGCCTCATAACGGCCTGTGGTTATGGATCCCGGCTCTGCGCCCCGGCGTCGCTGTGCGACGCCAGTGCTTGGCCGGGATGACAGCGGATGTGGAGACGCAGCTTCGTGACGATCCAAGCGAACGAGTGGTTATCCCAAATCGCTTTAAGCATTGTCCGCTCATATCGCCGCGTCCTCTTAACGATCACCAGAGATTGTTCGGTCGCTCTCAAACCAGCCCGAGGGGGCGGCGCGACATACCGACATGTGCATGGCGTTTGGTGCGGTCACGGAAAGGTGCGGCGTCCTCGGACCACTGGACGGCTTGCGAAAGTACAATATTTGTGCTTTTGTGTTCCCCATGGCCGGAAGCCCCTACGATCAGGCTATTCGCTACCGTCTCCTGCTCACGCCCGAGGCGCGCGACGCGATCGAGGCGACCTTTGCCGATTATGCCCGGACGATGGACATGCTCGACGAGATCGCCGCCGCTAAAGGGCTTGGGGCCAACCTCGTCGCGCTGCACGGCCATGCCTACGATCCGATCCGCAAGGCCACCCGGCTGCCGTCGCGGCTGGTCACGCTCGGTCTGCGCGACCGTGCGGCGTATCGCGCGGCATCGAACCCGCGGCTGCCGCTCGATGACCGATTGGTGAATGTCAGGGACGCCGGCACGCTGTCGCTCGGCACCGCGCTTGGCCGTGTCACGATTCCGTTCGAGGTGACCGGCTATGCCGCGGGCTGGACGCACGCGACGCCGGCACAGCTCGTTCGCACTGATAACGGTGACTTCGAGATCCATTTCGGTGTCACCGCAGCTTCACACGCCTATCTCAGCCCACGAAAGGACAACGTCATGCTCGCCGAACACGCGCCGGCTCCCGACACGCTCCTGTCACGCGCCGGGCGCCTCATCGCCGGGATCGCCTATGGCGCGATCGAGAAGGCCGAGGACAAGAACAAGGTCGCGCTGGTGAAGCAGGCGATCCGCGAGATCGAGCAGGCCGAGCGCGAGTCCCGCGACAGCCTGGCTTCTGCGCGCGCCGAGGAGTATCGGCTCAACGCCCGCCGCGCCGAGATCGAGCGCGAGACCGTTCTGCTGGCTGACCAGATTCGTCTCGCCATCAGTGAGAACCGCGACGATCTCGCCCGCGCCGGCATCGCCCGGCAGATGGACCTCGAAGCCCAGTTCGAGGTGCTGTCGAAGGCGATCGACGAGAATGCCGAGCGCGTCGATGCAGTGCTGACGAGCCTGCGCGCGATCCTCTCCAGCCTGCAGGATGCGCAGGCGCGCCTCGCCGAGCTCGAGCGCGGCGAGGCGCTGGCCGATCAGCCCAAGACCGCGTCGCGCAAAGCGCATGATGCCGGCGTCGCGAAGGCCACGCGCGCGTCGCGTGCGATCGCCCGCGCCACCGGCGTGCCGGAGGGTATCCCGCCGTCGCCGGATATCGATGAATTGTCGAAGCTGAAGCGCGACAAGGACATTGCCGAGCGGCTGGCGCGTCTGAAGTCTCAGAATTGAGCGGGCAGGGGCGCGTCGTCCCATGACCATCCTCGACCATTTCATGCAGCCCGAGGTGCGGCCGTTCGCGGTCGCCGCCATGATGATCGTGCTGGTCGGCGGCGTCGAAATCGGCTCGATGCTGCTCGGCCTGTCGATCAGCGAGTTGCTCGGCCACGCCGTCGATCTCGGGCATGACAGTGACAGCGGCAGCCTCGGCCAGTTGATGTCCTGGATCAATGTCGGCGGCGTGCCGCTGATGATCTGCATC